>CAVRZZ010000003.1:0-814498 GCA_963725875.1 uncultured Chloroflexia bacterium | reverse complement strand
TGGTACCGCTACCACCATCTCTTCGCCGAACTGCTGCGGCAGCGGCGCCAGCAGGCTGCCGGATCAGCTGCGGACCGAGACGAGGACCACATCCGCGCCAGCGCGTGGTTCGAGGCCAACGGCCTCGAGATCGAAGCCTTCCAGCACGCTGCCGCTGGCCATGACGTCGAGCGGGCCGAGCGCCTCATCGAGGGAGGAGGGATGCCCCTGCACTTTCGTGGCGGGCTGGTCCCCGTCCTTCACTGGCTGGAGTCGCTCCCGACGACCGTGCTCGATGCCAGGCCGTCCCTGTGGGTGACCTCTGCCTCGCTGCTGCTCAACTGGGGGTACTCCGATGCCATCGAGCCGAAGCTCCAGGCGGCTGAACGAGCGCTGCAGGACGCCGGGACGGACGACCGGACCCGGGATCTCGTAGGACGGATCGCCTCCGTGCGGGCCTTTCTGGCGTGGCGCCCGGACCAGGTCGAGACGATCATTGCCCAGTCGCGCCGTGCCCTGGAGTATCTGCACGCCGACAACCTCCCGTTCCGCGCCTCCGCTGTCTTCAAGCTGGGCCACGCCTACCTCCTTCAGGGAGACCGCGCCGCGGCGCGGCAGGCCTTCGCGGAAGTGACAGCGATGGGCGCGGCATCGGGGAACACGTCCGACGAGACCATGGGGTCGATACTTCTGGGCCACAGCCAGACACTGGACAATCAGCTCGTTCTGGCGGCCGGGACCTTCCGGCACGCCCTGGAGCTGGCAGCCGGCCTGGGGCCTCCCCGTGCCTGCGAAGCCCACCTGGGCCTGGCCCGTGTGCTCTACCAATGGAACGACCTCGATGCCGCCCGACAGCACGGGGAGCAGGGTCTCCAACTGGCACGACAGACAGTGAACACGGACATACCCGTCGCCTGTGGAGTGTTCCTCGCCCGACTGGCACTTGCCCGGGGAGATGCCGCCGGTGCGGCGGCGATCCTGGCTGAGGCCGATCAGGCCGCGCGCCAGCATGACTTCGTGCTCCAGGTGCCCGCAATCGCCGCCGGGAGGGTGGTGACGTTCCTTCGCCAGGGCGACGTGGCGGCGGCCGCGCACGTGGCCCAGGCGCACGATCTGCCACTCAGCCAGGCCCGGGTGCACCTGGCCCAGGGAGATCCCACCGGAGCGCTCGCGGTGCTGGAGCCATATCGCCGGCAGATGGCGGAGAAGGCCTGGGCGGACGAGGAGCTCAAGGCCCTCGTGCTGCTCGCCGTCGCGCTCGATGCCCGTGGCGAGCGGGCCGAGGCCGTGGAGGTGCTCGACGAAGCCCTGGCGCTGGCGGAGCCGGGCGGCTTCATCCGCATCTTCGTCGACGAAGGTGCGCCGATGGCTCGTTTGCTCCGCGAGGCGTTGTCTCGAGGGGTCCGGCCGGAGTACGTCCGGCGGTTGCTGGCAGCGTTCCCCTTCGATGACGCGGAACGGGCCGCATCACCCGCGGCGAGAGTCGCCGGAAGCCGTCTCGCCGAACCCCTCAGCGGCCGCGAGCTCGAAGTGCTCGCTCTCATCGCCAGGGGGCTGACCAACCAGGAGATCGCGCTCAGGTTGTACCTGTCCCTGCACACGGTGAAGGCACACGCCCGCAGCATCTACGCCAAGCTCGGTGTCAGCAGCCGCACGCAGGCGGTCGCCAGGGGACGAGCCCTGGGCTACCTGTCCGAGGACCGCCGCCCCGACGCCTGAGCTGGACGGCGTCGGCGACGACGCCCGGCCGGCCGGCGGCACGCCGGTTGGACCCTCTCCGCCCTCCAGGGCCCCCGCGATCCTTCTCCGATTAGTCCTTCGGATACCTCCTGGGAGGGATGACGCTCATCCCACCGCGGGACGACGCTGCCCCTGCAGACCACCGATGAATACACACAGAACAGGAGCACACCGTGTCTGAACCGTCGAAGAAGTCACCGTCCCTGCCGCCGCGCTGGTTCATCCGCACGTTCTGGGTGGCGCAGCGGGCCGTCTACTCGGTCACCAGCGGCCGACTCGGCCTCCGGGCCGCGACGGCCGACCACCAGGGCATGATGCGTCTGGGGACGGTCGGTCGCCGCAGCGGCGAGGAGCGCAAGGCCATCCTCGCCTACTTCGAGGACGGTCCCGACCTGGTCACCCTCGCGATGAACGGCTGGGGCGATCCGGAGCCCGCCTGGTGGCTCAACTTGCAGGCGCATCCCGACGCGATCGTCGATCTGCCCGGCGGCTCGTCGCGCCCCGTCCGCGGGCGCGCCGCGAACGAGGAGGAACGGCCCCGCCTGTGGGCGCGGTGGGTCGCCTACGACGGCGGGGATCTCGACGCCTTCGCCGCACGGCGCTCGCGCGGGACCGCGGTCGTCATCCTGTCGCCCCGACCCGCATAGGGGTCCTCACCGCCTCACCGACCTCCGCCTGCCCTCTTCACCCAAGTCAAGGAGTTCTTGGCATGAGCCTGCTTCGCAACCTCGCCCGACGGCGGCTTCGGACCGCCCTGACCGTCACCGGCATCACGATCGGCATCTGGGCCCTCGTCGTGTTCGGCTCGATGGCCAACAAGATCAGCGCGATCGTCGCCATCGGCAGCGACTACTACGCGGGCAAGATCGTTGTCACCGACAAGGCCGGTGGGCTGTCCGGAGACAGCCCGATGGCGATCGCCCTGGTCGACGACATCGCCGCGATCGACGGGGTGGCTGCGGCCGTTCCCGGCGTCAGCACCCTCCTCGATCCCGCGTCGAACGGCGGGATCAGCATGCCCGACATGATCGTCGGGGACCTGCCCGGCGCAGATCACGGCAACAACATGTATGACGCCCGGGTCGCCCAGGGTCGCGCGCTCACCGCCGAAGACGCCGACTCCCTCGTGGCCGTCCTCGGTTCGGACCTCGCCCGCAAGCTCGGCAAGGGCATCGGGGACACGGTCGAGATCCGGGGCATGACGTTCGACGTCGTCGGGATCCTCGAGCCCACCCTGACCGCGCCGGACACGACCGCGATCGTGCCGCTCGCGGCGGCCCAGGCCATCTACTTCCAGGATCTGCCACCGGTCGTCCGCGAGAACGTGCGGGCGGACCAGCTCGCGACCGACATCACGGTCTATCCCGACGAGGGAGCCGACGTCGAAGCCCTCGCCGCACGGATCGAGGCCGACATCCCGAACGCGTCGGCGATGACCGGCGCCGAGTTCGACGGGGTCGTGGGCTCGTCGGTCGCGATCTTCAACGCGATCATCGTCGGGGTGGCCCTGATCAGCCTGATCGTCGGCGGCCTGTCGGTGATCAACACGATGGCCATGACGGTCGCCGAGCGGACCCGGGAGATCGGGATCAAGCGCGCGATCGGCGGCTCGCGGGCGCGGGTCATCCGCGAGCTCGTCAGCGAGGCCGGGTTGATCGGCCTGCTCGGTGGCCTGCTCGGGCTGGGCCTCGGCTCGGTTGTCGTCTACCTCGCCAACGAGCTCGGCCGGAGCTCGGGGACGATCCTCTTCCAGCTCACCCCGCAGACGGCGATCTTCGCCGTCCTCTTCTCGACCATCCTCGGCGTCGTCGCCGGGATCATCCCCGCCTGGAACGCGGCGCGCCTCGACCCGGTCGCGGCCCTCCGCTACGAATAGGAGCACCTGACAATGGCACTGCTCGAAGGGCGCAACCTGCGCAAGACCTACAAGCTCAGCCGCAGGAACGAGGTCCAGGCCCTGCGCGGGGTCGACGTCTCGATCGAGGCCGGCGAGCTGGTCGCGATCATGGGCCCGTCCGGCTCGGGCAAGAGCACCCTGATGCACCTGCTCGGGCTGCTCCACAGCCCGGACCAGAACCACGGGCCGGCGCCGGAGCTGTCGTTCGCCGGGCGCGACGCGACGTGCATGTCGGACGGCGAGCGGACCCGGATCCGGGCCCGCGAGATGGGCTTCGTGTTCCAGCAGTTCAACCTGGTCCCGACGCTGACCGCGGTCGAGAACGTCATGCTCGCCGGCGAATATGCGGGGCTCGGCCGGCGTGAGGCACGCGAGCGAGCGATCGCCCGGCTCAACATGGTCGGCCTGGCCGAGCGCGCGACGCACCGCCCGTCCGAGCTGTCCGGCGGCGAGCAGCAGCGCGTCGCGATCGCCCGGGCGCTCGTTAACGACCCGGCGCTCGTCCTGGCCGACGAGCCGACCGGCAACCTCGACTCCCACCGGTCCGTGGAGCTCCTCGGTCTGATCCGGAACCTCAACCGCGAGCACGGCCAGACGTTCGTGCTCGTCACCCACGACGCGGAGGTCGGGGCGGCCTGCGACCGGATCATCCGGATGCGTGACGGCCTCGTCCGGGCCGTGGAGCTGGTCAATGACCCCACCCCGGGCGACGTCGGCGAGGCCGCGGCGTGAGCAGGCAATGACCATCCGCGACGGGCACGGTGCGATGGCCAGCGATCTCGACCGGCAGGCAGATTTGGGCCAACCGATGGCCTATCAGATCCGGATCACCGGCCAGCTCGACGCTCGGTGGGCGGACTGGTTCGTGGGCCTGACGATCACGCTCGACGGTGGCGACACGCTCATCAGCGGGCCGGTGGTGGACCAGGCCGCGTTGCATGGACTGCTCAAGAGAGTGCGTGATCTGGGAATGCCCTTGGTCTCGGTCAGTCCTGTCGACCCCGGGCCCCCGACGACGCGCGGGACAGGCCAGGCGGGTGTGGCAGATGCCAAATCGGAAACCGGCGTGGACGGCCTGTCCACGTCGACGTCGACCACGCCACGGAGATTGAGAACAGATACGGGCGCGCGAACTGGAGACCCATGAGAGCGTCGCGTGCACGGACTACGGACCACCGGATGTCCTTCAGCTCAGGGACGTGGTGAAGCCCGTTCCGAAGGACAACGAGGTGCTGGTTCGGATCCGCGCCACGACGGTCGCCCAACCGCCGCCGCCTGCCTGGGAGCCCACCCTCTTCCGCGAACCGTCGGCGAGCGCTGACCGTGTGAGCGTGGACGGCCATTCGTCGGCGGAGGCCAAGATCGCGCTCTTCCGGTCGCTGTTCGCCGGGCGCGACGACGTCCACGCCGCGCGGTGGGAGAACGAGCGCAGCAGGAAATCGGTCGGCCGGGGTGTTGACGGCGCGGACGTACCCGGCGGGGGGACCCGGGAGTCGGTGTGGATCGGACCAGCGCGCCATCATGCCCTGAATGGTGCTGGCCGCGTGGCCCGATTCCTATTCGGCCGTTTGGGCCATGCTCACGGGGCGGGAGGCCCGGTCGGGGCTACAAGCCGGAGGACCCGGACGTTTCAGCGCGAGAAGGTCAGGTGCGTTGTCCCGCTCGACGCGACCTCCGACGTCACGTTGTAGCCGTCCTCGAACCCGCGGAGGTCGTCCCAGAGCCGGATGCCGCGGCCGAGCAGGATCGGGGCGATGGCGACGTGCAGCCGGTCGACGAGTCCGGCCTTGAGGAAGTCGCGCGCCACGGTCGGGCCGCCGCCGATCCGCACGTCCTTGCCGCCCGCGGCCACTGACGCGAGGTCGAGCGCCTCGCGGGGCGTCGCGGCGAGGAAGTGGAACGTCGTGCCGCCCGCCATCTCGAGCACCGGGCGCGGCCTGTGGGTGAGCACGAACACCGGGACGTGGAACGGAGGCTCGTCGCCCCACCAGCCGCGCCAGTCCGGATCGTCCCCGGCGGCGTGGAGCCCGAACATGCCGGCACCCATGATCTCCGCACCGACCTCTGCGAAGTACGCCTGCGCGTACTGGTCGTCGACGCCGGACGTTCCCTCGCCGGACGTCTCGTGGAGCACCCGGGCGCGGAACGTGCGCGTCGCGACGTAGGCCTCGACCAGGCGCGCCCAGTCGTGCCCGAACGGGTTCTCGGGCGTCTGGTCGGTCGTTGAAGCGAAGCCGTCCAGCGAGATGTTCAGGTCAACACGCACCGCCATCGACGTCCTCCGAAGTGACTGCTTGCACACGCGCTTCAGTATGGCGATGGTCTCTGCCAATCGACCGTGTCATGGAGTCGGGCCGAGGCGGACGCCCTCATTGCCCTGGACGAGTCGCTGGCGCGCACGGCGAACGGCATCGTTGCCCTCGCGTCGCCGGATGCTCTAGCGTCCGCGCCAGGGGCTTAGCCCGCTGCCTTCTTGACGAGCTCGGCGATCCGCCTCTCGCCCGCCGCCGTCACGCTCGTGAGGGCGTAGGCGACCGGCCACATCTCCCCCTCGTCGAGCCTCGCGTCGGGCTGGAAGCCAACGGTTGAGTAGCGCACCTTGAACTTCGACTTCGCTTGGAAGAAGCAGATCACCTTGCCGTCCTTGGCGTACGCCGGCATCCCGTAGAACGTCCGAGGCACGAGGCCTGGGGCGGTCGCGCGGACGATCTCGTGGACGCGCGCCGCGATCGCCCGGTCGTCTTCGGCCATCTCGGCGATCTTGGCCTGGACGTCGGCCTCGCCCTGGATGCGCGCCTCCTCGGGGGTGAGCTTCGCCGCCTTCTTTCGCTCCCGGATGGTCTCCTGCATCGCGGCGCGCTCTTCGTCGCTCAAGACATTGCCGGAAGCCTTCGCCGAGCTGGTCCGCTTCGTGGATGCCTTCGTATCCGCCATCTGACTTCGTCCCCCACTCGACGCGCTGCCGGAGCGGCGTGATCGTGCCAGCCGTCTCCATGGACTGACTGGGACCATACCCATTCGGGCCGGAATCTGCTTCTGAACCTCTCTCGCTGGTTCAGCCGCCAGGAGCACCAGTAGCGAGCAGTTCCCGGACAAGGGTGTCGGTCAGCCAGGCCTGATAGCGCTCGTCGCCCCAGCCTCGAGCGAGGACCAGCAAGTCGTAGACCGCGAGCGAGCACAGCGTCCACGCAATGTCGATCCCGGCGTCGACCGTGAGGCCCGGCCTGAGGGCCCCCCGGTCGGCGAGCATCTGCACGAATCGCCCCTGTCCGTCGAGCCGCCGAGCCTCCATCTCGTCCCACAGCCGCCGGAGCTCGGGATCGCTCCCCCTGGCATCGCGAAGGGCACGGAGGAGCGGACCTGCACGGCGGTGGATCCCGGGCTGCGTCGCGGCATAGCCCGCCACCTGTCTGCGCGAATCCGGCTCGTCGTGAATGGCGCGAATCGCCGGCCGCTCCTCGACGGGGACCTCGGCCCGTCCGGCGCCGCCCGCCAGCAACGCCTCCACCGCCGCCCTGAACAGTGCGGCCTTGCTGCCGAAGATCCGGTAGACCGTCTCGACCACGACGCCGGCCTCGCCCGCGATCTCGGCCAGCGGAACAGCGTAGCCGCGCTCGCGGAAGAGCAGGCCGCCGGCCGTCACGATGTCGCGTCGCGTCTGCGCGGCCTGCGCCGTGCGGCGCCGTGACTGGTAGCGACGACGGGGCTTGACGCTCTCGGCCATTTCGTGCAACTCTGCCTTATGTGAAATCACGTTACCTTGCGTGATAATAGGCGAAGGAGCGTCCCATGTTCGCAGTCGTGGTCCGTGAGGCGGGCGATGCGGCACAGATCGATGGCAGCGGGAGCATGGTGAGCGCGAACGTGGCGCCGCGCGTGCGCGAGGCACCCGGCTTCGTCTCGGCCCTGTGGATGAGCGACGGAGCCGGCAGGACGCTCAACGTGCTGGTCTTCAGGTCCGAGGAGGCCGCGCGCGGCGCCGTCGAGGCCGCCCGCACCGCGCGCCGACCACCGTTCATGCACGTCGAGTCGGTCGACGTGTTCAGCGTGTTGGCGAGCGCGTAGGGGTCGACATCGAGTCGCAGGCCGGTCGCCTGCTGAACTCAGCACGAAGTGCGCTGGCCGGGCCCACCGTCGGGTCAAGCGTGGTCGGGAAGACCCATCAGTCGTCCGGTAGGCGCATGCGCTCGGGCTCGGGCAGCCGCGGGGCGAGGATCGACACGAGCTGCGCCGTCGTCGTCGCACCGACCTTGGACCGCGCGTTCGCGAGGTGGTGCTTCACGGTCGAGTGCGACAGGCCGAGTCGTTGGGCCGCCGCCTTCTCCGACCCGGCAACCAGGACGGCTGCGACCACGCCGACCTCACGATCCGTGGCGCGTTCGGCGGGGTGGCGAGAGCGCCGGCGTCATGCGCTGCGGACCAGATCGTGTGACGTCGGCGGCTCGGCGAGGCGCATCGTGATCGGAAAGTCGTTGGTGGCGGGGCTATCCCTCTCGCCCCGACCACGCTACCGACCGACTCCTCACTGTCACGGGCGACGAACGCGACGTGCCCAGCACCCTGATGGCGACGCAAGTCGGATGGTGGTCGCGATCCCGCTCCGGCAAGGAGTAGGCTCCGGCCGCTCGCCTCGTTCTCGGTGCGGGCAATCGGCTATCGACGATCGCTGGGTCTGTTCCGGGCAAGGGCGTCCGCGAGAACCCCGGCCAGCCAGCGCTCGTACGCTTCCGGGGCCCAGCCATGCCCGGCGGTGAGGACCTCGTAGACCGTTGTCACGGTGAGCGCCTCGAGTTGCGCAGCGACGCGCGTGACCGGCCCAAGCTCCGGGTCGCGCGCGACGAGCGCCGCCGCCACCTCCGCGATCCCAGTGCGGCGGACCAGGTCGGCAACCTCCACCTCCGCCCGTACCTGCACGTCAGCCCGGGCTGCCTCGCGATTGATGGCAACGACGTCTGCACCATGCTCCCAGCGGAGTCGGATCGAGCGGGCGAAGGCGTCAATGGCCGCCTGGTTGTCGGGTGCCCCAAGAGACTGAGCCCACGCAGCGTCGGCTTCCTCATCACCGATCACGTCCAGGCGCAACGCGCGGAGGATGTTCGCCTTCGAGCCGAACGCCGCGTATACCGTCTGCACGGCGACGCCGGCTTCGTCCGCGATCTCGCGCAGCCTCGTGGCCGCATAGCCCGAGGCGTGGAAGCATCGGCGGGCCGCCTCCGTGATCGCCTGCCGGGTCAATCCGGCGCGCTCCGCACGGACCGTCCCGGGCCGACTCTTGACAGTTCGCATCTGGTGAGAGTACAACTCCACTGAATAGAGTGCCACTCTATCGAAGGAGCGTCCCATGAGCGTCGCCGACAACATCGCCGCCACCCGTCGCCTCATCGAGGATGGCTTCACCCACGGTCGGCTCGAGGTCTGTGACGAGCTGGTCGCGGACGACATGGAGGAACACCAGCGTGGTCTTCGCCCTGGCCCTGAGGGAGCCAAGGAGACGATCCGGACTCTGCACCGCTGGTTCAGCGACTTCGAGCTGACGATCGAGGACATGGCGACCACCGACGACACGGTGTGGATCCGTTGCCGCGGGACGGGCGTCAACACCGGCAGCGTCTTCGGGCATCCTCCGACCGGCCGCCGGACCGAGATCACCGTGTTCGACGAGCTACGGTTCCGTGACGGCAAGCTCGCCGCACACTGGGGCGTCCCGGACCAGCTCGGACTGCTCGTTCAGCTCGGGATCTTCGACCCCAGGCCGAGTGGCTCACGAGAAGCCTGACGCACCACCATCGAGCGGCGGTCGGACCCTCGGCGCAGGCATGATGCGCCGGTCGCGGTCGAGGTGCGTGCCCCGCGGCCGATGACCGGGCGGGACCGAAGAGGTAGGTTCCGCCGGTCCCACTCCGGTCGAGCCGGCGATCTGCGTTCGGGGCGTGGGAACGGCTGTTCCACACCGCCGAGCAGTCGCAGCATCGACTGAGCTCGAGAGGTTCGCAATGCGCCGTCGCTGGGCACCTGGCGACTCGGTGGCCGCGAGCGCCGGGACGATTACCTCGAACGGAGAGGTCTGAGGCTCCACGGCGGGGCGACCCCGTAGGCCCGGATGATCTCGAGCGACGACCTGCCCTCGTGGCGACCGCTCCACGAGGGCGAGAGGATGAGGGCACGGCCGCTCGGTACACACCGGCGTACACGTCGGGGATTGCTGCAGGGCCGATCGGCTGCTAGGTTCCGGTTGGCGCCCCGCGTGCGACCTGCAGGGGCCGAAAGCTACAGCGGATAACTGGGCGGACTTGGTGGTACCACCACACGGGAGCCCACAGCGCTGAGCCGCTCAGGCTTGGGAAGCAGACACTCTGCCAGCTGAGTTACTCCCGCTCGGGAGCCACGCTCGAGGACAGCGTCTGCCTGAGCGCGAAGGTCATTCTAGGCCATCGATCAACCCTACAGCGCTCGTACAGCGTCTGCCTGATGACTCGCGACCGTCGCTTGGGTGGCCTGTCTATTGGATCAATGCGAGTAACGCGAAGTAGTCAAGCAGTGGATCGTCTGGGTTGCGGCCGTCGGGATCGACAAGGTGGGTTCGGACAATCTCGTGGTTCGAGTTGTCGGGGTCGTACAGTGGCGCGGCGCCGGGCTCGGTGAGGTCGTCACCGATGAAGGACGGGTCGTAGGGCTCGATCGCGTGGGGCCGGGCGAGGTTGCCTTCCGCCGCCGCGCGCAGCATCTCGAAGCCACGCCGCGGGTCGAGCACGAACGGCCCGCCGCCCGGGCCCAGGCGGAGGTGCTCGCGCCACAGCTCGACCCGGAAGTTGCGTGCGTACCGCCGCACGCCTCCTACGATCTGGCCGTCGATGACGTCGCAGTTGAGCTCGCTGTCGTAGGTCAGGCTGCGGTAGCCAGTGTTGCTCGAGCCGATACTGGCGTAGATGTCGTCGGCGACAAGGTTCTTGGCGTGAACGTAGGTGAACTGCCCGGTCTTGTTGCGGAGGTGGAAGACCAACAGCCGGTCGCGGATCTGTTGGTCGGTCAGGCCGTGCGTGAGGAACTTGATGAATCGCTTGCGCAGCTCGTAGATGACGCTGTTGGCGAACCTGGGCTCCTCGTCGAGCCGCCGCGGGACGAGGATCGCGACGAAGGAAAGCGGGTCCGCGCCGACCAGCCGGGACCGTAGCGCCGCCGCCATCGTGTCCTGGTCGGCCGGCACGAAGCTCAACGGGTTCGAGCTGTTGATCAGGGCGTCATAGTCCGCCCAGTCGAAGTGGGTGAGGTACTGCTCCTCGAGGTAGACAAAGCGCCGCGCCCGGCGGATCGCGTTGATCCGCGTCAGCCTCGCGCCGGGATCGCCCGCGACCGGGTCGGCGAACGGGAAGTGGGACACGCCGGTCGGCAGAGTCCGGTTGACCTGGACGAAGTGGCTGGCCCCGGGGATCGGGCCGAGGAGCTCGGCCGGGGGCCGGGCCGGAACGTTCGTCCGGCCGTCGACGTTGGCCTCGGGATGGGCGTTCCAGCGCTGGCGGAAGTTCGTCTCGACGTCGTCGACCGCCGGGCCCTCGATCATCGTGTGGGTGTCGTGCCACCCGCTGTTGGTTGGGTCCCTACCGCCCGCGGCGCGCGGGTCGTTCGGCTCGTGCTCGGGGGTGTCCCAGCGGCCGCAGGCGAGGTCGATGCCGCCGACGAACGCCAGCCGCCCGTCGGCGTTCTGCACGACGACCGCCTTCTGGTGGTGCGAGCCGACGACCCGGCCGACGGCGTCGCGGATCGCCTGGCCACGCCGGCCGGCCTCGAGACGGTTGAAGAAGCGGACGGCCGCGGTGTTGTCGGTCGTATGCTCGGGTTCCTGCGACTGCTGGCGCCACAACAACGCCCGGACGTCGACCCCGGCCGCGATCGCCGCGCGGAAGATGCCCATGAGGTGGCCGCGCTCGTCGAACGTGCCGCTCTCCATCTCGGCCTGGGCGTTGTAGGTCGGGTCGGGATGAGCCTCGGGCGCGAAGTCCGGCAGCCATAGCTCCGGGCCCAAGCGCCAGCCGGCGACGTAGATGCGGTGGCCGGTCGTGTCGGCGAGCGGCGGGCCGGCGGGCGGCCGCCCGCCATCGGGGGCGTCGGTGAAGTCGTCGGCGCGGAAGGTCCGCCGGAAGGCGCGGTACATGTAGGAGTACGTGCGTTGGGCGTCGATGAGCGCGGTGACCCGGTTGCCCTCCGTCCACCGCTGCAGCGGCTCGACCGACGGGCTCGAGGCGGGGCGGGCGGGGAACCACTCGGCGAGGTCGATCGCCGAGACGACGAGGTAGTCGTCGGCCATCTGCTGGCGCGCGAGGGCGGGCGCCGAGCGCGGCGAGTCCGGCAGGGTCCCGAGGCGAGTCGAGGCGGTCTCGGGCGTGAGCGTGAGGTCGGTGATGGCCCGCGGATCCGCGCCGCCGGCGAGGGTCGGCCCCACCCACAGCCCGGCGGCATCGGTCACGACAATGTTGGACGCCGCACCGGTCGCCGGCGGCATCGAGAACCGGGCGCCGGCCACGGGCCGACCGAACTCGTCGCGCCAGTCGAGGATTAGCCGGCGCGGCGTGATCGACGGCAGGACATGGTCCTTCACTGCCTGCCGTGACGGGATGAGCGCCTTGTCGACGAGGAGCGGCACCTCGACGATGTCGGCCGCCTCGTGGACACGCCGGAAGTGGAAGCCCGGATCGAACAGCTGGCCGAGCCGGTCGGCCGCCCGGAACGTGAGGCGCCGCCAGGTGGGGCCGGCTCCGGGCGGGATGGGCAGCGGACCCGGATCGCCGGCCGCCGCCTCGCCGATGACCCGGCCAGCGCGGGCGAGGATGCGGATCTCGCCGGCCCGGAACGACTGGACCATGGCCGTCCGGTCGGCGGCGCTGAAGAACGCATCCGGACGGGTCTCCTCGATCAGCTCCTCGATGGCGTCGTCGAGCGTCAGTAGGTCGACGTTCTCGTACAGCAGGTAGCGGAGCGCCGGTCGGCCGCCCTTGCCGGCCTCGGTCAGCTCGACGAAGTAGGTGCCGTCGTGGGACATCCGGTCGACGTTGCTGGCGAGGGTCGACCAGACCTCGAGGACCAGCGTCGCGTCGGTGACGACAAGGGGGCCGCCCTGGCGGGTCCGGAGTCCGGGCACTGGCCGGCCGGCGGCGACGAAGCGGAGCCAGCCGTGGGTCGCGGCGATCAGCGTCCGGATGTGGAGCGTGACCGGGTCGCCGTCGGGCGGGTCGTAGGTGTTCTGCGCGGTGTCGTCGATCCAGACGTCGAGGCAATCGCGGCCATCGGTGCCGAACGTCCGCCCAGCCACGAAGACCGGGCCGCCGCCGATCGCCGGGGCCGGGAACGGGAGGGCCAGTTCGAGGTCATGGATGTTGCCACTAAACTCGGGCACGGTGGCAGCCTCGTCAGATCGCGGTGACCGTGAGGATGGGGCCGTCGACCACGCGGCCGACGCTGTCGCGGACGCGGACCCGGTATTCGTACCCGGTGCCGGCCGTGACCTCCTCGTCGATGAGAGCGTAGTCGCCGGGCGCGGCCCATGGCCGGAGCGGCCGCCACAGCGGGACGTTGCCGCGGCGCAGCACGAGGCACGACAGGTCGGGCTCGGCGGTCCAGCTCAGGGCGACCTCGCCGGGCGCGAGGACCGGGGGCTGCCACGCCGGCGGCGCCGGCGGCTGGACCTTGGGGAGCTGGACGACGAGCCGCATCGACGCGGCGGACCGCTGGCCGCCAGCGTCCTCGGCCACGAGGCGGTAATAGAGCGGCCGGCCGGCCGGCGCGGCCGCGTCGAGGTGCTGGACGAGACGCCCCGGCGGGCGTTCGCCTGCCGCCAGCTCCGTGACGGAGGTCACGGCGCCCATCACGTCGCGGGTCAGAACGACCCCGGTCACGGCGCCGCCGCCCTCCTCCTGGGCCGAGGCGAAGAGCGGCGTCATGGACCGGACGTCGCCCGCCGCGGTGGGATCGTCGGCCCGGTAGAGGCGGTAGCCGGCGAGGGCCGCGCCGGCGTTGGGCACCCAGCGGAGGATCACGCCACCCGCCTGGGGAAACGCGGCCTCGGCCCAGACCGGCGGCGCGGGCGGGACACCGGGCAGGTCGACGACGACGCAGGTCGCGCTCGCCGCGGGCGGCCAGGGGGCCAGGTTGCCCGCGCCATCGACCGCCCGGATCCGGTAGACGAACCGGTTGCGGACGGCGCCCGGTAGCGCGTCGCGATGGCGCATCGACCCGCCCGGGCTCGAGATCGGTGCCGCGGTCACGAGGCTGAAGGCCTCGAGGTTGTCGGGGTCGAGCGCGAGCTGCTGGAGCTGGAGCCGCTGCTCGTCGTCGGTCTGGGCACGGTGGACGTCGAGCTCGATGCCGGCGGTCGCCAGCAGGTCGAGGTCCATCGCCCGGTAGACCTGGTAGCCGATGCCGGCGGCGCCGGTCCATCCGAGCGTGAACCACGATGTGCCCTGGTAGTCGGCGGGCGTGGCGAAATTCACCGGCGGGTAGACGATGGCCGGCATGCTGGGCGGCGTCCGGTACGTCGCGATGATCGAGGCTGGCGGCGCGATGCGGCCCTCGTTGCCGGCCTCGTCGACCGAGCCGATCCCGAACGTCCCGACGGGGCGCGGCCGCTCGAGGCTCGGGGCGAGCTCGACGCCGCGGAGCGTCATCCGGTAGTGCCAGTGGACCTGGCCGTCGACGATCTCGTCGACCCGGGTCACCTCGACGTCCGACGTCGCGAGCCCGGCGGGCAGCGGCGTCCGGACCGTACCGTTCCTGGCGACCCGGAGCGGCTGCGGTGGCGCGGTCGTGTCGACGAGGAAGCCCTCCCATTCGCCCGGCTGCTCGAAGAACCGGAACGCGGGATAGGGCGCGCGGGCCGGCTGGGTCGCGGTGGGCGAGGTGCCCCGGCCCAGCCGGAACGTGGCCGAGCCCACGAGCGGCGGCGCCGCCGGGTTGGCCCGGACCCGGAACGATAGCCGGCCGCCGACGGTCGCGAGGGTCAGGATCGGGCACTCCTCGCCCTCGCTCCGCAGCGCGCCGAGGTCGACGCCGGTCTGGGGGACCGGGAAGTCGGGACCGACCGGCGCCATGTCGGTGGTCACGTCGTACTCGCCAGCGGCTGCCGCGCTCACGGTCTCGATCCGGCCCAGGACGTGGTTCAGCGTTCCCGGCCGGTAGTAGAGCCGGAATTCGTCGAGGTCGGGGAACTGGAGCTGGCGGCTGGCCGGCCAGATCCAGCGGACGGCGATGCCGGCACGGAGCGGGGAGCCCGCAGGGACGTCGCGGTTGGCCCAGGCGAGCAGCGCGCCGCCGGCGCGGTCGGGGTCGTCCGCATCGGCGTACTCGGCGGCGAGGTTGAGCGGCGGGCCGGGGGCGACCTGATCGATGACGAGGACGGACCCCGGCGTCGACGGGTCGCTCGTCCGCCCGAACAGGTCGCGGCCGAGGACGCGGTAGTGGAAGGTGCCGTAGCCTGGGCCGCGGTCGATGAAGTACCCGGTCGCGAACCGGGGCTCGCCCTCGTCCGGGTCGGCGATGATCACCGGCACAACCTCCGGTTCGCCGCCCGGCTCGAACAAGCGGCGCGACACGAGCTCGTACGGCCCCGCGGCCGGCGCGTCGGCCGCGGTCCGCTCGACCAGGTAGGCGATCGGGCTCCGGACCGGGTCGCTGAGGTCGCAGACCGACGGCCGCCGCCAGTTCACGGTGACGTCCATCTCGAAGGGGTTGAGGACGCCGTCGGCGGTCATCTGCGCCGCGCCGACGCGGGGGGTCGCGGCGACGCTGATCGGGGCGGGCAGGGGAGGCTGGTGCTCGAGGCCGCGGTCGTAGATCACCCAGCAGAGGCCCCGCCGCTCCCCGTGGATGGGCCACGCGGCCTCGATCTTGTAGTCGTAGCGAACGTTCGGGTCCTTCTCCCGGTGGACCCAGTACAGGCCGAGGATGCGGGCGAAGTACGGATCCGCGGCGGCCGTCAGCGCATCGCGGACGACGTCGTACCGCCAGGTCATCCCGTCGTCCGGGTCGTCGGACGGCAGGCGGGCGACGAGCTGGCCGCCGGCGTTGAGCGCCTGCTCGAGCGACGTTCGCAACTCGTCGAAGTCCCTTCCGAGGAGGCGACCCTCGAGGGCGGCTCGCCGTGGCGCCTGCGGCGGTAGGTCCGCCTCCTCAGGCAGCCGGGCGCGGGCGACATCGCGAGCGGTACCCCCCTCGACCTTGCAGGGGTACGCGGGCACGTCCTCCACGGGCAGACAGATAGGTCCGCGGAGCAGCTTCCAGCCGCGCTCGCAGTCGTCGGCCGGGATGGGGCTCCACAGCGCACCGACCAGGATCGCATTGCAGCCGGAGACGTGGACCTCGTCGATCGCGTCTGCCCGGACGGTCAGCTGGAACGGCGTGCAGGTCGTCGCCTCCGGCGGCTGGAAGCCGACCTCGCGGAGCCGCTCCAGGGCCGCGGCACGGTCGCTCCGGAGCAGGGCCGCCGCGCTGCGCTCACCGCCACGCACGCGGCCGCGGATGTCCCGGCCTGCCAGCAGCGCGTCCGCGCCTGCCAGCACGGTCAACCGGTCCGCGACGGCGTCCTCGACGATCCGGCGGAGACACGTGGCCACCCCCGCCGCCGCGCAGTCGGCGACGCGGCCGGCGTGGCGGGCCTGGACCGACACCGCGCCGCGCTGGGCGACGCCGAACACGGTGACCAGGCGGATCGGCTCGGGCGGCGAGCCGAATGACGCCCGGATGCGCAGGACGAGCGGCGAGGAGCCCAGCTCTAGCCCGATCTGATCGCAGCGCCGGCCAGTCTCGAGCCGTGCGCCGTCCGCCCGGTGCACGGTCACGCCCTCCGCCACGCCGGCCGGCGCGGGCTGGGATCCCAGCTGCTGCGCCAGCGGCGCGAACGAGACCTTGCGCAGGTCCTCGCGGGCGGCCTGCCGCACCCAGAGCCGGAAGCCCTCAGCCGGGAAGCCGAGGTCGGGGTCGAACGACCACCGCAGGTGGATGCCGTCCTGCGCCTCGGGGTCGCCGGCGAAGCCGGCCCCGGTGAGGGTCAGCCTCGGATCCTGCAGAAGGTGGTCTGCCATGTCAGGCCTCCGGGTCCACGATGGAGGTAGGCGTGACCGGCATCGTGAACGGCCACGTCGCCGTCTCGTCCGAGCCGTCGCCCTGGCGGCTGAGGTCCGGCAGGCCGACGACACCCGTTAGCCGGTACTCGGCCTCCAGCCGGTACATGCCGGCCGCCAGCGGGAGGGGCTGCCCGGCCGGGTCGACCGCGACGAGCAGGGCCCGCGCGCCGTCGAGCGAGCGGACGAGCCGATGCGCCACGGGCGGCCAGGTCACGACGGTCTGCGGGCCGAGCGGCGTCAGCACGATTCGGGTGCGCTTGCGACGGAGCGTCAGCACCGTCCGCTCGGTCGCGAACAGTGGCTCCGGGCCGACGATGCTCAGCACGCGGGCCTCGAAGCCTGCCGGCTCGCTCCACAGGATCGTGACCTCCGGCCGCTCGGGCAGCGTCCGGATCGGGTAAGCCGCAGCTCGCCCTGCCAGATCGCCCGCCACGCCTCGTCCTCGGTGCCCCGGTCGGTGGCCGGCGACACGAGTCCGGCTACGGCCGCCCAGTCCACGCTCGCTGGAAGCCGCTCGTGCCACGGCAGGTCGCGGAGATCGCCAAGGTGCTCGGCGAACGTCCGGTAGCGGCTGGTCACGAAGCTCCAGCGGTAGACTGGCGCGGGCAGCCCGCCGCCGCTGACCCTGACCTCGTACGCGGTCGACGTCCCGAGCCGCGTGCGATAGCTCGTCTGGTCGTAGCCGGCGATCGAGTCGAGGTCGACGCCGATGCAATCGGCCGTCTCGAGCCGGTCGACCATCATGCCCACCTCGGTCGTGAGCGCCGGCGTCACGGTCCGGCTACGGAACGCCTCCGGCTCGACCCGTCGGCCGCCGGCGGTGAACAGATCCGCCCGGAGCAGCCCGCCGGCCCGCTTGTACATCGCCTCGACGTAGGGCTGGTTGTAAAGGATCCGGAGGTCGTAGTCGGCGTAGAACGGCCGGGCCCCGTCGCCGGGCGCGACGGACGCGACGTACGGCGTCAGGTCTGATGGGGCGCCGCCGGTCGAGACCGTCAACGTCTCGGTCGACGTGCCGCGGTCGGTCCACGGGTCGTCGAGGGCAGGGGCGGTCTCGGTCTGGATGTCGAGCTCGATGCGGTAGGTCGAGTGCGGCTCGTGGACGAGCTTCGCCCCGAACGGCTCCCCGTTGATCTCGGGTTCGTCGATGGTCAGCGGCCCGAGGACGTGGAGCCAGCGCAGCCGCTGTGCCCGGGCCTCCGCGTCGTTCGCGACCGCGCTGACGGTCGTGTAGCAGAACCGCGACAGGACGTAGAAGGGGTCGCGCTCGCGCTGTGGCCCGCCCCGCGGCTGGACCCGGACGAGGACGCGGTCGAACGGCTTGTCGGCCGTTTCGATCTCCCAGTCGGGCGCGTCCGCGACGATCGTCGCCACGACGTCGCCGCCCCGGAGCGCGAGGACGATGAGGAACGTGAGGTCCTTGTTATGGTCGACGCGGCCGCGGGCACGGACGCTCAACGGCAGGTCGATGCTGACGCCGGACAGAGCCAGCCCGTCGGTGACCGGCCCGGACGTCGCCTCCTGGCCGTCCTTGCCGCCGAGGAACGTCGTCCGGGCGAGGCGCAGGACGTGGTCGGTCGCGTCCTGGCCGCCGGCGTTGACGATCGCGAGCGGCACCTGCACGGGCTCGCCGACCTCGTCCTCGACCTCGTCGCCGCGGGCGGCGCTGGGCCACGCCGTGAAGACGACGACGCCGTACGCCGGATCCGGCCGGTAGCGGAGCTCGGGGTCCTTCACGCCGAGCAGCACGATGTCGAAGTCGACGCATCGCTCGGGCGGCGGCAGTGTGCCGCACGGCCAGCGAGTGCCGTCGAGCAGGAGGTCGGCCCACGAACGGCGCTCGGTCCGGCTGGGCCAGGCAAGGTTGCCGGCCGCCGGAAACGGGGTCAGGCCCCACAGCACGAGGCTCTCGGCCTGCGGGCCGTTGGCGTCGCCGTGGCCCAGCATCCACTGGCCGAAGAGGTCCTCGGTGGCGTCGTGGGGCGAGCCGCCGGCAGGCGTGACCCGCACGCGGACGGCGAGCAGCGTGTAGCGGTAGTAGACGTCGCCGACGCGGTCCGGATGGGCCAGGTCGACCGGCGTCGGCGCTCCCGCCCAGGTGGACCGCATCGGGCGCTGGAAGGTAATCGCCACCCGGCCGTCGAGCGGCATGGACACGCTCGCGACGGACCCGGTCTCGCGCTCGTACAGCCGCGCCCCCACCACGCTGTAGCCCGGGCTGACCGACGCGCCGTCGACGAGCGGCGTGATCGGCGGCGGCATCCCGGTGGCATCGCCCCACTCGAACGGGATGTCCTTCTTGACGTCCGGCAGCGGCCACGGCAGCCCCACCTTGATCTTGACCTTGCCGCCGAAGTACTCGTCGTCGTCGCCGACCGGCGCCTCGAGCGCGAGCAGCGCGTCGAGCATGAGCTCGAAGCCGATGCCGAAGATCTTGACGCTCGCCTCGCCGTGGAGCGACAGCTCGGCGAGGATGTAGAACGGGCTGAACGACATCGCGACGTCGCCGGCGATCCAGACGATGAGCACGCCGCGGACCGGTCCCCACTTGCCGCGCTTGTCGATGCCGGTCCGGTAGCCGACGGCGAGCGCCGTGCCGGGGAACGTCCGCTCGGCAAGCTCGAGGTCCCGACCGGTAATGACGAGGTAGGCGTCCCAGTCGAGCAGGCGCAGGGCCTTCGCCCGGACGCGCCGGCTGATGGGCTCGGGCCAACCGACCGCCAGGTGCCAGTCGCCCGGCCGGTGGCCGTAGAACACCTCGCCGGCCGCATGAACGTCGAGCAGCAGCCCTGATTCCGGGAGCTTGTAGTCGACCTCCAGGGCCAGCAGGAAGTCGCCCTGGTCGAAATCGAGGACGGTGAGGCCCCGGATCGTCGTCGACCGCGGCGGGCCCTTGTGCGGTTCGCGGGTCTTCAGCACGCGGAGGCGGCCCTCGATGATGATCACCGGGCCCGGGGCGACGAGGGCCAGCAGCGCTCGGAGGCTCCAGGCCTTGCCGTCGCTCGACCCGACGGTGACGCCGGCACCCGCCGCCCAGGCGTCCTCCCTCGGGATCCACTTGCGCGCGTTGAGCACGGAGTACGGACCGGGCGCCGGAGCGTACCAGTGCTGGTACCAGTTGAAGTCGTCGCCATGGTTGCCGGCGAGGGTCTTGTCCGGCGTGACGTTGACGCCGGCGAGCAACGCCGCCCCGAACCAGGACACGGTGGAGAAGATCGGGATTCCGCCGCCAAACTCGGCGTCGAGCCCGACGTAGCCGAACCGCATGCCGCCCTTCGTCCCGAACAGCACAGTGCCTTCGAGCTCGACGCCGACGCCGCTCGCGATCGCGAGCTTCACATCGCCCCGGAAGGTCCGGTCGGCCGGATCGGCGATACCCTCGGGGTCGACGCCGCTCACCATCGAGACGAAGCCCTCGAAGGCGAAGCCTTCCCGGAAGACCTTGAGCTCGATGCCGTCGAACGTGAGGTGGACCCCGGGCGGGCCGCCGTAGAAGATGCGCAGGCCCTGGACCGACGCGGCCGCTCCGATGCTCCTGCCGAGGTCGACCGAGGCGTCGAGGCCCACCCACTTCTCGGGACCCTGCTCGCCCAGCCCGAAGCGCGAGATCTGGAGCGGGAACGCGGCAAGCCTGGTCCGGGCCGCCTCGTTGAGGGCGAGCCACAGGCCGCTCGGCAGCGCGTAGTCGAAATCCGGTGCGACCTGGAGGACAAGCTCCGTGAACTCCCCGCCGAACAACGTGTTCGCGACCTGCGCCGCGGGGCCGATCTCCACCCGGCCGTCGATCAGCAGGTCCCAGAAACGCGTGTCGGCCGGGTAGTCGGAGCCGGCCCGGCCGGGATCGGGCTCGGCCCGCACGCCGAGCTTCGTGACACCGACCCGCAGGAATGGGTCCGCCGGCAGCGCGATCAGCTCGTCCTGCCTCGGCGGCTCGTCCTCGAGGTCGCCCGGCGGCTGGACGCCGGCGATGGCGCCCATGAAGCCCATCGACTCCGGGAAGTCGAGGCTGGGCTCGTTCGTGATGGCGAGGTCGAGGTAGACGACCTTGTCGTCGAAGTACGGCAGCTTGACAGCGAGCTGGATGAGGGACTCGAGCAGCGCGTTCTGGCGGAGTGCGAGGCGGAACGCCCGGACTGCGAAGTCCTGGTCGGACATGTCCGGCTGGAGGTCGAGGATGGCGGTCGCCTTGCCGGTCACGCCGCCCCGGCCTATGAACCACTTCTCGAGGTCGAGGCGTTCGGGCAGCCACTCGACCAGGGTGTTGAGATTGAAGACCTGGACGTGCCCGAGGTAGACGCCCTTCCAGTCGTCATCGAGGTCGAAGGCCGCGGGGTCGATGCCCTCGGGCTGTGGCTGGGCGTCCGACAGGCGCAGGACGATGTCCTGGCCGGAGAACACGATCCCCGTCGAGCCAATCTGGCTGTAAAGCAGGTCCAGGTCGCCCGGCGCTTCCATCCGAATGCCGGTATCGGTGTTTATGGCGATCGCAGCCCGGAAGTTGAGCTGCGTGGCGGTCCTCGTGGGATCGGGCTCGAAGCCCTTTGCGAGGTCGGCGGCGTCCTTTGGCCGCATCGGCCTGACGTCGTCGGGGTTGAAGCGGAGGCCGATGTCGACGGTCGGCAGGACGAGCTCGTACGGACCCTGGCGGCCCTTCAAGAACAGATCGAGCGCGATCTCGGCGGCACTGTCGGTGGGCCCGCCCGACGGCGGCCCGAAGTCGAGCTCGAAGGGCAGGGCGCTGAGGTTCGGCCCGGGCTGGCCGAAGACGAGTTGGAGGCCATCGACCAGCGGCAGATCGAGGGTCAGCTCGTCCCAGAGCGCCAGCGTGCCGACGACCGCGAGCTCGCTCTCGTACTCGACGAGCTCGAACTCGGTGACGCCGGCGAACTGGCTGAGCCGTCCGAGCATAGGCACGTCGCTCGGGGCGAGCAGGTCATGGGGCCAGTACGGCAGCAGGTCGGCCGCGGGAACGAAGTATGGGGCGCTCACCCTCAGCCCGACTTCATGGAAGAGTGGGGCTCTCTGTCGGGAATCCCGGCTGGGCCAGACGCGCCACCAGCGTTGCGGGCCGATTCGGGCGTCACGAGATCGAGGGGGACCACCTTCGAGTCGCGGAGGACAGGTTGGCTTTCGGGCCGGATGGCCGTCACGCCGACATCCATACTGCCTCCCCCCTACAGCACGCGCGACGCTAGTCTAGATCGCGGCCGAGTGGTGGGCAACCCGGTCGACACCGGATAGCCCCAGGACGACGGTAGACCCGGGGTCGGTTCTGGCCGACGGTAGCTGGAAGTCTTGGCTAATCGGCAACTCGACGGCAACGCGGCTGCTGCCGGCGATCTCTGCCGGCCGGTCACCCGCACGCCGGAATAGTGCTGCTCGTCCCAACGGGCCGCTGGCCCCGATACTCACAGCCCGCGTGCGGACGAATCTGACCGCCGCCGCCCGGCCTTCACAGACCGTGGCTCCATGAGAGACGGGTATCTGCGAGGCTCGCTCCCGCGGGCGCCGACCGTACGCCAGGTCGACGTCGTCGCAGGGTTCGTAGCTGCTGGAGGTTCCGTTGCTGACGCGGCCGAGGTCGTGGGCATCCGGCCGAGCACTGCGAAGCGCCATCTGGCGGACCTGCGGGCACGCTCCGGCCTCACCACTGAGCAGCTGAACTATCGGGGGCGAGCGGAGGGGTGGCTGGTGGTGCCGAGCCTCGAGCCGGGTCAGCGGATCAGGACGGTGCCCCAAGCGCGCGGGAGATGTGAAGGAGTGATGTCCACGCGCCCAGGATGACGGCGATCAGGGTGGCTCCCCGGTCCGCGATCACCAGACCCCGCGGCGCCCTCACGCGCCCCCGGAGGCGAAGCCCCCACCAGGCGGCCGTGCACACCCCGACGACCAACAGCGCATAGCCTGCCCGGAGCGGCATCTGGTATCCGTCGGCGGTGAAGAACACGAGCAGCACGAACGGGAGGACCAGCACCGCCCCCATCCCCGTGACGATCGCGTAGAACGCTGCTGGTCGCTTCTGGCCCTTGACCGTGTGGGGGAGCCGCCGGTCCAGCCAGCTGTCAAGCAGCGCGATGGACAGGCCGATCCCACCGAAGATGGCCGTCCCGATCCGCCCCGCAGCCGGAGGAAGGAACCGGAGAAGACGACGAAGAATCCGGCCATCGCCCCTACCAGGGAGGAGGGCCGCCTGACGCGAGAACACGCCACCTGGAAGGTCGCGATCCCCGTCGGGAGGAACCCGAGCGTCAACACGATGCCCAACCCGCGATCGGAAGCTCGCCGATGGGGCCTTTGACGGTCGGGTGGAGCACGCGATTGGGACGCCGGTGCTCATCATCGGCCGCAACCCTGACTCCCAGCCCAGCGGCACTCGCCCTTGGCGCCGGGTTCGAGCTGCCGTTCCTGCTGGCGGGCGTGCCGGTCAGCGTGGCCCTGGTCGTGGCTGGGCGCCGAAGCCTCCGATAGACGGGAACGTCCTGGATCCTTCTTCCGCCCGTTCACCACTTCGGCACCAGGGCGACCGCTCGACGAGAGCGAGAAGCTCGGGACACGGCCGCACGCTGCACACCGGTGTACACATCAGGGATTTCTGCCGGGCCGATCGGCTGCTAGGTTCCGGTTGGCGCCCCGTCCGCGACCTCCAGAGGCCGGAAGCTACAGCGGATAACTGAGGCGATTTGGCGGAACCGCCACACGGGAGCCCACAGCGCTGAGCCGCTCAGGCTTGGGAAGCAGACACTCTGCCAGCTGAGTTACTCCCGCTCGGGAGTCACGCTCGAGGACAGCGTCTGCCTGAGCGCGAAGGCCATTCTAGGCCATCGATCAACCCTACAGCGCTCCGACAGCGTCTGCTTGACGACGATCTCCCGGATCCGCCGCTTCGGGGACAGCGTGATCGCATGACTGCATCGGGACCTTGTCTGCACCGGCGAGGCGCCCGCTGCTGGAGTCCAGCCGGCCGGGAGCGCGACCCGACCGACGGGAACCGGGGAGGCGCGGAATGGGCCGCCGACGATTCCGTCTGGGGCCACCCGGTCTCCGATCGCTACAGGTACCCATGGCGCCGAGCGGCTCGAAGGGCGCGATCCAAGGCCCGCCGCAGATCGCTGCCGTCGCCCACTGCGTCACGCGCGGCCGCTGCCAGCACGGCTCGAACCTCGTGCGCCAGCTGATCCGGCAGGGGCTGGGCCGTCGCGTCGAGGAGCGGCGGCAATCGGCTGGCGGCCTCCCGCATCCGCCCGTCCTCGACATCGCACGCCAGGAGCGGCCACAGGGAGAGCCAGCGAAAGGGGAACACCGCACCGTCGTGGGTGAACAGGTCGTCCGCGACGGCCGCGTCGCGGCGGGCCGCTTCTAGATCGCCCTTCTCCAGTGCCAGCCAGGCCAGCGTCGACAGCCCGTAGGCGCGATACACGGCCTGGCCGAGCCGACCGGCCAGCAGCGTCGTGCGCTCCGCGACGGGAGCCGCTTCCGCCGTTCGGCGCTGCCGGCGCAGGAGAAGCCCCAGATACGCGAGCGAGCGCAACTCGACCATGGCGTCGCCGATCTGGCCTGCCTCGACAACGGCAGCCCGCAGCTCGGTCTCTGACCGAGCCTCCTCGCGGCGCCAGAGGCAGGTGAAGCCGAGCCAGAAGCGGTCGTAGGCAAGCGCCCGGCGGTCGCCACCTCGCCGGTTCGCCTCAAGGGCGCGCTCCATGAGGGCCAGCGTCTCGTCCGACGGCGCAAACCGGTCCCGGAGGAGCAGCTGGTCCGCTCGAAGGTGGTAGTGCTGGGCCTGCTGGGCTGCCGTCCCATGTGTCACCAGCGGCTCCTGGAGCTCCTCGATGACGGCCTGCATCAGGACCGGGTCGCCGCGCCAGTAGGCCCGCTCGACGGCCCGGCTCTTCAGGTCGAGCCACGCTGCCCACCATGCCGATGCCTCGGACGGATCCGCGGGCGGCTCGTTGCCCAGGAGCGCGGCGCCCGCCGCGAATTGCTCGTCGGCGGCCTCGAATGCGCGCCGGTCCATCTCGACGTCGCCCCACATCATGTGGACCCGCGCCCGCCACACCGGGCGACCGGGCGGCATCGCCGCGAGAGCATCGCCCCAGGCCGCGACGGCCGCGTCGGACCTGCCGATCCGGGCGAGCAGGGCGCCGTCGCCGGCCAGCAGCTCCGCCAGCGCAACCAGGTGCTCCTCGGCGTCGT
This sequence comes from uncultured Chloroflexia bacterium, assembly GCA_963725875.1. Taxonomy (GTDB): domain Bacteria; phylum Chloroflexota; class Limnocylindria; order Limnocylindrales; family CSP1-4; genus CTSoil-043. The sequence goes on along the minus strand of CAVRZZ010000003.1, from coordinate 789,583 downwards.
CGGACTCCACGATGGCCCGTGCGGCGGCGATGGCCGCAGCGTACATCGCGTCCGCCTTCTCGACCGCGAACGTCGCCGTCGCCCGCTCGGCGGCGAGTCGGCCGTACCGCACCAGGCTCTCCCTGAGCTCCGTCACGATCGCCGTCGTTCCCGTCGTGGCCGCCAGCTCGAGGGCCCGGTCGAGGTGGGCGACGACGATCTCGGCGTCCTCGCCGCGGGCGGCTCCCGCCCTCGCGGTGATCCAGGCCGCCGTGGCCCGGTGCTTCGCCAGGCGGGCCTGCCGCGTCAGCTCCCCGTAGGCGACGTCGCGGAGGAGGGCGTGCCAGAACGTGTACTCGGCCTCGCCGACCATCGTGGACGGGAGGACGGGGCGGACGAGCTCCCGCCGCACGAGCTCTGCCAGGTGGGCCTCGACCTCGGTCCGCCCGCGTCCCGCGAGGGCGGCGACCGCCCCCGACCAGAACGTCCTGCCCACGACCGCCGCGTCGAGGAGGACGCCCTTCGTCGCGGGCGGCAGGGCGTCGATCCGGGCGGCCAGGAGCGCCGCGATCGAGGCCGGGATGGCATCCTCGTCCAGCGCTCCGCCGGCGATCGGGAGGACCCGGTCGCGAAGCATCGCGGCGAGCTGCTCGGCGTAGAGGGGGGAGCCGGCCGCGCGCTCGAGGACCGACGCGAGCAGCTCGGGCGAGGCGCCGGGGATCGACGCCGTCACGAGGGTCGTCATCGCCCGGTCGGGGAGGGCGGCGAGGGACAGGACGGTCGAGCGCCTCGTCCGCGACAGCCAGGCGGGGTGGCGCTCCTCGAGCTCGGGGCGGGCGGTGGTCACGAGGAGGAGCGGGAGGCCGGCGGCGCGGTCGCCGAGGTGGGCGAGGAAGGCGACCAGGGTGTCGTCGGCCCAGTGGAGGTCCTCGACGACGAGGACCGTCGGACCTCCCTGCGCAACCTGCTCGAGGAAGCGACGCCAGGCGGTGAAGGCCTCCTCCTGGACGGGCGGCTGGGCCGTGATCTCGAGGCCGACGAGCGGCGCGAGGCGGTCCTTCATCCAGGTGCGCGTCGAGGGGTCGGGTTCCACGAGGACGGCCTCGAGCTTCGCCGCCAGCGTCGCCTGGTCGTCGGTGTCGAGGATGCCGGCATGGCTCTTCACGATCTCGCCCAGGGCCCACAGGCTGATCCCGTCCCCGTACGGAAGGCAGCGACCGACCCGCCAGGTGACGAGGTCGGGGAGGGCATCGACGTGGCGGGCGAGCTCCCGGACCAGGCGGGACTTGCCCAGGCCCGGCTCGGCCACGATCGTGACCAGCTCGACCGAGGGGGTGGACCGGGCCCGCTCGAAGAGGCCGCCCAGGAGCGCGAGCTCGAGGTCGCGGCCCACGAACGGCGTCGTCTCGGCGCGGAGCGCACCCGGTGGCCTCGCGAGCGGCGCCGTGGGCCGGAAGGCCGGTACCGGCTCGGCCTTGCCCTTCACGAGCGCGGGCGCGAGCGCCTCGTAGGCGAAGAGGTGCGAGGTGGCTCGGTACGTCGCCTCGCCGACGACGACCCCGTCCGTCGGCGCCAGGGCCTGGAGCCGGGCCGCGGTGTTCACGGCGTCCCCGGTCACCGCATCGTCGCGCTCGCCCCCGCTGCCGGCGGCGAAGAGGACGGGCCCGGTGTTGACGCCGAGGCGCACGTGGAGGTCGAGGCCCAGGCCCGGGATCCGCTCGAGGATGCGGAGAGCCGCCCGCACGGAGCGCTCGGGATCGTCCTCGTGGGCCGTCGGCGCCCCGAAGAGGGCCATCACCCCGTCGCCCAGGAAGCGGTCGACCCGGCCCCCGTGGCGCTCGATCTCGGAGGTGAGGACGTCGTAGTACGGGAGGAGGAACGCCCGCACGTCCTCGGGGTCCAGCGTCTCGGCGCGGGCGGTGAACCCGGCCAGGTCGGCGAAGAGGACCGTGACGACCTTGCGCTCCTCGCGGGCCGCCGGCTCGGCCGTCGAAGCGAGCCTCGCACCGCAGCCGTTGCAGAACCGCGCCCCGTCGGGGTTCTCGCTGCCGCAGGCCGGGCACGCCGTCATGGACGGGAGCATACGGGCGGGGCGGCGTTGCGAAAAGGGACAAAGCGGAATGCTCGAGGTCTGCGCCACAGCCCGTGCAGGCACCCGGCGTCATGGGCTCGCTGCCTCACTGCGATGCTCGAGCGCGGGCTCCCCCGGAAGGTCCATCGTCCCGGTTCCCGCTGGTCCGAAGCGGGTCGCCGCCCTCAGGCGGGCACTACCCTGCCGCGGCCTGCCTGCCGGCGACGTCGGCGATGTACGCCCCGACCGGCCGCGCGGTGATCCCGAGAGCGCGAAGGGCATCGTCGCGGACCTTCGTCTCGGTGAGGTCGTCGAAGAGGGCCATGCCCATGACCGAGGCCAGGGCCGGACGCGGCCGGCGCATGAGAACGCTGCCGAGGCGCATCGCGATCCGGGGCACATGGCGCGTGCGGATGGGCCGCCCGAGGGCCTTCTCGAACGCCTCGACGGCCTCCGTCCGGGAGATCGCTTCAGGACCCGCGATCTCGACCTCGCGAGGCGGGTCCGGGGTCAGCGCCAGGCGGACCATCGCCTCGGCCACGTCGGCGATGGCCACGTACGCGTGGCGCGTCGCACCCTTGCCGTACACGGTCACCTTGCCGTGCGTCCAGTCGAAGCCGACGGTGGGCGTGAACCAGGCCTCCTGGAACATGTCGCTGCGGACGATCACCTCGCCCATGGAGGAAGCGCGAAGCCTGGCCTCGGTCGCAACCTTGGCGTCGGTGAACGGCGTGTGCACCGCCGCGAGGTCCCCCAGCGCAGTGGCGAAGACGAAGCGCTGCACGGCAGCCTTCTCGCAGGCCGCGATCAAGTGCGCGTAGCCGCGATCGTCGACGTCGCGAATGCTGAGGTCGTGGTCGCCGGCCAGCAGCCGGGCCATGGTGTTGACCGTGCTGATGACCGTCGTCACGCCGCGAACGGCAGGGACGAGCGACGCCTCGTCGCGGAGGTCCCCGTGCACGATTTCGGCGCCCGGCGCCTCGAGCGGCGCGGTCGGCCGCCCCTTCCGCACGAGTGCTCGGAAGGGCACTCCGGCCGCCGCGAGTCGCCTCGCGATCTCGCCTCCCAGCTCGCCTGTGGCACCGCACAGCAGGACCCGCGGCTCAGCCATGGCGCTTCCTCCAGGCTCCCATGCAGCGCCGGGCGCCGATCCTGGGACGCGGGCCTGGGTCCGCGGCGCGACGTCTGGGCAGAGTCTCCGGGTTGGCCGGCTGGTGCGTCCAGAGACGTTGGTCACGATCGCGCGGGTCGCGCGGGCCGGGCGAGCCCGAACCGCACGCCGGGCACGCCCGAGCTCGCGGTCGGAGGCCGTCGGGTCGACTGCTCCACCGGGATCTGGCGACGACTGCATGATTTGATCGCCCAGGTGCCGAGCCGCTCGTGGAGTGTGGGTGCAGCGGGGTCTTGCACTCCGCACGATCCTGAGCAAGACTACTCAACATGGTGAGTAGTCCAGATCCCGCATCTCCGTATCGCCGACCACAGGCCGCCGAGCTGGCCCGACGGCTGGCCGAGCCCCGGCGGTTCATCCAGGTGATCGCAGGGCCACGGCAGGTGGGCAAGTCGACGCTCGTCGCCCAGGCGGTCGAAGCCCTGCCGGTCCCGGTCCGCGTCGTGAGCGCCGACGAGCCCGCGCTCCGTGGCCCCGAGTGGATCGCGGCTCAATGGGAGGCGGCGCGGCTCGAGGCGGGCCCCGATGGCGCCGTCCTCGTGATCGATGAGGTCCAGAAGGCCGCCGGTTGGTCGGAGTCGGTCAAGCGCCTGTGGGACGAGGACACGCGCTCGGGTTCGCCGCTCCGGGTCGTCCTGCTCGGATCGGCACCCCTGCTCGTTGAGCAGGGGCTCACCGAAAGCGTGGCCGGCCGGTTCGAGGTCATCCGCGTCCCGCACTGGTCGCTCGGGGAGATGCGGGCCGCGTTCGGGACCACCCTCGACGAGTACGTCTACTTCGGCGGCTACCCGGGGGCCGCGACGCTGATCGGTGACGAGACCCGCTGGCGCCGGTACATCCTCGATGCGCTCGTCGAGACCACCATCAGCCGCGATGTGCTGCTGCTGACGCGGGTCGACAAGCCGGCGCTCCTGCGGCGGCTGTTCGAGCTCGGCTGCCGGTACAGCGGGCAGGAACTCAGCTACACGAAGATGCTCGGCCAGCTCCATGACGCGGGGAATACGACGACCCTCGCCCACTACCTTGAGCTGCTCGCGGGCGCCGGCCTGCTCACGGGCCTGCCCAAGTTCTCGGGCAACGTCATTCGCCGACGCGCGTCGAGCCCCAAGCTCCAGGTCCTCAACACGGCGCTCGCAACGGCGCAGTCCGCCCGCTCGTTCGCCGATGCCCGGGCCGACGGCGAGACCTGGGGGCGGTTGGTGGAGTCCGCGGTCGGCGCGCACCTTGCCAACGCCGCGGCCACGGGCGAGCTGGAGCTGTCGTGGTGGCGTGACGGGGAACGCGAGGTTGACTTCGTGCTGTCGGGAGCCGGTGGCCTTGCCGCGATCGAGGTCAAGAGCGGGCGGGCAGGCGCCTCGCTGTCGGGGATCGCCGCGTTCACAACCGCGTTCTCTGGGCTCGGCCCGATCCGATCGCTCCTCGTGGGCGGCGAGGGAATCCCGCTCGAGCGGTTCCTGCTCGAGCCCGCGGAGCGGTGGGTCGCGCGGTAGGGGGTCAGACGCGTCAGCGGTCGCTGCAATCGGCGCCTTCGTCCCGCGAGCGGGCCAGCATCGATATCGTCGTCGCGACTCCGGTCGAGCCGACGATCTTCGCGACCCGGGCGAGCGCATCGGCGAGCCGGCCAGGGACCACGATTCGGGTCGAGGGAACGGCTGTTCCACACCGCCGAGCAGTCGAAGCATCGACCAAGCTCGAGAGGTTCGCGGTGCGCCGTCGCTGGGTATCTGGCGACTCGATAACCGGGAGCGCCAGGACGATCACCTGGAGCGGAGGTTTGAGGCTCCACGGCGGGGCGATCCTATGGCCCCGGAATGATCTCGAGCGACGACTTGGCCTTGCGGAGACTGCTCGACAAGGGCAATAGATCGGGCACGGCCGCTCGCTGCACACCGGTGTACACATCAGGGATTTCTGCCGGGCCGATCGGCTGCTAGGTTCCGGTTGGCGCCCCGTCCGCGACCTCCAGAGGCCGGAAGCTACAGCGGATAACTGAGGCGATTTGGCGGAACCGCCACACGGGAGCCCACAGCGCTGAGCCGCTCAGGCTTGGGAAGCAGACACTCTGCCAGCTGAGTTACTCCCGCTCGGGAGTCACGCTCGGGGACAGCGTCTGCCTGAGCGCGAAGGCCATTCTAGACCATCGATGAACCCTACAGCGCTCCGACAGCGTCTGCCTGAGACCTGACGGTAGGCCAGGATCGCGCTCTTCCGGTCGCTTTCCGGCGGGCGTGACGACGTCTGCGCCGTGCGGTGGGAGAACGGGCTCAGCAGCAAGTCGGGATGGAACGGCGGTCCTGCGAGATCGACGACCTGGCGTCCTTGTACTTCATCCGTGTGTGGATGATCACCTACTCACGCCTGAGGATCGCGGCGACGGTCCCGGACTTCACGGGTCCACGAGGATCCCGAGATCCCCGGTCACCCGGCCACTTGGGTGCCGCAGCGTGGTTCATCCGCATCGAGAACGACGGGACGACCACCTCGGCCCGCGTCTGGCCGGCGGTCGACTCCGAGCAAGCGCAATGGCGACCATGGCCGTCCGGCCACCGGGCGATGTCAGCGTCCTCGGCCTGTTCGGCTTGACGGTCGGTGAGCGCAGCGACACGCCGTGCAGAGGATGGGGGACCCGCTGTACCGTCAGGGCTCGATGCGCATCGACGCCAAAATGGCATCCAGCTCCGCCAAGTCCGCAGCTGACGTCCCTGGCATGTGCCACGTATCGATGACGAGCCTCTCGCCATTGACGTCAACGATGTACACGACGTTCAGCTGGCCGCTGCGCAAGGGGGAACGAGCCTCCGGATCATCTGAGTACCACGTGTCGACACGCTCACCTGGTCCGACCCAGGTCCGCATGACCCCCTCGTCACACGTAGCGGGGTCGAGATCCGCGGGGACCGATACCTCGATCCGCTTTGCCGGGTAGCCGCCCAGCGTGACGTCGGTCGGTGGCGATGCGGCGCGACCCTTCTGGGCCATCAGCGCAGACGCCAGATCGTCGACCGTCGGCCCGACGGCTGGATCGAGCGCGGACCCCTGCCACTGGCACGGATCAGCGTAGACATTGGCGATGATCCAGCTGCCGACCGCCATCTCGGCCGGACCATCGCGGTCCTTGTGGGGAATGCCATACCGACTGATCCATCCCGACGGGATCGTGAAGGTGATATCGGCCGGCGCCGCACCACCCGCAGGCCACAAGTAGGTGCCTGGAGCCACCTGGTCACTGTACCCCGGGAATTCGGTTACCCCAGCCGAGGCGGCGGCTGTCGGCGTGGGAGTCGATGTCGGCGTGGGACTCGGCGTATCTGATTGCTCGCCACCGGCTCCGCCGACGGGACTCGGCGAGGTAGCGGCCCCGGTGGCGACGCCTTGCCCGGTCGCACAACCGGCGATGGCGAACACGACGACGACGGTGCCGAAAAGGTGCTTCATCTGGCGCCTCCGGGCAGTGAGCTGCGTCATCTCGCTTCCCCCCTCCGGACCCGCCGGACCATGGCGGATCACTGGGGGAATCTGACCACGCGGCGGCGGCACGGGCCAATGGCGGGCGCGACCCCGGTTCGGTCGGGAGTCGGACACGGCACGCGCCACGGGCGCCACTCGCGGCTGAGCAGGAACGCCGAACCGATGGATCACGTGCGTTGCGTGCGCTCGAGCATCGGCGGATCCCTCGGCCTGACGGCGGTACCATCCCCGCGGTGCACGTCTATCTCGAGACCGAGCGCCTGGTCCTGCGTCGGTTCACGCCCGCTGACGTCGACCTTGCGACCGCGCTGGACTCCGATCCCGCGGTGATGCGCTACATCAACGGCGGCCGCCCGACGCCACGCGACGAGATTCGCGATGAGTACCTGCCTGCCTGGATGGCCTACTACGCCAGGGGCGACGGCTACGGCTTCTGGGCGGCGATCGAGAAGGGCACCGAGGCGTTCCGCGGCTGGTTCCACCTCCGCCCGCAGAAGGGCGATCCGGACGACGAGCCTGAGCTCGGCTATCGCCTGGTCGCGGATGCCTGGGGGAGAGGCTTCGCGACCGAGGGGAGCCGGGCGCTGATCCGGAAGGCCTTCGAGGAGCTGGGGGCCAGCCGCGTCTATGCCACGACAATGGTCGTGAACCAGGCGTCCTGGCGCGTCATGGAGAAGGCCGGGCTTCGCCGCGTGCGGGTCTTCCACCAGCCCTGGCCCGAGCGCGTCGAGGGCGAGGAGCACGGGGACGTCGAGTACGCGCTGACCCGGACGAGTGGGAGGCGGAGCAGGGCACCGAGGGCTGACACGCCGGGTTCGACGGGTGGGCAGACGGCTACCGCGTGCGGCGCGCCTTCACCTCTGGTCAAGTGCCCCGTGCGCATGCATCCTGACGCGATGGCGAGGGGCCTCCACCTGGCGCCATCGAACCAGGATCTCACTGGATGAGCGAGCTACCCGCGAGTCAGACCCGGGGCTTCCTGTTCGCGGACCTGCGCGACTACACGCGGTTCGTCGAATCCCACGGCGACCAGGCGGCCGCGGAGCTCCTCGCGCGCTACCGCGTGCTCGTCCGGGAAGTCATCGCGCAGTTCGGCGGTGCCGAGATCCGGACAGAGGGCGACAGCTTCTACGTGGTGTTCTCGTCGGCCAGCGCCGCTGTCCAGGGTGGCCTCGCGATCCTCGAGGCCGCCGCGGCGGCCGGTGATGAACCCCGGGCAGCTGCGATCCGGGTTGGCGTCGGAGTGCACGCGGGCGAGACCGCGGACACCGCCGAGGGATTCGTTGGCAGTGCGGTCAACATCGCGGCACGGATCTGCGCGCTGGCGGGTCCCGGCGAGCTGCTGGTGAGCGACACCGTCCGCGGCCTGACGCGTACGTTTCTGGCGGTCCGGTTCGTGCCGCGTGGCCGGCGCCGGCTCAAGGGGATCGCCGAGCCCGTCCTCGTCTACGGGGTCCTGCCTTCGACCGCCGCGGCCCGTGCCGCCGCACCCGGAACCGGCGGGCGATCGTGGCCCCGCAGAGTCATCGTGTTGGCGGCCGCCATCGGGCTCCCGGTCGCGCTGATCGGAGGAGCCGCCCTCCTCGTCGCAGTGCCCGGCGGCGGTCCCAGCGGACCGGCGGCTTCCCCGGCGTCGGGTGCTCCGTCGGGCGCGACGCCGCGGCCCTCCGGAGGCACCGGGGCCTCGCCAAGTTCGCTGCTCACGGCCGACGAGGCGACGCTCCGCGCCCGGCTGCCCGCGGCGGTCAGGGAGGACTGCCTACCGGCGACAGCCGCCGATGGATCGGCCGGCGGTTCCGTGAGCCTGCATTGCCGGCTCCCGCTCAGCGCGGCCGCGGACGAGGTCTGGGTCGACCAGTTCCCGACGTCAGCCTCCCTCGCGGGAGCACTCGCCGAGGCCGTCGCCCGCACCGGTGCATCGGCCGGCTCGTGCGAGTCCGTGCCGCATGCCGTCGGCCCCTGGGAGGTCCGGAACGTTCACGCCGGACGCCTGCTCTGCTACCAGGAGAAGGGCGCCGCGTGGCTCGTCTGGACCTATGTCGACGAGCGAATCCTGGCCAGGGCGCGGCGCGGCGACAACGACTGGGAGCAACTGTACGAATGGTGGCGCCAGACCGCGATCTTTCTCCGCCAGTAGCCCTGCGCCGAGCTACGGCTCGGGCGACCGAAGGACCAAGTTCTCGAGCTGCCACCACCACGTGCTCGTATCGGTCGCGAGTTGGCCTCGTGTCGACTCCAGGCGGTCGCTCCGGGCTTCGCGGATGCGCGGGCTCCAGGCGAACAGCAGCGGTCGGTCCTCGGCGAGAATCTGCTGGTGCTGGCGGTAGAGCCGCGCTCGCTCGCGCGGATCGTAGGTCGCACGCCCCTGTTCGAGCAGTGCGTCACTCTCCGGGCTGGCGTAGCCCATCATGTTGTTGCCCTTGGGATTCAATGGCGTCCCGATCACGCTCGAGTGGAAGATCGGGAGGAAGTCCGGGTCTGGAGTCGTGATCCATCCGGAGAAGACGGCATCCCATGGCTGGTCACCACCCGGTGGGATGTACGGCCAGTCCAGCGCCGCCAAGAAGTCGTCCCCTGCTATCGGCTCAGGCACCATCTCGATGCCGCACTCGGCGACCTGGAATGCCAGCAGCTCGAGGAAGCGGACGTTCGCCGGCCGATCCTCCCGCACGGGGACCACGGCCGTCAGCCGCTGGTCTCCCTTGCGGTAGATGCCGTCGTCGCCGGGCGTCCAGCCGGACGCCTCGATCAACTCCCGGCTCTTGCCGGTGTCGCGCGCCGGGCGCGGCAGGTCGGCCTCGAACGCCCATACCGACGGGCTGATGGGGGAGTAGACCGGGACGCCCCTGCCGCCCGTTGCTGCTGCCACTGTCTCGTCCTTGTCCAGGCAGAGCTCGATCGCGGCGCGCAGGTTCCGATCGGCGAAGAGGCGGCCGTCGCGCAGGTTGTAGTGGAGGGCGGTGAAGCTGAGGCGGTTGTACTCCGCCCAGGCCACCCCCGGAGCATCGCCGATGCCGTCGGCGATGAGGTTCTCCTCCGTCGAGAACGGCTGCACGAGCCAGTGGATGGCGCCGCTGCGGACTGCCTCGATCGCCTCCGCGATGGTCCGGATCAGCCGGACCTCCACCCTCGCGGTGGCGGGGGCGCCACCGTGGAACGCTCCGAACGCCTCGAGCTCCATGCTCACGCCCGCATCGATCGACACGACCCGCCAGGGGCCGCTGCCCACCGGGATGAGCGGAGGCTCGAGGATGCGATACGACGCAGCGATCGCATCGATCCCGGTCATGCTCAGCGCGTCGGTGGCGTCCGTCAGGACGCGCACGAGACTGTCGCCGTACGCGCAGGGATCGGGACTTGCCATGTACACCTCGCGCCCGCGAAGCTCCATGCCGATGTCGGCGATCGCCCCCTCGGCCTCCACGAGCACCGCGTCGGCGGGCGCCCGGCACTCGGATGGGCGGCCCGGACGGAGCTCGTCGGCCAAAGTGGACGCGACCGCCTTCAGCGACGCGGGGTCCGCGCCGCGCGAGGCTTCGACGAAGTCGGCGAACGCGCGCTCGACGCGTGCGCGCGGTTCGATGAGCCTCGATGACAGGACCACCGTGATGAACGCCGGATCGGGCTGGGACAGGCGGAACTCAACGGTCCGCTCGTCAAGCGCCGTCGCCGCGACGAGCCGGCCCTCGTCCGCGTTTACGCACAGCGTCTGGCTGCGACAGGCCTCACTCAACCCCAGCTGATACGCGAATGCCACGTCGTCCGCCGACAGCGGCGTCCCGTCGTGGAAGCTCGCCGGGCGCAGGCTGCAGGTGACGACCAGGAGGTCCGCTCTCACCTCACACGGCTCGGCGGCGAGGTCCGGCACCGGGGACTGCGTCTCGTCGAGGCGGTAGACGCCGCTGTAGACGAATCGCTGCAGCACGCTGTCCCGCAGGCTGCCGTTGGGGTGGAGCGAGGAGAGCGGCAGCTCGGTCGGCGTGAGCCCGCCGATGTCTTCCGGAGCCATCTCCACCGGAACGTGCATGCCCACGATCAGGGTCTCCGCGACCCGGGGCGGGTCCGTGACCGGCGCGGCGCGGGACGGCTCCGCCAACTCTGCCGGGCTGCACGCGACGACCACGAGCGCCAGGGCGACGGGAGCGAATGCCCGAAGTCGACGAGGGAACATCGTCCTCCACCCCCCAGGGGACGAAATCAACGCCCCGAGTCTACCGCCCTATGCGCGGATATCAACCGGTCTCCCGGCGGCGTGTGTACTCGTCCGGAACCACCGTTACCCCGGTGTCAAGGGACAGCGGGACTTCCTCCTGGGCGGACAGCAGATCTCCATCTCCGCGGACACGTGATCTCAACGCCGACGGACAGCAGATCTCCCGTTTGGGTCAGGCGAGCGGCATCACCCCCTTCGCTACGGTCGGCTCGGCGAGGCGGTAGCTGGCGCCCTCGGTGAGGACGACGTGGGCGTGGTGGAGGAGCCGGTCGACGGTGGCCGTGGCGAGGGTCTTGGGCATGATGGTGTCGAAGCCCGACGGGTGGAGGTTGGAGCTGTAACGGCCACACTGCGCCGCTCGTACGCGGCGTCGACCCGGTAGAAGGCCTCGGCGGCCTCGGCGCCCGCGGGGAGCATCCCGATGTCGTCGACGACCACGAGGTCGGCGCGGCAGATGCGGGCCACGACCCGCCCCACCGAGCCGTCCACCTTGGCCCGCCAGATCGTCGCGGTGAGCGATTCGAGGCTGAACCAGGCAACCCGCCGCCCGGTGTCGATGGCGGCCGCGGCGAGGCCCTCGAGATAGTGGGTCTTCCCGGTCCCCGACGGCCCGCACAGGGTCAGGTTCTCGGCCCGGGTCAGCCACAGTCCACGAACGGACGGCCGACTTCTGGGAGATCGTCACCCAGGCAGCGGCCGTCGACCCGAGTGTCGCCGACCTCGACCATCGAAACGCGCTGTCTCACCGGGTCTCCGGTCGCGCCTCGACGAATCCCGCCGCGCTGAAGTCGCCGTCGAACGCCAGCGCCTCCCGGAGGCGCTCTCGTCGCATGACGGCGAAGCTCGTCGCATCGACGAACGAGTAGACGCGCTCATCGTGGCGTCGAAGCCAGGCCCGCGCCTCGCGCTCGATCGCATCGTCAACATGGACGAGGGTGAGCCAATCGGTCGACTCGACCGCGTCGAGGAAGGCGACGGCCGATGGGTGTCCGTCGCGACGGCGCAGGAACGTCCAGGTCTCGCCGACGACCTGGTTCGTCGTCAGGATCGGCGCGCCGGGTGTCCACAATCGGACGGCGACACCGTGGTTGGCATCACGCCGCAGGCGGAGCGCCACCCAGTAGGAGGTATCGACGAACCTCACGAGCCGTAGACGACCTCGTCGACGGGTGCCGGGGTGGCGTCGCTGCCGCCGATCCAGTCGCGGAACGGATCGACGGTGGGCTCCGGCTCGCCGATCGACCGGCGGACGGCCTCGCGGATGAGGGCCGCCTTGGACGTGTGTGTCAGACGCGCTCGAACAGCCAGGGCGTCGTCCAGCTCCTCCTCGATGTAGATCTGCAGGCGCTTCATGGGTGGAGTATACATCACGCCATACCGTATACGCCACATGAGCGCCCAGGCACCGCGCCTGGAGTTCGACCTCAAGCCAAAGGTTGCCGCCGGGGCAGGCGTTGCCGTGAGGATCGGGGTGGCACGGCCGCTCGCTACACGCCGGTGTACACGTCGGGGCTTGCTGCCGGGCCACTCGGCTGTTAGGTTCCGGTTGGCGCCCCGCCTGCGACCTGCAGGGCCCGAGAGCTACAGCGGATAACTGAGCCGATGTGGTGGTACCGCCACACGGGAGCCCACAGCGCTGAGGCGCTCAGGCTTGGGAAGCAGACACTCTGCCAGCTGAGTTACTCCCGCTCAGTTCCACGCTCAAGGACAGCGTCTGCCTGAGCGCGAACGCCATTCTAGGCCATCGATCAACCCTACAGCGCTCCGACAGCGTCTGCCTGAGGCCGCGGGGAGGGTGCGGTCATATGCACAAGCGAACGAAGAGCGTGTGATCAAGCATATGAGCGACTTGCGAGCCTGGCTGCTCGGACTGCCCGCTCGTGGGCAGTACACCTTCACGACCGTGGAGGCGCGGGGACAGCAGCCTGCCGTCAGCGCAGCGAGCACGACAGCCGCCCTCGCGCGGGCAGCGACCGCGGGCCTCATCGTCACGCCGGTGCGCGGCTTCCACGTCGTCGTCCCGCTCGAGGACCGCGGCGTCGGCGCGCCGTCCTGGCGCCTGTACCTCGACCCGATGATGGAGTACCTCGGGCTCGCGTACTACGTCGGCCTCCTGGCCGCGGCCGCCTACCACGGCCCGTCCCCGCACGCGGGGAAGGTCGTGCAGGTCGTCGTGCCGCACCAGCGCAGGCAGATCGAGGTCGGCCGACGTCGGATCGCGTTCGTCGTCAACCGCGATACCGCGAGGGCGCCCCTCGCGCTGGTCAACGCGCCGTCGGGCCGCTACCGCATCGCGACGGTGGAGCTCACGGCCCTCGATCTTGTCCGCTACAGCGCCCGCGCGGGCGGGTGGGGGAACGTCGTCAGCGTCCTGCGCGACCTTGCGCCGGCGCTCCGCCCGCGTCGCTTCCGGCCCGTCCTCGCGACAGAAGCTGCGGTTGCCGATGTCGCGCGGCTCGGCTACCTGCTGGAGTGGCTCGAGGCCCCCGCCATCGCCGCACCGCTCCACCGTTGGATCGAGGCGCGCCCGGAGCGCTGGGTGCCGCTCGTGCCGGGGGGCCGGCCGGGCCGGCATCCGCAATCCGCGCTGGCGGATCGTCAGCAACGCATCGCTCGAGCCCGATTGATGCTGCCGCGCGCGGAGATCCTGGCCTCGCGACCAGACCACGAGCGTGGGCCGACCAGGAGCGCACGTGCGCGGAGACCCGGCGACTGCAGTCGCCGCTCGGGCTGGATGCCGGACGCCGACTTGTCCGGCACGACGCGCCAGACGCGCAGTTCCTCGACAGCATCTGGAAGCGGCGCGGTTCAGTTCGGTCGTGCCTGGAGGACGGTGAACGGCATGGGCCAGGCCTAGGTGGTCGGGGCGAGCGGGATAGCCCCGCCACCAACGACCTTCCGATCACGATGCGCCTCGCCGAGCCGCCAGGGCCTTCCTACTGGCTCCAGAGCGCATGACCAGACGGCCGTCCCGCCCAGCCGGACGCGCCACCGACCGAGAGGTCGTCGTGGTCGCCGCGGTCCTCGCGGCTGGGTCCGAGAAGGCGGCCGCCCACCGACTCGGCCTGTCGCACGCGACCGTGAAGCACCACCTGGCGAACGCGCGCTCCAAGGTGGGGGCGGCGACGACGGCGCAGCTCGTGTGGACCTGGCCCCGCGGCTGCCTGAACCCGAGGGCATGGTTCCAATGGACGAATAGGGAGGTGCTTGACGAGGTCGTGGGGCTACTGGGACCCGAACCGGACGTAGATCGACGGGACCCGATGTAGACACCGCCGGCCCCGGGCTCGACCCGCGAGGCGGTCGCGCTACTCCCCGAGCGCCTTGAGGATGAGCGGGAGCGAGCGCTCGAAGTCGCGCTCGATATACGGCCCGAAGTGGGTGCCGTTCCCATAGGCGTAGACGGTCACAGGGATCTTCAGTTCGTGGAGCCGTGCCACGAGGGCGGCGCTCTGGCGGGCAACCTCCCGTTCCACGGCGCCCGACGGGTCGAAGTCGGACGGCTGGCCGTTGTCGAACGGTCCGGGCTTCCCGTTGCCGTAGGCGACGTACAGCCCGGTGCCCTTGAGGGCCTCGGCGTTGAGAAGCGGGTCGTGCGCCTTCCAGATGTCGGCCTGTGCAACCGGGTCGCCCCAGACGTCGCGGGGCGGATTCCAGAAGGCCACGTTGCCGACGGGGTCGGAGACCCCGCTATAGGACGCGGCGAAGCGGAACAACCCGGGCTGTCGTGCCGCGTACTCGATCGCCCCGTAGCCGCCGGCAGACACCCCGGCGATCGCACGCTTGTCCCCGGCGTTCCAGTTCCGCTCCAGCAATTGGCGCAGCTCCACGAGGTGGAAGGTCTCCCACTGCCGCAGGCCGCCGGCGCCCCCGTTCCACCAGTCCGTGTACGACGAGCCACCAGGGTCGTCCGCACCCGCATCCGGGATCACGACGAGCAGGTCCGTCGGTGCGGTCACCTTCTCGACGTCACTCCAGTTCGTCCAGTCCAGGTGGCCCCCGCTCTGACCGGGGAGCAGATACAGCACAGGCCAGCGGGTCTCTGGATGCGCGTCGAACCCGGTCGGGATCAGAAGCTGGACCTGCACGGTGCGGCCGACGGCCGGCGAGTCGATCGTGAGGTCCTTGATGCGGGTGGCGGGAACGGTACCGCCGAGGGTGTTCGCCTCGACCGCGATGATCCGGGCACCGTCGTCGGCGGGAACGCCGATCGTCGGCTTGCCGGCCGGTGTGGGGGCCGCTGTACGGGTAGGGGCGGGCGTGGCCACCACGGTCGGCGCGGGCGTGGCGGTCGGAGCGGCCGTCGGTGCCGCGGTCGGCGAAGCGGTCGGCGCCGTTGTTGCCGCGGTCGGCGAAGCGGTCGGCGCCGTTGTTGCGGGCGCGGTGGCCGCGCTGCCGCAGGCAGCCCCGAGAAGCGCAACTACCGCGATCATGCCGGCGAAGCGTCGGTCGAGCATTGGGCGTTCCTCAGATGTGTGCCGGGTCACTGTCCGGTGCCCGGGTCGTACAGCTCGGCGGAGGCCAGCGTGCCGCTGGGGCCTTCGCCGCCCGCCACGAGCACCTTCCCATCTGGCAGCAGCGTGGCTGTCTGGTCCACCCGCACCGCGAGCATCTTGGCAGTGGCAGCCCAGCTCCCGGTGCCCGGGTCGTACAGCTCGGCGGCAGGCAGCGTCGGCGTCCCGCCACCCGCGACGAGCACCTTCCCATCTGCCAACAACGTGGCCGTCACCTTGCCATCGGGCAGCATCGTGGCGGTATCTCTCCAGTGATCCGCGACCATCGTCCCGGTGGCGGTCCACGACCCGGTTGTCGGGTCGTACAGCTCGGAGGCACGGCCGGCATGGTCGCAGCCGCATGCGACCAGCACCTTGCGCCCGGGCAGGAGCGTGGCCGTGGAGCTGTAGCGCCCCGCGGCCATGTTCCCGGTGGCGGTCCAGGTCCCGCTGCCCGGGTCGTACAGCTCGGCGGTGGCTGGGGAATACCCACCGCCTCCGAACGATCCGCCGCTCCAGTTGCCGCCCGCCACGAGCACCTTGCCGTCGGGCAGGAGCGTGGCCGTTCCCCCTTCGTAGACCAGCTTGCCGGTGGCGGTCCACCTCCCGCTGGCCGGGTCGTACAGTTCCGCCGAGGCCAGGGATGTCATCACGGTGGAGCCGCCGTCGACGCTCACCGTCACGGTGTAGCCGCCGACGACGAGCACCCTGCCATCGGGCAGCAGCGTCGCGCTGTGGCTCTCACGGGCCGTGCTCATGCTCCCGGTCGCACTCCAGGTCCCGGTCGCCGGGTCGTACAGCTGGGCGGAGGTCAGCGTCGTGCCATTGGGGTTGCCGCTCGTCACGGTGAAGCCGCCGACCACGAGCACCTTGCCATCGGGCAGCAGGGTCGCGGTGTGATTCTCACGTGCCGTGCCCATGGTCCCGGTCGCACTCCAGGTCCCGCTGCGCGGGTCGTACAGCTCGGCGGAGGCCAGGATGGCGCCATCCAGGGTGGAGCCATTGGGCCTACCGCTCGTCCTGTTGAGGCCGCCGGCCACGAGCACCTTGCCATCTGGCAGCAGCGTGGCCGTGTGTCCCTCGCGCGGGGTGACCATGCTTCCGGTGGCGATCCACGAGGGCGCCCTCGCCGGGACGGCGGACGAGATCGGGGCGGCGGACGAGGTCGGGGCGGCGGACGGCGACGGGGAGATCGCCGTTGGGACGGCCGTGGGATCCGTGACAACGGCGGCCAGCGAAGGCACCGGCACCGGCGGCACCACCGACGGCAGCCGCACCAGGCCCGAGCCCACCGCCATCGCGCCGCCGACGAGCAGCAGGGCGGCGGCCGCGAGGAGCACCAGCGGACGCTTCGCGGGCCGGCCCGCGGTCCGAACGGAGTGACGCGCGCGCTCCGAGGCCAAGGACTCCAGGACTGCCGACGCCAGCCCGTCCGGCGCAGGCCGCGCCGATCGCCGGCGGAGCATGTCGGTGATCTCCCTGTCAGACAGCCGCGAAGGCTCGTTCATCGCTCGGTCTCCAAGACGCGCTCCAGCGCCGCTCGAGCGGCGTGCAACCTGGACTTCGCCGTACCAACGGGGATCACGAGCGCGGCCGCGATCGCCGACAGCGGCCGCCGCTCGAGGTGATGGAGCACCAGAATGGTCCGCTGTTCGACGGTCAGCCGGCCAAAGGCGCGATCGAGCGCGTCGCGCTCCGCGACCTGGTTGAGCGCTGCCTGCGGAGCCTCGGCATCGAAGCCGTCTGGCATCCGGATCTCGCGCACGCGGCTTCGCCTGCGAATGCTCATGCGACAGGCGTTCACAAGGATCTGATCGAGCCACCCGTCAAACCGTGCGGGGTCGCGTAGGGTCGGAAGCTGCCGCCAGGCTGCGAGCCATGCCTCTTGGACGGCATCGCCAGCGTCGGCCTCCGACCCGAGGATCGCCAGCGCGATCCGATAGGTCCTGGGAAGGTGGACCAGAACGAGGCGGTCGAATGCCTGGAGATCACCGCGGAGCGCTGACTCGACGTCGGGCAAGGAGCGGATCTGCTCCGCTGCGGGCTCGGCTTCGCGGGTCGCTGCCGTCATGTCCATACAGGTTAGATGCCGCGCCCATCATCGAGGTTCACGCCGGCGCGAAAAACGTCGGTGCGGAGCTGCGTCGCCATCGACAGGGTTGAGCGGCAACCCCTGCATGCTCGCGACTCCCGCGCGCGTCCATCTTGCGCTGTCCGCACGCCCCATGGCCCAAACGGCCGAATAGCAATCACCGACCAAGGCCCGCACCCGCAGCACCGTCGTCGTCCACGCCGACCCCAACAGCGTGAGCCGGCGCAGCGACCCGTGGCCGCCGACCACCCGCGAGGCCCGGGTCAAGCGCGTGATCGCCCGGGCGAACGCGATCCTGCGGCCGCCGATCGTGACGGTCACCGTGAAGTCAGGCGAGACGCTCAGCGAGATCGCCTCCTCGCACGGCCTCACGGTCACCCTCCTGGCCTTCACGGAGAACGCCGTGTACCGCGCCGACCCGGGGCTCATCCACCCGGGCGACATCGTCCGCGTGAAGTGACCGGAGGAGCCATGGACACCCAGCCCGGCACGATCTGGGGTCGCGAACCGGTCATGGTGCTCGCCCTCGCCCATGCGTTGATCGCCCTGGTCGTGCGTTCGGGCTCAACCTCGCGCCGGACCAGATCGGCGCGATCCTCGCCGTCACGGCGGTGGTCTTGGCGCTCATCACGCGCAGCCGGGTGAGCCCAGCGTGAGCCGCCCTCGATGAGAGACGGCTACCTGCGCTGCTCCTGATTGCCGCGGACGCCAACCGCCCGCCAGGTCGACGTCCTCGCTGCCTTCGCCGCCGCCGGCGGCTCTGTTCCCGAGGCGGTGGCGCGGGTCAGCATCCGGCCCAGCACGGCGAGCGTCACCTCGCGGACCTGCGTGCGCGGTCGGGCCCACCGCGAACGACTTCTCGACGAAGAGCGTGTTCGCGGCGTCACCGATGAAGCCGAGCGGCATCTCGTGTTCGTTCTCGATGGTGACCTCCGTGCCGCCCGCCGCCGGCTCGAAGCGCCCGCGCAACGTCGCGGCAAAGGCGCCGGTGCCCTTCACCTCGAAAGGCCGCGGCCGCTCGACCGCGGTGACGCTCATGTGGTTCTCCATCTTGCGCCCGGCGAACGTCGAGCCGGTGGTCCAGCCGAGGCCGACGGTGCCGGGCGTGCCCGTGATGTCCTTCACTTCGCTCGCCGGCACCATCCACTCCTGGAACCTCTCGGGGTTCGTGCAGAGATCGAACACCTGCTCCGGCGTCGCCTCGACGTGGATCGTCCTGCTGATGTGACCCATGACTGCGCCTCCCCAGAAGGGCCGAGGTGGGTCGGTCTCCCCAGTGGCTCGGCGCGGTCCCGGCTGCCGGCGTGTGGGCCGCGCGCCTGAGCCTCCCGCTGGCGGTCACCGTGGGCGGGGACCGGGCATCTGGCGAGAGGCAAACGGCCCCCCGGCTCCCGCTGCCCGTCCCACCTCCGAGGAGCGGAGCGCCTGGTGCGGAATCGGTCGCGGTGAAGGCTATGCCAACGACGGATGCGCCCGGTCAGATGGCACGGTGCCGGCCACGACCTGCCAGCGCTCGACGCTCACCGCCGTCGGGATCACCACGCCTGACGAGCTGCGAGGTGCCGTCCTTGGCGAGTCCGGTGCCGTCGGCCTCGGGAACGAGCCGCACCTCGGGAGGCCGGACGTCGCGCGAGGCGGGCGCGATCCAGTCGGTCAGCAGCCGGTTGACGAGCACGGTGTCCCACCGGGTGATCTTCCGGCCGTCGGGCACGTCCCATCCGATCGCGGCTTCGGTGAGCGGAACCATGGTCTGCTGACTCCGAAAGCTGGCGAGCGGGTCGGTGCCCGGGACCACATGGATGTTGCCCCAGACGTCGTAAGGCCCGAGCCGCAGCTCGACCGGGATCGGGAGCGTCCGGGTCCGGCGTTTCGGATCGCCCCGGGGACCCGCGACGCCCACGGCGCAGATCTCCTCGCGCGCGATGACGGCCGCGCGGAGCGCGAGGCCATGCCCACCGGCGATGTTCTGGAGGTACGTATCGACGAACTCGAGGGCGTCATGCTCGTTCATGAGATCGGTCACCCGTCCGGCCGAGAGCGCCAAGTAGCCGAATGCGAGCGCATCGCAGGTGTACAGGGTCAGCCTCACGACGTGCACCGACGGCGGATCGGGCGGCGTGTGCCGGAGGAAGACCCGCCGCGGCGCCGTCAGCTTGGTGCGCATCGACATGCGCTCGACCGTAGGCCCACCAGGCCTGCGTGGGCATCACTCGATGGTCCCGACGGTTTGCGTCGAATGGGCCGGCCGGCTCCGGCGGGCAGTCTGGTGCGCCGCCGCCGGCCCCAGGGTTCTGGACGGCCCCCGGACACCCGGTGCGCGTCCCATCCCACGAAGAGAGCGGAGGGCCCGGTGCGGAGCCGGCGGCTAGCGTAGGTCAGTTAGAACACCTCACCGGCAACCAGCGCCAGCGCGACCGCGCCACCGCCGATGACCGCCCACATCGCGTTCGAGAAGGGGCGCCGGCGCCGGCGCTGAGCGTAGATCGCGCCGGCGCAGACGACGATCGGGATGGCGGCATAGAGAACGGCGTGCCCTATCTGACCAAGGTTCAACATCGTCGGCCTCACTGTCCAGGGAGCGGCGGAGACATTGCGACGGATGATCGCCTCCCGGCATCGCGCTTCACGAGAGGCGAACGGCCTCCGGACACCCGGTGAGCGTCCCGTCCTCCGAAGAGATCGGAACGCCCGGTGCGGCAGCCAGCCAGGTTCATGAAGATCGCGTGCTTTGCCGAGAGGCCAATGGTCGCGCTCGCGTTGACGGGGATGCCGCCGACTGGCGCTTCGGCACGGCCCTTGAGCTCCACACTCCTTCGAGGAGAGCGGAGCGCCCCGGGATACTACCCACGGACGAGGTTGATGATCGCCTCGTCGCTCATCTCTTCCTCGTCCTCCTCCTCCCCTTCGTCGGGAGGGAGGATCGCGATCTCGCGGAAGGCCTCGATGATCTCGGCGTCGGTCATCTCATCCTCCCGGCTCCTCAAGTCATCGACTGCCGTCCGCTTGGCGCGGCGCCACCGCCTCTCCGCCGTGGATGGCGCCGGCTCCGGGGCCGATGTGCGCTCGTCGCTCATGGTGCTCGTCGCTCCTGCAGGGGCCACCAATCATGGGCGCGAGCGAACCTGGCCACAAGGAGGACGGCCCCCGGACGCCCGGCGCGCATCCCATCCCGCCCCCCGGAACGGAGCGGTGGGTCCGGTGCGGAGCCGGGGCCAGTCGCTTCCACAAGACGCACGAGAGATCGGCGTAGTCGCGGATGAGATAGTGCTGGCATTCGGGGGCGCAACGAGGAGGAGCTGCCATCGACGGGCCTGTGGACGCACCACCACTCGAAGCAGGCCGTACGCTCGTGCTCCACGATCGCCCGCTCGTCGTGGATCTCATCGAGCTGACGCTGAAACACGGCACCTTCGTCGTTCGCGCCGCTGGCAGCCTGGCGGAGGCCGAGCAGATCCTGTCCGAGTGGCACCCGCACCTGGCGGTGATCGACATGGACCACGACGACAGCACCGCCCTGCTCCAGACGATCGGCGCCTCGAACTCCCTGACGCGGAGCGTGACACCGGCCCTGGGCCTGACCCGACGTGGCGACCTCAAGACGAAGCTGCGGGCTTTCGAGCTCGGCGTCGACGACATCCTGACCGTGCCCTTCTCGCCCGAGGAGCTCCTCGCCCGGTCCATCGTCCTCACCCGCCGCGCGACGGGAACCGACCGCCCGATCGTGCCCACGATCCGGCTCGGCGAGATCGAGATCGACATCCTGAGTCGCCAGGTGCGTGCCGGTGACTCGGTCGTGCACCTGTCCGGCATCGAGCAGAGCCTGCTGTACCTCCTCGCCAGTCGCGGCGGACGCGTCGTCACGCGCGAGGAGATCCTGGATGCCATCTGGGGCACCGACTTCGTGACCGAAAGCAACATCGTGGATCGCCACATCCGGAGCCTGCGCATCAAGCTCCAGAACGACTATCGCCACCCGCGCTTCATCGCCACGGTCCCCGGCCAGGGCTACCGGTTCGTCCCCACCTTCTCGAATGCGGGCTGGGGCGCCGATCAGGACCCGGGCGAAGGTCCGCGCCGCTGAGCGTCGGCGGACGGGTTCCCATGCGCCGCGAGTGTTCTGATCGGCGGGGGCGTCGCCACGGCGGGCGGAGGGATCGACCGGCGGTGCTAGGGTCGAAGTCCAGACCCGCCCCGCGAAACAGTCCGATTGCCCTCCGTGATCAGGCTTGCTCTCGGGCGCTCTGGCCCGCGATCACGACCGGCGTCCCGATCCCCCGGAACCGCGGACGGCGGAGGCGCATCGTGTAGCGGCGGGTCAGCGGTCGCCCCCCCCGAACACCCAAGCGGTCAGCGCGGCAGGGTGCGTTTGGCCGGCGATCCGGCGAAGGTGCGGATCCGGGCAAGCAACTGGCGCTCGGTGAGTGGCCCGCTCTTCTCGACCTCGATGCGTCGCGTGCGGCCGTGGCTGTCGTCATCCCTGCGGACCTGCTCGGCGAAGTGCTCGACCACTTCGCCGTCACCTACCAGCAGCAACTCATCGTCGACGGGCAGCACCAGGGCGACCTGGACGAAGAAAGCCCGCATGTGCTCGTCGCGATGGCCCTCGCCGGACGGGTGCGTCTCGGTAGGTGGCCGTCCGGTCGAGCGGTGACGGCCGGGGACTGTGGAGTCGATGCGGTGGCGCACGGTGAGCTCAGGGCTCCAGCGCAAGAGCGTGGCCGAGCTGGCGGAGATCCAGACACCGGTGGTGCGGGGACCGGTCATCGCAGTCCCTCCTTTCCCAGGGCGGTTGTCGAGTCGGCAACCTCCTGCTTCTACTCCAGGCCGCGCGGCGCCTCAGGTCGTCAATCGGGCTCCGCGGCCCCAGTGATCGCCGGGGCCGAGCCGGCGACATGCCGCGGCCCGGCTGACCTAGTACAGGATCTCGTCCGTCTCCGGCACCTCCAGGCTGCGGACCTTGTACGTCCCGGCGCCGAGCTGTGCGGTGACCGCCCAGTGGCCCTGGCCGGCTCCGTCGAAGGAGGTCCGAACCGGTCCGGCGACGGTCAGGCGAGCCACCGGCGCACCACCCCGCTCGTAGCGGGTCTGGGTCTCGATCACACCGTATGTGTCGGCACTCCGGATCCTGAGCTCGCTTGGATCGCATCCGACCAGGCCCGCGACCCAGGCCCGGGCGTCCCACGTCGCCACACCGCTGCTCCCTACGGGTGCCCAGGTTCCGCCCGGTAGGAGCATGGCCTGCCCGGCCCCGGTCCGCAAGTCCGTCGATGGTGTCCCTCGATGCCCCTCGTCCGGTGGGCGCACGCTACGCCTGCCGCGAGGAGTCGGCACGTTCATAGCCGATACACTCAGGCTTGGTCGGGTAGCGCTAGCGTGCCACGCAGAGGCTCGTCCCGGCGGGGCCCCGTGTCACCGCCACGTGTGTCCATTCATCGAGCTGGATGACACTGGTGTGCCCGTTGGGTTGGATCCCGGGGCGCCCGGCCACGCGGACCAGACCAGGTGCCCATTCGCGTCGAGGACGAGCTGCCCGACGTATCCACACGGAGGATGTGTCGGGCTGTCCACCCACGGCAGAGTCAATAGCCACCAGCCGTAGCTGCGCGGGTTTACCCACGCCTCCACCGTGCCCGCGGTCCCGGACCAACCTGCCGTGTACTCGATGTAGTCGCCCAGGCCGAGGTCGACTGCGTCGTTCCGGCCAGGCCGACGTCGCCCACGAGTGCCCGGGCGCAGCGACGTCGGCTCCACGCCCTACCGCCAGTGGCATCCTTACGCCTAGCGTCGGGCAGCCTCCGGCGCGACGACGCCTGCTGGAGGATCCTCGGTGCTCGAGGCGGCGTTCTGGGGTCTGGTGGCGGCTTCGACGCTGATCGTCGGTGCCATCCTGGCGATCGCCCTACCGTGGCGGCGGAGGATGATCGGCCTTGCCGCCGGGTTCGGGGCGGGCGCGCTGATCTCGGCGGTGACTCTGGACTTGACGAAGTCGGCGTTTGAGGCGGCCCCCGTTCCCGTGGTCGTGGCCGGGCTGGGCGCGGGCGCGCTCGCCTTCTCGGCCGGCAACTGGGCGCTCCACCGCGGGGGGCCAGTGCGCCATCGCAAGCGGTCGGCAGGCCAGCAGGCCGGTGCAGACCCGCTCGGGATCGTGCTGGGAACGGTCCTCGACGGGATCCCGGAGTCGGTCGTCATCGGGATCTCGCTCCTTGCGGGAGAGGGCGTTGGCCTGGCGTTCCTGGCGGCCGTCGCGATCTCCAACGTGCCGGAGGCGATCTCGGCGACGACGGGCCTGCGTCAGACCGGGTGGTCGACGCGGGGGGTCCTCGGCCTCTGGGCCATCGTCGCGGTCCTGAGCGCCGTGGCGGCGGGGGCGGGCTACGGACTCCTCGCCGGGGCACCGGCGGAGATTGCGGCGACGATCCAGGCGTTCGCCGCTGGCGCCGTCCTTACGATGCTTGCCGACACGATGATGCCGGAGGCGTTTGACGAAGCGGGCGCCACCGTCGGCCTGGCGACGGTCCTCGGTTATGCAATCGGAGCGCTTCTGACGCTGGTGTAGGGGGCGGCAGCTTCGGTGCGTCGACAACGTCGAGGCGCGTCACCGACGGCCGCGCGGCGGGCCCGCCGGGGTCAGACCGTGACGGTCGCCACTGGACCTGGCCACCGGGGCCGGGTGCACTGAGGCTCCGGGCGCTCCGGCCCTTCCTCGCGCCAGCCCCCTTCTTGATGGCTCGGTGGCACCTCAGGCTCTTGTGCCGCCCCAATGGCAAGGGCGACACTGGGGTCCGGCGAAGCACCGTGAAGCGCCACCTCGCCGACCTGCGCGCGCGTTCGGGCCTGACGATCGAGCAGCTGATCTACGTCGGGCATGCTGCTGGGTGGCTGGTCGTGCCGAGCCTGGAGGCCGGCTGGTCGGACTGGTACCCATGACGGTCGGGCGGGCGGTGGAATCGACCAGGGTGCTACCAGGGACGCCTTCCACCGGCCAGGTCACTGAGCCCTGGGGCAGGTAAGGCGCTCACGGTTGCTGGCCGCCCATCGAGAAGGCGATCGCCTACTCGGTCGACAGGATGCCGAGCATTCTTGCCCGAGCGACCGCCTGGGTGCGGCTGCTCACGTCCAGCTTCGAGTAGATGTTGCGGACGTGGGCCTTCACGGTGTGCGGCGAGAGGAACAGCCGTTCGGCGATGTCTTGATTCGAGCGCCCCTCCGCGAGGAGCTCAAGGAGCTCAAGCTTGGGGACAGGTCTGGCAGGTGTGTCAGATGTCAAGTTGAACGTTGGCGTGGGCGGCTCGTCGACGGCAGCGTCGACCACGCCACGGAGAAGGAGAACAAGTACCGGCGCGCGAACTGGAGACCCATGAGAGCAGTCGCGTGCACGGACGACGGGCCATCAAATGTTCTCCAGACCCGTGCTCGGCCAGGAGCTCGCCGGTGCCGTCGAGTCGGCAGGCAAGGACGTCGGGTCGCTCAGGAAGGACGACCGGGTGTCTTCGCGGCGACCCCTTGGCCGTGCGTTGCTTCGTGCTCGCACGGTGGTCCTCGCGGCCGCTCTGCCTCAGCTCGTCGTGACGTCCTGGTGTTCGCCTATGTGGGCCGTCCAGACGGCGATTCCCGCGACCCAGCAGGTCGGCGGCCCCGATCTCGACGGTGCGGCGCAGAACAAGCGTGGCCCCCCGGCCGTCATGACGACCCCTCACGATCCGGGCGGTCGTCGCGCCGCGAAGCCCAACGTGTGACGTGGCGTCATGACACCGCGATCGCGGCACGCGACGCTCCCGACTCGACGCCGCTGCTGACCACCCGTCGAGCGGACGGCATCGCGGCGGCCAACCCGCGGAGACGGCGGCCGCGGCCGTCAAGTAGGAGGCGGGTTACGAATGGACGACCGGTTCGACTTCGTGATCATCGGGGCCGGATCGGCCGGCGAGGCCGCGGCGAGCCTGGCGCGGGCGCGCGGCGCGTCGGTCGCCGTGATCGAGCGCGCGCTGGTGGGCGGCGAGTGCCCATTCTGGTCATGCATGCCCTCCAAGGCGCTCCTCCATGCAGCCGCGATCCACGCGAGGGGCGGCGACTTCGACTGGGTGGCCGCCTCCAGGTGGCGGGACGAGGTCATCGAGCGCGACGGGGCGGAACGTCCGAGCGACGCTGGCCACGTCCGGGACCTTGATAGGGCTGGCGCGGCGCTCTTTCGAGGCACCGGAACAATCGCGGGTCCGGGCCGTGTCACGGTGACGTCCGACCGCCCGCCCCGAATGCTGGAGGCGAAGTTCATCGTCGTCGCGGTGGGATCGGCGCCGGCCATCCCGATCATCGACGGGCTGGACACGATCGAGGCTTGGACGAGTCGCGAGGCGACCACGACCCGTGCGCTCCCCGACAGCCTGGTGATCCTGGGGGCCGGCGCAACCGGCGTGGAGCTGGCGCAGGTCTTTGCGCGGAACGGCGTGCGGACGACGCTCGTCGCGTCCGGGTCCCGGATCTACCCGAGGGGACATCCCCGCAACTCGGCCGCGCTCGATGCGACCCTGCGCGCCGACGGCGTCGAGATCAGGACGCGGGTCCGAGCGACCCGCGTGCGCGCCGGCGCGGGAGCTTCCGGCTCGCACGTCATCGACCTGTCAGATGGTTCGACGGCGGAAGGCCACGCAGTCCTGCTCGCCGTCGGCCGCACGCTGCCGCTGGCCGGGCTGGGCCTGGAGACCCTGGGGATCGACATGGCGGCGGGCCAGCTTGCGGTGGGACCGGACCTGCGGATCGCGGACGCGGTCTTCGTCGCCGGCGACGTGGCGGGCCCGGAGATGCACACCCATCTCGCCGACTACCAGGGCCGGATGGCTGTCCGGATCGCCCTGGGCGACGACGTCCGCCCGGACTACCGCGCCATCCCACGCGCCGTCTACACCGATCCGGAGGTCGCCGGTGTCGGCCTTGAGCTGGAGGCCGCCCGCGCTGCCGGCTACGATGCGATCGAGGCGGTGGTCGATCTTGCGGACACCGCAAAGGGCATCGCTGCCGAGTCGACCGGGCACGTCACCATCGTGGTCGACCGCGGGACGCGGACCCTCCTTGGCGCGTTCATCGCCGGCCCCGCGGCCACCGAGGCGATCCACGAGGCGGTGCTGGCCATCCGGACCCGCACGACGCTGGACGTTCTCGCCGACACCATCCACGCCTTCCCCACCCTCGCCCGCGTCATGGGCGACCTGTTCGCACAGGTGGTCGCGGACCTCCGATTGCCAGCCGTACGGAGACGGCGCCTCTCCCGGCGCGGATGACGAACCTTCATGACACCACCGCGCGGCACCGAGACACTTCAGCTCCCCTCTTGGGTGGCCAAACGAGCAGGAGTTGCCAGCGATGTGCCTGAACTGTGGCTGCATGCGAGCGCATGACGACATGGGCAAGCCCGAGATCAACATCACCTACGAGGACGTCAAGCGCGCGGCCGTGGGCAACGACATGACGGTCGAGGCGACGCTCGCGATGATCGCCAGGACGGGCGAGCAGGATCGGCGCGACCATCCCGGCGAGTACACGCCGGCCCCGCCGGCGGGCGCCTAGCCACGCGACGGCGGTCCCCTTCGTCGGTCCGTCCGAGTCTCTGCCAGGTTCGTCGCTCCAGCCACGCGTCCCGACGTGATGACGGGCCTTCATGACTACTCGCGCCCGGGGCGGCAGACTCGGGTGATCCCGGGCGCCCCTGGGATGATCGTTGCGGCGATCCTCGCTCCGCGAAGGCCGTCGCCGCACTGATCCTCGGTCGCAATGCAACCTCGGTCGGTCGCGCGGAGGGCGGACGGCGACACGACGGACTCGAAAGGAGCCCAAGCATGGCAGGACCAGGTAGTCTCCTCACATCGGATCTCTCCAGCGGCCTCGCGGCAGCGGTCCGCACGGCGCGGAACGTCGACCTCTCCGACTCACTCGACGCGATCCGGACTGACGTCGGCGAGCGAGTCGAGGTCGGTCGAGAGCTGGTCGGCGATGCCGCCGAGTCGCTGGGCGTGGCTGTCGCGCGAATGCAGGGTCGGAGCCAACGTCGGTCCCGGCGTCGACCGGCGCTGATCGGGCTCACCCTCGGGATCATCGGTGTGATCGTGCTCGCCGCCTGGTGGCGTCGCCGACACGCGATGGACGTCGTGGTCGAAAACGAGGCCCTTGATCGAGAGCTGCTCGACCGGGCCACCGACGACGGGATGGGATCAGCGATCGATTCGCCGTCACCAGAGGAGGCGAGCCGGAGCGCGTCGCAGTAGCCACCGTCGTCGCGGGCACGGGCGGGCGCGGGCCGTGATCGGATTGACGCCACGGCGCATGCCTGAACACGAACGTCAGCGGTCGATCACCGCCTAGAACCAGCGGCGCAGGCGAAGGACGACGAACGTTCCGACGGCGATCGCCGCGATGAGTGCCACGACGAGCCAGAACACCCGCGGGTCATCGATCGAGTATGGCGCCTTCTGATTCATGCCCATGAAGCCGACGATGAGGGCGCCCGGCAGCAGGAAGATGGACACGATCGTGAGGACCTTCACGATCTCATTCGTGCGCTGCGCGGTGCGCGTCATGTACACGTCGAAGGACCCGAGCAGGTGATCACGGGCGTTCTCAACTGCCCGCAGGGCGCGGTCGTAGTGCTCGGCCACCGCGGCGAATGGCGCGCCGACATCCCCCTCCACGATCGTCGCAAAGTCGGCCCTGCCGAGGGCGGCGAACATCTCACGGTGAGATGCGAGACTCCGGCGAAGGCGGGTGATCCTCCCGCGGAGCGCGACGAGCTGGCCCAGGCGATCGTCCCCGACGTCGCTCCGCAGCGACTGCGCATCTAGCCGGTCGACCGCGTCCTCGATCGCGTCGGCGGCCGTCAGGTAGGAGGTCAGGGCGGAGTCGACGAGCACCGACACGAACGAGGCGGCGTCGATAAGGCCGACGAGCGTGTCCGCCTGGATCCGGGTGTTCAGGTCGTCGAGGAGCTCGATCGGCTCGGCGTGGACCGTCACGACGGTGTTGATGGCTGCGATGATGACCAGCCAGCGCACCTCCTCGCGGCCGTCCTCGGCGTGGATCGTGCCGACCCGCAGCGTGAAGTAGGAGCCGTGAAGCGCGAGCAGGGGACGTGATTCGACCGCTTCGAGCCAGGCGCGAGTGGCGGGTTTCAGCTGGAGCCTCTCGGCGAGGGCGGCCGCGTCCGCCTCGTGCATCGGCGCCACGATGTCGATCCACAGCAGCTGGCGCTTGCCGGGCTCCATGCCGAGCGCCTCCTCGAACGTGACCTCCCGGTCCGTCCGGTCGGCGTCGAAGAGGCGGATGCGATAGCTGCGCGAGGGCTCGACTGCCTCGGTGATCCCGGTGCTCGATCCTTCGGCTGCCTGCGGAGTCTCGCCGTCGGGGCCGGGTGCCCCCCGCGGGGACTCCGAGGCTCGGGACGGCGGATCGGTCGTTTCGTCCACCGGAACGGACGGTGAATGCAGCGGGCGGCGAGGCTTCGACACGGCACGATGATGGGCCAAGGCCAAGGACAAGGACACGGCCTGATCCGCTGACCCGCGCATGACCGGCGGGCGTCCCGTCGCCGCGGAGCTGGCGAGACCCCGTCAGGCGACCGAGAATGCGGCCATGGACAATTGCCCGGCGCCCGACCGGGCAGGACCGCGACCCGCTCTCCGCGCCGACTGCGAGAAGTGCTTCGGCCTGTGCTGCGTCGTGCCCGCCTTCGCCGCCTCGGCGGACTTCGCGATCGACAAGGCTGCTGGCCAGCCGTGTCCGAATCTCCAGGCCGACTTCCGGTGCGGGATCCACGCGGGCCTGCGGGACCAGGGGTTCCCGGGATGCGCCGCCTACGACTGCTTCGGCGCGGGACAGCGCGTCTCGCAGGCGGTGTTCGCCGGGGCCGGCTGGCGGGCGGATCCCGACATCGCGCCCGGGCTGGCTGCCGCCTTCTGGACCGTGCGCCAGCTCCACGAGCTGCTGTGGTACCTGGTCGAGGCACTCGAGCTCGCTGCGACGCGCCCGCTCCACCCCGAGCTCCGGGCGGCCCACGACGAGACCGACGGCCTCGCGGATGGTGACGCTGCGGCGCTGGAAGCGCTCGACGTGGCGGCCTACCGGCAGGCGGTGAACGCCCTGCTGTCCCGCGCGAGCGCGCTCGCGCGCGCAACCTCCCCCGGTCCGGCGCTCAATCGGCGGGGGGCGGACCTCATCGGTGCGGACCTGCGCGCCATTGACCTCCGCGGCTCCCTCCTGCGGGGCGCGTCCCTGATCGCCGCCGACCTGCGCGGCGTCGATCTCGCGCTGGCCGACCTCACCGGGGCGGATCTCCGGGGTGCGGACCTCTCCGGCTCCGACCTGCGGGACGCCCTGTTCCTGGTCCAGTCCCAGGTCGATTCCGCGCGGGGAGATCGGCGGACCCGGGTTCCCGTGTCCCTGCGTCGTCCAGCCCACTGGGCGTGACGGCCCCGCCCGGCCACACGGTCCCGAGACCGGCACAGGTCACTCGGGGAGACGCGGGGCCTGGAGCGGGTCGAAGCGCGCGGGGTCGAGCTCGACCGGGATGGACCGCTCGCGCCCGAGGACGAGGTCCGCGGCGAGGCGTGCCGACGCCGGGCTGGTCGAGATGCCCCACGGCCCGTGCCCCGAGCAGACGTACAGGTTCCGGCGGTCGGGCACGCGCCCGATCAGCGGCCGCCCGTCTGCGCTCTGCGGTCGGGCGCAGGCCCGCGTGCCCCGGATCGGCGCGTCGGCCACGCTCGGGATGAACCGCGCCGCACGGACCAGGATCGGCTCCATCCAGCCCGCCGGGTAGGAACGCGGCGCCGCCGTGGCGACGATCCCGCCCCCGACGACGATCACGTTCACGGCGGACGACCGAGCCTTGGCGTGCATGCCCCACACAGTGGCCCGACGGGGGGACCCGGATTGACCGCGCGCCGCCGACCCGGGCGCGGCGACCCCGGCTCTGACGCGCGGACGCACCGGGAGGCGCCGGCATCGCCCGGCCGCCCGGATCGCTACAGTTCGCGGGTGCCCCCTTCATCGCGCCGCAGGGCGCTCCTCCTGGTCTGCGCGGTCGCGGTCGCCGTGGCCACCAACTACACGATCCAGGGCCCCGTGCTCGGGTTCGTTCGGGCGGAGTTCGCGCTGTCGTCGGCCGACGCCGGCATGATCGCCACGGCGTTCTTCGCGGGCGCGGCGACCACGATGTTGGCGGGCGGTGCCATCGCCGATCGGATCGGCCCGCGGCCCGCGGTCACGCTCGGGTTCTTGCTCGTGACGGTCGGCGGTCTCGGTGCCGGGCTGCTGGCCCCGACCTTCCCCGCCCTGCTCGCGTGGCGCGTCCTGGGCGGTCTCGGATCCGGCTTCGGGTTCGCCGCCGGCGCGGCCTACACGACGTCGATCTACGACGACCGGGGCCGCCATCTCGCCCAGGGCCTCTACGGGGCCGCGTTCCTGCTGGGGTCGGGGATCACGCTGATGTACATCCCGGTCCTGGCGGGTCCGTCCGGCGACTGGCGGCTCGCGTTCACGCTCTCCGCCCTCGGCGTGGCCGCGGTCTGGGTCGCCTGGACGCTCCTCGCCCCGGGCGAGCCCCGGGTCCCCTCCGCGTCGCGGGCGCGGGCCGCGCTCCTCGACGCTCTCCGCGAGCGGAACACGTGGCTGCTGGCGCTGTGCCACATGTGCGGCTTCGGGATGGCGATCGTCGTCGGCACATGGGTCACCCTCTACCTGGCGGACGCCTTCGGGCTGCCCCTCGCGGCCGCGGGGCTGATCGGCTCGCTGACCCTCGTCACCGGCATCGCCGCCCGCGCGTCGGGCGGCGCGATCCTGGAGGGCGGCATCCGGCCGATTCTGCTCATCCGGGCCGGGCTCGCCCTCGCGATCGTCGGGCTCGTGGCGCTGGCGCTGGCGCCCGTGCTCCCGCTGGCGATCGCCGGGCTCGTCGTGACGGGTCTCGGCGTCGGCCTGCCGTACGCAGCCGTCTTCAACGGTGCCGCGGCGAGCGCGCCGAGCAGCCCCGCGTCGGCCCAGGCGATCGTCGGCTGGGGCGGCCTGCTCACGGCCGTCGTCGGCCCGCCCCTGTTCGGGACCCTCCTCGACGCGACCGGCGACTTTGCCGCCGGCTTCCTGGTCTTCGCCGCAATCGTCCTGGTCGTGCTGGCGCTGACGCGGCTCGTCCGGCCCTTCGACATGACCGTGGAGGACCTGGGGGCGCCGGACGCCGGCGGCGCCGGGGTCGCCATCTGAGGAGTGCGCCGGCCGGCCGAGCCCCTGTCGGCCGTGCTCCCGTCGGCCGTGCCCCTGTCGGCCGCGCTCGCGGCCCGTGCTCCCGCCGGCCGCTGGCGCCGCTCCGACCCGGCATCCGGGGCTCCGCGGCGCCATCATGAACACGCTCCCCGCCACGAACCTATCCCCGGAGGCGCCACGGTGACCTACGAGCCCGCAGCCGACCGCTACTCGGCGATGACCTACCGCTTCTGCGGGCGCAGCGGCCTGCAGCTCCCCCCGCTCTCGCTGGGGCTGTGGCACAACTTCGGCGACACGACGGCGCTCGCGAAGCAGCGGGCGATGGTCCACACCGCCTTCGACCTCGGCATCACCCACTTCGACCTGGCCAACAACTACGGCCCGCCGTACGGCAGCGCCGAGATCAACTTCGGGCGGATCCTGCGCAAGGATCTGGCGGCCCACCGCGACGAGCTGATCATCTCCAGCAAGGCCGGCTGGGACATGTGGCCGGGCCCGTATGGCCAGGGTGGTGGCTCCCGCAAGTACGTGCTGGCGAGCCTGGACCAGAGCCTGCGGCGGGTCGGCGTCGACTACTTCGACATCTTCTACTCGCACCGCTTCGACGCGGATACCCCGCTCGAGGAGACGATGGGCGCGCTCGCCACGGCGGTCCGCGCGGGCAAGGCGCTGTACGTCGGGATCTCGTCGTACTCGGCGGGGAAGACACGCGAGGCGGCCGCGATCCTGCGTGCGGAGGGCGTGCCGCTCCTCATCCACCAACCGAGCTACAACCTGTTCAACCGGTGGGTGGAGCCCGACCTGCTCGACGCCATCGGCGAGCTCGGCGTCGGGATGATCGCCTTCACGGCCCTCGCCCAGGGGCTCCTCACCGACAAGTACCTCGACGGGATCCCGGCCGACGCGCGGATCAATCGCCCGGGCGGCGACTCGTTCCAGCGCGACATGCTCTCCGAGGGGAACCTCGCCCGAGTCCGGGGTCTCAACGGGATCGCCCGGCGTCGCGGCCAGTCGTTGGCCCAGATGGCGCTGGCCTGGGTGCTCCGCGACCCGCGGGTCACCACCAGCCTGATCGGGGCCAGCTCACCCGAGCAGATCCGCGAGAACGTCGGGGCGCTGGCCAACCTCTCGTTCACGCCCGAGGAGCTGGCCGAGATCGACCGCTACGCCGTGGAGGGCGGCGTCAACCTCTGGGAGAAGCCCAGCACCGACCAGCGGGTGTAATCGAGCGGGGGGGCGGGTCCCGCCGGGCGCCTCTGCCCCGCCGGGAGCCTGGTCCGCCGGGCTCGGCTCCCGGCGGGAGCCTCGTTCCCGCCGCGCGCTTCGTCCCCCCCCCGGGGGGGGAGCCTCGTTCTCGCCGTCAGCCTCATTCCCGGGCTCGGCTCCCCGCGCCAGGCTGCGCGATCGGCCTGGCCGGTCAGAGCAGATAGTCTGTTCAGGATTCGGGGGCGTGAGCGTGGAGCTCACGCCGAATCCGCACTTCGGGGGTGACCGCCGTGCTCAAGAGGCCCGTCAGTGAGCAGATAGTCTGCTCAGAAGGGGTCGCCGGTACGGCCGGCACGGCCGGCGGCGATCGCGGCGGCGGCACGGCGGCGGCGACCGCGGCCGCGGCACGGCAGCGACTGCGGCGCGGCAGCGGCCGACGACCCCCAACCCGTGCCGCAGCCCTCATCGGTTGGAGACTGACAACGTCGCGGAGCAGTCGGCCCTGAGGGATTCCCCGAGCAGCGACATGGGGTATGGCCGGGCTTGCATCCGAGTGGGACAATCCACCTATCGACCTCCATTTCCCGGGCAGCCGGGAGGACGTCTCGGAGGTACGGCAGTGGCGATGCCCTGGGCCATCGAGCCCGTTCCGCGGCGGCGCAGGTCAACAGGCCTGGCGCTCACGTCCACGGCTGACGCATCGCGTGGCGCTGCAAACCTCGTGACCAGACCCCGCGCCGGGAACATCTCGAGCGACACCCGCGCCGGCTTCCCCGGGCGGTCGGAGGCCTGGGGCCGTCCGTCCGCTCGCAATTCGAACCATGAGCCGGCAGTCTCGCCTCCCTGACGGGAAACAGGACGAAACGCCGGCTCTATCGTCTTCGGCGCCGGAGACCCCCAGCCTGGCAGATCAGGTCCGCGGCACGCTCGTGCGGCGCGAGTCCTGGGGTTGGCGCGTCGGGATCCACCGCTCCACCGCCTCGGCATCCCAGATGGGTCCGTCGCGGAACTCGAGGATCGGCCCGGGGAAGCCCGGCTCGCCGTGCTCGACGAAGGTCAGGAGCGCCGGGTTGATTCGCAGCGCACGGGCGATGTCCTCCCGACTCATCGCGTCGAAGCCCGTGGCGGGCGCCTTGGCTCGCACCCGGCTCTCGACCGGCTCCCGCGCCTGGCCGCTCCAGGCGAAGGACTCGGGGTTGCCGCCGCCCGGGTCGGTGACGAAGGCCTGGCCGCGGTACTCGATCATCCAGGCGCCGTCCGGCCGCCCTTCCACCGGGTCCGTGAGCAGGTAGATGCGCACGAGCTTCGAGTTCACTGCCATGCGGGACAGCATGCACCCTTCGCCGCCGGCGTGGGCTGGACCTGGTCGGCGCGCCCGTCCCGCGTCGGCGCGCCTGCTTCGCGTCAGGCTTCCGGCGAGGCGGTCGGCAGGCCCAGCGCGTTCGCGGCCTCGGCGAGGCGCCGGTCGTACGTCACGAGAGCGTCGAGATCGTCAGCCAGCACCGCTGCGGACGCCAGGTGGATGGCGTCGAGCGTGCGGCGCGACGGCGGCTCCACGGTGCCGGCGATGCTGCCCACGCGGGGATCTCGAGCGCGATCGACGCGAGCCTCGCCAGGACGGCCTCGACGCGTTCGGCCGGAACTCCCGGTCGGCGGGCGGCAGCGCGACGGACCTCGACGAGCCCGACCACGCTCGTCGCCTGCGATGCGTGGCCCACGAGGAACGCGAGCAGCGCCTCCGTCTCCGCCTCTGGTGCGACCAGCTTCACGAGCGCTGAGGCATCGAGGTACACGGTCACCGGTCGTCCTCGCTCCGCATCTGCGCCAGCACCTTCGAGAGCGCCGGGCCGGGCCCGATCGCCGGTGGCGGCCCGAGGTCCGCGAGGGTGCCGCCCGTCCCCGCCGTCGCCCGGCCCTCGGCCACGAGGCGCTCGAGCGCGCCCATCCGCTGCGGCGGGAGAGGACCCAGGCGCGCGACCGGCCGGCCGTGCTCGGTCACCTCGAGCGTCTCCCCGGCCTCCACGCGCCTGGTGAACGCGACGGCTGGTGAACGCGACGGCTGGCTCCCTTGGAACCGGCTGCGAGCGCCCGTCCTGCCGAGGCGTGGCACGATGACGCCAGCCAGCAGGAGAGCCTCGTGATCGTTCGCCATGACCGCATCGCCCGCGTCCAGGCCCGCATGCGCGCGGAGGGCCTCGTCGCGATCATGGTCATGAACCACGACGACTACCGGTACGTCTTCGGCACCGACCGCGTCCAGCCGCGGGCCATCATCCCCGTCGAGGGCCCGCCGACGATCATCGCCTTCGCCGGTGAGGAGCCCGAGATCCGGGCGAGCCTGGCGGCCGAGGCCCACGCGGCGGCCGAGGCCCATGCTGCGGCCGAGGCTCACGCCACCGCGGAGGCCGGCGACCGTGCCGTCGGGGACGCCTCCGGCCCCGGGCTCGCGGGCGCCGGCGGCGACGTCCACGTCTTCGGCTCCGTCGGCGGCCAGATCCACGAGGTGGTCGGGCTCCTGCGCGAGGTCGTCGAGCGCGTCGGTGTGCCCGCGACCGGCCGCCCGAAGGTCGGCATGCAGATGTGGTTCGAGACGCCCGCCTTCCTCGTCGAGCTGTTCCGCAAGGTCAACCCCACGATCGAGCTGGTCTCGTCCGACCCCGTGATGGACCCGCTCCGGATGGTCAAGGACGACGGCGAGCTGGCCCTGATGGCCGAGGCCCAGCGCGTGGCCGGCATCGGGATGGATCGCGCGCGCGAGCTTTTGCGGCCCGGCGTCACGGCCCATGAGATCGCGACCGAGGTGATGTACGCGCTCATGCGCGCGGGCGCTGAGCGCACGAGCACGCCGATCTATGTGACCTTCGGCATCGAGACGTGCATGCTCCACGGCCGCCTCAGCCCGAACCCGCTGCAGGCCGGCGACCTTGCGGTTATCGACCTCACCCCGCAGGTCGAAGGCTACTGCGCGAACCTGGCCCGGACGTTCGTCGTCGGGCAGCCGGACGCGCGCCAGCAGGGCCTGCTCGACGCGTACGCGGACGTGATCCCCGCCGTGCGCGACGCGATGCGCCCGGGGGTGACGGTGGCCGACCTCGACCACGTCGTCGGCGGGGTCCTCGCCCGCCGCGGGCTGGAGCAGCACCATGTCCACGGCATCGGCCACGGCCTGGGCCTGCGATTCGAGGAGACGCCGGCCTCCACGATCATCCCGCCGCACAAGAACGTGCCGCTCCGCGAGGGGATGACGATGACGATCGGCCACACGGTCCTCGCGATCCCGGGATTCGGCGGCGTTCGCCACGAGGACGTCTACCGGGTCACGCCCGCCGGTGGCGACATCCTCGTGCCGTACCCCATCGATCCGGTCATCGTCGGGTAGCGCGGCAGCGTCGTAGGCAGCGCGGTAGCGTAGTAGCTGACGAGCACGGTAGCGGGCAGCTCAGAGGAGGCAGCCATGCGTGCGTCGCTCCTCGCCTTCGGGGTCATCGAGATCGACGGCCAACGGTTCGAGCGCGACGTGGTCATCGAGGGCGGACGGGTCGGCAAGCGGGAGAAGAAGGCTTCGAAGCCGCTGCGGGACCGCTACGGCCACACGCCGCTCAGCCTGCTCGAGCCCATCCCCTGGGACTGCCGCCGGCTGGTCGTCGGCACGGGAGCGGACGGGGCCCTGCCGATCGCTTCAGAGGTGCTCGCCGAGGCGCGGCGCCGGGGCGTGGAGCTCGTGGCGGTCCCCACCGAGGAGGCCTGCGCCCTGCTCTCGGCCCCTGACGCCGACCTCCGGTCGACGAACGCGATCCTTCACGTCACCTGCTGACGGTCTGGGCGGCGCTCCTCACGACGCCGCGCCGCTCATCGCCACCACGCACCACGCCGCGCCGTCGCCCGCCGGCGGGCCCGCGCCCCACCGCGCCACACGGCGCCGCGTCCTCGCGTCCCCCGGGACGGCCGACCGGCCGAAGCGATCGCGACCGGAGGGCCAAACCGCGAGGGGGCGCCGCCCGAACCGGGAGCATGGAAGCCACCCTCGACCGCATCCGCCGGGCGTCGTCGGTGCTCGACGTCATCCCGCTTGCCGGCCTGCTCGCCGCCGAGGCGGCCGCGGCTTCCGCCGGGAAGGGCGGGCCGCCACCGTGCGGCGACGAGCTCCTCGAGGCGGCCGGCGACGAGACCGACGCGCCGACCGCGATCGCCGCGGTCCACGCCCTGGCCCGCCTGCCGGGTGCCGCCATCGACGACGCCCTCGCCGGCATCGTGGCGGGCAGGGGCTGGCTCGCACCCCATGCCGCGTGGTCGCTGGCGGATCGCTCGCCCGCGGCGCAGCTCGTCGACCCGCTGATCGGGCTGCTGGAGGACGGCAGGCTGGCCGGCATGCTGGCCCAGCTGACGCTGGCCCGGTGGGCCGCGGTCGAGCCCCACGCCGTCGCCACGGCCCTCGAGCGGCGGCTCTCGCGGGCCGACTCCGCGGGAGCCCGGGGGCGTCTCGTGGAGACGCTCGGCCTCGTCACGCCCGCGAGGGCGTCCGAAGCCGCGGAACGGCTGCTCCTCCGCGTCGCGCTCGATGCGGAGGAGTGGCTCGAGGCGCGCGCGGCCGCCATCGCCGCCCTCGGGGATCGACCCGGAGCGGGTGACCGAGCCCTGGAGGCGCTCGCGGTCACCGACGGTCCGCTCGCCGCCATCGCCCGCCTCGCGATCCTCGATCATCGCGTCGCGGAGGAGCCGGCGGCGAGGCCCGGCGCGGGCCTGCACCTCGCCCAGGTTCACCTCGGTGGTCACCTGGACCGGGCGCTGGGGCATGGGGGCCGGGGCAGCACCGGCGGCATCGCCACGCTCCTCGTCCAGCTGGGCGATGCGCTTGCCGCCGACGGGCGGGTCGAGACGGTCACCACGATCGGGCGCGGCTCAGCCCGCGACGCTGTCGCCTCGCTCGGCCTCGCCGTGGACTCGCATGCCGTGCTCGCCGCGCCGCTCGGCGTCCACGAAGATGCAGCGTTCGCCGGCGGCTGGCCCGCCCTGGTCGCCGCCGAGCGCGCGATCCGGCGTATCCTCGCCCGCCGGCCGCCGACGCTGCTTCACCTCCGGATGGCCGACGTCGGCAGCCTGGCCGCGTCCCGGATCGCGCGCCGCCGGGGCGTGCCCACGGTCTTCACGCTGGCCCCCGACCCGCACGCCGTCATCGCCGAGATGGAGCGCTCCGGCGAGCTCGACCGCGCCTCGTTCGGCCCGGCCGACGCGGCCGGCGCGCTGTGGTTCCGCGCACGCCTCGTGGGCCACCTCGCGGATTCCGCCCGTCAGGTCGCCCTGTTCCCGAGGTCCAACCTGGCCGTACGGATCCGCGGCCTCCTGCGGATCGACGTCTCGGCGGATCCCACTCGCTATCACGTCGTCCCGGAAGGAATCGATCCGCAGCCGGTGCGCGAAGCCCGTCGGGAGATCGCGCGCACCGCCACCGTCCCGCCGGCGGTGGTTGACGTCCTTCGCGCCGCCGTCGAGGCGCTCGGGGCCGGCCGGCGCGGCCTTCCGCTCGTGGTCAGCGTGGGCCGGCTGGCGGACGTGAAGGGGATGGCGCGCCTCGTCGAGGCGTTCGCGGTTGACCCCGGCCTGCGCCGGCGGGCCAACCTCGTGATCGTCGGCGGTGATCTCGCCGATCCCGACGCCCGAGGAGCGGGCCGAGATGGACCGCATCGAGGCGGTCCTCGCGCGCCACCCGGAGACGGCGCAGGCGCTCGTGCTGCTGGGCCACCGGCCCCACGACGACGTCCTGCGGGTCCTGGCGGTCGCCGAGGCGGGGCTCGGGTCCACGATCGCGCCGGGCGGCGCGTACGCCTGTGCCAGTCGCAAGGAGGAGTTCGGGCTCGCGATCGTCGAGGCGCTCGCGGCCGGGCTCCCGGTGGTCGCTCCGCGGGCTGGAGGCCCATCGTCCTACGTGGAGGACGGGATGACCGGGCGGCTGGTGGACACCATCGACCAGCGCGCCCTGGCCTCCGCGATCGCCGACGCCCTGGACCTCGCCGGGGAGCCGGGCCGGGCGGAGCGAGCGCGCGCCCTCGTCGAGGAGCGTTTCACGATCCGGGCGATGGCGGAGACGCTCGTCCCGGTCTACGCGGCGGCGAGCCGGTCGTCCGTCGCGATTCCCGCGTGACCCTCCTCGTCGTCAGCCCGGACTACGCCTCGCACTTGTTCCCGCTGCTGGCGCTCGCCGGGGCATGGGCGGCGAACGGCGAGCGGGTCGTGGTGGCGACCGGGCCGGCCGTTGCGCCGCACGTCGAGCGGGCCGGCTTCGAGCGGGTCCCGCTCGTGCTCGGGCGCGGCTCGAATGCCGGGACCGCGCGGCCGGACGACCAGCCGTCCGGCGAGAACGAGAACCTACGGGCGTTCTTCGCCGCGACCCGGGCGGGGATGATCCCGACGCTCCGGCTGCAGGCGGAGCTGCGCCGCAACGACCTGCTCTGGCAACCGCTCGAGGCGGCCCGGGCGACGATCGACGCCGTGCGCACCGTCGGTCCCGACGCGATCCTGGTCGACCACCTCGCCTTCGGGGCGGTGCTGGGCCTGCGGGCCGCTGGGATCCCGTTTGCGGACGTCGTCCTGGGGCATCCGACGGCGCTTCCGGTCGGCGACGAGGTCTACGGGGTCCCGGCGGCCTGGCCGGCCACGTTCGACCCCGACCCGGCCGGGCTGGCCGACCTGCGCCGGCTCGGCGGCGAGGTGGCCCGGCGCTTCACGGAGGACTGGAACACGACGCTGCGCGTGCTCGATCCAGGGGCGGCGCCGGTCGCCGACGCGTTCCGCGTCCACGGCGACGTCGTCCTGTACAGCTACCCGGAGGCGCTCCACGACCCGGAACGGGCCTCCCGCCTGCCGGCCGCCCACGCCTTCCTCGGCTCGTCGGTGCGCGACGAGACGCTGGA
Source organism: uncultured Chloroflexia bacterium (assembly GCA_963725875.1). Taxonomy (GTDB): domain Bacteria; phylum Chloroflexota; class Limnocylindria; order Limnocylindrales; family CSP1-4; genus CTSoil-043. The sequence continues at coordinate 749,741 of CAVRZZ010000003.1, read as the reverse complement.
TGCGGAGGCGGCGGCGTGGGTGGCGGGCGGCGGCGACCGCCCGTTCGTCGTCGTCTCGTTCGGCAGCTTCCTCTCGGCCCGCGACGACGTGCTGGCGCGGGTGGCGGCGGCACTTCGGGGCGCGGAGTCGCGCGGCGTCCGCCTGCGTGTCGCCCTCGCCACGGGCTCGGCCGATCCGGCGTCGCTCGGCCCCCTCCCCGGGGAGTGGCTGGTCCGGCCGTTCCTGCCCCAGGTCGCGCTGGTGCAGCGTGCCGCGCTCGCGATCACCCACGCGGGCAACAACGGCGTCACCGAGGCGCTCGCGGCCGGCGTGCCGCTCGTCGTCCTCCCGTTCTCGACCGACCAGTTCGCCGTGGCCGCGGACCTGGAGCGGACCGGCCTGGGCCGGGCGCTCGACCCGAACCGGGCGACGGACGGCCGACATCCGTGACGCCGTCCTCGGCGTCCTTGCGGGCTCCCTGCCGGGGACGGCTGCCGCGCTCGGCGACGAGCTGCGCGCGGACGCCGGGCCAGCCCGTGCCCGGCGCGCGGTGCTCGCCGAGTCACGGGGCGCGCGGTCCCGCCGCCTACAGCTTCGGCGGCAGCTTCACCCCGGAGAGCCCGCCGTCCACCGCGACCACCTGGCCGGTGATCCAGGCGGCGTCCGGGGAGAGCAGGAAGGCCGCCAGCCCGGCGACGTCGTCCGGCTCACCGACGCGGCCAAGCCGGTGCATCGCGACCGAGCCGATTGCGCCGGTCGCGCCGGTGATGACGGCGACCGGGACCGGGGCGTGGAGCGCGTCGGTCACGAGGGCACCTCGGTGGGTTCGGCGGAGGAGGCGGTCGGGATGGACGAGGGCGTCGGGGCGGGGAAGGCAGACGGCCCGGGGACGGTCCGCGGCCCGGGGTCGATCGCCGGGCCGGGGGCTGCCGGCGGCCCTCCGACGCCCGCCGGCTCGGCCTGCAGCTGGCCGCCGCGGACCGTCGCGCCGACGACCGTGGCGGCCGCCACGAGCACGAGGTTCTTGAGGATGTACTGCCCCTCGAGCGTCGGCGCAATCGGGAAGACCGTGAACGTCTCGGCCGGGAACAGGAGGAGCGGAGTCAGCGTGCCCAGCATCTGGACGGCGAGCAGCAGCAGCGTCCCTCGCAGGAAGCGCCCGGAGAGGAGCCCGATGCCGATCACGACCTCCCACGCGGCCAGCACGGGCAGGGCGACCACCGGCGGGACGATCCCGAGGGTGAGCTGCTCGATCGTCCGCGCCGCCAGGTCCTGCGCCGGGCTGAGGCCCGGGAAGAGCTTGAGGGCGCCGAACCACAGGAAGACGACGCCGAGGGCGATCCGCAGCAGCGGGATCGCGGCCGTCGCCAGGGCGATCGTGATGCGCCGGTCGAGCCGGTCGAAGCGGATGCGCCAGGCGGGCGTTGGGCCGGGAGCCGTGCCAGACGGAAGGCGGGGGAGCATGCGGAGCCTCGAGTCGCGATGGCGGATGTCGGTCGGCGGCCCTGAGGGCCGTCGCCCCTTCTTCGCTGCAGGCGCCCCGCGGGATCGCGCGCGACCTCAGCAGCATCTGCGGCCGGACGACATCCGCCCCCCGACCGCGTGCGAAACTGGGTTGTGAGGATCCTCATCGTCGGCGCCAGCGGGTACATCGGTGGGCGTCTCGCCGCGCTCCTGCGGGCCCGCGGGGAGCACCTCGTCCTCACGAGCCGCGACACGCGACCGCTCGCCGCGCGGTTCCCGGACGCGGAGGTCGTCGCCGCCGACCTGCTCGACCCGGCGACCCTGCCGCAGGTCCTCGAGGGCGTGGACGTCGCCTACTACCTGGCCCACTCGATGGGGGGCGGCGAGCACGGGTTCGCCGAGCGGGATCGCCGGGCCGCGCGCAACTTCGCGCAAGCGGCGAAGCGTGCCGGCGTCGCGCGGATCGTCTACCTGGGCGGTCTGGGCGACGACGCGGCCGACCTGTCCCACCACCTGGCGAGCCGCCACGAGACCGGCGCCGAGCTGGCGGCCCACGGCGTCGCCGTGACCGAGTTCCGGGCGGCGGTGATCATCGGCTCGGGCAGCGCGTCGTTCGAGATCCTGCGCCACCTGACCGAGCGCCTGCCGGTCATGATCACGCCGCGCTGGGTCGGCACCCGCTGCCAGCCGATCGGCATCCGCGACATCCTCGACTACCTGGCCGGCGCGCTCGACCACCCGGACGTGACGGGGACCGTCGAGGTCGGCGGCCCGGACGTCCTCTCCTACGGCGACATGATGCGCACCTACGCCCGCCTGCGCGGCCTGCGCCGCCTCATGATCCCGGTCCCGGTCCTCACGCCGCGGCTCAGCTCGTACTGGGTGAGCCTGGTCTCGCCGGTCCCGTCGGGGATCGCCCGGCCGCTGATCGAGGGCCTCAGAAACGAGGTGATCGTTCACCACCCGGGCCCAGCCGCGGCCTTCGACGTGGCCCCGCTGCCCTACGCGGAGGCGCTGCAGCGGGCGATCGACCGGACCGACCGGCACGACGTGGAGTCGACCTGGTTCGACGCCCTCGCCGCCCCCGACAAGGCGAGCCTCTCGTCCGTGACGAGCCGCGAGGGGATGATCGTGGAGCGTCGCCAGCGGGTGGTGGCCGCGTCCCCGGAGCGGGTCTTCGCCGAGGTGGAGCGCCTGGGCGGCGACGCCGGCTGGCCCTACGCAAACCTCCTGTGGCGGATCCGTGGCCTGATGGACCGGGCCGTCGGCGGCGTCGGGATGCGCCTGGGGCGCCGGGACCCGGACCACGTGCGGGTGGGCGACGCGCTCGACTTCTGGCGGGTCGAGGAGGTCCGCCGGCCGAACCTCCTCCGCCTGCGGGCCGAGATGAAGGTTCCCGGCCGGGCCTGGCTCCAGTACGAGGTGACGCCGCTCGCGGACGGCGCGCGCAGCCGGCTGGTCCAGACCGCCTTCTTCGAGCCGAAGGGGCTCCCGGGCCTGGCCTACTGGTACGTCCTCTACCCGGTCCACGGGCTGATCTTCCGGGGATCGGTGCGAATCCTCGCGGGACGCGCGCTCCACCGGGCTGCAGGCGGCACGCCCCCCGTCCCCTGACCGCGCCACCGAGCCGCAGGTGACCGACGTCGGGCCCGGGAATGCGCACATGCGCATTTAGGGCTTGACCATCGCGGATGGTGCGCTAGCCTGTTCCACCTCACGGGTAGCACCGGTCGCTCAGCCGGAGCGCCGGTCTCACCGCCCCGCAACCGCAGTGCCCAGTGGTCCGGAGGAGGTTCCGTCGTGGCGTCCCGCCATTCCCGCGCATCCCGCATGCCCCTCGTGCTCGGCCTGCTTGCCCTGCTGGCCGGCCTCCTCCCCGGCTCGGCCGCCGGGGCCGGAGCTGTCTCGATCGCCGGCCGTGACACCGACGGCCGCCGTGACACCGACCGGGCGGTCTTCTTCGTCGCAGACGGCCTCCGCCAGGACCTCGTTGCGACGTACGCCGCGAAGGGGCAGATGCCCACGATGGCCCGCTTCCTGCGGAACGGGACCCAGGCCGCGGGCGGCGGTCTCCTCACGCAGGCGCCCCCCAACACCGGGGCCGGCTGGTACAGCCTGGCGACCGGCGCGTGGGCCGGCGTGACCGGCTCGACGAACAACACGTTCCACAGGAACGGCGACGCGTTCACCGGCCGTACAGCCGCCTTCGACCCGGGTGTCCTGCAGGCCGAGTCGATCGCCCAGGCCGCCGAGCGCGACGGGCTCAAGGTCGCCCAGGTGGAGTGGGCCGGGGGCCGCAACGCGACGATCGCCGGTCCGACGATCGACTACCAGACCTTCCACTCCGGCCGCGGGGTCGCCACCAACTTCATCGGCGGGCCCGGCGACGTCCTCTTCGATGACGCCACCTTCATCGGCAGCTTCGGGCTCCAGTTCGACCATCCGGCCGGCTACGCCGGCCAGGCGCCGTTCCCCGGCGCGGCGCCGGTGGACGCCGTCGGGTGGTCCAACGTCCCGACGAGCTACTCGACGCCCAGGGAGATGCGCCTCCGCGTGCTCGACGCGGGCGTCGACAAGTACGGCCTCAACGCCTACCTCTTCGACAGCACGAACGACGCGACCGTCAACTACGACAAGGTGCTCTTCTCGCGGACGAAGAGCGGGGGCGATGCCGTCGGGACGCTGGCGAAGGGCCAGTGGGCCGACGTCAAGGTCACCCTGGCGGGCGGCGCGCTCGACGGCAAGACCGCCGGCATGCTGCTGAAGGTCGAGGAGCTCACGCCCGATCTCTCGCGGGTGCGCCTGTTCCACACGTCGGTCAGCCGCGCGATCGCCAGCTGGCCCACGTGGCCCGGCGAGCCGGGCTTCACCGGCGCCTTCGACGAGTACCTGGCGCGGACGTTCCCCACCTCGACGGCCGCCGACTTCGCGATCCTCGAGGCCGGCATCACCAGCGAGGAGACCTATGTCCAGCAGGGCCTCTACTGGTCGACCGGTCACACGCCGATGCTCACGTACGTCGCCCGGACCTACCGGCCCGACCTGCTCCTCGCCGGGTACCCGACGACCGACGAGTTCCAGCACCAGTTCCTCGGGCTCGTGTCGAAGACGCTCCCGAACGGCGCCGCCAACCCGGCCTACGACGACGTCGACCTGAACGGCGTTGCCGACGGGCGGGTCGCCGCCCGCGAGGGCTTCCTCCGCACGGCCTACCAGGGCGCCGACGCGACCCTGGCGCTCGCCCGCTCGCTCGTGGGCCGCGACCCGACCACCTTCGTCGCCTCGGACCACGGGTTCGCCCCCCAGTTCCTGGCCGTCGATGCCAGCAAGGTCCTCGTCGACCTGGGGCTGCTGAGCAAGCCCCAGACGTCCAACTGCCGTCCGGCCACGGGCGAGACGATCGGCAAGGCGAAGGCGTGCTGGGCCGGCGGCACCGTCCAGGTCTACCTGAACCTCGCCGGACGCGACCCAGTCAACGCCGCGTTCCAGCAGGTCCCGGCGGCTGAGGAGGCCGCCACCGTCGCCCAGGTCAAGGCCGCCTTCCTCGCCCTTGCCGATCCCAACGACTGGACGCGCGACGGCAACCCCGAGGGCTGGAAGGTCATCGACCGCGCGTTCACCAAGGCGGAATCGCGCTACATCCCCAATGGCCCCGGCTCCACCGCCGACATGGCCCACCCGACCCGTACCGGAGACCTCGTCGTCTTCTCGTACCCGCCATACCAGTTCGATGCCGAGACGCCGGGGACGCTCGTCGCACCGTCGCACTTCTTCGGCCAGCACGGCTACGTGCCGGACGTGCAGGACCTCGCCGCCAATGTCAACATGCGGGCCACCTTCCTCGCCGGCGGGCAGGGCATTGCCCGGTCCCGGGTGACGGCCCGCACGATCGATCTCGCGCCGACCCTCGCCTTCCTCCTCGGCATCCCCGAGCCCCAGCACAGCCAGGGCCGGGTGCTGCTCGACGTCGTCTCCGGCGGCGAGCGCTACAAGCCGGTCTCGATCATCGGCCTCACAGACTTCCACGGCCAGCTCGAGCAGACGACGACGGCCGGCGACAACGCGATCAACGTCCCGGTGGGTGGCTCCGCCCAGCTTGCGACGATGTTCGACGAGGACTTCGCGGGGCTGCCGGGCCCGGGCCTGCTGCTCGCCTCCGGCGACAACGTGGGCGCCTCGCCCGCGAACTCCGGCCTGCTCGAGGACATGCCCGCCATCGACGTCGAGAATGCCTGGGGCCTCGACGCCACCGCGTACGGCAACCACGAGTTCGACTACGGCGTCGCGCGCCTGCTCGCCCAGCAGGCGCGCGCCAGCTTCCCGTTCCTCGCCACCAACATCGTGGACGCGACCACGGGCAAGCGGCCCTCCTGGGTCACGCCCTCGAAGGTCTTCACCGTCAACGGCGTCCGGGTCGGCGTGATCGGCGCCGAGCTCGAGGAGACGCCCGAGCTCGTGTCGGCCGGCTCGACGGCGGGCCTCAGGTTCCTCGACGAGGGGCCGCGGATCAAGGCCGAGTCGCAGCGCCTGCGGGCCCTCGGGGTGAGGGTCCAGGTCGTCGTCATCCACCAGGGGACGGCGCTGGGCAGCAACGCCGTGGGGACGACGCCCGCCGTCCCGTGGGAAGGCCCGATTCTCGACATCGCCGACCAGCTGCAGGGCACCACGGTCGACGTCATGCTCGTCGGCCACACGCACCGCGTCTCCAACCTGATGCGCGGCCACATCCTCGTCGCCGAGGGGCTCAACGCCGGCGCCAGCTACTCGGTGCTCCAGCTGATGATCCAGGGCGGCGACGTCGCCTGGGCCGGCGGGGCCACCCGGGTGGCGAAGAACCTCGGCGTCGCGAAGCGGGCGGACGTGCAGGCGATCGTCGACGACGCGAACGCCAAGACGGCGGTCCTCCGCAACAAGGTCATCGGCACCCAGCAGTTCGACATCAAGCGCGCCCCGACCCGCCTCTTCGAGTCGGCGATGGGCAACCTCGTCGCCGACGCGATGCGCGAGAAGTACCCGGGCACCGACGCCGCGTACACGAACTCGGGCGGCCTGCGTGCCGACGTCAACTGCTCGCCGCCCACGGCGGGCGAGCAGCCCTGCGAGATCACGTGGGGCGAGATGTTCTCGGTCCTGCCGTTCGGCAACCGGACGGTGATCGCGACCTACACCGGGGCCCAGCTGGAGCAGGCGTTCATGAACGGCTTCTCGCCGAGCTGCAACCCGGCGATCGCCACGGGCCGCTTCCCGCAGATCTCCGGCCTCAAGGTCACGTTCGCCTGCAACGGGACGAGCCCGGTGGTCACCGGCATGTGGAAGACCCCGGGCGGGATCGCCGGTCCGGCGACCCCGATCGGCCCGGCCGACACCGTCCGCCTGGTCATCAACGACTTCATGTTCACCGGTGGCGACGGGTACACGGTGCTGTCCCAGGGCACGAACGTGGCCCAGCCCGGCGACGACCTGCTGCAGGTCGCCATCGAATCCGTCACGGCCCACTCGCCGGTCGGTCCGGTGGTGGAGCGCCGGATCGTCGGTCCGTAGCCAGCGTTTCGCGCATCGCCGCTCCGGGTGGGGCGGGCCTCCGGCCCGCCCCACCCGCGTGCCCGGGACGCGAAATGGACCCGGGCCGCCCGAGAAAGGGAGAAGGCGGCGCGGGTCCGGTTTCGCTGCCGGGTGACCGGGAGGAGGGCGGTCGTCCGGCGGTGGTGGCTCGGGGAGGGATCCGAGCTGTTGCAGATTCAGCCACGCTCGGCTGAAGCAATCCTGAAAGCGCGCGAGGCCCGTCCTCGATCAGCCGGCCGCATGCCGCCGGCCGCGCGCGGCCCGACCGAGCACGGCCAGCCCGCGCGGCGCGCCGGTGGGCCGCCCGTGCAGCCGGCGCTGGTATCGTGCGCAGGTGGAGCGCGTGACGATGGAGGAGCACCCGCCGCCCCGGCGCCTGCGCGCCCGCTGGCTGGGCCGGGTCGCATACCGCGACGCGTGGGCCTGGCAGCAGGCCCTCGCCGCCGCGCGCGCCGACGGGACCCTGGACGAGGACCAGCTGCTGCTCCTCGAGCACGACGCCGTCCTCACCCTCGGCCGCAACGCCAGCGAGGCGCACGTGCTGGCCCTGCCCGGGCTGCTCGCCGGCCGGGGGATCGAGGTCGTCCGCGTGGAGCGCGGGGGCGAGGTCACCTACCACGGTCCGGGCCAGCTGGTTGCGTACCCCATCGTTACGCTCGCGGCGCCGGGCCCCGGGCCCGGGCCGTCCGGCGGGCGGCCCTGGCCACCGGGATCGCGGCCCCTCGGCGTCCGGCCCTTCGTCGAGGCCCTCGAGGGCGCCATGGCCGACACCTGCGCCTCCGCCGGCGTCGTCGCCGGAGCGCGCCCCGGCCACCCGGGATGCTGGGTCGGCGCCGACACGCCGCTGCCCCGGAAGGTCGGGGCGCTCGGGATCCGGGTCGCCCGTGGTGTCAGCTTCCACGGCATCGCCCTCAACGTCACCACGAACCTGGCCGACTTCGATCTCATCGACCCGTGCGGCATGCCGGGCCTCCGCTCGACCTCCCTCGACCGCGAGCGTGCGCGGGCCGGCCTCCCGCGCGCCGACGCCGACGCCGCGCCGACGACGGAGAGCGTGGCGCGGGCGGCCCACGCGTTCGCCCCGTCCCTCGCCCGGCGCCTGGGCTTCGAGCTGGCCGGCGACCTGCCCCCGGCCGCGGACGCCGGGGAGGAGCGCCTGGCGCTCGGTCGCCTGGTCGCCCGCCTCGCCCCGGTCGCGGCCGGTGCCCCCGGCGGGGGACGCTGATGGCCGCCGGGCTCTTCGAGCTGCGCCGCGACGCGATCACCGGCTGGTGGGTGGCGACCCTCGTGGACCGCGAGTTCGAGCGCGAGCGGTTCGTCACCCACGCCGAGCCCGTCGACGACCACGGCGACTGCTTCAACTGCCGGATCCCCCCCGGCGACGGGGTCCGCACGCGGATCCTGAAGGACTTCGCGTTCCGCACCGTCGGCACCGAGGCCGAGGCGCGCGCGCTGGAGAAGAGCGTCGCGCAGATCGCCCTCTCCCAGGCCCGGGCGGCAGGGAGCTGGCGGACCATCGTCGCCCCACCCGGCGAGCACCGGGCGCTGCACTCGGTCGGCACCGAGCTGATCTCGGAGCTCCTGGCCGCCGCGCGCGACGCCCTCCGCGAGGCCGAGCGATCGGGCCAGACGGCCTACCTCCAGGTCCTCCAGAACTGGGGCCGCCAGGCGGGCGCGCGGACGAACCACCTCTGTCTCGACCTGTACGACCTGCCCCAGATCCCCCACGAGGTCGCCGAGGAGATCGGCGGCGCGGCCCGGTTCGTCATCCGCGAGAGCGAGTGCCCCTACTGCCGGGCGGTACGCGTCGAACGGGAGCGCGGCACCCGCTTCATCTGGGAGGACGCCGCGTCGATCGCCTTCGCGCCGTTCGCCTCGCGCTCGCCGTTCGAGGCCTGGATCGTGCCGCGGCGGCACGCGGCCGACTTCGGGCGCGCGACGGATGCCGACATCGCGTCGACCGCCGAGGGGCTGCGGCAGGTGCTCGGCCGCCTCGACCACCTGGGCGGGCCGCCGTACAACCTGGTCCTCCACACCGCGCCCGTCGCGGCCCAGGTCGACACCACGTACCACTGGCACTGGGAGATCCACCCGCGGCTCCGCGAGATCGCCGGGCTGGAGCTGGGGACCGGGCTGCCGGTGAACTCGGTGAGCCCCGAGGAGGCGGCAGACCAGCTGGTTCGCCGGCTGGGACCGGACGGGGACGCGGACCGGGTGGACCCACGTGCCGAACGACGGGGCGGGCGACCGTGAGACGCTTCCCGAACCTCGGCGGCACGCGTCACACGGCCCTCTCGCCCGTCGTCTTTGGGCCGGAGCGTGGGATCTGCCCGCGCCGCGCCGCCAGCCCGGAGGACTCGTGCTCGCCGATCTCTCGCTCCGCTGGGGAGGTCGCCCGGTGATCCCGGGTCGCGACGTCCCGCCCGCGGAGCCGGACGAGACGCCGGCGAGCCCCGCAGCGCCGGCGCGCGCCGTGACCCACCCGGCCGACCCCATCGCCGCGCGCGGCTTCATCGAGGAGCTCTTTGCCCGCCACCAGGGCGAGATCTACTCCTACCTCGTGCGGATGCTGCGCGACCCGGAGCTGGCCGCCGACCTGACCCAGGACGCCTTCATCCGGGCCTACCGGGCTCACGCGGACCTGGAGGACGCATCGAAGGCACGGGCGTGGCTCTACCAGATCGCCCACCGCGTCGCCCTCGACGAGATCCGGCGGCGGAAGATCATCCGCTTCGTCCCGTGGACCGGCGAATCGCGCGGTGCCGTCCCCTCGGCGGAGCGCACGGCGATGGACCTGCGCCTCTCGGGCGACCTGGAGCGCGCCCTCAAGCGGATCCCCGAGCGCCAGCGCTCCGCCCTTCTGCTGGCCGAGGTCCACGAGATGACCGGGCTCGAGCTCGCGGCGGCGCTCGGCACGTCGCACGTGGCCGCGCGCGCGCTCCTCACCCGCGCCCGCGAGAGCCTTCGGCGCGCCCTGGCCGAGGAGCATGCGGCAAGCGCCGAGCGCGAGGTCGCCGCCACCGCCGAGCGCGAGGCCGCGGCGGCGAGGGGAAGCCGGCCGGACACGTCGCACGGGACCCGGCGATGAGCGGCCTGCAGCGCATCATCCGTCACCCGGATCGCCTCAACGACCCGCATGCGCGGGCGCGCGAGCTTGTGTCCGAGTCGCTGCTGGTCCCCCTCGACGAGGCCGACGCCGCCTGGCTCGACGAGCACCTCGCCGGCTGCGGCGCATGCCTTGCGACCGCCGACGCGTTCGCGGCCGACGCCACGCTCCTGCAGGGCCTCCGGGCCGACGCGCCGTCGGTGCCCCGAGACCTGGGGGCTCGCGTCTCGCTGGCCCTCGACGACGAGGTCCGCCGTGCCACGCGTCGCCGTGCCGGCCGCGCTGCCCCCGGCTCCGCAACGGGGCGACCGCGCGTCGCGCGCACTCCCAGCCTTGCCTTCGCCGGCCTCGCCGCCGTCGCCGTCGTGGCGCTCGTCGTCGGGCCGCTCGCAGCGCCTTCGGGAACGCCGCCCGGCACCGCGGTCCCGGCCCTCGCGAGCCTGGCACCGGCAGCCACGCCCATCACGGTCGATGCCCAGACCGTGGCCTGGGTGGCCAAGGCCGCGGATGGCAGCTACGTGATCTCGAGCGCGGACGTGGACCAGGTCTGCCCGGGGGTCGATGCCACGGGCTGCGGGACGCTCGACGGCAGCGCGCGGACCGTCGGCTCGCTCGACATGAAGCCGTCGTCGATCACCCTCTCCCGCGACGGGAGCCCCGCTGTGATCGTCGGCCAGGACTCCGTGTACGCCGTGGCGGTCGATCTCGCGCAGCCCGTCACATCGCCGGAGCCCGGCGCGTCTTCCGGTCCAACCAGCCAGCCTGTCCAAACGCCCGCGGCGTCGGGGGAGCCGGCTTCTCCTCCGGCCGACTCTCCCGCGCCGTCGGACGTTCCCGCCTCTCCGATCCCCACGGAGCTCGCGACGCCGTCGCCCACGGAGCCGGCCGGCAGCCCGGAGCCGACGCCCGAGGCCACGCCGACGGCCGCGCCGAGCGAGCCCGTTGCGACGCCCGTGCCCACGTCGGGAGTCGCCGGGGGGGACACGACCGCCGAGACCCCCGAGCCGTCTCCCGAGGCCACGCCGGTGCCGGCCACGCCGCTCCCGACGATGCCGCCGGCCACCCCGGCGCCCACCCCGGCCGTGGCGGTCAAGATCGCGGAGAAGGTCGTGCTGGTCGGCGCGTCGCCGGCCTACAGCCCCGACGGCCTGTGGGTGGCCTTCTCCGCCCGTCCGGTCGACGGGTCGCACGGCCCCGACATCTTCGCCTGGCGCGTCGGCGAGAAGCGGGCGGTCGCGCTCACCGACGACCACAACTCGGTCTTCTCCGGCTGGGTGGACGGCCGGGTCGTCGCGAGCTCGGCCCGCGTCGTCGCGACCGCGGAGGGCGGGACCGCCAATGCCGCACCACCGGCCGGCGCCGACCCGTCCACCGTGGTCGCCCGCTCCTACCTCCTCGATCCCGCGGCTGGCACCGCGACGGAGCTCCCGCGAGACGGCGTCTGGCGGCCGGTCATCGACGCCACGGACCGGGTGGTCGTCTACTGGACCGGCTCCCTGGCCTGGAGCGACGCCCAGCAGGCCTGGATCCCGGCGCAGGGTCGCCTCGTGGCGGCCAGCTGGAGATCCCTTCTCGACGGCGCCGGCGACACGGCGTCCCGGCCGCTTCCGAGCCGGGCTGCCGGCGAGTCGGTCGTCGACTGGGAGGTCCGGTTCGATCCCGCCGGCCGCCGGCTCGGCGTCTGGGTCGCCGACTCCGCCGAACCGGGAACCGGGCGACTGGCGCTGGTCGACGTCGATGACAACGGGAAGCTCGGCGCGGTCGTCCTCGCCGATGCTGCCGCGCTGCCCGGGTTCTCGCTCGATGCCGACCGGCTGGCCTGGTCGACGCCGCCCGGCCGCAACGGCGAGGGCAGTCTCGTCACGGTGTACGCCTGGCGGGGCGATGCCGCCGGCCAGCTGCGCAGCCTGCCCAACGGCGGCGACGAGCCCGTCGTCGTCGCCAACTGACCCGGCGCGCGCCCGCCCGCGCGACCGTCGTCGCCGGCGAGACCCTGGTCGCCGGCGCGACCCCCCCGCGCCCGTGACACGCGGTAGACTGCGCGCGACCCTTTAACGACCGGTCCAGCGAGGCCGGGAAGGAGGACGCACGTGCCACGTCGCGGCGGGTGCACCGGGCCCTGGGCCGGGCCGGTCGCCTGATGGACGGTCGCCAGATCATGACGGCGGACGAGATCCGCCGGGCGATCGTCCGCATCTCCCACGAGATCGTCGAGCGCCAGGCCGGGACCGAGGGTCTCGTCCTCGTCGGCATCCAGCGCCGGGGCGTCCCCCTCGCCGAGCGGATCGGCCTCGCGATCGCCGAGCACGAGGGCGTGACGCTCCCGGTGGGCGCCCTCGACATCACGTTCTACCGCGACGACCTGTCGCTCGTCGCCCAGCAGCCGATCGTCAAGGGGACGGCGATCCCCGTCGACCTCAACGCGAAGACGGTCGTCCTCGTCGACGACGTCCTGTTCACGGGCCGGACGATCCGCGCCGCGATGGACGCCCTCGTCGACTTCGGGCGGCCACGGGCGATCCGCCTCGCCGTCCTCGTCGACCGGGGCCACCGCGAGCTGCCGATCCGCGCCGACCACGTCGGCAAGAATGTGCCGACCGCCCGCGACGAGCTGGTCAAGGTGCACCTGGCCGAGACCGACGGCGAGGACGCCGTCCGCATCGAGCGCCGCGAGGGCCAGGCGTGAGCGCCCCCGCGACGCCCGTCCCCGTCGAGCCGACGACGGAGCACCCGTGGCACCACCGGCATCTGCTCGACGTCGACGTGCTCTCGGCCGCCGACATCGGCCTGGTCATGAAGACGACCGACGCCATGAAGGAGGTCCTCGCCCGGCCCATCACGAAGGTGCCGGCCCTGCGCGGCCGCAACGTGACGATCATCTTCTACGAGGCCTCGACCCGGACCCGGGTCTCCTTCGAGGTGGCGGCCAAGAACCTCTCGGCCGACGTCGTGAACATCGCGGCGAGCGCCTCATCGGTGACGAAGGGCGAGTCCCTGGTGGACACGATCCGCACGATCGAGGCGCTGGGGGCCCACATGATCGTCATGCGCCACGGCACGTCCGGCGCCCCCTACCTCGCGGCCGAGGTCTTCTCGGGCAGCGTCCTCAACGGGGGCGACGGCTGGCACGCTCACCCGTCCCAGGCGCTCCTCGACCTGTACACCATGCGGGCCCACCTCGGCGACCTGCGCGGGAAGAAGGTCGTGATCCTCGGCGACGTGCTCCACTCGCGGGTGGCTCGGAGCAACGTGTGGACCCTCACCGCGATGGGCGCCGACCTCTGGATCTGCGGTCCCACGCCGATCCTGCGCGGCTTCGATGCCTGGGCCGGGTGCTGGGCCAACGGGCGGGGACCCGGCGGGCACGTCGGATTCACGGTCACGTCCGACGTCGACGCCGCGCTGGCGGATGCCGACGTCGTGATGGCGCTGCGGCTCCAGCGCGAGCGGATGGATGCCGGGCTGCTGCCGTCGCTCCGGGAGTACGCCGCTCGCTTCGGGCTGACGCGGGAGCGGCTGGCCGCGGCGCAGCCCGACGCGCTGGTGATGCACCCGGGCCCGATGAACGAGGGCGTCGAGATCGCACCCGACGTGGCGGTCCTCGACCGGAGCGTGATCACGGAGCAGGTGACCAACGGGGTCGCGGTGCGCATGGCGCTGCTGTACCTCCTCGCGGGCGTCCACGGCGCGGCACCGGAGGGCTCGATCGGTGGCTGAGGCGATGGGTTCGGGCGACGGTGCCGCGGAGGCGGTCGGGATGCGCGTCGGCGAACGGGTGGAGCTGCTGGAGATCAGCCGGGCGTGGCTGGTCGACCCGGTCGCGGGGCGCGAGGGCCCGGGCGAGATCGTCGTCCGGGACGGCATCCTGGAGGCCGTCACCTGGCTGGAGGGCGCCGACGCGAAGGGGATCGGGCCGGACGGCGTCGTGGTCGCCCCCGGGCTCCTCGACCTTCACGTCCACCTCCGCGAGCCGGGCAACGAGGACGCGGAGACGGTGGCGTCGGGCCTCGCCGCCGCCGCGCACGGGGGCTTCACGACCGTCTGCGCCATGCCCAACACGACGCCCGCGGCCGACGAGCCCGGGGTCTTCGCCCGGGTGCAAGGTGCCGCGACCGCCTCCGGCTCGCCCGTGGAGCTGCTCCTCCACGGGGCGGTCACCGTCGGGCGGGGAGGGGAGCGGCTGGCGGCCCTCGGCGAGCTGGCGGATGCCGGCGCGGTCGGCTTCTCCGACGACGGCTCGCCGGTGCAGGGCCCGCTCATCCTGCGGAACGCCCTCCTGTACGCGGGGATGCTCGGCGTCCCGCTGTTCGAGCACCCCGAGGACCGCGTCCTCACCGCCGGTGCCGAGGCCAACGAGGGCTACGTGGCAACGGTGCTCGGGCTCAAGGGCTGGCCGGTCGCCGGCGAGGTCGTGGCGGCGGAGCGGGCCATCGCCGTGCTCGGTGCGGTCCTGCCCGACGCCCCGGAAGCGCGGCTCCACCTCACCCACCTCTCCACCGCCGGGGCGCTCGACGCGGTGCGCCGGGCCAGGGTGGCCGGTCTGCCCGTGACCTGCGACGTCACCCCGCACCACCTGGGCTTCACGGACGAGTGGCTGGCGGGTGCGCGTCGCTGGGCCTGGGAGGCGATCGGGGAGGACGGCGCCGCGCGCGACCCGTGGGCCGACGGCGCGCTGGTGGCCCACCCGTACGCGACCGCGTGCAAGGTCAACCCGCCGCTGCGCTCGGCCGGGGACGCGGCCGCGGTGCTGGCGGCGCTCGTCGGCGGCACGGCCGACGCGGTTGCCACGGACCATGCCCCGCACACGCAGGTGGACAAGGAGGCCGAGTTCGGCCTGGCGGCGAACGGGATCAGCGGGGTCGAGACGGCGCTGGGCGTCCTGCTCGCCGCGGTCGGTGCGCAACGCCTTACTCTGGGGCGCGCGATCGAGGTGCTCACGACGGGCCCCGCGCGGGTGCTCGGCGGACGCGCCGGGCGGCGCGGAGGCGGCCGCGGGCTGGTCGAGGGCGCCGCCGCGGACCTCGTCGTCTTCGATGCCGGCGACACATGGACGGTTACGGCCGACAGCCTGCTGTCGCGCGGCAAGAGCTCGCCGCTCCTCGGGCGCGCGCTCCCGGGCCGCGTCCTCGTGACGGTCGCCGAGGGGCGCCTGGCCTACCGCGACCCGGCGTTCTGAGCAGGACGCGCCGGGGCGCACCTGGAGCCGCGGTGCGCGCCTGCGTCCCCCTCGGTCAGACGGCCGGCGCCGGCTCGCGCGCCTCAGCCATCGCGCCGAGGACCATCGCCACGAGGAACGCGGCGGCGGCGGCCATCCCGAGGAGGAACCACGGCGCGTCGAGGGGGACGGCCGACGTGCCCCGGCTCGTCGACGGTGCCACGGCCGCGTAGATCGCGTCGGCGCGCTCCAGCCAGGCCTCCCCGACCGGCATGGCGGTGTTGGCGAAGATCCCGCAGGCGACGCTCACGCCGCGGGTCGGCACGGGCCACGTCCCCGCGACCAGGAACCGCGACCCGACCTGCGGCAGGTGGGCGACGGCCACGCGGCCGGACGCCGAGAGGCGCGGCCCGAGCATGACGTCGATCGCGGCAGGGTGCTGGCCGGCTGCGAGTCCCGGGATCACGCCCCGGTGGTACCAGCTCAAGACCTCCAGCCGGACGCGGCCGACCTCGGGCGTGACCGACGTCACCGCCCCGAGGAGGATCACTCCGCCGGGTGCCCGCTCGACCCCCTGGAGGGAGACGTCGGGCGGGCACGCCGGCGGCGGGACGCGTGGATCGGCGGACGCCCCCGTCGGGAGGGCGACGAGCGCGAGCGCCGCCGAGAATGCGGCAACAGCGAGGGAGCGCACCAGGGAGCGCGCACGAACTCCACCGGGCATCGCCCGGCGGGCGCTTGCGACGATCGAGACCCCCATGGCCGCGCCCTCCACGACGCGAGCCTCCCGGCGCTCCTTCCGGTCGTCGAAGCATCCCCCGGTTGCGTCGCCGCGTCGAGGGCCGTCCGGCCTGTCGGTCGGCTCAAGTCCACGGCGGAAGCTCGCGAGACGGGCGACGCCGACGTGCCCCGCTCCGCGCGCCCGGTCGGAGCTGCCGATCGGCGTCGACCGGTCGAGCCGGTCAGTCGATGTCCGGCAGCCGGGCCTCCCGGGCGGCGTCCGGCGCGAGAGCGCGCAGCCGGTCGAGGATGGCATCCACCGCGTCGGGCGAGCTGAGGATGTTCACAATCCCCGCCCGCAGGTAGGTCCGTCCGCGGAGCACCGTCGTGGAGAGCCAGCCGTCGCCGGAGTGCTGGAGCAGCGACGCGAGGCGGTCGGTGTAGCGGTCGAGGGCGCCCGGGGCGGCTCGGTCGATCGCTGCGGCACGCGACGCGCCTCCCGGGAGGTGCCGGAAGCAGACCACGGAGAGATCGGGCGGGCCGTCGGGGATCGCCTCGAGGTCGTCGGCGGCCGCGATTCGTTCGGCCAGGTAGGCGGCGAGGTCGTCGTTCGCCTCCACGAGCCGCCCGAAGCCTGGTGTCCCGAGGTGCTTCCAGCTCATCCAGAGCTTCAGGGCGCGCCAGCGGCGGGTTCCCTCCAGGGACAGCTCGTACCAGTTGAGGGGATCCTGCTCGTGGTGCGCCGTGCGGTAATACTCCGGCCGGCGGTGGAACGTCTGCTCGAGGTCGGTCCGCCGCCGGACGAGGAGCCCGCCGATGTCGTAGGCCTGGAAGAACCACTTGTGCGGGTCGATCGTGATGGAGTCGGCACGCGCGAGGTCGGGGACGCGGCGAGCGTCGCGACGCGAGAGGAGCGCGGCGCCGCCGTAGGCCGCGTCGACGTGCAGCCAGAGCCCGTGGAGGGCGGCGACGTCGGCGAGCTCCCCGGTGGCGTCGACGCTCCCGGTGTTCGTCGTGCCGGCGACGGCGGAGATGGCCAGGGGTCGCAGGCCGGCCGCGAGGTCGGCCTCGACGCGCATCCTCACCGCCTCGCCGCGCAGCCTGAAGTGCTCGTCGGACGGGACGACGACGAGGGTTTCCTCAGGGAACCCGAGGACGTCGAGCGCCTTTGCGATCGAGAAGTGGGCCTGGTCGGAGGCGTAGACGCGCCACCCCTCGAGGGCGGCCCCGCGCGGCGGCGGCGGGTATGCCCGCAGGCCGGCGGCGGCCATCGCGCCGGGGTCGAGCGCCGCGGCCGGTGACAGGCCGGCATCGGCGACCTCATGCCGCCGGGGGAGGTGGACCTCGCGGGCGACGAGGAGGCCCATGATGTTGGCCATGGTCCCGCCGGACGCGAGGACGCCGAAGCTCTCGGGCGGTGCGGCGCCGTCCTCGCCTCCGTGCGCGGCGCCCACGTCCGTGCCGGGCTCCTCCCCGCGCGCGGGACGCTCGTCGGCGTAGCCCACGAGGTCGCACAGCCAGCGAATGACCTCCTCCTCGACGAAGGCGCCGGCCGGACCACAGGCCCACACGTCGATCCCCTGGTTGGCCCACTGGGCGAGCACCTCGCCGGCGATCGACATCGGCAGGGGCGCCGGCGTGAAGTAGCTCAGCGTCCCCGGGTGGTAGGCGTTGAGGAGGTAGGGCGCCAGCCGATCGCGGAACTCGGCGAGGATCTCGGTCGAGGGGGTCGGGTCGGTGGGGGCGGGGGAAGGCCGGCCGCCGCTCGGGGCGAACTGCTGCTCGCGAAGTGCCGGGTACGTGATCGGGGCGACGCTGCGCCGGACGCCGTGCTCGTAGAGGTAGTCGAGGGCGGCCCGCCAGGTCTCCTCCCCCAGCCGTTCCAGGGCGGCGCGCGCCGCAGTCTCGTCGCCGAACGCGATGAGCTCGGGCTCGGGGTGCCATCGGGCGGCTGCGAGCGGGTCGCGCATCGGAGGGTCGGGTCGGCGCAATGGATGATCCGGCTGCGGCATTGCGGAAGGGTAGCGCGACCGCGTGACGGACCGCGCGGCGCGCCGAGTGACGGGGACGCCGGGCGCCTGCTACCGAGCCATCGGCTCTCGGCCGTCGAGTCGCGGGCGGCGCACCGGGCCGCACCCCGTTGCCGGCTGCCGAGTCGCCGGGCCGCGTTCGGCGTATCGTGACAGGGACGATCCAGCGCCCCGCCGCGGGCATCGCGAGGGCCCCAGTGACGGACGACATCCCGAACCCGACCACGTCCGACGGCGTGCCGCAGGCCGATCCGGCGTCCATGCCTTCCCCGGAACCGGACCAGGCCGACGCGACCCCGCCGTCCGGCGCCCGCCGTTCATCGTCGGCCGACGTCGGGCCTCATCGTCCGGAGTACAAGGGCGCCGAGCTGGATCCGGAGCGCGGCCCCGGTCTCGGCTGCTTCTGGTTCCAGGTGTTCGTGCTCGGCTTCTTCATCGTCCTGATCCCGATCGGGATCAACCTGGCGTGGCCGTACGAGGTCCTCGCGATCCTCCTCTTCGTCGTCATTGGCCTGCTCCTCCTGACGGGGCAGACGGTGATCTTCCTCCTGCGGCTCGTGGCCGCGGACCGGCGCGCCCACGGCAGGCGGCGACCGCTCGCCAGCCCGACGAAGACGGTCGGTGAGCTGGAGGACGTTCACCGGGTTGCCCACGCCGTCGGCGGGGAGGCGTGGGTCGAGGTCGGGGTTGCGCAAACGGTTGCCGCGCCACACGGCGACGCACCTGAGCTGCTGCGCGAGCCCGTGACCGACGTGGCCGACGTGGCAGCCGTGACCGCCGTGACCGATGCAGCCCTTGGGCCCGATGGAGCCGGCGCGGCCGGTGAGTCCGAGGAGGCCTTGGGCGCCGCGGCTGCCGGAGCTGTCCCGGACCGGGTTGCCGACGGAGGGTCGATGAGTCGAGACCCGGCGCCGTCCGAGTCGCCCGAGATGCCGTCGGATACGCCCGCCGGCCCCGCGTCGACCGGCGAACCGGGCCTGTCAGCGGTCGTGTCGAGCTCGGGCGGAGCGGCAGGACCGGGCGACGAGCTGCGCGGGGACGCCGCTGCCGCGCCGGACGCCGCTGCCGCGCCGGACGCCGCTGCCGCGCCGGACGCCGCTGCCGCGCCGGACGCCGCGCCGCGGTACGCGCCCGCCGGGCCGGACGCCGCCGCCGCCGCCGCCGCGCCTGTGCTCACCGAACCCCCCGCGGCCGGCGCCTCGGCCGGCGACCGCGATCCGGAGCCGGAGGAGCCCGACCCGGGCGTGCGACAATAGTCCTGCGCCCGGTCGATGCCGGGCGTCGGCACGCGGTCGCCCGCGCGTCGCGGTCAGCATCGCCAGCCATCGCCAGGAGGGGTCCCGCCGGTGCCGGTCCTCGCGACCTTCTTCAACGTTCGACGCGGCCGCGACTCGTTCTTCAAGTTCTTCATGCGCACGATCTTCCCGCGGCAGGTCGGCGAGTACGAGGAGAAGTTCGGGATCAAGTTCCTCGGCTGGTACAACGTCGCCTACGGCTGGGACTACGACAACGTCATCCTCCTGGAGCTTCCCGACTACGCCACGATCGACAAGCTGGAGGCCGACGCGGGGACCGCGGCGCTGGGTCATCGGGCCGGCGAATGGATCTTCGAGCGGCATCACGCCATGTTCCTGCGCGAGCGCATGGGAGCTGACCTGAAGTACTTCGGCATCGAGACCCTCGGCAAGGAGGGAGGCTGACGGCGGCCGGCGGCTCGAAGCCGCCACGGCTGCACCCGACCGCATCGACCCGCCGCCCATCCCGCCCCTCGGACGAAAGGAACCGCCCGCCATGGACGTGAACCGTGCCGACCTCCTCGGTGAGCTCGCTCGCGACGCGGCGCTCGAGCGCTCCGATTTCCTCGCCCGCGCCGGCGAGCAGCTGGATCGATTCCTCGAGGCCAATGCCGCCCGCATCGAAGAGATCGGCGGGCTCACCCTCATCGAAGACGACCCCGACTACCTCTCGATCGCGCCCGACCTCACCTTCCGCAGCCGGACCCGCTACCAGGACGAGGAGACCGGCGAGTGGATCAGCGAGACCGAGGTGATCGAGTCCGCGTCCGAGCTCGTGGAGCTCTACAACCCGTCCGACGTGTACGCGGCCTTCTCCGAGGCTGCGCGCGAGGCGGCGGGCCTCGAGCCGGAGCCGACGGCAACCGACGACCTCCTCAACGTGGCCGGCATCTCGCCCGAAGAGACGATCCCGCCGCGCGAGCAGGACGTCTACGCCGCCGCCGCCGACGAGTGGGCCGCGGCGCAGCCGACCGACGCCGCCGATCCCGAGACCGCCGCGCACCAGCTCTACGACATCGCGCTCACGTTCCAGGAGCGAAGCCAGATCTCGGAGGCGCATCTCCTGGAGCAGTTCCAGGCGACGGTCGCCGGGTTGGCCGGCCACCTCGGGGACCTGATCGTCATCGACGACGACGACGAGCGGCTGACCCTCACGGGTGCCGGCCGGATCGTCGCGGAGGTCGTCCCGGAGGGCGCCGAGGGCGAGTGGCGAAAGCTGGGCACGCCCGAGGAGCTGGTCGAGTTCTACGACCCGACCGACGTCTTCGGGGATATTGCCGACGCGGTCGCCGAGGCGTACCCGGCGGTCGCGCCCGAGCTCGACGACGCGGACGACGACGAGGGCGACGAGGGCGACGACGCGGACGACGACGAGGGCGACAAGGCCCGCTGACCGAGCCCCCCTCGCACGCCCGGCGCCGGCCCGCAGCCTGCCCGACCGCCCGAAGGCCGCCCGATGCAGCTGGTCGACGCCGAGCTCCTCGAGATCCGGCAGATCCTGCCCGGGCAGTGGCTCCAGCAGTACCACGCCCCGGCCCTCGCCTCCGGGACGCGGGCGGGCCAGTTCGTCCACGTCCGCACGGGCGACTGGTCCGGGCTGGTCCTGCGGCGCCCCTTCACGGTCAACACCGCGGATCCGGCGGCCGGCGTCATCTCGATCCACTTCCGGGAGGTGGGGCGGGGGACCGCCTGGATGACCCACCTGCGACCGGGCGACCACCTCGACATGCTCGGCCCGCTGGGCCAGGGGTTCCAGGTCGACGCGCGGAGCCGGCACCTGCTGCTGATCGCCGGCGGCCTCGGGATCGCGGACGTGCGCCTGCTCGCCGACGAGGCGATCCGCGACGGGCGGCAGGTCGCGCTCCTCTACGGCTGCCGCGACGCCTCCGAGGTCTACCCCAGCTCGCTGCTCCCCGACGAGGTCGAGTACGTCGTGGCCACGGACGACGGCAGCGTCGGCCACCACGGCTTCGTGACCGACCTGGTCGTCGAGTACGAGGCGTGGGCCGATCAGGCGTTCGCCTGCGGGCCGCTGCCGATGCTGCGCACGCTCTCGGGGCTCGCCGCGGGACGCAAGGGCCGCCTCGGCGTCGCCACGCTCGGGCGCAAGCGCGGGGCGGGGAAGCCGGTCCGCGTCGGGTCCCCGGAGGCTCGTCGCAAGGCCTTCCTGCAGGTGGCGATGGAGCAGAACATGGGCTGTGCCGTGGGGGCCTGCCTCGGCTGCGTCGTCTGGGGCGTCGATGGGCCGCAGCGCGTCTGCCGCGAGGGGCCCGTCTTCGCCAGCGACGAGATCGACTGGGAGGCCACCGCCGGCGCGGGGACGCACAAGCGATGAGCCGCCGGGTGGTGCGCGCCGCGGACGGGAGGGGATCGCGATGAAGCCGAAGCGGCGGGTCGTGACGCAGGGCAAGGGGCCCGGGCAGGGTGGAGCCAAGCCGAAGCGCACGCCGACCGTGCGCGCCTTCCGGAGCGCCATCGTCGAGCCGAAGGGGGCGCGCCCGAAGGGCCCCGGGACCGCACCCGGGGGCGCGGGCGGCCGCGCCGGCCCAGGGGCCTCCGGCCGGGGCGCCGGGACATCCGGCGGCGCGTCGCCGATCGTGGCCCTCGGGAGCCCGGCCATCGCGCCGGTGGCCCCGGGAGGGCGCGGCGCCGGCGCCGCGCGTCGCTTCGACCCGGCGTCCGTCGACCTCTCGGTCGACCTGGGCCGTGGCCTGGTCTTGGCCAACCCGATCCTCGTCGCCTCGGGGACCTTCGGCTACGGCGTCGAGTATGCCGACGTCGTCGACGTCCAGCGGATCGGCGCGATCTGCTGCAAGGGGACGACGCTCAAGCCCCGGTCGGGCAACCGGCCGCCGCGGGTGACCGAGACGCCGGGCGGGATGCTGAACTCGATCGGCCTCCAGAACCCCGGCATCGACGCGGTGCTGGACCGCTACGCGCCGCTGTGGGCGACGTGGAAGGTGCCGGTGATCGTCAACGTCGCCGGCGATTCGATCGAGGACTACGTCGGCGTCGTGCGCCGGCTCGACCTCGTGCCGGGGATCGCCGGGGTCGAGCTCAACATCAGCTGCCCGAACGTCGGCCGGGGCGGCCTGCAGTTCGCCATCGACCAGGATGCAGCAGCCGCGGTGACGCGGGCCGTCCGCCGGGCGACCGACCTGCCGCTCATCGTCAAGCTCTCGCCGAACGTCGCCGACATCCGCCCGATCGCAACCGCGATCGCCGACGCGGGAGCGGATGCCCTCTCCGCGGTGAACACCCTGTCCGGCATGGCGCTGCGCCCCGACCGGACGGGGCCGCTCCTCGGCAACACGTATGGTGGGCTCTCCGGGCCGGCAATCAAGCCCGTCGCGCTGCGGATCGTCTACGAGGTCGCCCAGGTGGTCGACATCCCGGTGATCGCGATCGGCGGGGTGACGGGCATCGACGACGTGCTCGACTACCTCGCGGCCGGGGCGGTGGCGGTCCAGGTCGGGACGGCGATCTTCGCCGACCCGACGCTGCCCGTTCGCCTCGTCGACGAGCTGGGACAGGAGTGCGCCAGCCGCGGCCTGTCCTCGTACCAGCCGCTGATCGGGACGGCGCTCCCGCGGCGGCCGGCACCCGCGTCGGCAAAGGGCGCGGAGTACCGGCCGTAGCGGAGAGGCGGCGGTGAGCGTCGACGCGCTCGACTTCTTCGGGGCGCTGATCGGCCTCCTGTGGGTCGCACTGGCGGTTGCCGTCGGCGTCTGCGTCGTCGCGGCGGTCTGGGTCGCCGCCCGGTTCGTCTCGACGCGCCTCGAGCGGCGCTACCTGCCGTACGTCGCGCGCTGGAGCCGCCGGCGGGCCGGGATGCCGGAGGACGCTGGCCCGTGGGCCTGTCCCGCCTGCAGCTCGGTCAACCCCTCGACGATCGTGACCTGCTATCGGTGCGGCGGCTCGCGCGCGCCGGGCGCCCGCGAGCTCTCCGAGGCGGCGACCGATCCCGCGGTCTTTCACCGCCCGCCGCCGCCGAACCGGTTCGATCCCTCGCTCTACCGCGGCCCGGGCACGCCGGCCGCGGACCCGGCAGGACCCGGCGGCCCGGGCGGGCTGCCCGGCGGCCCGGGAGCCCCGGCCGGCGATCCCGCCGACCTGTCGATCGCGACCGCCGTCGACGCCACCCCGGAGGACGTCCCGTGAGCCCGCTGTCGGCGGTCCTGCTCTGGCTTGTCGTCATCAACGTGGTCACCGCAGCCGCGTATGCCTACGACAAGGTGGCGGCGCCCCGCGGCCGGCGCCGCGTCCGGGAGCGGACCCTCTGGATCCTGTGCCTCGCCGGTGGCGTCGGCGGGGCCTGGCTCGTCTTCCTCGGGATGCGCCACAAGACCCGGCACCGGAGCTTCTGGATCGTCCAGTCGGTGGCGACGGGGCTGTGGGCCGTGGCCCTCCTGTGGCTGCTGGGGTAGCCGCGGCGGCGGGTCTTGCGCCCGCGACGTACGCTGGCGCCATGGCCAGCGCCAGCGTCCCCGGCTTCCTTCCGAGCGTCCACGGCTTCCGGTTCGCCAACCGCTGGCCGTCCGGGCCCACCGTCACCTTCGGTCCGCTCGATCCGCGCATCCTCGGGATCGGCGATGCGTCGACCGGGCTCTGCGGCGGCATGGTTTCCACCATCCGCGACCTGTTCGAGGCCGGGATCCTCCCGCCCGCCGACACCGAGCCGCCCCCCAACGGGAGCCCTCGGTTCCGGGCCATCGTCCGGCGCCAGGTGGAGTCGCTCGACTGGCTCCAGACGCCACTCCGCTTCTTCAACCTCCAGGCGTGGCGCCCCGACCCGCCGACATTCCTCTCGGGCCTCCTGCGCCGAGAGCCCGTCGGGGTCGTGGCGATCCGCGACGAGTGGCCGAGGATCCGCGCCGAGATCGATGTCGGCCACGCTCCGATCCTGGGGCTGATCCGCACGGCGAGCAGCTCCCCGCGGGACCTGACCCGGAACCACCAGGTGCTGGCCTACGCCTACGACGAGGACGCCGGCGGGTTCGGGATCCGGATCTACGACCCGAACCACCCGGGGCGCGACGACGTCGAGCTCCGGGCAATCGTGGTGGAGGGTCCGGGGCCTGCCGGCTCGGGCGGTGTCCGGCTCGCCCAGTCGACCGGCGAGCCGCTGCTCGGCTTCTTCCGCCAGGCCTACGCCCGCCCGCGCTCGCTTGCCGCGTGGCGCTGAGTCACCTGCGCTCGCTTGCCGCATGGCACTGAGTCGCCAGCGCCACGCCCGGCGGGTTCCACACGTAGAATCTCGGGCATGACCACGATCCGGCCTGCCCTGGAGATGGCCGCTCGTGCCGCGGTCGCCGAGCGCACCGAGGCACTGTTCCGGCGTGCCGGGGCGCTCAAGGACGGCCACTTCCTCCTGAAGTCCGGCCTCCACAGCGAGCGCTACCTGGAGAAGTTCCTGCTCCTCCAGGATCCAGCCGTGACGAGCGAGCTCTGCGCCTTCTGGGCGGGCGCGGCGCGACGGAAGGACGCCACTCCGCTCGTCGACGTCGTCGCCGGGCCGACCACCGGCGGCATCGTCCTCGCCTTCGAGACGGCCCGCCAGCTCGGCGTCCGCGGGATCTTTGCCGAGGAGGTCCGCGACGCCGACGGCTCGACGCACCGCGAGTTCCGGCGTGGCTTCCGGATCGAGCCCGGCGAGCGGGTCCTCCTCGTCGACGACATCCTCACGACCGGCGGGTCCCTCCTGGCGATGGTGCCGGCGGTCGAGGCGGCCGGCGGCGAGATCGTCGCCTGCTTCGTCATGGCCGACCGCTCCGGCGGCACCGCCGTTCTGGTCTCGCCGACGACGGGCCGGCGCTACCCGGCCCAGGGGCTGTGGCAACTCGAGATCCCGACGTTCGAGCCGGGCCCCGAGACGTGCCCGCGCTGCGCCGACGGGACGCCGCTGTACGCGCCGGGGAGCACGGGGACGGCCGCGGGCTGACCGGCGCCGCTCGCGGGCAGGAGATGCGCCTGCGCCTCGCGGCCTCGGGCCGGTCGCCCCTCGACACCACTCCGCGATCGGCGCATCGTGACCGTGAACGGGAGGCTCCGACGCGCGGCCCATGCCCCGGCCGCCGGGACCGCGCCGAGCCAGCGGCGGCTCGCGGGAGGAGACGGGACATGCAGGACACCGAGCTGTTCCTGTCGCTGGCGGAGATCGCCGGCGTGTTCGTCGGGTTCGGGGCCCTCATCGCCCTGCGAAGCAACGGCCCCAGCGACACCATCGACGTGATGGTGATCGGCATGGTGGTATGGGTCGCGATCGCGGTGGTGATCATCGCGCTCGCGCCCGTCGCCGTCAGCGGCTTCGGCGTGACCGGCCACGCGCTCTGGCTTGCCTGCAGCGTGATCGCCCTGCTGGTGTTCTACGCGGGTGACGAGGTGGTCGTGCGCGCGTCGAGGGAGCGGCGAGCCTTCATGGCCGCGGCGCCGATGCGGAGGCGCTGGAAGGGGGAGCTGGCCGCCGGGGTCGTCACCTGGATCCCCGCGACCGTGGCGCTCGTGCTCGTGATCCTCGGCGTGCTCCCGGAGCAGGAGGGGGCGCTCTACTTCCTCGCGGCAGCGCTGTTCCTGCTCCTTGCTGCGCTGATCCTGCTCATGGCCGTCTTCCGCGTCGGGTTCTCAGCGTTCGGGGCGCCGCGCATCGGGGACGCGGCGGATGCCGTGGCGCGGGAGTGACGCCGCGCCCGCCGGCACAGGCGCGGGCTGACGGAGGCGCGTCAAACGTGTCGGGCCAGGCCGACCAAGCGTGCGAGGAGCCCTAGATGCAGGACGCCGATCTGTTCATCGGGCTGGCGGGGATCGCCGGCGTGTTCGTCGGGTTCGGAGCGCTCATCGCCGTCCGGAGCAGCGGCCCGAGCGGGGCGCTGGAGGTCGCACCGATGCGCGTCGTGGTGAGCATGGGGATGATGGCCGTCATCGCTGCCATCGCCCCGGTGGCCCTGGCGCGCTATGGCCCGACCGCGCACCAGGTCTGGGCGCTGAGCAGTGCCGTGGTCCTGCTCAGCCTGCTCGTCTTGGTCGCCGTCAGCGCCCGGACGCCCGAGTTCAGGGAGAGCTGGGCGACATCGACGGCCCCGGCGCGCACGGGCGGGCTCCGGGCAGTCGAGGCAGTCCAAGGCGCGGTCTACCTGCTCTACATGATGGTCTCGTTTCTCGCTCCGATCGTCATCGTGCTGGGCCTGGCCCCCGACCTCGAGGCGGCGCTCTACTTCACGGTCGTCGTGTTGATCCTGCTGGGCGCCGGGTGGAGTCTCCTGGGCCTCGTCTACGCGCCGAGACGCCCCGCCGGCGCATGAGGCGGCCGACGACGAAATTGCAGGGCTGGACCGGCTGATGACGCGGGCAACCCAGCCGGCTGCGGGACGGGCGACCGGAGCACCTTCACGACGGACGCCACTGGCCAGCGAGACACGAGCGGCCGACACTCCCCGCGTGCGCGCACGGGCCGCGACACGCGTGGGAGGTGCCGGGAAATGCAGGACACCGAGGTGTTCCTCTCGCTGGCGGAGATCGCCGGCGTGTTCGTCGGGTTCGGGGCGCTCATCAGTTTCCGGAGCGGCGCCGCGATGGAAGTGGGCGAGATCAACAGCATCCGCTGGGTGGTGCAGACGGGGATCTGGGTGGTGATCGTCGCCCTGGCGCCGATCATCATCGGCGGCTACGGCGTTACCGCCCACGAGCTGTGGCTGGTGTGCAGCCTCCTCGCCCTCGCCTTCCTCGTGGTGAATTTTGTCGTGTACGGGCGGACACCCGAGAACCGGGCTGAGCTTGCGGACGTCTTTGGCACCACGCCACGGGTGGTGATGGTGGTGCAGGCGTTGATCCTCTTCTGGCTGCCCACGATGCTCGCCGTCCTCGCCTTCGCGCTCGTGGTGCTCGGCGTCTTCGGGGCTCAGGAGCAGGCGCTCTACATGTCGGCGGTCGCCCTCGTCCTGTTCGCGGGAGCCTTCACCCTGCTCGACCTCGTGGTCTCGCAGAGACGCCCGCAGACGGTGCGCGACCCGGCCTCGCTGAGTGCGACGGGAGGCCCGAGCGCCTGATCCGGCGCAGAGCGGCCCCGGTCGGCCTGGGTCGGCTTGGCGACGGGCGGCCGGGGCTCCTTCGCGACCGACTCCACTGGGCAGCGGGGGCCGCTCGCCTCTCGACGGCCGGCCATGTCCCGCCCATCGTGACCCCGATCACCACGTGCGGAGGCCACGGGACATGCAGGACACCGAGCTGTTCCTTTCGCTGGCGGAGATCGCCGGCGTGTTCGTCGGGTTCGGGGCGCTCATCGCCGTCCGGAGCGGTGGCCCGGCGAATGTCATCGAGGTGGCGTCGATCAGCTTCGTCGTGTTGCTTGCTACCGTGGTCGTGGCCTCGTCGCTCGCCCCGGTGGCCCTGGGCCGGCTCGGCGTGGACGGTCACGGGCTGTGGCTGGCGTGCAGCGTCGCCGCCCTGGTGCTGGTCTGGGGTGGGATGGCGGTGGCCGAGCGGCTCAGCGCCGAGCAGCGGGCGTTCATGGCGGCGAGGGCGCCGCTGCGGGCGCGGGCGAAGGTGGAGCTGGCCGGGGCGCTGATCTGGCTGCCGGCGACCGCCGCGCTCGTGCTCGTCATGCTCGGCGTGCTCCCGGGCCAGGAGCCGGCCCTCTACTTCGCCGCGCTGGTGCTCTTCCTCCTGATGGACGCCTTCTACCTGCTCCTGGTCGTGTTCCGCGTCGGTCTGCCGACGGGCGCCCGGCCCAGCCCCGCGGAGGCTGAGCGCGCGCCCGGGTCGACGCCATAGCCGGTTCGGACCATCCGCGCACGCGGGCCCGCCTGCCGTGCAGCACTCGACGCAGGCGATCTGGACGCGCACGGTCTACGGCGGCGGGGACTGGGTCCAGATGCTCTCAAGCCCGGCCCCCGACCTCCGCCCGCCTGCGCTCGTCCGCGTCTCCGCGGTGGCCATGGATCGTCTCTTCACCGACCGGTCGCGCCCGGACTTCGTGCGCAACCTGATGCTGGGGACCGATGCCGAGGCGTACGACGCGCGGGAGATCCTGGAGGAGACCGCCCGCCTCATCCCGGACTGCACGCTGCAGCTCCACGAGGGCAAGGGCGACATGGGGGCCGAGTCCACCATGCAGCTCCCCCGCGACGTCCTCGCCTGGATCGAGGAGCGGTCGCGGGTCCGGACGCGCTCCGAGGCCCCTCGGCCGGCGCCGATCACCGAGGAAACAGTCCCCGCCGCCTCGGCGACCACTCCGGAGCCATCTCTCGCCGGCGCGGGCGCCGGCTGACATCGATCAGGCCGGTCGGCGCGGCCCAGCGCACCGGCCGCCGGGCGTTCCGGCGGGGGTCGCGGATGCGTCACGACCTTCGCAGCGATCGGCGCCCCGCGCCCGACCCTCCTCGTTGCTGGGGAGAAGGAGAGCAGGGTCAGACCGTCCAACGCGGGCTGACTCAGCTCATACCCCATGCCGAGGCGTGGTTCTCTCCCGGCCTCGGGCACTGCTGGCAGCGCAAGGACCCCGACCTGCACATCGGGATGCTCAAGGCCTGGCTCGCCGGGCAGGCGCTGCCGCCGGCGGCGTCGCGCCCGGATAGGACCCAGGACCGCACCCCAGCTCTGTGCGAGGGGTCCCGTTGCCGCGTCAGGCCGGCTTCGGCGGCTTGGGCTTCTTCGGCTTCGGTGGTCGCTTCGGGGTCTTGTCGCCCATGGGTGCACCTCCTGCGTGGCGAGTATGCCGTCTGCCCGGCTCGCGCGCCAGCCCGGGGTGAGGCCTACGCCACCAGCAGCCGATCGCGCCCCGCCGCCTTGGCCTCGTACAGCGCCTCGTCCGCCTGCGCCACCAGCTGCTCGGCCGAGCTGACCCCGCTGTCGCGGTAGATCGTGCCGCCGAGGCTCACCGTGACCCCGATCCGCTGGTCGCCCTCCACGACGGAGGTCTCGGCGACGGCCCGCCGGATGCGCTCGCCGATCTGGGCCAGGTCTTCCGCGCCGGCGCCCGGGAGCAGGACGAGGAACTCCTCGCCGCCGTACCGGACGAGCACGTCACCCTCGCGAATCACGCGCCGGCAGGCCCGGGCCACGGCGCGGAGCACGCGGTCGCCAACGAGGTGGCCGTAGACGTCGTTGACGGCCTTGAAGTGGTCGAGGTCCAGCATCAGGACACCCAGCGGCCCCTCGGCCCGAACCGCTCGCGAGTACTCCTCCTGCAGGCGGGCCATGCCGAAGCGCCGGTTGTAGGCGTCGGTGAGAGGGTCCACTGCCGCGAGCCGCTCCAGCCGGTCGTGGGCGAGCGCGTTGTTCACGGCCAGCCCCAGGTCGGCGCGGAACTGCTCGATGAGCGGCAGGGCGTCGGGCTCGAAGGCCGAGGTCGTCGCCAGCACGATCGCTCCGAGCGCCACGCTCTTGAACATGACCGGGGCCACGATGATCTCGCGTGCCGGCTGGCTCACGAGGAGGGAGTCGATGACCGTCCCGGGCGCCTCGACCGTCATCCGCTCGACGCGCCCCGTGCGCAGGGCCCGTCGGACGTGGTCGTTGGCACCGATCTCGTCGGTGGTGCGCAGGCCGTGCGTCGCCAACGGCTCGACCGCGTCCTCCCGGACGATGAGGATCGTGCCCGCGTCGGCGCCCGTGTGGCGCAGCAGGCCGTCGAGGGCGGCGTCGCCGAGACCCTCCAGCTCGAACTCGCTCGAGAGGACGCCGCTGAAGTCGCGCATCGCGCCCTCGACGGCATGAGTCCGGGCCAGCGTGCGGATCAGGCGGTTGAACGATCCGGCCGCCGCGCCGACCTCGTCGGACGAGTCGACCGGCAGGGCGCAGGCTTCCGGGTCGCAGCTGCTCCAGTCCTGCGTGTAGACGGCCTGCCCCAGGCGCTCCTCGACCGTGCTCATGCGGTCTGCGAGCAGCCGCAGGCGGCGTCCGACGACGAGGCGCGCCAGCGCGAAGTTGACCGCGCCCACCACGAGGCCGGCGCTCAGCGTGCTGGCGTAGAAGAGCGGCGTCAGGATGCGGTCCGCGGGCAGCCCCAGGATGAGGCAGAACGGCGGGAACACGAGCCCGATGAGGAGCCCGAACCCGGTCATCCAGATGGCAAGGTCGACGAAGACCTTCGAGGTGAGGCGCGGCATCGTGGGCGCTCCGAGAAGGCGGGGTGGGACGCGCAGCCGCACCATGCGCCGATCGGTGCCGCGGGCACAGGACGCGATGGTCCGGGTCGGTGCGGTACCGTCGGCCCCGAGCCGATGCGGCTCGCTGGCTTACTTCGTGACGGCTCGGATCGCTTCGGCCAGCTCCTGCTCGCCGACCACGGCCTCGAAGGAGCTGGTGATCGTGCCGCTCCCGTCGACCACGAACATCCAGGGCTCCGTCGGGATCCCGTACACGTTCGCCGCCTCGACCGGCACGAAGCTGTCGTCCTTGAGGACCGGCTTCAGCCGGCCGTCCTCGTAGACGAGCTCGTAGGGCTCGACGGCGACGACCCGGATCGGTGCCTCCTTGACGGCCGCCTTCACGACGTCGATCGTGGGGCCGCATTGTGCGCTCGTGCAGAACGCCGGCGTGATGAAGGCCAGGAGGAACGGCTCGTCGGCGGCGAGGGCCGCGTCGAGCGACGTCTCGTAGAACGCCGGATCGGGGTTGGGGTCGGTCGAGACCCTGCGGACGTCCCCGCCGACGTCGGCCAGCGTCTTCGTCCGCACGGCCGGCGCGGGGTCGCCGACGCGGGGGCCGAAGCCGCCCTCCGAGACCGAGAACTGGAGCTTGGCCCCCGTGGTGGTCCCCGTGGCAGGGTCCCGGACCGCGATTGCCGCCCCCCACGGGCCCGGCTGGGTCAGCTCCGGCGTGACGACGTAGAAGGCGCGCTGGCCGACGATGCCCCACTCGAACGCCGGGGTGAGGACCTCCGTCGTCGTCGCCGGGTCGGTGCAGAGGTCGAAGAAGCCGATCTCGACCTCGAGCGTCTCGTCGGCGATCGGACGGTTCTGCTCGTCCACCAGGACGAAGAGAAGGCGACCCTGGCCGGCGATCTTCTCCGAGCTGGCGAGGACCGGGATGATTCCGCTCGTGGTGACCTGGCCCGGCGTCGGCCAGCCCGGGAAGACGCCGGTCTCGCACGCGGACGGGGTGCCCGTCGGTGAGCCCGCGGGGTTCGCCGTCCCGGGAGTCGCCGACCCGGATGGTCCTCCCGCACCGGTGCAGGCCGCCAGCACCACGGCGAGCGACAGCGCCAGTAGGCCCGCGACTGGTCGACGCGGGCGAGACGGCCGGCGGGCCAGGGGCGTCGGGCGGGGCGAGGGCGTCGGGCGGCGCGGCGCGCGCGCGAGGGAAGGCACGCGGGGATGCTAGCGGGAAGCCTCGGAACGTGCCGGGACGCGGATCTCCACGCCGGCCCATGATCGGGCGTGATCGGGCGCGGTACGGCCCATGAGCCGGCGCGATCCGGCGCGGTCCCGTGAGGCTCGGCCGGCGCACCTGTCATCCGGCGCGGCACGGTACAATCCGGCGCGCTCGTCCCGAGCGTCTCCGGCCGGCGCACCCGAGCGCCCCGCGGCGGCCCGGCTGCCGGGACGGCGACTCCCGGAGGTTCGGTGACCCGCTTCCAGAAGCTCGTCGCGGCGACGCTGGCGATGACGCTCGCTCTCGTGATCGTGGGCGTGATCGTGCGCGCCACGGGCTCCGGCCTCGGATGCCCAGACTGGCCGTTCTGCTACGGGCAGGTCATCCCGCCGCTCGAGTTCAAGGCCTGGGCCGAGTGGATCCACCGGCTCATCGCGGCGGTCATCGGCGTGATGGTTCTCGGCGTGGCGGTCCTCGCCCTCGTCGATCACCGCGATCGCCCCAGCCTCGTGGCGGCGTCCCTGGGCGCGGTCGCCCTCGTCGTCTTCCAGGCGTGGCTCGGCCGCGAGACCGTCCGGCTGGGGAACTCCGGGGCGTCGGTCACGGCCCACCTGGCCGCGGCGATGGCCGTGGCCGGGCTGCTGGCGTTCCTGCTCGTCCGGGCGGGGTATCCGGCGCGCCTTCCGGCTCGCGGCGACAGCCAGCGTCTCACGATCCTCATCGCCTTCGCCGCCGTCGCCACCTTCGCCATGCTCATCTTTGGTGCGAACGTCACGGCTGCCGATGCGGCGCTCGTCTTCCCCGACTGGCCGCTCATGGGCGGCGCGATCGTCCCGCCGTTCGGCGAGATGCCGGGCGAGACGGCCACCCTGGCCTTCACGCACGCCCTCCACCGCTACGTCGGCGTCGTGGTGGGGGTCGTGCTGGCAGGGACGTGGGTGGCGGCGTGGCGCGCACGGCGCGCCGGCCGGGTGGGCCGAACGCTGTTCGCGCTCGTCACGCTCGCCGCCGTGCTCTACCCGCTCCAGGCGGTGGTGGGGGCTCTCCAGGTCTGGACGCAGCTGGCGCCGTGGACGCAGACGCTCCACGTTGCGCTGGCCGCCTTCATCTGGGTGGCCGCGATCGGCGCCACGTTCGTCGGCTACTACGGGGCCCGCGCGGCGGCCCTCGCGACGAATGCCTCCGCGGTCGCACCCGGCGGCGCCGCGGCGGGCGGCGAGTCGGCGGGCGGCGAGTCGGCGGGCGGGACGCGGGACGGCGGGGGTGCGGCCGGGCCGACCCGGTCCGACACGATCCGGGCCTACATCGCCCTCACCAAGCCCCGGATCATCGAGCTGCTGCTCATCACGACGGTCCCGGCCATGGTGCTGGCGACGCGCGACCTCCCCGGGCAGGTCGACTGGGTCGACTGGGGCTGGCTGGTCGTCTGGACGCTCGTGGGCGGGACGCTCGCGGCGGGCAGCGCCAACGCCATCAACCAGTACCTCGACCGCGACATCGACATCCTCATGACGCGCACCCGCCGGCGGCCCCTGCCGGCCCACTCGGTGGAGCCCGAGCAGGCGGTCGTCTTCGGGATCATTCTCGGCGTCATCGCGATCGCCCTGCTGGCGTACTTCGTGAACCTCGTGGCGGCCTTCCTGACCCTGCTCGCGATCGCGTTCTACGTCTTCGTGTACACGATCCTGCTCAAGCGGACGACGACCCAGAACATCGTCATCGGCGGGGCGGCCGGCGCGCTGCCGCCGGTCATCGGCTGGGCGGCGGTGACGGGGCGCGTCGAGGTCCCGGCGCTGCTGCTGTTTGCGATCGTCTTCTACTGGACGCCGCCGCACTTCTGGGCGCTCTCGATGCGGATCGCCAAGGACTACGCCGCGGCCGGGGTGCCGATGCTCCCCGTGGTGCGGGGCTCGGCCGAGACCACGCGCCAGATCCTGCTCTACACGATCCTCCTGGTCGTGATCAGCCTTATCTTCTTCGCCGTCGCAAGGATGGGGCTCATCTACCTGGTGGCCGCCGTCGTGATGGGGGTCGTCTTCCTGTGGCAGGCGGCGAAGCTGAACCGGACCGTCACGGTGGAGGGGACGACGGCCGGCGCCATCCGGCTCTACAAGTTCTCGATCAGCTACCTGACGGTGCTGTTCGCCGCGGTGGCGGTGGACGCCCTCGTCGTGATCCGGATCGCGTAGCGGCCGGCACGGCGAAGCGGCAGCGGCGGCGAAGCGGCGACGGCGAAGCGACACGCGAAGGGGGAAGCCGGGAATGAGCAATCTTCGATGAGCCCCATCCACCGCGACGGCAGCGGCGAGAGGGCCGCGGCGCCCACCTGGGAGTCGCTGGCCGACCGCCTGATCCGCGAGGCGCAGGAGCGGGGCGAATGGGACACCGGCGACTGGGAGGGGAAGCGGCTGCCGGCCCAGGACGGCGCCTACGCGAGCGAGCTTGCCGCGGGGAACGCGGTGCTCCGCAATGCCGGCGTGGCCCCCTCCTGGATCGAGACGGACAAGGAGGCCCGGCGCCTGCTGGCGGAGCGGGTTCGGCTGCTCGACGTCGCCGGGCGGACCTCCGCGGCCGGGGCGGCCTCGCTGCGGGTGCGGTTCGCGGCCGTGCTGGCGCAGCTCGACGGGATCCTCCTGCGCCTCGAGACGGAGGCGCCGACCCCGGCCCAGCAGCGGCCGCGGATCGACCGAGCGGCCGAGCTCGCGGCCTTCGAGCGGGCGCTCGCCGGCGCCGCCGACCCCGGCCAGAACGGCTAGCAGCGTTCTCGTGGAAGGCGGCAACCTCGTCGGCCTGGCCCTGAGCGTCGTGCTCGTCGGCGTCTGCGTCGTCGGGCTGGTCGCGACTGCCCTCCTCTGGCGCAACCGCCCACGGCCGTAGGGCGTACCCGGGCGGGGTGCGCGCCGGGGAGCCGTGCGGGCCCCGGGGCAAGCGCCGGCGACGCAAGCGCCGGGGTCCGTGCGTGCCCGGGGGCAAGGGCCGGCGATGCACGCGCCGGCCCTACTCGCCCACCGTGCCGGGCGCCTCCAGCTCCTCGACGAGGTCAGGCCGTCGCCGGCGCGACACCCGCCCCTCCCGGTCCAAGACGCGCAGGAAGCCCTGGATGATCGGCCCGATACCGAAGGCGAAGAGGACCGTGCCCAGGCCGATCGTGCCGCCGAGCAGGAACCCGATCACGAGGACGGTCACCTCGATGGCCGTCCGAGCGCGCCGGATCGACCAGCCGAAGCGGCGATGGAGCCCGGTCATCAGGCCGTCGCGCGGGCCTGGGCCGAGGTCGGCGGCGAGGTAGAGCCCCGACCCGAGGCCGATGACGAGGACTCCCCCGACGCTCATCGCCAGCTGGGCGACCGGGGCGGTCGGAAGGGGCAGGAGCGGGAGCGCGACGTTGGTCGCCGTCCCGATGAGCGCGATGTTCAGGATCGTGCCGATGCCCGGCCGCTCGCCGAGGGGCCACCAGAGCGCGAGGACGGGGATCCCCACGAGGATGCTGACGGTTCCGAGCGGGAGCCCGGTCCGGTTCGCGATCCCCTGGATCGATGTTCAGGATCTGCCGATGCCCGGCCGCTCGCCGAGGGGCCACCAGAGCGCGAGGACGGGGATCCCCACGAGGATGCTGACGGTTCCGAGCGGGAGCCCGGTCCGGTTCGCGATCCCCTGGTGGAATGCCTCCCACGGCCCGAGGCCCAGGCCGGCGGCCGCCATCAGGGCGATCCCGACGCCGAACAGCACGAGACCGGCAAGCAGGCCGGGCAGGCGTGGCAGCAGCGATCGACCGAACCACCGTGCGCGCATCGCGCGATGTAGCGGCGCACGCACCGTGCGCGCATCGCGCGATGGTAGCGGCGCACGTTGCATCCTGATCCAGGTCGCCGGCGGATCGCCCGGCGGGGTGCATACCGGCCGATCGCCGGGTGCCCCGCGCGTGGCACCATGACGCCATGGACCTGACCTTCCTCGGCGCGGCAACGACGGTGACCGGCAGCCAGTTCCTCCTGGAGACCCGGCAGTCCCGGATTCTCGTCGACTGCGGGATGTTCCAGGGCGGCGCGAACGAGTCGATCCGCAACCGTGTCCCGCTCGGGTACAAGCCGGCGGACCTCGACGCGATCCTTCTCACCCACGCCCACCTCGACCACTGCGGGCTGATCCCGGTGGTCGTGCGCGAGGGTTTCCGCGGGCCGGTCCGGGCGACCGCCGGCACGATCGAGCTGGCGCGGCTGGTGCTGACGGACTCCGGGCGGCTCCAGGAGGAGTTCGCGAAGCGCGAGGCTCGCTGGGAGCGGCGCAACCCGGACAAGGCCGCGGCGGAGGATGACCGGGACCTTCGGCGTCTCGAGGCGGCGATCGACGCGGCCGAGGCGGGTGACGCCATCGACCAGACCGGCGCCGGCGGACTCGACCGAGATGAGGGCCGGCCGCGGGGCGCCCCCGGTGCCCTGGGCGAGCAGGCTGCTCCCGACGGCCGCGACCCCGGCGAGGCCGGCGACGGAACGTGGGACCGGCGCGCCCTGCCGGGCGTCCCGCGCGAGCTCCCGGGCGAGCACCTGGTCCGGGCACATCCCGCCGCGTCTGCCGCGGGTGCCCCGCCGGCGACGGCCGAACGTGCGCCCGAGCCAACCCCGGAGCCCGCGCTCGAGCCGGGAACCCCGCCGGGGGCAGCTCCCGAGGCGGCCGAGCTCCACATCGACCCGGACGAGCCCCTCTACACCGAGGACGACGCCGTCGCGGCACTGCGCCGCTTCCGCCCGATCGGCTACGACGCCGAGGAGGAAGTGGCGCCCGGCATCCACGCCACGTTCCTCGACGCCGGCCACATCCTGGGCTCCGCGATCATCCGGCTGCGCGTCGTCGACGAGCCGGGCGGACCCGAGCGGGTGATCGTCTTCTCGGGCGACCTCGGCCAGCGCGACACGCCGATCATCCGCGACCCCACCCGCATGAGCGACGCCGACTACGTCCTGTGCGAGTCGACCTACGGCGGCCGTGAGCACGAGCCGGCCGCCGAGTCGCGTCGGGTTCTCGCCGAGGTCGTCCGTCTGGTCGCCGAGCACGATGGCGTCCTGCTCGTCCCGTCCTTCGCGATCGGGCGCACCCAGGAGCTGATCTGGGAGCTCGACCGCCTGGTGTCGGCGGGCCTGGTCCCCCCTCTCCCGCTCTACCTCGACTCGCCGATGGCGCGCGAGGCGACCTCGATCTACCGCTCCCACACCGAGTACTACGACGAGCAGACGCGCAAGCTGTTCGACGCGGGCGACACGCCCCTCGACTACGCGCTCCAGCGGATCGTGAAAACGGCCGACGAGTCGCGGGCGATCGCCCGGGCGCCGCGGCCGTACATGATCATCGCCTCGAACGGGATGCTCACCGGCGGGCGCGTGCTGGGCCACCTTCGCGAGCTGATCGACGACCGGCGCGCCGTGATCCTGTTCGTCGGCTACCAGGGCGTGGGGACCCTCGGGAGGCGCCTCCAGGAGGGCGCCAGGACGGTGAAGCTCGACGGCGCGGTCCGCGAGGTTCGCTGCCAGGTCCGCTCGGTGGGGGGGTTCTCGGCCCATGCGGACGAGCCGGGGCTGCTCGACTGGCTGGCGGGCTTCGCCGCCGGGAAGCGTCCCGGCGCTCCCGGCTACCCGCGACGCGTCTTCCTGGTCCACGGCGACCCGGGCCCGCAGGCTGAGCTCGAACCCAAGGTCGCCGCGCTCGGCTACGTGGTCCACGTCCCCCGCTGGCACGAGACGGTAACGCTGGAATGACGGCCTCGACGATGGGCACGCGCCCGGCGAAGGAAGCGCCACCCGCAGGGTGATCGTCGCCGCCAGCCGGAGAGCGCCCGGCGACCGAAGCGGGGCAGTGGGCCGGACGGGAGTACTCGGGGCCGTGTGACGTTCGGTCGGTGCCGGACGGCCGGGACCAGGTGCAGCCTTCGGCCATGCGCACGAAGTCGATCGTCATGGCCCTTGCGTTGGTCGTCGGAATCGGCGGTTCGGCCACGTTCGCGCCCGGCTCGCCCGTCGCCGCCGCGGTGGCCCCGGCCATTTCCACGCTGGCCCGCGTGCTCGACGACCCCGCCTCCCTTGCGGACACCACGGGGCGGCTGGTCGACGGCGCGATCGCCATCGCGGGTGCCACGATCGCCGGCGAGTTCGACCCCGCCGCGATGGATTCTGCCGCGGCGCGGCGCGTCCTGGGGAAGGACGGTCGTTTCACCGTGCTTCTGCTCGGCGCCGACGCGCGCGGCACTGCCCTCGGGGGGCGAACGGACGCAATCATGGTTGCGTCAGTGGATCCCGTCACCCGGCGGGCGGCGATCGTCTCGATCCCGCGCGACATCGTCCAGTTCCCGCTCTCCTCGACCCGGCGGTATGCGGGCAAGGTCAACGCGATCTACCAGAGCCTGGCGCGAACGACGCGCACCCCGGGCACCTCCCTGCGCCTGATCGTCGGGCGGGCGCTCGGAATCGAGATCGACGCATACGTGATCGTCGGCTTCCAGGCCTTCCGCCGGCTGGTAAGCAGCGTCGGCGGCCTCGACGTCACGGTTGCCAAGCGGTTCTACGATCGCTCCTACTGGGTGACGCCGCGGAAGCGGGGCTGGGGCCTCAGCGCGGGGCGGCATCATCTCAGCGCCTCCAACGCGCTCATCTTCGCTCGGACCCGCAAGGCGGACAGCGACTACGCGCGGGCGCGCCGGCAGCAGCAGCTGGTCGTGTCGGCCGTCGCCAAGGTGCGCAAGCTCGGGCCGGCGGTCATGGTCGGCATGCTGACGGCGGCCCGCGGCTGCTACAGGACCGACCTCCCTCTGGCCGACCGCGCGCTGATCTTCGCGATCGTTGCCCGGGCGGATACCTCGAAGGTGCGTCGAACGGTCCTCGGACCCAGCACCTTCGCATCGTGGCGCTACGGAGCGGGCTACGTGCTCAACCGCACCGCCGCTCGCAGCTGGATCCGGGCGAACTTCCCCAAGGCGCGCCCGAATGGGATCTGGCTGCCGCCGCGGCCGGCTCCGGCGGTGACTCCGACCCCGACGCCGGAGCCCACCGCCGCGGTGACGCCGTCCCCGGACCCGACGCCGACGCCCAGTCCGGACCCGAGCGCGGATCCCACCCCCGAGCCAACCGCGGATCCAGCCCTCGACCCGGGCGCCGAACCGACACCCTGACGGGGCCGCTCGGCCGTCCAGGCCCCGTTCGGCCCCCCGTCGCCCGCGCCGGCCCGTCACCCGCCGTTCCCTGCGGCCCCCCGACGATGCCGCCGGTCACGGGAGGTGCTCCCGTTCAGCCTGATCGGCCCTCGGGCGGGTCGGCGGCGTCGTCGGCTACCATCGGCGCCTCACAGGAGGAGCACCCTTGACCGTCAGCCGCCTGCCTGCCCGCTCGCCGCTCACGCCGGAGGAGATCGCAGCGATCCGAGCACCGTTCCGGAAAGCCCGCCTGCTCCCGGCCCGGGCCTACCACGACGAATCAATCTTCGCGTGGGAGACCGAGCACGTCTTCTTCCGCGACTGGATCGCCGTCGCGCGGGCGGAGGAGCTGCCGGAGCCCGGGAGCTTCGTTCTGCGCGACGTCTTCGGTGAGAACGTCATCCTCGTGCGCGGCCGCGACGAGGTCATCCGTGCGTTCTACAACGTCTGCCGTCACCGGGGCACCGCCGTGGAGGAGCGGGAGTGCGGCAAGGCCGTCCGCTTCCAGTGCCCGTACCACGCCTGGATCTACGACCTCGACGGGCGGCTCATGCGCGCCAGGCACACCGACGACCTCGATGACTTCAGCCCCGAGACGCACGGCCTGGCCCCCATCCGGGCCGAGACCTGGCAGGGGTTCGTCTTCCTCTGCCTCGCCGACGAGGCGACGACGCCCGACCTGCGCACCTTCATGGGCGACTGGCACGACCACCACGCCGGGTTCGGGCGCGACATGAGCACCCTCCGGCGGGCCGCGCGGCTGACGTACGACGTCGAGGCGAACTGGAAGATCGTGGCCGAGAACTACAGCGAGTGCTACCACTGCCCCCCGGTGCACCCGCTCCTCAACAAGCTGACGCCCTACGACCAGGGCGAGGACTTCCTGGCCGACGGACCGTGGAAGGGCGGCTGGATGGTGTTCGCGGACGGCTGCGAGACGATGTCGATGGATGGGAAGCGCGGCGGCCGGCCGCTCCTGTACGCCCGCGACGAGACCGAGGCGCGCCGGATCTTCTACTACATCCTGTGGCCGAACCTGATCATCTCGGTCCACCCCGACTACGTGCTGACCCACCAGGCCTGGCCGGACGGGCCGAACCGCACCACCGTCCACTGCGATCTCTACGTGGAGGGGGCGGACCTCGGCACGGTCGACGTGTCCGGGGCCGTGGAGTTCTGGGACATCACGAACCGGGAGGACTACCACGTCGTCGAGATGCAGCAGCAGGGTACCCGCTCGCGCAGCTGGACGGCGGGCCGGTACTCGAACCAGGAGGCCTCGGTCCACGCCTTCGATCTGATGGTCGCGGACCGCTACGCGATGGACGGCGTCCGGACGGTCCGCGGCTGGCGGACGGAGGTGGAGGGCGCCGAGGAGAAGCGACGGCGCGCCCGGGCTGCCGGTGCCCGCGCGGGAGCCATCGTGTCGGTTCCCGTCCCGCCCTCGCCGGCCGACGAGTTGGAGTAGGGTTTCCGCATGAAGCTCCTCGTCGCGATCGTGCAACCCGCCGACGCCGACCGGGCGGCCGACCTGCTGCGCGCCGCCGGGCACCGGTTCACCCGGATCGGCTCGACCGGCGGCTTCCTCGAGACGCCGAACGTGACGCTCATGCTGGCCGTGGAGGACGACGTCGTGCCGGCCGTCGTCGCGATCCTCCACGAGACGTGTCGGAGCCGCGAGGTGGAGGTGCCGCTCGTCCTCACGGAGCGACTCCACGACTGGCGCGAGGCGCTCGTCCCGTACGCGGGTGCCACGATCCTCGTCCTCGACGTGGCGGAGATGATCCGGATCTAGGCACCCGCTCCGGAGGCCCGGGCACCGCGCGTGACAGGCGTCGGGCCGGCGGATCCCTGCGGGGCGGCGGATGCGGTGGGCGACGGGCTCGGCGACGCGACGGGCGACGGAGCGAGCGACGGCGCGACCACCACCTGTTCGCCCCCGACGTCGGTGAAGCGGATCTCCGTGGTTCCCAGCACGGTGGTCGTCGCACCGCCCGCGTCGCCCCGGGCCGTGAAGGAGAACTCGATCCGGACCGGCGTCCCGTCGGCCAGGACGTAGGCGTCGAGGTCGTCGATCGTGCCCGTGCCGGCCCCGGCGGCCCCGAACCCGGCTGGGGTGTACGGCAGCGCCCGCGTCGCGACGAGGTGGTACAGGGTCTCGCCGTTCTCGACGACCTGGCCGGCAAGCGCGAGGTCGTTCGGGTCCGACACGACCGCGAACGCGGTGCCGAGCTCCGCTCCGTCCACCGACCCCGGGGGCGACTCGAGCCAGCCTTCGCCGAGGTCGACGAACGTCCGGTCGCCCACGACGATGACGCCGAGGCGAGTCGCGACACCCTCGGCCTCGATCACCACCTGGAGCCTGGCGTCGGGAAGCGCGAGGTCGCCGGTCATCGTCGTCCGGGAATCGAGCACGTCGCCGCCGATGTCGGCGGTCGAGGTGGCCTGCTGGACGACGCTCGCGTGGAGCTCCGGGTCGGTGAGGATGTCGACGAACGCCGCCGCGACGTCGTCGCCGGGCGATGCCGTCGCCCCGCCGCCACACGCCGCCACGACCAGGCCGGCGGCGAGCGCGACGATACGCGCGGTGGCACGCGCCGTGGCGCCGAGCCGCCGGCTCACCCGTTGCGGGCCGCGCGGCGGGCGGCGAATCGCTCCTCCGAGCCGCTCCATCCAGCGTCGAACGCCTTCCCCGGCTCGTCGAGGTCGAGGACGAGCGGGGCGTGGTCGGACGGCGTCGGGGTCCCCTTGCGGGCCTCGCGGTCGACCTCGACGGCCACGACCCGCGCGGCGGCCGGCGCGGTCGCGAGGAGGTGGTCGATCCGCATCCCCTCGTTGCGCTGGAAGTTGCCGGCCCGGTAGTCCCACCACGTGAAGCGGCGGAGCGCAGGGTTCGCCACCCGCCAGGTATCGGTAAGTCCCCACGCAAGGAGTCCCCGGAAGGCGTCGCGCTCCGGCTCCGACACGTGCGTGCCCCCGTGCGCGGCCGCGGCGTTCCAGACGTCCTCGTCGGCCGGGGCGACGTTGAAGTCGCCGCCGACGAGCAACGGCGCGGCTGGGTCCTGGGTCTCGGCCAGCCAACGCCCGAGCCGCTCGAACCAGCGGAGCTTGCCCGCGTACCACCGGGAGTCCACGACGCGCCCGTTCGGTGCGTAGACGCTCACCAGGCGGACGCCGCCGCAGACGGCGCTGACCATGCGCGCCTCGTCGAACGGGTCGAAGTCCTCCTCGCCCTGCTGCGCGGCGCCCGGCGCGCCGTTGCGGACCGGCCCATCGCCGAAGTTGGTGACCACGTCCTCGATCCCCACGCGGCTCGCGATCGCCACGCCGTTCCAACGCCCCTCGCCGTGGTGGAGGAGGTCGTAGCCCGCCATCCGAAAGGGGAGCACCGGGGCGTCGTCGTCGGAGAGCTTCGTCTCCTGCATGAGCAGGACGTCGGGGGCGGCGCGCTCGAGCCACCACTCGACCTTCTCGAGCCGTGCCTTCAGCGAGTTGACGTTCCAGGTCGCGATCCGCATGGCCACAGGGTAGCGCGACGGCGGGATGTCTCGGGTCGGAGAGATTCCCCCGGTCCGAGATGCCGCTGGTCCGAGGTCGTGCCAGCCTGGAGCGTGCGGCGCATCCGGCGGGTCGTCGTGACCGTCGAGGGGTGAAGTCACACGCAAAGGGGGCTGTCCGGCACTTCCGGGCCCGGGCCGGGAGCGGGCCATGATCGGGGGGCGCCGGCGGCGCCGGCGACCGTGCCCCACGCCACACCAGGGCAGATCTGCATGACCGTCGACGGCCCCGGGACCCTCCCGGGGTGAACCGGCTCCGCCCCTTCACCCTGCACCTGCCGACCTCGGTCGCGGAGGCGGTGCAGGTGCTGGCTGCCGCCGACGGGTCGGCCCGACTCCTCGCCGGCGGCACGGACCTGCTCATCGACATGAAGTTGGGCCGGGCGCGGCCCCATGCCCTCGTCAACCTGAAGCGGATCCCCGGCCTGGACCGGATCGAGGCGGTGGAGGGAGGTACGCGCATCGGCGCCCTGGCCCGGGTGAGCGCGATCGAGGCATCGCCGCTCGTCCGGGAGCGCTTCCCCGCCCTGTGGCAGGCGTCCCGGTCCCTGGCGACCCTGCCGGTGCGCAACCTCGCCACGATCGGGGGCAACCTCGGGCGGGGGTCGCCGGCCTCGGATGTGGCGCCGCCGCTCATCGTGCACGGGGCGCTCGTCGAGATCGAGGGCCCCGCCGGACGCCGTTCCGTGCCGATCGAGGCATTCCACCTCGGGCCGGGGGCGACGTGCCTGGTCGCCGGCGAGATCATCACGGCCGTGTTCCTGCCCGACCCTTCACCGCGAGCGGGATCAGCCTTCCGCAAGCTGGGCAAGCGGGGCGGTGGCTGGGACATCGCCCTCGTGGGCGTCGCGGCCGGCGTGGTCCTGGGCGAGGCCGGCCAGCTCGTCGACGCCTGCATCGCGCTGGCGTCCGTCGCGCCCACCCCGCTCCGCGTCCGCGAGGCGGAGGCCGCGCTCCGCGGCCGTCCGCCGTCCGAGGAGAACCTCGCCGAGGCAGCCCGGATCGCGGCCGCGGAGGCACGCCCCATCTCGGACGTCCGCGCCAGCGCCGCCTACCGCCGGTCGCTGACCCGGGTTCTGGTCATGCGGACACTGCTCAACGCCGTCGCGGTCGCGCGGCAGGGAGCGCAGCTCCGATGATCTCCCTGGCCCTGACCGTGAACGGGTCCCAGCACGACCTGGAGGTCGAGCCGAACACGACGCTCCTCGAGCTGCTTCGGGATCCGCTGCAGCTCACGGGGACCAAGGAGGGCTGCGGCGTCGGCGAGTGCGGGAGCTGCCTCGTCCTCGTTGACGGCGCACCGGTCAGCTCGTGCCTGGTGCTGGCGGCGGACGCCGACGGGCGAGAGGTCGAGACGATCGAGGGGCTGGCCCGCGACGGCGTCCTCGACCCGGTCCAGGCTGCCTTCGTCGAGCACGGCGCCATCCAGTGCGGGTACTGCACACCGGCCATGGTGCTGGCAGCCGAGGCGCTGCTGCGGCGGAACCCGCACCCGGAGGACGCCGAGGCCGCCGCGGCGCTCGCCGGGGTGCTGTGCCGGTGCGGTTCGTACCCCAAGGTGCTCGAGGCGGTGCGAGCCGCGGCCGCGGAGGGGGTCGCCCGATGACGTCGGTCGGCAGGCGAGTCCCCCGCGTCGACGCCACGGAGAAGGTCACCGGCAGCGCCCGCTACGGCAGCGACCTGGCCCTGCCGGGGATGCTCCACGGCACCGTCCTCC
Source organism: uncultured Chloroflexia bacterium (assembly GCA_963725875.1). Lineage (GTDB taxonomy): Bacteria > Chloroflexota > Limnocylindria > Limnocylindrales > CSP1-4 > CTSoil-043. The sequence continues at coordinate 705,669 of CAVRZZ010000003.1, read as the reverse complement.
GGAGCCGTCACGCGCACGCCCGGATCGTGGCGATCGACACTTCGCGTGCGGAGCGGGCGCCCGGCGTGCGCGCTGTCGCCACCGGCCGTGACTTCCCGTTCACCTTCGGCGCCTCGATCCGGGACCAGCCGTTCCTCGCCATCGACCGGGTCCGCTTCGTCGGCGAGCCCGTCGTGGCCGTGGCCGCCGACGCCGAGCTGCAGGCGCAGGCGGCGCTCGACCTCGTCAGCGTCGAGTACGAGGAGCTGCCGGCCGTCCTCGACGCCCGCGCGGCGCTTGCCCCGGATGCCCCGCTCGTCCACCCCGACCTCCACCTCTACGTCAGGGGCGGCCACGAGATCGTCGAGCACAGCAACGTCAACACCGTGGCCCGCTTCCGGCACGGCGATCTCGAGGACGGGTTCCATCGAGCGGACCAGGTGTTCGAGGACGAGTTCTCGGCGCAGGCGCTGAGCCACGCCGCGCTGGAGACGCACGTTGCCGTCGCGGAGTACCACGCGGCGAGCCGGGGGTACACCCTCTGGACCCCGACCGACCGTCCGTTCCAGATGCGGGGCGAGCTGGCGGCCGCCCTCGGGCTGGCCAGCAGCCAGGTCCGCATCGTCGTCGGCTACGTCGGCGGTTCGTTCGGCGGCAAGAACACGCTCGTGGCGGAGGCCGCCGCCGTCGCCCTCGCGCGACAGGTCCCCGGGCGGGCCGTCCGGGTCGAGCTCAGCCGCGAGGAGGACCTGACCGCCTCGCAGGTCCGGATGCCGGCGTTCATCCGCCTCCGGACCGGCGTCCTGCGCGACGGCACGCTCACCGCGCGCCTGGCCGACTTCCTGTGGGACGGCGGGGCCTACGCGTCGAATGCCGTCGGCGTCGCCATCCGGGGGCCGAAGGCCGTCTTCGGCCCGTATCGCATCCCCGCCGTCGAGTACGAGTCTCGGATGGTCTACACGAACCGCCAGCCGACGGGCTCCTACCGCGGCTACGGCACGACCCAGGCGGCCTGGGCCTGCGAGTCGCAGATGGACATGATCGCGCACCGGCTCGGGATCGACCCGCTCGAGATCCGCCGGCGGAACGGGTACGAGGACGGCGACCCCTGGATCAACGGGCAGGTCATGCGCGGGGTCAATGCCCGCGAGCCGCTCGAGCGGGTCGCGGGCGAGATCGGCTGGGGCACGGTCGACCGTTCGCCGGCGCCGCACCTGCGTCGCGGCAAGGGCATCGCCACGATGATCAAGGAGACGGCCACGCCGACGAGCTCGAACGTTCTCCTCAAGGTCGAGCAGGATGGCCGCCTCGTCGTCCTCTGCGCCGCGCCCGAGATCGGGGCGGGGCAGGCGACCGTCCTCTGCCAGATGGCGGCCGACGCCGTCGGCGTCCCGCTGGAGGCCGTCTCGCTTCCGGCGGCCGACACTGCCACCTCGCCGTTCAACGGGCCGGTCGCCTCGAGCCGAACCACGTTCCACGTCGGCAACGCGATCCGGACGGCCGGTGCCGAGATCCGGCGGAAGGCGCTCGCCCTGGCCGGCGACGTCCTCGAGATCGATCCCACGGACCTGGACCTGCGCGACGGGGTCATCATCGCCCGCGGGGTCGGCCCCCGGGCCACCCTCGGCGAGCTGCTCGGCGGCTACGGGTTCGAGGGCTACTCGCTCGTCGCTGAGGCCCGCTACAGCAGTGCGGGGTCCTCGCGGCTCGCCGCCGACCGCGGCCTCGAGCCGGTGAGCACGATCTTCTGGATGATCTCGACACAGGCTGCTGAGGTCGAGGTCGACATCGAGACGGGCGTGGTCCGGGTGCTCAAGGTGGCCGCGGCGGCCGACGTCGGGCGGGCCATCAACCCCGTCGGCTGCGAGCAGCAGATCGAGGGCGGCGTCGTGATGGGCCTCTCGAACACGCTCTTCGAGGACCTCGTGCTCGACGGCAGCGGGCGGATCGCGAACGGCACGCTCGCCGACTACAAGGTGGCCACGATCCAGGACGTCCCGGAGATCGTCCCGATCATCGTCGAGTCCGACCACTCCGAGGCGCCGTTCGGGGCCAAGGGGATCGGTGAGCCGGCGGCGGCGGCGACGGCGCCGGCGATCGCGAACGCGCTCTTCGACGCGGTCGGGGTCCGGATCACGGACCTGCCGCTCACCCCGGCCAAGGTCCTTGCAGCGCTCGAGGCGCAGCAAGCACAGGAGGCCGCGGGGCGTCAGTAGCGGCGGCCGCGCTGGCGGGCGAGGTCGAACGCGGCCGTGTCGGCGACGGCCATGACCGCCATCGTCCCGGCCTGGACCGGGTCGGACACGACGAGGTCGACGTGGTCGGTGATCGAGCCGACCATGTTGAGGGCGATGACCGGGATGCCGACCGCGCGGAGCTCCTCGACCGCCGTGCTGATGTCACCGCCCATGATCGAGCCGGCGAGGACGAGGAGCCGGGCGCGGGGCAGGTCCGCGACGGCGCGCACGGCGCCGGCGATGTTCGCCTCGCCGACGAGCGGGATGGTGTCGACCGAGATCCGCTCCCCGCGGAGGTTGTGCCGGTCGGCCTCGCTGACGGCCCCGAGCGCCACCTGGGCGACCTGGGCGCCGCCGCCGACGACGATCACGCGCTTGCCGAAGATCCGGTCGAGGGCTCGCGTGCCGCGGCACTCGCGGACGCCGGGCGCGCCGGAGATCGTGGCATCGACGGCCTCCTCCTCCAGCCCCTCGATCTCGATCTCGGTCTCGACCGCGGGCGTGTCGCCGTCCCGGTCCGGGGCGAGGCGGCGAACGGTGCTCATCGTGCGGACCGTGCCGCCCGCGGCGGCGACGACCGCGAGGATGGCCGGCAGCGCCTCCGGCCGATCCTCGTGGACCACCCGGATCGCGACGGTCGGCGGCCGGCTCGCCGAGCGGCGGGGGCTCATCGGGCGGATGCCACGTGGCGGTCCGTGGGGCGGCCGGGTGCCGTCAACGGTCCGCGAGGGTGCGGGCCATGTCGGCGAGCGATCCCGGGGAGGCGAGGCCCCGCGGATCGGTGGGGTCGTGCTCGTCGAACGCCACGCCGAGGCCGAGGAGCGCCTCGCGAGTGGCGTCCGGGTCGCTGGTCGTGAGCATCAGCTCGCCGTCGGTGTCCTCGGCCACGCCGACGATCCCGGTGATGTTGACGCCGCGATCGGCGAGCGCCTGGGCGGCCCTGGCGAGCGAGCCGGGGCGGTCGTCCAGGCGGATCGTGAACCAGGCGGACATGGAGCCTCCTCTGCTGGCCGGGTCATCGTAGCGCGCCGGAGGCAGGGTCGGGTCGGGTGGGGTACCCGGGACGCGCCCCGACCCCAGCGCCCCGGGCCCGGGCGCGCCACGCGGCCGCCCACTCCGTGGGCGACGGCACCCGCCCCATTCGGCTCTCCCGGGTGGCTTCGGCCCGCAGTACGATCCCGCCACCGCCGCTCCCCGCCACGGAGACACCCCCCATGCCCGACACCCGCGCCACGTCGCCCGAACCCCCGTCCCGCTCCGACGAGTCGCGCGACACGTCCCGGGGCGGCGCCGGCGAGCCCATCACCTCGGGCCGCGACCGCCTCCGGGCCGGCCGGCTCGTCGTCCGTCGCGAGGCGGTCGAGCGCCAGGTCCCCGAGTCCGCCCTGACCGCCGACGAGCAGTTCCTGCGCCCCGTGCGGGCCCAGTTCACCGACACGGATCCCTGGCGCGTGCTGCGCATCACGTCCGAGTTCGTGGAAGGCTTCGACGCCCTCGCCGACGTCGGCCCGGCGGTCTCGGTCTTCGGGTCGGCGCGAGTGGAGGAGGGGAGCCCCCTCTACGAGACCGCGCGGCTGCTGGGCGAGCACCTGGCCAAGGCGGGCTTCGCGGTGATCACGGGCGGCGGCCCCGGCCTGATGGCGGCGGCGAACCGGGGCTGTCACGAGGCCGGCGGCTTCTCCATCGGCTGCAACATCGAGCTGCCGCGCGAGCAGTGGCTGAACCCGTGGGTGGACCTCGGCGTCGAGTTCCGCTACTTCTTCGCCCGCAAGACGATGTTCGTGAAGTACGCAGACGGGTTCGTGATCCTCCCCGGCGGCTTCGGGACGCTCGATGAGTTCTTCGAGGCCGTGACGCTCATCCAGACGGGCAAGATCCGCCACTTCCCGGTCTTCCTGGTGGGGTCGGAGTACTGGGCCGGCCTCTTCGACTGGCTCCGCTCGACCGCGCTGCCGATGGGCATGATCCACGAGCACGACCTGGCGCTCGTCCGCATCACCGACGACGTCGCCGAGATTGCCCGGGCGATGCGGGCCTTCGTGGACGGCGGGAACGGGCGAGCCGGCGCGGGGAGGCCGACGAACGGCACCTGAGCGAAGGTCTGCCCCCGGCCGCCGTCAGTGGGCGGTGTACGTCGCCGGGGCCAGGCTTGCGTCGCTCAGCCAGCGTCCACCGCTGTAGACGACGCCGTTCGAGTAGAGGCGCCACAGGTCCGTGCCCAGGGACGCGCCGCTCGCGTCGGTGCCGCGGTCGGCGAACCCGAGCAGGTCGGCTCGCCCGTCGCGGTTGAGGTCGCTCGTGGTGAACCGCGTGCCGGCGAATGGCACGGGCTGCTTGAGCCCATACCAGGTCCTGGTGAAGGAGGTGCCGGTCGAGCGGTTGACGAGCACGCGGATGCCGTCGCCGTACCGGCGCACCAGCAGGATGTCGTCCCGCCCGTCGCGGTTCGCGTCGCCCACCACGGCGGCGATGTCGGTGAGCGGCGCGCTTTCGATGGCCCAGGTCGAGGGTCCCGTCAGCCGCAGGTCCGTCGGGGACGTGACGGCCACGCCGCTCAACGTGGTGGTGTCGGTGCCGGTGAGGACCGCGAGATCGGCCCGGCCGTCGCCGCTGAAGTCACCGGCCAGGAACCGGGCCGCCGTGAAATCGCCGGCGGCGAGCCAGCGTCGTCGAACCGGCGCGAAGGAGTGGCCGCTCGACGTGGCGACCCACAGGGCCGCGTCCTGGGCGCCCTCGGGCGGCGGTGTGCGGACGAGGCCGGCGTCCGCCTTCCCGTCGCCGTTGAAGTCGCCGGCGAGCAGCTGCAGGGTGCCGGGGAGCAGGGCCGCGGGGTCGCTTGCGCTCGACCACCACGTGGCGGCCGGATCGAAGCCGTCGGCGGATCCACGCATGACCTGGAGCTCCGCGACCCCGGCGGCGCTGGCCACGAGCTGGACGAGATCGTGGCGGCCGTCGCCGGTCACGTCGGCCGCGACGCGGCCGAGCAGGGTTCCCTCGGGCACGATGCCGAGGGTGACCGCGCCGGCAGCCCGGACGGCGGCCGCGTAGATGCCGTCGGCGGTGAACACGCGCCCCGTGAGCTCGCCCGTGGCAGGATCCGTGATGACCACCGCCGCGTCGCCCCGGGCGTCGCCGGTGAAGTCGTTGGCGCCCGGCCTGATCCAGGAGACCGAGCTGTAGAAGCGCCGGATCAGGCGCTCGTCGCTGTCGGCGTAGCGGCGCACGCAGTCGACGGCATCGCGCTGGTAGAGCTTCCAGCCGTCGATGTGGGCGGTGCAGGCCCCGGTGCCGGGCCGGTATCCGGTCAGGAAGAGACGGTCGCCCTTGCGGACTGTGACCCACCAGGTCGCGGCGACCGCGGCGCGGTGGCTCGCGGCAGTGGACCGTGACGGGTCGTAGATCTGGTCGCGCGAGCTGTCGACGACGTCGTAGCAGCGCCCGGCGGCGTCCTTGCCACCCCGCCAGTACATGGCGTGGTACCAGGCGAACTGCTTGACGGCAATGGCCCCGGCGCGAAGGGCGGCCGCGGGCGCGGTCGCGCCCCACTCCGCGGCCATGACCTTCTCGACGTATGTTCGGAAGGGCACCGTCTCGGTGCGCTTCTTCGCGGTTCGATAGACCCGGATCGACGTCGGTGGCACGAGGGTGCTGGTCCATCCCGTGCAGGTCGACCGAGCCTGGGCGGGCTCTGCGCTGGGGAACGCGAGAGCCCCGAGGGCGATCGCCAAGGCAGCGATGCCCCCGATCAGGCGGGTGCGCATCAGGGGTCAGACGGTAGCCGGGAACCGGCGAGGCTGTCAAACGTCCCGACCAGGGCGGTACCTTCGGGTGGTGCCAGGCGGCACCGGAGACTCGGCAGGGCGCTCGCGCCCACGACCGGAGCTCCGCCGCCCGTCGGGCGCGCGGTCAGGGGCGGGGGAACCCGACCTCGATCACGCCGTCGACCACCCGGACCGGGTAGTACCGGAGCCGCCGGATCCGCGTCAGGCGGCGCGCCTCGGCTTTCGTCCCTGCCGGCTCGGGCTTCGGCGCCGACCCCGGTGTGGACCACGTCGGGTGCGCCGTGCCGTCGGCGTCGAGGCCGCCCGTCGTCGGGAGCTGGACCGTCTCGCCGGTGCACAGCTCGAAGCGCCCGTTGTGCAGCGGGCAGTCGATGACGCACCCGTCGAGCCTTCCGAGCGAGAGGGGCGCGGCCATGTGCGGGCAGCGGTCGTCCGTCGCGAGGATCCCCTCCTGCACGTGCGCGAGGAGGACGTCGAGGTCGCCGCGGGTCACCCGCACCAGCGCACCCGGCGGCAGGTCGGCGACCGGCAGCACCGGCTCGAACGGGGCGCCGGCGGTCCCGGGCGCCGCGAGCCACGCCGGGGTCGGCGCGACGGCGGTCATTCGGCCGCTCGCTCCGGATCGGCGAGCGCGGCCGTCGCCGCGGCCGCCACGCCCCGGGCGGGGGCCGTGACCGGAGCCGGCCGGGGCGTCACCGGGCCGAGCGACGTGCGCAGCGGCAGCTCCCGGATGGCGACAACCGCCACGAAGGCGATCACGGCGGCGATGACGCCGAGCCAGAAGACGGAGGCGATCGCGAACGAGATGGCCTCGTAGATCGAGGTCGCGATGTCCTGCGCGACCGAAGCGGCATGCGGACCGACGGTCGGCCCGAACACCGCGACCAGCATCTTCTCGAGCGAACCCACGAGGTCACCCCCGACGCCGACGATCTGGTTCGGGTCGAACGGGAGGTCCTTGAGCCTGGCGAGCTCGGCCGGGGGCACGCCCGCCGCGACCAGCCTCTGCGGGATCCCATCCGCGGCGATCTGCTGCGGGAGCAGCTCGGCCAGCCTGGTCCCGAAGAGCGAGCCCGCGATCGAGAGCCCGATCGTGCCGCCGATCTGGCGGAAGAACGTCAGGTTCGAGGTCGCGACGCCCAGCTTGCTGAACGGGACCGCGTTCTGGATCACGATCGTGAAGACCGCCAGCGTCGGCCCGATCCCGATGCCCAGGATCAGCTGCCAGGCCCAGACCATCGGCGTCTGCGTGGTCGCCGCGAGGTTCGTGAACAGGTACGAGCCGATGCCCAGGAGCGTGATCGCGACGAGGAGCAGCGCCTTGTACTTCCCGGTCCGGGCGACGATCTGGCCGCTGACGATGCTGGAGCCGATGACGCCGACCAGCAGCGGCACCAGCGCGTAGCCGCTGGCGGTGGCGCTCTCCCCGAGGACCACCTGGTAGTACCGCGGCAGGAAGATCACGGCGGCGAAGAAGCCGAAGGAGGCGAAGAAGGTAGCAACGATCGAGCCGGCATAGGTGCGGTCGCGCCACAGGTCCAACGGGACGATCGGCTGCTTCACCCGGCTCTCGACGACGAGGAAGACCGCCAGGAGCGCCAGGCCGATCGCGATCAGCCCGCCCACCTGCGGCTCGGCCCAGTCGGCCGACTGTTTGTTCGTGAGGCCGATGAGGAGCGGGATCATCCCGGCCACGAACAGGCTGCCACCCAGCCAGTCCAGGTTGAGCGGGCCATGCGGCCGGCGGACGGAGGGCAGGACCCGGGCGACGACGACCAGGGAGACGATCCCGATCGGGATGTTGACGAAGAAGATCCAGTGCCAGCTGATGTTGTCGGTGATGAAGCCGCCGAGGGCGGGGCCGACCAGGGCGGAGAACCCGAAGACGGCGCCGAAGAGGCCCTGGTACTTGCCGCGCTCGGCCGGCGAGAAGAGGTCGCCGATGACGGCGAGCGAGATCGGGAAGAGCGAGCCGGCGCCGATCCCCTGGATCCCCCGGAAGAGGATGAGCTGCTCCATCGTCTGGCTCATGCCGGAGAGGGCGGATCCGATGAGGAACGTGGTGATGCCGAACAGCAGGAGCGGCTTGCGCCCGAACTGGTCGGAGAGCTTCCCGTAGAAGGGGACCGCGATCGTCGAGGTGAGCAGGTAGATCGTGACGACCCACGTGTACAGGTCGTTGCCGCGCAGGTCCGTGACGATCGTGGGCAGGGCCGTCCCCACGATCGTCTGGTCGAGGGCGCCGAGGAGGAGGGCCAGGAGGATCGCCCCCAGGACCTCGAAGCGGGCTCGGCGCGAGAGCTCGATTGCCGGGTGCGGCGCAGGCTCCGGGCCCGCGCCGGCGCCCGGGATCGGCTTGGCGTCCGTCCGCGGGCTCGAGCCCATCTCTTGCCTCGCCTCCGTGGTCGGGCTGCCCTGTGTCATCGTGCGGGGGCTCCTCTCTCGTGGGTCGTGCCGCCGGGAGAGGCGGCGCCGGCCGCAGGGCGGGCGCCCGGGGAGTCGGCGGGCGGGGAGTCGGCGCCCGGGGAGTCGGCGGGCGCCGTTCCATGGGCCTGGCTGATCCGGCGCACGCCGGCCGCCACCGCGAGGAGCTGGTCCGTCGGCAGTGGCGCCAACAGCTGCTCGATCAGCTCGAACCGCCACCCGTCGTGCTCGGCGATCGCGGCCCGACCCGTGTCGGTCATGCGCGCCAGGACGACCCGGCGGTCGTCTGCGTCGCGCTCGCGCGCGACGAGGCCGCGGTGCTCCATCCGGTCGAGCAGCCCGGTGGCGTTCGGCACGCCGATGCCGAGCCAGTCCGCGAGCCGGCTCACCGGCAAGGGCCCGTGTTCCTGCAGAATCCAGAGGATCTGCAGGTGGCCCAGGCTGATCCCGCTGTGGTGGACCTGGCGGGCGATGGCACATCGTCGTCGACTCGCGAGGGTGGAGATCCCCTCGGCGATCTCGCGCAGGGCGTCCTCGCGGGTCGCCGGCGGAAGCTGGAGATCATTTACTATCACCTGAACAATGTAGGTTGTCGAAAGCATTCCGTCAACGCCGGATCCCGGCAGCCGACGGCCGGATGCCGGCATCGGCGGCCGGCGCGCCGGATCCCCACCGTCGCCGACCGCCAGCGGCCGTCGGCCACCAGGCGAAGGAGCCCCATGCGCTACGCGCTGATGATCGAGCCCCAGCAGGGCTGCTCGTACGCGGACCAGCTCGCCGTGGCCCGGCGCGCAGAGGGGGCCGGCTTCGAGGCGCTGTTCCGCTCCGATCACTACGACAGCTTCCCGGGGGAGAGTGGGCGGCCGACGACGGACGCGTGGACCGTCGTGGCGGGCCTGGCCCGGGAGACCGAGCGGATCCGCCTCGGCGTCCTGGTCTCGCCGGTGACCTTCCGGCACCCGGGGACGCTCGCCAAGATCGTGGCCACGGTGGACGAGATGTCGGGTGGTCGCATCGTGCTGGGCCTCGGCGCCGGCTGGAACGAGGCGGAGCATGCGCACCACGGCCTGCCGTTTCCGCCGATCGAGGTCCGGGCAGAGATGCTCGAGGAGCAGCTGGCGATCCTGCGAGGCCTGTGGCAGGAGCCCGACGGCTGGTCGTTCGCGGGGCGTCACTACACCGTGCCGGCCTCGCTCTTCCGGCCGCGCCCCGTCCAGCAGCCGGCGCCGCCGGTGATCGTGGGCGGGGAGGGAAGCCCGCGCTCGATGCGGATCGCGGTGCGCTACGCGGACGAGTTCAACGTGACGAGCTCCGCGCCGGAGCGGGTCGCGGACCGCTTCGCGAAGCTCGACGAGATTGCGCGGGCGGCGGGGCGCGACCCCGCGACGCTCGTGCACTCGGCGATGGTCGGGGTGCTGGTGGGGCGGGACCCGGCGGAGCTGGAGCGGCGCAGCGCCGCCGTCCTCGAGCAGTTCGGCCTGGCCGACGCGGGGACGGCCTGGTTCGAGACGCGCCGGCCGCGCTGGGTGATCGGGATGCCGGACGAGGCGCGGGCGACGGTGGAGCGGTTCGCCGCGGCCGGCGTGGAGCGCCTCGTGCTGCAGGACTTCCTGCCCTGGGACCTCGAGATGATCGACCTGCTCGGCGAGGTGCTCGTCCGCGGCTGACGGGGCCTGGGCGGCTGTGCGCGGCTGGCCGGCCGTGGGCGGCCGTGCGCGGCTGGCCGGCCGTGGGCGGGTGTGCGCGCCTGACGGCCAATGCTTCCTGCCAGCGACCGCCTACTCGGCCAGCGTCGCCGCCTCGCGATATGGGAGCTGGTCGCGGCGGATCGGGTCCGGGTTCGTGCCGCGCGCGCGGGCCAGGCGTTCGGTGACCAGCTGGAGCGGCGTGGCGGTGCCCACGAGGGCGGCTACCGGGGCCGGCAGGGACGGCGCCTCGGGGACGATGACCCGGCCGGCCGGCAGGAGGAACGCGGGCCATTCCGCGTCGAGGTCGGCCGCCAGGATCCCCGCCGCTCGCACGCCGACCCGGCCGGCCGCCGCCATCGCCTGCTGCGCCCGGCCCGACCGCGCCGCGCGTCCGTCGCGGTCCCCGAGCAGCAGCACCAGGCCGGTCTCGTCGTCCATCGCGGGCAGGTGGCCGTGGAGGAACGTCTCGAGATCGCGTGCCGTCGTCGGGAGCCAGGTCGCCTCCTCGATCTTGAGGGCGAGCTCGCGCGCGGCCGGTCGGTCGGCGCCGGACCCGACGACGATCACCTCGCGCTTCGCGGCCAGCTCGGCCGCGATCCCCTCCGCGGCGGCTGTCTGCGCCAGACCAGCCTCGAGCAGGCTGCGTACCGGCGCCGGGTCGGCCTCGTCCGGCTCGCCCGTGAGGGCCGCCCCCACCGCGACTGCCGCGAGCATCGGCGAGAGGTAGCCAATGGTGTGGCACCAGCTGCGGTCGATCTCGCCCGTCGCCAGCACGATCCCGAACCGCCCGATCGGCGCGGCGGGATGCACCGTGACCGCGGCCGTCCGCGCCCCGGCCGCTGCCGCCGCGTCGAGCGCCGCAAGCGTGGCCTCGGTGGCTCCCTCGTGGCTGATCCCGATGGCGAGGCCGCCCCGCTGGGGCGCCAGCGCCGCCTCGAGCGCCTGCACCGCGAGGACGCTCCCCGGCTGACCCGCGCCGCGGATCCCGCCCCGTGCCGCGGCCTCACCCACGACCGCGGCGAATGCCTGCGCGCCGTGCTCGCTCGTGCCGCAGCCGGTCACGACGACCGGCTCGCCCTTCTCCAGGGTGCCCCGGATCGCGAACGCCAGGCGCCCGGCGGCGGTGTCGCGACCCGGCACCTCGAGCCGCGCCGGGATGCCCGGCACGCCCGAGCTGCGCCGGACGACCCCGAGGCGCCGCAGGACGCGCCCGGCAAGGGCCGGCTCGGCGGCGATCATCTCGGTCATCCACCACGGCGGCCCGTCGCGGCGGGACGGCTGGGGGAGGTAGGCCCAGGGATCCGGGGGCCCGGAGAGGACGGCCTCGGGGTCCGGATGGCCGGTCACGGAGGGGTCGAACGGCGGCGGCGTCTCCATGCCGCCGATGATAGGCTCCACCGCCGGACGCACCGACGCGCGACGCACGCCGCGCCCCACCCAACACATCACGAGGACTGGACACGCATGGACGTCGGGGTGATGGTCCCCCAGGGATGGAAGGGCGAATACGACCGCTGGAATGCGGTCGATGCCTGGTCGAACGCGGTCGAGCGGGCGCGCCAGGCGGAAGCCCTCGGCTTCGAGTCGGTGTGGGTCTTCGACCACTTCACCACGGTGCCCGAGCCGACCGACGAGATCACCTTCGAGTCGTTTACGATGCTCGGTGCGATCGCCCAGGCGACCTCGCGAGCGCGCATCGGCCACATGGTGATCTGCACGGGGTTCCGTAATCCTGCGCTTACGGCCAAGATGTCCTCCACGCTCGACGTGATCTCGAACGGCCGGTTCGAGCTCGGCATCGGGGCCGGCTGGAAGGAGGACGAGTGGATCGCCTACGGCTACGGCTTCCCGCCGCTGCGTGAGCGGCTGGCGATGCTCGCGGACCACCTCGAGATCATTCGCCGGATGTTGGAACCCGGCCACGCGAGCTACGAGGGCCGGTACGCGCGCGTTGACGGCGCGATCAACGTCCCCAAGGGCGTCCAGCGGCCGCGGCTCCCGATCATCGTCGGCGGGAACGGCCAGAACGTGACGTTCCGGCTGGCGGCGCGCTACGCGGAGGAGCTCAACCTCGTCTTCCTCGACCCCGACGAGGTGCGGGAGCACATGGCCGTCGCCCGCCAGCGCTGCGAGGAGGAGGGCCGCGACCCCGCGACGCTCCGGATCTCGCTCTACAGCCGGGACGGCGACGTCCGCCCGGTCGGCCAGGAGCGGGTGGACCGGCTCGGCGCGTTCGCCGCCCTCGGCCTGGACCGGCTCGTCGCGTTCCCCTCGCGCTGGGACACGTCGGAGGACGGCCTCGCGCGCTTCGCCGAGGACGTCCGAGCGGCCGGCCTGACGCTCGCCGGCGGCTGACGCTCGCCGGCCGGCCTGCCGCCACTCGCGGCGGGCAGCCTGCCGCTCAGGGCGGGGCAGGGGACCGGCAGGCCGATGCGGGTGTGCCGCGCGACCTGCCACCGCCCCGGCCGCCGCGGCCTGGCACCAACCCGGCCCCGTGCGCCGCCTGCACCCGGCAAGTTGCGCGTTCTTGCGCTGGGGGACCGTTAACCGGGTCGATCACCGCCGCGGCGCAACTGCGCGCCCGGTCCGGCGATGGAAACCGCGGAGGCGAACGTGACCCGATCTCGGCCTGGACCGGCAGGGCGTGCCGACGGGGTCGGAGGACGTCGGTCAGCTGGCTAGCGGTCCCCCGAGTGCAGCCTGGCAGACTGTTGCCCTCCGCGCACGGCGCGACGCATCCCGGAGTGCGTCAATCAGCGGAGCGGGCCGATCCTGCGGAGTGGGCCGTAGCGGAACCATGCGCGGGCGACGATGTCGTCGGCGTCCAGCGGGCCGTAACGCCGGGAGTCGATAGAGCCGTCGGTCGCGTCGCCGAGCAGCCAGCCCTCGCGCGGCCCGAGGGCGAGAGGGCCGGGGGCAGGTTCGGTGGGGGCGGTCATGCCGTGGCCAGGTAGGCTGGGGGCGGCCGCCCTGTTGTCAGCCGCACCCCTGGCGGGCGCCCGGTGGTCCGGGCGTGCCGGGCCGGTGTGATGCGTTCTGCCTCGCGCGGCCACCCGCTTGATCGCGAGGATGCCGGTCGTCGGCTCCCGGACGACGACGATCGAGCCGACGCGCGGCCAGCGCCGGCAGGTCGGATCGAGGAGCAGCCAGTCGCCCGGCAGCAGCGCCGGAGCCATGCTCTCCTCGGCGACTTCTGCCCGCCACGGGCCGCCGCGGGCGCGTCGCACCACGATCGCGGCGTCGAACAGTCGCGCCAGCCCGTCGAGCACGGCGAGGTAGATCGTGATGCGCCGGGGCCGCCGCAACCGCAATCGCCACAACCACGCCCACCTGGGCCGGTGCAGCACGCGAACCTGCAACGACGAACGCCGGGCAGGCTGCCCGGCGTTCGTCCCGTGCGTCATCGTCGGAGGTGCTCCACGCCGGGCGACGGCCGCGACCGGGGCGGATCGGCCCGGGCGAGAAGGTCGCCAGTCCTACTTCTTGGTCGACCAGAAGAGGTCGCTGAACTCCTGCGTGGCTGTAACGAGCTGGGCGGCGGCGTCGGCGTCGACGTTCTGCTTGTTCTTGCCGGCGAGCTTGAGGAGGTTCCAGACCTTGGTGTGGAGGTCCGGGATCTGCTCGAGATGCTCGGTCTTGAAGTAGTCGGACCAGATGACCTGGACCTCCTTCTTGACCTTCTCCGCGTGCTGCTCCTTGACGGAGACGCAGCGGACGAACTTGCTGCGGGTCGTCGCGTCGTTTCCATCGAGGCCGTTGATGATCTCGACCATGCGGGCGACGGTCTTGGCGGCGAGGAGCGCCTCGGCCGGATCGTAGATCCCGCAGGGGATGTCGCAGTGGGCCCGGACGACGGTCGTCGGGCGGAGCAGGTTCAGGCGCATCGGGCACTCCTTTGTCCGGCGTGGGCGGGCGAACCCCCGGGAGACACGGGAACGGGGCGGACTTCGTCCGTTCGACCCCCCAAGTGTCGGAGCGCCCTGCCGGAGTGTCAAACGCCCTGTGGCCGCCAGGGGAGCGCCCGCATCGCGCCCGGAGACTGGGAGATCGCCGGACATTCCGCCGGCGTCGAGGCTGAGGCGCCTGCCAGGGAGGCGGGGCGGCGCGCGGGCTTGCCCAGGCCAGGCCGCTGGTCAAGCCGGCGCGCGGGCAGCCGGCCAGTCGTCGGCTTCAGCCGCCGCCTCCGTCGCCGCGGCCCCGGCGAAACCCGCCGCGCCAGACGCGCAGGCGGGCCTCGCGGACCTTCGGAGGGAGCACGTCGAGGCCGGTGAGGAGCGGGTCGCCCGGCTCCGCAGCATCGGGCGGGCCCGGCAGGAGGCCGAGAAGCCAGCCGAGGAAGCGGCGGACGTGACCCGGGCGGCTCGATCGGTCCGCCCCGGCCGGGCGCATCACCTACTCCGTCTGGACCTGGATGACGAGCCGGCCCGTCCCGTCGGGCGGGAGGATCCGGACGCACGGCGCGCCGTCGAGCCCCACGATGAACGAGGAGACGGCCTCGAAGTCGCCGGCGCGCTTCATCTCGACGATCGGGCCCCCGGCCGGGGCGAAGTCGAAGGGGCCCTCGAACGTCGGCTCGAAGTTCGCGTCCAGCGCGGTGCCGCCCTGGAGCACGATCTCGAGGAACTGGCTGCCCTTCACGGCCAGCGGGAGGCCGCTGGGATCCTTGGTGAACGGCGGGCTCGCGGGGCGGACCACGACGTCCGGCGTGGCGGCCACGTTGCCGTTGGGCGCGAATGTGAAGACGATCAGCCCGGCGACGTCGCCGTTCGACACCTCGAGCCCCTTCATGTAGGCGATCGGCACGGAGCCCGCCTGCGCCACCTCCCGGCCACAGGCGAACGCCGGGAGCGACGCCTCGGGCGTCGGCACGAGCGTGGGGCCGCCCGGAGGCACGCTCCCGGCCGAGGGCGGTGGCGACGGGTTCGGGGCGCCGCATGCCGTGGTCGCGATCGCGAGGGCGACGACCAGGCTCGCCAGTGTCCGCGGGATCCGCTGCATCGTGGTGGCAGTTAGCGCCGCGGACTGCCCGGCGTCAAGGGTCGCCCGTCACGAGTGTCGAACGGATCGCCCGGAACGTGCGCCACAGGCTCCCGGCACGAGTCTCGCAGGATCGCCGATCGCGAGGAGCGAGACGAGCGTGACCGCGCCACCGCACCGGGTATCATCCCGCCGTGAGCGAGCGCATTGCCGATCCGCAGGTCGTCTGCCCGTTCGTCGCGTTCGACGACGACCGTGACTTCCGGTCCCCGGTCCCCGACCACCGCCATCGCTGCTTCGCGGAGAGTCCCGCTGCCCCGCGGGCGCTGGCCCACCAGGCCGCCTACTGCCTCTCCGCGTCCTTCCCGGGCTGCCCGACATTCGTCGACTGGGCCCGGCGGGAGGCGGCTCCGCCGAAGGTCGAGTCGCCGGTTCGCTCGCTCCGGGGCCCCGCCGCTGCGCCGCGTGGCTCATCGGGCGCGCCGGCCGCCGCGGCCGGGCCGGCCGGGCCGGTCGGGCCGCAACCGTCGACCGGCCTTCCGGTCGAGCCGACGGCCAGCCGGCGGGACGCCGACTGGACCGCGCCGCCCCCGTGGGCGGGGGCTGCGGGGGTTGCCGCAGGGGCGGCCGCGGCCGGCTCGCACCCGGGCGACGACAAGCGCGGGGCGCCGATGGAGCGCGATGCGCGATCCGACACCGACCTCGACACGGAGTCGGCGACCTCCGCCGGGGGCACCGAGGCGCCCGACGAGACCCTCCGCCCCGCGGCGCCGCCCGAGCCCGACTCACGCGCTGCCCCGCCCCCGGTCCCGGCCGACGCCACGCCGGCCTTCCTCGCCGGCCGGAGCGGCCGCGCCGCGGTCCCGCCGCCGGCGTGGGCGGACGACGAGCCCATCGACGCGACCGCCGCCGGCGACGAGCAATATGCCGAGCCCCAGTCGCGCCGGCCGGTCGCCGAGCCGCGACGCGTTCCCGTCGGCTACGCCCCCGTCCCGCCCTCGAGTGAGCGCGTCGCGGGCGGCTCGCGCCGCGAGCGGACCGATCCTGCCGCTCCCAGCTGGGAGCAGCCGCGGCGATCCGAGGCGTACCCGACGCTCAAGTCGCGGGGCGGGGGAGGCCTGCCGCGCCCGGCGCTCTACGCGCTCATCGTCCTCCTTGTCGGCGTCGGCCTGTTCGCCACGCCGTTCCTTCTCCGGGGGCTCGGCGGCGGTGGGGAAGGGGCCAGCCCGACGCCGGCGGCATCGAGCTCGGTCGTCCCGACCGTCGAGCCGAGCCCGACGCCCGTCCCCACGCCGGAGCAGGTGGTCCACACGGTGAAGTCCGGCGAAACCCTGTCGAAGATCGCGGCGCAGTACGGCGTGACCGTCGACCAGGTCCTGGAGGCGAACCCGACGATCAAGGATCCGAACAAGATCGCCGTGGGCGACCAGATCGTGATCCCGCAGCCGCTCCCGTCGGAGATCGTCGACGGCGAGATCACGCCGGCGCCCTGACCGGGACGGCGGCCGCGCCCGCGAACACCGGCGCGAGCCGCCGGGCCCCGCGCCCCGCCGCGCGCCGACCCAGCCGCGCCGGTTACCGGCGCGGCGTGAGGTTAATCGAGGTGATCTTGCCGGCCTCGACCCGGAAGGCCGCGTCGAGGTGCTGCGAGAGGGCGCCCGGCCGCAGGACGAGCACGTCGGCCTGCCAGGTGTTCCCCATGTCCTTCACCTCGCCGGGGACCATCTTGAACCCCGCGTCGGCGCGCAGGAACCAGCCGCTCACCTGGTCGAAGCCGCGCAGCGTCCGGGCGCTGTCGCCGACGTGGACGCGCATCTCGACGCGCTCGTCCATCAGCGCCACGGCGCGGTCGCGCGCGCCCGCGTTCAGCTCCTCGAAGAAGACTTCCATCGTGTCGACGGCACCCATGGCGCGAGTCTAGCCGAAGCGCGCCGCCCGCACGGGACCGGCGCCGTGGGGCCGTGCGGCGCTCCGGGTCACAGCCTCGAGGTCCCCCCGCTGGGGCGTCGTCAGAATCCGCCGCCGGCGCCGCCGCCGCCACCGCCCGAGGATCCGCCCGAGAACCCGCCGCCGCTGCCCGACGACGACGGCGTGTTCCCGATGGTGCCCAGGGCGGCGAACATCCCGCCCAGGTTCGGGATCGCCGATCCCGACATCAGTCCCGGGGCGACGCCGCTCCAGCCTCCCGACCCACCCCCGCCGCTCCCGGCCGACGACCCGTACCACGCCGGCAGGTAGGCGGAGCCCGTCCGCCCCGCCCGGAGATCCTCCAGGCTTCGCTTCATGACCTCCTCCGCCTCGCCGGCGAGGCCGAGCGCGACGGCCCAGACGACCGCACGATCGGGCGTCTCGAGCCACGCCAGGCGCGGCTCCGCGAGCACCTGGTCCATCGACCGGGCCCCGGCAAGGGCCGCCTCGAGTGTGCGTCGGTAGGCCGCCAGCATCGCCTTCAGCGTGGCGCCGGACAGCGTCCGCGCGGGCATCGCGGTCGCGATCACCAGCGTGAACGCGCCGGCTGCCGCGAGGCCCACCGCGAGCAGCGTGAACCCGCCCGACGGGATCGTCGATCCGACGATGAAGGCGCCGACGGCCGCGACGATCTCGAGCCCGCCGATCAGCAGCCAGCGGCCCATCGCCTTGCCGGGCGCCTCGGTGAACCAGCCGCGGAGCACGAGCTCGCCCTCGAGCCGCTCGTCGAACCCCGACACGGACTTCCCGAACTCGAGGAGGGCCGCGCGATCCAGCTCGGGGACGCCGTCGCTCCGGCGGTCGGCGCCTGACGTGAGCTCCCGGAGGGCGTACGTCTCGGCGGGCGAGACCGGGTTGCGCCGGTTGAGACGGATCCGCGGGTCGTCGTCGTCGGGCCGTCGGAGCTCGACGGTCACCTCGTCGGGCCCGAGCAGCTGGTCGTCCGTGCGAAAGACGAGCTCGTCGCGCGAGGCCAGGTCCAGCAGCGCGGTGGTCAGCGTCCGGCGCGACGAGCGCCCGTCGTAGAGGAGCGCCCCGCCGGCCGCGGTGAGCTCCAGGGGCGGCGCCGGCAGGTAGATCGACGGGCTGTCGACCACGTACGGGTCGCGGCCGTAGCGGCGCCAGTGGAAGAACGCAAAGCCGCCGAGCAGCAGGAAGCCCCCGAGGCCGCCGACGATGCCGACGACGGCGTCGGCCTGGCGCGCGAAGGTGAGCTGGGCGGCCTTCTCGGCCGTCGCGACCGCGTCGACCCGGGCGAGGGCGGCCAGCAGCGCGCCGTCGAAGTCCTGGGCCTGCAGCCGCGGGAGCATCTCCTCGTCGAAGATCCGCTGCCGCTCCTCGTTCGTCAGGTAGAGCGCCGAGAAGCCCGGCGCGGCGTAGAGCTGGACCTGGCCGCGGACGGGCCCGCCGGCCTCGGTGTAGACGTTCATGAGGATCGCGAGGCCGTCGTCGAAGCCTTGCCGGCCGACGCCCCACGCGTCGACCAGGGCGATCGCGTCGCCCTCGGTCGACTCGGTCGTCGCGCCGGGCTTCACCTGGGTGTACACGACGACCTCGGCGCCCGAGCGCTCCTCGATCCGGTCGATGGTCGCCTCGGCGTCGGCGATCGTCGCGTCCGTGAACAGACCGGCCGTGTCGTAGACGGCCTGCCCGAGGACGGGGTCGGGGAAGGGCGGGCCAGGCGGCGTCTCCGCGCGGGCGGGAGACCAGGGCGCGAGCCAGGCGGCGACGAGGAAGAGCAGGGTCGCCGCCACGAGCAGGACCGACCGTGCCGGCAGGGCCGCCGGTGCCGCCGGTGCGAGGGCGAGCCGCCTCATGCGAGCGACGCCAGCGAGCCGCGGCGGCGGGCGAGGGTCACGGAGCCGTCGGCCTCGACGACCACCTCGGCCGGTCGCGGCCTGCCGTTGTACGTGGAACGCATCGACGAAGCGTACGCACCGGCGTCGGCGATTGCCACCAGGTCGCCCCGGCGGAGAGGCGGCAGGAGGTGCTCGCCGAGCGTGTCGGTCGATTCACAGATCGGCCCGTCCACGCGGGCCGGTCGGGCGGCGGCACCCGGGCGGGCGACGCGGCCGAGGGACGTCAGGGCGACGATCGCGTGGTCGGCGCCGTAGAGCGCGGGGCGCACCAGCTCCGTCATCCCTGCATCGACGACGACGAGGCGTCGCGTCCGGTCGTCGGTGGTGGACCCGGGCGGGAGCACGGCGAGGCCGTGAGCCCCGGAGCGATCCGCCGGGGCCGGGGCCGGCGGCAGCGTGCGCTCGCGGACGTGCAGGACGCGCGCCACGAGCCAGCCGGAACCCGCCACCAGGAACCGGCCCGGCTCCACGCCAAGGCGGCGCGGACGGCGGTCGGGCGGGATCGCCTCGATCAGGGCGGGCAACTCCGCCGCGAAGCGCTCCGGCCCGGGGACGGTGGCGGGTTCAGGGTCCCGTTCGAGCCCGAGGCCCTGGCGTCCGGGGCGGCCGGCCGCGGAGGAGCCCCGCCCGGGTCGCCCGGCACCTGGGGAGCCCCGCCCGGTTCCCCCGGCACGCCGCCCGGGCCCTCCAGCGGAGGGGCTGCTTCCGCCGAATGCCCGGGGGACGACCGGCATCCCGCCGCCGACGTCGAGCGTGTCGAATCCGGGGAGCCCGCCCTGCAGCAGCGCCAGGAATGCGAGGGCCCGCCGGACGGCGTCGCGCCAGGCATCGATCGCGCCCAGCTGCGACCCGACGTGAAGATGGACGCCGCGCCAGCGGATCGGGCCGTCGGCGCCGCCCCCGGCCTCCATCACCGCCGCGACCTCGTCCGGGCTGACCCCGAACTTGGAGGTCCGCGAGCCCGTGGCCAGTCCCGCGTGCGTCTCCGGCTCCACACCCGGGTTGAGCCGGACGAGCGCGTCGATGCGCAGGTTGGCTGGGCCGAGGCCACGCGCCATCCGCGCCAGGGCGGACGCCTCGTCGGCGGACTCCACGGCGATCCAGCGCAGCGGCCTGCCGGCAGCGGCCGCGCGAACGGCGGCCCGCAGGTCGCCGTCAGACTTGCCGATCCCCTCGAGCGTGATGGACTCGTTCGGCAGTCCCGCCCGGTGGGCCAGCGCCCACTCGCCCCGTGAGACCACGTTCGCCCCGAAGCCGTGGCCTGCGATCCGCGCCACCAGCGCTGGCAGGTCGTTGGCCTTCAGGGAGTAGGAACGCAGCCACGGGTCGGGGAAGGCGGCCCGCAGCGCCTCCGCGGCTGCGTCGAGGGCGACGCCGTCCGTGACGTACAGCGGTGTTCCGTGCCGCCGGGCGGCCGCGCGCAGCGCCGGGGCCAGCGCGGGCAGCCGGTCGCCCGCCGGGTCCACCGTCAGTTCGGGATGAGGAGCCGGACGACCGCCCCGACGAGGCCCACGACGAGGGATCCCAGAGCGGCGGCGACGATGGTCGCCTGGGTCAGGATCTCCGGCGGGAAGTCGCCGACCTTGATCGAGCCGCCGATCTCGTTCGAGACGTAGGCGGCGACGAGGAACAGGGCGACATTCACGACGAAGCTGGCCAGGCCCATCGTCACGAAGTTGAAGGGCAGGGCGAGGGTCTTGACGACGGACCCGATGAGCCCGTTGGCGACGCCGAACACGACGGCCACCGTCCCGAAGGCCACGACGTCCTCCGGGATCGTCTCGAACGACGAGGACGGGATCTCGATGCCGGGCACGAACTGGGCGGCCACCCAGAGGGCGACTCCGCTGGCGACGAACGTCGCGATGAACCCCTTCATGCAGCGCCCTCCCGTGGACGATCCTCCCGCCGCCGCTCGCGGCACGCGAACTCCCACGATCACCGACGCGTCCCCCGCGAGCACGTCGCGGGCGAGGACGCCGCGTCGGCGGCGTGGCCGGGCACGATCATCCCACGCCGCGCCCCCGCGTGGAATGGGGAAGGGCCGCTGACCGCCGACCCGGTCGGTCGCCGGGCCTGGCTCGTCAGCGCAGCAGGAAGCCGGTGCCCAGCGGGTCGGCCGGGTCGAGCGTGAAGTGGCTGCGCCCGGCGAGGTGAGCGCTCCCCTCGACTTCGGTGATCACGGCGGGACGGCCGGCGACGGTCGTCACCCCGGTGACGCGGCCGGCGAACACGGAGTCGACGATGCTCCGGTGGCGGAGCAAGTCTCCTGCGCGGAGCCGGCCCGCGGCGTGGAGGAGCGCCAGGCGCGCGGAGGTGCCGCTGCCGCACGGCGAGCGGTCGACCTCCCCGTCGGCGAAGACGGTGACGTTGCGCTGGGTGAGCGCCGCGTCGTCGCCGGGGACGGTCGGCTCGTCCTGCCACCAGATGATCCCGTAGATGCCGCGCAGCTCGGGCTCGTCCGGGTGCACCACGTCGAGGGCGAGGTCGAGCGCCGGGCGCAGCTCGCGCTGCAGCTGGATGAGGGCCGGGAGGCTCTCCCTGTCCACCCCGAGACCCAGCGGGCGGACGTCGGCCGAGCCGTAGAAGGCGCCGCCGAACCCCACGTCCAGCATCAACGGCCCGCGGGAGGAGGGGAGCGCGACCCCGGCTGCCAGGACGAATGACGGGACGTTCGTGAAGCGGACGCTCGTCACGCGGCGGGCCGCAACGTCGCAGCGGGCAACGCACGCCAGCCGGCCCGACGGGACGTCGACCGTCACGGGCGTCTCGGGACCGGTGATCGGGAGCCGGCCGCTCTCCAGCGCCCAGGTCACCAGGGCGATCGTCCCGTGGCCGCAGGCCGTCGAGTAGCCCTCGTTGTGGAAGAAGACCACTCCCAGGTCGGCGCCCGCGTCGTTGGGCGGGACGACGTGGCAGCCGTACATGTCGGCGTGGCCGCGCGGCTCGTAGACCAGGAACCGCCGGACGTGGTCGAGACGCTCGAGGGCGAAGCGGCGACGCTCCAGGATCGTTGACCCTTCGAGGAGTGGGACGCCGCCGACGATGATCCGGAACGGCTCACCGCCCGTGTGGTAGTCGATCGTGTCGATCGCGAGCGGCTCGGCGGGCATCCGGCCCCCTCCTCCTGCAACGGGCCGACCGCGCGGCGAGGCGCGCCCGGGGGCGTCTCGGCCCGCGGATTCGGCCCGGGAACCTGACGCGTGGCGACGCCAGGTCGCGCACCGTCCGATCGTAACCGTCCGGCCCGATCCCCGCGCGGGCTTCCTCCCTCGCGCCGCCGCCTCGGCATGTCCGGCCACGAGCGGTCCGGGCCACGAACACCACTCGGCCGCGGCGGGCACGGGCTATCCTCCACGAACCAACTCGCCGTGGCGGGCGTCGGGCCGATCCGACCGGCGCGCCGCACCTCGGAGCCACACGTGAACACCTTCGACGAGCTCGTCCACGGCCTCTTCGCCGATCTGTTCCGGGTCAGCCCGGTCTTTGCCACGTGGGTCGGCAACCACGACCACGACGGCGAGTGGCCAGACCCGACCGAGGCCGGCTCGCGAGCGCTCATCGGCCTGCTCGACCGCTGGGCGGCGGCGTTCGAGGCGCTGCCGGCCGGTGCGCTCACCACCGACGAGGCGATCGACCGGGACATCGTCCTGGGCGAGCTGGCGGCGCTCCGATTCGCCGAGACGGAGCTGCGCGCCGAGGCCTGGGATCCGCTGGCCTGGGTCTATCTGCTCGGCGACGGGATCCACCTCCTCCTCGCCCGCGAGTTTGCGCCGCTCGGCGTTCGACTGGCCTCCGCCGCCCGGCGGATCGAGGGGGTCCCCGCGGTCCTGGCCGCGGCGCGCGAGCGGCTGGTCGGCGTTCCCGGCCGCCCCGTGAGCCGCCTGCACACGGAGGTGGCGCTGGGCCAGCTCCCGGGGATTGCCGACCTGTGCCGCCAGGCGCTCGCGGCCGCCGCCGATGCCGACGAGGAGGGCGAGCTCGCGCCCGTGCGGGCGCGCCTGGAGCCGGCGGTCGCCGTCGCCGAGGCCGCGCTCGACGTCTTCTCGACGCACCTGCGGGACGTCGTCCTGCCGGTTGCGGAGGGCGAGGGCCGCCTGGGGGCCGACCTCTTCGCGGGCCAGCTCCGGCACACCCTCCGGATCGAGATGACGCCCGCCGCGCTCGAGGTCCGGGCCCGGCGCGAGTTTGCCGCCGTCGGCGCGGAGATGGTCCGTCTCGCGCGCGAGCTGTGGCCGACCCTGCGCCCCGACGAGCCGGCGCCGGGCCACGAGGCCGACCTCGTCCGCGGCGCCCTCGACACGATCGCCGAGCGCCACCAGGCTCCCGGCGGCCTCCTCGAGTTCTGCCGGGCCGAGCTGGCGCGCGTGCAAGCGTTCTGCCGGGAGCGGGATCTCGTCGGCCTGCCCGAGGAGCCGCTCGCGATCGAATGGACGCCGGTCTTCCTGCGGGCCTTCGGCGGGGCGATGCTGAGCTCGCCGGGACCGCTCGACCGGGGCCTGCGGAGCTACTTCTACGTGACCCCGCCGCCGGACGACTGGACGCCCGAGGAGGTCGAGTCGTTCCTGCGCGAGGACAACGACCGGATGCTCGTCACGCTCGTGATCCACGAAGCCGTTCCCGGGCACTACCTCCAGCTGGCCCACGCGAACCGCTCGCCGTCCTTCGTCCGCGCGGCGTTCGGCTCCGGTGTCTTCGCGGAGGGGTGGGCGGTCTACGTGACCCAGGTGATGATGGACCTGGGCTACGCCGCCGGCGACCCGGCGCTCCTCCTCGTCCACTGGAAGCTCTACCTGCGCGCGGTGACGAACGCGCTCATCGACGTCGGGATCCACGTGCACGGGATGACCGAGGAGGAGGCCGTCGGCCTGATGGTCGACGGCGGCTTCCAGGAGCGCAGCGAGGCCGTGAAGAAGTACGAGCGGGCCCGCCTCACGTCGACCCAGCTGAGCACCTACTTCGTGGGCTCGGCGTCGATGTGGGACCTCGAAGAGGAGCGACGACGCCGGCTGGCGATTGCCTCGGGCGACCCGCGCGGTGCCGCGGCCGTGCCCACCCCGCGCGTGGTCGGCGGGTTCGGGGAGACGCCCCGCTTCGTGTACCGCGAGCACCTTGAGGCCGTGCTCGACCACGGCACGCCGCCGATCCCGGCCCTGCGCCGGATCCTCCTGGGCGGCGAGTCGGGCAGCGGCGAGTCGGGCAGCTGACCGGGCGACGGGGCGCGCGGGCGGACCCCGGGTCGGACGCGCCCCGGGCCCGGCGACGGATCTGCGGCGGCCAGGCCCGCGCGCCAGGCCCGGCGACGTACTCGCGGCGGCCGCGGCGCGGCGTCGCTCCTGCGTCTCGACCGGCCCTGGGCCTAGGCCTCCACCGCGCGGGCCGTGCGGACGCGCTCGACCGCCAGCCGGAGGAGTTCCAGGCCGGCCGGGTCCAGGTCGTACGTCCACTCCCGGATCCGGTCCGGTCGGCGGAAGCGCGTCGCCAGGCCGATTTCGAGCGCTTCGCGGGTCAAGAGCAGGATGTCGGCCTCCCGGTCGACCTGCGCGAGGGCCGTGTCGTCGCCGGCGACCGCCTCGATGAGGCGGGTTCCGCGACCCGATCGGGCCAGCCAGTCCTCCATGTTCGCGGTGCTCCGGGTGGACGAGCAGACCATGCCCACGGTGCTCCCGGGGGGCAGGGCGCCGACCTCGTCGAGGAGCTCCGCGTACGACGGCGCGGCCATGAGCGCGATGACGGGCGCTCGGCCTGCGACGAGCGCCATCGTCTCGTCGGCATGGAAGGTCGACGTCGCCACGAGGTCGTAATGGTGGCGCTCGAGGCGCTCCACCACCCGGTCGATGAGCGCGCCGTCGGCCTCGGCGAGCCCGTCGAACGTGTCGCTGATCCGCTCCGCCGCGCGCCGGGCGTCCGCCGCGGTGCATTCCACGAACAGGACGTTGACGAGTGGCCCCGGGCGGCGTCGCTCGGTGGCGGCGGCGTAGACGGCGGAGGCCACCTCGTCGCCCGAGTAGCCGGCCCGGGCCGCGGTACGGAGGAGCTCCGCCACGAGCCCTTCGAGGACCCCGGTCGTGCGCCGGATGGGCGGGCGGGCCGCCACGCGGGTCCCCGCGCCCTGGCGGCTCACGACGTAGCCCGCCTCCGCGAGCCGGCGGTACACGGACCGGACGGTGTTCGGGTTGACGCGCAGCACGGCGCCCAGCTCCCGGACCGTGGGGAGGCGCGCTCCGGCGTGGAGGCGCCCGCTGTCGACCTGGTACGCGATCTGCCAGTAGAGCTGCGTGGAGATCGGGACATCCGAGTCACGAGTGATGTCGAGGCTGCCCGCCCCGGCCGCGCGGGATGCGGTGGCGGCGGCGGCCGCGACCTCGGCGGTGGCCGGCTGTGGATCGGCGGAGACCGAACCCGTGGCGCCGGCCCGCTGCGAGTCGAGCGCCCCCATCGTCGACTCGCGGATGCGTGCGTCGTCGCCGGCACCCTGCGATGTGGCCTGCTCTTCTCGGGACTTCTCGCCCATTGACATAGTTCGATAGTCCAACTAGGATCTGCTTGTACTACGCGACTATATCAACGTACCTGAACCGCAACCAACCGAGGCTCGCGCTCCGATGGAATTCCTGCTCCTCATGCTGGCCGCGCTCATCGGGCTCGGCATCTTCGACTTCCTGGCCGTCGAACTCGGCGTCGACTCGCGGAACGGATCTGACGACCCGCACGCGCCGCTCTTCGGCGCCCACTGACATCCGGCCCGACCTCGGGCCAACCATACACGCTCGGCGAGGCACCCTCCCCTCCTCCTCCCTCCCGCCGACCCGAGCCTCAGACGAACCGCCGGCTGACCGGCGGTTCGTCCGTTTCCGGGGTTGCGAACGGTGCGACGGCCGGGCAGGGCGCTGGGGTAACGGCGTCGGCCGCGGCGGTTGCCCCGGCTGCAGAGCATCGGCAGCCAGCCCAGCGTCGGCCGAGCACCTGACCGTCGTTGCCGCCGAGGTCGTCTGCATCCAATTGCACAGGCGAATCGATCGAGTCGGCGCCGAGGCACACTGCCCTTTGTGCCGGACGGCATCTGGGCCGAACCGTCGATCACGGTCATCCTGATGGGACGCGACGCCGATCAGGCCCGTCGCGAAACTGTGCCTCGAGCGGGTCCGCGCCCCATCGACGCCCAAGATGAGGAGGGATCGGTATGGCCGATTCGACCCCCCAGCCCGGCAAGCAGAAGCTATGGCGGCGGCGACGCACCCACCGGGCCGTGACGCTCGCCGCGATCTTTGCCCTGGTGGTCCCCGCCGTGGTGCTCGCCCAGAGCGGCTATGTCAGCACCTGGTCGGCCACGTACCCGTCATCCACAACCGAGACGACCTCCGGCCGCAATGGCTGCCAGGTGTGTCACGGGCCCACGAACGGCACCCTGAACGCTTACGGGGCCGCGGTTTTCAGCGCTCCGGGCGGCCCAACCGCCGAAGGGGTCAACTCGGACGGCGACCCGGGTGGCTACACGAACCTCGCCGAGATCAACGCCGGCGCCCAGCCCGGCTGGACCGTCGGCAACAACAACACCCTCTACGATGTGGCCGACGGGACGACCGTCGTCTCGACGGGCAACGCCCCGCCGGCGACCATCACCGGGCCGATCGACCCCGTCGCCGCGCCGACGCCGACCCCGACCCCGACCCGGTCCCGACCCCGGTCCCGACCCCGGTCCCGACGCCCGTCCCGACCCCGGTCCCGACGCCCGTCCCGACCCCGGTCCCGACGCCCGTCCCGACCCCGGTCCCGACGCCCGTCCCGACCCCGGTCCCGACGCCCGTCCCGACCCCGGTCCCGACGCCCGTCCCGACCCCGGTCCCGACGCCCGTCCCGACCCCGGTCCCGACGCCCGTCCCGACCCCGGTCCCGACGCCCGTCCCGACCCCTGCCCCTGGCGCGCCCGCCATCGTGGTGGATGACACCACGGTCGTTCCCGGCCAGGACGTCGCGGTCTCCGGCCAGGGCTTCATGGGCGGCTCCGACGTCGAGCTGTGGCTGAACCCGACGCACGTCTACCTGAAGACCGTGGTCGCGGCCGACGACGGGACGTTCTCGACGACCGTCACGATCCCGGCCGACACGGCGGCCGGAGCCTACTCGATCGTCGCCATCGGGATCGGTCCCGATGACGAGGCGCTCGAGCTCGCGGCCGCAATCACGGTCGCCGCACCGTCGCCGCCCCCGACCGCCACGCTCGCTCCGTCCACGAGCTCCGACGCTCCGCCGCTGGTGCCGGCGCTCGTCCTGCTCCTCGGGATCGCGAGCTCCCTGCTCCTGACCACGACGTACCTGGGCCGGCGCCTGCGCCGCTAGCGGCTCACCGCCGCTGCCACCGACCCACCGACGACGGGGGGCGAGCAATCGCCCCCCGTCTTCCTGTGCCCGGGTCCGGACCCGTCAGGGTCGCTGCCCCACCTCGGCGAGCGCCTCGCGGTAGATCGCTGCGCCGTCGATCCCGCGGGCCGGCGACGCCAGCAGCGCCAGGTCGTCGAGGAGGCCGGCCTCCAGCCGGGTGCCGGCGAGCCCGTCCACCAGGCGGGCCGCCCGTGCCGCCGAGCGGAGGACCTGCTTCGTCTCCGGCCGCGACGGCTCTTCCCAGAACCAGCCGTCGCTGGCGAACATGGCGAGGCGCCAGCGCTGCGCCTCGAGCAGCGTCTCGAGCTCACCTCGGGCGTGGACCGGCGCGGCATCGCCGAGGAGGCCGGCCGAGAAGGCCTGGGGTGTCGTGAGCCCGATGACGACGTCGACGTAGGCGTCGCGAGCCGCCCACGAATCGATGCCGCCCGTGGCAGCCGGACTCCCCGGGGCGCCCGCGAGGGCCGCCGTCCGCCGCTCGGTCAGGATGTCGATCGCGCCGGCGAGTCGCTCGAGCGCGGCCCGCAGCGGCTGCTTCCAGCGCCCGTCGGCCGCGCACGGGCACTCCGCCGACCAGCGGAGCACCCCGTGGTGGCAGCTCCACGACGTCCGGTCGGCGACGCGGACGCGCGGCAGCCGGTCGCGATCCTCGGCGGCGAGGGCGTTAGCGAGGGGGACCACGTCGAAGCCGCGGTCGACCGCGGGGTCGACGAGGCGCTGGAGGAACAGGTCGCGGAACGGCTGGTGGTGGCCGTAGAGCTCGCCGTCGGTCGCCACCAGGACGAGGGGCGGTCCCGCCTGCCAGCTCGAGGAGCCGTCGTGGTGGAGCGGGCTCGAGGTCCGCGGGAGGACCCAGTCCCGCGCGAAGCGATCGGCGTCGGCGGTCACGTCCGGCTGGAACGAGACGGCTCCCGAGAGCCCGCCGTCGTAGAACGCGATGACGAGCGAATGACCGTCGCCGAGGTCGGTCCGATGCGGCCGCCTGGTCTCGATCCCGGGGGTCGCCGCCTGCCACGGCGCGAGCACGGTCCAGCGGATCCCTTCCTCCGCCAGCATCCGCAGGACGCCCGCGTCGACGGCTGTCTCCGGGAGCCAGAAGCCGGCCGGCGCGTGGCCGAACCGGACCCGGTAGTCGCGCAGGCCCCACCGGATCTCGGTGCGCCGATCGCGAGCGGAGGCGAGGGGCAGGATGGCGTGGTGGAAGCCCTGCGCCACCGCGTTCGCACCGTGCGCGGCGGTCGTGATGGCGACGAGGGTGTCCGGGTCCTCCGCGGCCAGCGACGCCGTGAGGGTGGGGCCGACGTTGTAGGAGATCCACTCGAGATTGCCGCGCTCGGCGTTGGGCCGGTAGCACTCGGCGAGGATCCGCTCGTCCCACGACGCGTAGGGCGCCGCGGCCGGGTCCGGCCGCGGCGGTCCGCCGAACGGATCGCGGCGCTCGGGCTGGTAGAAGTGTGCGTGGATCGCCAGGCGGCCGCGCGTCATCGGGGGGCTACAGCCCCTCCTCGGCGGCGCGATCGTGCGCCGTCGTGACCGTGTGCTCCAGGCGCACCGTCGTCGACGCGCCGGGCGCCAGCACGAGCGGCCAGCTGAACACGAGCGCCGAGCCCTGGTAGACGCGCTCGAAGCCGGCCTCGGAGTTCGAGACTGTGTCGATGGAGGAGATCCACGTCTCGGCCGGAGGCTGGACCCGGGTCGCCACGTCGAGGCCCACGTACTCGTTGCCCGACCGGAGGCTCGAGACGGACGCCCGGCTGCCGGCCGAATCGTGCGGGATGCGCTCGCCGTCGACCACGTAGTAGGCGGCCGGGTTGCCGCCCCCGCCGAGCATCGTGGTGGCCCACTCGACGGCAAGGACCGCCTCCAGCGGGCCGGCCCCCCGGTTCTCCACGCGCACCTCGAGCGACAGCGTCGGGGTGCGGCGGTCCCCACCGGCGGCGATCGTCTTGACGACCCGCACCGGCAGGTCGCCGGCGGGCGTGCGGGCGACGCCGTCGCGCGCGAGCCGGACCCAGCCGGCGCTCCCGTCGGACCCGGTGGCCTCCACCGCGAAGGGATGCGCCACGAAGTCGCCGAGCTCGGTGAGGTCGGCCCGGGCGAAGGCGCCCGGCGTCGCGCCGGGCGCCAGCAGGTGGACCAGGCCGGAGCGACGCTCGTAGGCGTCGTAGTGCAGGCGGCCGGCGAGGCCGTCCTCCTTGGTGCTCACCCGGTCGTGGATCGACCCGACGCCATCGCCGGCGGGCGCCGGCGTGCCGCCCCGGGCGGCGAGCGAGCGCTCGTGGGACATCAGGGTCTCGTGGGAGGCCTCCGGGCGCCGCCGGAGCACCGCCGCCAGCGCATGGCGCACCGGGCGGATGTCCCAGCTCCCGATCCCGGCGCCCTCCGACGGCTTCACGACGACGACCTGCCCCTCGGTGGCGAGCACCACCTCCGGCACGCCGTCGAGGTCGACGTCCTCGACCCGGACGCCGTCGACGTCGCGACCGGCCGCGCGCTCCGCCCGGTCCGCCGCGTCCTCGGCGGCCACCAGGTGCTCGTAGGTGGCCAGCCGCATGTGGCTGATGTAGATGCCGCCGAAGAGGCCGTGCCAGTAGCAGTCGTTCGACTGGCCCTGGTACAGGTGGTCGAGCGCCGCCGGCTTCGCCGGCCCGTCGGGCATCGCGGCCACCTTGGCGGAGGTCCGCAGCATCTGCTTGTGGAGGTCGTTGATCTCGCGGTACTTGACCTGGAAGTTGCGCCAGAAGCCGCCCCGCAGGTAGCGGTACTCCGGCGCGGCGGCGGCCTCCGCCCGGTGGAGGAGATCCGAGAAGACGCGGCTCTCGTCGGGCGGCAGGGCCCACTCGCCCATCTCCGCGTAGGACGCGGTGGGGAGGTAGACCCGGCCGATCGGCGGGTTGCCGTCCAGCCAGTCGGAGGGGGTGATCGTCGTGAGCCAGCCGGCGTTCGCCTCGAGCGCCTCGAAGAAGCGGTCGACCCAGCGGGTGGCGCCCCAGCAGTGCTCCCACGTCGTGGGCCACGAGCCGAACTTCTCCCCGTCGTCGCCCATCATCCCGACGCGGTCGCCCTCCTCCGTCGCGTGGTGGCGCAGGTAGGCGATGACGTCGTCCACGTCGCCGAAGGGGATCCGGTAGCGCAGGCCCTTCTCCGTGCCGAAGACCGTCAGGAGGTGGCCCTGGTCGTCGGTCGTGTAGGGGCCCCAGAGCCGCTCCTCCGGGATCGCGGCCGCCCGGAAGTGGTTGTCGTCGAGGATCGTCCAGCCGTAGCCGGCGGTGACCAGCGAGGTCGGCAGGTCCGGCTCCCAGACCCGCTCCGCGAGCCACGCCCCGCGGGGCCGGCGGCCGGAGATCACCTCGATCTCGTCGGCCATCCTCGCCAGCTGGCCCAGGCGATCGCGCTCGGGGAGGGAGGCCAGCACCGGCTCGTAGTAGCCGCCACCGAGGAGCTCCACCTGGCCCCGGTCCACGAGCGCTCGGAGGCGCTCCAGGAACTCCGGCCGCTCGGCCCGCAGCCAGTCGAGGAGCGGGCCCGTGTAGTGCAGGGCGAGGCGGACCCCGGGATGGCGGTCGAGGGCATCGAGCATCGGCCTGTACGCCTGGTCATAGACGTCGCCGAAGACCCAGCCGAAGTTGCCCACCGGCTGGTGGTTGTGCAGCGCGAGGGCGAGCGAGATGCGCGGCGCCACGGGTCCTCCCTGGGATCGGCTGTCGGTGGATGTCCTTCTGCAGGCGAGGGTGCGGGGAGGGTCAGCCGGCCTCGGTCACGACGTGCCGCCGGGCCTCGGCGACGGCCGGGTCGATCCCCGCGGCCGGAAGGTAGAGCTGCTCGGTGTACTCGTGGAGCATCCGGGTGGTGGAGAAGCGCCAGATCGTGGTCGACATGGCGCGCTTCATGAGCTCCAGCCAGGCCCGCGGCAGGCCGTCGGCACCGCGCGCGTAGTAGCGCGGCACGACCTCCTCCTCGAAGATGCGATACAGGTCGAGGGCGTCCGCCCAGTCCTGGGCTCCCTCGTCGGGCGACGTGATGCGCCCCCCGATGGCCCACCCGTTGTCGCCCGTCCAACCCTCGTCCCACCAGCCGTCGAGGACCGAGAGGTTCACGATCCCGTTGGCGCACGCCTTCATGCCGGACGTCCCCGACGCCTCGAGCGGGCGGCGCGGGTTGTTGAGCCAGACGTCGACCCCGCGGACCATCAGCTTCGCGACCCGCATGTCGTAGTCCTCGAGCACGAAGACACGGCCGACGAGCTCGGGCGAACGGCTCCGCGCGAAGATGGACTGGATCACCTGCTGGCCCGGTCGGTCGGCCGGGTGGGCCTTGCCGGCGAAGATGAACTGGACGGGCCGCTGTGCGTCGTGGACGAGGCGGGCGAGCCGGTCGATGTCGGTGAAGATGAGGGCGGCCCGCTTGTAGGTCGCGAAGCGGCGCGCGAAGCCGATCGTCAGGATCCCGGGATCCAGCGCCTGCTCGAGGCCGGCGAGGGTGGCCGGGGATTCGCCGTGGCGGGCCATCTGGGCCACCAGCCGATGCCGGGCGAACTCGGCGAGCTCGCGCTTCTGGTGCAGGTGCGCGTCCCACAGCTCGCGGTCCGGGACCCGCCCCACGAGCTCCCAGAAGTGCCCCGCGTCCGTCTGCCCATCCAGGTCGTCGAGGTCGGCGTCGAGGAGCCGCTCGAAGAGCTCGCGCATCGGCCGCCCGACCCAGGTCGGCGTGTGGACGCCGTTCGTGATCCCCCGGATGGCGCGCCCGCCGAGCACGCCCTGCCAGGTGTCGTTGGCAGTCTCCGCGTGGAGCTTCGAGACCGCGTTGGCCGCGTTGGCCAGCCGCAGGCTGAAGGCGGTCATGTCGAACTGGTCCGGGTTGCCGTCCATGCCGCGCCCGAGGGCGAGTACCTCCTCGATCGGCACGTTGCCCGCGCCGGGGCGCCCGTCGCCCGCACACAGCGGCCCGGCCACCCGCCGCACGAGGTCGGCGTCGAAGCGCTCGTTCCCAGCCGAGACCGGCGTGTGGATCGTGAAGACGCTCGACCGCTTGATGTCCGGCCACGCGTCGGCGAGGGGCGTGCCGGAGGCCACCATCTCCCGGGCGCGCTCGACGAGGAGGAACGCGGAGTGGCCCTCGTTGAGATGCCAGACCGCGGGGTCGATGCCGAGGGCCCGCAGGACGCGGACGCCGCCGACGCCGAGGACCAGCTCCTGGTGGAGCCGCATCTCCCGCCCGCGCACGTACAGGATGTGGGTGATGTGGCGATCCGACTCCTCGTTGCGCGCGTTGTCGGTGTCGAGGAACAGGACCGGGATGCGGCCGACCTGGAGCAGCCAGACTGCGGCGTGGATGGTGCGCCCCGGCAGCTCGATCGGGACGTGGAGCGGGTCCCCCAGCCGGTCCAGCACGCGCAGCACGGGCAGCCGGTTCAGGTCGAAGTCGGGGTAGGCATGCTCCTGGTGGCCGTCGGCGTCGATCGACTGGCGGAAGTAGCCCTTGCGGTAGAGGAGCCCAACCCCCACCAGCGGGAAGGCCATGTCGCTGGCGCTCTTCATGTGGTCGCCGGCGAGGACGCCGAGGCCGCCCGAGTAGATCCCGAGCGACTCGTGGAACCCGTACTCCGCGCAGAAGTACGCGATCGGGCCTTCGAGCTGCTGGGCATGGGCGCGGTTGAACCAGTGGTCCGCGCCGTTCGCCATGTAGTGCTCGAATGCCGCCAGGACGTCCTCGTACTCGGCGATGAAGCCGGGATCGTCGAGCAGCGGCTGCCAGTTGATGGGGCTCTCGAAGAGGGCGATCGGGTTCCGGTACCGGGACCACGTGGTGGCGTCGATGCTCTGGAAGAGGAGCGCAGCGCGCGGATGCCACATCCACCACAGGTTGTAGGCGAGACGACGCAGCCCCTCGAAGCGCGGCGGCAGGCGGAAGGGCGCGCCGGGCAGGGTGGGTACGCGGACGAGGGGTTCCATGGGGCGCGATGATAGCGCGCGCGACCCCTCGCGTGAACCGGTTTAGGCCCGCACGGCCCCCGGGGTGCGGGTCCGCGCGGGAGCCCGTCGGCCCCTGCGGGCGGCGTACCATCCGCCACATGCGCGTGATCTTCGTCGCCGCGGAGTGTGAGCCGTGGGCCAAGACGGGCGGCCTCGGCGACGTGGTCGACGCCCTGGCCAGGGCGCTCGGGCGGGTGCCCGGGGTTCTCGACGAGCCCGTCGAGGTCTTCCTGCCGCGCTATCGCTCGGTGCCCGTGCCGGAGGGCCGCCCGCTCGCGACGCTCCGGCTGCCGGTTCGCGACGCCGGCGCCCCGAAGGGTGTCGCCGACGTCGCCGTCCGTTCGCTCGAGGCCTCCGGGTATCGGCTGCGCCTGGTCGACCATCCTCCGGCGTTCGATCGCGACGGGCTCTACGGTGACGCAGCCGGCGAGTTCCCCGACAACACCCGGCGCTTCACCCTGCTCGCGCGCGCGGCGCTCGAGACGCGCCGCGCGGAAGGCCGGCCCGTCGACGTGGTCGCCCTCCACGACTGGCACGCGTGCCCGGCAGCGATTCTCCGGGACCTGGCCTACGCCGGAGACCCGGTCGTGGCCCCGGCCGCCGTCACCCTGACGCTCCACAATCTTGCGTACCACGGCTGGACTCCGCGGAACCGGATCTCCCAGCTCGGGCTCGGCATCGACCCGCCCGTCGGCGACGCCTGGGGCGTGGACCTGCTGCGGGAGGGGATCCGGCGTGCCGAGGCGGTCAACACGGTGAGCCCCACCTACGCGCGCGAGGTGCTCCGCCCTGCGGGCGGGATGGGCCTCGACGGCGACCTCCGGTCGCGCGGGAAGGCCTTCACGGGGATCCTCAACGGCCTCGACCAGGTGCTCTGGGACCCGGCCCGCGACGCCACGATCGCGGCCCCGTTCGACGCCGGGAACCTGGCCGGCAAGGCCGCCTGCCGCGCCGATCTCTGCACGCGGGTCGGCTTCGACCCGGCGGACCCGGCGCCGATCCTGGGGGTGATCGGCCGGCTCGACCCGCAGAAGGGGTTCGACCTCGTCGCCGGCGCGGCCCCCGCGCTGGCGGCCGGGGGAGCGCGGATCGTCGCGCTCGGGAGCGGCGACGCCAGCCTCGTCGCCGGCATGCGGGCGGTGGCGGCCGCCCACCCGCGACGGATCGCGATGGTCGAGCGCTTCGACCGCGACCTGGCGCGCCGGATCTACGCCGGTGCCGACCTGTTCCTCATGCCGTCCCGGTTCGAGCCGTGCGGCCAGGGCCAGATGAGCGCGATGCGCTACGGGACGCCGCCGGTGGCACGCCGGACGGGGGGCCTCGCCGACACGATTGTCGACCTGCACGAGGACCCGGCCGACGCAACGGGCTTCCTGTTCGACGAGGCGACCCCGGACGCGCTCCGGTTCGCCTGCGAGCGGGCGATCACGGTGCTGCGCGATCCCGACCGCCGCCGCTGGGACGGGCTGGTCCGCCGGGGGATGGCGGTCGACTGGTCCTGGGAGCGCGCCTCGGCGCCAGCCTACGCCGCGATGTTCCGCCGCGCGATCGCGGCCAGGCGTGCCGTCGTGGGCGCGCGGCGCGGCCCGGAGGGCGCGCGTTGATCGACGCAGCCGGGACCGCCGGCGCCGGCGGTCCGGCCACCGTCGCGTTCCTCGCCGCCAGCGTCGCGGCGGAGGGCTACCGGGTGGTCGCCGTGGACCGCGGCGTGGAGGACGTGCTGGCGGGGCGCTGACGCGCCGGGCCCGCCTTTGCGGTGTCGGTGAGGGTCGCTGTCACGACGACGGCGCCGACCGTGAATCCGGAGCCGTCGGGGGCGATCGCGAACGCCTCGCGGGCGGCCGCGGGGGCTTCCCGCAGCAGCCGCCGGACCGCATCAGCGCGCCAGGCGGCCGGCGCCGTCCGTCCCAGCCAGTCCTCCGTGGCGTGCCGGAAGCGCCACTCACGGACGATGTCGCCGGCGAGGCCGGCCGCGGCGAGGATGGCCCGCCAGTCGGTTGCGCGCGGGGTGCGCCCGTGGGTCGGGTCGCGGAGCAGCTCGACGGCGTTCAGGAACGTGTCGAGCCCGGCCTCCTCGGGCGCGACGAGGTCGACGAGCACCACGCGAGCGCCCGGTCGGAGCACGCGGGCGACCTCGCCGAGCGAACCTGCCGGATCTGGCCAGTGGTGGATGGAGAAGCGGCTGATCGCCACGTCGAACGTCGCATCCGCGAAGGGCAGGCCGTCCGCCCGGGCCTCGCTGAAGGTGACGTTGGAGATCCCGCGCTCGCTGGCCAGACGGGCCGCGACGGCAAGCATCTCCGGCGTCGGGTCGATGGCGTCGACATGTGACACGTGGGGTGCCAGCGCCAGCGTCGCGTGCCCGGCTCCGGCGCCGAGGTCGATCGCGCGGTCCGTCGCGACGGGCTCGGCGGCGTCGACCAGCCAGGCGAGATCCGGGCCGTCTGCGTGCGACCAGCCGGTCCCGTAGTGCTCCGCCACCGCGGCCCACTGGGCGCGGAGCGGGTCGCCCGTCACGCGTCGCCGCCGGTCCGCGTCGGGGTCTGTCGCGGCGGCCGCGTGCCGCGTCCTGCCCGGGACGGCCACAGCGCCGGCGGGGTCGGTGGTCCCGGCACGGGCGGCGCGCCCATGGCGGCCAGCAGGCGAGCGGTCGCGGCGGTGACCTCCTCGACGGCCGCATCGAACGCCGCGGCGTCCCGGGCGGCGGGCGCCCGGGTCGCGGCGACCTTCCGGACGAACTGGCGGGCGGCGTCGCTGACGTCCCCCTCGGTGGCGGGGGGCGCGGCGCGGCCACGCAGGGGGCGGATGCTGCGGCACATGTGCGCAGGATAGCGGGAGCCGCCGCCGACCCGGGTCCGGGACCCCGGCCCGGGCCACCGGCCGGGGACCGGTTCGGCCGCCGGCCCGGCACGCCGGCTCGTGCCGTCCGGCACTCGCCGCGATCTCGCCGCATGGGGCATCATCCCCGGACGGAGGTGCAACGCATGCGTGCTCGATCCCTGGCCTTCCTCGGCGTGGCCGCCACGGCCGCCGGC
Organism: uncultured Chloroflexia bacterium; assembly: GCA_963725875.1. Classification (GTDB taxonomy): domain Bacteria; phylum Chloroflexota; class Limnocylindria; order Limnocylindrales; family CSP1-4; genus CTSoil-043. Next base: position 669,366 of record CAVRZZ010000003.1, on the reverse strand, counting down.
GCCGCGGCCGCTTATGCCCTCGCGTTCCGGCCCTGGTGGCGGTCGTGGGGCGTCGATCCGGCCGACGCCGACCTCGCCCTTGCCGGCGACGACCTCGTCCCCGACGCGACCGTGGTCGAGACCCGCGGCGTCGAGATCGGGGCACCGCCCGACGTGGTATGGCCGTGGCTCGTGCAGATGGGCTACAACCGCGCGGGCTGGTACAGCTACGACCTCGTCGACATGAAGGGCGCCAGCGTGGATCGCGTCGTCCCCGAGCTTCAGCAGCTCGCCGTCGGCGACCTGGTTCCCAACTCGCCCGACACGGCCTTCGCCGTCCGCGCGCTCGAACCGGGCCGGGCCCTCGTGCTCTACGCGGACGAGAAGCTCGTCGAGGACCAGGTGGCGGCGGCGAAGCAGCGCAAGGCGGCCGGCGAGGCGGTCGAGGAGACGCCGGCCAACCTGCGGGCGGCCACGAAGGCGATGCCGGCCATGCCCGGCTTCGCCGCCAGCTGGGCGTTCGTCCTGCAGCCGCTCGACGACGGGCGTCGCACGCGCCTCGTGGAGCGGTTCCGGGTCCGGATGCCGGCGCCCGACGGACCGGCTGCCGGGGTCATGGCCAACGCGTTCGGCTTCGGCGTCTTCGCCATGACGCGCAAGCAGATGCTGGGCATCCGCGACCGCGCCGAGGCAGCGCTCATCGCGGCCGGCATCTCGGCGGAGTTCGCGCAGCGCACGGACGCGCACCTGGCGCCCGGCGCGGCACGGGAGCCGGAACCTGCACCGATGGCCGGCACGACGTCCGGGCCGGCCCCCGCGGCCGAGCCGGCGCCTGAGCCGGCGCCCGGGGCCGCTGCCGAGCCGGCATCCTGACCGGGCCATCCGTCGACGGTCGACGCGGTCGGCGGCCGCCATCGACGCGACATCGAGTGACCATCGGACGGTTGACCAGGGCAGCTCGGAGTGGCACCCTCGGCGCGATGATCCATCGGGTGTCCCGGCCCCAGTTCGCCTCGGCGCTCCTTCTCGCGTTGGCCATCGGGCTGGCGCCCATCGTGGCGCCGCCGGCCCGCGCGGCCGACCCCAGCCCCGCGGCCGACCCCAGCACGGCGGCCGATCCGAGCCCCGCGGCCGACCCGACGCCAACGCCGACCCCTACGCCCGACCCGGTCCCGACGCCGACGCCGACGCCGACCCCCGCGCCGACGCCGACGCCGACCCCCGCGCCGACGCCGACGCCGACCGCGCCGACGCCGGGGATCGGCAGTCCCGGGTCGCCCATGAGCCGGCACCTCTCGGGCGACGTGTACGGGTACCTGCCGTACTGGGAGATGAGCACCGCCACCCTCGACTACCTCGACTTCGACGCCCTCTCGGTGCTCAGCCTCTTCTCGGTGACGTGGGAAGGATCGGGCACCCTGGATCGCACGGAGCCCGGCTACGCCGCGATCACCGGCTCGGTCGGGCGCTCCATCATCTCGGCGGCGAAGGCGCGCGGGGTGCGCGTCGAGATCACCTTCACGACGTTCGGAGTCACGAAGAACGCCACGTTCTTCGGCGACCCGGCGCGCCAGGCCGCGTTCATCGGGGAGCTGCGCGCCCTCGTCGGCAGCACCGGGGCCCAGGGCGTGAACGTCGACGCGGAGCTCATCGAGGGCATCTGGTTCGACGAGTACGGCGTCTTCCTGGCGAACCTGCGGGCCGCCCTGCGGGCCGACAACCCGGCGGCAACCGTATCGGTCGCCACCAACGCGAACGTCTCGGGCGCCCGGATGGCGAAGCGCGCCGCCGACGCCGGGGTCGACCGCATCTTCATCATGGGGTACGCCTACCGCTCGGGCGGATCGAACCCCGGCGCGATCGCTCCCCTCGTCGGCCGGTCGTCGCCGAGCGGGCTCGACATCCGCTGGACGATCGACCGCTACGCGACCGAGGGGGTGCCGCTCGGCCGCGTCATCCTCGGCCTGCCGTACTACGGGATGTCCTGGCCGACGTCGTCGTCGGCCCTCGGCGCGGCCCGCACGGGGAGCGGCACGACCTACATCCCGCGCCGGCAGATCGGGAAGCCGGCGTCGCTCGGCGTCCCGCTCCGGTACGAGCCCGGTGAGTCGGTGAGCTGGTACGCCTGGTACGACCGGACCGTGACGCCGCCGACCTGGCGCCAGGTCTTCTACGACACCCCGACGTCGCTCCGCCCGAAGTACGCCTACGCCATCTCGCGGCGGCTGGCCGGCGTCGGGATCTGGGCCCTCGGGTACGACCGCGGCGTGCCCGGCTACTGGGACCTCCTCAAGGCGATGTTCGGCCCGCCGCGCGTGGCGACCTTCACGCTGGTGCCGAGCCCGACCCGTTCGCTCGCGCTGACCGGGAGCGTGACCGCGACCGCGGGAAGCCGGCGAGTGACCCACGTTCGGTTCGGGTCGGATGGCCGGACGTGGGGCTCCTGGCGCGTGCTGCCGGCGCCGGTCACGGACGCGGCCGGGCGCAGCGTGGCGCCGACGTTCGGGCTGACGCTGGGCGCTGCATCGCCCGATGGCTCGCGCCGCCTCTACGCCCAGGTCCGGGACGAGGGTGGCACGGTCTCCGCGGCCCGCAGCGCCAGCGTCGTCCTCGACCGGACCGGCCCGGTGCTCGGGTCGTCGCCCACGCTGTGGTACAGCAGCACGTCGCGGGCGTGGCGGACCCGCTGGCCGGCGGCCCGAGACCCGCACGGGCCGGTCCTCTACAAGGTCTGGTACGCGGTCAACGGCGGCCCGTGGAAGGTAGCCGCGGTGCGCACGTCGAAGGTCGCGATGGCGCTCCCCTTGAAGAGCCGCTCGACTCGCGTGGCCGTGATGGTCCGTCCGATCGACGGCCTGGGGAACTGGGGCACCGCCCGCCGCGCAACGCGCTGACCCCGAGGCGCCCGGTCCTCTGGTGTGCTTGGTGGAACGTCGTCCCCGAGTGCTACGGCATGATCAGGGTGACGACCGTCAGGCGGCCCTTCTCGATCTGCACCGAGACTTCAGGCGTCGTCCTGTCGCGCAGCTTCGCCGACACGGAGCACAGTCCCGGGAGCAGGGGTGCCTGGAAGAACCCCTGGGGACCCGTGATGTACGCGACGTCGTGCAGTGAGCACGGCTCGCCCGCCTCGGTGCGGTGCACGAGCACAGCACGATCCACGGGCACTCCGGCAGCGGTGACGACGCGTCCTGCCACCCCCGATGCCGTCAGCCTGTCGCCCAGGACATCGCGCGGGTCGATGACCTGGACGGTACCGTCGGGCGAGATCACGCGCCAGGTGCCGTCGGACGACATCGCGATCATGTCATAGGGACTGAACGACTTGACCGGCCACGGTGTCGGCGTTGGCCACGATGGCGGGGGCACGGTCGGGGCCGGCGTCACCACTGCCACCGTCCAGGGGAGCGGCGAGCACCCCGCGACCAGCAGCAGGGCAACCGCAGCACTCGCACGGTGCACGGAGCGTCCCGTCCCGACGTTCGAGGTCATTCGCCCACCGCCAGAAGGGGTGTCACATGCACGCCTTCGGCCGTTGAGTCGGCAAGATGCCACCGATCCGCGCGGTACGAATGGGACGGGATGCCGTCGCGGCTCATGGTGTGGCGAGTCTCTCAGCCAGATCTGGTACGGGCCTGAAGACGAATCGCTGGCCAACGGTCCGACGCGCGAGCAGGCCCCGACGCTCCAGCTCGAGTACGTCGGTTCGAGCGGACTGGTACACGACACCGTGGCTCGTCAGGTGCGAGCGGAACGTGTATTCGGCGTCCGGATGGCGCAGGGCATGACTGAGCAGTGCAACCTGTCGGTGATTGAGGTCCGCCTGCCGGAGAAGGCGCTCGGTGTCCCGGAGTTCGCGAGCCTTGCGGGCAAGGTAGGCATGGAGCTCGTCAACCGCGCGGCAGACGACCTTCAGCTGATTGAGGATGAAGTACGTCGCGTCGAGGTCGTCGCTTTCCGTGTAGAGGAACGCCTTGGCGTACTGCCCGGGCGCCTTCTTGAGGATCGTCGAGATCGACAGGAACTCCATCAACCAGTACCCATGCCTGAGCATGGACCAGTAGAAGATGGCCCTGGACGTCCGGCCGTTCCCATCCACGAATGGGTGGTCGAAGGCGAGCCAGAGATGGAGGAGAATCGATCGAACCACGGGGTGGAGAAACCCCTGCACCGGCTCGTCGTTGGCGAACTGGCACATCGCAGCCAGGCGCCCCGGGAGTTCCTCCGCGGGCGGCGGAACGTGCCGAGGTTCGCCCGTGGCGCGATCGAACACCCCGACTCGCTCCTCGTCAGGACGCTGCAGCCGCCCGGATGCAGCGGGATTGTCGAGCGTCCCATCGGTCACGATCCGGTGGAGCTGGAGGATCCTGTCGGGCGAGAGCAGTTCGTCCTTCCAGGTTCGGACGGTGCTCATTGCGCGGTAGTTGTTGACGATCATCCGCTCGCTTCGATCGCGCGGCGGGCGTCCCGAACGAAGCATGTCCCTGGCTACCGACCGACTCGTGCTGGCGCCCTCGAGCTGGCTCGAGGTGATCGCCTCCTCGATGAGGGAGCTCACGACGTAGCGATTGCGCATTTCGGCGCTCGTGACGACTTCGCTTATCGCGATCTCGCCACTCGCTCGACGGTCGACCACGTGGATCATCTCGCAGGCCGGATCCGGCATGCAGTAGCCGAAGTGGCGACCCTGAGCGTCGGTCAGCGGGATCTCGTTCCGGATGCTGTCCCGGGCGAGCTTCGTTCCCAGCCACCATTCCTCGCTCGTGAGGCCCTGCGGCGGCGCGAGTTGCCGCAGCGTGTCCCAGTGGCGATACCTGTCGTCGACGGTTGGCCGGATTCCAGCAGTCAGGACCGTCTTGAGGCGCTCACCACTGTTTGCCGCCGCTTGGGCAAGAAGGGTCCCAAGAGGCGGTGGGTCAGCCGGTCGCTTCAAGACGTGATCCCCATGCAATTGCCTACTAGCAGGTACAATCTTAGCAGGTAGTCCGGTTCGCAGCTACTACTGTGCGCGGCTATAGCAGGTAGCTGGTAGGGGCGGCTCAGGCGCCAGCTGCCGATGGCCGTCCGGAGCCCGAGGCGCGTTGCCTCCGCCGCCTCCGGTATAGTTGCCCCTGATGCTCGTCGGTCTGACCACTGTCCCTCTTCCTCAGCGCCATGTCACGCTCATCGAGAGCACGAATCTGCTGAGGCCGATGTGCTGCTGGAGCGCCGTGGTCAGGCCGGAATGCAGCTGAACGCTGTAGCGGAGCACGAAACCGAGCGGGAGTAGCTCAGCTGGCAGAGCGGCAGCCTTCCAAGCTGCATGTCGCGGGTTCGAACCCCGTCTCCCGCTCCATCCTCACGGGCGAACATACCTGCCGTCGAACCGAAGTTGCCCGAGACTGCGTCGTGTACCCCTGACCCAGGTGGCTGGCCAGGGCGCCGTCGACGAGCACCGAGAGATCCGCGTGCTCGTGCGGGTCGATGAGCCCGGACGCCACGGCGAGCCCGCGGGCGTCGATGACCGTCGCGACGTCCACATCGGCCACCCCGGACAGGTGGCCCACCGCGGCGACCCGGTCGCCGGCCGCGCCGACGTCGGGCGGTCGGGCCGGGGCGCCGCTGCCGTCGATCAGGACGCCGCCACGGAACAGCAGGTCGAGGTCATCGCGACCGATCGTGCCCGCCCGGACCGCCGCCCGGCGGGCGGGGACCCGGGCGCACAAAGGTCCCGGGCACCGGGTCACCCGAATCGCCTCGCCCACGCATCTGTTCATCAACGACGGCGATCGCCAGTCGTGCCCGAGGGGACGAGCCCGACATGACGATCGACGCCCTGCGCCACCACCGGCCGGAGGTCCTTGACGACCTCCTCTGCCGGTACGGACGCGAGATCCAGGGCGTGGCCCACCTGATCCTGCGGGACCGGGAGGCGGCGGAGGACGTGATGGTGGACACCCTGCTCGCGGCGCTGGAGCGCGGCGACCAGCTCCGCGACCCGGAGCGGCTGCGGCCCTGGCTCCTGGCGATCGCGACCAACCGGGCCCTCGCCAGCCGCCGGCGCTCGGCGCGGGTGGTCCAGCTCCACGTCATGCCAGACCGCGCCGGGCGCGCCAGCGACGCGGACGCGCGGATCGCCCTGCTCGCGTGCGTCGACCGCCTCGCGCCCCGGATGCGGGCCGCCATCGTGCTGCGCTACTACGCGGACCTACCCGTCCGGGAGGTGGCCGGGGCGTTGGGCACGAGCGAGAACACGGTGAAGACCCAGCTCCGCGAGGCGCTCGCAAACGTCCGCAGCTGGCTCGGCGACGATAACGGCCTCCGGGAGGTGTCCCATGGCTGACGAGTTCGATCCCCGCCTTGAGGGGAATCTGCGCGACGCCCTGCGGGCCGAGGCCGAGGCCCTCCCGGTGCGGGTGCGCGTCAGCGACCTTGAGCGGATCGCGGTCGAGCGGGCGCGGGGCCGGCGTTCACGCCGGCTCGGCCTGCTCGCGGCGGCGGCGTCGATCGCCGTGGTCGTGGGGGGCGCGGCGATCCTGGCGGCCACGCGGCCGGACGGGGACGTCGCCGCGTCGCCGACGCCGGCCCCCGCGCCGGCGGCGGCACCCGAGCTCGCATCGTATCGGGAGCTGGAGCGCAACCTCGTCGCCGGCACGAACGGCGTCCACCTGCTCGCGCGTGCCGAGGAGACGAACCCGGACCCATCAGTCGTGACCAAGGAGGTCACGCTCCTGACGATCGAGGCGGTCGACACCCTGCAGTTCGAGATGAGCTGTCACGGCGGCTCGTACTCGATCGAGACCCGCGAGGATGGCCAGCAGGTGTTCGGGTTCGGCCAGGCCTGCGACGACCAGGCCATCGGAATCACCGACGGGATCGTCGGGGAGGTCCGCAACGTGGAGGTCATCCTGCGCACCACCGGCCCGGTCGCGTACCGGATCGTCGTCGGCGGCTGGCCGCCCGAGGGCGTCCGGAGCCCCTTGATCGCGCCGAGCGAAGCCGAGGCGCAGCCGGGCGAGACCGCCCTGGTCTCGATGAAGGTCGTCCCCGGCGAGCCGCGGCAGGAGCGGACCGTGGAGGTCCCGCCGGGGACCGACCGGTACGTGTTGACGGCGCCCTGCATCGGCACCGGGATGCTCGAGGTGGCGATCGACGGCATCCAGGCCGAGTACGCCTGCGGGCAGGTAGGCGCCGAGGTGTTCACCCTCGCTGGCGACGGGTCGATGACGATCCGCGCGCGGGCGACGGGCGACGCGGTGTTCAGCCTGCGGATCGGGGCGGTTGACTGGTCCGCGATCCCGGGCAACGACTGATGGCCGCCGGTCCTCTCGCTGCTCCTGCCCGACAGCGTGGGGCCGGGCGTGATCGGTCCGCCCGAAGTACCTGACGGCAGCGAGACCTGGGTCTGGCGCCGGGCCGACCATACCTTGCATGTCACGGGGAGCTGCTGCGCTGCGGACCCCGAGGTCCGTGCCGCGCCGACGCCGCACCCGAGATCCTCGGCCGGCTGGAGGCCGCGCCCTTCATCGCCCGGCTCGACGCGGCCCTGGCTCGTTCATCGGATCGGGCCGGTCAGGCCGCCGCGCCCTAGGCAGCATCCGTCACGGCCTCGTGACGACACGATAACTGGACACGTTTCGCTCGGCCCCTGAGCACGGTGCTGGTACGCATAGCCGTCCCGGCCTTCCAAGCTGCATGTCGCGGGTTCGAACCCCGTCTCCCGCTCCAATCCCTCATTCGTGCTCGGGCCGACACGATAACCGGACGGGCGGCCTCCTCCGTGACCGGCCGATGCCGCCAGATCGCGTGCTGTAACGCTCGTAGTGGGGGAAAGCCCTATCGGTGGCGACCCGCCTGCAGTACGCTCGATCCCACACGTTGCATCGGAGTGCCGGGTGGTCTGCGCGAGCTGCGGGACCCAGAACGAGGCGGGGCGCAAGTTCTGCAAGGAATGTGCGGCTCGACTCGCGTTGGTCTGTCCGTCCTGCGGGGCGGCCAACGGCGCCGACGCCAAGTTCTGCGGCGAATGCGCGACCCCGCTCGTCGCCGGGGCACCGCCGTCCCCTGCGACGGCCTCCCGTCCTGGCCTCCCGGCCGCCCCCGCCTCCGTCACCGAGCGCCGGCACGTCTCGGTGCTCTTTGCCGACCTCGTCGGCTTCACCCCCTTCGCCGAGGAGCGCGACCCGGAGGAGGTCCGCGACACCCTCGCCCGCTACTTCGAGCTCGCCGGCGAGGTGATCGCCCGCCACGGCGGGACTGCCGAGAAGTTCATCGGCGACGCCGTCATGGCCGTCTGGGGTGCGCCGGTCGCCCACGAGGACGACGCCGAGCGGGCGGTGCGGGCCGGCCTCGAGCTCGTCGATGCCGTTCGCTCCCTTGGGCCTTCCATGCAGGTCCGGGTCGGGGTACTGACCGGCGAGGCGGCCGTCACCGTCGGCGCCGTCGGCCAGGGCATGGTCGCCGGCGACCTCGTCAACGCCGCCTCGCGCCTCCAGTCGGTTGCCCCGCCAGGAGCGGTGCTCGTCGGCGAGGCCACCGCCGCGGGCGGCCTCCGCCGCGATCGTCTTCGAGCCGGCCGGGGAGCAGACCCTCAAGGGCAAGGCCGCCCCCGTCCCCGCCTGGCGTGCCCTGCGGGTCGTCGCGGAACGGGGCGGCCGGAACCGGAGCGGAGACGCTCGAGGCGCCCTTCGTCGGACGGGCCGACGAGCTGCGCCTTCTCAAGGACCTCTTCCACGCCACGATCCGCGAGCGCCGGCCGCGCCACGTCTCGGTCACCGGCCAGGCCGGGATCGGCAAGACGCGGCTCGCCTGGGAGTTCCTCAAGTACGTCGACGGGCTCGCCGCGGATGCCTTCTGGCACGAGGGGCGCTGCCCCGCCTACGGCGAAGGGATCACGTTCTGGGCCCTCGGCGAGATGGTCCGGGCGCGGGCCGGCCTCCTCGAGACGGACGACGAGGCGACGACGCGCTCGCAAGATCGCCGAGACCGTGTCGACGCACGTGCCCGACCCCGACGAGCGGCGCTGGATCGAGCCGGCCCTGCTCGCCCTCCTCGGGATCGACACGGGCGCCGTCGACTCCGAGCAGCTCTTCGCGGCCTGGCGGACGTTCTTCGAGCGCCTCGCCGCCCTCGCCCCGGTGGTCATGGTCTTCGAGGACCTCCAGCACGCCGACCCGGGCTTGCTCGACTTCATCGCCCACCTGCTCGAGTGGAGCCGGGGGGTGCCGATCTACGTCCTCACCCTCGCCCGGCCGGAGCTCCTCGAGCGGCGAACGGACTGGGGGGCCCGCACGGCGCAACTTCGCCGCGCCTCCACCTCGAGCCGCTCGCCGAGGCCGCCATGCGCGAGCTGCTCGGCGGCCTCGTCCCCGGCCTCCCCGAGGCGGCGGTCCGGGCGATCGTCGAGCGGGCCGACGGGGTCCCCCTGTACGCGGTCGAGACGGTCCGGATGCTCCTCGCCGACGGCACGCTCGTGGCCAGCGACGGGGCCTACCGGCCGGTCGGCGATCTCGCCACGATCGCCGTGCCGGAGACGCTCACCGAGCTGGTCGCCGCCCGGCTCGACGCCCTGGAGGCTCGGCCGACCGGGTTCTCCTCCTCGACGCCGCCGTTCTCGGCCAGAGCTTCACGACGGCGGCCCTGGCCGCGGTGAGCGGGATCGACGAGCCGGATCTCGAGCCGCGCCTGCGGGGCCTCGTCCGGCGCGAGCTCCTCGCCGTCGAGGGCAACCCGCGCAGCCCCGAGCGCGGCCAGTACGCCTTCGTCCAATCGCTGGTCCGCGAGGTCGCCTACAACACCCTGGCTCGGGCCGACCGCAAGCGAGCCGTCACCTGGCAGCCGCCCGCTACTTCGAGTCGCTCGGGACCGACGAGCTCGCCGCCGCCCTGGCCGGTCACTACCTCGCCGCCTACCGGAACGCGCCCGGGGGAGCGGAGGCCGACGCCGTCGCCGCCCAGGCCCGCATCGCCCTGCGGGCGGCTGCCGAGCGGGCCGTCGCGCCTGGGCTCCCACGCGCAGGCCGTCGCGTTCCTCGAGCAGGCGCTCATCGTGACGACCGACCTGTCGGAGCAGGCTCTCCTCCTCGAGCGTGCCGGCCGCTCGGCTTCCCTCGCGGCCGACCACGACGCGGCGGAGCGCTACCTCGTGCGGGCGACCGAGATCCAGCGCGGGCTCGGTGACCGGGCGGCAACCGCCCGCACGATCGCGGAGCTCGGTCGGGCGCTCATCGACGGCTCGCGCTCCGACCGAGCGCTGGCGATCCTCGAGCCCGCCGCCACGGAGTTCTCCGACCTCGCCGGGGACCCCGGGACCGTCGCCCTCGACAGCCAGCTCGCCCGGGCGCTCTTCGTCGGCCAGCAGCATCAGCGGGCGGTCGAGGTCGCCGATCGAGCCCTGGCCGCGGCCGAGCGGGGCGACCTCGTGGCGCTCGTGGCCGACACGCTGGTCACCCGCGGTTCCGCCCTGTGCCATCTCGGCCGCCCCTACGAAGGCGTCGGCGCGATCAGGACGGGGATCGACCTTGCCCGGGCGAATGGACTCACGGCGATCACCTACAGGGGCCTGCACAACGTGGGCCTCGAACTTGCGGACTCGGACATCCGGGGAGAGCTCGACGCCGCTCGGACCGCGCTCGCGCTGGCGACGCGACTCGGCGATCGCGCCGGATACGCCTTCACGCTGTTGAACGCGACGCGGCCTGCAGTGGACTCGGGAGAGTGGGATTGGGCCCTGGGCGAGTGCACGGCTGCCATGCAGACCGCGCCGGGGGACGTCGAGCGGGCGTTTCTGACCTTCAGCCGTCTCGTGATCGGCTCCCTGCGCGGGGAAGACCCGGCCGAGGAGGCAGGCTGGCTGGAGCGGTACTTCGGCGCCTCGGACGCGAAGTCGGTTGCGCGAGGGGGACCCCTCCGAGGTGCGCCTCTGGGTCGCCTTCGGCGCGGGCCGGCTCTCCGATGCCTACGACGCGGCGACGGAGTACGGGCGCGTTCGCCCGGTCGAGGCGAGCTACGTCTACCTCTATGCCGCCATCTGCGCGCTCTGGGAGCGCGACGGCGAGCGGGCGGCCGCCGCGCTCGCCGCCCTGGACTCGACCGGGGTACATGGCAGGGTCGTCGACGTGGACCGCCGGACGATCCGGGCCGGGCTGGCGGCGCTCGACGGGCGTCCGGGAGATGCGCTGTCGGCCTTCCGGGAGGCGCTCGAAGGATGGCGCGACCTCGGATCGCCCTGGCGCGAGGCTCTCACGGCCATCACGATGGGAACGCTGCTCGAGCCATCCGATCCGGAGGTCCAGGCCGCCGCGGAGGCCGCCCGCGAGATCCTCGTGCGGCTCCGTTCTGCGCCGTTCATCGTGCGGCTCGACGCGGCGCTGGCTGGCTCACCGGATGGGGCCGGTCAGTCCGCCGCGCCCCAGGCAGCGTCCGTTACGGCCTCGTGACGACGCGATAACTGGACACGTTTCGCTCAGACCTCGGAGCACGGTGCTGTTACGCGTAGCCGTCCCGGCCTTCCAAGCTGCATGTCGCGGGTTCGAACCCCGTCTCCCGCTCCACATCCCCCATCATGACCCGGGCGCCGGTCGGCGCTGGCGAGGAGTCCTGATGCGACAGCGCACATTCGGGCGGACGGGGCGCTCCGTGAGTGAGCTCGGCGTCGGCATGTGGGGGATGGGCGGCGGCATCGGCGGCTGGACCGGCGCCGACGACCGGCAGTCGATGGCCGTCCTGCAGGCGGCGGTCGGCGCCGGCGTCACGTTCTTCGACTCGGCCCAGGTCTACGGCTACGGTCACACCGACCGGCTCCTCGGCGAGCTCGTCCGGGCGAACCCGGGCCGCGAGCTCTTCGTCGCCTCGAAGGTGCCGCCGAAGAACCGCCAGTGGCCGGCCCGGCCGGGCGACCACGTCCGCGACGCCTTCCCGCCCGACCATGTCCGCGCGTCGGTCGGGGGGATGCTCCGTCAGCTGCATGCCGAGACGATCGACCTGGTGCAGTTCCACGTCTGGCAGGACGCCTGGGCCGACGACCCGGGCTGGCAGGGGGCCGTGGAGGAGCTCCGGCGCGAGGGTCGCGTCCGGCACGTCGGGATCAGCGTCAACCGGCGCGAGCCGGCCAACGTGCTGCGGACGCTCCGAACCGGCCTCATCGACGCCGTCCAGGTGGTCTACAACGTCTTCGACCAGGCGCCCGAGGACGAGCTCTTCCCAGCCTGCCGCGACCTCGGCGTCGCAGTCATCGCGCGGGTGCCGCTCGACGAGGGGAGCCTCACCGGCTCGCTCACGCTCGACAGCCGCTGGCCCGACGGTGACTGGCGCAACACGTATTTCGGCCCCGCCAACCTCGCGGCGACGATCCCGCGGGTCGAGGCGCTGCGCCCCCTGGTGCCCGAGGGCCAGTCGATGGCCCAGCTGGCGCTTCGCTTCATCCTCTCGAACCCGGACGTGACCACGGTCATCCCGGGCACGCGGACGCCCGCGCACCTGGCGGCGAACGTGGCCGCCGCGGAAGCTGGGCCGCTGCCGCCGGACGTCGTGGACGCGCTGCGGGAGCACCGCTGGGACCGCCCGCAGTCACGGGCCTCGCAGTCGTAAGGGATCGGACGGGACGACGAAAGGGTCCGATGACCCCGCGCGGCCGGACCCTCAGTCGCGCGGGTCGAGATCTCGAGCCGGACGGAAGACCGCCCCGTCGTTGGGAACCCAGACGATGTCGCCGCCCGTGCCTCCGCTCCAGGTGATGTACGCGTCGCCTGTCCAGACAGCGACCGGGAACTCGCGCCCGGTCGTGTCGTCGAAGGGCGCCGCGCGCGGCGGCGACGGTGGCAGGTCCAGGCAGGTGTCCGTCGCGGGGTCGTAGGCGGCCGTGGTGCCGAGGAGGTAGCGACCGGTCCAGGTGGCGCCGACGCCCGCCCCGGCGCATTGCGCCACGTCACGCCACAGGCCCTTTGCCGCGTCCAGCGCCTTCCCGACGGTGGGGACAACGACGACGTCCCCGGCCGCGACGATCTCCACCCCCGACTCCAGGATCGTCAAGGGCACCGTGATCGTCGTCCACGTGCCGGTCACCGGATCCAGGATCGCGCCCTGGACGTCGCCGGTTGCGCCATCCCCGAAGGCGATGACCACGACGCGCCCGCCCGCCACGGCGGCCGTTCGCCAGCCGGACCGAAGGGGTGCCGGAGCGAGGGACGTCCAGCGATCCGTCGTCGGGTCGTACGCCGCGGCGCCCGTGGTCGTGACCACGACGAGCCGGCCGCCCACCACGCCGCCGACCGCGAGCGTGCCGGCGTCCTCGCCGGTGGCCGGGACCGCTTCGAGCGGCGCCGGGCGAAGGGTGCGCCAACGGTTCGCTGCCGGGTCGTAGGCGGCGCCGTCGCCGAGGCTTCGCGAGCCCTGGCGACCTCCCCACACGAGCATCTCGTCGCCGGTCCAGGCCGCGATGGGGGACTCGCGACCCTCGATCGGGGCGGCGGGGAGCCGCCTCCAGGTGTTGGCGGCGGGATCGTAGGCCGCGCCGTTCGTGGGGAGGAACGGGCGCACGTCCCGGGCGGATTCGACGCCGCCCCAGGCGAGCATCTCGGTGCCCGTCCACGTGACGGCGTGACCCGCGCGCCCGCCGATCGGCGGCAGGCGCGTCGCCCGCCACGTCCCCTGCAGCACGAAATCGGGCGCTTCGGCCGGGACGATGGATGTGACCATGAACCGCTGGCGGCACCAGGCGACCTCGGCGGCGCCGCCGCACGCGGCCGACGACGCGTCGTCGAAATGGCCCGTCACCGTGATCCACGACTCGTCAGGGACCTCCAGTGCCGTCTCCTCCGGGTACGCCGGCAGGGCGGTGAAGAAGTCCGGGCGATCGCGCTCCGTGATCCACCGGGACGAGGTCTTCGACCCGACGCGGTTGTCGGCCATCCGTACCGGGCCGAACGTCAGCGAGCGGTCCCCGAAACAGAGCGGCCGCTCGAACACCTGGAGCGTGGCGACGTCGAGAAGAGTTGGGGGATCGTCCGGGCAGGTCACGGAGACTGGGCGCAGCAGGTCGGCCGCCATGTCGGCCGCGAGCCACGCAAAGTCGCTGTCGGGCCGGAGGCCGTGCTCGAGGTCGCCCCAGTGCTGGAGGAGGTACGACGGCGTGCCGTCCACGTCGACCGGCCCGTCCACGACGAGCACGCGCTGATCTTGCTGCACCGGGAGGTTCACGAAGCCGAACCACTCGGTCGCCTCGGCGACCGTCCCGGCTACGAGGGCCGCGGGCGATGGCGATGCCGCCGCGGGCGACGGGGTGGGGGAAGCAAGCCCGGGCGACGGCGCACCGGACCTCCCCTCGGCCGGCGAGGGCGCGACGCCCTGGCGGGACTGGCAGGCTGCCGCCACCACGGCCACGAGGAGGAGTGCCGCGGCGAGCCCGAGGATCGCACGTGCAGCGAAGGGACCTCGCCGCCCCGGCGGCATCGGGCGGGCCGCTCGAGTGGCGCCGTCGACGTCGGACAACTGCTCGCTACCCCGCGCCCGCGACATTCCCGGCGACCTGTCAGGTGCTCGCGGAGACTCCCATGCTACTCGTGACCCAGGTGGCTCCGGCCGCTCGCCCGTCAGCCCCAGAGAGCGTCGATCGAGAGGTAGCGCTCCCCGGTGTCGTAGGTGAAGGTGAGGATGCGCGACCCGTCCGGCACCGATGGGATCAGCTGGGCGACCGCCGCCAGCGACGCGCCGGACGAGACGCCGACCAGGACGCCCTCCTCTCGCGCGGAGCGGCGGGCGTAGGCCATGGCGTCCTCCGGGGCGACCTGGAGGATCCCGTCGAGCAGCTCCGGACGCATGACGCCGGGGATGAACCCGGCGCCGATCCCCTGGATCGGGTGCGGCGAGTGCGTCCCGCCGGAGAGCACCGGCGAGAGCGTCGGCTCGACGGCATAGACCTTGAGGCCGGGCCAGCGCTCCTTGAGGGCCTCGGCGACGCCGGTGATGTGGCCGCCCGTCCCCACGCCGGTCACGATGTAGTCGAGGCCGTCCGGGAAGTCGCGGGCGATCTCCTCGGCCGTCGTCCGGCGGTGGACCGCCGGGTTGGCCGGGTTGTCGAACTGCATCGGGATCCAGGCACCGGGGATCTCGGCGGCCAGCTCGTTCGCCCGGGCGATCGCGCCCTTCATGCCGAGCTCGCGGGGCGTCAGCTCGAGCTCCGCGCCGTAGCCGGTCATGAGCTTGCGCCGCTCGATGCTGAACGACTCGGGCATGCACAGGATGAGGCGGTAGCCCTTGACGGCGCAGACGAGGGCCAGGCCGATCCCGGTGTTGCCCGACGTCGGCTCGATGACGACGGACCCGGGCCCGAGCACGCCCCGTACCTCGGCGTCCTCGACCATCGCCAGCGCGATGCGGTCCTTGATGCTGCCGCCGGGGTTCGCGCGCTCCATCTTGAACCAGACCTCGACGCGCGGGTCGAAGAGCCGGTTCACCCGGACGTGCGGGGTGTTGCCGATGGTGGAGAGGATCGATTCGGCCTTCATGGGTCGCTCCTTTCGGTGCCTGGTTGGGTCGGAGTGGGGGAGAGGAGGCGTCGGCCGGCTGCCCGGCCGGGTCGGTCAGATGACGAAGTCGGCGTCCTCGAAGCCGTCGCGCACGCGGCGGACCCTGAACTGGCTGGTCTGGTACACGATCGAGCCGGGCGGGATGCTGCTCGTCAGGAAGACGTTGCCGCCGATGATGCTGTCCTCGCCCACGACGGTGTCGCCGCCGAGGACCGTGGCCCCGGCATACACGACGACCCGGTCGCCGATCGTGGGATGGCGCTTCGACCCGGCAGCGCTCTTGGCCACCGACAGCGCCCCCAGCGTGACCCCCTGGTAGAGCTTGACGTCGTCGCCGATCACCGCCGTCTCGCCGACGACGATGCCGGTGCCGTGGTCGATGCAGAACGAGCGCCCGATGGTGGCGCCCGGGTGGATGTCGATGCCGGTGCGGGTGTGGGCCACCTCGGCGAGCAGGCGCGGCAGGATCGGCACGCCCTCGTGGTGGATCGCGTGGGCAATCCGGTGGATCGCGATGGCGAGGAAGCCGGGGTAGGCGGCGACGACCTCGTCGACCGACTCGGCCGCCGGGTCGCCGGCGCAGATGGCCTCGGCGTCGAGGACCAGGCGCGCGTGGACCTCCGGGAGGGCAGCCGCGAACCCGGCGATCACCCGGTCCGCGATCGGCGCGACGGTGAGCGGCTCCACGAGCCGGCGCAGGTCGTGCCGCGCAAGGATGAGCCTGGCGGCCAGCTCGTCCGGCGTCGCGAGGGCGTCGTCCGAGAGCTGGGGGAACAGGATTCCCAGCAGCCCGTCGGCGAACGCCGCCACGTCGCGCTTGAGGGGGTAGATCCGGCCGTGCTCGGCGCGGCCGCCGGCCAGCGTCTCGGCGAAGGCGTGGTCGCGATCGTGGTCGGCCGTCTCGGTCATCGGTCTCCCTGGACCTGGCGGTCCGTGTAGCGAATGGGCGCAGGAACCGGGACCCCGACGAGCTGGTCGGTCCGCCGGACCAGGCGGTCGAACAGCACTGGGACCCACCAGCGCAGGACGTAGAGGCGGCACCCGACGCAGATCCCGGTGGCGGCGAGGAGAACCTGGAGGGCCGTCACCGCCCCGACCAGGAGCCAGCCGACCGGCGTGGCGCCGAGGACGAAGGCGACCGCGCCGAGCGCCGATGAAGGTGGCCCCCAGGGCCTGGGCGAAGCGGGGCGGGTACTCGTGCTCGAGCTCGGCCGGCGGGCAGAGCCGCAGGGCCCGGCGCACGGCCGGCCAGGCGCGGCCCGGCAGGAAGAGCCGGGTGCCGAACGCGGCCGAGAGCGCCAGGTTGAGGCCGACGAGGACGGCCAGCCCGGGCAGGGACAGCAGGAAGGCGAGCGCCAGGACGGCCGCCGAGACGCCGGCGCCGAAGCGCTGGCCGCGCGGGTCGATCTGGCGGGCGGGCGGCGTGAGGAGGGACACGGGAGGCCTCCGGGAACGCGGAAGGGGTCGGAGACGCGCGTGCGCACGGGGGCGCGACGCGAGCGTGGAAACCGCGAGGCCCGCGTGAGGGGGCCGGAGGTCAGCGAGCGACCGCGACCGTGCCCCACGCCGGCACTCGCCGGGGACAGGAGCAACAGGTGCCGCTCGGACGGCGGCGATCACGGGTCGTCACGGCCGAGAGCATAGCCGGGAACGCAGGGGAATGCTTCAGCGGGCGCGCCAGGGGCGCGTCAGCCGGCCGGGGTGCCCTCGACGGCCTCGCGCAGGCGGCGCAGCGTATCGGGCACGGAGGCCCGGAGCTCCTTCTCGATCCGGCCGGCGGCCAGCGTCGCGAGGCCGCGCGGCGCGATCGTGGCGCGGACGGCGATCCGGGAGCGTGCGCCGTCGAGGGCCGTCACCTCGCAGGACGCCGTCAGCTCGAAGAAGCCGGACGTCGCCGAGATCGCGATCGAGCGGGGTGGGTCGACCGCCTCGACGCGGCCCGCCGAGACGATCTCCATGCCCCCCGGACCCGCCGAGACCAGCCGGAAGCCTGCGCCCATGGCCGGAGCGCCGGCGCCAGCCTCGGGGACACCCACCCGGGAGGCAGCCACCCCGGGCACGCCCGCCGCCGGCCCGTCGGTCGCCTCGGCGCGAAGGACCCCCGGCAGCCACGCCGGGTAGCCGTCGATGCGGGTGACGAAGGCGAAGGCGTCCTCGGCCGTGGCCGCCACCTCGACGGTGTCCTCGATTCGGATCATAGGGTCAGGGTAGCAGCGCCGCCGACGCGCCCGCGACCGAGTGTGTTGCTCAGCAGCTCCGTGAGCGCCACCTGCTGGGTGGGCGTCAGCGGTCACCACCGACGACGGAGACGATCACGCCGACGAACATCTTCCGGCGCGGATGCCGGGCAAGCGAGGCGGGCGCCGGATGCCGGGTGGTCAGGGGCCTCCACCGGCCTGAAGGTGCTCATCCAAGGCTGGCCCCACTCCGGCCCCACTCCGCCCCCACTCCGCCCCACGGCCCCCGCGCGTCGCCGATCCTCGCCTTGAGCAGACTATCTGTTCGCTCACACGGTGGGTAAGTTCGGAAGTCACCCTGAACCGGCACCTCGGGGTGAGTCGCACGCTCGGGCCCGCCAATCCTGAGCGGACTATCTGTTCAGACCGACTGTGTCGCCGCGCACGGAGCCGGAGGCCGTCGCGACGGCCCGCGCCGTGCATCCGCCGCGCACCGGCCTCGCCCACGGCCCTCGCGGAGGGCGAGGGGATCGTGATCGACCGCGCCTCGCTCCGGCGGCTGCTGCGCGACGCCGCCTCCGGCGGCGCCTCCCTCCGGCGGGCGCACGTTCCCACTCGACGCCGAGCGTTCGACGCGCCACACTCCGCCGGTGATCTGTGGGACGTGCGCGACGGAGAACCGGGAGGGGCGGAAGTTCTGCCGGTCCTGTGGCGCCGTCATGGCCACCGCCTGCCCGGCGTGCGGCGCGGTCAACGAGCCCGAGGACCGCTTCTGCGGCGACTGCGGCGCGGTGATCGCAGGTGACGCGCGTGGGAGCGCCCACACCCTCGGGGCACCCGCCGGCCCCGGCGACCTCGCAGCCACTGCCGCCCCAGCCACGGAGCGTCGACTCGTCAGCATCCTGTTCGCCGACCTCGTCGGGTTCACCACCCTCGCCGACGACAGCGACCCGGAAGCGGTCCGCGAGTTCCTGGGCCGGTACTTCGAGCTCGCCCGTGACGTCGTCGACCGGTACGGGGGCTCCATCGAGAAGTTCATCGGCGACGCGGTGATGGCCGTCTGGGGGACGCCGGCCGCCCGCGAGGACGACGCCGAGCGCGCAGTCCGGGCGGCGCTCGACCTCGTCGCGGCCGTCCCCGGGCTCAGCCCTGATCGCCCGCAGGCCCGTGCCGCCGTCCTGACCGGCGAGGCCGCCGCCTTGATCGGGGCGCAGGGGCAGGGGATGGTCGCCGGCGACCTGGTCAACACCGCCTCGCGCCTGCAGGCCGCGGCGCCGCCCGGCACGGTCCTCGTCGGCGACGCGACCCGGCGCGCGGCGGGCGAGGCGATCGTCTTCGAGGCCGCTGGCGAGCAGATCCTCCGGGGCAAGATGGCGCCGGTGCCCGCGTGGCGGGCGGTCCGCGTGGTCGCAGGGCGCCGTGGAGCGGGCCGCAGCAGCCGGGTGGAACCCCCTTTCGTGGGCCGGGACGAGGAGCTCCAGCTCCTCAAGGACCTCCTGCACGCGACGGCGCGCGACGGTCGCGCCCGCCTTGCCTCGGTCGTCGGGATCGCGGGGATCGGGAAGACAAGGCTTGCCTGGGAGCTGGAGAAGTACGTCGACGGCGTCGCGGCCGACATCTACTGGCACCGGGGTCGATCGCCGGCGTACGGCGAAGGGCTGGCGTTGTGGGCCCTCGGCGAGATGGTCCGGGAACGCGCCCGGATCGCCGAGACCGACGATGCCGTCACGTCGCGGGACAAGCTGGCCGCGACGCTTCGCGAGTACGTCGCCGATCCGACGGAGCGCGCCTGGATGGAGCCGCGCCTGGCCGTCCTCCTGGGCCTCGAGGCGGCTCCCGCCGGAGAGCGCGAGGAGTTCGAGGCCGCCTGCCGGACCCTGTTCGACCGCATCTCGGAGCGCGGGACCGTGGTGCTGGTCTTCGAGGAGCTCCAGTGGGCCGACCCGGCGCTGCTCGACTTCATCGAGACGATCACGGACCGCTCGCGCGCCCGGCCCATCCTCGTCGTCACGCTTTCGCGCCCCGACCTCCTGGAGCGGCGGCCGACGTGGGGCGCCGGCCTGCGCAGCTTCTCGAACCTGCCGCTCGACCCGCTGGCGCCGGACGAGGTGGAGCAGCTCCTCATCGGCCTCGCGCCGGGACTCCCGGCGACGGCCATCGCCGCGATCGTCGCGCGCTCGGAAGGGATCCCGCTCTACGCCGTGGAGATGGTCCGGATGCTCCTGGACCAGGGCGCGCTGCGCGAGCGCGACGGCCGTTACCACCTCGACGGAGAGCTCGGGCCGCTGGCGATCCCGGAGACGATGTCGGGGCTGCTCGGCTCGCGGCTCGACGGCCTGACCGAGCCGGAGCGGATGCTGGTGGGGCACGCAGCGGTGCTCGGCCACTCCTTCACGGTCCGGGCGCTGGCGGCTGCCACCGGCCACTCCGCGGAGCACCTCGGTCCCACGCTCGACGCCCTCGCGCGCAAGGAGATCTTCGATCTGGACGAGGATCCGCGCTCGCCCGAACGGGGCCAGTACCGGTTCGTGCAAGGGCTGATCCGCGAGGTCGCCTACGAACGGCTGGCGAAGCGCGACCGGCTGGCGCGTCACCTGGCGGCGGCGCGCTACTTCGAGGAGCTCGACGACCCCGAGCTGGCCGGGATCGTGACGACGCACTACCTGGAGGCTTACCGGCTGTCGTCGGAGGGCGCGGAGCGCGACGCCATCTCGGCGAAGGCGCGCACGACGCTCCTGGACGCGGCCGGGCGCTCGCGCGACCTGCACGCGTACGCGGGCGAGCAGCGGCTCCTCGAGCAAGCCCTGGCGTTTGCGGCCGATCCCGCCGATGAGCGCGAGATTCTTGCGAGGCTCGCCGCGGCGGCGTTCGCCGCTGCGAAGGAGCTCGTCGAGTTCGACCGGGCCGAGGAGTATGCGCGCCGGGCGCTCGAGGCCACGCGGGCGGGCGGGGATTCGGGCGCGGTCGCGCGGGCATACACGACGCTGGCGAGCATCCTCGCCTCGAACAACCATGCGAAGGAGGCCCGGGACATCCTGCGGCAGGCGCTCGACGAGCTGGTCGGCGGTACGCCCGACGCGGACATGGTGCGTCTCGAGGCGGAGCTCGGCCGGGCATACCTCATGTCCGGCGAGGCCGAGCTCGCTCTCCCGGTCATCGAGTCGGCGCTCGTCCGCGCAGAAGCGAACGCGGAGCTGGAGTCGATCGCGGAGCTGCTCGTCAGCCGGGCGTGGGCGGTGACCAGTGCCGGCCGACCGACGGAGGCGCTGGTCCTGCTCCGCGGCGTCGTCACGTTCTGCGACGAGCACGACTTCCTCAACGCGCGGATGCGCAGCGGGATGAACCTCTCGGCGTGGGAGATGGTCGGCAACCCGCGGCGGAGCATGGTCGCTGCTCTCGCCGGTCTCGCGATCGCCCGCCGTCGTCGGCTCGCCGGCTGGGCCGGGGCTCTCGCCGGGAACTGGGCCGAGGGTGCGTTCGAGGTCGGGGAGTGGGACGCGATCCTCGACCTCGTGCAAGAGCTCGACGCCGAGGGTCTTCTGCCGACCGACGAATCGGCGAACATCTTCTCGTCGGTCTTCCTGATCCGGGCCTACCGCGGCGCGACCGACGAGGCGTCCGCCGCGATCGAGCGGGTTCTCCGGCCGCTGATCGACGACTACCAGGTCGGCCGGTCGTACCACGAGATGCACGCGCATGTCGCCTTCGCAGCCGGCGACCACGCCGCGATGCGGCAGCACGCACGGGGCGTCCTGGACCGCGAGATGTACCCGGCCGACGTGATCCCGATGGCCCGCGCGTCGCTCTGGCTGCGCGACGGCCCGGGAATGGCGGCGGCGCTCGGCGAGCCGGGGCCTCGTCATCGCGGAGTCACGGACCTCCGGCTCGACGTGCTCCGGGCCGGCCTGGCTGCGCTCGAGGGCAGAACCGATGAGGCCCGAGCGGGGTACCTTGCCGCCGAGGCAGGTCTTCGCGACCTCGGCATCCGCTTCGAGCTGGGCCTCGCCACGCTCGAGCACGCGTCCTTCCTGCCGGACGATCCGTCGGCTGCTGCCGCGGCGGAGGAGGCGCGCGCGATCCTCGCCGAGCTGGGGGCCGCGACCCTCCAGGCGAAGGTGCCCTCCCCGGTCCCGGTCGCCGACTGACCCGGCCCGCCCCGCAACGGCCCGGACGTCATCTCGCCGGGCACGACGGTCCCGGCCCGCCCCGGTCCCGGTACCGGATCATCGTCCGCGCCGTTCCCCTGTCCTGACGAGGCCCGAATGCCGGACAACCCGGCACGCCGGCCCCGTAGCATTCCCCTGCATGCAGCGCATCGACGGGCGCCCGGTCTACGCGGCCACCGACCTGGTGGGGTTCCTGGCCTGTGCGCACCGCCTGGAGCTGGAGCGCGCCGCCCTCGCGGGCCTGGTGGAGAAGCCGATCCGCAACGACCCGTCGATCGACCTGATCGCCCGTCGGGGCCTGGAGCACGAGCGTCGCTACCTCGCGGACCTCGAGGCCTCCGGGCGCCGCGTGGTGCGCATCGACAAGGACGGATCTGCCGTGGATCCGGCCGCCGACCCGGCGGCACGTGATCCCGGCCGCGAGCTGCGAGAGGCGGCCGAGGAGACCCGCCGCGCGATGGCGGGCGGCGCGGACGTGGTCTACCAGGCGACCTTCTTCGACGGAACCTGGCGCGGCCACGCGGACTTCCTCCTCCGCATCGACGACCCGGCTCGCCCGAGCGCCTTCGGCCCGTGGCACTACGAGGTCGCGGACACGAAGCTGGCCCGGCACGTGAAGGCGGGCGCCGTGCTGCAGATCTGCTCGTACGTCGACCAGCTCACGGCGATCCAGGGCGTCCAGCCGGAGCTCCTCCACGTCGTCCTCGGCGGGAGCGCCCGCGAGCAGGTGAGCCTGCGCGTGGCCGACTACATGGCCTACTACCGGCGCGTGCGGCAGGCGTTCGAGGACGCCGTGGACGATGGAGCGCGCGGGGTCGCCGGCCTATCCGCCCCCGGCCACCTACCCGGAGCCGGTCGAGCACTGCGACGTCTGCCGCTGGAACCTGGCCTGCCGGGCGCGCCGGCGTGCCGACGACGACCTGAGCCTCGTCGCCGGCATCAGCGCCCGCCAGCGGCGCGCGCTCAAGGCCCGCGACGTCCCGACCCTGCGCGGCCTCGCCGGCCTGAAGCTGCCGCTTGCCCCGCGCCTGGAGGGGACGAGCGAGGCGGCGCTGGCCCGGGTGCGCGAGCAGGCTCGCCTGCAGGTCGAGAGCGACGGCCTGGCCGTCCCGCGCTGGGAGCTCCTGGATCCCGACTGGGTCACGGACGCGGCGACGGGCGCTCGCACGCTGGTGCCCGACCGAGGCTTCCTGGTGCTGCCGCCGCCCAGCCCGAGCGACCTGTTCCTCGACCTCGAGGGCGACCCATTCGCCCTCGACGACGGCGTCGACTACCTGTTCGGACTCCTGGAGCCCGGCCGCGACGAGGACGACGCACGCTGGGCGGATCCGGACGGGAGCCGCGTCCCGGCCTTCCACGAGATCTGGAGCCGCGACGAAGCCGGAGAGGTCACCTGGGCCGCCGAGAAGCGGGCCTTCGAGGCGCTGATCGACCTCCTGGTCGAGCGCCTGGACGCCGACCCGACGCTCCACGTGTACCACTACGCGGCCTACGAGCGGACCGCCATGGCCCGCCTGGCCCAGCGCCACGCGACACGCGAGGACGAGGTCGACCGGCTCCTGCGCGGCGGCGTGCTGGTGGACCTCTACCGCGTGGTTCGGCAGGGGATCCGCGCCGGCGTCGAGAGCTACTCGATCAAGCGGCTGGAGCCCCTCTACGGGCTCGTGCGCGAGGTCGAGCTCCGCAGCGCCGGCTCGAGCATCGTCCAGTTCGAGGCCTGGCTCGAGGGAGCGCCGACGGACGAGGGCCACGTCGGCGAGGAGATCCTCCGCGAGATCGCCGGCTACAACCGCGACGACGTCCTGAGCACCTGGCGCCTGCGGGACTGGTTGGAGGAGCGCCGCCTCGACCTCGGGGCGTACCTGGGGACGGAGGTCCCGCGCCCCCCGGTCAAGCCCGAGGCCGCGGAGCCGGCCGTGCCGACCGAGCGCCAGGCGCGGGTGGCCGCGCTCGCCGAGCGGCTCACGGCGCCACTCGCTGACCGGGACCCCGAGGCGTGGACGCCCGACGAGCGGGCCACGTGGCTGCTCGGCCAGCTGCTCGGCTGGCACCGCCGCGAGGACAAGGCGTTCTGGTGGCACTACTTCGACCTGTGCGGGAAGACCGACGAGGACCTCGTCGACGAGCGCGACCCGATCGGGGCCGTGGATCTCGTGGAGGACCTGGGCGAGGCCGGCCGCGGCGGGCGCCTGCAGCGGTTCCGGTTCCCGCCGCAGGACCACCGGGTCAAGATCGGCCGGCAGGTGAACGACCCGCGCACCCGCGCCTCCACCGGGACGGTCGAGTCGATCGACGAGGTCGGGCAGACGCTGGTCCTCAAGCGCACGAAGCGTGAGGTGGCCCGAGGCCTCCCCGGGTCGCTCCTCCCCTACGAGCACGTCGGCACCGACGCGCAGGAGGAGTCGCTCCTGGCGATCGGGGCGTGGGTCGCCGACCACGGCATCGCGGCCGACGGCCCGCACGCTGCCGCCCGGCAGCTCCTCCGGCGCCGGCCCCCGCGGATCGGCGGGGTGGCGGCCGGCGCGCCGCTCCGCGCCGCCGACGAAGCCGCCCTCGACGCGGCACGACGCCTGGTGGCCGCCCTGGAGGACGGTACGCTGGCAATCCAGGGGCCGCCCGGCACGGGCAAGACGTGGACCGGGGCGCGGATGATCCTGGCCCTCGTGGCGAAAGGCAAGAAGGTCGGGGTGACGGCCAACAGCCACAAGGTCATCGGCCACGTCCTCGACGAGGTCGCCCGGGCCGCCGTGAAGGAACGGGCGACCGGGCCGGGTGGGAGGCCGGTGCGGATCGGCCAGAAGACGGGCCAGGACGGCGAGCCGACGAGCGACCACGCGGTGCCGTATGCCACGAACGACGACGTGGTCGAGGCGCTCGCGGAGGACCGGGTCGACGTCGTCGGCGGCACGCCGTGGCTCTGGTCGCGTGCCGACATGGCGGGCAGCGTCGACGTGCTGCTGGTGGACGAGGCCGGCCAGGTGGCGCTGGCCAACACGGTGGCCGTGGCTCCCGCGGCTCGCGCGATGGTCCTCCTTGGCGACCCGCAGCAGCTCGACCAGCCGACGCAGGGCAGCCACCCCCCGGGCGCCGAGCGGAGCGCGCTGGCGCACCTGCTCGCGGCCGACGACGGGGCCGAGGCGACGATGCCGTCGGACCTCGGTCTCTTCATCGAGAAGACGTGGCGGCTTCACCCCGACGTCTGCGCCTTCACGAGCGAGGTGTTCTACGCGTCTCGCCTGGCGCCCGAGGCCGACAACGCACGCCAGGACCTTGACGGCGTGGCGCCCCTGAGCGGCACCGGCATCCGCTGGCTGCCCGTCGAGCACGCGGGCAATGCCGTCGACAGTCCCGAGGAGGCCGCCGAGGTCGCTCGCCTCGTTCGGGAGCTGCTGGACCCGGCGGCCGGGGCGCGTTGGACGAACGCGGACGGCGAGACGCAGCCGCTGGGCCCGGCGGACGTCGTCGTCGTCGCCCCGTACAACGCTCACGTGGAGCTGATCGCCACCCGGCTCCGCCGGGCGGGCCTGCCAGGCGTCCGCGTGGGCACGGTCGACAAGTTCCAGGGCCAGCAGGCCCCGGTCTCGATCTACGCCATGGGCACGTCCGCGCCGGAGGACGCGCCGCGCGGCATGGAGTTCCTCTACTCCCTGAACCGGCTCAACGTGGCGACGTCCCGCGCCCGCTGCCTGGCCGCGGTGGTGGCATCGCCGGCGCTGGTCCGGGTGGCCTGTCGTACGCCGCGCCAGATGCGGCTTGCCAACGCGCTCTGTCGCCTCGTGGAGATGGCGCGCCCGCAGCGGCCCGCGAGCGATGACAGCGAGGCCCGCTCCCGGCTACGCTACGGGGGCACCGGATCGTCGCCGACCAGCGGCGCCCAACCCGCTCATCCTGGAGGTTAGTCCACGTGGCAGTCGGACCCTGCGACCTGATCGTCGTCAAGTTCCCCGGGAACCAGTTCAAAGGCGAGATCGCCCCGGCACTCGCGAACCTCGTCGACAAGGGCACGATCAAGATCATCGACATCCTGTTCGCCATCAAGGACGAGAAGGGTGACCTCACGATCCTCGAGCTCAAGGACCTCGACGGGGACGGCGTCGCCGACGTCGCCGCGGTCGTCGAGGTCGACGGCGCGATCGGCCCGGAGGACGTGGACCTCGCGGCCGAGGTGCTGGAGCCCAACTCGAGCGCCCTGCTGCTCCTCTTCGAGAACACCTGGGCCGCCGAGGTGACGCAGGCGATGCGCAACGCCGACGGCGAGCTGCTCTTCATGGAGCGGATCCCGGCGGCCGTCGTCGAACAGGCCCTCGCGGCCCAGTCCTGATCCCCATTCGAAGCAGCGCACACCAGGAGGTCCATATCCCATGATGCGTCGACGCGGCGGGCTCGTCCGGATGGCAGCCACCACGGCGGTGGTCGCGGGCACGGCCGGCGCCGTCAGCCACCATCAGCAGCAGAAGTACGCGAACCAGGCGGCCCAGCAGCAGGCCGTCGGCGAGACCCAGCAGCTGGAGGCCCAGGTGGCCGCCCAGCAGGCCCAGCTGGACGCGATGGCGCAGGCGCAGGCGGCACCTGCCCCGGCCCCGGTTGCGGCCGCCCCGGCGGCACCGGCCGGGATCGACATGGAGCAGCTCAAGCAGCTCGGAGAGCTCCACACCGCGGGCATCCTGTCGGACGAGGAGTTCGCAGCCGCCAAGGCCAAGCTGCTCGGCTAGGCTCTGATCGCGCGTTCGGACCCCGGGACGGCGCCCGCCGACCCGGGGTCTGCGATTCCCGGGACCGACGACGTGCCCGTCAGTCGCCGCGCCGGACGCAGCGGATCGCCCAGCGGCCGTCGAGGTCCTGGCGCGCACCCTCGATCTTCCCTGCCCGCAGGAGCTGGCCGAGCGCGCTCGGGGGGCGCGACGGGTCCTCGCCGAGAAGCCGCCGGACCGCCCCCTCGGCATTCGCCTGGGCGGGGGTGATCTGGAGGGCGGGCTCGCCGCAGGCGAGGCGCTGCAGCCGGTCGTTGAGGGCGGCCAGGTCCGCCTCGGAGTATTCCGTCGGTCGCCGCCGCGGGGCGCGGCCTGCTGCGGCGACTGGCCCCGCTGGCGAGGCCGGCTCGGCCGTCGAGCCGGTGACCCCGTCGGCGCGGACCTTCCCGCCCGGCCGGCGGCGGTTCGCGAAGGGCAGCACCAGGGAAGCGTCGGGAAGCCCGGCGGCGCGCGCCGCCGGGACGGCCGCCGCGAACGCCTCGAGGAGCGCGTCCTCGTACTCCTCGGCAGCGTCGGTCGCCGCCCACCAGATCCGTGTCGCGTCGAACCCGCGCAGCGCCTTCAGCCACTGCCCGGCGGGGTTCGGCCGGGCGTCTCCGAGCGGCGTCCGGACCTGGGCGTCGAGGCGCTTCGCGAGGGACCTGGCGGAGCCGACGAAGACGACCGTCTCCCCGGGGAGCCACCACGCCCCGAGGCGGGCTGCCAGGGCCTTGCCGGTCGGTCGCTCGCCGTCCACCAGGAGCGTGGGCACGCGCGCCAGCCAGGTCCCGACCGCCGAGATGTCGACCGGGGCACGATCGAGCATCGCCGGCCACTCCACGACGAAGACACCGGGACCGGACGCCCGGATCGGGGCGCCCCAGCGGGCGGGGCCGTCGGGCGTGAGCCCGATGGCGCGGAAGAGGGCGACGGGCTCGATCGGCATGCCGGGATGGTACGCGTGCCGGCCCGGCGCGTGGTCACGCCGACGAGGGCTACCCGGCGATCACCGCCGCGAGCGCGTCGGCGAACGGAGCGAACGTCGCCGACGTGAAGCCGGCGACGTTGATACGCCCCTTGCCGACGACGTAGACCGCGTGCTCCTCGCGCAGCTGGGCGACCTGCTCGAGAGACAGCCCGAGCATGGCGAACATGCCGCGCTGGGTGGCGATCGGCCCCCAGTCGCCCGGGATGCTGCGCGCCGCCAGGGCCGCCACGAGCCGGGCCCGGTTGTCCTTGATCCGGGCGCGCATGCCGGCCAGCTCGTCCTCCCACCGTGCCCGCAGGGCCGGGTCGCCGAGGATCGTCGTGACGATGTCGCCCCCATGGCTGGGCGGGTTCGAGTAGTTGGCCCGGATCGCGATCTTGACGTTGCTCTGGGCCGCCGCGGCGTCCTTCGCGGAGCGGGCCACGAGCAGAAGGGCGCCGACGCGCTCGTTGTAGAGGGCGAAGCTCTTCGAGAAGGAGGTGGAGATCAGCAGCTCCGCCCCCGGCCGGATGAGGCCGTCCATCCAGTCGGCGTCCTCGCGGATGCCATCGCCGAACCCCTGGTAGGCGAAGTCGACCAGGGGAAGCAGGCGGTGGTCCTCGATCACGTCGCCGATCGCGCGCCACAGGGCAGGGGAGGGGTCCACGCCCGTCGGGTTGTGGCACGACCCGTGGAGCAGGACGACGTCGCCCGGCGAGGCCTCGTCCAGCGCGGCCAGCAGCGCCGCCTCGTCGATCCGTCGCCCCGACGGGTCGGTGTACGGGTAGGTCCGGATCTGGAACCCGGCCAGCCGGAACAGCTGCGGGTGGTTGGGCCAGGTCGGGTCGCTCATCCAGATCGTGCCGGCCGCTCCGGCCTGGCGCAGGAAGTCGGCCGCCACGCGGAGGCCGCCCGTCCCGCCGGGCGTCTGGCTCACTGCCACCCGGGCGCTCGCGGCGAGCTCGTGGCCCTCGCCGAAGACATGGGCCTGGACCGCGGCCCGGTACGCGGCGTCGCCGTCGATGGGCCGGTAGAGCTTGGTGGCGCCCGTGGCCAGGATGCGGCGCTCGGCCTCCGTCACCGACGGGAGGACCGGCGTCGTCCCCGTCTCGTCGACGAAGACACCCGAGGACAGGTTGATCTTGCCTGGCCGTGGGTCGCTGCGATACGCCTCGGCCAGGCCGAGGATCGAGTCCGGCGGGGCCGGGATGCGGGCGAGCGAGGGAAGGGGCACGACGGATCTCCTGCGCGACAGCTTCGACGTGCCCTCGGCGCACGAGGGGCACGCGGCACCCGGCACGCTCACACTCTATCGGGATCGCCCTCGGCGCGTCGCCGCCGGCGCCACCGCCGCGGGCTCGCCCCCCGGCACGATCCGGGATCGGACTGGACAAACCGCGCGACGAGGAGTACACATCACGCTTCGACGCCGCCGCCCGAGGGTGGGGCCGGGGGGTCCGCGGGTCGGCGTCACAGCGAAGGGGGGTCCATGAAGATGGATCATCGTCGTCGGTCGCGCGCGCTCGTCGCCGCGGCCCTGGCCGCCGCGCTCGCGGCGGCGCTCGTTCCCGGGATCGCCGCCGCCGATTCGCACGTGACGGTGGTGGCGTCCGGGCTCAACAACCCGCGCGGGATCGCCATCGCCCCGAACGGGAAGATCTACGTCGCGGAGGCCGGGACCGGGGGCGCCGGCCCGTGCGCCACGAGCCCGGAGGGGGACAAGGTCTGCCTCGGCGCCACCGGCGCCATCACCCAGGTCTGGCAGGGCCACGTGAAGCGCGTCGTCACCGGGCTGCCGTCGCTCGCGTCCGAGGACGGCAGCGGCGCCGTCGGCCCGCACAAGCTCTCGTTCCTCGAGAACGGCAGTCTCTACTTCACGATCGGCCTCGGCGGGAGCCCGGACGATCGTGCCGCGCTGGGTGTCCGCGGCCGACGTCTCGGGACGCTCGTCCGCGTGAACCTCCACGACAGGCACGTCGGACGCGTGGCCGACCTCGCCGCCTACGAGGCGAAGAAGAACCCGGACCAGGGCGATCCCGGCTCCGAGGTCGACAGCAACCCGTACGGCATCCTGGCGACACCGCGCGGCGTCTACTCCACCGACGCCGGTGGCAACGACCTCCTGTTCACGGATCGGCGCGGCCGGACGCGCACCGTGGCGGTCCTCCACGCGAAGATGGTCGATGCTCCGCCGTTCCTCGGACTGCCTGACGGCGCCAAGATCCCGATGCAGGCCGTCCCGACCGGCATCGCCCGCGGCGCCGACGGCGCGCTCTACGTCAGTCAGCTGACGGGCTTCCCGTTCCCGGTCGGCGGCGCGTCGATCTGGAAGGTTCGGCCGGGGCACGCGCCGAAGCAGTGGGCGACCGGCTTCACCAACATCGTCGACATCGCCGCGGGCCGGGACGGCAGCCTGTACGTCGTCGAGATCGCGAAGGGCGGACTCCTCGCGGCGTTCGCCCCCGGCGGCGACTTCACGGGTCGCCTCGTCCGGATCGCCCGCAACGGCACGCGGACGACCCTGCTCGAGAGCCCGCTGTTCGCGCCGGGCGGTGTCGCCGTCGCTCGCAACGGGACCATCTACGTGACGAACGTGTCGGTCGCCGCAGGCGCCGGCCAGGTCCTCCGCGTCAATCCCTAGCGCGATCCGCCGGGCGACTCCTCCTGCCCGGCGTTCGCTCTCTCCCGCGGGCCGAGCCACGTGCTCGGCCCGCGGTGCGTCCGGCACCCCGACGCGCGGCGCGCCCGCTACCCTGCGCCCATGAGACTGCTCGCCCTCACCTGCGAGGTCCTCGCCCGCTCCGTCTACCTGTGCGCGGCGCGATCCCCGCATGTCGTCGACGTCCGGCTGAACCGGCGCGGCCTCCACGACGACCCGCCGAACCTGCGGACGATCCTGCAGGGGGAGATCGACGCGGCCGGCGCGCCCTACGACGCCGTCGTCCTCGCCTACGGCCTGTGCGGCGGCGCCGCCGCCGGGCTCCGGGCGGGCTCGATCCCCCTCGTCGTCCCGCGGGCCCACGACTGCATCACGATCTTCCTCGGTTCGCGGGACCGGTACACGGCCGAGTTCACCGGCCATCCGGGCACCTACTGGTACGTCCAGGACTACCTGGAGCGGACGGACGACGGGAGCGCCTTCGGCGGCGTCGGCGCGGTGTCCGACGCGGAGGCGCGCGCCACCCACGACGAGTACGTCGCGAAGTACGGGGAGGACAACGCGGCCTACCTGATGGAGGTGCTCGGCGGGTGGCGTTCCCACTACGACCGGGCGGCGTTCGTCGACATGGCCGTGGCCACGCCGCAGGCGGCCGCTTCCGCCGAGGCCCGGGCGCGCGACGACGCCGAGCGCCGCGGCTGGACCTTCGAGAAGCTCGCCGGCGAGCTGCTCCTCGTGAAGCGCCTCATCGACGCGGACTGGGACCCCGCGGACTACCTCGTCCTCCAGCCAGGCGCGCGCCTGGCGATGTCCTACGACGAAGCAGTCATCCGCGCCGATCCGGTGGGATGAACGGGCGCCGGTGACGCCCGGAAGCCGCCGGGCCGGACCGGGGGGCACTGATCCGCGCGCGCAGGCGTTCCCGCGCCTCCGCGCCCCTACGCCGTGCCCACCGCCTGCTTGGCCACCTCGACCGCGCTGGCCGCGTCCGGCGCGTACGCGTCGGCGCCGATCGACGCCGCGTACTCGGCGGTGACCGGCGCCCCGCCCACGATGACCTTCACTTCGCCCAGGTCGGCGGCCCGGACGGCGGCCACGACGTCCTTCATGCCGACCATGGTGGTCGTGAGGAGCGCGCTGATCCCGACGATCGACGCCCCGTGCTCGCGCGCGGCGTCGACGAACGTCTCCGCCGACACGTTCGTGCCGAGGTCGACGACCTCGATGTTGGCGCCCTTCCACATCATCGCCACGAGGTTCTTGCCGATGTCGTGGAGGTCGCCCTTGATCGTCCCGATGACGGCGGTGTGCTCGGGCCGCACCCCGGCCGCGGTGAGGACCGGCTCGAGGACGGCCATCGCCTCCTTCATGGCCCGGGCGCTGATCAGCATCTCGGGGACGTAGATCTCGTTGCACTGGAAGCGCCGGCCGACGGCCTCCATCGCCGCGGTCATCGCGTCGAGCACGGTCCTGGGCTCCATCTCCTCGTCGACCGCCGCCCGCGTGATCTGCACCGCGGTCGCACGGTCGCCGGCCTCGATGGCCGCGGTGAGGGCCGCCAGGTCTGCCATGGGGTGCTCCTTCGTCGCGTTGCGGGTTCGGGGCGCCGGTCGTTCAGGTGATCTCGCCGGCGCGGTAGGCGGTGAGGAACCCCATCCCGAACGGATCGCGCCCGGTCAGGAGGTCGGCGGCGAGGGCGTACGCCCGGCTCGATCGGTCCTGGACGAAGATCCGGCGCGGGTCGGACGCCACCGGGTCGATGATCCCCGAGTCGGCGCCGGCCTCGGCGGCGAGGCCGATGAAGACATCGTTGAGGAGCTTGCGCAGGGGCATCCCGAAGCTGACGTTCGAGAGCCCACCGGTGAGGTGGATCTCGGGGCCGTACCGCTCGCGCAGGGTCGAGACGGCCACGAGGAACCAGGCGCCGACCTCCGGCTCGACCGCGACCGGCATGACGAGCGCGTCGACGTGCATCGCGCCGAGGGCGATCCCGCGTCGTGTTGCCTCCTCCACGATCCGGGTCGCGTTGGCCACGCGCTCCTGCGCCGATGCCGGCATCCCGCCCTCGCCGGCGGCGCCCAGCACCACCGGGCACTGCTCCGCCGCGGCGAGGTCGAGGACGTCGAGGCGCTCGAGCGACGCCGAGTTGAGGAGCGGCGCGCCGGCCGTGCGGGTCGCGGCCGCGAGGCCGGCCCGCATCACCTCCGGGGCCGACGAGTCGAGGGCCAGCGCGGCCGGGGTGGCGTCCTCGACCGCGGCGACCAGCCAGGGCATCGCCGCCACGCGGACCGCGAGGTCGTTGCTCACCTCGTCGACATTGAGGTCGAGGTAATCGGCGCCGGCGTCGGCCTGCCGGCGGGCGAGGAAGCGGACGTACCCGCGGCCGAGCTCGGCGCCGGCGCCCCCGGCCATCCCCGCGAGGACCGCGGCCTTGACGTGCTTGACCTTCTGCTTCCCCCCCGCGCCCTCGAGCGCGGCATCCGGCACGGGAAGGAGGCGGCCCGCGCCGTCGTCGTCGACGAAGGGGAGCGCCGGCCGGCCGTCCGGGAGCGACGTCACCCTGGCGCCGGTCCGCAGCAGCACCCGCGTGGCGTGGACGTTCTCGCCGATGACGATGAACGGGCCGCGGACGGTGTCGGTCATGCTCGGGTCTCCTTCGGGGACGCGGAGGGGGACGCGGCGGGGGAGGCGCCCGTGCCGCCCTGCGTCGCGGCGGCCGCCGCACGCCCGTAATGATCGCGCCCCAGGTACGTGTTCGCCCAGGCGCTCGTGCGCCGGAGGGCGTTGTCGGTGAGGACCGGCGGCCGGTCGAGCATCGTCAGCTCCTCGCCGTAGGGCTTGAGCCGGTCGTAGGCGCGGACCCAGACGCAGGGCCGCGGCAGGACCTCGCAGGTGCCGTCGTGGCTGCCGCCGCAGGGCCCGTTGCGCTCCCCCTTCGGGCACTGGCTCTCGGGGCAGAGGTAGGCGACGTCGGGGAGCGAGCAGTCCCCGCAGTCGCGGCAGTCGAAGAGCGGGACCTTGACCGCGTGTTCCAGCACGTGGGCGGGCCGGCCGAGGTGGTACTTCTCCACCGCCGCGTAGAAGCGGGCGGCCGCGCGATGGCCCGGCGTCCCCGGAGTGAACGCCAGGTCGTGGGTGAGGCGATTGGCCTTGTAGACGAGCGAGCCGTGGCGTCGCGCCCGTGCCCGGGCACGCGGCGTGAGCGAGCGCGCGTAGCGCGGGTCGAGGTCGTCGGTGTTGAGGCCGGTGGCCGAATCCCGGCGGTAGACGAAGAACGTGCCGGCGGGACTGTGCTGGACCTCGCGGGCGAGCGCCTCCCAATCCGGAGCGAACGTCTCCGCCTGCCCCAGGATCCGGTCGACGTCGGCGGCGGGCAGCGAGTGGCCCGCCAGGTACGCCCCGCGGAACCCCATCCCTCGCGCGATCGCGACCTGCTTCGCCGCGAGCTCGAGGAAGAACGCCCGGCCCTTGTCGGGCCCGGCCGCCGCCTTCTCGATCGTCCGCAGGAGGTCGTTCGAGACGACGCAGCCCGGGATGGCGTTGGCGTTGAAGAGGCGGGCGATCGTGCGGGTCAGGACGTACACGTTGGCGAGGACCGGGAGCCGGATCTCGTGGAGCCGCATCCAGCGCAGGAGCTCGTCCCACTTGCGGCTGTCGTAGCCGAGCTGTGGGATGACGAAGTCGGCGCCCGCCCGGGCCTTCATTGCCAGCTTCAGGTACTGCGGGATCACCTCGGCCTCGAGGCGCTTGAAGGGCGACACGGCGGTGCCCAGGAAGAAGCCCGGGGCGTGCTCGGCACCGTCGGGCCCGGGCTCGTTCACGAGGTCGTGGTAGAGGCTCAGCAGGCCCACTGAATCGACGTCGAAGACGGGCTCGCTGAGACCGCCCGCCCCTTCGGCCGGGTGATCGCCGGAGACGGCGAGGACGTTCCGGACCCCGCGCGCCTCGAGCTCCCAGGCGAGCGTGCGGAGCGCGTTGCGGCTCCGGTCGCGGCAGGCGACGTGGACGACCACGTCCTGGCCCCGGGCGAGGAGCTCGTCGGCGAGGAGGACCGGGCTCGCCATCGCGTGGCCGCCGGCGTTGTCGGTGATCGAGATCGCGGCGATCCGCGGATCGTCGACCAGCGCGCGCGCGGCATCCAGGCTCCGGCGGGCCGGCGCGTCCAGCGCCAGCCCGTGCGAGGGCACGATCTCGGTGACCGTGACGAACTCGTCCGTCTCGAGCAGGCGGGTGCGGAGCGGCGGCTTGGCGGCGGTGCTCATGCGGGGGTGGCCTCCACGCGGGACGGCAGAGGCTCGAAGCGCAGGCCGTCGACGAACAGGTCGAAGAAGTCGGGCTCCGCCTCGAGCTCCACGTGCTCGACGCGGCCGACGAATGCCTCCAGGCGCGCCCGCGCCCGGCGCGAGAGGAGCAGCGCGGCGGCGCCGCGAACCGAGGCGTTGCCGTGCTGGATCACCCGCTCGGCCGGAACCGGGGGCAGGAACCCGATCCGCTGCGCGTTGGCGACGTCGAGGTGCGAGGCGAAGCCGCCGGCAAGGTGGAGCGCCACCAGGTCGCCGGGGGCGAGCCCCAGCCGCCGGAGGAGGACCCGCATGCCGACGGCGTTGGCGGCCTTCGCCTGGGCCAGCTGGGCGGCATCGCCGCGCGAGAAGGTGATCCCGTGCTCGGGCACGATCGCGACCTCGGACCGCCCGTCGGAGAATGCGGATGTCGGGGACATGGCGCCGACCCGGCGCAGCTCGGCCAGGACGTCGACCAGGCCGGAGCCGCAGATCCCCTCGGGCTCCACGTCGCCGATGGTGCGGACCAGCCAGCCCGAAGTGTCGCGTCGGGCCGCCTCGATGGCGCCCTCCGAGGCGGGCATGCCGAAGCGGACCAGGCCGCCCTCGAAGGCCGGGCCGGCCGGGCAGGACGCCGCCAGCACGCGCCGCCCGTCGGTGACCACGACCTCCGTGTTGGTTCCCACGTCGACGAGCATCGCCGGCCCGGTCGACGTCGTCGCCTGCGCCGCCTGCCTCGCCCGCACCCCTAGCGCCGCGTCGAGCATGCCGGTCGAGACGAGGTCCGCCGCCGCATCCGCGCCGACGTGGCAGGCGATGAGGGGCGCGCCCCAGGCCCGTGCTCGCGGGTGGACGAGGATCCCCAGCTCGTGGGCGAGACGGACGACGCTGCTCGTCGACGTCTCCCCGGCCCGCCACGCGGTCTCGGTCACGCTGCGGAACGGGGAGCGGCCGATCGGGGCGACGTCGAGGCCGAAGAAGAGGTCCCGCATCGTGGCGTTGCCGACGACCACGACCTCCAGCACGTCGTGCCGCTCGATCCCGTGCTCGGCGTAGATCCCGGCGAGCTCGTGGTTCAGGGCTCGTCGGACCGCGCGCCGGAGCTCGCCCGGGCGCTCCGCCTCGTAGGAAATGCGGCCGATCACGTCGCTGCCGCCGAACCGCTGCGGGTTCTCGAAGGCGCCGACGGCGAGGGCCTCGCCGGTCCGCAGGTCGAGCACCTGCAGCACGACAGTGGTCGTACCCACGTCGAGGGCGATGCCGAGCAGGCGCCGGCGCGCGACGTCCACGTCCTCCCCGGACCAGCGGACCCGGCCGTCGCGGACCGTCACCGTCGGGTCGACGTCCAACGGCGGCCCGTCGGGCGGCAGCAGGATCTTGAGGTGGCGCCGGAGCACGACGAACTCGAGGTCCGACTCGCGTGGCTCCCGCTCGACCGTCGCGCGGCAGGCCAGGCGATATCCCGGCCGCAGGAACGCCTCCTGCGGGTCCGGCCGGGAGAGGGCGTCCTCGCCGCGAAGGATCTCGACCACGCACTCGTGACAGCGGCCGGAGCGGCGGCACGAGGCGGGGACGACCATCGCCAGCTCGTCGGCCGCGTCGAACAGGGTCCCACCCGGGACGAGCGGGACGCGGCGCCCGGCGTGGACAAGGTGGCGGGCCACCACCACAGGATAGGTGCGGACCGACCGAATGCAACGGGGTGCAACGGCCCGAGCGCGCGGGCCGAACGGCCTCCCGCCGTCGTATGAGCGCCGCGCGGGGGCTTGACACGCGAGCCCGCGCGCGGCACATTACCGTTCGTGAACGCTTACCGAAGCGCCGGCGACCCGCTCGACGCCCTCGGCGACGCCACCCGGCGGGCGATCGTCGAGAGCCTCCGCGACGGCGAGAGGACCGTCGGCGATCTCGCGACCGGGCTGCCGGTGAGCCGGCCGGCCGTGTCGCAGCACCTGGGCGTCCTGAAAGCGGCCGGGCTTGTGCTCGAGCGCCCGGAGGGGACGCGGCGCTACTACCGCCTCGATCCGATCGGCCTCACCCGCCTCCAGAACCGTCTCGATGCGATGTGGGGCGGCGAGCCGCCCGCGCCGTCGGTCGTGACGCCGATCGCCGCGATCGGCCCGGCCACTGCCGAGCCCGCCGCCTCCGCGAAGGAGGCGCGCGCGGCTTCCGGCGAACGACCCGGCGGGAAGGGCCGCAAGAAGCACAAGAAGAAGGGCGCTCGCAAGTGAGCACGGTCCGCCGGCTGCGTCCCGCCAGGCGAGCCTGCCGGTGACCGGCCCCCGCCCGGGCGATGCTCGAGCGTGGGCGGCTGGTGGTCCGGCCGCCAGGCGGCCGGCGGTGGGTCAGTGCGTGACGACCTTCGGCAGCGACTTCGCCTGCGCGATCCAGCCGGCGACGACCTCCTCGGTCGGGAGGCGGCGCACCAGCTGCCGGGCGGCATTCGCCTCGGCCATCGTCGTGGCGAGGTTGGCCGGATTCCGCTGGGCCAGCTCGGGGCAGGAATCGACGCCGCTCGCCTCGAGGAGGTCCGCGTATTCCGAGCCGATCCCCGAGATCCGGTAGAGATCGGCGTGGTTGGCCCAGCGCAGGAGCAGGTCCGGGCTGATCCCCGTGGCCCCGGCCAGCACGCTGCGCCCGGCGGCAGGACCGGCCTTCTCGAGCAGCGCCTCGACCGTCGCCACCCCTGCCCCGCGCAGCTTCTCGGCGTTGACCGGGCCGACGCCCTCGAGATCCTCGATCTTCACGGTGCATCTCCTGCTGGCTGCGTGTGGACGCCGCGTGATTCTCTCACCCGGGACGACGGCGCGAACCGGGGATTCGCACAGGAGGCATGGCTCGGGCGGTGCCCAGCGTGCGAACGACCCATGCCGCGAGGACGCGGGCGCAGGCCACCACCTCGTCGAGAGCGACGTGCTCGTCGGCGGCGTGGGCAACGCGCACGTCGCCGGGCCCGAACATGACCGTCGGGGTATCGCCCTGGTGCACGAGGAGGCGCATGTCGGCGCCGTAGGGGACCCCGACGAGCGCCGGCCGTCGCCCGAGCACCCGCTCCGCGGCGGCGGCAAGACCGGCCGGCAGGGGGTGGTCCGCGGGGACCTCGGCGGAGGAGAAGCGCCCGCCGGGGATCTCCAGGGTCGCGGGGTGGTCGCGCAGCCACGGGTCGTTGGCGCAGGTGGCGTCCACGACCGCGCGGAGCTCCTCGATCGCCTCGGCGGCGATCTGCCCCGTCCGGACGCCGTAGCGCCCCTCGGCGACGACACGGTCGGGCACCGTGCTGGCCCAGTCGCCGCCATGCACCGTCCCGACGATCGTGGGATAGGGGAGGCCGAGGGCCCGCATCTCCGGCCGGGTCTCCGCGGCGTTGCGGGCCGCCTCGTCGCGGCGCAGCGCAGCGTGGAGGAGCTCCAGCTTCTCGAGCGCGGAGACGCCCTCGCGACGGGTGGACGCGTGGGCCGCCCGGCCGGGGACGGTCAGGCGGAAGGTGATCGCGCCGGCCGCGACCGTGACGATCTCGAGGCGGGTCGGCTCGGCGATCACGGCGGCGTCCCCGACGTGACCCGCCCGGATCGCCGCCAGCATGCCGGCGCCGCCGTCCTCCTCCGACGGGACCGCCAGCACCGTCGCCTGGCCCTTGAGGGCGTTGCGATCGACCGTGGCTCGGACGGCGGCGACCGCCGCGGCCGCGGCGACCAGCCCACCCTTCATGTCGCACGCCCCGCGGCCGTAGACGCTGCCGTCGCGCATCTCCGGCCGGAAGGGGTCCAGCGACCAGGTGCCGAGATCGCCGGGCGGGACGACGTCGGTGTGGCCGACGAGCAGCAGGCGCGGGCCGGGCCGGGCTCCGCGGAGGCGTCCCGCGGCCAGCGGGAGGATCGTCCGCGGTCGCTCCGAGCCCGGGAAGTCCGGGTCGGCCGCGAGCGCCACAGGGTCGGCATCCGAGGTCTCGACGTCGAGGCCCGCGGCAGCCAGCTGGCGGGCGACCGCGTCGCGGGCGGCACCCTCGTCGCCGGTGATCGAGGGGATCGCCAGCAGCTCCAGCAGGTGCGCCTCGATCGCGGCAGGATCAACGGCCGCCGCGGCGCGGAGCGCGAGCACCTCGACGGAGGCCGGGACCTCGCCGGTCGGTACCGGGCTCATGCGCGGCGGAGAAGAGGCCGGGTCAGGCACGTGGGGCCGCCCGACCCGTTGATGCCGATCTCGCGCGCCGGGTACGCGTGGACCTCGCACCCGGCCGCCTCGAGCGCCCGGCGTGTCGCGGGATTGCCCTCGGCCACCACGCACACGCCGGGACGGACGGCGAGGACGTTGCAGCCGAGCGTCGGGAGCTCCTCGTCGGGGACCCCCACGGTCCGGATCCCGAGATCGCGCAGGAGCTCCCACAGCCCGACCGGCAGGAGCGGCAGGTACACCACTGCGAGATCGTCGCTGACCGGCGAGATGACCGAGAGGAGATGGACGAGCTCGGCGTCGCCGCGCCAGTAGGGCATGTCGAAGACGCGGACGTCGCCCCCCGCAATCGCCGCGAGCTGGAGGATGCCCGCGCTGTTCGTGCGGAGCGTCCGCCCGACGCACAGGAGGTCGGGCCCGAGCCAGAAGGTGTCACCCCCGTCGACCGTTCCGGGGGTGACGACCCGCCCGATCGTGGGCACGCCGCGGGCCGCCAGCCACGCCTCGATCACGGCCTCCTCGCCGCGCCGCGTGGGCTTGCCGGACCGCAGCACGATCGCGCCGCGGTCGGTCACCAGCAGCGGGTCGAACGCGTAGACGAGATCGGGGTGGGGGCTGCGGGCCGCGCCGAGCTCGTGGACGACGACCCCGAGGCGGGCGAGGAGGCCGGTGAACGCGTCGTGCTCGGCGCGGGCGACCCCGAGGTCGACGGGGTGCAGGAACCCGTGGGCCGGGTCGTCGAAGGCCGCACCGAACGCCGCCCCTGGACGCTGCACGAGGACCTCGCGCAGGGGCGCCGTCATGGACTGCGCGCCGAACTCCGCGAGCGGCGGGACGCCGGAGGAGGGCTCGAAGGTCATGCTCGGCAGGATACCGACCCCCGACCTCCGGGGGATGCCCGCCGGGGCCCGCGGGACCCGAGACTCGCGTCGAGGTACACCATGTCGGCGCCGCCCTTCGCCCTGCCCGCCCCGGAGTCGCCCGACCTGCCCGTCGCCCGGGTCGTGGCCTCGCGCCGCGATCGAGCGCGAGCGGCCACGGCGGCCGGCGCGCTGGGAGCCGCTGCGATCGCGGCGACGCTCGCGCTGGCCGCCGCGCTGGCCGTCTTCGAGCAGGACGTCGTCGAGGTCGTCACGCGGCCGGCCTCCGTGGCGGACGACTTGAGCGTCCAGGCGCTCCGCGACCTCGCGAGCCTCCCCGGTCCGTCGCCGCTCGTCGTCGCCGCGCTGGTCCCGGCGGTCATCCTGCTCCTCCTCGCCGGGCTCCTGCGCCGGGTCGGCGAGGGTTGCCCGCCCTCCCGCGGCGTCTCGCCCGAGGCGCTGGAAGCCGCCGAGCGGGCCATGGGCTGGGCCCTGCGCGTCACCGCCGGCGCGGCGCTGCTCGTCTTCGTCGTGCCCGCGCTGCTCCAGGTCGTCGGCGTCCGGACGGTCTCGCTGACGACCGGGTCGATGGCCCCGGCCCTCCCCGCGGGATCCGTCCTCCTGGTCACTTTCCCGTCCGATCCCTCGGCGATCCGTGCCGGCGAGGTGGTCGTGATCGGTGCTGCCGACGGATCGCGGATCACCCATCGCGTCGTGCGGGTCGAGCGCGACGCCACTGGCGAGCTCAGCGCCTACCGGACCCGGGGAGACGCGGCGGCGGCGCTCGACCCCGAGCCCGTCCTCCCGGGGGCCATCGAGGGCGTCGTCGTCGCGGGCGCGCCCGTGCTCGGCGCCCTGCGGGCGTGGATGGCGAGCCCGCTCGGGATCGCGATCGGGCTCGTGCTCGCCTGGTCGTTCGCGGGCCTCCGGGTCCTTCTCGCCGACGATCGGCGGCGCGGAGCTCCTCAGGCCGAGGCGCGCTCGACGATCCGGCCGACCTCGTAACCGACGGCCTCGGCGTCCGCCGCGAGGCGGACTGCCAGGGCATGGGCGGCCGCCCGGGCCTCGACGGCAGCCGGGCCCGCAGGGTCGTCGCCGGCCGTGGCGACGGCCACCACGACCACCAGCCAGCGGAGGGCCGCCTCGAGCGACTCGCGGTTGACGTACGCGATTCCGTCGTGCCGGTTCACGCCGAGCCAGCGCCCCAGCTCGTCGTCGGCGAACCAGGCTCGCACGAGCCGCCCGGGGCGTTCGGCGGCCGGCGCGGCCAGCGCGGTCTCGCCGGGACGCGCCAGGAGGTGCCGGATCGTCTCGACGGTCCACCACGCCGCCCCCTCGTCGAGGCCGCGCCAGCGGAAGGCATCCGCGAAGACGCGGCCCAGGCGGGCCCGATCGAACCAGCCCCGCGAGCGGCGGGCCGCGGGGTCGGGTTCCACGATCCCGGCGATCGCCTCGGCCGCCGACCAGCCGAGCAGCGCGCCCCAGGTCGCGGTGTCGGGCACCAGGGCCGCCGCGACGAACGCTCGCGGCGGATCGGCGACCGTGCCGGCTGTCGCAGGGACGAGGGCGGCGTCGAGCGCCGCCCGCAGGTGCGCCGCGAACCGGTCGGCGAGCAGCACGACCTCGGCGTCGGGGACGGTGGGGCGATGGATCGCGCGGATCGCACGGAGGGCGTCAGCGGCGCGCGCCCGCCAGGTGGCGACGAGCGCGTCGAGGTTCGGGGGCGGAGGCGGCACGGCTGCCGCGGGGGCGGGTGCGACCGGCGCGCCGGCGCGCGCCTCGGCGGGCGTGGCGTCGGGCTCCGGCGTGGCCCGGGGTGTCGCGGCCCGGGGTGTCGCGGCCCGGGCGGCGGCCGCCAGGTGCGCCGTCAGCGCCTCGGTCACGTCCCGCACGAGGGCGTCGTTGACGAGGATCGCGACCGCGTCGTGCAGCGGCCGGAGGCGGCGCTCGGCCAGGGCGCTCTCGACGCTCGGGACGCCGGCGCCGCCGAGGTCGCCCGCCAGGGCGCGGTGCTCGACCGCGGCCTCGCTCGGAATCTCGCGCCAGTCGAGGAAGACGCGGGCCGCGTACGCCTCCAGCTCGACGCGCAGGCCGCGATCCCGCAGCTCACCGACCTCGCGGATGTACTCGAGGCCGTCGAGGGCGTCGCGGAAGACGACGACGGCACCGGGATCGGTGCCGAGCCCGAGCCCGTCGGCGACGGAGCTTCGCACGAGGTGCTTCGCCCCGGCGTCGACCCTGACCGCGAAGGCGACCGAATCGCGGACCCGTCCGCGCATCGACGCAAAGCGGTTGTGGTAGATCACGAGCGAGCGCTGGTCGCCCGCGCGGTTGGAGTAGGCGAGGACGTCCTCGTTGACGTGGCCCGCGTCGTCGATCACGTCGTAGAAGCGGAAGTCGCGGACGTCGGCGAAGAGCCGGCGGCGGTGCAGCAGCGGGAACAGCTGCCACTCGTGACGGGCGACGAGGCCGTCGTTGGGTCGCTCGTCCCAGTAGGCGCGGCGGAACTCCATCCCGTACTTCTCGGCGTAGCCTTCGACCTGGCCGTGGCCGAACATCGGGAGGCCCGGCATCGTGGCCAGGACCGTGGCGATCCCGAAGTACTTGTCGCCGGTCCCGAACTGCTCAATCGCGGTCTTCTCGTCGGGGTTGTTCATGAAGTTGACGTAGCGCTTGAGGATCTCCGGGTCGAACTCCAGCGTGTTCTTCACGAGCAGCCGGTAGTCCGCGTTCTTCTCGTCGCGCAGCATGTGCATGAAGGCGCTGTTGTAGACGCGGTGCATGCCCAGGGTCCGGACG
This sequence comes from uncultured Chloroflexia bacterium, assembly GCA_963725875.1. GTDB lineage: Bacteria > Chloroflexota > Limnocylindria > Limnocylindrales > CSP1-4 > CTSoil-043. The sequence continues at coordinate 627,077 of CAVRZZ010000003.1, read as the reverse complement.
AAGTAGCCCTCCATCAGCCAGAACGCCTCGGCGAGGAGGAGCGTGTCCGGGACCTCGGCGGCGACCCGGTCCACCACCTCGCGCCAGAACTCCTCGGGCATCGCGGCGTCGAAGTCGGCCCTCGACAGGGCGTATTCCGCGCGCGACGGGATCGCGCCGCCCTGGCCCGGCTCCGGGTACCAGAGGCGCGCGACATGCTTCTTGGCCAGCGTCATCGCGGCGTCGAAGCGGATGATCGGGAAGCGCCGGGCCACGGCGAGGATGGTCTGGATGACGGCCTCGCGGACCTCGGCCTTCAGGTAGTCGAGCTGGGCCGTGTCGTTCCACGGCATGCTCGTCCCGTCATTGCCGTGGTAGATGTAGCGGACGTCGCCGGACCAGCGGTCCTCGCGCCGGAAGACGACGGCGGCGTCGGTGGCGTCCCAGTAGTGGTCCTCGATCTGGATGCCGACCCGCGGGTCGTCCGAGAGGTCGCCCCCGCCGAACGAGTACGCCGGATACGGGCTGTCCGGCCGGGACAGGAACCAGTCGGGGTGGTCGATCACCCAGCGGGAATCGATCCCCATGTGGTTGGGGACCATGTCCGAGGCGAGGCGGATCCCGCGGGCCCACGCGCGGTCGCGGAGGTTTGCCCACGCGCCCTCGCCGCCCAGGTCCTCGGCGATCGCGTAGTCCCGCAGCGAGTACGCGGAGGCGACCGCGTCGGGGTTGCCCCGCCACTGCTTGATCAGCTGGCTGGCGCGGCTGCGCTCCCAGAGCCCGATGAGCCAGAGGCCGGTGAACCCCCAGCGGGCCAGCCGGTCCAGCTCCTCGTCCGGGACCTGGTCAAGGCGGCGGATGTCACGCCCGTACGTGCGGCTCAGCTGGTCGAGCCAGACGTAGGTGCTCTTCGCCATGAGCACGACGCGCGGCATCCAGTCCTTGTCCTCGGAGAACCGCTCCGGCTCCGCGTCGAGGCCGCCGTACGACGGCGCCTTCCCCGAGCCGCCCCCGCCCGGGCCGGCGTGGTAGCGCATCCAGAGCGCCCGCTCCTCCTCGGCCACGACGTCGAGGCCGGTGATGAGCCGATCGAGCAGGGCGCCGAACCGGTCGCCCAGGTAGGCCGCGAGGAAGGCTCCCCAGCGGACGCGGATCCAGCGCAGCTGTCCGGCGAGCGAGCCCGGCTCGGCGAGCGCCGGGGCGCGCAGCATCGTCACCAGGTCCTGGCGCTCCGGCCCGAACGGCGCCCGCCCGGCGAAGAAGCGCCCCAGCTCGGCGACGACGGTCTCGTAGGCCGTCGTCGACGCCAGGCCGCGATCGTCGAACAGCTCCCGGTAGGGGGCGAAGGCGGGATTTGCGTTCTCCAGCCAGCAGGCGGCGAGCTCCTCGAGCGCGACCTCGCGGTTCGGGGTCCCGGCCGTCTCGCCGGCGAGGTAGGCCTCGGGCGAGAGCTCGCCACGGTGCACGGCGAGGGGTGGGAAGTCGGTCGTGAACCGCAGCAGGACGTCGTCCACGGACTCGGGGCCGAGGACCTCGTCGAGGTGGTCGAGCGCGTCGTCGATCGCCTCCGGGTCCTCGTGCTCGCGGTACACGGCCACCACGGCGTGGAGGATCTCGTCGATCAGGCCCATGGCGTTGAGCGAGCCCGGCGCGACGACCGGGTCCGGCTCGCCCGCGGCACGCCGGGCGGCGGTCATGCTGCCCGCCAGGTCGCGGACGGCGCGGAGGTTCGGGAGGATCGCGTTCCCGGCCAGGGTGAACAGCCCCTCGTCGACCCCGTAGCGCGCCCGCGCCTCGCGCCGGACGTGCAGCTCGCGGACCTGGTGGATCACGCTCTCTCCTTGGCTCGGCGGCGGCTGGCTGGCGAATGACCGGGGGTCATCCTGGCCCGTGATCCTCCGTCGTTCGGGTGATGCACCGATCGTAGCCGACGGGAGGCCCGCTGGCACGCGTCAGTGCCGCGGGATGACGCCCTTCCGAGGACACGGCGCCGACCTGGACGAGACCGCCCCCGGGGGTTCGACCATCGGCATGTCGACGGCTCGGGGGCAGGCGTCCGGGGCAGCCCTCGGGACGGCGCCGGCGCCGCGTCGAGCCCCGGGCGCGCGTCAGCCCGGGTGCGACCGGAGCCCCCGCAGGCGCTCCAGCAGTGCCTCCGGGTGGGCATCGTGGACGCTCGCGTCCTCCATCAGCCGGTCCGGGCGGTGCGAGACCGTCACGAACTCCCGCTCGAACGCCGTCCGTTCGGCGGGCGAGCCGAGGATCACGACGGGCGCCCGGTCGTCGAGCTCGTGCAGGATCCGGACGTGGAAGGGCGGGGCGTCCGGGCGTCGGACGCGACGGCGCACGCGGGCAATCTCGTCTCGCCCGTCGGGCCGCGTCCGGGCGATGACCGCCTCCGCTGCCGCCAGCAGCACGACCGCACCCCCCAGCGACCCGTGCGGCATCGTCGCGGGAGTGGGACCGGTCGAGCCCGGGCTCGTCGTCCGCTCGCCGGGGCTCGGCACGTGCTCCGCGCCGGGAGCGGGCGCCGCGGGCGGATGGCTGGTTCGGCCGTGCATCAGGACACCTCCACCGGGCCATGGTGCCGGACCCGGACCCGTCGCTCGACGGCCGTTCGGATCGGATCGCCCCGCCGAAGGTCACCGGAACCGGGCGCGGCGGAGTACCGTCTGGAGGCCATGAACGACCCTCGCGCGCCTCGCCTCGCGCCGATCCGCCGCGTGGCGCCGATCCGCGCCCTCGGCGCCGTCCTTGCCGCGGCCCTGCTCGTGGCCGCCTGCGGTGCCGCCGCCGAAAGCCCCGTCCCGCCATCGCCAACGTCTCCCGCCCCGTCGCAGGATGGCGGCGCCGTGCTGAGCCAGGCGGACGCGGTCGCGAAGGTCCTGGCCCAGGACCCGCAGTTCGCCGGCATCGGGCCCCTCGACCCGAACGTGATCGGCCAGTCGGCGTGGTACGACGTCTCGCCCGGGACGGTCGGCTGGCGGGTCACGATCACGAAGGGCTGGGGCGACTGCCAGGCCGGTTGCATCAACCGCCACACGTGGACCTACGACGTCGATCCGTCCGGTGCCGTCACGCTCGTGAACGAGGGCGGAGACCCGCTCGTGGACGGCGCGGAGGGCGATACCGACGGCGAGCCGGCCGTGCCGCCGGTGGCCATCCCGGCCGACGGCGGACCGTGGATCGCAGGACGTGCGCTCGCCGGCCCCGTCTGCCCGGTGGAGCAGGCTCCGCCGGACCCGGGCTGCGCGGACCGCCCGGTCGCGGGCGCTGTTGTGGTCATCCGCGACGGCTCCGGTGCCGAGGTCGCCCGCGTCACCACCGCCGGCGACGGGACGTTCCTGGTCGGTGTCCCGCGTGGCGGCACGTACGGCGTCGAGGGCCAGCCGGCGGAGGGGCTCATGGGGACGCCCGCCGCGGTCCTCGTTGACGTCGCGGATGCGCCGTCGGCGTGGGCGCTCGCGTCCCTGGGCTACGACACCGGTATCCGCTAGAGCGACCCGGGCCGGGCGGCCCGGGTCGGCCGGCCCTCAATCGCTTCCTGCTACCCTCCCGCGCATGCATGCTCGACGAATCGCCTCAGCCGGGCTCCTCCTGACCGTCCTGGCTCTCGCCGTCCTCCCCGCGATCGTCACGGCGCACTCGGAGCTCGAGACGTCGGATCCGGCCGACGGCGCGACGCTGACGGCGTCCCCGACGGAGATCACCGGGGACTTCAGCGAGGCGGTCGACCCGGCCCGCAGCACCATGGAGCTGCGCGGCCCGGACGGGGCGAAGATCGCGACGGGCGGCGTGCCGGCCGACGGCCCGGCGACGCGGATGACGATCACCGGGCCGTCGGTCCTGTCGCCGGGTGCGTACGAGGTCCGCTGGACGACCGTAACCGCCGACGACGACGGCGTCGAGCGGGGAACGTTCACGTTCACCATCGCTGCGACCAGCCCGACCCCGGGCCCGGCGACCTCGGCCCCGGCGGCGCCCTCGGCGACCTCGACTCCGACGCCGGCGCCCACGGCAGCTTCCCCGGCGCCAACACCGACATCCGGGACCGGTGCCGGTGACCTGCTGATCCCGATCCTCGTCCTCGGCGCTGTGCTTCTCGGCGGCGCGGCCCTGTTCCTGCGCCGGCGCCGGTGACCGGAGCTCCTGCCCGAGGCGGTCGGGGGCCCGCACGCCGGGTGCCGGCCGTGCGGCGGTTCGCGGCGCTCGCACTCCTCCTCGTCTCGATCGCGCTCGGGGCGTGCGGCGACCCCGGGAAGGCCGCAGCCGGGATCGTGGTGGCCCTGGACGCACCCGCGGGAGAGGTCACCGGGTTCACCCTCCGGAACCAGCAGGGCGAGACGATCTCGTTCGTCATCGGGACGCTCGAGATCGACGGCGCCGCGTTCGCCGCCGCGCACCTCGCGGAACACGCGGTGACCCTCCAGCCGATCGCGGTGGCCTACCGCGTGGAGGACGGGGCCAACGTCGTCCACCGGTTGGTCGACGCGCCGTGGGCGGCCCCGTCGTCGTGACCGCGCGGCTCGCCCGCCCGGCGTCCCGTCTGGCGGGCGTCGGGGTGGCCGCCATGCTGGCCCTGCTGGTCCTGCCGGCCGCGGCGCTGGGGCACCAGCTCGGCGGCGTCTTCGAGTCGCCGATCCCGCTCCCCGTCTACCTGCTGGGAGCCGCCGCCGCGGTCGCCCTCTCGTTCACGGTGGTCTTCCTGCGCGACGTCCCGGCCTTCCCACCGGGCGACCCGCGCACCCGCGCCGTCCCGCGCTGGCCGCGCGTGGCCCTGCGGGTCGCGGGCGTCGCCACCGTCGCCTGGATGGTGGTCCAGGCAGTCGTCGGCGGTGTGAGCGAGGCCGACGTCTCGGGCCTCTTCCTGTGGACCTACGGCTGGGTCGGCCTGGCCCTCGTGTCCGCCCTCGTGGGGCCGGCCTGGTCGTGGCTGGACCCCTTCACGACCATCCACGACGCCGGGGCCGCGGTGATGCGCCGGGCCGGGGTCCGCACCTGGACGCCGGCGCCGTACCCCGCTTGGCTCGGTCGATGGCCGGCCGTGGCCGGCTTCGTCTTCTTCGTCTGGCTCGAGCTGGTCGTGACTGGAGGCGGCGGGGGGCGGACGCTCGTCGCTGCGTTCCTCGCCTACACCGGGATCACGCTCCTCGGCATGGCCCAGTACGGACGCGACGCGTGGCGGGCAAACGGCGAGGTCTTCTCGTCCTGGTTCGGGCTGCTCGGACGGATCGCGCCGTTCGCCCTCGCCGGCCCGCCCGAGGCGGGCACGGTGCGGCGACGCCCCTTCGGAGCCGGGCTCCTGGAGCCGGGCTGGACCGCAGCCCTTGTCGCGCTGGTTGCGGTCGGGGTCGCCTCGGTCCTCTACGACGGGCTGTCCCAGACGCAGCTCTGGTTCGACGTCGTGGGGCTTCCCGGCCTCGGCGGCGGCACGCTCTCGCTGGCGCTCTTCCTCGGGGCTGCCGTCGTCCTGGCGCTCGCCGTCGCCCGGCTCGTCGGCTCGCCGCCGATCGAGCGGGCGGCCGGCCTCGCGGCGGTCGGCGCCGGCCTCGTGCCGATCGCCACCGGCTACATCGCCGGCCACTACCTGGCGTCGCTCCTCGTCGACGGCCAGCGCCTCGTCATCGCCGTCTCCGATCCGTTCCAGCAGGGCTGGGACCTGTTCGGGACGGCCTTCTTCGAGCCGTCCTCCGCCTTCCTCGCGCCCGCCGTCGTGTGGGCCGTGCAGCTCGGCTGCGTCGTAGGCGGCCACATGCTGGGCGCGGTGGCGGGACACCTGGCCGCGGTCTCGAGCCGGCCGACCGCCGAGATCCCGGCCGCGGAGCTGCGCGCCGTGCGGCTGCGGCAGGTTCCCCTGGCGATCTTCATGGTGGGCCTGACGGTTGCCACGCTCTGGTCGCTCGGCCAGGCCATCGTCACGACGTCGCCACCCCGCTACGGATGAAAGTGTCAAGCCCCAGGCATCGATGTATCGTCAGGTCGGACGCGGTCGATCGCCTGGCGAAGGGCGGGGTCATGGGGATCGTGCCCGCCGCGCAGCCGTGCCCGACCTCGGTCGTGGCTCGAACCAGTCGCTCCCCGTTGCGACGGCCGCGTCCGCTCCCGTCCCGCCAGCCGCTCGAGCTCGCGGTGCTTGAAGGCGGTCCGGACCGGCGGCGCGAAGCGGCAGTCCTCGTCCTTCGCGAGCAGGTGCCAGACGAGGACGGCCAGCTTGCGGGCCGTGGCGACGATCGCCACGCCGCCGCCGCGCCGGGCTTTCAGGCGGGCATGGAATCCGGCCAGCGGTCCCGGCGAGCGGACCGCCGAGTGAGCCGCCTCGCAGAGGAGTCCCCGCGCGTGCGCCTGGCCGGCCCGGCTGATGTGGCCGCGCATCGCCGGCCGGTCGCCCGACTGGCGGACCCGGGGATCGAGGCCGAGATAGGACACGAGCTTGGCCGGCCGGTCGAACCGCTCGATGTCGCCGACGACGGCCAGGATCGAGGCCGCGATGACGAGCCCGATGCCCGGGATCGTGAGCAGCCGCCGCGCCCGGGGATCGTCGACGACCGCGGTGGCGATCGCGCGCTCGGCCGCCTTGACCTGCTCGGACAGGACGGCGTCGAGCACGAGGGCGGCGTCGAGCGCGAGGCGCTCGTCCGGTGGGAGCTCCAGGGTGGCCAGCCAGGCCCGTCCGCGGATGCCGAACAGGTCGGTCACGGGCGAGCGCAGGAGCCGTCGGGCGAGAACCGCGGCGACCCGGTTGCGGACGGCGGTCCGGTCACGCACGAGCCCGGCCCGGTGGGACACCAGGCGCCGCAGCCGGCGGGTCGCCTCGTCGGGCTGCCAGACCGGCGGCAGGTAGTCGGCCGCGAGGAGCTCGGCCAGGGTGGTGGCGTCGATGTCGTCGGTCTTGCGCTTGGCCGACGCGATCGCCCGGGTGCGCAGGGGGTTGGAGACGACGACCCGCCCGGCGTGGGCCGCGAGCAGGTCGGCGAGGGCCCAGGTGTTCGTCGACGCCTCGAGGGCGACCGCGTCGTCCGGGCCGAGGGTCGCCGCGAAGGCCCGGAAGTCGTCGCCCATCGCCACCCGCGGCAGACGCCGCGCGTGGCCCGTTCCCTCGACGACGGCGACGTGGGCGAAGTCGCGGCCGACGTCGAGCCCGATGTGACGCATCAGTCTCTCCCGCTCAGCGACACCAGCTCGGGCGACACGACACCTACGGATCCGCGCTCAGGAGTGGCGCAACCGGTCAAGTCGCAGGGGCGGCCACATAGACTCACGGACTCTCGCGTCCATAGCGGCGGCGGCCTGCCCGTCGATGGTGTCCCTCCAGCCCCTCGTCCGGTGTGGGAACCGTACTCCACCCCGGTCCGCGGACTGCTGCACCTTCATAGCCGATAGACTCAGCGGCGATGACCCTCGTGACGACCCAGGCGCTCTCCTTCCGGTACCCGGGAGCCGGCGGCGGCGTGCTGGCCCTCGACGACCTGAGCGTGACGATCGAGCCGGGGATCGTCGGGCTCGTCGGCGCCAACGGGGCGGGCAAGAGCACGCTCCTGCGGATCCTGCTCGGGCTCCTGGCGCCGACGGCGGGCGCGGCGACGGTCTTCGGGCTCGACGTGCGGACCGCCGGCCCGCGGATCCGGGAGCGGGTCGGGTACATGCCCGAGCACGACGTGCTCCCCCCCGATGTCTCGGCCACGGACCTCGTCACGCACCTCGCCGAGATGTCGGGCCTGCCGCGAACCGCCGCACGCGAGCGGGCCGCCGAGGTGCTGCGCCACGTCGGGTTGTTCGAGGAGCGCTACCGGCCGATCGGTGGCTACTCCACCGGGATGAAGCAGCGGGTCAAGCTCGCCCAGGCGCTGGTCCACGACCCGCGCCTCCTGCTGCTCGACGAGCCGACGAACGGCCTCGACCCGGCCGGCCGCGACGAGATGCTCGACCTCGTGCGGCGGACCGGCACGGAGTTCGGGATGGCGGTCATCGTCAGCTCGCACCTCCTCGGCGAGATCGAGCGGGTGTGCGACCACGTCGTCGCGATCGACGCCGGCCGCCTCCTGCGCAACGCGCCGCTCGCCAGCTTCACGCTGCGGACGGGCACGCTGGTCGTCGAGCTGGACGAGGGCGCCGCCGAAGTGGCGGCAGACCTCGTCGCGGCGGGCGTCGCGGCCGTGGTGGACGGGCCGCGCCGGGTGCTCGTCCCGGTTGCCGACGAGCGGCCATTCGACCTGGTCCGCGACGCGGTCGCCACCCGGGGCCTGGCCCTGACCCGGATCGAGCCCGCCCGCCACCGCGTCGAGGACCTCTTCCGCGACGCCGTGATCCAGGACGAGCCGGAGGGAGGCGCCCATGGCGACGCCGCCTGACGTCCTGGCCGGCTCCGCCACGGGGAGCATCTACGACCTCGGGTATCGCCGGTACGACGGCCCGCGGCTGGGCCGCCGGCACGCCGTCGAGGCGCTGTTCGTGCACGGCCTGCGGGCGGTCTTCGGGCTCGGACGCAGCGGCCGGGCGAAGCTCGCCCCGCTCATCCTCGGCGGGCTGGTCGCGCTCCCGGCCGTCGTCAGCGTGGCGTTCGGTGCCCTGGTCGGCGGGGCGGGGGAGGAGTTCAACCCGATCTCGCTGGAGGGCTACCTGGAGTTCACGGCGACGACGCTCGTCTTCTTCGTCGCGGCACAGGGCCCCGAGCTCCTCGTGCGCGACCAGCGCCACCGGGTCCTGACGCTCTACTTCAGCCGGGCCCTCGAGCGGACCGACTACGTCCTGGCCAAGTACCTCGCCCTGCTCGTCGCAGTCGCGCTCGTCGTGGCCCTGCCGCAGGTGATCCTCCTGTTGGGGAAGCTGTTCGCGACACCCAGCTTCACCGACGGCCTCGCGGAGGTCGTGCCGCTGATCTGGCCGGTCGTCGGGCGCACCGTCGTGGTGGCGGCGCTCCTCGCCGGCGTCGGGCTCGTGGCCAGCGCCTTCACCACCCGGCGGGCGTTCGCCGCCGCCGCGATCATCGCGGTCTTCCTCATCCCGAGCGGCGTCGTGTCGGTGCTCGTGGAGGAGGTCGACCTCTCCGGGCCAGTGGCCCTCATCGCACTGGCAGACCCGTTCGCCCTCATGGACGGGATCTCCGCGCTCCTGTTCGGCACCGACGGTTCGACGCCCACGGTGATCCGGTCCGATCTCCCGGTCTGGCTCTTCGCCGTGACCGCCGTCGCCGTCTCCCTCGGCTGCCTCGGCCTGCTGCTCCTGCGCTACCGGCGGATCACCGCATGACCGCGGGCACGCCCGGCGGGACGGTGCGCGTCGAGCTCGCCGACGTCTCGCGCTGGTATGGCAACGTCGTCGCCGTGAACGGCGTCTCGTTCTCCCTGGGGGCGGGGGTGACGGGACTCCTGGGCCCCAACGGCGCCGGCAAGTCGACGCTCCTCCACATGATTGCGGGGCTGCTCCACCCGTCCGTCGGCGCCGTGACGGTCGACGGGCGCCCGACGTACGGCGATCCGGAGGTCTTTCGGCGGGTGGGCCTCGTGCCCGAGCGCGAGGCCGTCTTCGGGTATCTCACGGGGCGCGAGTTCGTCCGCCTCAACGCAGACCTGCAGGGCCTGCGGGTGCCGGCGGAGGCAGTCGACCGGGCCCTCGCGACGGTGGAGCTCGAGGCTGCCGCCGATCGCCTGATCGCCACCTACTCGAAGGGGATGCGCCAGCGCGTGAAGGTGGCCGCCGCCCTCGTGCACGAGCCCGCCGTCCTCGTTCTCGACGAGCCGTTCAACGGGATGGACCCGCGCCAGCGGCTGCACATGATGGACCTGCTGCGCGATCTGGCCGGGGCGGGCCGCACGATCCTCTTCTCGTCGCACATCCTGGAGGAGGTCGAGCGTGTCGCGGAGCGGGTCCTCGTCGTCGTGGCCGGCCGCCTGGCGGCGTCGGGCGACTTCCGCGAGATCCGGCGCCTCATGACCGACCGACCCCACGCCTTCGGGCTGCGGACCTCGGACGACCGGGCCCTGGCGGCGGCCATCGTGGCGCGCCCCACGGTCGCGGGCGTTGCGCTCGAGGATGGGCGTCTCGTGGTTCGGGCGAACGACTACGCGGCGTTCACCGGCGAGCTGGCGGGGATCGCGCGCGCGGCCGGGATCTCGATCTACGAGTTGATCCCGGCCGACGAGTCGCTCGAATCCGTCTTCGCCTACCTGGTGCGCCCGTGACCGCCCTCCCGCCCTCCCTCGGGAGCCGTCCCGGCGCCGGTCGCCCAGCGGCGCTCGGGCCGCTCGTTCGCCTGACGGCGCGCGGGCTGCTGGGTCGGCGCAGGTCGCTGGGGGTCGTGGCGCTCGCGGCGGCGCCGGTGCTGGTCGCAGCCATCATTGCGATCGCCGGCGGCCTGCGTGACCGCGAGACCGTCGCACTCGGCGTCTTCGCGACCCTCACGCTGGGCCTGGTCGTCCCGCTCGCCGCCCTGATCCTGGGCACCGCCGCCCTGGGGACGCTCATCGACGACGGAACCATCGTCTACGTGCTGGTGAAGCCCGTCCCGCGGCGCACGCCGGTTCTCGCCGCGATGCTGGTGGCGGTGGTGGCGACCGCCGTGCTCACCGGAGCGGCGGCACTCCTGGCCGGCCTCCTCGTGCTCGGCCTCGCCTCGCCGAGCCTGCTGGCCGGGATGGTCGCGGGAACGCTGCTCGCCTCGACCCTGTACGTCGCGGTCTTCGTGGCCCTGTCGGTCTTCACCGGCAGGGCGCTCGTGATCGGCCTCGGCTACGTCATCATCTGGGAGGGCGTCGTGACGTCGCTCCTCTCCGGGACGCGGATCCTGTCGATCCGCGAGTACGCGAGGGCCGTCGTGACGGCCATCGCTGGTGACGGCGCCACCGGAGCCGATCGCGTCGGGGTCGAGCTGCCGGTGGCGCTGGTGCTCTCGGTCGCAGTCCTCGCCATTGCGTTCGCCCTGGCGGCCTATCGGCTGGGGCGCTTCGAGGCCGGGGAGGCCGCCTGACGGTGGCCGGCGGGTGGTCGCGCTGCCAACGACGGGTGCGCGGGCTGGCCGGCGCCCGTACAATCCGGCGCGATGCCTGATCCGCGGATCCGACGCTCGCGATCGCACGGCGCCCGCCATGGCCGCCCGCCGCAGGACGCGCTGCCCGGCGATGCCGCGGGGATCGACGGCGAGCCCGCGCCACCGCCCGACGTCGCGGGCCCGCCGGGCGAGCCGGACGGGGCCCAGCACCTCGAGGCTGCCGCGGCCGCGTCGGCCGAACAGGAGGCCGCGGCGCTGGCGGCCGACGACGTGGCGGGCGAGGACGCGGCGATCGCCGCGGGGGCGACGGCGGCCGGCGACGAAGCGCCCGTGGCCGACGAAGCGCCCGTGGCCGGCGAAGCCTTCCCGGACGACGAAGCGGAGCCTGTCGGCTGGTTCCGCGACGCGCCGATCGCAACCGACGACGAGCCACCCGAGACCTCGGCCGAGGAGCCGTCCGCGGAGTCGCCGGCCGGGACGGCGGACGAGCTGCCGGCCGAGGCCCCAGCGGGTGAGCCCGGTGGCGACGTGGACGAGATCGTCCGCGATCGCGACCGGCCGGTCGTGGTGCCCGTGACGGTCAACCCGCCCGAACGGCGCGGGAGGCGCCTGCGCAGCGTGATCATCGGGTTCGTGACCATCGTGGCCGTGGCAGCGGTCGGGTTCGTCGCCGGCCTCATGCTGCCGACGATCCTTCCCGGGCCGGGTGTCGGTTCGACGCCGTTGCCCTCGGTCGCGCCGAGCGAGTCCCCGGTCGCGACGCTCGCGCCCACGCTCACGCCCGCGCCGACGCCGGCTGCGACCCCGGTCGTGACGCCCGCGCTCACGCCCGCGCTCACGCCGTCGGCCACGCAGGTCGTGTACGTCGTGAAGGCCGGCGACCAGCTGGCCCGGATCGCCGCGAAGTACGGCGTCACCGTGGCGGCCATCCAGGCGGCCAACAACATCAAGGACCCGAACCTCATCACGGTCGGCCAGAAGCTCATCATCCCGCTCCCGGCTGCGACGCCCGCCCCGTAGTCGGCCGCCGCCGACGCGTGGCGGGCGCTCAGGGACGCTCGAGCCCGTGCGCCTCCAGGAACGCGTCGTCGGCCAGGATCTCGGCCGTCGGGCCGTCGCCGACGATGAGCCCGTCGTCCATCACGACAACTCGCGGGAAGACCTCCGCGACGAGCCGCATGTCGTGGGTGGAGACGAGCATCGTCTGGTCGAGCGAGCGAAGGAGCGCGATGAGCTCGCGCCGGCCGCGCGGATCGAGCCCCGCCGAGGGCTCGTCGAAGACCAGCACCGAGGGATCCATCGAGAGGACGGTCGCCAGGGCGACGCGCTTGCGCTGGCCCAGCGACAGCCGGTGGGGGAGCCGCCGCTCGGACCCGGACATCCCCACGGCGGCGAGCGCGCGCTCCACCCGCTCGTGGATCTCCACCTCGGGGACGCCCATGTGGAGCGGTCCGAAGGCGACGTCCTCGAAGACCGTGGGGCTGAAGAGCTGGTCGTCGGGGTCCTGGAAGACCAGGCCGACCTCGGCCCGGATCCGCCTGACGCTTTTCCGGTCCACCGGCGTGCCGCCGATGCGAACCACCCCGTGGGCGGGGAGGTTGATCCCGTTGAGGTGGAGCATGAGCGTGCTCTTGCCGGCGCCGTTCGGCCCCACCAGCGCGACCTTCTCGCCCCGGGCGATCCGCAGGTGGACACCCCGCAGGGCCTCGAACCCGTCCGGGTAGACGAAATGGAGGTGCTCCACCTCCACCCAGCGGGCGGCGATCTCCTCGGAGGGTGCTGGTGCCTCGACCGGGACCCCGTGGAGCGCCCCGGGGACGTGGGCATGCTCGTGGGCCACGCCGTCCGGCGATCCGCGCCCGTGCTCGTGCGGGTGCACGTGGACGTCCGGCGCGGGGATCGTCCCGCTGGGGGTCGTGCTCACGCCGCGGGAGGCTCCGTTCATGGGCGGGGGAGGACGAGCTGGCCGGCGAGGACGAAGGCGACGATCGCCGCCGCGCCGACCGCGAAGGCCGTCCAGTCGGTGGCGGTCAAGGCCCGGCCCCCCATCGAGCGGAACTCGCCGTCGAAGCCGCGGGCCTGCATGGCCGCGTAGACGCGCTCGCTGCGCTCGTAGGAGCGGAGGAACAGCGAGCCCACCATGCCGCCGACGACACCCGCCCGCCAGCGCACGCTGCCGCCTCCCCGCCCCGCGACCACCGCCGAGCGGCTCAGGCGCGCCCGGTTGAGGCGCCCGGCCTCCGCGGACAGGACGGCCAGGTAGCGGTACATGAAGCCGATGATCGCCACGAGGAGACGCGGCACGCGGAGCTGGCGCAGGGCCTCCACGAGGTCGGGGAACCGGGTCGTGAAGGACAGCAGGAGCGCGGCCTGGACGCTGACCCAGCTCTTGAGAGCGATCGTGGCGAACTCGCGCAGCCCCTGGCCGCTGATCGTCAGGACCAGCGGGCCGATCTCGATCGTCGCCAGGGGGTCGCCCGGGCGCGTGAAGACGAGGGGCAGGGCGGCCAGCACGAACGGCAGCGCGAAGAACGCCGACTTCGCCAGGCGCAGGGGCCCGAGCCGCGCCAGCGTCGAGAGGGAGGCCAGGGCGAGCCATGCGATCCCGAGGGCCGCGAACGACCCGACGGGCAGGAGGCTGATCGAGAGGATGAACCCGACGGTCAGGAGGAACTTGAGCCGCGGATCGAGGCGGTGGACGATGCTGTCGCGGGCGAGATAGCGGTCGAGGTTCAGGTCAGGCCGCCGTGCCCTTCCGCCGCCGGGCCAGGAGGCGCCCGAGCAGGAACACCAGGAGGAAGACGATCGCGATGCCCACGATGCCCGCGATGATCGTGGAGACCGTGCCGTCGACGCCGGGGATCGTGTAGTCGGGCAGGATCCCGAAGCCGGGGTCCGTGCCGGCCCCTTCGAAGCCCTGGTCAATGGCCACGGAGTCGAGACCATCGGGGTCGCCCGAGGCGAACGCGGCGGCGAGCGCGGCGACGCCAACGGCGATCGCGAGGCCGATCACCCACCAGTAGCGGGCGAGCAGGCCCTTCGGGCCTGCGGCGGATGTGGCGGAAGGGTCCGGCGGCGGCGTGGTCTGGGTCATCGTCGCGTCCCCTTCAGGCTGTCGCCGGCGCAGCGTGCGTGTCGCCGGCGGCGCGCGCGTCGCGGAGGCTGAACAGGTCGGGCCGGCTCACCTGGATGAAGGCAAGCGCCGCCATGGTGACCAGCGCCTCGCCGATCCCGATCAGCGCGTGGATCGAGAGCATCGCGGTGAGCGCCACGACGAGGTCCGTCGTGCCCGACAGCCCGAGCTCCAGGGCCATTGCCCCCGCCGCCAGGAAGACCGACAGCCAGGCCGCGATGCCGGCGGCCGGAATCCGCGCCCGCTGCTCGCCGCCGAGGATGCTGCAGAGGGCCCGGTAGACCGCGTAGCCGCCGAGCGTGCCGATGATGCCCATGTTGAAGATGTTCGCGCCCATGACCACGAGCCCGCCGTCCTGGAAGACGAGCCCCTGCACGGCCACGACGGCAACCATGACGAGCGTGCCGGCCCACGGGCCGAGGAGGACGGCCGCGAGGACGCCGCCGAGCAGGTGCCCGGACGTCCCGCCGATCACCTGGAAGTTGAACATCTGGGCCGCGAAGATGAAGGCGGCCGTGACGCCCATCAGGGGGATCGCGCGCTCGTCGAACGTCTCGTTCGTGCGCTTCACGGCGTACGCCGTGGCGACGATGGTGATCAGCCACATGACGGCGGCGATCGGCAGGCTCAGGAAGCCGTCCGGAGCATGGAGCTGGAGTGGCCCGGCCCCCCAGGCGGCGGCTCCGGCGATCGATGCGAACACGATCCCTCCCTCGGCGCTTGGTCCGGTTGGTGGGGGCTGGCACCCACCCGCTGGCCGTTGGGTCGATTGTAGGTACGCCGCGCCTCTGATGCAACAGGTTGCAACAGCGGGGCGACGCGCGCTGGCCGCCTATACTCCGGCCCATGCACCCATCCGGATTGCCCGCCGCCGTGAGCCGCGGCGATTCGCGCACCTGGGAGACCGTCCGCGAGCGCCTGCACGAACGGGGGCTGCGCTGGACGCCCCAGCGCCGGACGCTGGTGACGGTGCTCGCCGAGACCCACGGGCACGTGACGGGCGCGGAGCTGGTGGACCGCTGCCGGCGGCGTGACCCGGCGACGACCCCCTCGACGGTCTACCGGACGCTCGATGTCCTGGAGGATCTGGGGATCGTCCGGCACGGGCACGGGCCGGACGGCCGCGAGGAGTACCACGTCCTGCCGGATGCCGTCCACGGCCACCTGCACTGCAAGGCCTGCGGCGCCAGCTGGGAGATCAGCGCGGACGAGGCCACGTCGATCGTCCGCTCCCTCGAGGTGGAGCGCGGCTTCGAGGTCGACCTCAGCCACGTCACGATCGTCGGGAGGTGCCGCTCCTGCCGCTGACCCGGAGGTCGAGGTCGATCACGGTCGCCGTCTCGGCGACCTTCCCGGGGCCGACGGCGTCCGCGTCGCCCTCCCAGGCCATGACGACCCGGTTCCGTCCGCCGGACTTGGCCGCGTAGAGCGCCGAGTCCGCGGCGAGGAGGACGGCGTCGGGCGTGGAGCCGTGCGCCGGTGCCGCCGCGACCCCGGCGGACACCCGGATCGTGGCGCGCTCGCCGGCGCCGGCCGCGATCACGAGCGCCTCGGTGCGCTCGCGGATCCGCTCGGCCACCGCCGCAGCCGCGGAGACGTCCAGGCCGCGCAGCAGGGCCACGAACTCCTCGCCGCCGTAGCGGGCGGCGAGGTCACCCTCCCGCAGGCTGCTCCGGACGACGCCGGCGAAGGCCCTGAGGGCCTCGTCGCCGAGCGCGTGCCCGTGGCGGTCGTTGAACCCCTTGAAGTCGTCCAGGTCGAAGATCACGACGGCGTTCGCCTCTCCGGTCTCCGCGGCGGCGAGCGTACGGCCGAGCTCCTCGTCGAACGCCCGGCTGTTGGCCAGGCCGGTGCGGGGATCGGTGACGGCCATGCCGTGCATCTCCAGCAGGAGCCGGCGGTTGGCGATCGCCAGGGCGGCCTGGTTCGCGAGGCTCTCGACGCGCGCAGGGTTCCAGCCGGTCGGCGCGTTGGTCGCGGCCCACCGCAGGTGGACGGTCCCGACGACGTTGCCGAGCGCGGCGAGGGGCACGCAGGCGGACGCCCCGGGGCCACCGGGGGCGACCGGGCAGCGGATCGCGAGCGGGTCCCGCGGATCGACGACGAGGTGCGTCGCGCCCCGCCGGACCCCGACGCACCGGCGCAGGGCCGGGGCCGAGGTCCCGGGCTGCCCGTCGTCGATCGAGCCGCCGGTGACGGCGGCGCGCTCGCGGCCGGGCGCCTCGAGGCGGACGGCTGCGCTGTCCGGCGTGACGAGCTCGCGGAGCGCGCCGACGAGGGCCCGCCCGACCTGGTCGTCGTCCTCCGCGTACGAGATGCTGTCAGTGAACCGGTTGACCACGCCGGCCTCCGCCGCCTGGCGGGCCGTCGCGGCCTGGATCGCGCGGAGGCGGCCGCGCATCTCCTCGAGGGCCGCGGCGAGGGCCGCGGCCTCCGGCGAGTCGATCGCCTCGAACGCGACGTCCTCGCCGGCGGCGACGCGGGTCGCGATCTCGGTCAGGCCCTTGAGGGGTGCCATGAACCAGCGGCGAAGCAGGAGGGCAGCCACAACCCCGGTGCACGCGGCGAGCGCCGTGCCGACGCCGAAGACCACGCCTTCCGCGGCGAGGACCTGGTCGACGGGGCCTGCAGCCGACGGGTCGACCACGCCGCGCAGGTGCATCAGCAGGGCGCTCGTGACCACGAACGGCACCGTGAGGATCAGTGCGACGATGAAGCCGATCCCGAGGACGACGCCGACGAGGCGCGTCCTGATCGACGTCCGCGGTCCAAGCATGTTCGGCCCCCCCGGGTCTCGGCGGCGATGCTGGCCCACCATGGCGCTGCCGTCGACGTGACCCCATGATGCGGTGCGCGAACGCACCGGGCCATGGGGCACTCGTACCATCCCACGGCGGCCGATGGTCCTCCCCGCGGCGCGGCCGGCCATCCCCACACGCACGCCGGCCATCCGCGGAGCGCCGCCGGCCGATTGCTCTTCAGAGATGGATCGCATGACCCGCCCCTCGATCATCACCCCCGGTCCGGGCCAGGAATTGGTCTGGGATTACCCGCGGCCGCCGCGCGTCGAGCCGGTGGCCGAGCGGATCCGCGTGGTCGTCGACGGCACCCTGATCGCCGACTCGACGCGCGCCCTGCGCGTCCTCGAGACGAGCCATCCGCCCGCCTACTACGTCCCGCCCGAGGATGTCCGGACGGACCTGCTCGAGGCGTCCCCGCCGTCGTCCGTCTGCGAGTTCAAGGGCCGGGCAGCGTACCGCTCGCTGGTGATGCCGTCGGGCCGTCGCGAGAGCGACGTCGCCTGGGTCTACCCGCACCCGGACGCGGGCTTCGAGGCCATCGCCGGCCACCTCTCGTTCTACGCCGGCCGCGTGGACGAGGCGTGGGTCGGCGACGAGCGGGTCGTTCCCCAGGCCGGCGACTTCTACGGCGGCTGGATCACGTCGCGGGTCGTCGGGCCGTTCAAGGGCGGGCCCGGGACCTGGGGCTGGTGACCCACCGTCAGCCCTCCGGCGCCGGCACCCCCAGGACGTTGAAGCCGCCGTCGACGTAGACGACCTCGCCCGTCACCTGCCGGGAGAGGTCGCTGGCCAGCCAGACCGCGGTGCCGGCGACATCCTCGGGCGTGATGTTCGAGCGCAGCGGGGCGACGTCGCGGAACGCCCCGTACATCGACTTGAAGCCGGCGATCCCCTGCGCCGCCAGCGTCCGCACCGGCCCGGCGGAGATGGCGTTCACCCGCACGCCCTCGGGCCCCAGGTCGGCCGCGAGGTAGCGGACGCTCGCCTCGAGGGCGGCCTTGGCAACGCCCATCACGTTGTAGTGGGCGACGACCTTCTCGGCGCCGTAGTACGTCAGCGTCATGATGCTCGAGCCCGGGCGCAGGTGCGGGCGCGCCGCGCGAGCGAGCGCCACCAGCGAATAGGCGGACACGTCCAGCGCCAGGACGAAGCCGTCGCGCGACGTGTCGACGAAGGCGCCCTCGAGGTCCTCGCGGTTGGCGAAGGCCAGCGCGTGGACGAGGATGTCGAGCCCGCCGACCTCGGCGCCCCAGCGGTCGAACACGGCCGCGATGGTGGCGTCGTCGCGGACGTCGCACGGCTCGACGAAGGTGCTGCCGATGCTGGCTGCCAGCGGGGCGACGCGCTTCTGAACCAGGCTCTCGACGGAGCTGAAGCCGACCGTCGCCCCGTGCTCGTGGAGCGCCTTCGCGATCCCCCAGGCGATCGAGTGGTCGTTCGCGACCCCGAAGATCAGCGCGTTCCTGCCGTCGAGCAGCCCCATCCCGTCCGTCCTCCTGCCCCGTTGGTGCCCGCCATCGTACGATGACGCCCGTGACCCGATCGTCGAGCCCCGCCGTGCCCGATGCGAGGCGCCACGCACGACCCGTGCGCGCGGTCCTGGTCGTGCTCGGCACGATCTTCCTGGTTCTGGGCGCCGTCGGCCTGGTGATCCCCGTCCTGCCGACGACGCCGTTCGTCCTGCTCGCCGCCGCCTGCTACCTGCGGGCGTCCGGGCGTCTCCACCGGTGGCTCGTGGGCAGCCGCACGTTCGGACCCACGATCGTTGCCTGGCAGGAGCACGGGGCCATCCCGCCGCGGGCGAAGGCGATCGCGATCGGGATGGTCGTGCTGACCTTCGGCTTCTCGATCCTCTTCGCGGTCGAGCCGCCTGTCATGCGGGCCGGACTGGCCGTCCTCGGCATCGTCCTCGTCGTCTGGCTCGCCCGGCGGCCGTCGTGGGCGCCACCGGAGGCGGCAAGCGTGCCACGGCGGATCATCAAGTGACCGGGCCGGCCGGACGGTCGACCTCCGGGGGTGGCCCTCGCGGCCGTTCGCCCGTCGCCGAGCTTGGTGCGGCCCTGCGCGGCGTCCGCGCCCTCGTGCTCGACGCCGACGGGGTCCTGGTGATGCGCGGCGCCGCCCTGCCCGGCGCGGCAGAGGCGCTGGCCCGTCTCGACGCTCGGGCGATCCCGTACCGCGTCGCGACCAACATCTCCTCGCTCCACCGGGAGACGCTTGCGGAGCGGTTCGCGCGGATGGGCCTGCCGATCCCCGCGGCGCGGATCGTCACGGCCCTCTCGGCGACGGTGGACGACGTGCGCCGGACGTACCCGGGGCGGCCGGTCTTCGTGCTGACCCACCCCGACGGGCTGCGCGAGTTCGGCGACCTCCCGCGGTTGACGCCCGAGGAGGTCGACACCGACGGCGCGACCGTCGCCGCGGTCGTCTTCGGCGACGCGGGCCGCGACCTCAGCTACGAGAACCTCGACCGCGCCTTCCGCATGGTGCGCCGCGGGGCCGAGCTGATCGCCATGCATCGCAACGGCTGGTGGTACACGGCCAGGGGCGAGACGATCGACACGGGCTCGTTCGTGGCCGCGCTGGAGTACGCCACGGGCGTCCGGGCCCGCGTCACGGGCAAGCCGGGCCCGCTGATGTTCCGCACGGCGTTCCGGGGCCTCGCCGCGGACGTCGCCGCGACCGGGGGCGCGAAGCTCCGCCGCAGCGAGGTCGCCATGGTGGGCGATCACGCGCCGCAGGACATCGTGGGTGCCCACCGCGCCGGCCTCCGCGGCATCCTCGTCCTGTCCGGCCGGACGGCAGCGGAGGAGGTGGCCCGCCTGCGGGGCCGCGCCGTTCCCGAGGGCGTCGCGCCGGCCCTGAGCGACGTCGTCGCCGCGCTAGACTGACGCCGAGACACCGAATCGCAACCGATCCCGCCCGCGCGCCACCGTCCGCCGCCGGCAGGGCCCGGTCGCGTCGAGCGGGACCAGCGCAGCGAGGAGCAGTTCCATGGCCGAGCGGATCAAGATCACCTACGCCACGCTTCGCAACGACAACGAAGAGCTCCATGCGCTCTACGACGCGGGCATCGAGAAGGCCCAGGCGCGCCTCGGCGCGCACCACCAGAACTGGGTCGGCGGCAGGGGCCGCGACGGCGACGGCGCCTTCGAGCTGCGCTCGCCGATCGACCGCGACATCCTCGTCGGGACATTCGCCCGCGGGACGCGCCAGGACGTCAAGGACGCGGTCGCGTCGGCGCGGGCGGCGCAGCCCGCCTGGCGGGCGACCCCCTGGCGGGACCGCCTGGCGATCCTCCGCAGGGCCGCCGAGCTCATCTCGGAGCGCCAGATGGAGTACGGCGCGCTCATGGCGATCGAGGTCGGCAAGAGCCGCCTCGAGGCGCTCGGCGAGGTCGAGGAGTCGGCCGACCTGATCCGCTACTACGCCGACGTCTTCGAGCGCAACAACGGCTACGACCACGCGATGGACAACCTGGGCGACCCGGCCGTCCATACTCGGTCGATCCTGCGGCCGTTCGGCGTGTTCGCGGTCATCAGCCCCTTCAACTTCCCCATGGCCCTCGCGGCGGGACCCAGCGGCGGGGCCCTGCTGGCCGGCAACACCGTCGTCTTCAAGCCGGCGAGCGCGAGCGCGATGAGCGGAGTGACGCTCGCCGAGGCCTACCGCGACGCGGGTCTCCCCGACGGCGTCTTCAACCTGGTCATGGGCCCGGGCGAAACCGTCGGCCAGGAGATCCAGGAGAACCCCGGGATCGACGGGATCGTCTTCACCGGCTCCTACGAGGTCGGGATGGGCATCTTCCGGACCTTCTCGAAGCAGTGGCCCAAGCCCTGCATCGTCGAGATGGGCGGCAAGAACCCGGCGATCGTCACCGCGAAGGCCGACCTCGAGGAGGCGGCCGAAGGGATCATGCGGAGCGCCTTCGGCTTCGGTGGCCAGAAGTGCTCGGCGAACAGCCGGGTCTACGTGGAGCGGCCGGTTCACGACGAGCTCGTGAAGCTGCTGGTCCAGAAGACCGAGAGGATCACGATCGGCGACCCGCTCGTCCGGACGAGCTGGCTGGGCCCGATCATCGACGCCAAGGCCGTGTCCCGGTACGAGGAGGCCGTCGCCGAGGCGCGCCGCGACGGACGCGTCCTCATCGGCGGCGAGTGCCTCACGGACGGAGGCAAGGAGCGCGGCTTCTACGTGGAGCCGACGGTCGTCGCCGTGCCGGCCGAGCACCGCCTCTTCCAGGACGAGCTGTTCGTGCCGTTCACCGCGGTCTGCGCCGTCGACTCGCTCGACGAGGCGCTGCGCCTCTCCAACGACAGCACCTACGGCCTCACGGCGGGTGTCTACAGCGAGGACGCGGCGGAGGTCGAGCGCTTCCTCGACGAGATCCAGGCCGGCGTGCTGTACGTCAACCGGCGCGCCGGCGCGACGACGGGCGCCTGGCCGGGCGTCCAGGCGTTCGGCGGCTGGAAGGGCTCGGGGTCCACCGGCAAGTCGGGCCTGAGCATGTACTACCCCGCCCAGTTCCTGCGCGAGCAGAGCCACACGATCGTCGACTGAGGTCGCCGCTCGGCGGGGCGGCGCCGAGGCGGCGAGGCGCTGCCGGCGGGGGAGGCGTCGTGAGGCGACGCCGGGGTTCCGGGCTGCGCCGTGCCCTCCGGCTCCGGCTCCGGCTCGCAGGTCGCAGCTGTGCATGTCGTGCAACAGGACGACATGTCGCCCGTCCGGGTCGTCGCTTGTTGTCGTCTGATGCAAACCGGCCGACCCGGCCGGCGAGCCTAGTCCCGGCACGCGCCGGAGCGCTCCGCGTGAGGGCCGACCCGGCCGGCAAGCCTTGCCCGGCGCCGCGGGCGCCGCGCGCCCGACCCGGAACCGGTGGCGGGCCCCGCGGGGACCGACCCGGCGTGCTGAACCCCGACCGCCGGACCCGCAGCGCGGCCCCGACCTGCAGAGCCCCACGGCCGCCGAATCGAGGCCAGGGGCCCGCCGAACGTCCCCGTCGGGCCGGACCGTTCGGCTATACTCGCCTCTATCCACTCTGCATAATCTGTATGCGTCCACCGCCCGTGCCCCGCGCCGGCGCCGCACAGCAGGAGGTTCTCGCGTGAGCACGACGGTCCAGGCGCGTCCCGTGCCGAACATCGTGACCGAGCTGCCGGGCCCGAAGGCCCGCGCCCACATCGAGTTCGACCACGCCTGGACCAGTCCGAGCCTCCCGCGGGCCTACCCGATCGTGCCCGTGCGCGGCGAAGGCTGCGCGGTCGAGGACATCGACGGCAACGTGTTCCTCGACTTCGCCGCCGGCATCGCCGTGAACTCCACCGGCCACGCCCACCCGCGCGTGAGCGAGGCGATCGCGCGGCAGGCCGGCGAGCTGATCCACTTCAGCGCCTCGGACTTCTACCTTCCCATCTACGCCCACGCGGCCGAGAAGCTCGCCCGCATCGCGCCCATGAAGGGCCCGAACCGCGTCTTCATCGGCAACTCCGGCGCCGAGGCCGTCGAAGCCGGCCTGAAGCTTGCCCGCTACCACACCCGGCGGCCGAACATCATCGCCTTCCTGGGCGCGTTCCACGGCCGGACGATGGGTGCCCTGAGCCTGACCGCCTCCAAGGCGAAGTACCACGCCCACTTCGGGCCCCTCCTGCCCGGCATCTACCACGTGCCCTTCGGCAGCGCCGGCCTCGACGAGCTGGAGCAGCGCGTCTTCAAGCGCCTGATGCCGGCCGACGAGTTCGCGGCCGTCATCGTGGAGCCCATCCAGGGCGAGGGCGGCTACGTCATCCCGGATGCCGCATTCTTCCCGCGCCTGCGCGAGATCTGCGACCGCCACGGGATCCTCCTCATCGCCGACGAGGTCCAGTCCGGGGCCGGGCGGACGGGGAAGATGTGGGCGATCGAGCACTTCGGCGTCGAGCCCGACATCCTGCTCACCGCGAAGGGGATCGCGTCGGGCATGCCGATCGGGGCGATCATCACGAAGGCCGAGGTCATGGACTGGGCCAGCGGGTCCCACGGCTCGACCTACGGCGGCAACCCAGTGGCCCTCGCCGCCATGATGGAGACGATCGCGCTCCTCGAGGGGGGGCTGATCGCCAACGCGGCCGAGCGCGGCGAGCAGGGCCTGCGCGAGCTCCGGCCCCTCGTCGAGCACCACCCGGACCTCGTGCGGGACGTGCGCGGCAAGGGCCTCATGATCGGTGTCCAGTTCGACTCCGGCGACACCGCCGAGGCGGTCCAGATGCAGGCCTTCGAGCGCGGGCTGCTGGTCCTGGAGGCCGGTGACGACTGCGTCCGGATGTCGCCGCCGCTGGTGGTCACCGCCGACGAGATGGCGACCGCAGTCCGGATCTTCACCGAGTCCGTGGCCCACGTCGCCGGCCACCGCGCCGAGGACGTCGAGGAGGTCGAGGCCGCCGAGCGCGCGGGCCTCATCCGCGAGGAGTTCGGAACCACGATCTAGCGCGGACGGCCGCCGGCGAGAGCGACGCGCCGGCCGCTCGCCAGGTCCCCGCATGCTCCGCGCCGAAGGGAGGACGCCAGGGTGAGCTCCAAGATCGCCACGATGCGCGACGCCGTGGCGGCGCTGGTCCGCGACGGCGACACGGTCGCGATCGAGGGCTTCACGCACCTCATCTCCTTTGCCGCCGGCCACGAGATCATCCGCCAGCGGCGGCGCGACCTCGTCCTGGCCCGCATGACGCCGGACCTCATCTACGACCAGATGGTCGCCGCGGGCGTCGCCCGGAAGCTCATCTTCAGCTGGCTGGGGAACCCGGGAGTCGGCGGGCTCAACGCCATCCGGCGGGTGACCGAGGGCGCGAGCGCGACCCTCGAGCTCGAGGAGTACAGCCACTTCGGGATGGTGGCTCGCTACGCGGCCGGGGCGGCGAAGCTCCCCTTCATGCCGCTGCGCTCGTACTTCGAGACGGACCTGCCGAAGGTGAACCCGCTGATCCGCCCGATCGAGAGCCCCTACGGCGACGGGACGGTCTACGCCGTGCCACCCCTGCGGCCCGACGTCTCGATCGTCCACGCTCAGCGCGCCGACGCCGCCGGCAACACCCAGGTCTGGGGCCTCCTCGGCTGCCAGAAGGAGGCGGCCTTCGCCGCCGACCGGGTGATCGTCGTGGTCGAGGAGCTGGTCGACGAGATGGTCGTCCGCGCCGACCCGAACCGGACGATCATCCCCGGGATCGTCGTGGACGCCGTCGTGGTGGAGCCGTGGGGCGCGCACCCGAGCTACGTCCAGGGCCACTACGACCGCGACAATCGCTTCTACCGCGACTGGGACCCGATCAGCCGTGATCCCGCCGCGACCGAGGCGTGGCTCCGCGAATGGGTCCACGACCTCGACGGGCGCGCCGCCTATGTCGAGAAGCTGGGCGCCGGGCGCCTCGCCTCGCTGCGGCCGTCCGGGTCGGCACCGTCCGGGAGCGTCGACTACGGGGAGTACCGCTGATGTCCGAGCCGCGGGCCGGGGTGCCGGCCGAGGCACTGTCCGGATCGCCGGCCGACGGCGCGCCGGCGTTCTCCAAGTCCGAGATGATGATCGTCGCCGCCGCGCGGGAGCTGGCCGGCCAGCGCGTCTGCTTCGTGGGCGTGGGCCTCCCGAACATCGCGGTCAACCTCGCCAAGCGGACGGTCGCCCCCGACATGGAGCTCGTCTACGAGGCGGGCGTCTTCGGCGCAGAGCCCGCCCGCCTGCCGCTCTCGATCGGCGACCCGACGATCGTCACGGGCTCCACGGCCGTCGTCAGCATGTGGGAGCTGTTCGCCTACTACCTGCAGGGTGGCCTCGTCGACGTCGGCTTCCTCGGCGCGGCCCAGATCGACCGCTACGGCAACATCAACACGACGGTGATCGGGGACTACACGGCCCCGAAGACGCGCCTGCCGGGCTCCGGCGGGGCCTGCGAGATCGCCATCAACGCCCGCCAGATCTTCGTGATCATGCGCCAGTCGGCGCGCTCGTTCGTCGAGAAGATCGACTTCCGGACCTCGCCCGGCAACCTCGGCGGGGCGGAGAAGGCGGAGCGGATCCGGCGCGAGCAGGGCTGGCTCGGCCGCGGCCCGTCGGTCGTCGTCACCGACCTCGGGATCTGGCACTTCGACGACGAGGGCGAGATGCGCCTCGACTTGCTCCACCCGGGCGCCACGCTCGAGGAGGTCCGGGCCACGATCGGCTGGGAGCCCCGGGTGTCGCCGACGCTGGCGGTGACGCCCGCGCCCACGGACGTGGAGCTCCGCCTGATCCGGGCAGAGCTCGATCCCGAGGGCATGTACACCAGGTAAGCCCGCGGGGCGCGGGACCGGAGGCGGGCGCGGGACCCGAGGCGGGCGGGACCGGACGCGGCGGCAGCTACGACGACCCGGCCGCTGCTGCGACCCGCGCCGGGCGGACGACCATGACCGGGCAGCGGGCGTGGCGGACGACGTAGGCCGAGACGCTTCCCAGGAAGAGGCGCCCGACCGCGCCGCGCTCGTGGGTGCCGACGACGATGAGATCGGCCGATTCCGCTTCGGCCGCGTCCACGATCGACTCACCGGCCACGCCGTCCCAGGTCATGCCCTGGGCGTCGGCGCCGGCGGCGCGTGCCCGCTGGACGATCGACTCGACGGCGAGCTGGCGCTCGCTTCGGACGGTCGGCGTCCCGCTCACCACGGACAGCACCAGCAGCCGCGCGCCGAGGCGCGCGGCAAGCTCGACCGCATGGTCCTCGGCGGCCACCGACGCCAGCGAGGCATCGGTGGCGAGGAGGACTGTCTCGATGCGGGCCATCTTCGTGGGCTCCGGGCGGGGACGTGTCCGGATGGCGACCTCTGCTACGCGGGGGTGTACTGCGTCGCCACCGCCTGGACGACCGCGTCGACATCCTTCGCGGTCGGCAGGACGATGAGGGTGTTGACCATGCCGAACATGCCGTCGAGGCCCTCGACGTGCGGCAGGATGTGGCAGTGGAACGCCCAGATGCCGGGCCGTTCGGCGGTGATCACTGCGTCCCAGCGCTCGCCCGGGTTCACGCCGAGCGTGTCGCATTCGAAGGCCGCGCTGCCGAGGGGCCGTCCGTCCCGGGCGACGACCTTCATCGCGTACCCGTGGCTATGCCACGGATGCATCATGATCCCCTCGTTCATGAACCGGATGAGGACCTTCTCGCCGACGGCCGCGAGGACGGGGACGACAGCGGGGAACCCGTGGCCGTTGATCGTGAAGCCGCCGGGCTGCGTGTCATTCGAGATCCAGTTGTACTCGCGGTCGTAGCCGATGCCGTACTTCTTCTCGTACGCCTTCTTCGGGTCCGGGTCGTCCTTCGGGTCGATGATGAACGCCGCCAGCAGCCCGCGCCCCACCTGGTCGGTCGCATTGTGGTGGGAGTGGTACATCATCGAGCCGGCAGGGCTGGCGGTGAACTCGTAGGTGAACGTCTCGCCGGGCGTGATCGGCTTCTGGGTGACGAACGGGACGCCGTCCATGAAGAAGCTCTCGAAGTCGATCCCGTGGAAGTGGACGCCCGTGGTCTCCTTCAGGTTGTTCGCGAAATTGACGCGGACCTTGTCACCCTCGGTCGCCCGGATCGTCGGGCCCGGCCAGGCCTTGTTGTAGCCGAGAACCGCGACGGGAGCCATCTTCTCGTCGATCTTCTGCTCGAACTCGTCGACGGTCAGGTCGAAGACCTTGACGCCACCGACCGTCGTCGGCTTGAGCGGGTCCAGGATGTCGTCGATCCAAACCTGGCGGACCTGGGCGAACGCCGGCGCCATCTGGAGCTCGGGGTAGTTGTCAGCGGCACCGAGGATGTCCGCCAGCTGGTTGAAGATCGCGGGGTCGACCGGATCGAAGATGCCCTTGAGGGCGGGGGCCAGGTTCCCGACGTAGCGCCGGACGACGTTGCGGGCGTTGACGTCGTGCTCGCTCCAGCCGGCCGGGATGTCGCCGACCGGTGCCGAGGGGGCGGCCGACGCGCTGGGCGCCGCGGTCATGCCGGGCATCTCGCTCGGGGCGGCGCTCGGCGCCGCCGACGCCGGCGGCGTGCTGGGCGCGGGCTGCGGCTTCGCGGTCGCGTACTCCCAGACAGGGGCGGCGGCCGGCGCACAGGCGGCCACGGTGGCGGCGACGAGCCCGGTCCCCGCGAGAGCGGCGCCGCGCAGGAAGCCACGACGGGTCAGCGAGGCGTCGAGCCCGCCGGGCTCGGTCGTCTCGGGGTCCGGCTCGGACGGCATCAGAGTGCTCGGAGGCGTCGACGTTTCCATGGCCACGGATGGTACGCGGGTGAGCACGCTGGCCGTCGTGACATTCGGCCCGTTCACGAGGGGCCGACGGCCCCGATGTTCGCATGTGCGCATGTGTTGCCGCGCAGCCACGCGGCGGAGCGACCCCTGCTACGCTCCGCCCGATGACCTCCACCGAGCGGCCGGCCGCAGACGCCGGCGCCCTGCTGGACGCGCTGACCGCCCTCCACGCCTGGGCGGCAGAGCCGGCCCGCTCCCGGCGCCTGCTCGCCCGCGGGCTTGAGCTGCTGGCCCGGGCGTCCGGCGCCGGGGGGGCGCATCTCGAGGCGGTGCTCGAGCCGTCCGCGACGACGGGCGGCGGCTGGGGCACGCTGACCAGGCGGCCCGGTCGGACGGGGCGCCACGGCGTCGTCAGCCTGACCCTCCACGCCGTGACCCCCGACGCCTCCGGGGAGCCAGTCGGGACACTGTGGCTCGACGGTCCGGCGCTGCCGGCCGAGCTCTCCGCGCGGGTCGTGGAGCTCGCCCTCGACGGCGCCCGAGACCGGGCGGAGGCGACGCGCGCCGCGGGACGCCTCGAGGCGCTTGACGAGGCCATCCGGGCGATGGCCGGCGTCCTGTCCGTCGATCGCGTCCTGCAGCTGATCGTCGACCGGGTGCGCGGGCTCACCGGGGCGACCTACGCGGCGCTGGGCATCGTCGACCACGCGGGGGTCATCGAGCAGTTCGTCACGAGCGGGATCAACCGTTCCGACCGGGCCCGGATCGGGGCGCCACCCCAGGGCCACGGCATCCTGGGGCTCATCATCCGGGAGAATCGCACGATCCGGCTGCCGGACCTGATGGCCGACCCACGTGCCGCGGGGTTCCCCGCGAACCACCCGGACATGCACTCCTTCCTCGGCGTCCCGGTCGTCGTGCGGGGCCGCACGATCGGCAACCTCTACCTGACCGAGAAGGCCGGCGGGTTCACCGACGAGGACCAGCGGGTCGTGGAGTCGTTCGCCCGGCACGCCGGCATCGCCATGGAGAACGCCCGCCTCCACGAGCAGGTCCAGCGCCTCGCCATCGTCGAGGAGCGGGAGCGGATCGGGAAGGACCTCCACGACAGCGTGATCCAGGCGATCTACGCGGTCGGCCTGTCCCTGGACGACGTGCCCGAGATGATGGACGAGGAGCCCAACGAGGCTCGCCGCCGTGTCGAGCGGGCCATCGACAGCCTCGACCAGACGATCCGCGACATCCGCAACTTCATCTTCGGCCTGCGCCCGGCGCTCCTCGACGGAGTGGGCGTCGTGGAGGGCCTCGCCGCCCTGGCGGACGAGTTCCGGGTCAACACCATGATCGACGTCGAGCTGCGGGCCGGCCCGACGGTCTCCGCCCCTTACATCGGCCCCGACCCGACCGCCGAGCTCCTCTCGATCGCCCGGGAGGCGCTCAGCAACATCGCCCGCCACGCGCGCGCAACCCGCGCCGAGCTGACGATCGATCCGGATCCCGCGATCGCCGGCCTCGAGATCGTCATCGCGGACAACGGCAGCGGCTTCGAGCCGGCGGCACCGCGCGGCCAGGGGCGCCAGGGGCTGCGCAACATGCGAACCCGCGCCATCTCGATCGGGGCGACCCTCCTCGTCGACAGCCGCCCCGGCGCGGGGACGCGTATCATCGTCCGGGTGCCGGGCGCGCGGGCCGACGAGGACGAGCCCTCGGACGACCGCGCAGGCATCATGAGCCGCGCGCCCGCGGATCGCGGGCCAGCGCCGGCCGCACGGGAGGGTACGAGCACGACATGACCGAGCAGCCCGAGTCGCGTCCCCTCCGCCTGCTCGTCGTCGACGACCACGAAGTCGTTCGCCAGGGCCTCGTGTCGCTGCTGGAGCGGCGCGAGCGGTTCCAGGTGGTCGCGGAGGCCGGAACCGTCGAAGAAGCGCTCGAGGGCGCCCGCAAGTACCAGCCCGACCTGGTGGTGATGGACGTCCGGCTGCCGGACGGCTCCGGGATCGAGGCCTGCCGCGACATCCGCTCCGAGCTTCCCGGGACCCGCGTCGTCATGCTGACGAGCTACCCGGACGAGGAGGCGGTCCTCTCGGCCATCATCGCCGGCGCGTCCGGCTACCTCCTCAAGCAGATCCGCTCGCGCGACCTCGTCGCGGCCCTCGAGTCCGTCGGGCGCGGCGAGTCGTTGCTCGACCCCGCCGTCACCGAGAAGGTCCTCGAGCGGGTCCGGCGGATCGCGTCGGGAACCTATACCGACGAGCTGGCCCAGCTCACGGCGCAGGAGCAGAAGATTCTGCAGCTCGTGGCCGAGGGCAAGACCAACAAGGAGATCGCCCAGGAGGTCTTCCTGTCCGACAAGACGGTGAAGAACTACGTCAGCTCGATCCTCTCGAAGCTGAACCTCCAGCGGCGCGCCCAGGCGGCGGCGTTCGTCGCGAAGCATCGCCTCCCCGGCTCCGGCACGTAGCGGCGCGGCACCGAGCGCCTCAGCGTCGGCGGAACAGCCCGTGCGGCTCCTCCGCCGTCCCTGCGCCGCCCCGCCGCCGGGCTCCCCGCAGGAGCGCGTCGATCTCGGCGCGGTACGGCCGCCCGATCGGCATCCGGTCGAGCCACTCCACGTACTCGACGTCACGCCGCGCGATCTCCCCGAGCGACCAGCCGGCGTAGCGCCCGAAGCCCAGGACGCTGCCGGAGGGGTTCCCCGGGGGAGAGCCGGCCGCTCCCCCGTGCGCCTCGCCGGCGCGCTCCGGCGCCGCCGCCCGGGGGGCCGGCACCGTGGCGCCCGCGGAGAAGCCGGCCTGGCCCCATCCCGCGCGCTCGCGGTCATGGGCGGCGCGCTCGCGGTCGTACGCGGACCGCGCGACCGGGTCGAGCAGGAGGTCGCGCGCCGCGTTCAGCTCGGCCATTCGCCGTGCGGCCTCCGGTCCCGACGCCACGTCCGGGTGGTGCCGCTGCGCCAGCTTCCGGTAGGCGACCTGGATGATCTCGGCGTCGGCCTCGGGATGGACCTGGAGGAGCCGGTAGGGGTCGACGGTCGCCATCGCGGCCATGGTCGGCGGTGCCGGCCCGCCGCGTCAACCCGCGGGCGGACGGCCGGCGCTGGAGCGCCCGGTC
This sequence comes from uncultured Chloroflexia bacterium, assembly GCA_963725875.1. Taxonomy (GTDB): domain Bacteria; phylum Chloroflexota; class Limnocylindria; order Limnocylindrales; family CSP1-4; genus CTSoil-043. The sequence goes on along the minus strand of CAVRZZ010000003.1, from coordinate 596,836 downwards.
CGGCGGCCCTCAGGACGGGTGCCGAACGGCGCCGGCGACGGGCCTTCCGGCCGGTCCCGAGTCCCGAGTGCCCTTCCTAGACTGCCCGCATGAAGACCGTCAGCGCCGAAGAAGCGGTCGCCGACGTCCGGTCGGGCGACCAGGTCTACGTCCAGTGCGCCGCGGCCACGCCGTCCGTGCTGCTCGACGCGCTCGTCGCGCGGGCCCCGGAGCTTCACAACGTGAGCATGGTCCACCTCCACACGGAGGGACCCGGGCCCCACCTTGCTCCCGAGATGGCGCCCCACTTCCGGCACCGCGCGCTGTTCATCGGCCCGAACGCCCGCGCAGCGATCAACGAGGGCCGCGCCGAGTACATCCCGGTCTTCCTTTCGGACGTGCCGCACCTCTTCTCGAGCGGCCTCCTGCCCCTCGACGCCGTCCTCGTCAACGTGTCGCCGCCGGACGCCCACGGCTACTGCTCCCTCGGCACCTCGGTCGAGGGCATGCAGGCCGCGATCCAGGCGGCCGGGATCGTGATCGCGCAGGTGAACCAGGGCATGCCCCGGACGCTCGGGGAGAGCTTCGTCCACGTCGACGACATCGACTACGGCGTCGAGGTGGACGCCCCGCCGTACGACTACCCGGATCCCGCGATCGGAGAGGTCGAGCGCCGCATCGGGGAGTTCGTCGCCGACCTCGTGCCCGACGGGGCGACGCTCCAGATGGGGATCGGCGCGATTCCGAGCGCCGTGACCCTCTTCCTCGGCGACAAGAAGGACCTCGGGGTCCACACCGAGATGATGACCAACTGCGTCGTGGACCTCGTCGAGGCGGGCGTCGTGACCGGGATGGCGAAGGAGCGCAACCGGGGCAAGATCGTCTGCTCCTTCATGATGGGGACCCAGAAGCTGTACCGCTTCGTCGACAACAACCCGATGGTCGAGATGCGGGCCTGCGACTTCACGAACGACACGCACATCATCCGCAGCTTCCGGCGCATGACGGCGATCAACTCGGCGATCTCGATCGACCTCACCGGCCAGGTCTGCGCCGACTCCATCGGCTGGCACATGTACAGCGGTGTCGGCGGCCAGATGGACTTCATCCGGGGCGCGGCGCTGGCGCCCGAGGGCCGCGCCATCATCGCCCTGCCCGCCACCGCGGCGGACGGGCGCGTCTCGAGGATCACGCCGTTCCTCGCGGAGGGCTCGGGCGTGGTCACGACGCGCGCCCACGTCCGTACGGTCGTGACCGAATGGGGCGTCGCCGAGCTGCACGGCAAGTCGATCCGTGAGCGGGCCCGCGAGCTGATCGCGATCGCGCACCCGGACTTCCGCGAGGAGCTCTCAGCCCAGGCTCGCAAGACGCACTACCTGTAGGGCCAGGGCCTGGCCCGGGGCGGGTCACGGTGCCCTGCGCCACCCCTGCCAGACCGCCCGAATCGCCCGCCGGAAGACATGTCGTGGTGGACGCCGCGCGTCCCCTGCGACGTCCACCACGCGCCGAAGTGTCGCCCGCCTTCACGACAGGTGGCAGGGCCGAATGGCCCAAGGTTTCGGGACGGAGCGGGGGTCCGGTGCCGCGCCCCACGATGGACCCTTGCCCCATGTTCCGACCGCGTCCCGACACGGTTCGCCGCCTGCTCATCGTGAGCGACCATCTCGCTGCGAGCGATGCGCTGGCGACCCACCTCGGCCGCCACGGCTTCGTCGTGGTGGGCGAGGTTCGTTCCGCTCGCTCCGCGGCCCTCGCGGCCCGCACCTGCGACCCCGACCTCGTGCTCGTGGACGGGGCCCTGCGGGGCGGCTGGCCCGCGGTCGCCGAGGCGCTCGACGGCGTGGTTCCACGCAGCCGGATCGTCGTCCTCGAGGCCTACCTCGGCGCCGACGAAGCCAGGAACGCCCGAGACGCCGGGATCGGCGCCACAATCCTCAAGCACGTCGAAGGCGGCAGCCTCGCAAGCCGCCTGCGCGCCATCGGAGGCCTCGCATGACCCTGCTCACGCCGCCAGAGCGGCCCGCCACCGGCCCGGATGCCGTCTCGGTCCCGGTCGACCCCGGGAATCGTTCCCAGCAGTTCGAGTGCATGGACGGCAACGAGGCCGCCGCGCGGGTGGCCTACGCACTGAGCGAGGTCATCTCGATCTTCCCGATCACCCCCGCCTCGCCGATGGCGGAGCACGCCGACGACTGGGCGGCCGCCGGCCGTCCGAACCTGTGGGGCTCGGTCCCCGACGTCGTGGAGCTGCAGTCGGAGGGCGGTGCCGCCGGCGCCATGCACGGCGCGCTCCAGAAGGGCGCCCTGGCGACGACGTTCACCGCGTCGCAGGGCCTCCTCCTGATGATCCCCAACATGTTCAAGATCGCGGGCGAGCTGACCCCCGCCGTCATCCACGTCGCGGCCCGCACGATCGCCACTCACGCGCTCTCGATCTTCGGCGACCACAGCGACGTCATGCACGCGCGGGCGACCGGCTGGGCGATGCTCGCCGCGGCCTCCGTCCAGGAGGCCCACGACTTTGCCCTCGTGTCCCACGCGGCGACGCTCCGGGCCCGCATCCCGTTCCTGCACTACTTCGACGGCTTCCGGACCTCGCACGAGGTCAACAAGATCGCCGTCCTCGACCCGTCGGACCTGCGCGCCCTGGTCCGCGACGACGACATCCTCGCGTTCCGGGCTCGCGGCATGACGCCGGATGCGCCCGTCGTGCGCGGCACGGCCCAGAACCCCGACGCCTTCTTCCAGGCGCGCGAGGCCGCAAACCCGTTCTATCTCGCCGTCCCCGGCATCGTCGAGGATGTTCTCGCGGAGCTGGCAGCCCGGACCGGGCGGAACTACGGCCTCGTGGACTACCACGGCGCCCCCGACGCCGATCGGGTCGTGGTGGTCATGGGCTCGGCGGTCGGCGCCGTCGAGGAGGCGGTCGACACCCTGAACGCGTCCGGCGAGCGGGTCGGCGTGCTCAAGGTGCGGCTCTTCCAGCCGTTCCCCGTCGACCAGCTGGTCGCGGCCCTCCCGAAGACCGTCCGCGCCATCGCCGTCCTGGACCGGACCAAGGAGCCCGGCGCGGTCGGCGAACCGCTCTACCAGGCGGTGGTCACGGCCCTCGCCGAGCGCATGGACGGCGACGAGCCGCCGTTCGCCGCGACGCCGCGCGTCATCGGCGGGCGCTATGGCCTGTCGTCCAAGGAAGTCACGCCCGGGATGATCGGGCCGGTCTTCGCCGAGCTCGCCGCCGAGCGTCCGAAGCGCCACTTCACGGTGGGCATCTACGACGACGTGACGCGGCTCAGCCTGCCGATCGACACCGCGTTCCGCCGGCCGCGGCCCGAGGGCGAGGTGCAGGCCGTCTTCTTCGGCCTCGGCTCGGACGGCACCGTCGGCGCCAACAAGGCCTCCGTCAAGATCATCGGGGAGGGGACCGACCTCTTCGCCCAGGGCTACTTCGTCTACGACTCGAAGAAGTCGGGCGGGATCACCGTCTCGCACCTGCGGTTCGGGCCGGAGCCCATCAAGTCGGCCTACCTGATCGACGCGGCCGACTTCGTGGCCTGCCACCAGTTCGGCCTGCTCGAGAAGGCCAACGTCCTCGACTACGCCAAGCCCGGCGCGACCTTCCTCCTGAACTCGCCGTACGGGCCCGAGGAAGTGTGGGACCACCTGCCGCGCGAGGTCCAGCAGCAGCTGATCGAGAAGGCGATCGACCTGTGGGTCATCGACGCCTTCGCCGTTGCCACCGAGGTCGGGATGGGCAACCGCATCAACACGGTCATGCAGCCGTGCTTCTTCCACCTCGCCGGCGTTCTGCCGTCCGAGGATGCGATCGCCCGCATCAAGGAGTTCGTCGAGAAGACGTACAGCAAGCGCGGCCAGGCGGTCGTCGACCGCAACTTCGCCGCGATCGACCTCTCGATCGAGCGCCTCCGCCACGTGGCGCTCGGTGCGGCGGCGACCGGCGTCGCGATCCCGCCGACCGTCCCGGACGACGCCCCGGACTTCGTGAAGAACGTGACGGCGGTCCTCATGGCCGGCCGCGGCGACCTGCTCCCGGTGAGCGCCTTCCCGGTCGACGGGACCTTCCCGACCGGCACGACGAAGTTCGAGAAGCGGGCGATCGCGCACGAGATCCCGATCTGGGATCCGTCGATCTGCATCGACTGCGGCAAATGCGCGATGGTCTGCCCCCACGCGGCGATCCGGATGAAGGTCTTCCCGGCGGGGGCCGTCGACGGCGCCCCGGCCACCTACCAGAGCAAGGACTTCAAGTCCCGCGACCTCGTCGACCACCGGATCACGATCCAGGTGGCGCCCGACGACTGCACCGGCTGCGGGGTCTGCGTCGACGTCTGCCCGGCGAAGAGCAAGACCGAGGTCCGCCACAAGGCGATCAACATGGAGCCGGCCGAGGAGCACCGCGACCTCGAGCGCCCGAACTGGGACTTCTTCCAGGCGATCCCGCCGCTCGACCGGAGCCTGATCGCGCACGACACGGTCAAGGGCGCCCAGGTCCTGGAGCCGCTCTTCGAGTTCTCCCTCGCCTGCAGCGGCTGCGGCGAGACGCCCTATCTCAAGCTCGTCTCCCAGCTCTTCGGCGACCGCATGATCGTGGCCAACGCCACCGGCTGCTCGTCGATCTACGGCGCCAACCTGCCCACGACCCCGTGGACGGTGAACGCCGAGGGCCGGGGGCCGGCGTGGAACAACTCGCTCTTCGAGGACAATGCCGAGTTCGGTCTCGGGATGCGGCTCGCGCTCGACGCCCAGACGGGCCACGCGCGCCGGCTCCTCGAGCGGCTGACGCCGGTCCTCGGCGAGGATCTCGTCCGCGAGGTCCTCGAGGCCGACCAGGAGACCGAGACCGGCATCGCCCGCCAGCGCGAGCGGGTGGAGAAGGTCCGCCGGGCCCTCCTCGGGGTCGACGGCGCCGCGGCGAACGACGCCCGGCACCTCCTTGCCCTCGCCAACGACCTCGTGCGGAAGGGGATCTGGATCATCGGCGGCGACGGCTGGGCCTACGACATCGGCTACGGGGGCCTGGACCACGTCCTGGGCTCCGGCCGCAACGTCAACATCCTGGTCCTCGACACCGAGGTCTACTCCAACACCGGCGGCCAGGCGTCCAAGGCGACGCCACGCGGCGCCGTCGCGAAGTTCGCCGCGGCCGGCAAGTCGCGGGGCAAGAAGGACCTGGGGGCGGTCGCCCGCGCCTACGGCGACGTCTTCGTCGCCCAGGTCTCCATCGGCGCCAACGACGCCCAGACGGCCAAGGCCCTGCTCGAGGCGGACGCCTGGCCGGGGCCGTCGCTGGTCATCGCCTACAGCACCTGCATCGCCCACGGCATCGACATGTCGACGTCGATGTCGCACCAGAAGGATGCCGCCCGGAGCGGCTACTGGCCGCTCTACCGGTTCCACCCGAGCGACATCGAGGACGGCCAGCCCTTCAAGCTGGACTCGGCGAAGCCGTCGATCCCGGTCAGCGAGTTCGTCGCCGGTGAGACGCGGTTCGCGATCCTCTCGCGTACGCAGCCCGCGCGCGCCGCGGAGCTTGCCGAGCTCGCCCAGGCCGACGTCGACGAGCGCTGGCGCTACTACGAGCAGCTGGCGGCGATGCGCCGCAGCGTGCCCCATGTCCATCACGGACCCGATAGCCTGCCGACGCCCGCGGACGAGGCCGGCCAGCCCACCGACACGGGAGACGAGGCGTGACCGTCGATCTCCGCACCAGCTATCTCGGGCTCGAGCTGCGCTCGCCGCTCGTGGCGTCACCCTCCCCGCTCACGCGCGAGCCGGAGTCAATCCGGCAGCTCGTCGAGGCGGGCGCCGGGGCCGTCGTCCTGCCGTCGCTCTTCGAGGAGGAGGTTCTCCACGAAGAGCTGGAGCTCAACCGCTCCCTCGAGCAGGGCACGGAGCAGTTCGCCGAGGCCCTCGATTACTTCCCGGCCGTGACCTCGTTCGCCGACGCCGGCGACCAGTACCTGGCCCGCCTGAAGCGGATCAAGGCCGAGGTCGACGTCCCGGTGATCGCGAGCCTCAACGCCAGCACCGCGGGCGGCTGGGTCCGGTATGCCGGGCTCATGGAGGACGCCGGAGCCGATGCGCTGGAGCTCAACCTCTACCACCTGGCCGCGAATCCGGCGAAGGACGCGGTCGCCATGGAGCACCTCGACCTCGATCTGATCGCCGCCGTCCGCGCGGCGATCACGATCCCGCTGGCCGTGAAGCTGAGTCCGTACTATTCGGCCCTGGCGAGCTTCGCCCGCCAGGTCGTCGATGGTGGCGCCGACGGCCTCGTCCTCTTCAACCGCTTCTACCAGCCGGACCTCGACCTCGAGAACCTCGACGTCCTCGCCAGCCTGGAGCTGAGCCGGCCGGCCGAGCTTCGGCTTCCGCTGCGCTGGACGGCGATCCTGCGGCCGCAGCTGGGGCCGGGCGTCTCCCTGGCGGCGACGTCCGGCATTCACTCCGGCACCGACGCACTCAAGCTGCTCCTGGTGGGGGCCGACGTGGCGATGACGACGTCCGCCGTCCTGCACCACGGGCCGGACCATCTCCGGGTCATGGAGGAGGAGCTCGTCGCCTGGATGACCGAGCACGAGTACGAGTCGGTCGCCCAGCTGCGGGGCAGCGTCAGCCAGGCCGCGGTGGCGGACCCGTCCGCCTTCGAGCGGGCCAACTACATGCGCACGCTCCGCTCGTGGAGCGCGAGCAGCGACGTCCGGGCCCCGGCGCTCGGCTAGGCCGGTCGAGCCGCGGCGCGTCGCGGCCGTCGGACCGCCTTCGCGCCGGCGCGTCGCGGCCGTCGACCGCCTCCTCGTTCCCGCATACTCCACCCCACCCTCGGCCGAGACGCGACACAGGAGACCGGATCCCCCATGCAGCCGTACGCCCGCATGTGCCACAGCGTCTGGTGGGCGTTCGCCGCCGCAGGCGCGATCGCGCTCGTGGCCGCCGGTGCGGCCGCCCTGGCGGTTGCACCGGCTCCGTTCCTCGTCGGAGTCTGGCAGCTGGCCGGGGGCGCGATCCTGCTCGTTGCGCTGCTGCGCGCGCCTGGCGGCATCCGGCGTTCGTCGGGCGGGCTGATGCGGTCCCTGCCGTTCCTCGGGGCGGCCGTGGGCGGCATCATCCTGGGCCTCTTCGGCGTGCTCCTGCCGAGCTCCGACCCCCGGATCAGCCTGCTCGCGATCGGCATCTGGAGCGTCCTCGCGGGCGCCGGCTACCTCGCCATCTCGAGCCTTGCCCGCGGCTTCCGGGTGCCGGACGGCGGCCTGTCCATGCTCGCGTGGGCCGGGATCGCCGTGGGAGTCGGCGTCTCGACGCTCCCCGCCTGGGGGCTGGGCAACGCCGCCCTCGCGCCGGCCGCGGCGCTCGCGGCCACCGGGGCGGTGACGATCGCGGCCGCGCTCCGCCTGCGGGACCTCCCCGAGGAGGCGCCGCCGGTCATCTCGAAGCGCGAGGCGCGGCGCCAGGAGCGCACGGGCGGCCGGTAGGCAGCGACAGCCCGCCGGAGCTGCGCCCGCCCGGGGGCGGACCGGGCGGTCAGACCGGGACCGCCACCCGGGCGTGCGAGCCACGGCTCCGCGTGCCCACGCGGTGCCCGACGTCGAACGCGGCCAGGTCCGCGTCGAGGACCTCGAGCCGCCTGGTCCCCACCGTCTCCCGGATCGCGTTGCGGACGGAGGCCGGGCGCACGAGGCGGAGCCACCCGACAAGGGCCCCGAGCGCGACGACGCTCACCAGGGAGTCATCCCCCGCGTCCCTCGCGAGGCGCGTGCACGGGATGCGCAGCTCGGTGATGTCGGCGCGGCCCGACGTCTCGCCGACGAGCGTTTCGTTGGCGACGAGCAGGCCGCCGGGGGTGACCTTCTGGGCGAACCTCGCGTGCGACGGCGGGTTGAGCACCACGGCGGCGTCCGCCAGGTCGACCACCGGTGAGCCGATCGGCTCGTCGCCGATGATCACGGTGCAGGATGCCGTTCCACCGCGCATCTCGGGCCCGTACGAGGGGATCCAGAGAACCTCGCGATCCTCGTTCATCGCGGCGCGGGCGAGAACCTTGCCGGCGAACAGGATGCCCTGCCCGCCGAAGCCGGCGAAGATGATCGAGCGCTCCATGATCAGCGTTCGCCGGCCGGCGGGGCCGTGTCGGCCGGCGGGGCCGTGCCGACCGCCGCGCGGGTCCGCGTCGCCGTACTGGCCGCGGGTGCGGCGGTCGCCTCGAGGCTGCGATCGACGATCACGCCCGGCTTGTACTGCAGGGCCACGACCTCCTTCAGCCGCTCGATCGACTCCACGGGTGTCATGCCCCAACCGACCGGGCAGTTGCTGATCACCTCCACGATCGAGAACCCGCGGCCCTGGAGCTGCATCTCGCAGGCGCGCTGCAGGTAGCGCTTGGTGCGCCCGATCGACACGGAATCGGCCACCGAGCCGCGCGCCGCGTAGGCCACGCCGGGCATGACGGCGAGCATCTCGGTCATCGGGACCGGGTACCCATGGAAGGCGGCGTCGCGGCCGGTGGGCGTGGAGGTGGACCGCTGGCCCAGGAGGGTCGTCGGCGCCATCTGGCCCCCGGTCATCCCGTAGATCCCGTTGTTGACGAAGACGGCCGTGAGGAGCTCGCCGCGCGCCGCCGCGTGGACGATCTCCGCCGTGCCGATTGCCGCGAGGTCGCCGTCGCCCTGGTAGGTCAGGACGAAGGCGTCGGGGCGGACCCGGCGGATGCCCGTCGCCACCGCCGGCGCTCGGCCGTGGGGCGCCTCGACGAAGTCGAGGGCGAGGAACTCGTAGGCGAAGACGGCGCAGCCGACGGGCGCCACCGCGATCGTCCTCGGGCCGAGGCCCAGCTCGCCGAGGACCTCGGCGATGAGGCGATGCACGACGCCGTGGCCGCAGCCGGGGCAGTAGGTGGTCGTATGGTCGACCAGCAGCTCCGGCCGGCCGAAGACGACGCGCGCGCCCTCCGGGATCGCGACGCTCATCGGGACGCTCCTTCGGCTCGCGGCGCCGTCGTGGCCCACAGCTTGCGCAGCGCCGCGACGACCTCCCCGGGCGTCGGGACGATCCCGCCCATCCGGCCGGTGAAGGTGACGGGCGCCGAACCCTCGAGGGCCAGCCGGACGTCCTCGACCATCTGGCCGGCGGACAGCTCGACGACGAGGAAGCCCCGGACGCGCCCGGCCAGGCCGGCCAGGGCCGCGGACGGGAACGGCCACAGGGTGATGGGCCGGAAGAGGCCGGCGCGGAGCCCGTCGGCCCGCGCGTGGGCCACGGCCGTGCGCGCGACGCGGGCCGCGGTGCCGTACGCCACGATGACGAGGTCGGCGTCGTCGAGGCGCTCGCCGTCCCAGCGCACCTCGCGATCGGCGATCGCCGCGTACTTCGCCTGCAGGTGCCGGTTGTGGGCCTCGAGGTCCTCCGGCTTCAGGTGGAGCGACCGGACGACCCGCGGGGGACGGCCGTCGGCGCCGGTCAGGACCCAGTCCGTGGCCACCCGCGCCGGTTCGCGGAACGTGAGCTCGACCGGTTCCATCGCCTGGCCGAGGATGCCGTCCGCGAGCATCAGCACCGGGGTTCGATAGCGCTCGGCGAGCTCGAACGCGTCGGCGGTCAGCGCCATCGCCTCGGTGATCGAGGCCGGCGCCAGCACCGGGACGCGGTAGTCGCCGTGGCCGTGACCCTTGACGGCCTGGAAGTAGTCGGACTGGCTCGGGCCGATGCTGCCCAGCCCCGGTCCCCCGCGCATCACGTTGACGAGGACGCACGGGACCTCGGAGCCCGCCATGTAGCTCATCGCCTCGGCCATCAGGCTGATGCCCGGCGAGGACGAGCTGACGAGGACCCGCGCGCCGGTCGCGGCGGCGCCGAGGCCCATGTTGATGGCGGCCAGCTCCGACTCGGCCTGCACGAAGACGCGTCCCTCCTCCGGCATCCGCCGGGCCATCCACTCGAGGAGCTCCGCCTGCGGGGTGATCGGGTAGCCGAAGTAAGCGTCGCAGCCGGCGCGGATTGCGGCCTCGGCAATGGCCTCGTTGCCCTTCATCAGGACGCGGCGACCGTGGTGGAGCGAGCCGGGTCGGGCGGCTCGGTGGGCGGCCGGCCTGGCAGGCGCCTCCCGGATCGTCATACCGGCACCTCCCGCGGGGGCTTCGGGCGGGCGAGGATCGTGAGGACGCAGTCCGGGCAGACGCGCGCACAGTGGGCGTCCGACGTGCAGGCGTCCGGGTTGGTGATGTGAACGGGGTGGTAGCCCTGGACGTTGACCCGGGTCTCGTCGAGGGCGAGGATCCCCTTCGGACAGGCGGCCACGCACAGGCCGCAGCCCTTGCAGCGCTCGACGTCGATGAGGACGGGCTGGAACGGCGCGGGCACGGCCCGGCCTGCCCCGGCCGGGTCCGCCGCGCCTGGTAACGACAGGGGGTCGACTGCGGGGTCCGCGACGGCGATCATGCGGATGGGAGCCTCCAGCGATCGCGAGGTTGTTGGTCGAGCGTCCTCCCGGGGACGCGCGGCGGGGGAGTGCCGAACGGTTGCGATTCGGTGTCGGAACGGCACGTTCGGCACCCCCGCCCGGAGCCCGGGTGGATCAGGCCCGGGAGCCTGCGTTGGCCGGCAGCTGGCGCTCGGGCGCGGTGCCGTTCAACTCTCGCCAGCGCGCGCGAAGCTGGCGCTCCGTCAGCGGCCCGGCCGCGGCGTCCTCCACCGCCCGCCCCCGTTGGTGCCGGACATCGGCCGCCCGCAGCTCGCCGGCCAGCCGGCCGTGCACCGTGCCGGGGCCCATGACCACGACGTCATGGCCGGCGGGGACGAGGGCCACCACCTCGCGGAGGTAGGCCGTGATGAGGTGCTCGCGGCGCCGTTCGACGAGGTCGTCGGGATCGGCGCCGCCACCGGACCGGGCGCGCGGGTCGTGGTGGTCGTGGCCGGTCGCTCGGTGGTGGGGAGGAACCTGCGAGCGCACCCGCCGGATGGCCGGCGGACCCGCGCCGTCGCTGGTGGGACCCTCGGGATCGAGGAGGATCGCCTCGTCGGCATCGAGCCAGACGAGCGTGACGGGCCGATGCGGATGCTCGCCGTGGAGCCTCATCGGATCGCCTCCGGGCATGTCGCGATGGGCCGGCGGCCCACCTTGCATCCCGAATCGTGCGTCGCCGCGCGCGGCCCGGCCAGAGTCCACCGTCACGAACGGTCGGCCGAGGGCCATCGACGGGCCATTCGGCCCATCCACGCCCTGCCTGCGCGGGGCAACCTATTCGCATGGCTGCACATGTTCAGCCGGGCGCGCGCGTCCCCGCCGCCGGGACGGGGGACGTGGCTGCAGCCCGCCGGATCGTCGTCGAGGGCGTCGTGCAGGGCGTCGGCTTCCGGCCGTTCGTCTGGCGCCTGGCGACCGAGCTCGGGCTCGCCGGGCGCGTGCGCAACGCCGCCGGGCGGGTGGAGATCGAGGCTGCCGGGGACCCGGCGGTGCTCGACGCCTTCGCCCGCCGCCTGCGCAGCGACGCTCCGCCTCGGGCGCGGGTCGACGTGATCGCCGCCACGCCCCTCCCCGCCGACGAGGGTGCCGCCCTCACGCGGCCGTTCGCCATCGACGAGAGCGTTGCCGCAGCGGCGAGCGAGCGACTCTTCCCGCCCGACATCGCGACCTGCGACGACTGCCTGCGGGAAGTCCTCGACCCGGCCGACCGGCGCTTCCGCTACCCGTTCACGAACTGCACGAACTGTGGCCCGCGGGCCACGATCATCGAGGAGCTCCCCTACGACCGGGCCCGGACCACGATGCGGGCCTTCCCGCTCTGCGCGGCCTGCGCGGCAGAGTACGCCGACCCCGCGAACCGGCGCTTCCACGCGGAGCCGGTCGCCTGCCCGGTGTGCGGTCCGCGCCTGGCCTACCGGCCGACCGGCGCGCCCGCGCCGACCGCGCAGGACGACGACGCGCTGGCCGCCGCAGCCGCGGATCTCCTCGGCGGGCGGATCGTGGCCGTGAAGGGTCTCGGCGGCTATCACCTCGCGTGCGACGCCACCGACGAGTCGGCCGTCCTGCGCCTCCGCGACCGGAAGCGGCGCTGGGCCAAGCCCTTCGCGGTGATGGCCGCCGACGTCGACGGGGTTGCGCGCCTGGCCCGCCTCGGGCCGCTGGAGCGCCGGCTGCTGAGCGGGCCGGAACGCCCGATCGTCCTCCTCGTCGCCCGCCGCCGCGGCGAGCCGCGCCTCGCGCCGTCGGTCGCCGCCGGCAACCAGCGCCTCGGCGTCTTCCTGCCCTACACGCCGCTCCACCACCTGCTCCTGGCGGCCGTCGGCCGCCCGATCGTCCTGACCTCGGGGAACCTGTCCGACGAGCCTCTCGCCACCGACGACGCCGATGCCGCGGAGCGCCTGGCCGGGCTTGCCGACGCCTTCCTGGTGCACGACCGGGAGATTCGCGCCCGGTACGACGACTCGGTCGGGCGCGTCGTCGCCGGCCGGGTCTCCATCGTGCGGCGCGGACGCGGCTACGCGCCGGGTGCGCTCCCGCTGCCGGTCGCGGCTGCGCGGCCGATCCTGGCCGTCGGCGCCGAGCTGAAGCACACCTTCACGCTCGCCCGCGGGCGTCGCGCCCACGTGGCGCCGCACAACGGCGACCTCGAGGACCTGCCGACCCACCGCGCCTTCACGGACGGGCTCGCGCATCTCTCGCGGCTCCTGGCGCTGGAGCCCGAGGTGGTCGCCCACGACCTCCACCCCGAGTACCTCTCGACGAAGTTCGCGGTCGCGGGGTACGCGCCGGAGCGGCGGATCGCGGTCCAGCATCATCACGCCCACGTCGCCTCGTGCGCCGCCGAGCACGGCATCACGGCGCCCTTCATCGGCGTCGCCTACGACGGCCTCGGGATGGGCGACGACGGAACCCTGTGGGGCGGCGAGATCCTGGCCGCCGACCTCGCCGGCTATCGCCGGCTGGCCCGCTTCGGGCGGGCGCCGATGCCCGGCGGCGCGCTCGCCGTGAAGCGTCCCTGGCGGATGGCGCTCGGCTACCTCCTGGCCGGCGAGCGGCTCCCGGGGATCGACGGCGACGTCGATCCGGACCTTGCGGCCGCGTTCCTCGCCCGGCTCGACCCGCGCGAGGTGGCCGTCGTGCGCACCCAGGTGGCACGGGGCCTCAACGCCCCGCTGGCATCCTCCGCCGGTCGGCTCTTCGACACAGTGGCGTCACTCCTTGGGCTGCGCGATGTCGCCGAGTACGAGGCCCAGGCGGCCATCGACCTCGAGCTCGCCGCCGGCGACCGCCCGGCCACCCGCCTGCCGTCGCGGCTCGCCCGCGTCGACGGCCTCCTCGTCTACGACCCGCGCCCGACGGTGCGGGCCCTCCTCGAGGGCGTGGCCGCCGGCCGGCCGACGGGGAGCCTCGCGGCCGCTTTCCACGAGACGATCGCGGAGGTTACGCGCGAGCTCGTCGCGGACGCCCGGGCCGAGACCGGGCTTGGGATCGTCTGCCTCTCGGGAGGAGTCTTCCAGAACCGTCGTCTCGCGTCGGCGCTGCTGCGGCGCCTCGCCGGCGACGGGTTCGACGTCTTCATCAACCGCCAGGTTCCCGTCAACGACGGCGGGATCAGCTATGGTCAGGCGGCTGTCGCCGCCGCGCGGATGGCAGGCGCCGGGACCTCCGGCCCCGACGTCGCCGTTCGCCGCACCTGAGGAGGAGCTCGCCATGTGCCTTGGGATCCCGGGCAAGGTCATCGAGATCCGCGACGACGCCGGCCTGCCGATGGGCAAGGTCGACTTCGGCGGCGTCCGCAAGGAGGCCTGCCTGGCGTACATCCCGGAAGTCCAGCTCGGCGACTACGTGATCATCCACGTCGGGTTCGCGATCAGCCGTGTCGACGAGGAGGAGGCGCTCAAGACGCTCGAGGTCCTGGCCACGATGGGCGACCTCGTCCGCCAGGAGCTGGCGACGATGGGCCCGGGGATGGAGGAGCCGGCCGTGGTGTCCGACGACGGGACCCCGGCCACGGGCGCGTTCGGCAGCCCGGGCGCGGCCCCGGGGGCGCCCGCGTGAAGTACCTCGACGAGTACCGCGACCCCGTCCTCGCGAAGAAGCTGATCGCCGAGATCCACCGGGTCGCGACGCGGCCCTGGACGCTGATGGAGGTCTGCGGCGGGCAGACGCACACGATCGTCAAGCAAGGGATCGACGAGGCGCTGCCGGCAGGCGTCCGCATGATCCACGGCCCGGGCTGCCCGGTCTGCGTGACGCCCCTGGAGCAGGTCGACAAGGCGCTCGCGATCGCGGCCCGACCCGACGTCATCTTCACGAGCTACGGCGACATGCTCCGCGTACCGGGCTCGACGACAGACCTCCTGGCTCTCAAGGCACGCGGCGCCGACGTCCGGATCGTCTACAGCCCGCTGGACGCCCTCAAGATCGCCCTGGCCAATCCCGACCGCCAGGTCGTCTTCTTCGCGGTCGGTTTCGAGACCACGGCGCCCGCCAACGCGATGGCGGTCTCGGAGGCGGCGCGGCGCGGGATCGACAACTTCAGCGTCCTCGTCTCGCACGTGCTGGTGCCGCCGGCGATGACGGCGCTCCTGGACTCGCCGAAGAACCAGGTGCAGGCGTTCCTGGCCGCGGGCCACGTCTGCGCGGTCATGGGCTGGACCGAGTACGAGCCGATCGCGGAGAAGTACCACGTCCCGATCGTCGTGACGGGCTTCGAGCCGCTCGACCTCCTCGAGGGGATCCTCATGGCGGTCAGCCAGCTCGAGGAGGGCCGCGCCGAGGTCGAGAACCAGTACGCGCGGGCCGTGAAGCGGGAGGGCGTGCCCCTGGCGCAGCGCCAGATCTTCGAGGTCTTCGAGGTGGGCGAGCGCAAATGGCGCGGGGTGGGGGAGATCCCCGAGTCCGGCTACCGGCTCCGGGAGGCGTACGCCCGCTTCGACGCCGAGCGGAAGTTCGACGTCGGCGAGATCAGGACCAACGAGCACCCGGCCTGCATCGCCGGGGCGATCCTGACCGGCGAGAAGGTGCCGCTCGACTGCACGGCGTACGGGACGCTCTGCACGCCCCAGAAGCCGCTGGGTGCCCCGATGGTCAGCTCCGAGGGGACCTGCGCGGCGTTCTACGGGGCCGGGCGCGGCCTCGGTGGCGCGCGCTCGCCGCTGCCGGTCACGCCGCTCGTGCAGGTGGCCCCGATCGGAGCGGAGAGCCCGCGATGAGCGTCGAGCAGGATCAATCCGCCGTCGCCGACGGCTCGTCGACGCCGACGATCGAACCCGAGGGCGTCGCCTGCCCGGCACCGATCCCGGAGGGCGCGCGGGTCATCCTCGGTCACGGCTCCGGCGGCCAGCTGTCGAACGCGCTGCTGCGCGACGTCCTGGGCCCGGCGCTCGCCGCGGCGGCGCCGGGCGGCCCGCTCAACGACGCCGCCGTGGTCGACGTGGCCGGCACGCGCGTGGCCTTCACGACCGACTCGTTCGTCGTCAGCCCCATCCGGTTCCCGGGCGGCGACATCGGCGAGCTGGCGGTCAACGGCACCATCAACGACCTGGCCATGATGGGCGCCCAGCCTCTCGCGATCTCGCTGGCCTACGTCATCGAGGAGGGCCTCTCGCTGCAGGAGCTCTCCGAGATCACGGCCTCGGCGGCGCGTGCCGCGTCCCGAGCCGGCGCGAGGATCGTCACCGGCGACACGAAGGTCGTCGGGCGCGGCGCCGCGGACCGGCTGTTCGTGAACACGGCCGGGATCGGCGTGGTTCCCGACGGCGTGGCGCCCTCGGCAGAACGGGCGCGGGCGGGCGACGTTGTCATCCTGTCGGGGCCGATCGGCCTCCACGGGGTCGCGATCATGAGCGTGCGCGAGGGCCTCGAGTTCGAGGTGGAGATCGCGTCGGACACGCAGGCGCTCAACGGGCTCGTCGCCGCCATGCTCGCGGTCGAGCCGGACGCCCACGTTCTGCGCGACCCGACGCGCGGCGGCCTCTCGTCGGCGCTCAACGAGATCGCGGCAACCTCCGGCGTCGGGATGGTCCTCGAGGAGGCCGCGATCCCGATCCCGGGCCCCGTGCGAGCCGCCTGCGAGATGCTGGGCCTCGACCCGTTCCACGTGGCCAACGAGGGGAAGCTGATCGCGATCGTGCCGGCCGGGTCTGCCGAGGCCGTCGTTGCCGCCATGCGCGCCCTGCCGGAGGGGGCCGAGGCGGCCCGGATCGGCGAGGTCGTGGCGGATCACCCGGGCATGGTCACGATCCGGACCATCGTCGGCAGCGAGCGCATCGTCGACATGCTGGTGGGGGAGCAGCTGCCCCGCATCTGCTGAGGCCTCCGTCGCCCTGCCACGCCGGCGGCGCCGGGCGGGAGCCGGGTCGGTCAGGCGCTTGCCGCCGCCGTGAGGAGCGCGTCGATCTCGGCGATCCGGGGCGTGGCGCGGAGGCGCTCCCACGTCGCGCGGGCCTCTCCGAGGAGTGCGATGCCCTCCTGGGTCTCCCCGAGCGCGATGAGGCATCGTCCGAGCCCGGCGACGGCGTAGGCCCGCTCGGGCACGTAGCCGAGGCGGTCCAGGTCGGAGACCGCCTGGATGTAGCCGAGGCGTGCGGCAGCGAAGTCGCCGAGCGCCTCGGCAACCTGTGCCTGGGCGCTCAGCCGCTCGCAGGGAGGTGCCGAAGGCGCCGGCTCGATCTCGAGCGCGCGGCAGGCGAGGTCGAGAGCGTCGGCGCGAAGGCATGCCCGAACGAACGGGGAGTCATTGAAGAACGCGGCGGCCTCGGTCGCATCGACGGCGTTCGACAGCGTTTCGCGGGCCGATCCTCGATCGTGCTCCGCCAGGGCTGCCTCGGCCCGAAATCGGGGCGGTCGATGGCGGGACCCAGCCTGCGTTCCGAGCCATCTCCGCGAGGGCGTCCTGCGCACCGATGGCCTCACCCCGCTCCAGCCGGACGCGGGCCGATGCCAGGCGCACCGCCACCTCGGTGTATGCGTCGCCGTGCCGACGGGCCCAGGCGACGAGCAGGTCGGCCTCCTGGAGCAGCTCGTCCCACTGGCCGGCGTCCAGCATGGCACCGATGCGACCGGTCCGAGCATCCTCCGTCGGGAGGCCGTGCAGCTCCGCGAACGCGATGGCCTCGTCGAAGGCCCGGGCCCCTGCTGCGGCGCCGTCGATCGCCGCCACCATGCTCGCACCGTTGACGAGGGCGACCATCGCGGCGCGCACGTCCCCGTCGTGGATCGCCCCCTCGACTCCAGCCCGCACGTCCTCGGCTCCACCGGCCGGATCCCTGGGGTAGCGGCACAACCCGCGGGACACCAGGGCTCGGTGCGGCGGGGACGCACCGACCGACGCGGCAAGCTCGATCGCGCGTTCGGCCTCCTCGAGGGCCACCGGGTCATAGTGCGTCATGTGCTCGTGGGCCTGTTCGGCGAGGACGGCTGCCAGCCCGGGGCCGGGGTGGAGCTCGAGGATCGCCCGGGAGTCATTGATGACGGCAGTCGCGCGCTCGAACTGACCCGCGTTTCGCAGGGCGATGAACGTGGAGACGCCAAGCTCGGCCGCCGCGAAGGTCGCGCCCCCGGCCCGGAGGGTGGCACCCGCGGACTCGAGCGTGGCAGCTGCCTCCGCGTACTCCGCCGTCGCCAGCAGGGCTCGGCCGAGTCGCGCCAGGACGTCTGCCCGGCGCCGGTCGTCTCGCGCCATGAGCTCGAGGGATCTGCGAAGCAGCGCGGGGGCTCGCAGCGCCTGGGTCCGCGAGGCATGGTCGGCGGCCTCGAGGAGGGCGTCGACGAGGGCGGCCCGGATCCGATCTCGCTCGGCCGCGACCCCGATCGCGGTGGCCAGCTCGAAGGCCCGGTCCAGGTGGACGACCACGATCTCGCCGGCCTCGCCGCTTGCGCCCGCGAGACGGTCCGTGATCCATGCTGCCGCCGCCTCGTGCTTCGCCAGGCGAGCGCTCCGGGTCAGCTTCCCGTAGGCGACATCGCGAAGAAGGCCGTGCCAGAACGTGAACTCGGCTTCGTCGTCCATCGAGGATGGGTGCGTGGGGCGAATGAGCTCGCGACGGGCCAGCTCGGCCAGCTGTCGCTCGACCTCGGCCGGCATGGCGCCGCCGACGGAGGCCACCGCCCCGGGCCAGAACGTCCGGCCGATGACCGAGGCGTCGAGCAGGACGCCCTTCGCGGCGTCCGGCAGAGCGTCGATCCGGGCCGCGAGGAGCGCGGCGATCGAGGGCGGGATGGCCGCCTCGTCAAGCTCCTCGGCGGGGCGTGCTGCCGGCCGGTCGCGGAGGATCGCCGCGAGCTGCTCGGCGTAGAGCGGGCTGCCCGCGGCCCGCTCGAGGATTGCCCCCTTCATCGCCGGCGACGTGCGCGGGATCAGCTCCGCCACCAGCTCGGTCATCGCTTGCTCCGGGAGCGCAGCCAGGGAAAGGACGCTGCTGCGCCGTGTGCGGGACAGCCACTCCGGGTGGCGCTCCTCGAGCTCGGGCCGGGCTGTCGCGACGAGGAGCAGCGGGAGGCCCGCGACGTGATCGGCGAGGTGCCCGAGGAAGGCCACGAGCGTGTCGTCCGCCCAGTGGAGGTCCTCGATGACAAGGACCGTGGGCCGGCTCCGGGCGATGGATTCGATGAACCGTCGCCAGGCGGTGAAGGCTTCGGCCTGCTGAGGGGGCGCGGACCCGGTCTGGAGCCCGACGAGAGCGCCCACCCGGTCCTTCATCCAGGCGCGGAGCGACGGGTCCGGTTCGGTGAGCACCGTGTCGATCTTGGCCGACACCGCGACCTGATCGTCGGTCTCGAGAATCCCGGCGTGCTGCTTGACGATCTCGCCGAGCGCCCAGAGCCCGACGCCGTCGCCGTAGGGGAGGCAGCGGCCGAGCCGCCACGTGACCAGGTCGGGCAACGCCTCGAGGTGGCGAGAGAGCTCGCGCACGAGCCGGCTCTTGCCGAGGCCGGGCTCGGCAAGGACCGTTGCCACCTCCAGTGACGGGGTGGCTCGAGCACGATCGAAGAGCGACACGAGGAGGGCGAGCTCGACCCCGCGGCCGACGAACGAGGTCGTCTCCCGGGGCAGCTCGCCCGCCTGCCGAGCGATCGGTCCGAGCGGCCGCCAGAGAGGGACCGGCTCGGCCTTGCCCTTCGCGACGATCGGCGTCAGGGCCTCGAACCGGAAGAGATGCGCGGTCGCTCGATGGCTGGCTTCACCCACGACGACCGTGTCGACGGGCGCCGCGGCCTGGAGCCGGGCGGCAGTGTTCACGACATCGCCGGTCACGGCATCGTCGCGTTCTCCGCCCTGTCCTGTTGCGAACAGGACTTCTCCCGTGTTGATTCCCAGCCGCGCGTGGAGGTCGAGTCCGAGCGACGGGATGCGCGCGAGGATCCGCAGGGCCGCCCGGACCGCCCGTTCCGGGTCGTCCTCGTGGGCAGCCGGCGCACCGAAGAGGGCCATCACGCCATCGCCGAGGAAGCGGTCGACGAGGCCGCCGTGGCGCGTGATCTCGGACGTCAGGACGTCGTAGTAGGGGACGAGGAACGCACGGACGTCCTCCGGATCGAGCGTCTCTGCTCGAGCGGTGAAACCGGCGAGATCGCAGAAGAGGACCGTGACCAGCCTGCGTTCTTCGCGAGGGGGCGCGGGCGCGGCCAGCGGAGCGGCACACGCACCGCAGAACCGGAAGCCATCCGGGTTCGCGGTGCCACACGACGAGCAAGCCGCCATCGTCGCCGAGCCTAGGCCGAATGGTCGGCGGGGGCAAGGGTCTGTCCGACGTCGGACACGAGCGGCGTCCTCGACTGCGCCTGACGTTCGGGCTGCGCGGGGTGTGTCCCGGCTGCCGCGGTTGGGGCGGCGGCACCTTCGTGTGACGAAATGCCGCTCCCCGTGTGATCACCCCCATTGGGTGCCGCCGCCCTCGCGCGGCACGCTCCTCGTGTCAGCGAGGCACCCCGAAGCCGGGTGACGGAGCTGGTGAGGGAGGTCCGAGATGAGGCTCTCGATCCTGGTGGTCCTGCTCGCGGCGAGCCTGGCCTGGGCGTCGGCCGCACCCGGCCGCCAGTTCTGCACCACGCGCCCCTGCGCGCCGGTGCCGGCCCCGATGGTCGCGGGACACCTCGTCTGAGCGATGCCCCTGGCACGGGCCACTCGAAACCACCACGGAGAACGGGGACATGAACGGGACCTGGGTGACGCGGATGCTGCTGTCCATCGCGGAACGCCCTGCCGCGAACCGGGCCGAGGTGGAGCCCGAGCCGATCGAGCCCGGCGCCTGGGCCGAGTGGGCCCGGGAGCGCGCGCGGGCCCGGCCCGGGACCATCGCGCCGCGCGATACCCGCGTCGCGCCCGGCCACATCGAGCTCACGCCGGCGGTCTACCCGCGCGGGTACGGCCTGCGATGGCACCTGTGAGGCATCGGAGACCCCGGCTGGTGTTCGCGGCCCGACACCCGGCATGTGACGAAATGCCGCTCCCCGTGTGATCACCCCCATTGGGTGCCGCCGCCCTCGCGCGGCACGCTCCTCGTGTCAGCGAGGCACCCCGAAGCCGGGTGACGGAGCTGGTGAGGGAGGTCCGAGATGAGGCTCTCGATCCTGGTGGTCCTGCTCGCGGCGAGCCTGGCCTGGGCGTCGGCCGCACCCGGCCGCCAGTTCTGCACCACGCGCCCCTGCGCGCCGGTGCCGGCCCCGATGGTCGCGGGACACCTCGCGACGGTCACCTCTGACCAGCTCGTCATCCCTCCCGCGCTCATCACCCTCAGGGACTGCGTCGGTCTCCCTCACTGGGCGGTCCTGATCGCGACGGGATTGCTCTCGGCGCGGGTTCCCGGCAGCCGGTACTGCACCACCTGGTGGTGCGCGCCGATCCCGGCCCCGATGGTGGCGGGTCGCCTCGTGTGACGTACGCCCTGGCCCGGAGGCGCGTGACTGCGACCGAGGGGGGAGCCGGCGTGTGGGGTCACCAGGCAACGGGACGCAGGGTGGCGCCGACCGACGTGTCGGGAGTCGGACAGCCAGCGTGTTGGCCAGTCCCGCTCCCGCCGTAACGTGTGCGCTATCGGGCGGCACGCCGGTCCCCGAGAATCGCCTCACGCAGCGCAGCCGGATAGTCCGGAGCAGCCTGAGGGGGGAGTGAGATGCGCTTCTACGGGACCCTGCACCTCCTGGCGACGAGACGGGGGCAGCCGCCGGAGCTCGCGCCGGATGAGGCCCTGCCCGAGATCGCGCCGGGCGCGTTCGCGGCCTGGGCGAGCGCGGAGCGGAGTCGCGAGGCGCGCCGGCTCGCGGCCGGGGACGTCTGCGTGACGCCCGATGGCCGAACTGGCCGGGTGGTCGAGATCCTCGACGGCGGCCACCCGGTGCTCGTCTGCCGGGCCGCCTGACCGGAGGACGACCCGGCGACCGCCGATGGATCTGGCGCCGGGCTGAGCTCCGGTCGCGTCGCCGGGCGTTCCGCCGCAGATCGGCGCGCGCCTAGCTCACGCGCCCGCGCAGGCCATCGAGGTCGAGGATCGTCAGCTGGCGGCGCTCGACCACGATGAGGCCGCGGACCTCCAGCTGCTGGAAGGCCTTGTTGACCGCCTCGCGCGAGGAGCCGACCCAGCCGGCGAGCTCCCGCTGCGAGATCGGCAGGTCGATCCGGATCCCGTCGTCCGCCGGCACGCCATAGCGTTCCGCCAGCTCGACGAGCCGGTGTGCCACCCGCCCGACCACGTCGAGCGCCGTGAACTCCGCGCGCTTGCGGTCGGAATCACGAAGCCGGCCCACGATCGAGCGCAGCAGGACCAGCGCGAGCCCGGGCTGCCCCTCGATCGCGGCGACGAACCGATCGGCGGTCATGACGAGGGCCTCGCCGGCCTCGACGACGGTCACGGTCGCCAGGTGCTCCTCGCCGTCGATCGCGGACAGCTCGCCCAGCACGTCGCCGGCGCCCCGATAGCCGAGCACGGTCTCGTGGCCGTCCTCCGAGGTGGAGGAGACCTTGACGCGCCCCGAGAGGAGGAGGACCACCCGGTTGGAGGCGTCGCCTTCGCTGAACAGGACCGCCCCCGGTCGAAGGCGCTGGCGGCGGCCCCCGAGGAACGCGGCATCGAGCGGCCCACCGGGCAGTCCCGGCTCGTCGACGCGCGGCTCGGGGCGATCAGCGGCCACGGCGCGAGCATAGCCCGCGTTCGGGACGTATGCGCACCCTAGATTGCGTCCACCGGCCGCAGAAGTGGCGCCCGTGACTCGACGACCCGAGATGCGACATGCCAGGCCGATCGACGGCCGGGGCTCGCGATCGATCGACCGAGGCCGGTGTGAGGCAGGGTCAGGCTGGCAACCTGGCAAGGAACTCCCGGGCGCGCCGGGCCCGCGATCCACCGTGTTCACCCGGGGCGCGGATCGCTCGACTCGCCCGATGGCGCTCTGTCCGACCTGCGGCGAGGAGAACTCGGACCGGCACAGCCCGATCCGCCGGCACCCCCTGCCATTCGGCCCCCGGGCACGGGGCCGGGCGGTCCCCGGAAGGGTCCATCCGGCAATGATGCGCATCTGCGCATGTGTCCAGAATGCGCACATGGACCCGATCTGGAGCCTCCAATCCGAGGTCATGAAGATCCTGGCGAGCCCCCGCCGGCTCGAGATCCTCCACCTGCTCGCCGAGGAGCCGAAGGAAGTCGGCCGCCTCGCCGAGGAGATGGGGATCACGCAGCCGAACGTGTCCCAGCACCTCGCCGTGATGCGGGCGGCCGGGATCGTAGAGGCGCAGCGAGACGGCCGGGAGGTGAGGTATCACCTGACCGATCCCGAGGTCATCGATGCCTGCAACCTCATGCGAGGGGTCCTGATGCGCCGGCTCGCCCGCCTTGGCGAGCTTTCCGATCGCCCGAACCCGTCCGACGAGCGGCCGATGCCTGCCGCCTCGCCCGCCGGCGCCGGCTGAGGAGATCGAGTGGAAGA
Organism: uncultured Chloroflexia bacterium; assembly: GCA_963725875.1. Lineage (GTDB taxonomy): Bacteria > Chloroflexota > Limnocylindria > Limnocylindrales > CSP1-4 > CTSoil-043. The sequence continues at coordinate 573,957 of CAVRZZ010000003.1, read as the reverse complement.
CGAACCCCTCAACATCGTGCTCTTCTCGGGGACCGAGGACCGCCTGCAGGCCGCCGCCGTGATGGCCAGCGGAGCGGCGGCGCTCGGCAGGCGAGTCAACATCTTCCTGCAGTACTGGGGCCTCGAGGCGTTTCGCAAGGACCGGATCACCGCCGGCCTGGGCCTCGCACCCGAGGCGGGTGAGCGCGGCGCGGCCCTGGTTGCCGCGGCCGCGAAGGCCGGTCAGCAGCCCTGGCACGCGACCATGCGCGTGGCGAAGGAGCTCGGCGAGATCGACATCCAGGCGTGCTCCCTCTCGATGGACGTCCTCAAGATCGCGGAGGAGGACCTGGATCCCCTCGTGGACGGCGTGGAGGGCGTGACCGCCTTCTACCTGAACGCCGGCGACGGCCACATCCTCTTCATCTGACCCGCGCAACTCGTCTACCGCACCCGCGGCCGCCGTTGGCGGCCGCCCGAAAGGAAGGGACCGATGTCCACCGAGCAGATTGCTCAGGTTGTCGACGCCAAGGGGCTTTCCTGCCCGATGCCGATCGTGAAGACCGCGCAGGCCATCAAGGGCCTCGCCTCCGGCCAGCTGCTGGAGGTCCTGGCGACCGATCCCGGATCGACGAAGGACTTCACGGCCTGGGCGAAGTCGACCGGGAACCCGATCGTCGAGCAGACGGCCGAGGGCGGCGTCTTCCGCTTCGTCCTCCGCAAGAAGTAGGAGCCGAACCGATGACCGCCGTCGCGGAAGCCACCGAAACCCCAGTCCCCGCCGTCGAGCCGGAGCCCGCTCCGGAGCCCGAGGGTGAGGCCAAGCCCCGGGACATCCTGATCATCTGCTACAGCGGTGAGCTGGAGAAGACCTGGGCCACGATGATCCTGGCCACGACCGGCGCCGCCATGGGCGCCAAGGTCCGCGTCTTCCTGACCTTCTGGGGCCTCCAGACGTTCGTCAAGGACGAGAAGCGCATCACCGGCGACGGCGCGATGCAGAAGATGATGTCCTTCATGCAGCGCCCGGGCATCTCCCACCGCAAGCTCAGCAAGATGAACTTCCTGGGCATGGGGCCGTGGATGATGCGCAAGCTCGCCAAGCAGTACAACGTGGCGAGCCCCAAGGAGCTCCTCGAGATCGCCCAGGCGATGGGCGTCGAGTTCATGCCCTGCCAGATGACCATGGACATGTTCGGCCTCAAGAAGGAGGACATGATCGACGGCCTCGGCGAGCCGGTGGGCGCCGCCACGGTCATCTCTCTGCTCCAGGGCGGCGACGCCCCGCTGTTCATCTGAGATCCGGTCGGCGCCGGTCGGTCCCGGTCGGCCCCGGCTGACCGGCGACCATCAGAGCGCCGGCCGGCCCCGGCTGACCGGCGACCATCAGAGCGCCGGCCGGCCCCGGCTGACCGGCGACCATCAGAGCGCCGGCCGGCCGGACGCCCTCGCGGCACCGCCGCGCGCGTCCCTCGTCCGAAGCGTCCCACAACCGAAAGGAACCCTCGCATGGCCGCCACCATCAGCCGCACCATCGACGCCCGCGGTAGCTTCTGCCCCGGGCCCCTGATGGAGCTCATCCGCGCGATCAAGGAGTCCGAGGTCGGCGACACGGTCGCCGTCTGGTCCGCCGACAAGGGCAGCAAGACCGACATCCCGAAATGGGTCGAGAAGGCCGGCCATACGCTCGTCGGCATCGAGACCAAGGACGGCTACGACGAGATCGTCGTCACGAAGGCCCGCTAGGAGCCACCCCATGCAGCGCGTCGTCATCCTGGGAGGCGGCGTCGGCGGGACGCTGACCGCGAACCTCGTCGCCCGCAAGCTGAAAGCCCGGATCGCGAAGGGCGAAGCGAAGGTCACCGTCGTCGACCTCTCGGGCAAGCACACGTACCAGCCCGGGTACATGTACATCGCCATGGGCAACGAGCGGCCGGAGCGACTCGTCCGGTCCGAGCGGTCGCTCCTCGACGACAACGTCGACCTCGTGGTCGACCACGCCCAGCGGATCGACGTCGAGGGGTCGCGCGTGGAGCTCGCGTCCGGCGAAATCCTCCACTTCGACCAGCTGGTCATCGCGACGGGGTCCCGCATCGTCCCGGAGGAGGTGGAGCACTTCGAGCAGGAGGCGCACCACTTCTACACGGCGGCGGCGTCGGCGAAGCTCCGCCGGGCGCTCGACGCCTTCACCGGCGGCAAGATCCTCATCGGCATCGCGGGGATCCCGTACAAGTGCCCGCCGGCGCCGCTCGAGGTCGCGTTCCTCATCGAGTCGGAGATGCGCGAGCGCGGCCTGCGCGCCAAGACCGAGATCCAGTTCCTCTCGCCGATCAACCGCGCCTTCACGATCGAGAGCGTCAGCGAGATGGCCACCCCGATCTTCGAGGAGAAGGGGATCGACCTCCAGCTCCTGGCCGGCATCGACTCGATCGACGCCGAGCGGAAGGTCGTCATCACCGATGCCATGGAGGAGTACTCGTACGACCTCCTGGTCTGCATCCCGCCGCACCGGGGCGCCAGGGTGGTCATCGATTCCGGGCTGGCCCCGAAGTCGGGCTGGGTGCCGACCGACCGCCACACCCTGCAGGTCAAGAAGATCGCCGCCCCCGGGACGAAGGACGAGGACGTCGAGCGCTACCCGAACATCTTCGCCCTCGGCGACGCCACGGACCTGCCGCTTTCGAAGGCGGGCTCCACGGCTCACTTCGAGGCTCCGGTCGTGGCCGAGCGCGTGGCCGCTGCCGTCCTGGGCCGCAAGCCATCCGGCAAGCACGCGGCCTACTCCGGCAAGGTCATGTGCTTCTTCGAGGTCGGTGACGGGAAGGGAACCATCCTCTCGTTCGACTACGACCACCCGCCGAAGCCGCCCAAGCCGAACCAGCTCTGGCACCTCGGCAAGATCGTCTTCAACAAGACCTACTGGCGGACCGTCCCGAAAGGCCGCGTCTAGCGCGAGCGCACGCGGTTTGGGCTCCCTGCCTCAACTCGCGGCCACTCGACCGGCCGGGCCGACCCTCCGGGGCCGACCCGGTCGCCGCGCATCCCGGGGATCGCGTCGCCCGGGCGCCCGGGCCTCCGTACAATCGCGGCATGACTGAGCAGCTTCCCGGCCCAGCCGCCGGCCGCGTCTTTCCCCGCGTCTTCGGGCGCCACCTCCCGGTCGCCGACCGTGCCTCCGGCGCGACGATCTGGGACGCGGACGGCCGCGCCTACCTCGACGGGGCCGGCGGGGCGGTGGTGGTGGGGATCGGCCACGGGCGGGCCGAGGTCGCGGCCGCGATGGCGGCCCAGGCAGGCCGCGTCGCGTATGCCCACGGCACGGCGTTCACGACGGAGGCCCTGGAGGCCTACGCGGCCGAGGTCGGGGCGCTGTTGCCGCTCGACGCGCCGGCGATCTACCCGGTCTCGGGCGGGTCGGAGGCCATCGAGACGTCCCTCAAGATGGCCCGGGCCTACCACCTCGCCCGCGGCGAGGCGGGCCGCGACGTCGTGATCGCCCGCTGGGGGAGCTACCACGGCAACAGCCTCGGCGCCCTCGACCTCTCGGGGCGGGAGCCGCTGCGGCGGCCGTACGCGCCGTGGCTCGGGCGCTTCCGCCACGTCTCCACGCCGTACCCGTACCGCGCGGGCCAGGCGGCCGCCCATGCGCTCGGTGACGGCGTAGCCCTCGCGGGGGAGCTGGAGTCGGCGATCGAGACTCTCGGTCCCGGTCGGGTGGCGGCGTTCGTCGCGGAGCCGATCGTGGGGGCGACGCTCGGCGCCGTGGTCCCGCCCGACGACTACTGGCCGGCGATCGCCGAGGTCTGCCGGCGTCACGGGGTCCTGCTGATCGCCGACGAGGTGATGACCGGCTTCGGGCGCACGGGGCGCTGGTTCGGCAGCGACCACTGGGGCCTCCGGCCTGACATCCTCGTCGCGGCCAAGGGCGCCACGTCCGGCTACTGGCCGTTCGGCTTCGCCGCGGCCGGTGGCCCCGTGTACGAGGCGATCTCCGCCGGGGGATTCATCCACGGCTTCACGTTCAGCCACTCGGCCGTGGGCGCCGCCGTCGCCCGCGAGGTGCTGCGCATCCTCCGCGACGAGGACCTCGTGGCGGCCTCGGCCGCCAAGGGGGAGCGGCTGCGGGAGCTGCTCCGGGAACGGCTCGGCGACCATCCGCACGTCGGCGACATCCGCGGCCTCGGGCTGATGGTGGGCGTGGAGATGGTTGCCGACCGGGCCACGACCGCCCCGTTTCCGCGGGCCGAGCGCCGCATGGAGGCCGTCGTCGTGGCCGCCCGCGAGCGGGGGCTGCTCGTCTACTCGGGGACGGGGTCGGCGAACGGCGTCGATGGCGACACGCTCCTCCTCGGGCCGCCGTTCGTGACGACCGGCGACGAGCTCGTGCGGATCGCCGACGGTGTGGCGGAGGCGATTCAGGTGGCGACGGCGCCACCCAGGCGATAGGGCTGCCGCCCGGCGGCCGACAGCCGCGGCGGCTGATAGCCGGCGGACCGCCCTCAGGGCTGCGGCGGCGGCCGGAAGCCGCGGCGCAGCACGGCCACGCCGACCAGGACCAGGACGAGCGGCACGATGAGGTCGCCCAACGTCGGGAAGCCGGGGATCGCGGCGCCCAGCACGCCCCAGCCGCCGAAGATCGCGAGCGCGCCGCCCATCCACGCCTGCCAGCCGAGTCCCTCGCGGCGGAGCGCCCGGCGAAGGGCGATCGTCAGCAGGCCGAGCCCGGCGCCAAGCGTTCCCCAGCCGGCGGACGGGAGCCCGGCGACCTCGGCGACAAGCCGCGCCGCCCCGAACCCGGCGAGGATCGCGCCGCCGTAGAGAGCCCAGGTGCCGGCGCGCCCGGTGACATGCCATGCCACGAGGACCCCGCCGACGATCGCGAGCGCGAGGGATCCCAGGACGGAGACCTGCGGGACGAGCTCCGCCAGGACCAGGTAGCCGCCGAAGGCGACGAGCGCCAGCCCGATCCAGAGACCGAGCCGCCCGGCCTCGGCCTGGCCGATGCCCCAGCCGACCGCGCGTACGCCGGGGCCGGGAGGAGGCCCGCCGGACCCGGTCGCGCTTCGCGCCCCGCCGGAGCCCGTGCCGGTCCCGGGCGCCCATTCCCGCCCATCGCCCTCGAGCACCTCGCCGACCAGCGCGGGCTGCTCTTGGTCGGCCGCGCCCGGATCGTCCGGGGGCCGCGGCGCCGGCGGAGGCCCGAGGGGGCCCGTCCCCGGCGGCGGCCCGAGGGAGGCCGGATCGGCACCGGCCTTGAGCGCCGCGAGGCGACGCTCGATCTCGTCGTCCGGACCGGGCGACGGCGGTGCTGACTGGCCGGTCATGGAGGCAGCCTAGCGCGTCCGCGGGCGGCGCGCGACCGCGCGGCACCGGGGGACGCGGCGCCCCGTCAGAGGTTGAGGAAGCGCGTGAGGAAGCGCCGCGTCCGCTCGTCGTGCGGGTTGGTGAGCACCTGCTCCGACGGCCCGATCTCGACGAACTCGCCCCCGTCCATGTAGTAGACGCGGTCGGCCGCCTCCTTCGCGAACGACATCTCGTGGGTGACCACGATCATCGTGCGGCCCTCGTGGGCGAGGCTCTCCATGACCTTCAGCACCTCCCCGACGAGAGACGGGTCGAGGGCGCTCGTCGGCTCGTCGAAGAGCATGATCTTCGGCTGCATGGTGAGGGCCCGGGCGATCGCGACGCGCTGCCGCTGGCCGCCCGAGAGACGCGACGGGTACTCGTCGCGCTTGTCGATGAGCCCGACCTTCTCGAGGTAGGACTCCGCGAGCTCCGTGGCCTCGGCCTTGTGCATCTTCTTGACGTGGAGGGGAGCCTCCAGGAGGTTGCCCATCACCGACAGGTGGGGGAAGAGGTTGAACTCCTGGAACACCATGCCCGCCTGCAGGCGGAGCTGGCGGATCTGCTCGCGGGTCTTCCTCGAGCGCGGCCGGAGCGGATCGCCGGCGACCCGGATCCCGTCGATGTCCACGACCCCGGCGCTCGGCTCCTCGAGGAAGTTGAGGCAGCGCAGGAACGTGCTCTTGCCCGAACCCGACCGGCCGAGAATCGTGATCGTCTCGGACGGGTAGACCGTCATGGAGCAGCCCTTGAGCACGTGGTTCCGGGCGAACCACTTCTCCACGGCTGTCGCCTTGAGGATCGGCTCGGCGCCCGGCTTGACCAGGGCGCCCGGCGTCTCGGCCGGGTGGATGACGTGGACGGGCATGCCGTCGGCGCCGGTGCGGCTCGAGACGGTCATCAGACGGCTCCCCGGGCTCGGTCGGCGGTCGCCATGCGCCGCTCCAGCTTGTTCTGGAAGTAGGAGAAGGTGATGGTCATCACCCAGTAGACGAGCGCGGCGATGATCAGGGTCTGCATCGACTGGAAGGTGGGCCGGCCCGCGACCTGGGCGTTGAACAGGATCTCGTGGACGCCGATCGCGGAGACCAGCGACGAGTCCTTGAGCATCGCGATGAAGTCGTTGCCGATCGCCGGGGTGACGATCCGGAAGGCCTGCGGCGCGATGATCCGGAGGAACGTCGTCCGACCGGTCATCCCCAGCGATTCCGCGGCCTCGGTCTGGCCGCCGGGCACGGCCTGGATGCCGGCGCGGAAGATCTCGGTCATGTAGGCGCCGTAGTTGAAGCCGAGGGCGATGACGCCGCAGACGAAGGCGTCGAGCACGAGGCCCGCCTGCGGCAGCGCCAGGTAGATGAACAGGATCTGCAGGAGGAGCGGCGTCCCCCGGACCAGCGAGACGTAGAAGCTCGCGATGCCGTTGGCGATCGGGTTGCGTGAGAGGCGGCCGAGCGCGCCGAGGGCGGCGAGGATGATCGCCAGCAGGATCGAGCTCAGCGAGACGAGCAGCGTGACGCCGGCGCCACCGACGATGAACGGGACGACCTTGGCCAGGAAGTTGGCGTCCAGGTCGATCGTGATCAGGATGAACGCGATCATCCCGGCCAGGATCACGACCCACACGGCGAGGAACTCGATGCGCCACCGCGACCCGCGCTGGCGCTCCGCTGCCAGGATCCGGTCGCCGAGGTCCGGCTGCGCCTGCACGAGCTGGGTCATCCGTCGGTCCTCATCCCTCTTGCGAGCCTCCGGGGAGCGTCACGGCACGGGCGGGGCGGGATATGGCGAGGCCCTGCCGCCGCCGGGGCGACAGGGCCTCGGATCAGGGCCTCACGGCGCCTTGGTCACGTCCTTGCCGAGGTACTGGTTGGACAGGGCGCTCAGCGTGCCGTCGGCGTGCATGTCGGCGACGATCTTGTTGAGCACCGGGAGGATGTCCGCGGTCGACGGCCCGCTCTTGTCGAGCGCGAACGCCACCTGGACGATGAACGGCGGGGTGATGTCGAGGATCTTGACGGGAATGCCTTCCTTGACGCCGTTCGCCAGGCTGTTCTCGTTGGCCACGATCGCGTCGAACTTGCGGCCGGCGGCCTGCGCCTGGAGGCACTCGTTGTCGGTCGGGAGCGACGTGATGTTCGCGCCCGCCGGCGGCGGCGCCATGTTCGGGTCGGGGATCTCGAGCGTGCCCTGGAGCCACTGCTCGTACGTCGTGGACTGCGCCGACGCAGATGCTTCTTCCCGTCGAGCTCCTTGACGGACGCGATCGTCGAGTCCGTGCCGACGGCGATGGAGCCGTAGTCGAAGTAGTACGGGTCGCTGAAGTCGACGACCTTCTCACGGCCGATCGTGACGCTCATCGAGCCGATCGAGATGTCCCAGCGGCCGCCCCAGCTGCCGGCGGTGATGAGATCCCAGTTCGGGGTGATCCACTCGATCGTCAGGTTCGTGCCGAGCTCGGTGTTCATCCGCTTCACCACCTCTTCGGCGGTGGCGTTGTCGAAGCCGGTGTACTTGTTCGTCGCGGTGTCGAAGAACGAGAACGGCGCATAGTTCGGGTCCGTCGAGACACGGACCTTGCCGGCCGCGATGATCTTGCCCAGCAGCCCCTCAGGGTTGATGGACGGGGCGGCCGACGGGGCCTCGGACGGGGCCTCGCTTGCCGCCGCGGACGCGGATGGCTCGGCGCTGGGGGCGGCGGACGGGCTCGCCCCTCCGCCGCAGGCGGCCACCATGAGCACGGCGCCCGCCACGAGCGCCGTGAGCCGCAGGCTCTTCTTCATCTCTCCTCCTCCAAGAGTTGCTCGGGCCCGCGTCCGGCGGGGACGCACCTGCAACCAGGCCCAGGGCCGCGTGCGCACTCCTGCACAGGTCGCGGTCGTGCGCACTATCGCACCTTCCGCTGGCGTCCACAACGCCCGGATGCACGAGCCGAACCGCCAATTCCTGGCCCGTCCGGGGGGCGATAATCGCGTCATGTCGCCCTTCGTGCAGACCGTCCTCGGGCGGGTCGAGCCCTCCGCGGTCGGGTTCACCCTCCCCCACGAGCACACGCAGTGCCACCTGTGGCAGATCCCCGAGCGGTTCGACTACTGGGAGCTGACCCCGGACGAGGACCTCGTCGCGGCCGAGCTGGGCCGGTTCCGCGCCGCGGGCGGGACGTGCGTCGTCGACGTCACCCTGCCCGGCATCGGGCGCGACCCGGCCTGGCTCCGGCGCATGGCCGGGCGGACCGGGCTCCACGTCGTCATGGGGACCGGCTGGTACCGCGAGCCGTACTACCCCCCGGAAGCGCTGATCGACCGGCGCAGCGCGGACGAGCTCGCCGCCCAGATGATCGGCGAGTTCGAGGAGGGCGTGCCCGGGAGCGAGGGGCCCGACGGCACGCGCGTCCGGCCCGGCATCATCGGCGAGATCGGGGTCCACAAGCCGTGGGTCTCGGCGCAGGAGGAGCGGGTCCTGCGCGCGTGCGGGAAGGCGTCGCGCGCGACGGGGATGGCGGTCACGACCCACGCCGTGATGTCGCCGGTCGGGCTGCGCCAGCTCGACATCCTGGAGGAGGCCGGGGCCGACCCGGCGCGGGTCGTCATCGGGCACGCCGACTCCTATCCCATCCTCGCCCACTGGCTCGCGATCATCGAGCGCGGCGCCTCGCTCGAGTGCGACTTCCTCGGCATGGCCTTTACGCCCATGGAGCGCAAGGGCGAGCCGCGGGTCATCGAGCTCGTCCTGGAGATCCTCGCGCGCGGCCACGGCGACCGACTCCTCCTGTCGCAGGACGTGTGCGACAACAGCCAGCTCGTCTTCTACGGCGGGAACGGGTACGCCTACCTGGCCGAGCAGTTCCTGCCGCGGCTGCGCGAGCGCGGGGTGGGGGAGGCGGAGATCCGCCGGCTCACCGTCGACAACCCGCGCCGGATCCTCTCGATCGCGCCGTAGGCCGGCCGGCGCCGGGCCGTCGGTGCCGGGCCGTCGGTGCGTGGCCCTTCAGTCGGACGAGCCGACCGCCGGCCTGCGCGACGTCGCGCCCGCATCGACGTCGCCATCCGCTCGACCTCGCTGTCCGTGGGTCCGCCGCCAGTCTAGCGCCGGGTTGACGGGCCCCACCCGCGAATGGACACTCCGGTCATCGAGCAGGGGGAGAGAGGGACCACCATGGCCGCGCGGGTCTCGGTCCTCGGGGCGGGCAACGGCGGCTGCGCGATCGCCGCCGACCTGCTGCGACGCGGGATCGCCTGCACGCTCTTCGACCTGCCGGCCTTCGAGTCCGTGATCGCTCCCATCCGCGAGGCCGGCATCCTTCGCCTGTCGGGGGTGCTGGGCGACGTGACGGTGGCCGTCCCGCGGGTCACGACCGAGATCCGCGAGGCGGTGGAGGGCGCGGACGTGCTCCTCGTCGCCGTCCCCGCCTTCGCCCAGGTGGCGTTCGCCGAGGCGTGCGCGCCCTTCCTGCGCGAGGGCCAGGTGGTGGTGCTGACCCCGGGCAGCACCGGCGGGGCGCTGGCCGTCGCGGACGTGCTTCGGCGGGCCGGCCGCCTCGAGGGTGTCACGGTGGCGGAGACGCTCTCGCTGCCGTTCGCATGCCGGAAGGTCGACCCGACCCATGTCCACGTGAGCGGCGTGAAGCGCGACCTCCCGATCGCCACCTTCCCGGCGAACCGCAGCGGCCCGGTCGCCGCAGTCCTCGACGGCATCGTGCCGGGGGGCCTGGCGATCGCTGCCAACGTCCTCGAGACGAGCCTGAACAACCTGAACGCGATGGCCCATCCGGCGCCCGCGCTCCTCAACACCGGCTGGATCGAGACCACCGGCGGCGACTTCCGCTTCTACAACGACGGGGTGAGCCCGTCGGTCGCGCGGGTGATGGACGCGGCCGACCGCGACCGCCTGGCGGTCGTCGCTGCGCTGGGCCTGCCCCAGGTGCCGGCGACGGAGTGGGACCGCCGGCTCTACGGCCTCGCGGGCGCCACCACGTACGAGGTCAACCGGGACAGCTGGGTTCACCAGGGCATTCGCGCGCCGGGGGAGCTGCGGTCGCGCTACCTGACCGAGGACGTGCCCTTTGGCCTCGTCCCGATCGCCTCGATCGCGCGCGAGCTGGGGATCGCCACGCCGACCATCGACCTGCTGATCGACCTGGCCTCCCTGGTTCTCGAGGAGGACCTCCGGGCGGCGGGGCGGACCGCGGCGTCCCTCGGGCTCGCAGGTCGCGATGCCGCGGCGATGAACGCGTACGTCGAGAGCGGCGTCCCCTGAGCATCCGCCGGGGGATCGCGGCACCGCCCGCCGAGCCGCGGGCGGACCGCGCCCTCCCTGGGCGCCGGCCCGGTCGGCGCCTACCCCTCGAGCGTGGCCTCGACCGAGAGCGCCACGTTGCCCTTGAGCGCCTGGCTGATCGGGCAGCCGTCCTTGGCCGCCTCGGCGAGCTGGGCGAAGGTTGCGGCATCGAGGTTCGAAACCCTGCCGCGCACGGCGAGCGCCGACGACACGACCTTCCACCCGGCCTCGACCTTGTCGAACGTCACGGTGGCCGTGACGCTCAGCGCAGTGGGCGGCGTGCCGTTGCGCCCGAGCCCGGCCGAGAATGCCATCGCGTAGCAGGAGGCATGGGCGGAGGCGACGAGCTCCTCGGGGCTGGTGCGGCCGTCGTGGGCCTCGGTCCGGGACGCCCAGGTCACGGGGAGGCGCGAGAACGCGCCACTCGAGACGTAGTCGATCGTGCCGCTCCCCTCGATGAGCGAGCCGTTCCAGGTGACCTCGGCGGTTCGAGTCGCGGCCATGGATCCCTCCTGCGTGACGCGGTCTGGTGGCCCGCCCGCGACGCCGCGGCATCGGGCCCGGGAGGATGATGGTACGCGGAGTCGCGGAGGCGCTCCGCGCCGCTTGCCGCGCGGCGGCGCCGCGCCCGCGGCATGGGACCGAGCCGGTGGCTCAACCGGCGCGCGCAACCGCCCCCGCGAGGGCCCGCGAGACGCGATCGCGCGGGAAGGTGACGCGCGTCGCGCCGTGGAAGCCGCGGTAGGCGTCGAGCGCCTCCGCGAGCGCGGCGACGAAGCCGTCCTCCGCGAGCGGGTCGAAGCCCGCCTCCCAGTGGAGGCCGAGGATCCGGATCGCCCGGCTCGTCCGTTCGAAGCGGGGCTCGATGCGCCCGACGAACCGGTCGCCAAAGAGGAGGGGCAGGACGTAGTAGCCCCAGCGCCGCTTTGCCGCCGGGACGTAGACCTCCCAGCGGTAGTCGAAGTCGAAGAGCGACCGCAGGAGGTCGCGGTCCCAGGCCAGTGGGTCGAGGGGGGCGAGGAACGTGACGCCGGGGGTCTCGCCGCCCGCGGCGTGCCCTTCGGCGACCTCGCGCTCCGCCTGGGCGAGCAGGGGGAGCTCGTCGGTCACGACGTGACGGACGCCACGCACGCCCTCGACGGTGACCGGGAGCACCTCGCCGCGGTCGACGAGCTCGGCGAGAAGCTCCGCCCGGCGAGGCGGCGGCGATCCGTCGGTGAGCATCTCGCCGGCCCCGAAGCCGAGGAAGACCTCGGCCTGGCCGGTTGCCCCCAGGAGGCCGTGGGCGCGGTATCGGCTGAGCAGTCGGTGGAGCAGCTGCTCGCGCTCCGGCACGCGCTCGGCCAGGAGCCCCGCCGGGAAGAGCCGCTCGGCGAGGTCGTAGTAGCGGCGGTTGCCGTCCCGCCGGGCGATGCCGAGGATGCCCGCCTCGGAGAGCGCCTCCAGCACGGCCCGCGACTTGAGCGTCGGTCCCCAGTACCAATCGATCGCCTCGCTGCGATCGAGGTCCGTGGTCGAGATCGGCCCGTCGCGCCGGATGCGCCCGAGGAGCTCGGCCACGTGGTCGCCGTGCTCCCGGAAGGCCGCGCCGTCATGTGCGCGGCGTGCGCGGTCCCAGGTGAGGCGATGCCACGGCAGCTCGCGTGTCGGGAGGATGCTCAGGCCCTTGTTGTAGGCCTCGAACAGGAGGCGTCGCTCGTACAGCAGACGATGGGTCCAGGGTCGGCGGTAGCCCGCGACCCGCGCGTGGAGGACCAGGTCGTGGTTGCGCCCGGCCACCTCGAGGGGGTCGAACTGGAGCGAGCCGAAGCGGTCGACCACGGCGAGAACGCTCTCCTCGGCCGGCGGGAGCGAGCGCGGCGGGGCAAGGAGGTGGCGGATGACGAGGTGCCGCCGCGCGACGGCGGGGGAGAGCAGGCGCGGGTCGGGCATTTCGCGGATCGTAGCCGGTCACGCGGCGAGCCCACCCGTCAACGCCGCGACAACCCCTCCCGGTCGCCGCGTCCGGGCCGGACCTTCGGGTCAATCCGGATTCTTCGCAGATCCGATACCCTTCCGGCGGACCAAACACTTTGCATGGAGCGAATGATTTGCCGGAAGTCCCCGCGACCTACGACCCGCGTGTCGACCCCGGCCACGGGGCACGCATCGACCGGATCGTCGCCGCGTACGAGACCCTGATGCACCGCGTCGCCTCGGCCCACGCCCCCGAATTCCTCGGGGTGGGCGTGACGATGTCGCAGGCCAAGGTGCTCTACCTGGTCCAGGCTGAGCCCGACCTCCGCATGTCCGACCTGTCAGCGCACCTGGGCGTCTCGCTGTCGACGGTCAGCGGCGTCGTCGACCGCCTGGTCGACCAGGGCTTCCTGGCCCGCCGCGACGACCCGGCGGACCGGCGCCACGTGGTCCTCCGGATCACCGACGCCGGATTGACCCAGCTCCAGCTCTTCCGCGAGCTGAGCGCCGGCCAGGTTCGGGCCCTCCTCTACCGCCTCGACCTCGCCGACCTGCCGGTCGTCGAGCAAGCCCTCGACCTTCTCGCCGCCGCGGCGCAACAGCCGGGCAGCGCCACCGCGTCCCTCACCCTCAAAGGAGAACCTGCGTGAGCCGTCTCACCGAGCTGTCGGTCGCCAAGCGGAGCGTCACGATCCTGCTGGCGTTCGGCCTCTTCATCGCCGGCATCTCGGCCTGGGGCAGCCTGAAGCAGGAGCTGCTGCCCGACATCGACTTCCCGATCATCACGGTCATCGCGCCCTACCCGGGCGTCGGCGCCGCCGACGTCGAGAGCCAGGTGACCAAGCCGATCGAGCGATCCGTCGCGAGCGTCCCGCGGCTGTCCGCGCTGTCCTCCTCGTCGGCCAACTCGCTCGCCATCGTGGTGGCGCAGTTCGAGTTCGGGACCGACGTCAAGGAGGCGCGGGCCACGATCGAGCAGAACCTCCAGCTGGCGGGCCTGCCCGGCAGCGTCACCCCGCAGGTCTCGGCGCTCAACATCAACTCCTCGCCGGTGATCATCGCGTCGGTCGCCGGCACCAGCCAGGACGGCCTGGACGCCGCGACCGAGGTCGCGCGGACGGAGATCGTGCCCGCCCTCCAGGGCATCGACGGCGTCGCGACGGTGGACCTCACGGGCGGGCTCCAGCCTCAGGTCGTGATCACGCTCGATCCGGCGAAGCTCACCGGGACCGGCATCTCGGTCGCCCAGGTGAACGGCGTCCTGGCGGCCAACAACCTCACCCTGCCCTCTGGACAGATCAAGTCGCCCACGCAGAACGTGCCCGTCTCCACGATCGGCTCGCTCACCTCGATCGCGCAGATCGAGAACCTCGTCGTCGGGGTGAAGACGCCGGGCGCCGGCACGGGGACCGGCGCCGTCCCCGGCACCCAGCCGGGAACCAGCCCCGGGACCGGCACCACCCCCGGCACCACGCCGGCCACGCCCGGCACGCTCTCCCCGACCACGCCCGTCGCGCCCACGCCGGTCTTCCTGAAGGACATCGCCACGGTGATCCAGGCCGGCGTGCCGACCACCGGCTTCGCCCGCACCGACGGCGTGCCCTCGCTCACGCTGACGGTGACCAAGACGTCGAACGCGAACACCGTCGAGGTCGCGGACGCGGTCTCCGCGAAGCTCGCCGAGATCGGGGATGCCAACGCCGACGTCGTCAGCGTGACCGTCATCTCCGACCTCTCGACCTTCATCAAGGAGTCGCGCGACGGCCTGCTCCGCGAAGGTGGCCTGGGCGCGCTCTTCGCGATCCTGACGATCTTCCTGTTCCTGTTCAGCGTCCGCTCGACGCTGGTCGCCGCGGTCAGCATCCCGCTGTCCGTGCTGACGGCCCTCGTGATCATGCAGATCACCGGCACCACCATCAACGTCATGACGCTGGGCGGCCTCGCCGTCGCGGTCGGCCGCGTGGTCGACGACGCCATCGTCGTCCTGGAGAACATCTACCGCCACCGCGCCCTGGGCGACGACCGCCTGACGGCCTCCCTCAAGGGGCCCCGCGAGGTCGCCGGGGCGATCACGTCGGCGACGCTCACGACCGTCGCGGTCTTCCTGCCCCTGGGCCTGGTGGGCGGCATCGTCAGCCAGCTCTTCCTGCCGTTCGCCCTGACCGTCACCTTCGCCCTGCTGGCGTCGCTCGTGGTCGCCCTCACGGTGGTGCCCGTGCTGGCCTACCTCTTCATCGGCAAGGTCAAGCTCAACGTCGACGAGGACGGCGAGCCGAAGAACTCCTTCTGGATCCGCGCCTACACCCCGACGATCCTCCTCGCCCTGCGCGGCCGCGCCACGAAGTGGGGCGTCATGGCCATCGCGACAGCCCTCTTCTTCGTCTCGATGGCGATCGTGCCGCTCCTGCCGACCGGGTTCATCAATGCCGGCTCGGAGAAGCTCCTGCAGGTCACGGTCGCACCGCCGGCCGGCACGAGCTCCGCCGCCGTTCTCGCCCGGGCCATCGAGGCGGAGACGATCCTCCTGGCGGACCCGGAGGTCGAGCATGTCCAGACGAGCGTCCCCGGCGAGGGCGACACGGGCTTCGGCACGATCCAGGCGGCGTTGAGCGGCCGCCCGGCGAACAGCGCCACGCTCACCGTCCGGCTCTCCGACGCCGTGGAACTCACGACATATGCCCAGAAGCTCTCCGGCGACCTCGCCCCGGTGAAGACGGACGGCTTCGACGTGGCCGTGGCCCAGACGGCCGGCTTCACGTCCAACGGCCTGAGCATCGTCATCAGCTCCGATGACCCGGCCGCGGTCGCGGCCGCGACCGACGAGGTGATGAAGGCCCTGGCGGACAACACCGACCTCCTGAACCTCAAGACCGACCTGTCGAAGGGCACGCCCGAGGTCCAGGTCGTCGTCGATCCGAACAAGGCCATCGGTGCCGGGCTCACCGCGGCCCAGGTCGCGGGCGAGGTTCGGATCGCCCTGGTCGGCCAGGAGGCCACCAAGGCCCAGGTCGACCCGGCGCAGGACCCGATGCCGGTCTTCGTCCAGGTCGATCCGTCCCAGGTGAACAGCGTCGAGACGCTGCGCGCGCTGCCGGTCGGGACCGTGGCCACGGTGCCGCTGGGAGGCATCGCCGCGGTCGACCAGGTAGCCGCCCAGGGCAGCATCACCCGCGTGGACCAGGCGCCGGCGGCGACGGTCTCCGCCGAGATCGCCAGCGACGACACCGGTGCCGTCTCCAAGGAGGTCCGCCAGGAGATCGACGCCCTGGTGGCCGACGGCACGATCCCCGCCAACGTGACGGTGGAGCTGGCGGGCGTCACCGCGCAGATGAACGAGGCGTTCGGCAACCTCTTCCTTTCGATGGGGGTCGCGATCCTTCTCGTCTACGTGATGATGGTCCTGACGTTCAACTCGCTCGTCACGCCGTTCATCATCCTGTTCAGCCTCCCGCTCGCGACGATCGGCGCCTTCCCGGCGCTCTACCTCACCGGCACGCCGATCGGCGTCAGCGCCCTCATCGGGTTCCTGATGCTGATCGGGATCGTGGTGACCAACGCGATCGTCCTGCTCGACCTCGTCGAGCGGCTGCGTGCGGAAGGGCACTCGACGAAGGACGCCCTCGTCGAGGGCGGCCGGACCCGCGTGCGGCCGATCCTGATGACGGCCATCGCCACGATCCTGGCCCTCATCCCGCTCGCGGCGGGCCTCTCCAAGGGTTCGATCATCGCCGCGGAGCTGGGCACAGTCGTGATCGGTGGGCTCTTCTCGTCGACCTTCCTGACCCTGCTCGTCATCCCGGTCCTGTACTCGCTCGTCGACGGCGGGAAGTCCGGCCTGGCCCGGCGCTTCCGCCGCGAGGAGACGGCGACGGAAGGGGTCAGCCCGCCGCCGCCGGCCCAGCCGGCCCCGGCCGGCTGACCAACTGTCCCCGGGCGACGTGCCCTGGGACTGCCTTCGCTCCGACGTCGCATGACGGCCGGGTGGGATCGGTCCCGCCCGGCCGTCCGGTTTCCGGATCGGGCGCTCCGGCACTTGGCCGGGGCCGCCTGCATGCGCGAGGCTGCGACGAACCCAGATTGGAGGTCCGATGATGTCCTTCCTCGAAGAGCGCGACATTGCCAGGCTCGGCCGCGAGGCGCGCGAGTGGCTCCTGCGCGGACGTGACGTGGCCCCTCAGGGTCGCGACCTGGCTCGTCGGGGCCGCGCCGCCCGTGACTGGTTGACCCACGACGAGCGCGGCCGCGTCATCGGCCTCGTCCTCTTCTCGGTGGCGATCTCGATCGCCATGTCCCTGATGGCGACCGCCATCGTCGGGCTCGTCTCGCGCCGGCGGGCCGGAGCGTCGTCCGAGCCGCGAACCCCGGAGGTCATGGGCGAGCCGCTGGCCGCCGTCGAGACTCCCGTCGGCATCCCGGTGATGGACCCCACGGCGACGCCCGAGGTGGTCGAGTCGCACGTCGAGGCCTGACGCGCGAGTCCCCGGCGCCTGCCTGTCGGGGAGGGCGCCGTCCGCGCCGCGCCCGATGCACGCGCGACGGCGCACGAATCGCGATCGAGGGTCCAGCGGAGGACGGCGACCTCGTCGTGGCGGCGATCCAGCTCCGCGGGAGGGACGTCGGCAAGCAGGGGGTTGACCTGGCGATCGGCGACACGCTCCTGCTCCAGGGACGCTGGGATGCCCTCGACGCGCGCGCCGACGACCCCGGCATCCTGGTCGTCCACGAGCCGCAGCTCATCCGGCGCCAGGCGATCCCACTCGGGCCGGGGGCCCCGGCGGGCGCTGGGCGTGGCGGCCGGGATGGTGGTGCTTCTCGCCCTCGGGATCGTTCCCTCGGCAGTGGCCGGGCTCCTCGCCGCCGGGACCCTGATCGTGACCCGCGTGATGTCGATCGAGCAGGCCTACCGGGCCATCAACTGGACCACGGTCGTCCTCGTTGGGGCGATGCTGCCTCTCTCGACCGCGATGACCGAGACGGGCGCGGCCGCGCTGGTGGCGGATGCGCTCGTCAACGCAGTCCGGGATGCCGGGCCCTACGCCCTGCTCGCCGGCCTCTTCATTGTCACGACGATTTTCGGCCAGCTGATCAGCAACATGGCGACGGCCCTGATCATGATCCCCATCGCCGGGGCCGCGGCGACCGAGCTCGGGATCGACATCCGGCCGGTCCTCATGTCGCTCACGGTGGCCGCCGCGGCGGCGCTCCTCACCCCGGTGGCCACGCCGGTCAACCTCATGATCATGGGGCCGGCCGGCTACCGGTTCGCCGACTACTGGAAGCTGGGCCTTGCCGTGATGGCGGTCTTCTTCGCCGTCGCCGTCTTCCTCGTCCCGGTCTTCTGGCCGTTTTGACCAGCCCGCTCGCTCAGAGCAGCGGCGACATCCGGTCCATGAGCGCGTCGAACGCCCTGCGGGGGGCCGTCCGCTCCAGCGCCGCCTCCTCGGACACCTCCACCAACGGGTCGAAGATCGCATGCTCGAAGGAGCCCGCCACCTCCTCGCCCTCCAGGAGCAGGTTCAGCTCCCAGTTCCGGTAAAGGCTCAGGGCGTCCAGGTTGCAGCCGCCCACCAGCACGCGGTCGTCGGCGACCATCACCTTGGCGTGGGCCATCGCCGGGTGGAACAGGACGGTGGCACCGGCGGCCTGCAGGCGCGGGACGTTGTGGCGGAACGCGGCGGCCGGCATCGGGGGCGTCGGCTTGCCCGGGACGATGATCCGCACCGCCACGCCGCGCTCGGCGGCCTCGACCAGGCGGTCGATGACGGGGCGCTCCGAGATGTACGGGTTCACGAGGTCGATGCGCCGGTCGGCCGCCTCGATCACCTGCTCGTAGGCCTCGCTGATCGGGACGTGGCCGGTGGCCGGGACGTTGACGAGCAGGGTCGCCGGCGCGACCCCCGGGCCCTCGTCCCGGCCGTCGTCGGGCGGGAAGAGGGCCGCCATGCCGGCCTCGTCGACGTCCAGCGGGCCCTCCTGGTGGCGCCAGCTCGCGATGAACAGGGCCTGGAGCTGCCGGACCGCCGGGCCCTCGAAGCGGACCATCACGTCGGTGAAGCGCTCGTCGTTGAAGTGGTCCTCGATCCCGGTCCCGCCGAGCCAGCCGATGCGCCCGTCCACGACCATGAACTTGCGGTGGTCGAAGTGGAGGACGTTCTCCCGGCGCCAGCCGATGGGGGCTCCCGGGCCGAGCGGGCCGCGGACGTCGGGGAACATCCCGCGGTTCTGGACCACCTGGACGCCGCCCTCGACGAGCTCGGCGAAGAGCGCCTTGGAGCCGGCCCGGACCTCGCTGCCGACGGCGTCGACGGACAGCCGGACGGGGATCCCCTCGGCGACCTTTGCCAGGAGGACGTCCCGGAACTCCGAGCCGATGTCCCCGGGCTTCACGCCGTAGATCAGCACGTGGACGGAGGAGGACGCGGCCCGCAGGTCGTCGAGCATGCGGGGGAAGTACGCGGTCCCGTGGAGGAGCGGCTCGATCGCCCGCGCCGTGCTCGGGGCGAAGGAGACCGCAACGTCCCTCTTGCGCACGATCGGGGCGGCCGCCAGCCGGGCGGCGAACTCCGCCGCGTCGGCCGCCTCCAGCGAGACCGGCCCCGACGGGAACGAAGGGACCCGCTTCCCGGCGTTCCGCCGCGACGAGACGAGCACGCCGCCTGCGGCGGCCATGGCTCCGAGCCCGACGATGATCCGACCACGCGTCATGCGACACCTCCCGCGGCCGTGAAACGCCGCACTCGATGATCCTAGCCGCTCGCCGGTCCGCTTGCGTCACCTCGACGGGGCGACGCGGAGCAGCCGGGCTCCCGGCGGCATCCGGCGGCGCGCCGGGCATGACCGACGGCCCTCGACATGGTCGCGAGCAGCGGTTGACGGGACCGCGCGGATATCCGACAATCCAACTCGGAATTCGGCCGGGTCCGGGCGTCCTCACCCGGGGTTCCGTCCCGGGCGTTCCCATCCGGCAGCGTCCCACCGGCCGAACTCCACCTGACCGCCCCGATCGCGGCGCGGGACCTCCCGCCAGCCGCCGCGTCCGTCACGAGGATCAGCCATGACCGCCGCCCGCGAGGAGATCGTCTCCCAGGAGTACCAGTACGGCTTCCACGACGAGTTCACGTACCTGACCGAGACGGAGGCCGGGCTCACGCGGGCCACGGTGGAGGAGATCAGCGCGATCAAGGAGGAGCCGGAGTGGATGCTCCAGTTCCGCCTCCGCGCCTACGACCACTTCCTCAAGCGGTCGATGCCGTCCTGGGTCCCCGAGAGCGTCAAGGGGATCGACTTCTCGAAGATCGTGTACTACCGGAAGCCGTCCGAGCGCGAGGAGAAGTCCTGGGACGACGTCCCGGAGCAGATCAAGCAGACGTTCGAGAAGCTGGGCATCCCCGAGGCCGAGCGCAAGTTCCTCGCCGGGGTCGGCGCCCAGTACGACTCGGAGGTCGTCTACCACTCGGTCCGCGAGGAGCTCTCCAAGATCGGCGTCGTCTTCATGGGGATGGACCAGGGGCTCCGCGAGTACCCGGACCTCGTGAAGAGGTACTTCGCGACCGTCGTCCCGCCGGAGGACAACAAGTTCGCCGCGCTCAACAGCGCGGTCTGGTCGGGTGGCTCGTTCGTCTACGTCCCGAAGGGCGTCGAGGTTCCCCTCCCGCTGCAGGCGTACTTCCGGATCAACGGCGAGAACACCGGCCAGTTCGAGCGGACCCTCATCATCGCGGACGAGGGCTCCAAGGTGCACTACATCGAGGGCTGCACCGCCCCGATCTACACGACCGATGCGCTCCATGCCGCCGTGGTCGAGGTCATCGCGCTGCCCGGCGCCCAGATCCGCTACACGACGATCCAGAACTGGAGCCGCGACGTCTACAACCTCGTGACGAAGCGGGCCCACGCCCATGCCCGCTCCACGGTGGAGTGGGTCGACGCGAACACGGGCTCCCGGGCGACCGTGAAGTACCCGGCGATCTACCTGCGCGGCGAGGGGGCCACGGCCGAGGTGATCAGCGTCGCGTTCGCCGGCCACGGCCAGCACCAGGACACCGGGGCGAAGGCCGTCCACCTGGCGCCGAACACGCGCAGCCGGATCGTCTCCAAGTCCGTCAGCAAGGACGGCGGGCGGGCGACCTATCGCGGCACGCTCAAGGTGGCACCCGGCGCGACCGGGGTCGTGGCCAGCGTGCGCTGCGACGCGCTCCTGATCGACGAGGGAAGCCGCTCCGACACCTACCCGTACATCGACGTGCAGGAGGACGACACGACGATGACCCACGAGGCCACCGTCGGGAAGGTGTCGGCCGACCAGATCTTCTACCTGATGAGCCGCGGGCTGACCGAGAACGAGGCGACGAACCTCGTCGTCCAAGGTTTCCTGGAGATCTTCACGAAGGAGCTCCCGATGGAGTACGCCATCGAGTTCAACCGGCTCGTCAAGATGGAGATGGAGGGGTCGCTCGGATGACGGCCTCCGCGGAGACGGCTGCCGGGTCGCCGGCCCCGGCCGGCGCTGCCGGGTCCGCCCCGGCGGCTCCCACGGCCGCACCCCGGGCGCGGCGCGGGCCGGCCGACCTCCCGTTCACCTTTGCCGACGCCGCCCTCGCCGCCGCCCTCGGTGCGGAGCGCGACGAGCCGGCCTGGCTGCGCGAGGACCGCCTCGCCGCCGCGGCCGCGTACGAGCGCCTGCCGGTCGAGACGAGCGAGCTGTACACGTCGTACGTCGACTTCCGGGGCGCCGACTTGTTCGCCGCCCGCCCGTACGTCCGGACTGCCGCCGCCCCGGATGCGCCCGGCGAGATCCCCGAGGGTGCCGACGGCATCATCGAGCTCCGCGAGGACGGCGTCGCCCGCCTTGCGCTCGCCCCCGCCCTCGCGGAGCGGGGCGTGGCACTCGAGACGCTCGGCGCGGCGCTCGCCCGCGACGCCGCCGGCGTGCGCGAGGCCCTGCTCCGCACCGCGTTGCCCACCGACGAGAAGCTGGCCTGGCTCTCGCGCGGCTTCTGGAGCCAGGGGATCCACCTGCACGTGCCCGCGGGCGTCGTCCTCGAGCGGCCGATCATCCTGCGCTGGGCCGCCGGCGTACCGGAGCGGGCACTCCTGACGCGGACGCTGATCCGCCTCGACGAGGGTTCCGAGGCCGCGCTCGTCGAGGAGCTCGGGCCGTCCGGACCTCCGATCGCCTGCGCGGCGGGCGAGCCGGTGCCGCAGGCGCTGTTCGGGGGCACGAGCGAGATCGACCTGGGCCCCGGGGCTGTGCTGCGGTTCGCCTCGATCCAGGATCTGCCCGGTGGGACGACCGCCCTCCAGCAGCGAACCGCCCGGATCGCGGCCGGGGCCACGCTCCGCTTCGCCATCGCCCATCTCGGTGGCCGGGTCGTTCGCTCGCGGATCGACAACCGCCTGGAGGGAGATGGGAGCGAGGTGGAGCAGGTCGAGATCGTCTTCGGCGGCCGGGACCAGCTCTTCGACCTCACGGCGTACACCCGGCACGTCGGGCGGGACACGACCGGCAACCTCCTGTCCAAGGCGGTCCTGCAGCACGGCGCCCGGGCCTACATCAAGGGCCTGATCTCCATCGAGAAGTCGGCTCACGGCACCGACAGCTTCCTGGGCGAGTTCGGCATGCTCCTGGACAAGAAGAGCCGCTCGGTGACGATCCCGAGCCTGGAGATCGACCAGCCGGACTGCCGGCGGGCGGCCCACGCGTCCTCCGTCGGCCCGATCGACCCGGCCCAGCTCTTCTACCTGGAGAGCCGCGGGATCACGCCCGACGAAGCCCGCAAGTTCATCACACTCGGCTTCCTGGAGCCGGTCGTCGCCCGCGTCCCCCTCGAGGCGGAGCGGGACCACCTCTGGGCGATCCTCGAGGAGAAGTGGGCCGAGTCGCTGGCGGCCGCGGCACCCGCCGCGTGACGGCGCCCGCCTGAACGTGACGCGCCGGATCGACTGCGGCCCCCTGGCGGACCTCCCCGAGGGGACGATGCAGATGGCCTGGGTGGACGGCACCGAGCCCGTCCTGCTCGTGAACGTGGCTGGGACGGTACGCGCGGTGCAGGGCATCTGCAGCCACGAGTACTTCGAGCTTGACAAGGGCTTCCTGACCGCGGGCACGCTGACCTGCGCGCTCCACCTCTCCCGCTTCGACCTAGGCTCCGGCGAGCCGCTCGATCCTCCGGCCGACGAGCCGCTGGCCGTCTACCCGGCGGTCGTGGAGGACGGGCGCATCGTGGTGGAGTACCCGGGCTGACGCCGCGCGGCCACGTGCCGAATGGCGGATGACAGCTGCCAGTCCCGGTGCCACCGTGGTGGCATGCGCGCGAAGCGAACCCACGGTGCGCCGGCCGTGTCCCCGGACCACGAGCCTCTGCCGGACCACGAGCGTCCGCCGGACGCCACCGGCCTGACGATCGACTGGATCGGCGTCCAGGAGACGGGCGGCGGCGGCCAGCTCCTGCCGGCCTGGCTCGTCGCGGGGCTCACCGCGGTGCGCGCCGTCCCGTTCCTCGTCCGGCGGGCGGCCTCGCGGCCGACCGCGCGCAGCGGCCCGGCCGCCGCACCCGCGTCCGGCGATCCCCCGGCCGCCGATCCCGCGTCCGGCGGTCCCCCAGGGCCGGTCGGCCGGGCGTAGGGGCCCCGGCGGAGGCTACGCGGCGCCCTCGGCGTCGGTGCGCCCGGCCTGCGCGTCGGCGGCGTCGGCTGCGCCCCGGGCGGCCCGGGCCAGGATGTTAGCCTCGAGCGTGTCCCAGCCGCGCGCGGACACGCGCCGCACGGCGGCCGGGTCCCGGGCCTCCAGCGCCTCGAGGATCCTCCCGTCGAGCTCCACGCCCTCGTCGCGCAGCCAGTCCGCGTAGGCGACCCGGAAGACCCGCTCGAGGCGCGGGTAGACCATCGGGTAGACCCGCTGGAGCTCCCGGTTGCGGGATGCCCGCAGGATCGTCGTGTGGAAGGCGAGGGCGCTCCGCTCGACCGTTTCCACGTCGCCGGCGCGCATGGCGGCCACCCTGGCCTCGTGGTGGGCGCGGATGGCGCGCAGCTCGTCGTCGGTCGCCCGCTCCGCGGCAAGTCGCTGGGCGAGCAGCACCAGCTCGCGCGACACCTGGACGAGATCGAGCATCTCGGCGGGGTCGAGGGGTGCGACGCGCGCGCCGCGGTTGGCGTCGATCTCCACGAGACCGGCGGCGGCGAGCCGGCCGAGGGCTTCGCGGACCGGCGTCCGGCTGATGCCCAGCCAGGCGGCGAGCTCGTCCTCCGTCAGCCGCTCGCCCGGCGCGAAGTCGCCGCGCACGATCGCGTTGCGCAGGCGGCGCTCGGCCTCCTGGCGCCGCAGCGGCGGCGCCGGGACCGGGTCGGGCGTGCGCGGGACGGGCATGCCCGGGATCGTACAGGCCGGTCGCGAAACGCGCGGACAGACGGCCTGCCGCGACGTGCCCGCTCCCGGTCGCGAGGCGCCGACCGGTCCGTCAGGCCCCGGGCGCCTCGTCCCTCGTCGGGCGCTCGGGTGTCGGCAGCGGCGCGGCACTGCCGTCCTTCCCGAACCGGTGCCCGTTGTGGCGCTCCGCCCAGCGGCGGATCTGGCGGTAGACGGCCGGCGCGCCGACCAGCTCCTCGTCGAGCTCCCACTCGGCGGGGTGGAGGATGAGCGGCTGGGTCTGCGGACCGCCCAGGCCGCCGTGGCTGCCGATCAGCTCCTCGAACGCCGCGACCTCGTCGAACTGGGGATCGTAGAGGCTGATCACCGAGAGGTCGGGCACGTGGTCCATCCCGTCGAGGCGGATGAACGCCTCGCGCGCCCGGCCGCCGTACTGGGCGACCGGGTCGGTGCCCTCGATCCGGTTCTCGTCGAGGAAGTTGATCCCGCCCCGTCCGACGACGAGCGCGCCGTGCGCCTCGGACTGGATGAGCATCGCCCCGATCCCCGGGTGAGCGGCCAGCGCGTCGATGAGGCCGGGGTAGGCCTCGGTGAGCTGCTCCACCGTCACGCGTCCCGGCAGCCGCGGGAAGTAGACGAGGCCGAAGTTCCCCGAGGCGATCGCGATGAGGTCCGGCCGCTCGGCCGGGGCCTCGGCCTGCCGGCTCACCTCGTCCCCCGCGACCTCGTCGCCCGTGGGGCCCAACTCCACGACGCCGTTCTCGGTCTGCGAGCGCAGGGCGGTTCGAGCCAGGCCGCCGGTGACGCCCTTCGTCTGGGTGACCTCGGACAGGAAGGCGTTCGTCTGGCCCCACTCCTCGACCCTGGCGGTCGCCTGCTCGACGCTGGTCGTGCCGCCCATCAGGTCCCGGATCACGTCGCCGAGCGTCTTCCCGTAGCGCTGCAGGAACGTCGCGCCGAGGGTCTGACCGTGGTCGGAGACGACGACGAAGCGGTAGGGCCGGGGTGCCGAGCCGGCGGCCTTCTCGAGCGTGGCGATGGCCCGGTCGACGCCGTCGAGGGCGTCGAAGGTCTCGCCGCGCTCCGGGCCGCTGTGGTGGGCGATCTCGTCGTAGTCCGTGTAGTCGACGAAGATCACCGGCGCGCCGCGATACATCTCCTCGATCACGAGCGAGGTTGACAGGTCCCGCAGGGCGACGTTCGTCGCCGCCCGGGCGACCGGGTACGGCATCCCGCGGTGCATCGTCGGGACGATGCCGGCCCGCCGCTGGCGGCGCTGCTGCAGGTACTCCTTCAGGATCTCGCCTCCCGAGCGGACGATGGTGCCGAGGTAGTTGTAGGGGCTGGCGAAGAACGAGTAGAACGTCTTGCTCTGGCCCAGGCCCTGCGACTTGTCCTTGATCGTGGCCATCGTCATGTAGGACCGGACCGCGTCGCCGGAGAAGAGGTTGCCGACGCTCGCGCCGTCATTCGACAGGAGGCCCTCGCCGTTCGAGATCCGGGTCGCCACCAGGGCGGCGTCCTCCGGGTGATTGGCGACCATCGTCCGCCCGAGCTCCTTCTCGTACCAGCGGAAGGCGGGGATCCCGTCGTTGTTGCCGTGGAGGAGGCCGGCCTGGCTGGCGGGGGTCGTCGGCGGCAGGAGCGCCTCCCAGCCGTCGAGGCGGTACTGGCCGGAGCGGACCCAGCGCGAGAGGTGGGGCACCCGTCCGGCGCGAATCTGGCGGGCCAGGATCGGCTGGGCGAGGCCGTCGATCTGCACGACCACCAGGCCGGGCTGGTCGGTCCGCACGACGCCCTCCTGGCGCGCGGACACCTGCTGCATGAGGATGGCGAAGTACGAGTCGTCGCTGCTGATCGAGAAGATCGCGGTGAGGATCGTGTTCACGATCGCGTAGATGAACGACGCGACGAGCGCCGCCAGCACCCCGCTCACGGCGAGGTCGGCGACGAAGAACGGCAGGATGTAGAACGAGACGACCTGGAAGACCAGCGTCGCGATCACGACCGCGATGACCGAGATGCCGGCGAACAGCGCCAGGAAGACCGGCCGGACCAGGACGTTCAGGATGGCCAGCACGATCGCGGCGAGGAGCAGCGACCCGATGACGGGCGCGCCCGGCGCGAGGTCCACGCCCGGCGTGATCCAGACGGCGCCCCCGAACGAGATGACGCTGACGACGAGCGTCGCCAGGAGCCGGCGCACCCGCGAGCCCCCGCTGGGCCGCCACGTCCGCATCACGTGGATCTGCAGCCGATAGAAGTCGATCAGGCGCCGCATCTCTTCTCCGATCGATGCCCCGGGGGCCGCGATCCCGGACGGGAGCCCGTCGGGTTGCGCCGATGATTGCACAGCCCGGCGGCGGCATCTGCCTCATCCGGAGCGGATGAGGGTCCGACGACCGGGGGCCAGGGGCACCGCCGCCACCCGCCGCGCTATGCTGCGCGCGGCCGCTCGCCGCCCGGCGGGGTCCGCACGGGGGCGACCGCGGCCGTGAGAGAGGGTCATCGCACATGTCGCTGGAAGGAATCCTCATCGGGCTGCTGGGCCTCGTGCTCGGCGCCGCGTTCTGCTTCGCCGGGTACCGCTACTTCCTGCTCCTCCTGCCGATCTGGGGTCTCTTCGTGGGCTTCATGGCCGGCTGGCAGGCGACCGCGACGCTGCTGGGCGAGGGGCTCTTCGCGAGCACGATCGGGATCGTCGTCGGGATCGTGCTGGCCCTCGTCTTCGCCGTGCTGAGCTACCTGTACTGGTGGGGCGCGGTCCTCGTCATCGCCGGCACCCTGGGCTACTGGGTGACCCAGTGGGCCCTCGGCCTCATCGGCTTCTCCACGGACGGCTTCGTCATCACCCTGATCTCGATCGCGGCCGGGGTGGCCGTGGCCTTGGTCGGCCTCCTCCTGAACGCCCCGAAATACGTGGCGATCATCCTCACCGCGTTCGCCGGCGCGGCCTGGATCGCCGTCGGGATCGCCCTGGTCCTCGGCGTCATCAAGCCGGACACCCTGGAGGGTGGCGCGATCGTCGCCGTCTACGCGCAGGGCTGGCTCTGGATCGCGATCTGGGCCGTTGCCGCAGCGGCGGGGATCGTCGCCCAGCTGGCGATGACCTCCCGCATGGAGCAGGACCTGGTCGCCAGCATGGACGCGCGCCGGCCCTTCTGAGGGCGCCGTTGGGGCACCCGGCGCACGCTGCGCCACCGCACCTCGCCAGGCCTCGGGAGCCCACCCGGGGCCCGACCGGACCTCAGAAGAGAGGCCAGCCGTCCGCCATCGTGTCGGACGCGAGGTGCGGGCCCCGCCGCGTGTCGCGGGGACCGAGCCGGAAGCGTGCCTCGCCCGGGCCGTCCTGGGCGCCCTCGGCCACGCCGTCCAGGCGCCCCAGGAGGTATTCGCCGATCCGCGGCCCGTGCTTGAAGCCGTGGCCCGAGCCGCCGCCCACGATCCAGGCGTTCTCCCACGCCGGGTGCCGGTCGATGACGAAGTGGCTGTCGGGCGTCGACTCGTACTGGCAGACCCGGCTTTCGAGCAGCGGGCGCGTCGCCAGGTCGGGGAAGCGGCGAGCAAGGAACGCCCGGGCCAGGCGCAGGTCGTCCGGGTCCGGGAGGCGCTCGCCGTTCGACGGGTCGAAGCGTGGCCCCACGCGGTCGATCCCGATCTTGAAGCCTCGGTCGTCGGCGGCCGGGATGCCGTAGCAGCCGCCGGCGTCGTCCGACCAGGCCGGCATCGACTCCGCCCGGAACCTGTTGTCGCCGGGTCCCGGGCCGAGGTAGAAGACGGGCTGGCGGGTCACCTTGATGAGCGGGCCGCAGACGTCCGGCAAGAGCTTCGGCAGCCACGGTCCGGCGGCGAAGACGAAGGACGCGGCGCTCCAGCGGCGCCCAGCCTGGTCCACGACGTCGAGGAGTCGTCCCCCAGCGGCCCGCCCGGGACGAACCCCAGCCAGCGCGTACGTCCCGCCGGCACGCTGGAAGGCGGTCACGGTTGCCTGGACGCCGCGGCGGGCCCACAGGAAACCGGCCTCGGGCTCGTGCAGGCCGAACGCGAGCCCGGCGGGGTCGATGCCGGGCCAGCGCCGGGCGACCTCGCCGGGTTCCAGGTGCTCCGTCGGGATCCCAAGGCCGTCGAGGGTGCGCTCGGAATCGGCCTCCCAGCCCGCGTCGGCGGCCGCGAACCACAGGACCCCCGTGCGCTGGAACAGCGGGACGTCCCACTCCGCCTCGTAGCGCTGCCAGTGGGCCAGCGCCCGTCGCGACCACCGCGCGTAGAACGGGTCGTCGCCGTGGGCGCTGCGAATGATCCGGTGCTCGTCCGACGAGGTGGCCCGGAGATGGCCGGCCCCCCACGCGTCGAGCAGCGTCACCGACCGGTGGCCGTGGTGACCGGCACCGGGACCGGAGCCACCCCCGGCGCGCGCCCACCAGGCCGTCCAGGCGCCCATGACGCCGGCTCCCACGACGAGGAGGTCGGCGGCCGCCGGCGCCTCGGATACGGGGATCGGCACGGGCTGCGCCGCGCGGCCGGACGTCACGGCTGCAGGGTCAGGCGGCTGGACGCCAGCGCCTCCACCGCCTCGCGGCCGAAGGGCAGGAGCGCCGTTCTGCCGGTGATCCAGTCGTCGATCAGGTCGCTGTAGTGGCGTCCGCCGGGGTTCCCGCCCTGGCCGGTGCTGATGACGATCCGGGCGGCATCGAGCCGGTCCGGCGTCATCTCGATCGCCAGGCGATAGGACGGATGGTTCGTCATCGAGAAGGCGTCGCGGAGCGTGCCCGGCGTTGCGCCGGGCTCGTCGGGGTCGGGATACCACGCGCCCAGGCTGGTGTTGCCATTGTTGACCGCGTCGCTGGTGCCCGGTACGCCGTACGGCCCGGCGTTGAAGTACGCTTCCAGGGGCGCGATCCCGCTGGTGCCCAGCGTCTGCTCGCGGAAGGTTGCGGTGTGGACGCGCGACCAGGTCCAGCGCGCCGGGTCGCCCAGGGCGCCGCGGAGCTCGGCGCCCGCATCGTCGAGGGCGGCCGCCAGGCGTCCGGCGCGCGTCTCGACCTCGGGCGTGTTGGGGTCGTCCCAGAACGGCGAGGCCGCGTCGTCCGCGACGGCCCGGATCGCCTGCCGGGACGGGTCGGACCCGACGTACATCGGGGCCAGCGTGCCCAGCCAGGGGTCGAAGACCGCCCGCAGGAGGCGCCACTCGGTCACCTCGTAGGCGGCGCAGCCGGCGCTGTCGAGGTCGCAGGTGCCGTGCCAGCCGCGGATCAGCCGGCGCGCCTCCAGGCCGTCGGGGGTGGCGGGCTCGGCGGCCCGGAGGAACGGGACGAGGTCGTCGGCTCGGAGCAGGCGGGTGTCGAGCTGGATCCGCGAGAGGTCGTCCCGGGTCACGCCCCCCTCGGCCGCGGCCGCGTCGAGGAGCTGGCGGATCCGGGTGGCGCGCCAGCCCGGGTCCCACTCGTTGCCAAGGTGGTACGGGTAGGCCGCGTCCACCGGGAGGTTGTTGGCCGTGACGATGAAGCCCGCGGGCGGGTTGTAGAGCGCCGGCAGCTCCTCGTAGGGGACGTAGCCGGTCCAGTCGTGGGCGCCGGATGACCCGTCGACGGGACGGCGGCCGTCGTCGCCGGCGGGGCGGACCGGGACCCGGCCGGGGACCTGGAGCCCGATGTTGCCGTTGACGTCGGCATAGACGAAATTCTGGGCCGGAGCGACGTAGTCGCGGAAGGCGGCCCGAAACTCGTCGAACGACGACGCGACGTTGACCTTCAGGAACGCGCCGATCAGCCCGTCCGGCTCGGCGAGGGCCGTCCAGCGGAAGGCATAGAGCTCCGGCGTGTCGGCCAGCTCGGGGACGACGTCGTTGAGGAGCGGGCCGTGAACCGTCGCCCGGACCGTGATCGTCACCGGCTCGCCGCCGGCGATCGCGATCGTCTCCTCGCGGGTCTCGAACGGGATCGACTCGCCCTTGTAGAGGTAGTTCGCAGGGTTGGCCGGGTCGGGTGTCTCGACGAACAGGTCCTGGACGTCGGGCCCCGTGTTGGTCGCCCCCCAGGCGATCCGCCCGTTGTGGCCGAGGATCACGCCCGGGGCGCTGGGGAACGACACGCCGGCCACGTCGTACGGGCAGGCGGACGACACTGTCCGGCAGTGGAGGGCGTTCATGTACCAGATGCTCGGCAGCTGCACCCCGAGGTGGGGGTCGTTGGCGAGGAGAGCGTGCCCGGTAGCGCTCTCCTGCGGCGCCACCACCCAGTTGTTGGAGCCGACCCCGGGATGGCCGAGGGCGGTTTGGCCGTCATCGAAGCCCGCGAGCGCGCCGATCGCGTCCCCGATCGTCGCCAGCCGGCGGAACCCCGACGCCGCCCGCTCGTCGGCCGCGGCCGGTTCGTCGGCCGCAGCCCGTTCGTCGGGCGTGGCCGCGGACGCCCCCGAGGGGGCCTCCGTCGCGGATTCGAGCGCCGCCGGCGGGCCGACCAGGTCCGGCGTGGTCGTGATCGTCGGTCCGCCGTCCGGGTAGCCGGGCACCAGGAGGTCCGTCAGGGCGGGATCGCCCAGGCGCGCGTCGGCCAGGAGCCGGAACAGCTCGGCGTCGTAGTTGCCGCCCAGGGACCAGGCCTGGAGCTTCCCGAAGAGGACCGTGTCGAGCGGGATCCACGGCTCCGGGTCGTAGCCATCGAGCCCGGTTCCCTTGCCCGCCTGGAGCCCGGTGACGACGAAGGCCAGGCCGCGCCTCCCCCTGCTCTGGTCGATCCACGCGTTGACGCCGGCGGCGTAGCGCTCGAGGACACGCACCGTCGCGGCGTCGAGCGAGGCCAGGTCGCGCTCCGCCGCCTGGCGCCAGCCGAGCGTCCGGATGAAGCGGTCGGTGTCGAGCTGCGACGTCCCGAACAGCTCGCTGACCCGTCCCGCGCCGATGTGGCGGAAGACCTCCATCTGCCACATGCGCTCCGAGGCATGGACGAACCCCTGGGCGAAGAAGAGGTCGTCGGGCGTGTCGGCGTAGAGATGGGCGATCCCCGTCTCGTCGCGGATGACCTCGACGGGCGCCGCCAGGCCGGGGACGCTGAGGGTGCCTGCGACCTGCGGCTGCGAGCGGGCGCTCACCCAGGCAAGCAGTCCGCCGATCGCCACGGTCCCCACGAGGGCGACCACGAGAACCACGACCAGCAGAGCCGCCAGCAGGCGGCCGACGATGCGCACGGGGGTACCTCTCCTCCTCTGCGGCAGGCCGCGCCGCTCCGCGCAGTGTGCCGATCCGACCGCACGCGTGCAACGCGGGACCCGGCAGGCGGGCGCAGGCCCGCGGGTGGGCGCGGGACCGCGCCCCCGCCGGCGCTCAGCGCGTCAATTGGGTCCCGATGCCGCGCGCCGCCGCCGTCGCGAGGATCGCGTCGGCGAAGACGAGGTCGGCGAGGCCGACGCCGAGGTGCGTCACGACGACGCGGCCGGTCGCGGGACGCGGCCACCCGTCGCGGATTGCCGTCCCCAGGATGCCCGCCGGGTCGGGGTAGCCGTCGAACAGCCCGGCGTCCCGGTTGGCCCGGAACTGGCCCTCCTCGTCGACGAGGAAGAGCCCGGCACCGGCGGCGACCCCAGCCGCGACCGACGTGGCGTAGTCGACGGCGACGACAAGCGCGTCGCGCGCGAACCACGAGTCGGGCATCACCTGGCGAACGGGTCCGAAGGAGACGCAGGTGACGACCACGTCGGCGTCGCGCACGGCCGCGCGCGCGTCCTCCGCGGGGCGGGCCGAGCCGATCCCCGGGACACGGGTCGCGTCGTCGGCGAGCACCATCGCTCGCGCCGCGTCGCGATCGTGGATCGCGAGCTCGACGCCGGGCAGGAGGTGGCCGAGCACCGGCACGTGCGCGCGCCCCTGGACCCCGGCGCCGACGATCCCGGCCCGGGGAGCCCGGCCGGGCGTCGCCGGCGCCCAGCGGGCGATCGCGGTGCCCGAGACGGCAGCCGTCCGCTCCGCCGTGATCGGGCCGCCGTCGAGGATCGCGCAGGGGATCCCGGTGACCGGGTCGTTGACCAGGACGAGCGCGTGGAGCGCGGGCAGCCCTGCCTCGACGTTGCCGGGGACGCCGGCGATCCACTTCACCCCGACGAGGTCGCGGCCGCCGTCGGGCGCGGGGCCGGGGAGGTAGGCCGGCATGGCGTGGGCGAACGACCCCTCGGGGCGCGGATGGACGCCGATCTTCGGTGGCAGCTCGGCTCCCTCCGCGAGCCCGACGAGGGTCCGTTCGGCAAGGCGGAGCCGCTCGGGCAGTGCCGGCATGCAGGCAGCCACCTCGGCGGCGGACAGGTAGCGCAGCGTCGCGTGTGACGTGGGCATGAGGAGGCCGGCCGGCCTTGCCTTCGCGTGGGCGGGGCGCGTGGCGCTTTCGCCTCTGCCGCGGCGGTCAGCCCTGCGGCGCGTCGTCCGCGGCGTTCATCCCGGCGACCGGTTCCGTGGCGGC
Source organism: uncultured Chloroflexia bacterium (assembly GCA_963725875.1). Lineage (GTDB taxonomy): Bacteria > Chloroflexota > Limnocylindria > Limnocylindrales > CSP1-4 > CTSoil-043. The sequence continues at coordinate 541,593 of CAVRZZ010000003.1, read as the reverse complement.
ATCGTCCTTGGCCACGTCCCGCAGGGCGTGCCGCATCTTGTCCTCGGTGGCCTGGAGGAGCGAGCTCTGGGCGAGCTCGCCGCCGAACGGCGCGAGCTCGGCGATCATCTCGTCCGGCGTCGCCGTGCCGGGGTCGCCGGTGGCGAAGACGGCCGAGTGGTTGGGCTTGAGGATCGCCCTGACGCGGTCGGCGAACCCCTCCTCCTTGTTGTGGTCCGACTTGAACGCGCCGAGGCCCACGGCTCCACCGGCGATCACGAGGCCGGCGACCGGCACGGCGAGGGCGGCGCCGAGGAGGAGGCCACCGACCGCGGCCTTGGCGAAGCTCTTCGTGGCATGACGATGGGTGCTGACGACGGTCAGCTGGCCCTGCGCGTCGGCGTCGACGAGGGCCGCGTCGCTGAGCTTGATCCGCCCCTCGTGGTCCATGGCCTTCAGCTTTTCGTAGACGGTCTCCGCCGTGGCGTGGTCCGGGTAGACAAGCACGAAGAGCCGGCTCGGCATCTCTGGCGAGGACATAACGGACCCTCCTATGCCCCCCACCGGTTCCGGCGGAGTGGCCGGACTCTAGCACGCGGCCGTCCGGCAGGATGCGTCCTCGCCAGCGTAGGATCCCGCGCATGACGCCGACAACCCCTGCCACCATCACCGCCGACGAGTCCCTGGAGGCGCTCCGCATGGAGCGCGACGCGATCCACCTGTATGACGGCCTGGCGGCGCGCGAGAAGGATCCCGGCCGGGCCGAGGTGATGCGCACCATTGCCGAGGACGAGCGGCGGCACGCCGCGGTGTGGGAGCGCCACCTCCGTGACGCCGGGCACGAGGTCCCCAGGGCGGGTGGGCCCGGGGCGCGGGTCCGCTTCACGCTCGCCGTGGCGGGCCTGCTGGGAACGAAGGCGGTCGCGGACCTCGTCCGCGCCATGGAGGGCAACGAGGAACGCCGCTACGCTCGTGGCGCACCGCCCGCGGAGGCGAGTCACGCACCGGCGGCGGCAGGCCACGCGCCGGACGTGATGGCCGCGATGGCCGCCGACGAACGCCGGCACGCCGAGGTCTGGCGCCAGATCCGGCAGGAGTCGAGCGTCGACGCCGGCGCCGCCGTCGTCGACGACGCGGCCCGCCGCGGGCGCGTGGCCGCCGGCGTCGCGGAGATCACCAAGGCCGAGAACTGGCATCGGGGCGGCGCCGGGACGCTCCGCGCCATCGTGTTCGGCGCTTCGGACGGCCTCGTCAGCAACCTGTCGCTCATCATGGGCATCGCCGGCGCAACGTCCGAGCCGTCGATCATCCTCCTGTCGGGCATCGCCGGCCTCCTCGCGGGGGCCTTCTCGATGGCCGCCGGCGAGTACATCTCGGTGCGCTCCCAGGTCGAGGTCCTGGAGCGCCAGATCGCCCTCGAGCGAGCCGAGCTGGAGGCAATCCCCGAAGAGGAGTTCGAGGAGCTCGTCGCGATCTACCGGTCGAAGGGGCTGCCCGACGAAGATGCCCGGCGCTTCGCGGAGCACATCTTCCAGGACAAGGAGGTCGCCCTCCAGACGCTCGTCCGCGAGGAGCTGGGGCTCGACAAGGACGGGATGAGCTCGCCCTGGTCGGCGGCCGGCGGCTCGTTCGTGGCGTTCTGCATCGGCGCCGTCATCCCGGTCATCCCGTTCCTGTTCGGTGGGGGCGACATGGTTCTCATCACCAGCTTCGTCGCAAGCCTCGTCGGGCTGTTCGTCCTCGGCGCGCTCGTCAGCCTCCTCAGCGGCCGCAACATGGTCTTCTCGGGGATGCGCCAGGTGCTCATCGGTGCCGCGGCCGCCGTCGTGACGTATCTCGTCGGAAGCCTCATCGGCGTCAACGTCGCCGGCTGACCGATGGGGCGGGACAAGCTCTCCGCCCGGCTGCGGGCCGCGGGCCTGGATCCCGGGTCATGGGGCAACGGGCCCGGCGACGTCTACCCCGCGCACGCCCACGGCTACGACAAGGTGCTCGTCTGCGCGGCGGGGAGCATCGTCTTCCGGCTGCCCGGGGCGGGCACGAGCGCGGAGCTTCGAGTCGGCGACCGGCTCGACCTGCCGGCCGGCACCGAGCACGCAGCGGTGGTGGGTCCGGCCGGCGTCACGTGCCTGGAGGCGCACCTTCCCGCAGGGTCGCTCGGGACCCGGCCGATCCGGCGCCCCGCGGGCGCCTGGTAGTCGTCCCTCGGGCTCGGCACGCGCGGCGATCCCCTCGTCGGCTCGCGCCACGGCCCGCCACGCCCCGCCCGCGGCGCTATCCTCCGCGAAGCCGAATCGGCACCCCCGCCCCGGTTAGCACGCGAGACTCATGAGCCAGCAGCTGCTCGACCCGCTCCCGATCCTCGGCGTCTTCGTCCTGTTCGCGGCCCTCTCCCTCCTGGTCTACGAGCTCGGCTTCCGCGTCGGGCGCTGGTGGCAGGAGCGGACGCCCGACGAGAAGGAGGGCCCGACGAGCATGCTCGTCGGCTCCCTGCTGGCCCTCATGGCCTTCCTTCTCGCCGTCACGATGGGGATGGCATCGGACCGCTTCGACGCCCGCCGCGGGCTGGTGCTCGACGAGGCGAACTCGATCGGGACGACGTACCTGCGGGCGGGCTTCCTCCCCGGTTCGGCCGCCGGCAAGGTACGTTCCCTCCTCCGCGAGTACACGCCGCTGCGCGTCAACGTGGCGGACCGGGAGGAGCTGGCGTCGAACTTCGCACGCTCGGAAGAGATCCACGCGAAGCTCTGGGCGATCACGGAGGCCCTGGAGGCCACGGAGGGGGACTCGGAGACGTTCGCCCTCTTCGTGGAGTCGCTCAACGAGACGATCGACCTCCACGGGGCGCGGTTTGCCGCGATCGTCTACGCCCGCGTCCCGGAGACCGTCCTCCTCCTGCTCATCTTCGGGTCCGCGCTGACCCTCGGCATGGTCGGCTACAGCGCCGGCCTCACCCGTCGCCGCAGCCCGATCACGGCCGTCGTGCTGGTGATCGTGCTCGGGGCGGTCATCACGCTCGTGGTCGACCTCGACCGCCCGCGGCGGGGGTTCCTGCAGGTCAGCCAGGAGCCGCTGCTGGACCTGATCCAGCAGATCGGCCCGCCGGCACCCTGAACGCCGGACGGGATCGGATGTCGCCGGGCTCCCGGCGCCGGAGCGTGGTGCCGGCCCGTGCCCGGGAATCGCCGAAGCCCCCGGCGGTGGGGGCCTCGGATCGCTAGGCTATGGCAACCGGCGGGCCGGACGGGCGGTCCGGTCGTCGGTGCTGCTGCGGTGGCGGGTCAGCGCAGGCCGAATCGAGCCCACGTTGGGACCTGGTCGCGCGGATCGGCCTCGGGCAGCTCGTCGTCACCGCTCAGCAGGATGCTGACGAAGGAGAAGAGCGCGAGGAGGCCGAGCACGGTCGCGATGATCATCGTGCGTACCTCCGTTGATTCGTGCTTGACGCCCGCCATGTAGCGGGCCAAATAGGATCTTAGCCTAACGAATCGTGGTCGTCAATCCATCGCAGCCTAACGTACTGGTGTCACATGGCCGGAGAACCCAAGGTCGACCCCACCGACGCGAAGATCCTCGACATCCTCCAGCGGGACGGGCGGCGATCCTACGCGGAGATCGGAGCCCAGGTCGGCATGAGTGGCCCGTCCGTGCACGAGCGGGTGAAGAAGCTCGAAGCGCGCGGGGTCCTGCGCGGCTACATGGCCCAGGTCGACCCGGCAGCCGTCGGCCTCGGCGTGCTCGCCTTCATGTGGGTGACCCAGGCGCCGGGCAGCATCGCCGACGACATCACCGACGAGTTCGCGGCGATCTCCGAGGTCGAGGCCTGCCACCGGATCGCCGGCGAGGGTGACTACCTGCTCAAGATCCGCGCCGCCGACACGGTCGACCTCGAGCGGGTCGTGCGAGCCGTCCAGACGACCCGCCACGTCTACCGGACCGAGACCGACATCGTCTTCTCGACACCGTTCGAGCGGCGTCCTCTGCCGATCCTTCGGGGCGACCGGCGGGCGCGGAAAACCGGCGGCCGGCCGGCCTCGTAACGATGGCGGAAGGACGGTCCGCGCCCTCCCCGGCCGATGCCGCGCTGGTCGCGGCGGTGGCCGCCGGCTCCGAGGACGCCCTCGCCGCGCTTTACGACCGCCACGCGGCGGCCATCCACGCGACCGCGCTGCGTCTGGCCGGCGATCGCCAGGTCGCCGAGGACGTCGTGCAGGAGGTATTCCTGACGCTCTGGAACCGCGCCGATCGCTTCGACCCGGGCGCCGGATCGCTCATGGCCTGGCTGGGGACGATGGCCCGCAACCGGACGATCGACCGCCTGCGGGCGGCGGGCCGGCGGCCGCAGGTCGTCACCCTCGGCCGGGAGGGAGACGAAGGCTCGGCGGACGACGCGCTGGAGCGGGCGGCCGAGAGCGGGCGCGCCGACCGCGGGCTCGACGCGACCGACCCGGCGGTCGCCCTCGAGGCGGGGGAGGCACGCACGGCGATCAACGCCGCCCTTGCCCTGATGCCCGGCCCCGAGCGCGAGGTCATCCTGCTGGCCTACCGTGACGATCTCACGCAGAGCGAGATCGCGGCCCGCCTGGGCTGGCCGCTGGGGACCGTCAAGACCCGGACCCGGCGGGCGCTGGCCCGGCTCCGTGGCGCGCTGGCCGACGTGTACGGCCCGCAGCTGGCGCCGGTGCCGCTGGCCCGGGAGGTGCCGCCGGCGAGGATCCCGGGCTCGCCGGGTCGGGGAGGGGGGGCATGAGCGACCACGACGAGGTCCGCGAGCTCCTGGAGCTGGCGGCGGTCGAGCCGGGCGGCCTCGATCGCCTCGAGGCGGGCGACACCCCCGAGGCGGTGCTCGTGGTGGGACACGTCGCCGGGTGCCCGGCCTGCCTCGAGGAGATGGCCCGCCTCCGGCTCGCGGAGACGCTGCTGCGCCCGATCGTGGCCGCGGAACCCGATCCGGCCCTGCGCGAGCGGACGCTCGCGTTCGTCCGAGCGGTCGGGGTCGCGCGCGACGTGCAACCCCCGTCAGCGCCCGAGCCGCCCCGGATGCCCGCACCTGCGCCCGAGCCGGAACCCATTGCCACGGCGCGCGGTCGGCCCGGACGGCGGCGCAGCGTCGGGATCCCGGCGTGGGGCGGCACGCTCGCCGCGGCGCTCGTCATCGGACTCCTGGGCGGGGCTCTGCTCGTCGGGGGTGGGGGTGACAACGACGGCGACGCTGCCGCTGCGCTCGAGACGGTCGCGCGCGAGACCACCGTGCTCATGTCCGCCGACGACGCGCGCGAGGTCGTGCTGGTCGACGGCGTCGGCGTGCCGGCCGGGATGCTCGTGCTGTCGCCCTCGGCGGGGCGGCTCCTCGTGACGGCGACCGGGTTGGACGAGCCGCCGGCCGGCAGCGAGTACCGCTGCTGGGTGGCCGTCGATGGTGTCCCGACGACGCTCGGCACGATGCGCTGGACCGGGTCGGTCGCCTGGTGGGCCGGCACCGTGGCGATCCCGGCGGAGATGCCGACGCGCGTGACCTACGGCGTGTCGCTGGTCGAGGAAGGATTGCCGGGTCCCGGCAGGGTGCTGCTCACCGGGGGGCTCTGATCCGGGCCCGCCGGGCTCGGCCGCGCGGCCGGCAGGGCCGGGCCCGCCGGCGCCGGCTCATCGCCGATCGCCGGCGCCGGCTCGTCCTCGATCGCGCCTTCGGGTTCGTCCTCGATCTCGGGAACCTGCCCCAAGGCGAGGAACGCGATCGCTCCGCCGCCAACCAGGATGAGCACGATGGCCCACCAGACGTACTCCGTGTTCATGTCCGTCGAGTGTACGGTCAGCCGCGGCCCGGCGGCACGTCGGCCGCCCGGCGGCGCGTTTGGCTCCCCGTCGGCGGCCCCGGCCCCGGCGAGGCTACACTCCGCGGGCAATGATCGACTGGACGCCCGACCCGATCGCGATCTCGATCGGCCCCCTCCAGATCTACTGGTACGGGGTCATGTACGCCATCGGTCTCGCGGTGACCTTCGTCGTGATCGAACGCGAGGCTGGTCGCCGGGGGCTCGACACCGGGATCCTCGTCAACGGGATGATCATCGTGGCGATCGCCGCGCTGATCGGCGGCCGCCTGTACCACGTCATCGACCAGTGGGATCGCTACAAGGACGACCTGGCCTCGATCGTGCTGCCCCCGTACAGCGGCCTCGGGGTGTACGGCGGCATCATCACCGGCTTCATCGCCGCGTATCTCTACGCGCGATGGAAGCGCCAGCCGTTCCTGACCTGGGCCGACTGCGTGGCGCCCGGGCTCTTGGTCATGCAGGCCGTCGCCCGCTGGGGGAACTTCTTCAACCAGGAGCTGTACGGACCGCCGACCGACCTCCCGTGGGGGATCGCCATCGAGTGCGCCAACCGGACGGCGACGTACGCCTGCCCGCCGTTGGGCGACACGCCGGTCGACGCGCACTTCCACCCGCTCTTCCTCTACGAGTCGATCTCCGGGTTGGTCGGGGCGTTCGTGCTCCTGCTGATCGCCCGCAGGGTCAAGGGCCTACGGCCCGGCGACATCGTCCTGCTCTTCTTCGTCTGGTACGGCGCGACCCGGTTCCTCCTCGAGCCGCTGCGCTCCAACAACTGGACCTTCTTCGACATCCCGGTCGCCTCGCTGATCAGCGCGACCTTCGTGCTCGGGGCCCTGGCGATCATGGCCTGGCGCCACCGGCCGGGAGCCGCGGCCGGGGAGCGGGTGGCGGGCGTGCAGGCGGAAGCGGCCGTCGACGAACCGGCCGACGGGGGCGAGGAGTCGGTCCCCCCGACCTCCCCGGCCGCCGGCGACCCGCCGGCGTCGCCCCCGGCATGACCGAGCGGCGGCGGCGGCGGCGCGCCGCCGCACATGTGCGCCCCGACGAGCTGCGCCGCTCGGGACGTGACACGCGGGAAGGGCTCGACTGGCTCGGCAAGCCCCCCGACGTCCACGCCGGCATCGTCTACCGCGTCGCCCGGGGCCTCGGGCGGATCGTGCTCGTCGGCGTCTGCGGGTTCCGCGTCGACGCCCGCGGGAGGGAGAACCTCCCCGCCGGCGGCGGCTACCTGCTGCTCGCGGCCGTCCACCGCGGCTGGCTGGATCCGTTCGTCGCGCTCGATGCGCTGCCGGCCGAGCCTCGCGTCTGGACCCTCGGGAGCGGCGCGTCGGGCTTCGACCGACGGTGGAAGGAGCGCCTGCTGCGCCTCGTCGGGGGCGTGCTGCCGGTCTGGCGCGGCGGGATCGGCATCGACGTCCACGTCGCTGCGGCGCGGTCCGTGCTGGAGCGGGGCGGCGTCTTCTCCACCTTCGTCGAGGGCACGATCGGCGGGCCGCCGGACCGCCCCACGCCGTTCCGCCACGGGGCGTTCGTCATCGCGCTCCGGACCGGGGCCCCGATCGTCCCGCTGGCCGTGGTCGGGACCGAGGAGCTCTACCGTGGCAAGCGGGTCGCGAGCCGCATCCTGGCGCCGGTCACGATGGCCCAGCTCGTCGGCGAGGGCTGGGTCGGCGTGCCTGAGGCGGGATCACGCGAGGAGCTCGTCGTCGCCCGTCGCGCCGCAGAGGCCCTGGAGGCGCTGCTCGCCCCGGTCATCGCCGAGATCCACCCGGCCACGGTCGACCCGCCCACGCGCCGGCGGCGCTGGCCCTGGCTGACCGGGCTGCTCCTCGGCCGACCCCACGCCTGAGCGACCTATACTCCCGGCCCATGCACTACGCCGAGTCCATCCTCGACCTCGTCGGGAACACCCCGCTCGTCCGGGTCACCCGCCTGACCCGCGGCATCGGCCCGCTCGAGGACCAGCCGCTCGTCCTGGCGAAGCTGGAGACGTTCAACCCCGGCGGTTCGATCAAGGACCGGATCGGGCTGCCGATGATCGAGGCCGCGGAGCGCGACGGGCTCCTGCGCCCGGGCGGGACGATCATCGAGCCGACCTCCGGCAACACCGGGCACGGCCTGGCGATCGCCGCCGCGCTCAAGGGCTACCGCTGCATCTTCGTCATGGCCGACAAGCAGTCGGCCGAGAAGCAGGCGATCCTCCGCGCCTACGGCGCCGAGGTGGTCCTCTGCCCGACGAACGTGCCCCCGGAGTCGCCCGAGTCCTACTACTCCGTGGCGACGCGCCTCGCGCGCGACATCCCCGGCGCCTTCAAGCCCGACCAGTACTGGAACGAGGAGAACCCGGCCGCCCACGAGGCGACCACGGGACCGGAGATCTGGGAGCAGACGGCCGGGCAGGTCACCCACCTCGTCGCCAGCGTGGGTACCGGCGGCACGATCACCGGCGCGGCACGCTTCCTGCGGGCGCGGCGTCCCGACCTGGTGGTCGTCGGCGCGGACCCCGAGGGCAGCGTCCTCTCGGGGGACACGGCGCGGCCGTACCTGACCGAGGGGGTGGGGGAGGACTTCCTCCCGGGCACCTTCGACCCGTCCCTCGTCGACCGCTGGGTCCGCGTCTCCGACCGCGACGCCTTCGCGATGGCGCGGCGGCTCACGCGCGAGGAGGGGATCCTGGCCGGAGAGTCGTGCGGGACCGCGATGGTCGCCGCGCTCGAGATCGCCCACGAGCTCACCGCCGCCGGTTCGGGAGCCGGCGCCGTCGTGGTCGTGATCCTCCCCGACGGGGGTCGCAACTACCTGTCGAAGCTCTACAACGACGAGTGGATGCGGGCGAACGGCCTGCTCCCGACGCCCGGCGGGATCGTCACGCTGCGCGACATCCTTGACGACCACCACCACGGCAAGCAGCTCCCCGACGTGGTCGTGGCGCGCACGACCGAGACGGTTGGGGCGGCGATCGGGCGGCTCCAGGAGTTCGGGATCAGCCAGATGCCCGTGTCGGAGGAGGGCGACGGAGAGCGCCTTTCGGGCCTGGTCGGCTCCGTCAGCGAGACCGGGCTGCTCCAGCGGGCCTACCGCGACCCCTGGATCGTGGAGCGAACGGTCGGCGAAGTCATGGACCCGCCGCTGCCCCAGGTCCGCGAGACCACGACGCTCGACGAGGCGTTTGCCCTCCTGGCGGACGGCGCGCCGGCGATGCTCGCCACCCGCGGCGAGCGCCCCGCGGGGGTGGTCACGAAGCTCGACCTCCTCGAGTACCTGAGCCACCACCCGCGCCTCGGGTCGTAGGCGGCGTGGGCCCGGAGCTCCGCACTGTCCGGCTCCGCCTGCGGCCGTACGCGGCGAGCGACTTCGAGTGGGTCTTTCGCGAGCTCGTGCTGGATCCGGTCGTCATCCGCTTCTGGGACGACTACGCCGACCAGGCGCTGACCGAGGCGGACAAGCGGACGATGGCCGAGCACGACCTCGGCTCCTGGATCGAGGAGGGGATCGCGGCGGGGCTCCCGACCTGGGTCCTCGAGGCCGCCGACGCGGCCCTCGGGACGGAGGGCGAGGTGGTCGGCGTCGCGGGGGTGCACCGACCCCAGAGCCCGTGGGGCCCCGAGCCCGAGCTTGGCTGCATGCTCGCCTCCCGGTACCACGGCAGGGGGCTCGCGACGGAGGCGCTGCGGGCCGTCATCGCCGACGCGGAGGGGCGCCTCGGCATCCCCGCGGTCGTCGCGATCGTCGACGAGCCGAACGTCGCCTCCATTCGCCTCGTCGAGAAGTGCGGCCTGACCTTCGAGCGTTCGTTCGTCGACGACGAAGGCCATCATTGCCGCCGATACGTGCGCCGCCGGGACGATCCGCCGGGGCCGCGATAATGGCACCCATGTCAGAGCCAGATCACCCCCGCGGGGCCGAGCGCCGCCGCGCCTTCGCCACTCGCGCCGTGCATGCCGGCGCCGAGCCCGACGAGCCGACCGGGGCGGTCAGCCCGCCGATCTACCAGACCTCGACGTACGCCCAGGACGGCGTCGGCCGGCCCCGGGCCGGCTACGAGTACGCCCGGACCCAGAACCCGACGCGCGAGCGCCTGGAGCGGGCGATCGCCGAGCTCGAGGGCGGGGCGTTCGGCATCGCCTTCGCGTCCGGGTCGGCGGCGACGGCCACCCTGGCGGAGCTGGTGGCGCCCGGCGAGGAGATCGTCGTCGGGGACGATGTCTACGGCGGGACGTTCCGCTTCCTCGAGCGGGTCGCGCGTCCGCGGGGGATCGACGCCCGGTACGTCGATCTCGCCGGTGACCCGGCGGGGCCGCTCGCGGCGGCCCTCACCCCGCGGACCCGGCTCGTCTGGTTCGAGACGCCGTCGAACCCGCTCCTCAAGGTGACGGACATCGCGGCGGTGGCCGCGGCGGTCGCTGGAGCTGTCGGTGCGCGCGGCGGGCGACCGCTCGTCGTCGTCGACAACACGTTCGCCTCGCCGGCCCTGCAGCGGCCGCTCGGGCAGGGCGCGGACATCGTCTTCCACTCGGCCACGAAGTACCTCGGGGGCCACAGCGACACGGTCGGCGGCGTTGCGGTCACCGCGGACGCCGGCGTCGCGGAGCGGCTGCGCTTCCTGCAGAACGCGATCGGGGCGGTGCCGGGACCCCAGGACTGCTTCCTGGTCCTGCGCGGGCTGCGGACGCTGGCGCTGCGGGTCGAGCGGCACTCCGTCAACGCGCTGGCGGTGGCCCGGGCGCTGGCCGCGCGACCGGACGTGGCGTGGCTGGCCTACCCCGGGCTCGTCGACGGGCGTCACGCCCACCCTCAGGCCGCCGTGGCGGCGCGGCAGATGCGGCTGGGTTCCGTCGACGGCCCGCCGGCGTCCGGCGGGATGGTCAGCTTCGTCCCGGCTGCCGGAGGGCGGCATGGGCGAAGCGCGCGGGACCGAGCGATCGCCGTCGCGGAGGGAGCCCGGCTGTTCACGCTGGCCGAGTCGCTGGGCGGGGTCGAGTCGCTGGTCGAGGTGCCGGCCGCGATGACGCACGCGTCGGTGGCCGACTCCCCGCTGGAAGTGCCCGAGGCCCTCGTGCGCCTCTCCGTCGGCATCGAGGACGCCGGCGACCTGCTGGCCGATCTGCTGCGCGCCCTCGACGAGGCATAGGCGGGCTGCGGCCGGCGCACGGCGCTGCGGGCACCACCGGGCTCCTGCTCCGCCGGCGTCCCGCGCGAGCCCCGGCGGCAACCGGCTATCATCGGCGGAACGCGAAGGAGTCCCGATGGCGACCCAGACCCCCACCCTCTCCGCGCTCGCGATCGGCCGTACCGTGCGCGCCAACCTCTCGACCGCCGAGCTCTACGAGCACGCGATCCGGGCACGAGAGGGGATCGTCGCCGCCGAGGGGCCGCTCGTCGTCCGCACCGGCAAGCACACTGGCCGCTCGCCGAAGGACAAGTTCGTCGTCGTCGAGCCGACGAGCGAGGCGAAGATCTGGTGGGGCGACGTCAACCAGCGGATCAGCGAGGAGGAGTACGACCGCCTTCGCGCCCGACTCCTCGCGTACGTCGCGACAAAGGACCTCTACGCCCAGGACGCCTTCATCGGCGCCCATCCGGCCCACCGCCGCTCGCTCCGCGTCTACACCGAGACCGCCTGGGCCAGCATCTTCGCCGAGAACCTCTTCCGCCGGCCGACCGCCGAGGAGCTGGCGACCTTCGTCCCGAACTTCACCATCCTCGACGTGCCCAGCTTCAAGGCCGACCCGGCGACCGAGGGGACCCGCTCCGAGACCGCGATCCTCGTCCACGTGGGCCGGATGGAGATCATCATCGTCGGCACCGAGTACGCCGGCGAGATCAAGAAGTCGGCCTTCACGGTCATGAACTACCTGATGCCCGACGAGGGCGTCCTGCCGATGCACAGCTCGGTCAACGTCGGCGCGAACGGCGACTCGGTGGTCTTCTTCGGCCTCTCGGGGACCGGCAAGACCACCCTCTCGGCCGACCCGCTGCGTGCCCTCATCGGCGACGACGAGCACGGCTGGGGCGACGGCTACGTCTTCAACTTCGAGGGCGGCTGCTACGCCAAGACGATCCGCCTCTCCCCCATGTACGAGCCCGACATCTTCGCCACGACGAAGCGGTTCGGGACGATCCTGGAGAACGTCGACCTCGACCCGGTCACCCGGGCGCTCGACCTGGACTCCGAGCGCCTCACCGAGAACACCCGGGGCGCCTACCCGCTCCACTTCATCGGCAACGCCGACGCGACGGGGATCGCCGGCACGCCGGAGCACGTCGTCTTCCTGACCGCCGACGCGTTCGGCGTCCTGCCGCCGATCAGCCGCCTGACCCGCGAGCAGGCGGCCTACCACTTCATCAGCGGCTACACCGCGAAGCTCGCCGGGACGGAGGTGGGCGTCGTCGAGCCGAAGGCGACCTTCTCGGCCGCGTTCGGGGCGCCGTTCCTGCCGCGCCACCCGGGCGAGTACGCCCACATGCTCGTCGAGCGCCTCGAGCGCTGGGACGTCCCGGTCTGGCTCGTGAACACGGGCTGGACCGGGGGCCCGTACGGCACCGGCCACCGGATGAACATCAACCACACGCGCCAGATGGTTCGGGCCGCCCTCAACGGCCTCCTCGACGACGTCGAGACGCGGCTCGATCCGGTCTTCCGGGTGCAGGTGCCGGTCGCCGTGCCGGACGTCCCGGCCGAGGTCCTCGACCCCCGTGGCACCTGGGCCGACCCCGAGGCCTACGACCGCCGGGCCGCCGAGCTGGCCCGCATGTTCGAGGCCAACTTCGCCGCCTACGCCGACGGGGTGTCGGCGGCCATCCGGGAGGCCGGTCCCCGGGTCCGGTAGGACTCGCTGGGCCGGCGTCCGAGCACCAATCCCGATCCGAACCGGCCAGACTGCCGCCGCTGGCCTGGGGTTTCGAGCGTCGAGCGGCCGACCCTGAGTCCCAGCTGACTCACGGGCAGACACGGGACCGACACGGGACAGACACGGGCAACTGCGCCACGCGGACGGGAGTCCCAGCCCGTGGGCACCGCGATCCCGGTGCCGGCGCGCTCCTGTGGCGGCCCATCGCCGGGCGGGACGCGCGCCCCCACGGTCCGTCCGCTCCCTACAATCGCCGCAGCGAACCCGCGCGCCCCCGGCGGACGCCGGGTCTCTACCCGGAGGAGGATCCCATGCATCCCGTCCCGCGCGTTCCGCGCCGCAAGGTCACCGTCATCGGGGCCGGCAACGTCGGCGCCACGACGGCCCAGCGGATCATCGAGACCGGCCTGGCCGACGTCGTCCTCGTCGACATCGTGGAGGGGCTGCCCCAGGGCAAGGCGCTCGACCTCGCCGAGGCGGCGCCGGTCGTCGGCTACGACGTCAAGATCACGGGCACGAACGACTACGCCGACACGGCCGGCAGCAAGGTCATCGTCGTGACCTCGGGCCTCGCCCGCCAGCCGGGCATGAGCCGCGACGACCTGATGGCGAAGAATGCCGGGATCGTCGGGTCCGTCGTGAAGCAGGCCTCGGCCGTCAGCCCCGACGCGATCATCATCGTCGTCACGAACCCGCTCGACGCCATGTGTCACGTGGCGATGCAGGCGTCGGGCTTTCCGCGCGAGCGCGTCATCGGCATGGCCGGCGTCCTCGACTCGGCCCGCTTCCGCGCCTTCATCGCCGCCGAGCTGGACGTGTCGGTCCGCGACGTGCGCGCCTTCGTCCTGGGTGGCCACGGCGACACGATGGTCCCGCTGCCGCGCTATTCCACCGTGGGCGGCGTCCCCATCACGGAGCTGCTCCCGGCAGACCGCATCGAGGAGCTCGTGGTGCGGACGCGCAACGGCGGAGCCGAGGTGGTCGCGCTCCTCAAGACCGGCAGCGCCTACTACGCCCCGGCCGCCTCGGTCGTCGAGATGGTCGAGTCGATCCTCCTCGACCGGCGCCGGATCCTCCCCTGCGCGGCCTACCTCCAGGGCGAGTACGGCTTCGACGGCCTCTTCATCGGCGTTCCGGTGGTCCTCGGCAACGGCGGCATGGAGCAGGTGATCGAGATCTCCCTGACCGACGAGGAGAAGGCGGGCCTCGCCCACTCGGCGCAGGCGGTCCGCGACGTGGTGGAGAAGCTGCCGGCCTGACGGGAAGCTGCCTGCCTGCGCCCGCGCCGCGCAGCCGTGTCCCGCGCGGCAGTTGCGCAGAGTACGATCACGCCGTCCCGCGCCGAGCGACGCGCGGCACTGCGGTCACGTCATCGAAGGTTCAGCCAGGAGGGAAGGATGACTCGTAGAGTCGCCGGGGTCGTCATGGCCGGCGCGCTTCTCGCGGCCCTGCTGCCGGGAAGCACCCTAGCCGTCGACCCGCCGAATCGTGCGGCGCCGCCGCCGCCGGATGCGATCTCCAAGCTCAAGCTCGACAAGCCGGTCACGCTGACCGGCGACGAGGCAGCGGCCAAGGTCGACCAGATCCTCCGGACCGGCCCGGCGCGGCAGCGTGTCGTGGTGCGCCTCTCCGCTCCGCCCGCCGTCGAGGTCACCTCGGGCGCGACGGCCCAGAAGGCCGCCCTCAAGGCGGCGCGCGCGCAGCAGGACGGGATCATCGCGAAGGCCAAGCGGCTCGACTCGAAGGTCAAGGTCCTCGGTCGCACGGGCCGGGCCAGCAACCTCGTCATGCTGAAGATCGCCACCGCCGACCTCGCGGCTCTGGCCAAGGACTCGACCGTCATCTCGATCAAGCCCGTCAAGGACTACGAGATGGACCTGTCCGAGACCGTGCCCTACGTCGGCGCGGCGACGGTCCAGTCCAAGGGCTACAAGGGCGCCGGGGTCGACGTCGCCATCCTCGACTCCGGCCTCGACTACACCCACGCCGCGTTCGGCGGCGCCGGCACGCTGGACGCCTTCAAGGCCGCCTACGGCACCGGGACGGCCGATCCCAAGAACACGACGCTGGACGGGCTCTTCCCGACCGCGCGCGTCAAGGGCGGCTACGACTTCGTCGGCGAGGACTGGCCGAACACCGACGAGGCGCCGGATCCCGATCCGATCGACTCGCCGGACGCCGGCACGGCGCTTGGGCATCGACTACGGGACCGACGGCGGCCACGGCACGCACGTCGCCGACATCATCGGCGGCACGCTGGGCGTCGCCCCCAAGGCCAACCTGTACTCGGTGAAGGTCTGCTCGTCCGTCTCCACGGCGTGCAGCGGCATCGCGCCTCCTGCAGGGCGTCGACTGGGCCATGGACCCCAACGGCGACGGGAACCTGGCCGACCACGTCGACATCATCAACATGTCGCTCGGCAGCGACTACGGAACGGTCTACGACGACGACCTGTCGCTGGCCGTCGAGCGCGCCAACTACTACGCCGGGATCCTGGTCGTCGCGTCGGCCGGCAACGGCGCCAACAAGCCGTACATCGGCGGCACCCCGGCCGCGGCTCCGGGCGCCCTGTCGGTCGCCCAGACGCAGGTCCCCAGCGCCACGGCGATGCCGCTCGTCGTCACGGCGCCGGCCGCCATCAAGGGCACCTACCCGAACACCGCGACCGTGGACTGGGCGCCCATCGGCGCCGGCTTCGCCGGCAACGTCGCCTACGTCGGCGGCAACGGCTGCCCGGGGACCGCCACCTATCCGGCTCCCGGATCCCTGGCCGGCAAGGTCGCCCTCATCGACCGCGGCGTGTGCTCCATCAGCCTCAAGACCGACGGCGCCACCAAGGCCGGCGCCGTCGGCGTCCTGATCGGCCTCGTCGCTCCCGGTGACGCGGTCACCTTCTCGTTCGGCGGGGGCGACCTGCCGATGGTCCCGACGATCGTCATCCAGCAGTCGCTCAGCAGCGCCATCAAGGCCCAGCTGGCCCTGCCCGCGACGGTCAGCGTCAGCGTCTCGAACGCGACCAGCATCGCGCTCAAGGGAGGCCTCGCCGGCTCCTCGTCGCGTGGCCCGTCCTCGGCCAACACGATCAAGCCCGAGATCGGCGCCCCGGGCGCCTCCGTCTCCGCCATCAGCGGCAGCGGCAACGAGACCCAGGCCTTCGGCGGCACGTCCGGCGCCGCCCCCATGGTCACCGGCGCCGCCACGCTGCTCAAGGGCGCCTTCCCCTCTCGCAGCGCCCTCGAGATCAAGGCCGTGCTCATGAACACGGCCGAGACCACGGTCTACACGAACCCGGCCCTCACGCCGGGCGTGCTGGCCCCGATCACCCGGATCGGCGGCGGCGAGCTCCGCGTGGACCGCGCCCTCGATTCGCCCCTGGCGATCTGGGACGCCGCCGGCAAGAGCGGGTCGCTCTCGTTCGGGTTCGTGGACGGCACCAAGACCGTCACCCTCACCCGGAAGCTCACGGTCCGCAACTACTCGAAGAACACCATCGACCTCAAGATCACGAGCCAGTTCCGCTACGCCAACGACAAGTCCAACGGGGCCGTCAAGATCGGCGTGCCCTCCAGCCTGCGCCTCCAGCCGAAGCAGACGAAGACGATCAACGTCACCGCGACGATCGACGCCCGCAAGCTGAACAGCTGGACGGTCAACGGCGGTGCCGGCGGGACCAGCCCGGCGGCGCTCGACCTGCTGGAGTTCGACGGCTACATCAACTTCGACCGCCTCGGCACCACCAAGGACGACAAGGACCCGGCCCACGTCGCATGGCAGGTCCTGCCCCGCAAGGCGGGCGACGTCCGCGCCGACGGCGGCTCGACCGTCGTCCTCAACGGCATCGTCGAGTCCGGCCCGTTCGCGGGCCTGCCCGGCGGCAGCAAGACCCTCAAGAACGTCGGCGTGAACCCCGCCGCCGTCGACGTGTACTCGCTCGTCGGCACGAGCCCGGACCTTCCGCTCGCGCCGAAGGGCTCGAACGCGCCGGTCATCGACCTGAAGGCGGTCGGCGTCCAGACATGGCTCGTGAAGGCCGGCTACTGCGGACCCACGGACTCGTTCGTGTACCGCATCGCGGTCTCGCAGTGGGAGCGCCAGACCACGGCCATCGTGCCGGGTGAGATCGACGTCGACATCGACGTGAACGGCGACGATAGCCCGGACTACCAGGTCTTCTCGTCCCCGGCGTCGCTCGGCGCGCTGAGCGACGGCCGCGCCCTCACGTTCGTCTACAACTACGCAACCAGCGCGATCAGCGCGTGGTTCTACACGGACCACGCCACCAACGACTCCAACCTGATCCTGACCATCTGCGGCGACCAGATCGGGATGGACGTGGCCGACCTCGGCACGCCCCTGACGATGGACGTCACGGCGTTCGACTGGTACTACCGCAACTACGCGGTGACGGACAAGATCGCCGGGATCGAGGTCGCTCCGTATCGCGAGCGCTTCAGCGGCGTCGTCAACGCGGCGTCCGGCAACATCCCGCGCCAGAGCTCCGCGACGCTCACCGTGGGCGACTACGGGGAGGCGGACTCGAACCCGTCCGAGACGGGCCTGCTGTTGATCCTCAACGCTGAACGAACGTCGGTGAACGGCGTCCTCTACCACGGCGGCGCGCCCGCCGGGCGAGAGTCGCTCCCGCTGACGGTGGTGCCGGCACCCTGACATCCGGCTCCCGCACGCACGAAGGCCGGGGCGAGTGCCCCGGCCTTCGTGAATCTCGGGGCGGGCGGTGATGGCGAACGCCCGACCCGTCGTCGAGGGGCAACCCGCCGACGTCAGCGCGGCTCGCCGACGTAGGGCGGGGGCCGCTGCCGATGTCAGGGGCGCGGGCCGCCCGGATCGCAGGCCACCACGCGTCCGCTGGTCGTGACGCGGTAGTCGTACTGCGTGCCGTCGAGGGCGAAAACCACCTGGTAGCCGTCAACAGGGACCTGCTCGTAGAAGACGCCGGGCACGCGGCAGGCGAGCGACCCATCGGGCCAGGTGACGGCCTCCGAGCGGGCGACCTCGGCGGCGCCGGCGGCCTCGGAGCCGATGCTGCCGGCCAGGTCGGCGCGGGCCGCCGCGACGACGTCGGCCGGTGCCTCGCCGACGACGGGCGGCACCGTCGGCGGCACGGTGGCGAGAGGCGGGAGGTCGCGGGGAAGGAGGCGGGGCGATCGGTCGGGGCGCCTGCCGCCGGCGTCGAGCCCGCGGCGCCCGGTGGCGTCGACGCACCCGGGGACGAGGCGGAGCACGCGGCCAGCAGGACGATCGCGACGCCGAGGAGGAGGACGGGGCGCCCGCGGCGCAGGTCGAGGGGGGCAACGAGCATCGTCGGCATTCTCATGGCCCCCGGACGCCTCCGCGCGGCCGCGGGTTCCCGCGGCGGCTAGACTCGGGCGCGATGACCCACCACTACACCGTCCTCTTCGGCGGCACGGTCCTCGCGCTGGACGGCGCCCTGCCGACCGACGCCGCCACCCGCGCCTCCGGGTCCGGCGCGGCCGACGCGGCGGGCCACCGGGCGACGGCGATCTGCTATGCCCACGAGCGCATCCTGGCGATCGGCGCCGACGCGGAGATCCTCGCCCTGGCCGGGCCCGATTCGACGGTGGTCGACCTCCGGGGCCGGGCCGTCGTGCCCGGGTTCGTCGAGCCGCACGCCCATCCCTACTGGGAGGGCGTCGTCGCGGGGATGGCGCTCCTGGCCGGGAGGGAGCGGCGCGCGGCCGCTGCGGGCGGTGCCCGGCGCCGGCGAGCGCCTCGATCCCGACGCCTGGCTGGTCGCCCGCTACGACCCGACGGGCTGGGATCGGCCCGACGACCCGACCCGCGACGACCTGGACCGGGTCGTGCCGGACCGGCCGGTCCTCCTGGCCCACGTCTCCGGGCATGCCGTGACGGCGAACAGCCTGGCCCTGGCCATCGCCGGCGTCGACGCGAGGACGGCGTCCGTCCCGGGACGGCTCGAGATCGAGCGGGACGCGGGCGGCGAGCCGACCGGCATCCTGCGCGGGCCGGACGCCTGGGATCGGATCGCAGCGGTGATGCCCGCACCGACCCTCGGCGACGGCGTCGCCGCCCTGGCGCGGGCGGCCGCCCGGCTGGCCGCCGACGGCGTGACGAGCGTCGCCGATGCCGACGTCGGCTCGACCGCCGGCGTCACCGCCGAGCTTGCCGCCTGGGGCGAGGCGATCGCGTCGGGTGCGATGCCGCTCAGCGCCTCCCTGCTGCCCGGCCTGGCCCGGATCGCACCCGCGCCGGACGACGCCGTCCCGTCGCCCGGCGACATCGCCTCGCTGCTGGTGGAGCAGGCCCGCGAGCGGGCGCGCCTGACCCACGTCAAGCTCAAGGCCGACGGCGCCCTCACCACCCGCACCGCGTGGCTCCGGGAGCCCTACGCGGACGCCCCCCATGTCGGCGGTCCCGTCCACGAGCCGGCGGCCCTGGCCGAGCGGATCCGGCGCGCGGGCCGGGCCGGCTGGGGCGTCGCGACCCACGCGATCGGCGACGCGGCGATCGTCGCGGCCCTCGAAGCGTATGCCGCGGCGCCCCCGCCGGCCGGCATCGCGCACCGCATCGAGCACGCCATGCTCCTCGACGACGATCTCGTGGCGCGGCTGGCCGGCTCCGGGGCGACGGCCGTGGTCCAGCCGGAGTTCCTGGCCTGGGCCGGCCCGACCTATCGCGCGCGGCTCGGCGACGAGCGCGCCGGTCGCCTCCTGCCGTTCGCGGCACTCCTGGGCGCCGGCGTCCCCACCGCGTTCTCGAGCGACCGACCGGTGATCCCGGGGGCGCCGCTCGACGGCATCAGGGCGGCAATGCGTCACGACCCGGCGCTGTCGGTGGCCGAGGCGCTCCACGCGTGGACGGCTGCGGGCGCCGCCGTGCTCGGCGACCACGATGCCGGCCGCCTGGCGGTGGGGGCGAGGAGCGACCTGGCGATCCTCTCGCGCGATCCGACGGCCGTCCCGGCGCCGGCCTTCGCCCGGGGCGACGACGGCATCCGCGTGGAGGCGACCGTGGCCTCGGGACGGGTGGTCCACGGGACGCTGGGGGATGGCGGATGACGCCGGATGCCGTGGCGGTGATCGTCTTCGACTTCGACCCGTACCTGCGGTTCGGCGACCGCGCGATCCGCTGGGAGACGCTGGCCATCGCGGCCGCCGTCCTGGTAGGGATCGTCGTCGCGGCGCTCCTCGCCGGCCGCACGCCCGACACCGATCCGTCGATCGGCGAGGACGAGACCAAGGACGGCCTGCCCGAGGAGGAGCGCGACGAGCCCCGGCACCTCCGCCAGGACGACCTCCTCTTCATCCTGCTGGGGGCCGTGCCCGGCGCCGTGATCCTGGGGCGCCTGGGCTACGGGCTCCTGCACCTCGACTTCTACGCGGGCGACTGGCGGGCGCTTCTCGATCCGGCGCAGGGGAGCCTGGAGCTGACGCTCGCGATCGTCGGGGGCACGCTGACCGGGATCTACGTGGCCGCCCTGCTCGACGCGCCGGTCGGACGCTGGCTCCAGGTCGCGATCGCGCCGGTCCTGCTCGTGCTGGGGCTCGGCAAGGCCGCCCAGGCGCTCGGCGGGTCGGGCCAGGGCACGGCCGTCGACCTCTCCTGGGCAACGGCCTATCTCCCGCCCGGGCCGTGGGGCAGCCCCGGCGCCGAGATCCCGGCCCATCCCTCCCAGCTCTACGAGGCGGCGATGGCGGCGATCGTCCTGCTGGTCGTCGTCGCGCTGGCCCGACTGACGCCCCTGCGGCGGGCCGACGGCCGCCTCTACGCCGTGGGGATCGGGCTGTGGGCGCTCGGTCGTGGCCTGGTGGCCTCGACCTGGCGCGACCCCGACGCCGTCGCCGGGCTCAACGCCGAGCAGCTCATCTGCCTGGCCGTGGCGGCGATCATGTTCGGCTCGGCGGTCGCGGCCACGCTGGTCCGCCGCCGGGCGCGCGCGCGGCCCGCCGCGGGCCTGACGGGCGCCGGCGGGCCGACGGACCCGCGCGGGCTGACGGGCGCCGGCGGGGTCGTCGGCGCCCGCAGGGTCACGCGCCGCGGCGCGCGACGCTACGCCGTCCGGACGTAGTCGGCGCGGCTCCGCGGGAGGAACCGACCGCGCCCGGCCGGGCCCACCCACTGGCCGTCGCGGACCAGCACGGTGCCGCGGCTCATGACGACGTCGGACGTCCCCTGGACCTCGAAGCCCTCGAAGATCGAGTAGTCGACGTCCATGTGGTGCGTGGCGGCGCTGATGGTGCGCTTCCGGTTCGGGTCGAAGACCAGGAGGTCGGCGTCCGAGCCGACGGCGATGGCGCCCTTCTTGGGGTACAGCCCGAAGACCTTCGCCGGGTTCGTGGCCATGACCTCGACCCAGCGCTCGCGCGAGAAGCGCCCCTCGACGACGCCGCCCTGGTGGAGCAGGTCGACGCGGTCCTCGACGGCCGGCAGGCCGTTCGGGATCTTGCGGAAGTCGCCGCGGCCCAGCTCCTTCTGGCCCACGAAGTCGAACGGGCAGTGGTCGGTCCCCACGAGCTGCAGGTCGCCCGTGCGCAGCCCGCGCCAGAGGTCCTCCTGGTGGTCCTTCGGGCGGAGCGGAGGGCTGCACACGTACTTGGCGCCCTCGAACCCGTTGCCGAGATCGTCGAGCGAGAGCACGAGGTACTGCGGGCAGGTCTCGGCGAACACCCTGGTGCCGCGCCGGCGGGCGGCCGACACGGCCTCCAGCGCGTCGCGCGACGAGAGGTGGACGAAGTAGACCGGGACGCCGGCCGCCTCGGCCAGGCGGATCACCCGGTTCGTCGCCTCGCCCTCGAGGACCGGGTAGCGCGCCAGGCCGTGGCCGATCGGGTCGGTCGTACCGGCCGCCACGAGATCGGCGGCGATCACGTCGATCACCGGCCCGTTCTCGGCATGCATGAGGATCAGGCCGCCGTTCTTGCGGGTCTGCAGGAGGGCCCGGTAGATGTGGTCGTCCGGGCTCAGGAAGACGCCGGGGTAGGCCGTGAAGAGCTTGAAGTCCGGGACGCCCTCCGCCACGAGCTGGTCCATCTCGGCCAGGCTCGCGTCGTTCACGTCGGACATGATCATGTGAAAGCCGTAGTCGAGGACCGCGTTACCCTCGGCCTTGGCCATCCAGACGTCGAGGCCCTCGCGGAGCGCGTGGCCCTTCGGCTGGACCGCGAAGTCGATGATGGTGGTCGTGCCGCCGTGGGCGGCGGCCTTCGTGCCCGTCTCGAAGGTGTCCTTGGCGAACGTGCCGCCGAAGGGCAGCTCGAAGTGGGTGTGGCCGTCGATGCCGCCGGGGACGACGTACCTGCCGGTCGCGTCGATCGTCTCGTCCGCGACGAGGCCGGCGAGCGCGCCTTCGACCGCGCCGGAAGCGTGGCGGACCACCGCCTCGATCGTCTCGTCGACGACGAGGACGTCCGCCTCGAACGACCCGTCGGCTGTGACGACGAGCCCGTCCTTGATCAGCGTGCGCATCGAATCCTCCTCAGGCCCTGGCCGCGGGAATGTCGCGGAGCGCCGGGATGACCTCCCGGCCGTAGATCTCGAGCTGCTCTTCCTCGTTGCCGTTCATCAGGTACAGGTTGAACTGGTCGACGCCCGCCTCGGCGAGCACGTGCAGCTTGGCGACGTGTGCCGCCGCGTCGCCGACGATCCCGAAGCGGTCGACCACCTCGTCCGTGACGAACCCCGCGTTGGAGCTGCCGACCTCGGCATGGTGGAGGTAGTCGTAGCCTTCGCGGCCGCGGATGTAGCGGGTGAGCGCCTCCGGCAGCTCGCCCTGGTACTTGTTCACGAGGTCGACGACGTGGTTCCCGACGAGAGCCGGGAACCAGCGCACCCGGTCGCGGCCGTCCGCCAGGTCGCCGACGTGGGCCGGCGCCGCGGACATGATTCGCACCGCGTTCGGGTCCCGGCCGGCCTCCTGCGCCGAGGCGCGGACCTGGTCGGCGAACCACCGGACCAGGTCCGGATCGGCGATCTGGAGCATCGCCCCGTCGGCGATCCGGCCGGTCATCTTGAGCGCGACCGGCCCGTAGCCGGCGATCCAGACCGGGAGGCGATGGCCGGCGGACCAGGACAGCTGGAGCGTCGCGCCCTCGTACTCGATCGGCCGGCCCTCGGCGAGGGCCCGGATGACGTGGACCGCCTCCTCCAGGCTGGCCATCGTCGTGGGTGGCTTGCCGAGGACCCGGATCGCGGAGTCGCCGCGCCCGATGCCGAGGTCGAAGCGCCCGCCGGACAGCTCCTGCAGGACGGCCAGGCTCGACGCCGTCACCGACGGCTCGCGCGTCGCGGGGTTCGTGACGCAGGTGCCGAGCCGGAGCGTCGTGGTCTCGCGGGCGATCAGCGCCAGGAGCGGATACGGGTCACGCCACAGGACGTGGCTGTCGAACAGCCAGCCGTGGCTGAAGCCCGCCGCCTCGGCCTGCCTCGCGAGCGCCAGGGTGCGCTCGATCGAGTGGTCGGGCTTGAGGGTGAAGCCGAACTCCATCGGGACCCTTCCTCCCGTCCGGCACTACGGCCGGGTCAGGTCGCCGTAGGCCTCCGGGCGCCGGTCGCGGTAGAACTGCCACGTCTCGCGGACCTTCTTGACCATCTCGAGGTCCATGTCGCGGACGATCAGCTCCTCGTCGTGCGGGCTGCCGACCGCGCCGATGAACTGGCCCCGCGGGTCGCAGAAGTAGCTCTGGCCGTAGAAGTCGTCGGGGCCGATCTCACTCTCGATGCCGACCCGGTTGATCGTCCCGACGAAGTACCCGTTGGCCAGGGCGTGGCTGACCTGCTCCACGCGCCAGAGGTACTCCGAGAGGCCGCGGCTCGTGGCGGACGGGATCAGGACGAGCTCCGCGCCGTTGAGCCCGAGGGCCCGGGCCCCCTCGGGGAAGTGGCGGTCGTAGCAGATGTAGACCCCGATCTTGCCGACGGCGGTCTCGAAGACGGGATAGCCCAGGTTGCCGGGCCGGAAGTAGAACTTTTCCCAGAAGCCCTCGACGTGCGGGATGTGCGTCTTGCGGTACTTGCCGAGGAAGGAGCCGTCGCTGTCGATGACCGCGGCGGTGTTGTAGTAGAGCCCGTTGACGCGCTCGTCCTCCTCGTACATCGGGACGACGAGGACCATCCCGGTCTGCTTCGCGAGGTCCTGCATCCGCTTCGTGGTCGGGCCGTCCGGGATGCGCTCCGTGTAGGCGTAGTACTTCCTGTCCTGGACCTGGCAGAAGTAGGGGCCGTAGAACAGCTCCTGGAAGAGCATGAACTGGGCGCCCTGCTTGGCAGCCTCGTGGGCGAAGCCCTCGTGCTTCTGGATCATCGACTCCTTGTCGCCGGTCCAGGTGGCCTGCAGGAGTGCACCGCGCACGATCCGGGACATCGTCACACCTCGCTCCATCAACGACGAACGGTCGCCCGAGGATACACCGGCGGGAGGCCGTGGATGCCCCATCCCGCGTCCTGGAGGTGCTCCGTCTCGCGCGGTCCGCCCTGCGGGATCGTCTCTCGGCGGGTGCGCCTGCCCCTCCTGCGGGCTTGCGCGATTGCGTAGGATGCGCGGGGAGATCGCCGCGTTGCCCGGCCCCGCGCCGGGGGCCCGCGCGACGCGCACGGAGAGGGGCGAGAGGAGGCGCCAGCCAGGGTCCGAGTCGAACGACGGCGCATGTTCACCGATCCGAGACATCAACCGCTGAGGGACAACTGCGGAGGGAGGCGTTTTCGGTGGCGATACAAGAACAGGTCATCAGGCCCGACGGGCGCGTGGAGCTCCTGCCCGAGGTCGATGCGGCGCTCGGAAGAATCGCGGCTCCACAACGAGGACCTGGCCCCGGTCCCGATCGAGAAGCGGACCTGGACCACCTACAACTACCTGGCCCTGTGGGTCGGCATGGCGATCAACATCCCGACGTGGCTGCTGGCCTCCGGCCTGATCGCCCTCGGGATGGCCTGGTACCAGGCGCTGTTCACGATCTTCCTCGCCAACGTCCTGGTGCTCATCCCGATGCTGGCGATCAGCCACGCCGGGACCAAGTACGGCATCCCGTACCCGGTCGTGGCGCGGGCCTCGTTCGGAACCTACGGGGCCAACCTGCCGGCGCTGATGCGCGCCTTCGTGGCCTGCGGCTGGTTCGGCATCCAGACCTGGATCGGCGGCACGGCGCTGTTCGCCGTGGTCGGGGCGCTGCTCAAGACGCTGACGGGAGACGCCGCTGGCTGGACGCAGGCTGCGACGATCTCGCTCGGCATCGGCGACGCGGCCGCCCAGCCGTGGACCATGTGGCTCTGCTTCGCCATCTTCTGGGCCCTCAACATCGTGATCATCCTGTGGGGCATGGAGGCGATCAAGCGGTTCGAGTCCTGGGCCGCCCCGTTCCTGATCGTCGTCTTCCTCGGCCTCATGGTCTGGATGGTCGCCCAGGCCGGCGGGCTCGGCCCGGTCGTCGAGCAGCCCGGCAAGCTGGGCTGGAGCGCCGACTTCTGGAAGATCTTCCCGATCTCCCTCATGGGCATGATCGCCTTCTGGTCCACGCTGTCGCTCAACATGCCGGACTTCACCCGGTTCGGGCGCAGCCAGCGCGACCAGACCATCGGCCAGGTGGTCGGCCTGCCGACCACGATGACGCTGTTCCCGCTGGTGGGCGTGCTCACCACGTCGGCGACCGTGATCGTGTTCGGCAAGGAGATCTGGGATCCGGTCGCGCTGACCGGCAGGCTGGACAACCCGATCGCCCTGGTCATCATGCTGCTCGCGCTTGCGCTCGCGACGCTGACCACCAACGTCGCCGCGAACGTCGTGAGCCCGTCCTACGACTTCTCGAACGCCTGGCCGCGGATGATCTCCTTCCGGACCGGCGGCATCATCACGGGCATCCTCGGCGTCCTGATCATGCCCTGGAACCTGCTGGCCGATCCCAACCAGTACATCTGGACGTGGCTGGGCACCTACGGCGGCGCGACCGGCCCCATCGCCGGCGTCCTGATCGCCGACTACTGGTGGGTCCGCCGCAAGAACTTCAAGCTCGCGGACCTGTACCGCGCCGACGGCGTCTACAGGTACGCCAAGGGCTGGAACTGGATCGCCGTGGTCTCGCTGCTGCTCGGCGTCGTCATCGCCATCGGCGGGGCGTACTCGCAGACCGACGGGAAGCCGTTCCCGGCGGACGGCCTCATCCCGTTCCTCAAGCCGTTCTACGACTACAGCTGGGCCGTGGGCCTGGCCGTGGCGTTCGTCCTGTACGGCGTCCTCACGGTCACCGTGGGCAGGAAGCACATCGAGGCACAGACCGCCGTCGCGGAGCCGGCACCCGCCGCCTGACGGACAACCGGACGGCCCGCGGAGGCGGGCATACAGCGAAGGGGCCTCTCCGCGTGGAGGGGCCCCTTCTTGCTCGACCGCGGGACCCGGCGGCGGCTTCCCGCCGCCGGGTCCGTGCCCGGCGGCTCAGCTGTTGCCGGGGAAGACCAGGGAGAGGGCCGCGCGGCGGCCGGGCTCCGGCCAGCGCTCGGTGACCATCTTCTGCTGGGTGAAGAAGCGCACGCCGTCCTCGCCGCGCATGGCGAGGTCGCCGAACGAGGATTCCTTGGCGCCGCCGAACGAGAGATAGCCCGCCGGGACCGGGATCGGCACGTTGACCCCGATCATCGGGACCTCGACCTCGAGCTTGAAGCGCCGGGCGGCGCCGCCGTCGGTCGTGAAGATCGCCGTGCCGTTGGCGTACTTGTGGCCGTTGACGAGGCCCATCGCCTCGTCGTAGGTCTTTGCCCGGACGATGCCCAGGACCGGCCCGAAGATCTCCTCCTGGTAGATCTCCATGCCCGGGGTGACGTGGTCGAAGAGGGTGACACCGAGGAAGAAGCCGTCGGGGTTCGTGGGGTGAACGAAGGGCCTGCCGTCGACGACGAGCTCGGCGCCCTCGGCCTCGCCCTTGTCGATCCAGCGGATGACGCTCTCGCGGTGCTCCTTGGTGTAGATCGGGCCCATGTCCATGCCGGGCTCCATGCCGGGGCCGACCTTCAGGTTCGCGATCCGCTCGAGCATGAGCGGCCGCAGCCGGTCGGCCGCGTCGCCGACCGCGATCAGGAGGGTCTGGGCCATGCAGCGCTCGCCGGCGGAGCCGTAGCCACTCGCGACCGCGGCGTCGGCGGTCAGCTCCATGTCGGCGTCGGGCAGGACGAGCATGGCGTTCTTGGCCGACGTGAAGGACCCGACCCGCTTGCCGCGCTTGGTGCCCTCCTCGTAGACGTAGCGCCCGACGGCGGTGCTGCCCACGAACTGGATGGCGGCGATGTCGGGGTGCTCGACGATCCCTGCCACCGCCTCGCGGCCGCCGTACACGACGTTGAAGGTCCCGTCCGGGCCGCCGGCCTCCTGCCACAGCTCGGCCTGCAGCTGGATGGCGCCCGGGGTGTGGGACGAGGGCTTGAGGACGAACGTGTTGCCGCACATGAGCGCGATCGGGTAGATCCACAGCGGGACCATGGCCGGGAAGTTGAAGGGCGCGATGGCGGCGGTCACCCCGAGCGGCGCGCGCAGGGTGAAGGCGTCCACGCTGGTGGCCACGTTGGGGGTCATCAGGCCGGCCAGCTGGGTCGGCAGGCCGCAGGCGAACTCGACGGTCTCGAGGCCCCGGGTCACCTCGGCGAAGGCGTCGGGGAACGTCTTCCCGTGGTCGCGGGTGATGAGCTCGGCCATCTCCTTGCGGTGCTGCCACATCAGCTCGCGGAAGGCGAAGAAGACCTGGCTGCGGGCGATGAGGGGCGTGTCGCGCCAGGCCGGGAAGGCGGCCTTGGCCGCCGCGACCGCGCGATCGACCTCGGCGGCGCCGCCGCGCGGCACGCGGGCGAAGACCTGCCCGGTGGCCGGGTTGTAGATCGGGCCGGTCTGCTCGGGCAGGACCTCGACGGGCGCGCCGGCGATCCAGTGGGACAGGATCGGCAGCGGCGTCGGCGCCTCTTCGACCTTCGGGCTGGATACTTCGGTGGTCATGGGCGGTGTCTCCTCTGGGCGCTGCGACAGGACGCGCGGGTCACGGTGGCCGGCGCAGACGGATCGGCCGGACTCGTGTCGCGACCCCGGTCCGCCGATCATCGTCAGTATCCTCCGCCCCGGCAAGGTCCGGAGGGTGACTCTGGACCTGCCGTCCGGACCTGTCGCACGAACGTGCCGCGTTCCGCCGTGCGGGCCGCGGTCGAGCGATAGGGCCATCCGGCCCTACTGTCGTGTCGCGCCCCGCTCGACCATGCGTGTCTTCAGCCTGCCGGAAGGAGCGTCCCCATGGCCGATCTCTCGACCGTCTTCACGGGCATCCGGTTCGAGAACCCGTTCCTGCTCGCATCGGCGCCGCCGACCGAGTCCGAGAGCAACATCCTTCGGGCTTACGAGGCCGGCTGGGGCGGCGTCGTCACGAAGACGATCGGCCTGCATCCCGTGGTCAACGTCCGCGGCCCCAAGACGAAGTTCCTGCGCGCCGACAACGCCGGCGGCCGCCTTTCGATGGCGAAGCGGCCGGACTCGACGCTCATGGCCTCGTGGAACTGGGAGCTGATCTCCGACAAGCCGCTCGACTGGTGGATCCCCCGTCTCGAGGCGGTGAAGAGGGCCTGGCCGAGCCGGGTGCTCGTGGCCTCGATCATGGCCGGCTCCGGCAACGACAAGGAGCTCGAGGCGTGGCAAGTCCTCGTCCGCGGCGTCCAGGATGCGGGCGTCGACGCCATCGAGCTGAACTTCTCGTGTCCCCACATGGACCGCGTCGACATGGGCGCGAACGTCGGCAAGGACCCCGTCCTGTGCTCCGTGTCCACGCAGGCAGTCAAGGAGGTCGCGCGCGTCCCGGTCTGGGTGAAGCTGACCCCGGCGACGGCGAACATCGTGGAGGAGGCCGCCGCGACGTTCCTCGGCGGCGCCGACGCGATCTCCTCCTCGAATACGTTCCCATCCCTGCCGCTCATCAGCGCCGAGACCCTCGACTTCGAGGTCAACGTCGACGGCTACGTCGCGTCCGGCGGCCTCGGCGGGCCGGCGATCCTGCCCCAGTCGCTGGCCAAGATGGCCCAGCTGGCCCAGGCGTTCCCGGACCGGGAGTTCTCCGGGATCGGCGGGATCTCGGCGTTCGAGCACGCCCTCAACTACTTCCTCCTGGGCTGCGGCACCGTGCAGGTGGCCACCGCCGCGATGCTCGACCACGCCATCGGGCCCAACGTCATCGCCGAGCTGACGCGCGGGATGACCGCGTTCCTCGAGCGGAACGCCGACCGCGGCTGGACGTCGCTGGCCGACTTCCGCGGCCTCCGCCGCGGCAGTGTGGTCCCCCACGCCGAGATCGAGCGCCCGAGCGACGCCGACTACCATGGCGGCTACGAGGAGGAGGCGGAGGGCTACGCCGGGGCTCGCTCGGAGTAGTCCGGGCACCCGTCGGCATCCAGGCCGCCCCCGTCGGGGGCGCTTCGAGCCGGGGCCGCGGTCGTGACGGCCCGGGCGCCCGCCGAGCGGGTTCGCGTGCTGTAATGGCAGCGACGCCAGGGACAGCGACGCCGCAACGTGACCAGGCGGGCGGCCGGTGTCGCCCGGAACGGAGGATTCGATGGGTATCAGCACCGCGCCCGGCTCCATGACCAGCGAGGAGATCGTCCGTCTCTCGCGGGCCCACACGTTCTTCAGCTGGTCGGTGCAGGGCGCGCTCGACCCGATCGCGATCGACCACGCCGAGGGGATCTACCTCTACACCCCCGAGGGTCGCCGGATCATCGACTTCAACGCCCAGCTGATGTCGGTCAACATCGGCCACGGCGACCGGCGGGTCATCGACGCGATCACCGAGCAGGCCACGAAGCTGCAGTACGTGCAGCCGGCCTTCGTCACCGAGATCCGGGCCCGGCTCGGGGCGAAGCTGGCCGAGATCATGCCCGGCGACCTGGACAAGGTCTTCTTCACGCTCGGTGGGGCCGAGGCGGTGGAGAACGCGATCAAGCTGGCCCGCCACCACACCGGCCGCACGAAGATCCTGGCCCGGTACCGCAGCTACCACGGCGCGACGCTCGGCGCGATGACGCTCACGGGCGACTACCGGCGCTGGGCGAACGAGCCCGGGATCTACGGGGTGGTTCGCTACCCGGACACGCACAAGTGGGGCGAGAAGGACCCCCGCCCGGTGGCAGAGTCGCTCCAGGGCCTGGAGGACGTGATCCTCTACGAAGGTCCGCACACGATCGCCGCGGTCTTCCTGGAGACGGTCGTCGGGACGAACGGAATCCTCATCCCGCCCGAGGGATACCTCCAGGGGGTCCGCGAGATCTGTGACCGCTACGGCATCCTCATGGTCTGCGACGAGGTGATGGCGGGCTTCGGGCGGACGGGGAAATGGTTCGCCGTGGAGCACTGGGACGTCGTGCCGGACCTGATGACGATGGCCAAGGGCCTGACCTCGAGCTACCTGCCGCTCGGCGCGGTGGCCATGCGTCACGGCATCGCCGAGGCCTTCGAGACGAAGATGTTCTACGGCGGCCTGACGTACAGCAGCCACCCGGTGAGCCTGGCGGCGGCCCTCGCGACGATCGGCGTCTACGAAGAGGACGACCTGCTCGGCAACTCCACCCGGATGGGCGCGGTGATGCGCCGTCATCACGAGCGGCTCGCCGCGAAGCATCCGAGCGTCGGGACGCACCGCAACATCGGGCTGTTCGGGATCATCGAGCTCGCCCGGAGCCGCGACCCGTACGTGCCGATGACGGGGTTCAACGGGACCTCGGACGAGATGAAGGCGGTCGCCAGGCACCTGCGCGAGAACGGGCTGTACACGATGGTCGTCAACAACGCGATCCACACGAACCCGCCGCTGTGCATCACGGAGGAGCAGCTGGGCGAGGCGTTCGCGATCATCGACGGCGCGCTCGACCTGGCCGACGAGGCCGTGACCCGGTAGGGCAGCACGGGGAGCACGTGGAAGCCGCCTTCGAGACGCCACTCCCGCTGATCCTCGGCATCCTCGCCGGCATCATCGCCGGGGTGGCGTGGACGGTGTACTTCGAGGTCGTCGGCCGGGACCAGGGCCAGGCGGCGATGGTCGCGGGCCGGATCCGGGCGACCGGCGCCGGCAAGACGGGGGCGGCGCTGAACGGGTCCGAGCTGCCCGTCTTCAGCGTCGTCGCCTGGGTCGTCGCGACCGCAGGAACGGCGCCCGGCTCGGGCGAGGAGTGGGTCGCGAGATTGCGGCGGGACGAGGCGTCCCCGGACGGACGGCTCGACTCGCCCGAACCGTCCACCCCGGCCATGCTCGCCCTGCTGCCGCCCGGGCGGGCCGACCTCGAGCTGCCGGCGTGGGCACGCTCCGGGGACGGGGAGCGGCCGGCCATCGAGCTCGCGTTCACCGACGCGTCGGGCCGGCACTGGGTTCGGCGCGCCGGGGGCCGGCTCCAGCGGCTCGACAGGCCGGCGTGGCGGCACTACGGCTTCACGTCGCCGGGCGCGGTCTGACGGGCGACGGGGTCGGGCCGAACCCACGGGCACGGGGCTGACCGAGGGCCAACTGTTGCTCGTCGCGCGAGACGCACGTCCGCGCGTCAGCGGTGCCGGCGGGCGCCCGGCGGTCGATCAGGGCGAGCAGTTGCCGGGGGCCGGGGCGTCGATCCGCCGCACGGCGCCGTGCGGGACCAGGACGCCGACGGTCGGACGGCACCTCCGAGCACGTCGCAGGCCGGACGTGCGCCGCGTGGGCGCGCGGGCGCGCGGGCTGCTATCGTCGGCAACCATGGGACTCGGCTTCGGACTCCTCAGCGCCCAGCTTCGGCCGGGCGAGACCGACTGGATGCGTGCCTACGACGAGACGGTTCGCCTGGCCGTCGAGGCAGAGAGGCTCGGCTTCACGTCCGTCTGGACGACCGAGCACCACTTCGTCGATGACGGGTACATGCCCTCGCTCCTCGTGGTCGGCGCGGCGCTCGCGCAGGCAACCACGCGGATCGAGCTCGGCACCGGCGTCGTCCTCGCGCCGATGCACCATCCGCTCCGCCTGGCGGAGGACGCGGCGACCGTCCAGCTGCTCAGCCACGGGCGGCTGATCCTCGGCCTCGGGCTCGGGTGGTCGGAAGTCGAGTACGCGGGGCTCGGTGCCGACGCGCGCCGTCGCGGTGCAGCCATGGACGAGATCCTCCGCATCCTCCCGCAGGCGTGGAGCGGCGAGCCGTTCACCCACCAGGGCGCCGTCTTCGACCTCCCGACGCTCGCCGTCCGGCCCCGGCCGTCGACGCCGATCCCGGTGCTCGTCGGCGGTGGCGCGGAGCCCGCGATCCGCCGCGCCGCCCGACTCGCGGACGGGATCTTCGCGAACGCCCCGGTCGAGAAGCTCGTCGAGCAGGTGCGCTGGGTGCTCGACGAGTGCGAGCGCATCGGCCGCGACCCGGCGACCTTCCGGTTCGTCCACTACTCGGTGCTGCTGCCCGGCGCCTCGCGCGCAGACGCGCTCGCCCGCTACCGCGATGCGCTCTGGGCGATGCAGTGGAAGTACTCCGACATGGAGGCCTCGGCAACCCGGCCGCTTCCGCCGCCCTCGCCGCCGCCGTTCAGTGGCCCGGACGACGAGCTGGTGAAGGGCCGGGCGACGTACGCCGGGACCCCGGACGAGCTCGTCGAGGCCCTGCTCGACATCCGCACGCAAGCCGGGGTGCCCCTCGAGTTCGTCGCCCGGAGCCACTTCCCGCTCCTGGCGTACGACGCGCAGGTCGACCTGATGCAGCAGCTTGCCGAGGGCGTCGCGCCCCACGTCTGAGTGTGATGAAGAAGGGCCTCCGCGGTGGCGACGGCGACGACTCGGGTCAGTCGCGCTGGCCCGTCCCGAACTGGCGGTCGCCCGCGTCGCCGAGGCCCGGCAGGATGTAGCCCTTGTCGTTGAGCTCGCGGTCGAGGGCCGCGCAGTGGATCGTGACGTCCGGGTGGGCCGCGCTCACCGCGGCCACGCCCTCCGGCGCGGCGATCAGGTTGATGAGCTTGATCCGGCTGGCCCCCCAGCGCTTGAGCACGTCGATCGCCGCGGTGGCGGAGCCGCCGGTGGCGAGCATCGGGTCGAGGATCAGGCACAGGTCGACGGTCGCGGAGTCCGGGAGCTTGTTGTAGTACTCGACGGGCCGCAGGGTCCGCTCGTCGCGGAAGAGCCCGAGGTGCCAGACCTGGGCCGTCGGCATCAGCTCGAGCATGGCGTCGACCATGCCGAGGCCGGCGCGCAGGATCGGGACCAGGCCGATGCGGTCGCCCAGCTCGTGGGCGTCCACCTCCTCGAGGGGCGTCCGCACGCGGATCGGCCGGAGGCGGGCGTCGGCAAGGGCCTCGTAGCCCAGAAGCCAGGAGAGCTCGCGAACGACCTCACGGAACTTCTTCGGCTCCGTCTTCTCGTCGCGCAGGATCGCGAGCTTGTGGAGGACGGCAGGGTGGCGGGAGACGTGGAGGGCCGGCGGGGTGGGATGGCTGTCGGACACGGGCGCGCACCTCGGGCGTTGGGCGGGCGGTCGGCGCGGCCGGCAGCCCGGGACGAGGGCATCCGACCGGGCCGATCCTAGCACCGGGTGCGACCGGCGGCGGGGCGCGCAGGACGCGCGGGCGCGGGCATGCGCCGGCGCGCGCCGGCGCCGGCGCTGTGGGCCATCCTCGGGTCGCGGCCCGCGCTATCCTCGGTCCAGCATGCCATCGACCCGGGCCCCACGGGCAACTCGTCCAGCCGCCGGCGCCGCGCGCGACCCACGCAAGGCACCGCCCGTCCTCGCGCGCCAGGTCCGCGGCGAGATCGTGGAGAGCGTCCACCGGGGCCACGTCGTGCGGGTGGACGTCACCGGCCGTGTCACCCACGTCGCCGGCGACGCCGAGGCCGAGGTCACCCTGCGCTCGTGCGTCAAGCCCTTCGCCCTGGTCGCGCTCGCCGAGGCCGGCGGCTTCCGCGACTTCGGCCTGATCCCGGCCGAGATCGCCCTCATGGCCAGCTCGCACTCGGGCGAGGACCTCCACGTGCGCACCCTGCAGGCGATCTTCCGTCGCTCAGGGCTGACGCAGTCGCTCCTTGCCTGCGGGGTCGGGCGGGCGCCGCTCGACCCGCTCACCGCGGCGCGCCTCTCGCGCGACGGCGAGAAGGCCGGCCCGGTGCGCCACCAGTGCTCCGGGTACCACGCGGCGATGCTGCTGCTCGCCCGCCTCGGCGACTGGAGCCTGGAGGACTACTGGAACCCCGGCCACCCCGCGCAGGTGGCGGTGCGGGCGGTCGTGGCCCGTGCCTTCGGGTCGACGCCGGAGCGCCTCCGCAGGGCGATCGACGGGTGCGGGGTGGAGACCTTCGCGTTCCCGCTCGCGACGGTCGCCCGCGCCTACGTGCTCCTCGCGGATCCGGACGGCATCCCGGCCGACGACCCGCGCCGGGGCCTCGCGAGCCATCTGCGGACGATCCGCGACGCCATGGTGGCCTACCCGGAGATCGTCGGTGGGACGCGCGAGCGCCTGGACACGTCGCTCATGAAGGCCCTGCCGGGCCGGCTCGTCGTCAAGGGCGGCGCGGAGGGCCTGCGGGGGATTGGGGTGCTCCCGGACCGGGCGACCGGGACCGGCGGCTCGGCGCTGGCCGTCAAGGTCGAGGACGGCGCCGGGTTCGAGCGGGCGACCTGGGCGGCGTCGGTCGAGGCGCTCCGGCTGGCCGGCGTCCTCGAGGGTCAGGCCCTCCGCGTCCTCGCCCGGTACCATCGCCCGGTCGAGCTCGACCCGCACGGCCGGATCGCCGCGGAGACGGTTGCCGGGTTCGACCTCGCGCCGGTCGGGGAGCTCGTCGGCTGAGCGTCCTGCACCGGACCTGAGGGCAAGCCGCGGGGGACTCTCGGCCGAACCGGGGGCGGGGGCGCGGGGTGCCCCGGACGAGGGATGTCGAGCCAGGTGGGAACGAACGGCGCAGATCCGCATCGCGTCCTCGGCGTCGCCCGCGAGGCGACCGAGGCGGAGATCAAGCGCGCCTATCGCGCCCTCGCCAAGCGCCATCATCCGGACGCCGCCCAGGGCTCGGTCGACCGGTTCCTCGAGATCCAGGCCGCCTACGAGACGCTCGTCGGCGGATCCGGGGGACCGCTGCCCGGCACCACGGCCGGCCGGCCGGCTCGGACGACGCGGCGCCCCGCGCAACCGGACCGTCCCGCGGCAGCCGGCGGGGGACCCGGGTCGGAGGGACCGTGGGCCAGCGCTCGGGGCCCCGCACCGGGCACGGAGTGGGCGCGCCGACCCCGGGGTGGAAGCGCCCGACGCCCGGACCGCGGGCCGGGGGACGGGACGGGGGGCGCCCCACGGGGCGAGCCAGGGTCGGGCGAGGACGCGGGGTCAGCCGGGGCAACCGGCACAACCGGTGCCGGCGCCGCCCGGACGAGTGGAGGCCGGCCGGCCGCCGGCGGTACTCCGCCCGGCCGACGCTCCTCGAACCGCCGTCGTGCGACGCTCGGCTCGACGTCCTACGACGAGGCCGGCGAGGCCTTCGAGCCGGACTGGGGCGGGGCGAGCTGGTACGGACCGTCGTCGGGCACGTACTGGACCCTCAACCCCAGGGAGTACGCGGACCCACGCAAGCACGGGCCGGAGTACCAGGCACGTGCGCGGCGTCGGGCCGGAGCGGGTACAGGTCCCGCGCCGGACGAGGCGCTCGACACGCCGGACGCGGGGTTCAACACGCCGGACGGAGGGTTCAACGCGCCGGACGGGGGGTTCGACACGCCGCCCGGCGAGACAGCCGCGGACGCTCCACCCGGCACCCGGCCCGGGGAGCCGCGACCCGACCCGAACGCCGCCACTCCGCCCGCCGACGACCTGCCGCCGTCGTGGCGATCCCAGGCGTGGACGGCGGCCTCGCCGCCCGGCGCGGCCCGCCCGGCCTTCGAGCACGGCTGGCCCTCGAGCGGGCCGCCCGCCCAGGACGAGTCCTCGAACGAGGCTGAGCGCGCCTCGGACGACCGGCCCGGTCCCGGACCGGCCGATCCACCTTGGCGGGCACCTCGCCCGAACGTGACACCCGCGCGCCCGGCAGCGTCGCCGGGGGCCGGCGCGGTCATCCCGGCTGCCCACGGCCCCGGCATCCCGGCCCGGGTTGCGCTGGCGATCGCCGGCTGGCTCGTCCCCGGCCTCGCCCTGGCCGCCGCCGCCGCCGGCCTCCCCGGAGGGCTCGTCGCGACGGTCCCGCTGCAGGCGGCCGGCGCCGCCACGCTGGCGCTCGTCCCGCGGGCGGCCTGGGCCCTGGCCGGCGGAGGCCTTGCGTTGGCGCTCGCCGCGCTGCCCATCGTCGCCGTGGTCGCCGCGCTCGGCGGCCCGTTCGTCCCCGGTGGCCCCGCGCCGGAGGCCGCGGTCGTCCTCGCAGCCCTCGCCTGGGCCGCTGGTGTCTTCGTCGTCGGAGCGGGGCGCATCGCGCCGTACCCGTGGCGGCCCGGCGCATGAGGCAGGCGCTGCCGCGGCCGCGGCGGCGTAGGATCAGCGGGTGACTCGCCGCGCCCCTTCCGATCTGTCGAGCGCCGCCCAGGAGTACCTTCTCGCCCTCCGCGTTGCGGCCGGCGATGGCTGCCGCGTGACGACGGCCCACGTCGCCCGCCAGGTTGGCGTCACCACGCAGGCCGCCAGCGAGATGGTCCGGCGCCTCGGTGCGGACGGGCTCGTGGCGCAGGGCGAGGGTCGCGAGCTGCTCCTGACGCCCCCCGGCCGGGCCGCGGCCGACGCCATCTTCCGCCGCCACGCCCTGCTGGAGTGGCTCCTGACGACCGTCGTGGGCCTCGGCTGGGCCGAGTCGGACGTTGAGGCGGCGCGCCTGCAGGGCGCGATCTCGCCGCGCGTCGAGGCGCGCCTGGACGAGATGCTCGGTCACCCGGAGACGTGCCCGCACGGGAACCCCATCGACCTCGCCGCGGCGGAGCGCCGCCCCGCCGGGATCCCGCTCGCCGACATCGAGGCGGGGGAGCGGGCCACGGTCTACCGGATCACCGAGGCAGCCGAGGAGGATCCGGCGCTCCTGTCCTACCTCGAGGCTCGGGGGCTCACGCCCGGCGCCCACGTGACGATCCTCGCCCGCTCGCAGTCCCTCGACGCGATCACGCTGGAGGGACCCATCGGTCGGGCCACGCTCGGCCTGCGGCCGGCCGGTCTGGTCCACGTCCTGCGCGGCGAGGCCAACCCGGCGCTCTTCCATCACGTACCGGAGGGCGTGCGTCGCGCCTGAGGTGATCGGCGGCGGGGCCAGCATCCTGACCGCGGCCGCGGGCCGGCACGCCCCGTAGACTGGCGGCATGCCCGACGCCCGCGTTCGCATCGCGCCCAGCCCCACCGGCCCGCTCCACATCGGGACCGCCCGCACGGCGCTCTTCAACTACCTCTACGCCCGCCACGTGGGCGGGACCTTCATCCTCCGCCTGGAGGACACCGACCAGGCTCGCTCCACGGTCGGCTTCGAGCGCGACATCCTCGAGCACCTCCACTGGCTCGGCCTGGAGTGGGACGAGGGGCCCGCCGCCGGCGGTCTCGAGGAGCGCGGCCCGTTCGGGCCCTACCGCCAGATGGCGCGGCTCCCCCGGTACGCCGACGCCGCGGCGCAGCTGCTGGCGCAGGACCGGGCCTACCCCTGCTATTGCACGCCCGAGGAGCTCGAGGCCGATCGCCGGGCGCAGGAGGCCGCGAGGCAGCCGCCGCGGTACGTGGGCCGCTGCGCGACGCTGACCCCCGGGGAGCGCGCCGCCCGCGAGGGCGAGGGCCGTCGCCCAGCCATCCGCTTCCGGGTCGAGCCTGGGATCGTCGCCTTCGACGACCTGGTCCGGGGCCATGTCGAGATCGACACGGGCGCCCTCGGCGGAGACCTCGTGATCGTCCGGGCCGACGGGACGCCGCTCTACCACTTCACGGTCGTGGTCGACGACGCGGCGATGGGGATCACCCACGTCATCCGCGGCGAGGACCACCTGTCGAACACGCCGAAGCACATCCTCCTCTTCCGGGCGCTGGGCCACCCGGAGCCGGTCTTCGCCCACCTGCCGCTCATCCTCAATGCGGACCGCACGAAGATGAGCAAGCGCAAGAGCCAGACCGCGGTGAAGGACTACATCGCCGAGGGCTTCGTCCGCGAGGCGCTCGTCAACTACCTGGCGTACCTGGGCTGGTCCCCGGGGACGGAGGAGGACGTCCTCTCGCTCGACGGGATCGTCGAGCGCTTCGACCTCGGGGCCGTGCAGAAGGGCGGCGCCATCTTCGATCGAGCGCGCCTCGAGTGGCTCAACGGCCAGTGGATCCGGCGCCTGGCGGACGACGTCCTCGTCGACCGGCTCGCCCCGTTCCTGGAGGCCGACTGGGTCGTTGGGCGCATCGACCGTAACCCGGAGCCGGCCGAGATCGCCGCCCTCCTGCCGCTGGTCCGCGAGCGGCTCCCGGTCCTCGGCGTGATCGGCGACGTCGTCGGGTTCCTCTTCACGGACGCGGTCGACCTGGATCCCGCGCTCCTCGTCCCCAAGCGCTGGGAGCGGGGCACCGCGCGGGCGGGGCTCGCGGCCGCCGGCCGCGCGATCGACGCGGCGGGGCCAGAGGGGTTCACCGTGGAGGCGCTCGAGGCGGCCCTGCGGGCCATGGCCGAGGCGAACGGCTGGAAGGCCGGCGACCTGTTCATGACCATCCGGGTGGCGTTGACGGGCAAGACGGCGACGCCGCCGCTCTTCGATTCGATGGTGGCCCTGGGTCGCGAGCGGACGCTCGCGCGCCTCGACCGGGCGGCCCGGGCCCTGGAGGCGGAGTCGCCGGCCTGACGACGGCGGGCGTCCGCGGCAGCGCGGCGTGGACGGGCCGCCGTCCCGCCGCGGGGAGGCAGCATCGATGACGCACGACGATGTCCAGCGCTGGCTCGACCGGTATGTCGACGCCTGGGAGGCGTATGACCCCGCCGCGATCGGCGACCTCTTCGGCGACGCCGCGGAGTACCGCTACCACCCGGCCGAGGCGCCGATCGTCGGGCGGGCCGCGATCGTGGCCTCGTGGATCGACCCCGAGCCCGGCAGCACCGCGAGCGGGCGCGACGATCCAGGCACGTACGCGGCGCACTACGAGCCGTACGCCGTCGACGGCCCACGCGCCGTCGCCACCGGCTGGTCGCGCTACTGGACCGACCGGACGCGCACGGCCGTGGCCGGCACGTACGACAACTGCTTCCTGCTCGAGTTCGACGCCGACGGCCGGTGCCGCTCCTTCACCGAGTTCTTCCGGGAACGCCCGGCCTGATCCGGCGCGGGTCTCCTCCGCGGCGGCCGTTCGCGCGGGGCCGTTGCGCGCTCGGCGCGGTGCAGCGCCCCGCGGCGGCCATACGTGCGGTGCCGTTGCACCAGCTGAACACACGCGACGAGCTGGCCGGCGCCCCGCTCGTCGGCGCGTCGCGAGGTTGCGTTTCGGGAAGGGGGGCGACGCACTGCCGCGGCCCCGTGCCCATGGCGCACACACGACGGGCTCCCAGCCGTCCTCGTCGCTTGTTGTCATCTGGTGCAACGCGTGGTCGGGATCCTGCATCGGGCGCAACGACGCGACGACCACGCGACGACGCCGTCGACGCGTCGCCCACGACGCCACGACCACGCCACGACGCCGCACCCCCGACGCCGCGCCCACGACGCCACGACCACGCCACGACGCCGCACCCCCGACGCGCGAACCCTCCGCGCGGCGCGCTGTTAACAGTCCGCCAACGCGCCGATAACGACGGCCCCTATCCTTGCTGATGATGGCCCGCACGATCCTCGTCGTGGACGACGAGCCGACCCTGCGCGAAACGGTGGCCGAGGCGCTCGACGCCGACGGCTTCCGCGTGGTCACGGCTGCCGACGGACGCGAGGCGCTGGCGCAGTTCCGGGAGCATCGCCCCGAGCTGGTCGTGCTGGACCTGATGCTCCCGGAGCTCTCCGGCGTCGAGGTCTGCAGGATCCTGCGCCGGGAGTCGGGCGTCCCCATCCTCATGCTCACGGCGAAGAGCTCGGAGATCGACAAGGTCCTGGGCCTGGAGCTGGGCGCCGACGACTACGTGACGAAGCCGTTCAGCCTCCGCGAGCTGACGGCGCGGATCCGCGCGCTCCTGCGGCGCACCGAGCAGCTGGCTGCCGAAGGCCCCGCTGCCGTCAGCCTGGGCGACCTGACCGTCGATCTCGCGGGCCACAGGCTCCTGCGCGACGGCGCGCTCGTGCCGCTCAAGCCGAAGGTCTTCGAGCTGCTGGCCTTCCTGGTCCTCCACCCGGGGCAGGTCTTCAGCCGCGAGCAGCTCCTCGCGCAGGTCTGGGGCTACGACTACGCCGGCGAGACCCGGACAGTGGATGTCCACGTCCACTGGCTGCGCACGGCGATCGAGCCTGATCCGGCGGCGCCGTCGCTGGTCCAGACGGTGCGCGGCGTCGGCTACGTGTTCCGGCGCCCGGCCTGACGGCGCCCCGCGGCCGGACCCCGGCGGGCGCCCTGGATCACCGGCCCGCCCGGCGTCGGCCACTCGTGC
This sequence comes from uncultured Chloroflexia bacterium, assembly GCA_963725875.1. Classification (GTDB taxonomy): domain Bacteria; phylum Chloroflexota; class Limnocylindria; order Limnocylindrales; family CSP1-4; genus CTSoil-043. Next base: position 501,458 of record CAVRZZ010000003.1, on the reverse strand, counting down.
CTGACGCCGCCGCGCCGGCCGCCGGCTCCGGCCGCGAGGCTACTGGTGCTTGGCCGCGATCCGCTCGATGACCTCCGCCGCGTCCTCGCCAGCGTCGACCGTGTCCTCGAGGACCTTGTACAGGTCGCGCATCTTGATGACGGTGAGCGGGTCGCCCCCCTCGTGGAACAGCCGTCCGATCGCGGCCCGGGAGACGCCGTCGGCCTCATTCTCCAGGTCGTGGATCGCCTTGAGGTGCATTCCGACCGTCTCCAGGCGATCGAGCTTGCGGAGCGCCTCGAGGAGCTGCTCACCCTGGGCGGCGATGATCCCGGCCAGCCGTCGCGCCTCGTCGGTGGGCGCGTCGATCCCGTAGATCACCACCGTCTCGGCGGCTTCCTGGATCCCGTCCACGACGTCGTCGAGCCGGGTGTAGAGCTCGTGGATGTCCTCGCGGTCGAACGGGGTGATGAACGAGCGCTCCAGGCGCGCCGCGATGTCGTTGCCGATCTCGTCCCCATGGTGCTCCAGGGCCTGGATGACACCCACCCGCTCGTCGAGCCGGTCGAATTCCGAGAAGAGCGCGTTGATGGCCCGGGCGGCTTCGAGCAGGTTCTCGCCGTCCTTGACGAAGATGTCCTGGAAGGCCTCGTCCTTCGGGATCAGGCGTACCACGGGGAACCTCCTGGGTCTTGGGTCAGTTGCGGATGCCGATCGCGTTGAGCACGACCCACGAAAGGGCGCCGAACGTCGCGGAGGCCGGAAGCGTCACGACCCAGGCGACGAGGATGCTGCGTGCGACGCCCCAGCGCACGCCGTGGGCGCCCTTGCTGGTGCCGACGCCCATGATCGCGCTGGAGATGACGTGGGTCGTCGAGACCGGCATGCCGAAGTGGGCAGCCGTGTAGATGACCGTGGCGGCCGTCGTCTCGGCTGCGAAGCCGTGGATCGGCTCGAGCTCCACGACCCGGCGGCCCATCGTGGCCATGATCCGCCAGCCACCTGCAGCTGTGCCGAGGGAGATGGCGGTGGCCGAGAGGACGATGACCTGCGGGGGGACCTCGACCGTCGGGATCACGCCGGCCGAGAAGAGCGCGAGCGTGATGATGCCCATCGTCTTCTGGGCGTCGTTGGAGCCGTGGGCGAAGGCCATGAACCCGGCGGACACGACCTGCAGGCGCCGGAAGCGCCGGGCCAGCGGCCGCCGGTCGGCGCGCTGGAAGATCCAGAAGAGGGCGACCATCAGGAGAAACGCGCCGAGGAACCCGATCAGCGGCGAGGTGAAGAGCGGCACCAGGACCTTGTTGACGATCCCCTCGATGTTGAGGGCGCCGACGCCCGCAGCGATGACCGTCGCGCCGATGAGCCCGCCGATCAGCGCATGGCTGCTGGAGCTCGGGATGCCGAGGCGCCAGGTGATCAGGTTCCAGGTGATCGCCCCGATCAGTGCCGCGCCGACCACGGCCTGCGTGGTCGTCGTCTCGTCGACGATGCCGGCCCCGATCGTCTTGGCCACGGCCGTGCCGGCGAACGCGCCGATGAAGTTGAAGGCGGCCGCCATGGCGATGGCGTACGCCGGCCGAAGGGCGCGCGTGGCCACGGAGGTGGCGATCGCGTTGGCCGTGTCGTGGAAGCCGTTGATGTAGTCGAAGAGGACGGCGAGGGCGATGATGACGACAAGGCTGGCGGTCATCGTGCTGATCGCTCGGAACCCTGGGATCGGCGCTGCATGGCGCCAGTATGTTGATCTTGTTAACGCCGCGCGTGCCGGAATCGCAGGACCCGACGCCTCGGCGGGATTGGTGAGTCTGCGCTGACGAAGCTGGGTTCACCGCCCATGGTGAGCCCGTCGGGCCGGGAGTACCCGACTGGGGCACGCTCCACGGGCCATCTGGCCGGAGGCGTTGTGCCCGGGCGGCCCATCGCCGGGCCATCTGGCCATGGCGCCGGTGCCCGCCGAGCGGCCACGATCATTGCGTGACCGATCATCTCGAGACCCTGCGTGCCATGCGCGCGCGGGCGCTGGAGGGCGGCGGCCCCGAGCGCATCGCCCAGCAGCACGCCCGCGGCAAGCTGACCGCGCGCGAGCGCCTTGCGCTCCTTCTCGACGATGGCTCGTTCCAGGAGATGGGCGCCCTCGCCACCCACGACGAGACGGAATTCGGCCTGGCGGACCAGCGCTACCCCGGCGACGGCATCGTGGCCGGCTTCGGCAAGATCAATGGGCGGCGCGTGGCAGCCTTCGCCCAGGACTTCACCGTCCTCGGCGGGTCGTTCAGCCGGGTCCAGTCGAACAAGATCAGCCGGATCCAGGACCTGGCCCTCGAGAGCGGCGTGCCGCTCATCGGGCTCAACGACTCCGGCGGGGCGCGGATCCAGGAAGGGGTCGCGAGCCTTGCGGCGTACGGTGAGGTCTTCGTCCGCAATGTGATGGCGTCCGGGGTCATCCCCCAGATCTCGCTGATCCTGGGGCCGTGCGCCGGCGGCGCGGTCTACTCGCCGGCCCTCACCGACTTCGTGGTGATGGCCAGCGGCACCTCGTCGATGTTCCTCACCGGCCCCGACGTCGTCGAGGCGGTCACCGGGGAGAAGGTCACGATCGAGGAGCTCGGCGGCGCGGACGTCCACGACGCTCGGAGCGGGGTCGCCCACCTCGTCGCGGACACCGAGCCGCAGGCCCTCGAGCTCGTGAAGCTCCTGCTCGGCTACCTGCCCCAGAACAACAACGAGGACCCGCCGCAGGTGGCGCCCTACGACCCGCCCGACCGGATGGACGACGAGCTCAACACGATCATCCCGGCCGAGGAGGCGGAGGCGTACGACGTCCGGGACGTCCTGGCCATGGTCTTCGACCGCGACAGCTTCCTCGAGATCCATCCCGCCTACGCCCCCAACGCGGTCGTCGGCTTCGCCCGCCTCGACGGCTACTCCGTGGGGATCGTGGCCAACCAGCCCGCCGTCATGGCCGGGGTCCTCGACATCGACGCCAGCGACAAGATCGCCCGCTTCATCCGGATCTGCGACGTCTACAACATCCCGGTCGTCACGTTCGTGGACTGCCCGGGCTTCCTGCCCGGCGTCGACCAGGAGTACCGCGGCGTCATCCGCCACGGGGCCAAGATCATCTACGCCTATTGCGAGGCGACGGTCCCCAAGATCTCGATCGTCACCCGCAAGGCGATGGGCGGCGCCTACGTTGCGATGTCGTCGCGCCAGATGCGGACCGACGTCGCGTTTGCCTGGCCGGGCGCCCAGATCGCGGTCATGGGGGCCGAGGCGGCCGTCCGGATCCTGTACCGGCGCGAGGTCCGCGCGGCCGACGACCCGGCCGCCGCCGAGGCCGAGTACGTGGCCCGCTACCGTGAGGCCTTCTTCAACCCGTATCGCGCCGCCGACGTGGGCCAGATCGACGAGGTCATCGAGGCGCGCGAGACGCGGCCGCGGCTCATCCGGGCGCTGGAGCTCCTGCGGACGAAGGTCCAGCAGAACCCGCCCAAGAAGCACGGCCTCTTCCCGGCCTAGGCAGAACGATGGAGAACCTCGGCTTCGGCCTCGCCGTCACGGTCGTCGGGATGGGGATCGTCTTCGGCCTGCTCGCGCTCATGTGGATCCTGCTGACGCTGGCCCTGCGCTTCGAGCGGCGCCACGATGCCAGCGGGCCGGCGGCCGAGGTGGCCAGGCCGGCGGCCGGCGAGGTGGCCCGGGCGGCCGAGGAGGCGCCGGCGGCCGGCGAGGGGCTCTCCGGCGCCGAGGACGCCGTTCCCGGGATGTCCGTCTCCGGGGCGGAGGCGGTGCCGGCCGCCGCGGGCCCCGTTCGCCTCGTCGGCGCCCCCGCGGGCATGGACCCCCGCCTCGTCGCGGCCGTGACCGTGGCCGTCCTGCGCCACGCCGAGACGCGCCGTCGCCAGGCCGCCCCGGCCATGCGCAGCTACTGGCCGGGGAGCCTCCTGTTCGCGAGCCGCTGGGTGGCGGCGGGCCGCATGCGCCAGGGCCAGATCTGGCGCCGGCGGGCGAAGTAGTCGATGCGTCGCTACACCGTCGCGATCGGCGACCAGTCGTTCACGATCGACGTCCACCAGGCGGCCGCCGACCGCTTCGAGGTTACCGTCGGCGAGCTCACGTTCGAGGCGACGCTGGAGGAGGAGGGGGACCTTCCCGGGGCCGACATCACGCCCGAGATCGCCCTGCCGGAGGAGGCGCGGCCGGCCCCGCTGCCGCGCGTGATCGCGCAGCCGGCGCCGCCGTCGAGCCCGGGCCCCGGGGCCGGCACATCGGCCGGCACATCGGCCGGGAGCTTGCCTCCGGCGGGAGCGCCACCGCCCGGCGGCCGGGCCGAGGTCCTCGTGGCGCCCATGCCCGGCGTCGTCCTCGAGGTGCTCGTCGCTCCCGGCGCCGCGCTTCGCCGCGGCGACCCGATCCTCGTCCTCGAGGCGATGAAGATGCGCAACACCATCCGCTCGCCGCGCGACGCCGTCGTGCTGGAGATCGCGGTCGAGGCCGGCCGGCCCGTCGGGCCGGGCGACCTGCTCGTTCGCCTCGGCGCCCCCGGGTGAGCCGGGCCGGCGGATGAGCGGCGCCACCGTCGACCAGCTCCTGGCGGGGATCACCGGCCTCACCTGGCAGTCCCTCGTGATGTTCGCGGTCGCCGGGGTCCTGCTGTACCTCGCCATCGTCCGCGAGTACGAGCCGCTCCTGCTCCTGCCGATCGCCGCCGGGTGCCTCCTCGCCAACCTGCCCCTCTCGCCGATGATCGGGGAGGACGGGCTCCTCACGCTGCTCTACGACGCGGGCATCGAGAACGAGCTCTTCCCGCTCCTGATCTTCATCGGCATCGGCGCCATGACCGACTTCGGGCCGTTGCTGGAGAACCCGCGGATGATCCTGCTGGGTGCGGCGGGCCAGTTCGGGATCTTCGGCGTCCTGATCCTCGCGCTGTTGCTCGGCTTCAGCCGCGAGGAGGCCGCCTCGATCGGGATCATCGGCGCCATCGACGGGCCCACCTCCATCTACGTCAGCGGCATCCTTGCCCCCCACCTCCTCGGGCCGATCACCGTCGCCGCCTACAGCTATATGGCCCTGGTGCCGGTGATCATGCCGCCGGTCATGCGGGCCCTCACGTCGCCCGAGGAGCGGCGGATCCGGATGCCGTACGGCGGCCGGTCGGTGAGCCGGCGGACACGGCTCCTGTTCCCGATCGGGGTGACGCTCCTGGTCGGGACGCTCGTGCCCTTCGCCACGCCGCTCGTCGGGTCGCTGATGCTCGGCAACCTGATGCGCGAGTCGGGGGTCGTGGAGCGGCTCACGCACGCCTCGGCGAACGAGATCGCGAACGTGGTCACGCTCTTCCTGGGCCTCGCCATCGGCTCGACGATGGTCGGCACGACGTTCCTCCAGCCGAGCACGCTGGCCATCCTGGGCCTCGGGATCCTCGCCTTCGGCCTCGACACGGCGGCCGGCCTCGTCTTCGCGAAGGGCCTCAACCGGCTCGCCGGCGGGACCTTCAACCCGCTCATCGGCGCGGCCGGCATCAGCGCCTTCCCGATGGCCGCGCGCGTCGTCCAGCGGGTCGCCCAGGAGGAGGACTTCGAGAGCTACCCGCTCATGCACGCCATGGGCGCCAACGCCGCCGGCCAGGTCGCCAGCGTCGTCGCGGGGGGCGTCCTGCTGGCGCTGATGGCCGCGGCCTGAACGGCCCCATCGTCCGAGCGTCCATCCCTGCCGATCCCCCCGGGGATCACGCTCGAGGTCATCGCGGACGAAACCCGGCCGCGGGTCGCGCGAACCGCCCACTCCGGGCGGGGTTTCGTGCGCGACCGACCGGCTTTCGATCCCGCGGGGGATCGCTGGCCGCGCTCGGTCCCCGCGCGGCCCCACTGGCGGCCGCTTGACGCAGCGAATCCGGGTCGACCGCCCGGTCGCGCCGCCGCTGCCGGCCGTCGTTCAGGAAACGACGCCGGGGACGTCCCGGTAGCGGCCCTTCCGCCAGGTGCCGTCCAGCATGTCGCCCATGACCCGCGTGAGGAGGTCGGCGAACTCCGGGTCGAGGATGTGCATGTCGGCGGCGATCAGGTCGAGGTCGTCGTTGGCGGGATCGATGCCCGCCTCCACGGCTGAACGGATGAGGGTCGCCTTCCGCGACCACGTCGGGACCTCAGGGTCGGGCTCCCACGTGGGGCCGTCGCCGTTGCCCTCGGCCCAGCCGCGCTCGCGCGAGGCGGTCTCCTCGGGCTGGTCGTAGGCCGACAGGCCGCGCAGCGGGACGACGAAGGCCGTGGGCCCCGCGGTCCGGTTCAGCCGGGCGGCGATGATTCGGCCGACCTCGACGCTCTCCTCGGGCGTCGGCACGATGATGGTCACGCTCGCGTTGTGGAGGTACGGCCGCCCCGTGTCGCGGTCGCCCGCGCGCCGCCCGGCGGCGATCTCGTCGAGATAGCGCTGCGGGACGTGCTCGAGAGCGCCGAGAGCCGCCTGGTCGAGCCCACCTGGGACAACGACCTGCGGGATCCCGACGTCGCCGGCGGCCGTCAGGCGCTCGCCGTCCCAGGTGTCCGGCGTCCGGTACACGCTGCCGAGGTGCCCGCCCATCAGCTCGGCGGTCGTGACGTCGATGAGCGACGTGATGAGGCCGGAGCGGATGAGGTCCTCCATCGTCGCCCCCGGGACACCGACGGCGTGGAAGATGGCCGTGTCCCAGCCACGGGCCTCCATGTACGCCGCGCAACGCGCGACGGTCGGGGTGGTCGAGCCGTACGCCGTGATCGCGCAGAGCGGCCGCGAGCCGGCCGGGACCACCGGCACCTTCGCCATCGCCACGACGGCGGCCGCCGCGTTCCCGACGGCCCGCCGTGTGACGACGTTGATGCCCTGCTCGGCCGTCGGGTTGACCATGTAGATGTCCTTGGTCCCGATCCAGCGGCTGATGTCGCTGGCGGCCATGTCGCTCAACATCACCTTCGGCACGCCGAAGGGGAGCGCGCGCATCACCTGCGTCGCCGTGGTCGTCCCGACCGCCCCGGCCCACGAGATGATCCCGTCGCAGCGGCCGGCAGCGTGCAGCTCGAGGATCTTGACGGCGCCGGCGTGGCCTACGAGTTCGATGGCGGCCGCGCGCGGGGCGGCGAAGACGTCCTCGATCGGCGTCCCCGTCGCGGCGAGCACCTCGGTCAGCGGGACGTCGGCCCAGTCGACGGCGGCGCCGAGGCTGAGGTCCATGATCAGCGGCCTGCCGCCGTGCGCCGCCACCTGCTCGGCCAGGAACCGGATCTCGGCGCTCTTCGTGTTGCACATCCCGGCGACGACGATCGTCGGCGCGTCGCTCATGGGTACCTCCCTCGGGCTCTTCTCTCGGCCAGGCACCCGGACGCCAACGGGCTACCGCCCCCATGACGCCCCCCTGGTCGACGGCGAGTCGTCAGCTCTTTGGGCCGCCCAGGAGTCCGCCCAGCGCGGCGAGCGGGGAGCTCGGGCCTGCGCTGGCCGCCGACGACAGCCCTTCGAGCAGCCCGCCGAGGTCGATGCCGGCGGTCGCGTCGCCGCCGGGGACCTGGCCGTCGGGCGTGATCGTGTCGATGATCGCCGGCAGGGCGGAGGCCAGGATCGGCAGGAAGCCCTCGACCGAGAGTCCGCTCTGGGAGGCCAGCTGACCCACCTTCTCGTCGCCCAGCGCGGCGCGAAGGGCCTCTGGCTCGACGGGCTTGTTCGGCCCCGTGCCCACCCACGACCCGACGATGTCGCCGAGACCTCCCTGCCCCAGCTGGCTGACGAGCCCGTCCAGGCCGCCCTCGCCACCCACGAGGCCGCCGATCGCGCCAACGATGTCGCCGCCGCCGCCGCCGCCGGCGGCGCCGCCGCTCAGGCCGCCCAGCATCTCGCCGATCTCGTCCATCGATCCCGCTCCTTCTGTCGCTGCGTTCCGTGAGTGTCGCACGAGCGCGACCCATCGCGAGGCTCCGCGCCGCTCGATCGTGCGCGCCGGTATCCTTTCCATATGCGCCTGAGCCATCTCTTCTTCACGACGCTCCGCGACGATCCCGCCGACGCGGAGATGCCCAGCCATCGCCTGCTGGTGCGGGCCGGCTACGTCCGCCAGCTGGGCGCCGGGATCTATTCGCTCCTGCCGCTCGGTTTCCGCGTCAGCAAGCGCGTCGAGCAGGTCATCCGCGAGGAGATGGACCGGATCGGCTGCCAGGAGATGGAGATGCCGGTGGTCCACCCGGCCGACCTCTGGAAGGAGACCGGGCGCTGGTACCAGATCGGCCCGGAGATGGCCCGCTTCAAGGACCGCGGCGGGCGCGACATGGTCCTGGCGATGACCCACGAGGAGGTCGTCGCGAGCCTGCTGGCCGACATCGTGAAGAGCTATCGGCAGCTGCCGATGATGGTCTATCACTTCCAGACGAAGTGGCGCGACGAGCCGCGCTCGCGCGGCGGACTGATCCGGGTCCGCGAGTTCGTCATGAAGGACTCGTACACCTGCGACCTCGACGAGGGCGGCCTCGACGTCGCCTACGAGAAGCACTATGAGGCCTACACGCGCATCTTCGAGCGCCTGGGGCTGCGGGCGATCGCGGTCGCCTCGGACGTCGGGATGATGGGCGGCTCCGGCGCCCACGAGTTCATGGTCCTCAACGAGTTCGGCGAGGACGTCCTGGTCCTCTGCGAGACGTGCGGCTACTCGGCCAACCGCCAGGTGGCGAAGGTCCGGTTCTCCGAGCCGCCGCGCGACAACCCGCTCCCCCTCGAGGAGGTGGCGACCCCCGGGGCGACGACGATCGCCGACCTCGCCGCGTTCCTCGGCATCAGCCCCGAGGAGACTGCCAAGGCGACCTTTTTCGTGGACGGGGACGGGCGCCTCATCACCGCCATCGTCCGCGGCGACGTGGAGGTCAACGAGACGAAGCTGGCCAACGCGACGGGCGCCCGGGCGCTCCGGCCGGCCCAGGTCGAGGAGATCAAGGCCGCCGGCATGGAGCCCGGCTACGGCTCGCCGATCGGCGCGCGCGGCGCCTACGTCCTCGTCGACGAGCTGGTGGCGCGATCGTCGAACCTGGTCGCCGGCGCCAACCGCGAGGGGTTCCACTACCGGAACGTCAACGTCGGGCGCGACTACACGGCCGACCTGGTCGCCGACGTCTCGAACGCCCGCGAGGGCGACGGCTGCCCCACCTGCGGCGCGCCCGTCATCCTGCGCAACGGGATCGAGGTCGGGAACATCTTCAAGCTCGGTACGAAGTACACCACCGCCCTGGGCGCGACGTATCTCGGCGAGGACGGCATGGCCCACCCGATCGTCATGGGCTCGTACGGCATCGGCGTCGGGCGGGCCCTGGCCTGCGTCGTCGAGTCCCATCACGATGAGAAGGGCATCGCCTGGCCGGCGGAGGTCGCGCCGTACGCGGCCCACGTCGTGACGGTGTCGGCGGCGAAGGACCCGCGGGTCACCGAGATCGCCGAGCGTCTCCACGACCGGGCGCTCGAGGCCGGGCGCGAGATCCTGTGGGACGACCGCGACGAGTCGCCCGGGGTGAAGTTCACCGACGCCGAGCTGCTGGGCATGCCGCTCATCATCACGATCAGCCCGCGCTCGCTGGCCGCCGGCGGCGCCGAGGTCACCGTCCGCGCCACCGGCGAGCGGATGATCCAGCCGCTCGAGGCCGTCGAAGCGCGCCTCCTGGCCTAGGCCGGGCAGGCGGGCGGCCGGCGCCGACATCCCGATGGGCGCGCTCCTGGAGTACGGCGCGCTTCTCGCCCTCGTCGCGGCGGCCGCGCTCGTGCTTGCTGCCATGCTCCAACGGCGCGGAGCCCGGGGTGGCGCGACCGAGCGTCCGGCGCGCCGGCTTGACGAGCCGGCGAGCGATCCCGCACTGGAGGCGCGCCTCGCGGCCGCCGAGGAGCGGGCCGCCGCGGTGGACCGCGATCTCGCGACGCTGGTCGACCTGGTCGGCGTCGGCGCGGTGCGCGTCACGCCGGACCTGACCGTGCTCGCCGCCAACGAGGCGGCCCACCGGCTCGTCGGGCGCCGTCCCGGGACCATGGCCGGCCGCAGCGTCCTCGAGGCCTTCACCGACCACCACGTCGAGGAGATCGCCCGCATCGCGCTCGAGACGGGATCCGGTTTCGGCGAGCTCACGGTCCGGGTCGAGCACGGAGCGACGCTCCTCGTCCGCGCCCGGCGCACCCCCGGCGGCGACGCCTGGATCGTCCTGGAGGACGTCTCGGAGCTCCGGCGCCTGCAGCGGATCCGCACGGAGTTCATCGACAACCTGAGCCATGAGCTGCGCACGCCGCTCACCACCGTCAGCCTCCTCGCCGAGATGCTGGCCGCCGATGCCGGCTCGCTGCCGCCGAAGGCCGCCGAGCGGGTGGCGAAGATCGAGGTCGAGACCGGCCACCTCGTCCAGATGGTCAATGAGCTGCTCGACCTGTCGCGGATCGAATCGGGGATCGCCCCCGAGGCGGTCGACGACGTCGACCTGGGGCGCCTCGCGACGACCACGGTCGAGCGGATCCGGCTCTTCGCCGAGCGGCAGGGCGTGGTCCTCGAGGTGGACGCCCCGGACGCGGTGCCGGCCGTCCGCGGCGACCGCGAGCGGATCGGTCAGGCGCTTCTCAACCTGCTCCACAACGCGGTGAAGTTCAGCTCGGCCGGCTCGCTCGTGGCGGTCCGCGTGGCGCCGGCGGAAGGCGAGGTCGTCGTCGCGGTGGAGGACCAAGGGCAGGGCATTCCGGCGTCCGCCCTGCCGCGGATCTTCGAGCGCTTCTACAAGGTGGACCGGGCCCGGACGCGGGGCGCGGGCGGCACGGGGCTGGGCCTCTCGATCGCGCGCCACGTGGTCGAGGCGCACGGAGGCCGGATCTGGGCTGAATCGGTCGAAGGCGTCGGCTCGATCTTCGCGTTCGCGATCCCGGTCCGCGGCCCGGATCCCGCAGCGACGCCGGGCGCCGACTCGGACGGCGCCGACGCCGCGGGCGGCTGACCGTGATTCTCCTGGCCCACCGGGGTGATCACCGATCGGTGCCCGAGAACACGCTCGCCGCGTTCCGGGCGGCCCTCGCGATCCCCGGCGTCGACGGCCTGGAGCTGGACGTGCGGGCCTCCGCCGACGGCGAAGCCGTGGTCCTGCACGACGCTTCGCTCCGGCGCGTCCAGGGGCGGCGCCTCCGTGCGTCACGCCTTACGGCCGAGGAGCTGGCGGCGCACGGCGTGCCGGCCCTCGCCGACGTGCTCGCGGCCATCCCGACGGGCTTCTTCCTCGACGTGGAGCTGAAGGAGGACCTCGGGGAGCCCGCGCTCGCGCCGATCCGGGCGGCCCGCGGACGGCCGGGCGCGGGCGTCGTCGGTGTCAACGGCATCGTCGGCGTCGTCATCTCGTCCTTCGACCGCGTCGCGCTGGCCACCGTGCGGCGCCTGGAGCCGGCGTGGCCCACCTGGCTGAACACCGCCTGGCTGAGCGACCGGGCGATCGGGGCGGCGGTCGGACTCGGGTGCACGGGGATCGCGGCCGAATGGCACCGCATCGACCCGCGGCGCGTCGACCGCGTCCGGGCCGCCGGCCTGGAGCTCGCCGCCTGGACGGTCCGCAACGCCGGGGACCGCGACCGCCTGGCGGAGCTGGGTGTCTCGGCCGCCTGCGTGGAGGGCGACGCGCTGCCGGGGTAGGGGAGCGGCCGCCGTGGGGAAGCGGCGCGGGGAATCTGGCGGTGGTTCCGGGCGCCGGCACCATCGGACCCCACGAAGCTTGTTCCGAGCCGCATCGCAGCGCCCGGACTGCTGTCTCGTGACGATCAGGCCCTGCCCGGGCGGATATCAGCACCCGGGTTGATATCCAGTGTCGATCGACGTCCCGGAGGCGGGCGCGCCCACGCAGCGCAACCTCAGAATGGGCGCCGCATCCTCAGAGCGAGCGGCGCATCGCGACCGCGCTGGTCGGGCAGGCCGAGGCGAACTCGACGGAGGCGGCGACGGCGGGCGGCGCGTCGGCTCGCTCGGCGCGATCCCACCCGACGGCGGCGAAGAACGGCTCGGCGGTCTCGGTGAGGAGCCATGCCTCGTGGGCGCCGGCGGCCCGCGCGTCGGCGAGTGCTCGCTCCACCAGGGCCCGCCCCAGGCCCTTGCCGCGCGCGGCTGCGTCGACGGCGACCGAGCGGACGAACGCGACGTGCCCGTAGCGCTCGGTCGCGGCAACGCCGACGAGGCGGCCGACCCGCTCCCGGCGGCCGACCCGCTCCCGGCAGGCGACGACGGTGCCGGCGTGGACGCACGCGTCAAGGCCGGCGAGGGTCAGTCCGACACCCGCCACGAGGGCCTCGATCTCCCCGAGGTCGCCGGCAGTCGCAGCCGCGAGCGTGGGCAGCGACGGGGCGGTGGGCGCGGCGCCTTCGGCTCGGCCGCGCGCCTCGCGGGTGCCGCTCATCCGCAGCAGGCCCCCGCGCCGGGCTCGGCCCCGAGCAGGACAATGCCGTCGCCCGGGAGTGCTCGAGCCGCGTCGAGGGCGAGCGCGGCGACGGCCGCGGTCTCGGCCGGAGTCTCGGCGACTGCCCCGGTCTCGGCGACGGCGCTCTCGTTCCTCGCGTCGGGGTCCGGCTCCGCCGGCCGGCGGGCCCGGATGATCACGTTGTACATGCCGTCCACGGCGCGGTGCGTCGGCTGGAGGGCGATGCCGTCGAGGCCGGCGGCCGCGAGCCCGGTGGCGTACTCGCCGAACGACAGCGCCCCGGCGATGCAGCCCGCGTGGTCCCCGCGCGCCGCGCGGTCGGCCGGGGTGAGCACATCGTCCGCCACGACGTCGCTGACAGTCATCCGGCCGCCCGGCCGCAGCACCCGCGCGATCTCCGCGAAGACGCGGGCCTTGTCGGTGGAGAGGTTGATGACGCAGTTGCTGATGACGACGTCGACGGAGGCGTCGGGGAGCGGGATCGCCTCGATCTCGCCCTCGAGGAAGCGGGCGTTGGCGACGCCCGCCTGGGCCGCGTTCCGACGGGCGAGGTCGAGCATCTCGTCGGTCATGTCCAGGCCGTAGGCGAGGCCGGTCGGGCCGACCCGCCGGGCGGACAGCAGGACGTCGATGCCGCCGCCGGATCCGAGGTCGAGGACGGTCTCGCCGGGACGCAGGTCGGCCATCGCCGTCGGGTTGCCGCAGCCGAGGCTGGCCGCCACCGCGTCGGCGGGGAGCGGCGCCAGCTGGGCCGGTTCGTACAGGCCGGGCCCGAAGACCGGGTCGCCGACGGCCGCGGTGCCGGGCGTGCAGCAGCCTCCCGGCTCGAGGATCGAGAGGGCGGCGCGGGCGTAGTGGCGACGGACCTCGTCGCGGAGGGTGTCGGTCATCGGTGGCTCCCGGGTGCGTACGTGGGGATGATGGGGCGCGGGGACGGCGAGCGCTAACGCGTGACGCAGCAGCCGGTGGCCGGACCGTCGAGCGCCGCGAGAAGGCGATCGCTCCACGTGCCGTCCGCGCAGCAGCGCAGCGCCGCGAGGAGCCGGGCCGCGTCGCGGCGCTGGGCCTCGGCGGACGAGAACGACTGCGTGCGCTCGCGGTGGACGACGCCGCCGAGGAGCTCGAGCTGGAGGGTCATCAGTGGTGCCTCGCGTGATGGTGAGCTTGATGGGGCCATCCTGGCACATATATCGACTGTTGTCAATATAGAAGTTGGTCGATAACATGCGCCCATGGCGAGATCGAACGACCCCGACGTGCGGCTGCTGGCGGCCCTGGCGGATCCGGCGCGGCTGGCGATCGTCCGCCAGCTCGCGTGCGACGGGACCGTCTGCGCCTGCGACTTCTCCGCGTGCGCGGGACTCTCCCAGCCGACCGTCTCGCACCACCTCCGGGTCCTGCGCGAGGCCGGCCTCGTCCACGGCGAGCGGCAGGGGACGTGGATCTACTACCGCCTCGACCCGTCGGTGGCGGACCGGCTGGCGGCCATCGCGGGAGAGCTCGGCCCGGCGGGCCCGGCACGTCCGGCCTCCGCGCTCGCGATCCGGCCGGCCTCGCGGGGGCGGCGGCTCCCGGTGATCGAGCCCGAAGTGCCCGGGACGCCCGTGGCGGCCGGGATGCCCGTGGCGGCGGGTGACCGGTGACCACGACCCTGCGGATCGCCACCCTCAACATCCTCAACCTGGCCGACCGCTGGGAGGAGCGACTCCCGCTCCTGCTGGCCGACACCGCCGCCCTGCGGCCGGACCTCCTGGGCCTCCAGGAGGTCGTGTACCCGATGCAGCAGGACCGGCTCCTCGGCGCCGCGACCCCCGACGACGTTGCCGTCCACCGGGGCTGGGCGGGCCGGCCGGAGTACGGCAACAGCCTCCTCGTGCGCGCGCCTCTGGCGGCCGTCGGAGGCGTCGAGCGGCTGGACCTCGGGCACGCCCGCGCGGCGCACCGGGTGCTGGTGCGCCTGGCCGACGGGGCGGACGTGCTCGTGGGGGTGGCGCATCTCCACCATCGCGTCCCCGACGCGGCGATCCGCGACGAGCAGGCGGCGGCGCTCCTGGACTGGCTCGACGCGGCACCGGCGGCCACCGCCCAGGTGGTGATGGGCGACTTCAACGCCGACCCGGGCGAGCCCGCCTATGAGCGGATGGCGGCTGCCGGCTTCCGCTCGGCGTACGCGGAGGCGAACGGCGGCGAGCCGTCCGTGACCTGGCCGTCGGGTCTCCAGGCACCCGCGATGGACACGGACGGCGACCCGTCCTGCCTCGACTACATCTGGGTTCGGGGGGCGGCCCGTGTCGTCACGGCGCGGCTGTGGGCGGACCGGCCCGCGGTGGACGACCCGACGCTCTACCCGTCGGACCACTTCGGCGTGGTCGCCGCCGTCGCGATCGGGTAGGGGACGGCACCCCGGCTGGGCAGCGTAGCCCGCCCGCCGGCGGGACCCACGACTACCCGCGGAGCAGATCGGGCGGCACGAGCCAGCGCAGATCGCCTGCGCCCGGCGCCAGCGGGCGCTCCACGTCGACCCGGGCGAGCGATCCCTTGCGCATGAAGATCGGCGCCCCGACCAGCTCCGAGACGAGCTCCGAGAAGTCCGGGTCGTGACCCACGATGACCGGCCGGCCGGGGCTGCCGGCGTCGTCGAGGATCCGCTCCAGCGCCCCGAGGTCCACCATCTCGCCGAGGCGGGGCTCGACGCGGGCCCGGACTCCGAGCAGGTCGGCCACGATCTCCGCCGTCTCGCGGGCCCGGACGAGCGGCGACGTCAGGACGGCGTCCGGCGCGATCCGGGCGGCCGCGAGGAGCCGGCCCAGGCGCTCGGCCTGGTGGCGCCCCTTGTCGGTCAGGGGACGCAGCTCGTCGGCCTGCTCCCAGGTCGCGCTGTCGCCCGCGTGGGCGTGGCGCAGGACGTAGAGCTCGATCATTCGGGTCCGCCCCGACCGGGGGTCATGCCACCGGGCTCGTCGGCCCGGCGGTGCGACCGCGCTGCCGGAGGGCAACTTCCTGGAATGGCTTCAGGCGTACGCCGATCTCGTTCATCACACGCCGGAAGGCGGCCAGGCGCTCCGCCTCGCTGCCCTCGGCCGCCGCCGGGTCGTCGAAGCCCCAGTGGACCGACTCGCGGGCGCCCGGGAAGACCGGGCAGCTCTCGCGGGCCTGGTCGCAGACCGTGATCACGTAGTCGAACTCCTGTCCAAGGAACTCGGTGACGGACTTCGAGCGGGCGCCCGCGATGTCGATGCCGACCTCGGCGAGGACCCGGACGGTGAACGGGTTGACGCCCTTCGGAACCGTGCCTGCCGACGCCACGTCGAAGGCCGTGCCGCCCTGGTGGCGCAGCAGCGCTTCCGCCATCTGGCTCCGGGCGGAGTTGCCGGTGCAGACGAACAGGACGCGAACCGGTCGGTCGGGATCGGTCATGGGTTCAGGTCCTCGTGCTGGCCCGAGGACAGGAAGACGACGTCCTCGGCGATGTTCGTGATGTGGTCGCCGACGCGCTCCATGTAGCGGGCGGCGACCAGCAGGCGCATGGCGCGCTCGACGTTCGCGGGATCGGCCTTGGCCAGTGCCGTCAGGCGATCCACGGCGCGATGGTAGATGGCGTCGATCTCGTCGTCGCGGACGGCGACCTCCCGCGCGGCGGTTGCGTCGGCGTCGGTCATGGCGCGCATCGTCTCGGCCAGGAACCGGGCGGCCAGGCGCCCCATCTCCGGCACGCCGACGTGGCCCTCGAGGGGAGCCTCCGGCGCAAGCTCGCGGGCTCGCTTCGCGACGTTCGCGACCGAGTCGCCGATGCGCTCCAGCTCATAGCCGACGCGGTCGAGGGTCATGAGGAACCGGAGGTCCCGCGCCACCGGTCCCTGGGTGGCGATGGTGAGGACGACGAGGTCCGTCGCCTGGACCTGGAGAGCATTGATCTCCAGGTCGCCTTCGATCACGGCGAGCGCCTTCGCGGCGTCGTGGCCCTCCAGGGCCTCGATCGTCATCCGGATGCGCTCCTCGATGAGGCTGCCCATCCGGACGAGGATGTCCTTGATCGTCCGCTCCTCGCGGTCCAGTGGCCCCCGGGGGAGCGAGACAACCGGCTCGGGGATCTCGCCCTCCACCGTCCTGAGAAGCTCGGTGACGCTCCGGTCGAGCGCCGGCTCGGTGCGGCGGTCCTGTTCGCTCATGCGTTCCTCCTCCCGCTCAGCCGAAGCGCCCGGACACGTAGTCCTCGGTCATCTGGTTCGCCGGGTTCGTGAAGAGCTGGGCCGTCGGGCCCTGTTCCACGATGTAGCCGGCGCGGTCGTCGGCCATGTTCATGAAGATCGTGAAGTCCGAGGCCCGCGCGGCCTGCTGCATGTTGTGGGTCACGATGATGATCGTGTACTCCTCCTGGAGCTCCCGCATCAGGTCCTCGATCTGGAGCGTCGACCGCGGGTCGAGAGCGGAGCACGGCTCGTCCATCAGGATGACTTCGGGCTTGGTGGCGATCGCGCGGGCGATGCAGAGGCGCTGCTGCTGGCCGCCCGACAGGGCGTAGGCATTCTGCTTGAGCTTGTCCTTCACCTCGTCCCAGAGCGCGGCCCGGCGCAGGCAGCTCTCCACGAGCTCGTCGGTGTTGCCCTTGAACCCGTTCACGCGGGGCCCGAAGGCCACGTTGTCGTAGATCGACTTGGGGAAGGGGTTCGCCTTCTGGAAGACCATCCCGATCCGGCGGCGGACCTCGACGGCGTCGACGTAGTCGGCGTACAGGTTCTCGCCGTGGAACTCGACCTGGCCCTCGATCCGCGTTCCCTCGATGAGGTCGTTCATCCGGTTGATGGTGCGCAGAAGCGTGGACTTGCCGCAGCCGGAGGGCCCGATGAGCGCCGTGATCCGGTTGCGCCCGATCGAGGCGTTGATCCCCTTCACTGCCCGAAACGTCCGGTAGTAGAAGTGCACGTCGCGGAACGCCACGGCGGGTGTCTCGGCCGGGTCGTCGTGCGCGGTTGCGCCGGATCGGTCCATCCGGATGGCGATCGTCGGCAGGGCGGCCTCGGCTGGCCGCTCGATGTCGGTGGTCATGGGGGCTCCCTGGGGCTCGGGTCCGGTCACCATGCGCGCTCGGACCGGTTGCGGAGGACGACGGCGATCGCGTTGGCGACGAGCGTGACGACGAGGAGGACGATGATGGCGGCTGCCGTGAGCTCGCGGAACTCCTGCTGGGGCTTGCGGGCCCAGTCGTAGACGATGACGGGCAGTGCGGTGTACGGGCCGGTCAGGACTTCCGCGGGGGAAGCCCCCGTGTTCGAGAACGAGCCGAGGACCGCGCCGGCGACGATGAGGGGGGCCGTCTCGCCGAGGGCCCGCGAGAGCGCCAGGACGGTCCCGGTCAGGATCCCCGGCGAGGCGGCGGGGAGCAGGAGCTTGCGCACGACCTGCCAGCGGGAGGCGCCGATCCCGAAGCCCGCCTCGCGGATCGTGCTCGGCACGGCGCGCAGCGCCTCGCTCGTGGTGATGATCACGATCGGCAGGATCAGGACGGTGAGCGTCAGGGACCCGGAGATGAGGTTCCGGCCGTTGCCCACGCCCAGTGCTGCAAGGGCGGCGACGAAGACACTGAGGCCCAGGAGCCCGAAGACCACGGACGGGACCCCGGCCAGGTTGCGGATGTTCAGCACGAGGATCCGCGTGAGCCGGTTGTCGGGGGCGTACTCCTCGAGGTAGACGGCCGTGGCGATCCCCAGCGGGAACGCGAGGAGCGACACCAGCACGGCGATGAGCACCGTTCCGATGATCCCCTGCGCGACGCCCGCGTTGGCCGGATTGCTGGACAGGCCGGAAGTGAGGAAGTCGATGCCGCGCTCCTGGAACACCGGCAGCGCCTTCACGAGCTGGTCGACGACCAGCACGAGGAGTGTCGCGAGGGAGAAGAGCATGGCCAGGACGAGGAGCACCTGGAGGATCACGCCCGTCCAGTCGCGGGACTGGGCACGCAGGGACCCGCGAACGACGACCGCGGCGGCGGATTGGCTTGCCACGCGTGGCTCCTAGTACCGCTGCCGCGTGCGCCGGACGAAGACGTCGGCGACCACGTTGAGGAGAAGGGTCACGGCGAAGAGCAGCAGCCCCAGGAAGAAGAGACTGAGGTAGGCCGACGAATTGCCGGTGACCTGGTCGGAGCCGGTTGCCAGCGAGGCCATCGCGGCCGTCAGCGTCTGGCCCGGCCCGAGCGGGTTGAGCGTCCGGAGCGAGCCGCCGGTGGCGCCGGCCGCCACCGCCACCACCATCGTCTCGCCGATCGTCCGCGACACCGCCAGGATCACGGCGGCCATGATCCCGGAGATCGCGGCCGGCACCACGACCCGGGAGGTGGTCGTGATCCGGCGGGCACCCAGCCCGTACGATGCCTCGCGGAGCGACCGGGGTACGGCGCGCATGGCGTCCTCGGAGATCGAGGCGACCAACGGGATCGTCAGGATGCCGACGCCCAGCCCGGCGGCCATGAAGTTGAACCCTTGCGCCGTCGGGAAGATCGCCTGGACGACGTTCGGGCTGATGAAGGTGAGGGCGAAGAACCCGAGGACGACGCTCGGGACGCCGGCGAGGATCTCCAGCACCGGCTTGACCTTTCGGCGGACACCGGGGCTGGCGTACTCCGACAGGTAGATCGCGGCGGCGAGTCCGATCGGTGCCGCGATGAACATCGCGATCCCCGCGACCATCGCGGTGCCCAGGAAGAGGGTCAGGAGGTCGTACATGCCGCGCCGCGGGAACCAGCCCGGCGCCACCAGCTGGGACAGGTCGATCGAGGTCAGGAAGAGGAAGGCCTCGTAGGCCAGCGAGAGCACGATCGCAACGCTGACCGCCATCGACACGAGGCCGCTGGACGTCAGGACGAGCCGGACGAGCCGCTCGCTGCGCCGCCGTCCGGGGCTCCCGACCAGGGTGCTGCCCGGCGGTCGTGCGCCCAGGG
This sequence comes from uncultured Chloroflexia bacterium, assembly GCA_963725875.1. Classification (GTDB taxonomy): domain Bacteria; phylum Chloroflexota; class Limnocylindria; order Limnocylindrales; family CSP1-4; genus CTSoil-043. Next base: position 482,108 of record CAVRZZ010000003.1, on the reverse strand, counting down.
TGGCTCCCGCCATGCGACGTGACCTCCTTCGTGGTGGACCAAGGATCCGTGATGACCGGCGACGAGTCTATCCGGCCCGAAGACACGGAACAGGCCGGGCCTCCGAGCCGGCCCGGCCTGTCAAGAGGAGTGAGCGAGGGCTACCTGGAGCCTTCCCAGGCCGCCCGGGTGGCGTCGAGCTCGGACGAGGGCAAGTTCACGTAGGGGACGGTCTCGAGAACCTTCGAGATGGTCCCCTCGGCCAGGTAGAAGTCCACGTACGAGACCACGGCCGGGTTGGCGGCCGCCTTGGCCTTGTTCACGTAGATGTACAGGGAGCGGGAGAGCGGGTACGAGCCGTCCGCGATCGTTTCCTGGGTCGGGGCGACGCAGGTGCCGTTCGGGTCTTTGCTCACCTCGAGCTCCTTGATCTTGTCGGTGTTCTCCTCGGCGAAGGCGAACCCGACCCAGCCGAGCGACGTGTCGGAGCCGGCGATTCCCTCGATGATCGCGTTGTCGTTCGCCGACGCGGTGTAGTCGGGCCGGGACTGGGCGTCCTGGCCGCGCGCCTCGGCGGTCTTGGCGATGACGAGCTCGACGAACGTGTCGTACGTGCCGGACTCCTCGCCGGGGCCGGTGATGGCGAGGGGGGCGTCGGGGAGCGCCGTGCTCGAGCCGAGCTCCGTCGCGATCGGCGCGGCCTTGGCCCAGGTGTCGAACCCGGTCGACTCTGGGCCAGTGAGGGCGTAGAGGTCCGCGAACGAGAGGCACGTGATCGCGTTGTTCGCCGGGCTCGTCATGACGGTGAGCCCGTCGAAGGCGATCTTGAGCTCGACGTACTCGATGCCGGCGGTCTTGCAGGCCTGAGCCTCCTCGTCCTTGATCGGTCGCGAGGCGTCGGAGATGTCGGTCTCGCCGGCGCAGAACCGCTTGAAGCCGTCGCCGGTGCCGGGACCCTCGATCGTGTAGTTGAAGTCGGCGTTGGTCTCCTTGAAGAGCTCGGCAACGCCGGTCGAGATCGGCTCGACCGTCGAGGAGCCCGAGACGCTGATCGAGCCGGAGGCGCTGCCGCCGGCTCCGGCAGATGCCGACGGCGACGCGGTTGCCCCGCCGCCGCAGGCCGCCACGGCGACGGCGGCGACGAAGGCGAGCGCACCGACTCGATTCGGAGAGGCGATGGTCACGGGAGTTGTTCCTCCTGGATGCCGCCGGGCATGATGATCTTCGCCACGGCGGCGGACATTCCGATGAGCGCCTGCAGCGTCGGAGGGTGGCGTGAACCACCGGTTTGCGGCCGGTTAAGTGATTGTTAACGGCCGAGCGCCGTTGCCCGCGGCGTCGGACCAGGCCGGGGCCGCCCGCCGGCCTGCGTCGAGTAGGCTGTGACCGGGCCGGACGCGCAGCCGCCACCTCGCGGGCGCTGTCGCTGCACCGGCCGGCGAGGGATGCTGCGGGGAAAGGGACGACGCCATGGCAAAGCGAACCGGCAAGAAGGTGGGCAAGGCGGACAAGGAACGTGGGCGCGCGAAGGCGGCCGGGGGCCGCAAGCGGGACAGGGTCGAGGCGGCCAGGGTCGAGAAGGCGCTCGAAGCGGCCCTGAAGCGCGAGGCGAAGGCCGCGTCGCGCCTGGAGGCGGCCCAGTCCGAGGTCGCGGTGCTGCGGGTCGTGCTGGCCGACCTCGTCACGCCCGTCGAGGCGGCGGCTCCTGCCGATCCGGCGGGACCGGTCGAGGCGGCCCACGCGCCGGATCCGAGGCCGGCGGCTGCGGCTGCTGCGCCGCGGCCGCGAGCCCCGCGTCGCCGCGCGGCTGCGAAGCCAGCCGCGGCCGCCGAGCCGGTCGCGAGAACCCCAACCAAGTCGGCCGTGAAGCCGGCAGTGAAGGCACCCGCCACGCCGGCCGCCAAGCCGGCCGCGAGGGCCATGAGGCCGGCGGCCCAGGCCCCCGCCAAGCCCGCCGCGAAGGCCCCGGCCGCCTCGAAGACCCCGGCGGCAGCGGCACGTGCTCGACGCACGCGTCCCGCGCCGGCCCCCGACGGGACGTCCAACCGCTGAGCCGGCGCACCGCCGCCCCGATCTTCGGTTCGGTCGACGTCGGGTCGAACTCCGTCCACCTCCTGGTGGCCGCCGTCCACGGCCACCGCCTCGATCCGCTCACCGACGAATCCGTGCTGCTCGGGCTCGGCGACACCGTCGAGACGCACGGCGCGATCCCGGAGCCCCATCGCGGAGAGGTCGTCGCCGAGCTCGCCCGGTACGCTGCGCTGGCGCGGGAGCTGGGCGCCCAGGACGTCGTCTTCGTGGGCACCCAACCCCTTCGCCGCGCCGCCGACGCGCGGGCAGTCGTCATGGCCGTTGAGGCGGCGACGGGCGTGCCCTTCCACGTCCTGGAGCATGCGGAGGAGGGGCTCCTGAACCTCCTCGGGGCGACGTCCGGCCGGCGGATCGCAGCGTCCCTCGCGGTGGTCGACATCGGCGGGGGAAGCAGCGAGATCGTGGTCGTCGAACCCGGCGCCCGCGGGCACTCCGGCGGCCTGTCGGTCGGATGCGCCACGCTGTCCCGGCGCTGGGTGTCCCACGACCCGCCGACGGCGGACGAGGTCGCCGCGCTCCGGGACGCCGCCCGGGTCGCCGTGGCCGCCGCTCCGCCGGGGGCTCCCATGTCGATGGTCGCCGTCGGCGGAACCGCGTCCAACCTCGTCAAGGTCGTGCCCGCGGCCGGCCGCGACCGGATTCTGACCCGGCGCCGCCTCGGCGCTGCGCGGCGAACCCTCGTGGGGGAGCCGGCGGCCGCGGTGGCCACGCGTTTCGGGATCACCGCGACGCGGGCGCGCCTGCTCCCCGCGGGCGCGGCGCTCCTCGAGGCGCTCATGGACCGCTACGGGGTGGAGCGGGTCACGGCGGTCGAGGAGGGTCTGCGCGAGGGGGTGGTGCTCGGGCTCGCGCGGGCGGGCGCCGGCTGGCGCGACCGGCTGGACGCGCTCGCCCACGGCTGGGGCGCCTGACGCAGCGTTCGCCGCCCGGCGAGCGGCCGGCCGATGCGACGGGCGGTGTCCGTCAGAGTCCCGAGACGGCCCTCCCGAGGAGCCGCCGGAACGGGGGCCCGCTCACCGCGCGCCAGGGCCCGCCCATCGTCCGGCGCAGGCGGGCCAGCTCGCGCTCCTTGAGGGCCAGGTAACCGGCGATCGCCTGGGTCTCCTCCCGCGACAGGTTGCCCGCGTTCGCGACCAGGAACTGGCGGGTCAGGGCGATCGTGACATCCGCGTCGTGGAGCCAGCCGAGGTGGTCCTGGAGGACGACGACCCTCGGGATGAGCAGGTCGACCTCCGGGCCGAGCGCCTCCCGGAAGAACTCCAGCGTGTAGCGCAGCCACTTGCCGGCGATCCGCAGCTGGTGGACCGTCTCGATGTCCGCCCAGCGCAGGACCGATTCGTAGGCTCTCACCTGCTCGTAGGCCAGCCAGATCCGCGAGGCTGCGGTGTCCCGCACTCGGTGCGGGCTGACCGGGCTGGCGGGCGCCAGGACGGCTTCGCCCTCTGCCGCGACGAAGGCGCGGTAATCCTCGACCAGGCGCACGTACCCGGTGCTGTCGAGCTCGCGCAGGAGGACGATGCGGGCGGCCTCGCGCTCGTCGCGCCAGCCTTCCAGGAGCCGCTCGAAGGCCGCCGCCTCCTTCGCGCCCAGGGTAGCCTGGTGAGCGACGGCCGCCTCGAGGAGCACGTCGAGGTCGCGAACCGCCCCGAGGCGCCCGGCGAGGACGCGCAGGCGGTCCCGCAGGCGCCGCGTGCGGTTGGGACGGAAGCCGTCGCCGAAGACGCGCCATGCGGCGCGCATCCGGCGGGTGGCGACCCGCATCCCGTGGAGGTCCTCGATGTTCGCTCCAGACCGCGTCCCGGCCTCCTTCGCGAGCATCCGGGCGAAGTGGAAGCGGAGCACCTTGCGGCCGGCCTCGGCCAGGATGTCGTCGGCCGTCACGCCGGGCGTCTTGCCGACGACGAGCCGGGGCGAGGCCACCGGCTCGGAGGCCGGCGCGGGGCTCGGACTAGAGGCCGGCTCGGTGCTCGGCCCGGAGGCCGGCGGGGATCCCGGCACCGGCTCCAGCGTCGGCGTCGACCCCGGCGCAGGGGCGCCGTTCGTCGCCGGGGCGCCATCTGTCGCCGGGGCGCCATCCTGTGCGGGTGCGCCGCTTCGCGCCACTTCGACGTCGGGCCGGCCCGCCGTCCGGGGTTGCGCCCCGGACACGCGGACCGCGCCGGCGGCCGCCAGGGCACGCTCCAGCTTGGAGGCCGGCTCCGGGGTCAGGCTCGGGTCGGCCGCCAGGATCGCCGCGAGCGCGTCGAGGGCGGAGACCTCCCCGCGGCGCAGCTCGAGCTCCAGCTCGACGAACCGGTCGATGACACGACCCGCCACGACGACGGCAACCTCGTCGAGCGAGAGCTCGACCTCGGCCGACTCGTCAGCGAGCGTCCGGGTCCGGCGGAGCTGGCGCACGGTGACGAGCTCCAGCAGCGGAGCGTCCCCGGCGTGCTCCAGCACCAGCGCCCGGGCCGGCGACGACGGCCAGTCGTGCGCGTCGAGCGAGAGGCCGGCCGGCCCTTCGAGCTCCTCGCGGCGGTGGAGCGCGGTGGCCGACGGCGTCGTCGACTTCACGGAGACGACCGTCATCGTCGGACCGCGGCGGAGGCGCACCGCGTACCCGGAGCGGGCCAGGGCGCCGTCCGCCGTGTCGAGGTAGCGGTCCTCGACCTGGACCTGGCGGGCGCGGCCTGCCGCGCGGAAGGGTCCGATCGCGCGCACCGCTGCCAGCCGCGTGGCCGCTGCGGCGTCGGCGACGCGATACTTCAGCTCCAGCTCCACGTGCCCGACCGCCATGCCGCTTCCCTATGCTCGCGGATCCAGGGACCCGCTCGGCAGCCCGTGGCCGGGCGTCTCCTGGATCGGGATCGCCGCGGCGAGCGCGCGCTCCTTGAGCGTGGCGAACGTGTCCACGGTGCCGGGCGCGGCGAGGATCTCCTCGGTCCTGCGCCAGGTCGCGTCGGCGCCCAGCTGCCAGGAGCGGCGGTCGTCGGCCAGCATGACCGCGACGATCTCCTCGATTCGGGCCTGGGCCTCGAGGTCGTCGATCGGGAAGACCACCTCCACGCGGCGGTCCAGGTTGCGCTCCATCAGGTCCGCCGAGCCCGTGTACCACTCCTGGCGTCCGCCGTTGGCGAAGCCGAAGATCCGGCTGTGCTCGAGGAACTCCCCGATGATCGAGCGGACGCGGATCCGGTCCGACGTTCCGGGGACACCGGGGTGGAGGCTGCAGGCGCCCCGGACGATGGCATCGATGTCCACGCCGGCCTGGCTCGCCTCGTAGAGGTGCTCGATCATCTCGGGATCCACGAGGGCGTTCACCTTGACCACGATTCGCGCCGGCCGCCGCGCGCGCGCGTGGTCGGCCTCCCGCGCGATCAGGTCCCGGATCCGCGGGCGGAGCGTGTCGGGGGCGACGAGGAGACGCCGGAAGCCCTGCTGGCGGGAGAGACCGGTCAGGAAGTTGAACAGGTCGGTCGCGTCGGCGCCCAGCTCGGGCCGGCAGGTCAGGAGCCCGAGGTCGGTGTAGAGGCGCGCCGTCTTGGGGTTGTAGTTGCCCGTGCCCAGGTGGAGGTACCGGCGCAGGGCGGTCCCCTCGCGGCGCACGACCAGGGCGACCTTGCTGTGGGTCTTGAGGCCGACGAGGCCGTACACCACGTGGGCGCCGGCCTGCTCCAGCTTGCGCGCCCAGACGATGTTGGCCTCCTCGTCGAAGCGCGCCTTGATCTCGACCAGGACCGCGACCTGCTTGCCCTGCTCGGCGGCCCGGATGAGGTCGCGCACGACCGGTGAGTCGCCCGACGTCCGGTACAGGGTCTGCTTGATCGAGAGGACGTCCGGGTCGTCGGCCGCCTGGGTGATGAAGCGCTCGACCGAGGCGGTGAACGACTCGTACGGGTGATGGACCAGCAGGTCGCCCTGGCGGATGACGGCGAACATGTCGACGAGGTCGCCTTCGTCGGCGGGGACGAGGCGGGCCGGCACGACCGGCGTCCACGGAGCGTCGCGCAGCTCCGGGATGTCGAGCGTCGCGACCTGCCAGAGGCAGGTCAGGTCGAGCATGCCCGGGACGGCGTACAGGTCGTCGGCGTCGAGGCCGATGCCGGACAGGAGGAACTCGCGCATCTCCTCCGGCATCCCCTCCTCGACCTCGAGGCGGACGGCGGACCCGAAGCGGCGACGGCGCAGCTCCTGCTCGATCGCCGAGAGGAGGTCGCCCGCCTCGTCCTCCTCGACGTCGAAGTCGGCGTCGCGGGTGACCCGGAACATGTGGGCCTCCACGACCTGCACCCCGGGGAAGAGCGCGTCGAGGTTCGCCCGAATGATCTGCTCGAGCGGGACGTAGACGTGGCGCTCGACCTGGACCAGGCGCGGCAGGATCGGCGGCACCTTGACGCGGGCGAACCGCTGCTCGCCGGTGACCGGGTCGGCGACCGTGATGGCGAGCGACAGGCTGAGCGTGCTGATGTACGGGAAGGGGTGCCCGGGGGCGACCGCCAGGGGCGTGAGGACCGGGAAGATCTCCTCCAGGTAGCGCTCGCGCAGGCGGACGTGGTGCTCCGGGATCGTCGCGTGGTCGACGATCGAGACGCCGTGGGCCGTCAGTCCGGCTCGCACGCGGTCGTAGAGGCTGGCGTGCTCGCCGATGAGGCCGCGGATCCGCTCGCGGACGACGACGAGCTGCTCGGCCGCGGTCCGTCCGTCGGCCGAGCGCTTGGCGCTGGCGGCAGCCATCTGCTCCATGAGCCCGGAGACGCGGACCTGGAAGAACTCGTCGAGGTTCGAGGCAAAGATCGCCAGGAACTTGGCGCGCTCCAAGAGCGGGTTGCGCTCGTCGCGGGCCTCGTGGAGGACGCGCGCGTTGAAGTCCAGCCAGGACAGCTCCCGGTTGACGTACGGGCTGGCGTGGCGGCGGCGGCCGGGGCGGTGCGTGCGCGCTCGAGCTGTGGTCATGCCGGTCTGTGGAGCGTCCCCTGCGGGCGCGTGGCGCCGATGGCGCCGATCACGCGGACGAACGATCGTAGCACGCGTGGGGCAGCGGTCCGGGCAACCTCGCCGGGGGCGTCTCAGCCGCGGGCGGACGGGGACTCGGGGTGCCCCGCGGCGGCCCGTGCTGCGGCGCACGCCGGGCACGGGCAGTGGGCCCGGAGCGCGGTGTACGTGTAGTAGCCGGTGTGGTGGCCGTCGCCCCAGGTGGGCGCGATGGCGTAGCCGCCGACGGGATCGATCGAGACGAGGCGGGTCTGCTCGGCCGTCAGGGTCGGGTTCGAGTCGAGCCACCCGGGAAGCCCGGCCTCGCCGCGGCAGTACGCGCACGGGCAGAGCCACCGGAAGCGGTCGAAGTCGAAGGTCGAGGCGTGGCCGTCGGCCCACTCGATGTTGAGCGTCCGGGCCTCGCGGTCGGCGTGGATGCTGATGGGGGCCACGAGGTCGGTGCCGCGGAGGTAGCTGGAGGTCATGCCGCCAGTGTAGGACGCTCAGGGTGGACCGCCCACGCCGACGACCCTGGCGCCTTCCCCTGCGCCCGGGGCCACGCGCCCGAGGATCCCGCGCCCGGCATGACCGGCCCGGGTGCGGCAGACTGCGTCCGTGCGCCGCGGCGATCCCGCCTCCGTCTTCGTCCGCAACGCCCGCCTCGTGGCAGGGCGGGAGTACGGCGTCCGGGTCCGCAGCCGGGCCTTCGCGATCTCGACCCTTGTCCTGGCCGTCGTGGCGGCCGCGGCGGCCCTGGCGCCGCTGGCGATCCGGGCCGTGGAGCGCGACGCGGTCGTGCGCATCGCCGCGAGCGCGCCCGACGCTCGGACCACCGAGCTGACCCTCCGTTCGCTCGGCATGGTCCTGAACGCGGGGACCGGCCTGGATCCGACCGGCGCCCCCGTCTACGAGTTCACGGCGGTCGAGCCCGGGGCCGTCGACGCGGCCCGTGCCGAGGTCGCGGACGGGTCCCTCGACGGCCTGCTCGTGCTGACGGTCGGCCAGGAGGAGCGGCTCGACTTCGAGTACGTGACGGCGAACCCCGCCAGCCGCCAGGCCGTGCTGTTCCAGCTCGTCGCGGTGGCGATCGCGGCGAGCATCCGCGCCGACGAGGCCCGCGGGCTGGTCGGGGACTTCGTCGTGACCGACGCGGTCCCGGGCGACGTGCCCGCCGGCAGCGAGCTCGACGCCGCCAGCCGGCAGATCCTCGCGACGATCCTCCTGATGCTCGTCTTCGTCACGTCGGTGACCTACGGCATGTGGGTCGCCACGAGCGTCGCCGAGGAGAAGTCGAGCCGCGTGATGGAGGTGATGCTCAACGCCGCGACGCCCGGGGAGATGCTCGCCGGCAAGGTCTTCGGCGTCGGGGGGGCGGGGCTCACCCAGCTGGCCGCCATCGTCCTGCCGGCGGCCGCCGTCGTTGCCGTGCAGGGGCCGCTCGCCCGCCTGGTCCTCGGCGAGGACGCCGACGGCACGCCGCTCGCCGGCCTCACGCCCACGATCCTGGGCGCCTTCGTGGTCTTCTTCCTCCTCGGGTTCGTCCTCACGGCGCTGGTCTACGCCGCCGCCGGCTCACTGGTGAGCCGGCAGGAGGACGTGCAGCAGGTGGCGCTGCCGATGTTGATGCTCTCGTTCGCCGCCTACTTCGCGGCGTTCTTTGCCTCGTCGGCGCCCACGGCGGCGTGGGTCGCGCCGCTGTCGTGGCTTCCGTTCTTCAGCCCGTACCTGATGCTGACCCGGCTCGTCGTCGGGACCGTCGCCCCGTGGGAGCTGGCCCTCGCCGTCGGGCTGCTGCTCGTGACGATCCTCCTGGCGCTGGCGGCGGCGACCCGCGTCTACGCGGCCGGGGTCCTCCTGTATGGCCAGCGGCCCAGCATCGCCGGCGTCATCAACGCCACGCGGACGCGCTGAGGGCCGCGCCGTCCGTCTGCCGCCGGCTCAGTGGCCGTCGTGCGGCTGCTTCACCACCAGCACGGAGCAGTGGGCATGCGTCAGCACGGCGTGGGCGACGCTGCCCATCACGAGCCGGGTGACGCCCACGTATCCCCGCGAGCCGACGACGATCAGGTCGCCGGCCGGGTCGGTGGCCGCGCGCCGCAGCTGGTCGGCGGGGTCTCCCTCGCGGAGCTCGCCGGACACCGTGCGCCCGGCCTCCCGGAGGTAGGCCTCCGTCGCGGCGACGATCTCGCGGTGCGTCGTCCGGGCCGTCGTCAGCATGTCGGTGTAGACGTCCATCGCGGCCGCGAACATCGTCGGCGCGATGCCCGAGCGCCACGGCGCCGCGACGTCCACGACGCCGACGACGAGCACCGGGATGGCTGCGAAGGCCGCCCAGGTCGCCACGACGTCGCGGGCGGTGATGCCGGCCGGTGAGCCGTCCTCCGCGAGGATCACCCGCGCGGCGTGGTCGCCGCGCGCCACGAGGACCGGGCAGGTGGCGTGGTCGACGATGGCGGCCGAGACGGAGCCGAGGACGGCCGTCTCGACGGGCCCGTGGCCGCGGCTACCCACCACGATCAGGTCGGGGCCCCACAGCTTGGCGTCCTCGACGATGGCAGCCGAGGGCCGCCCGCGAAGGAGCTCGGCCTCCACGATCAGCCCGGCGGCCGCCAGCGGCCCGCGCGCCTCCTGGACGACGCGGGTGAGCTCGACGACGGCCTCCTCCTCGAGCTGGTCGGCATCCACGGGGACCGCGGGGATCCAGGGTCCACCCCACAGCGCGGGGGCGACGTCCAGGGCCGCGATGATTCGGACGACGGATCCCTCCGGCCAGGGAAGCGAGGTGATCAGTGCCCGGGCCCGGTCGGCCGACGGGGACCCGTCGAGGGCGAGAAGGATGCGCATCGCGGGCACCTCCGGGGCAGGCGGGCCGAACTCCGCGTCGGCGGTCCGGGGCCATGATCGCGCGCCGAGGCGGGCGTGGCCATGGCGGAACGGCCCTTCCGCCCGGGCGGACGGTCGTACACTCGGGGGCATGCTTCGATCCCCCACGCCCGAGGACCTCTACCGGTTCAGGATCCCGACCGACCCCCGGCTCTCCAGCGACGGCTCGCTCGTGGCGATGACGGTGCAGACCGTCGCGCCGGGCCGGGATGGCTATCGCCACGCGATCTGGCTCGTCCCGGCCGACGGGAGCGCGCCGCCGCGGCAGGTGACGCTCGGGGCCCGGCACGACACGCGGCCCCGCTTCTCGCCGGACGGGACTGCGCTGGCGTTCCTTTCCGACCGCCGGCCGCTCGTCGAGGATGAGCCCGCCGCACCGAAGGACCGCGAGGACGGCACGCAGGTGCACCTCCTCCCGCTCGCCGGCGGCGAGGCGCGCCGGCTGACCGACCTGCCGCGCGGCGTCGAGGGGTTCGAGTGGGCGCCCGACGGCCGCTCGCTGGTCGTCCGGACGACCTCGTTCGGCGCCACGCTCGCGGAGGATCGCAGGCTCCGCGGGAAGCCCGAGCCGCCCAAGCCCGGCGCGACGCCGCCCTCGGACTATCGCTACCTCGACCGGCTCCAGAACATGCTCAACGGTCCCGGCTTCATCGACGACAAGGTGGCGCACCTGTGGCTGGTCGACGTCGCGACGGGTGCCGCCCGGCGCCTGACCGGCGGGGCCACCTCGGACGAGGACCCGGCCTGGTCGCCCGACGGGAGCCGCATCGCCTTCAGCGCCTCGCGCGGACGCGACCACGACCTGGACTGGCAGTACGACGTCTTCGTCGTCGAGGTCGCCTCCGGCCGGGTCACCCGGCTCACGGACGGCACGGGCTGCGTGTTCGGCAGCCCGGCCTGGCTCCCCGACGGGCAGGCCGTGGCCGTCGCCGGTCATCGCTTCCCGCGGGCGGGCGGCAGCCGCAACGACGTCTGGGTCTTCGCCGCCGACGGCTCGGACGCCCACCCGGGCGGCGGCCGCAACCTGTCGGGCCACCACGACCTGATGGTCGGCTCCGGCATGGGCAGCGACGTCACGCCCGGCGAGCCGAACCGGCTCCGCGTGTCGCCGGATGGCAGCCACCTGCTCGTCACGGCGCCGATCCGCGGCTCCTACGAGCTCTGGCGAATCGCCCTGGCCGACGGCAGGCTCGAGCGCCTGACCGAGGACCGGCACTACCTCTCGGGCTGGGACGTGGTCCGGGCCCCCGACGGGGGTGCCCGCGTGGCGGCCATCCGGTCCACGGCGACGACTCTCTCCGACGTCCACGTGCTCGACCTGGCCGCCGACGCGGGCGCCCCGGACGGCGCCGGCCTGCGGCGGGTCACGGTCTTCAACGAGGACCTCCTGGCCGAGCTCGAGCTGCGCGCGCCCGAGGAGCGCCGGGAGACGGTGGACGGCCGCGAGATCCAGGGCTGGCTCATCCGCTCGGCTGCGGCGGAAGCCGGCGACCCGGCCCCGCTCGTCCTCGAGATCCACGGCGGCCCGCACACGCTCTACGGCTGGGCGCCCGGCTGGGAGTTCCAGGTGCTGGCCGGTGCCGGCATCAGCGTCCTGTTCACCAACCCGCGCGGCTCCGAGGGTTACGGCGAGGACTTCAGCGCCGCCAACCTGCCCGACTGGGGCGACGGCCCGATGCGCGACGTGATGGCCCACGTGGAGGCGCTCGTGGCGGCCGGTGTCGCCGACCCGGCCAGGCTGGGGGTGACCGGCGGCTCGTACGGCGGCTACCTGACGAACTGGATTGTCGGCCACACCGACCGCTTCGCGGCGGCGATGACCTGCCGGAGCGTCTCCGACCTCACCAGCCTGATGCTGACCGGCGACCTCGCCGGCGGGATCTTCGGGATCATGGAGTTCGGCGCGTTGCCGTGGGAGAAGCCCGCGCTGTACCGTGAGCTGTCGCCGATCACCTACGCGGACCGGGTCCGCACGCCGCTGCTGATCCAGCACGCGGAGAACGACCTGCGCTGCCCGATCGGCCAGGCGGAGGCGTTCTTTGCCGTCCTCCGCAGGCTCAGGCGCCCGGTCCGCCTGATGCGCGTTCCCAACGAGTCCCACGAGCTGACGCGGTCGGGCACGCCGTTCCGCCGCGTCGAGAACCTGGTCCAGGTCCGCGGCTGGTTCGACCACTTCCTCGTGAAGGGCAAGAAGCGCCTGCCGCCGCTGCCGGCGAACCGCGCCGGGAAGTAGGGTCGGGGAGCAGGCCGATGGTCGCGCCGATCCCGCTGCTCCGCGTGGCCGGCAGCCACCGCGAGGTGGGCCGGGCAGTCGGCGCGGCGACGGCGCCGGCGGTCCGGGATGCGGTGGCCTTCGACACTGCCCTCCCGCCCGGACGGACCCGGGAGGAGCAGCTGGCGATCGCGGCGCGGTACCGGGCGGTGACGTCAGCGGCGACGCCGTGGCTGCTCGAAGAGATCGACGGCGCGGCGGAGGGTGCCGGCGTCGACGAGCTGGCCCTCTTCGCGGCGTCGATCGAGGAGATCTGGTCCGTGCGCCCCTCGCAGGCGGGGACGGCCGAGCCCGTGCCCGGCCGCTGCTCCGACCTCGTCATCGGGCCGCCCTTCACCTCGGACGGCCATCTCCGGGTGGCGCACACGAACGACCTGGGCGAGGAATCGGAGCCGCAGGTCGTGGCCGTGGAGTGGCGCGTGCCCGGGGAGCCCGTCGTCTTCTCGCTCGGCCTCGGTCCCTGGATCAGCGTCGGCTGGAACGGCGCCGGCCTGTCGTTGACCGGCAACGAGCTGACGCCCAACGACGAGCGCCTGGGCGTCCCGCGGCTCCTGATGGTCCGCCAGCAGCTCACCGCGGGGACGCTGGACGAGGCGGTGGCGATGGCGCTCCGGACCGACCGGGCCAGCAGCTACAACACGGTGTTCGCACACCGCGATGGGAGGGTCGCCAACGTGGAGGGGAGCGGCGCCGACGCCGTCGTCCGGCGGGTCGGCGCCGGGGAGACCCTGGCCCACACGAACCACTACGTCGAGCCCGCGATGCTGCGCTACGAGGGCGACCCAGCGTACGCGCGGCACTCGGCCATGCGCTACGACCGCGCCTGCGGGCTCCTCGCCGCGGCGGTGGCCGCAGGAACGGGGACCGTCACAACGGCGGTCCTCCGAGCCTGGCTCTCCGATCATGTGGGCGCCCCCGACTCGATCTGCCGCCACCCCGGCGGCCACGTGGGCGACACGACCGGCGCGCCGCCCGGGCCGGACGACGGGTCCCGCGTCAAGACGGTCTTCTGGGCGATCGCCGACGTGACCGCCGGCGAGGTCACCTACGGCCGCGGCAACCCCTGCGCGGGCCACGAGCCCCAGCGCTACGCCTTCGCCTGATCGCCGCCTGGGCTCCCGCCGGAGGCCGGGACGACCGCGCGGCCGCGAGGTCGGCGGACTACGGGCCGACAGCCTGGCCGGCCGGGCCTTCTCCGGGCCAGTGCCATAATCCGTCCATGGCAGCCGGGCCCGCCTTCCCGCGGCTCCCCGCCGACGCCGTCGAGCGTCGGCTCTTCGTCGACGCATCGCCCGCTGCCGTCTGGCTGGCCATCCACGACCCCGTCCGCGCCGCCGGCTCCGACGCGATCCTCGTGCTCGATCCCGCGGGTCCCGACTGGCCCGCCGCCGGCGCCCGCCGCACGGCGCACCTCCGACTGGGGCCGCTGCCCATCGGCGCCCAGGTGGAGAGCCTCGAGGCGCGGCCGGCCCGTCGCTTCCGGGTCGGCATCCGGGGCTCGGCGATCGTCGGCGAGCGACGCTGGGAGCTCGCCCCGGCGGCGGGCGGAACGCGCGTGGCGTGCGCCGTCCACCTGGAGGGTCGCTCGCGTCTCGGCCGAGCCGTGCTGCGCCTCGAGCGCCGCGCGCTCGGGCCGCGCCTCGAAGCCGAGCTGGCGGCGCTCAAGCGAGATGCCGAGGCCGCCCCACGCGAGGCGTCGTGACCCACGCGCCGCACCAGGCTTCGTGACCACGCGCCACGCCAGGCGTCGGGACCCGCGCCGGCGGGGGACCGGCGGCTGACGGTGTCCCGGGCGGCCGTCTCCCAGGCGGCGGTCGGCCGGTGCTGGGTGGTCAGCCGGTGCGCGGCGTCAGCTGGTGCGCGGCGTCAGCCGGCGGGCGGCGCGGGGGTCTCCACGTCGCCGAGCTCGCCCGTGAGGTAGCGCTGGATCGTCGGGCCGACGGCCCGGGCGACCACCTCGTCGGGCGCCGACGCGAGCGGCTCCGCGCCGACGACGTAGCGGGCCATGGCGAGGCCGACGATCTGGCTGCCGACGAGGGTTGCCCGGAGGTCGGCGTCCGGACGATCGGTGGCCCGCGCGATCGCCGCGAACGGGCCCTCGGCCAGGATCCCTCGCAGGAGCCCGGCGGCCACCGGGTCCGAGGCGGCGGAACGCACGACGCCGAGCATGAGCGGCCGCGTGCCCGGCGCGCCCCAGAGTTCGAGGACGAAGCGGGCGATCCGGTACCCCAGCTCGTCGGGCGGCCCGGCGAGGAGGCCGGGGACGACCGCGTCGAGATCGACGGGGAGCTCCATCGCGGCGACGAAGAGCCGCTGCTTGGTCCCGAAGTAGTGGTGGACCAGGGCAGGATCGACGCCGGCGGCAGCGGCGACCCCGCGGATCGTCGTGCCGTCGAACCCCATCTCTCCGAAGCCGGTGCGCGCCGCGGCCAGGATGCGATCCCGGGTGTCGCTCCGGCCGGGCCGGCGACCCGTTCGAGCGGGCCCGGCCGGCCGAGCGGGCCCGTTGGCCCCGGCCGGCCGGCTCACGCGACCTCCCGCCGGATCGTCAGGGCCGCGATCACGGCGAAGAAGATGGCGATCCCGCCGAGAACGAGGAGGTCGAGCTGGAGGGCGCGGGTTGCCAGGTCGGCTCCGGCGATGAGGACCTGGCGCAGGCCGTCCACGGCGTACGTCAGGGGCATCAACGGGACGAGCGGCTGCAGGATCTCCGGCAGGCTGCTCACGGGGAAGAGGACGCCGGAGAGCAGGAACTGGGGGACGATCACGATGGGGATGAACTGGACGACCTGCAGCTCGGTCCGGGCAAACGTCGAGAGGAAGATCCCCAGGCTCACGGAGCCCAACGCGGCCAGCACCACGACGAGATAGGCGAGGAGCGGGCTGCCGGCGATCGGAAGGCCGAGCCCGATCGAGAACGCGGGCAGCGGACCGAGCGCGGGGATCTGCACGGTCCCGAGCGCCCAGGCGAGGAGCAGGCCGACCTGCAGTGTCGCGAAGAGCCCGAACCCGAGCGTGTAGCCGAGGACGACCTCGCCGCGCGTGACGGGCGTCGCCATCAACCGCTCGAGGGTCCCCCCGGTGCGCTCGCGGAGGAAGCTGATGCCGGTGAGGATGTAGACGAAGAAGTAGGCGAGGAAGCCGAGGATCGCCGGCGCGAACGACGCCATCGGGTCGTCGCTCGGCGTCCCGTAGAGGGTGGAGCGCTCGATGGTCGGCGGAGCGACGCCGCTGAGGTCGGCGGCCGCGGCTGCCAGGGCCCGACCGACCGAGGCGACCTGCGTCGCCTCACCCGCCGGGTCGAGTCCGTTCGTGAGGATCGTGATCACCGGCGCGGCCATGCCCGCGCCGAGGGCGGCAGGCAGGAAGACGGCGACCGAAGCTGAGCCGTTCTCGATCGCGGCACGCGCGGTCGCCTCGTCGGCGACGATCTCGACGGTGCCGTCCTGGCTCTCGAGCTCCGTGCGCAGGGCGGTCGCCACGATCTCGCCCCGCAGGCCGGCGTCGTTGACGACCACCGCGTCGACGGCCGGGCTCTGGCCCTCGCGGACGATGAAGGTGATGAGCCCGGTCATGACGATCGGGACGACGAACAGGAGCGCCACCGACCGGTGGTCGCGCCGGATCTCCTGGGCAACCCGCCGGAAGATCGCGAAGAGGCGCCTGCCGTTCATCGGGTCGCCTCCACGTTCCCACCGAGGCGCAGGAACGCCTGCTCGAGGTCGGTCGTGCCGGCCCGCTCCCGGACCTCGGCGCCGGTGCCGCGGGCGATCACCTTGCCGGTCCGGATGAAGAGCAGCTCGTCACACCGGTCGGCCTCGTCCATGACATGGCTGGAGACGACGATCGTCGTCCCGCCCCCGGCAAGGGCGCGGAAGTGCCCCCAGAACTCGGCCCGAAGGAGGGGATCGATGCCGACCGTCGGCTCGTCGAGGAAGACGATCGGGGGCCGGTGGACCAGGGCGCAGGCCAGCGAGAGGCGCCGCCGCTGGCCCCCCGACAGGTTGCCGGCAATCGTGTCGATGCGATCCGCCAGCTCGACGAGACCGAGCGCCTCGCTGACGCCGTCCGATCCGCGGACCCCGTAGGCCGCGGCGAAGAAGCGGGCGTTCTCGCCCACGGTGAGGGTCGGGTAGATCCCGTCGGCCTGGGTCATGTAGCCGACCCGGGCGAGCACCTGCCGGGAGGGCATCGGGGTGCCGAGGACCTCGGCCACGCCCGCTGTCGGCCGCGCCATCCCGGTCAGGAGACGGATGAGGGTGGTCTTGCCGGAGCCGTTGGGGCCGAGGAGGCCGTAGATCCGGCCGGGAGGAAGATCGAAGCTCACGTCGTCGACCGCCCGGATCGCCCCGAACGTCTTCACGAGGCCGACCGCCCGGATCGCCGCGGCGCCTCCAGCGTGCGGCTTCGGGGGTGGGGCCAGCTCCACGGCCATCGCGGCAGCCTCCGTTCGTTCGCGTTGCCGGCGAGGAGTCTCGGCCGCGCGAGAATTCGTCAGTTGGTGAATTCTACACCTGCCGGAGATGCAGTCAACGGCCCGGCGCCGCCGTGGTTGGACCCCCGCGCGCCGGGTGTATAGTCCGACCGACGGTCGGTCTGACTATCGAGAGCCCGATGGCACGCACACTCAACCGGACGACGCACGCCGTTCGCCGCGAGGCCTTCCTCGACGTCGGCGAACGCCTCATCCGGACGAAGGGCTATGAGCAGATGAGCGTCCAGGACATCCTGGACGATGCCCGTGCCTCCAAGGGCGCCTTCTACCACTACTTCGACTCGAAGGAGGCGCTGCTCGGGGCGGTCATCGAGCGCATCACCGACACGGCCGTGGGGGTGCTCGAGCCGGTGGTGGACGACCCCCACCTCTCCGCGCCGGAGAAGCTCCAGGCCGTCTTTTCCCAAGCCGGCCGCTGGAAGGCCGAGCGGAGCGATCTCCTGCTGGGGCTCATGCGCTCGTGGTACTCGGCGGAGAACGATCTCGTGCGGCTGCGCCTCGTGCGCGCGGGGGCCGCGCGCATCGCGCCCCTCCTGTGCCGGATCGTCCGCCAGGGCACGGCGGAAGGTGCCTTCAGCCTCGCATCGCCCGATCAGACGGCGGAGATCCTGGTGGCCCTCCTCCACGGCTCGGGGGACGCCTTCGGGCGCCTCCTCCTGGAGCGCCGGGACGGCCTCGTCTCCTTCGAGCAGGTCGAGGGCCGGGTGGCGGCCTACAACGAGGCGATCGAACGGATCCTGGGCCTTCCCGCCGGCTCGTTCGTCCTCATCGACGCGCCTTCGCTGCACGTATGGTTCGACTAGAAAGGAGTCCCCATGCCTCCCGTCGTCACGCTCGAGAAGCTCACCAAGTCGTATGGGAGCCACCGCGGGATCGTCGAGGTCGACCTCGCGGTCGAGCAGGGCGAGGTCTTCGGATTCCTCGGGCCGAACGGCGCCGGGAAGACGACCACGATCCGGACGATGCTCGACCTCATCCGCCCGACGGGTGGCCGGGCGCTGGTGTTCGGCATCGAGTCCTCGGCCGATCCGGTCGCGATCCACCGCCGGGTCGGCTACCTGCCCGGAGAGTTCGCGCTCTACGACCGCCTGACCGGGGCCCAGCACCTGGAATACTTCGCCAACCTGCGCGGCGGCGTCGACCCCACCTACCAGGCCAGCCTCGTCGAGCGCTTCGACCTCGACCCATCGCGCAAGTTCAAGGAGTACAGCAAGGGCAACAAGCAGAAGGTCGCCCTCGTCATCGCCCTCCAGCACCGACCCGAGCTGCTCTTGCTCGACGAGCCGACGTCCGGACTCGACCCGCTCGTGCAGCAGACGTTCTTCGTCATCCTCCGCGAAGCGGTGGCCGACGGGGCGACGGTCTTCCTGTCCTCCCACATCCTGTCCGAGGTCGAGAAGGCCGCCGATCGGGTGGGGATCATCCGCGAGGGGCGGCTGGTCAAGCTCGGCACCGTCGACGACCTCCGCGACCTCGCTCACCACCAGGTCGAGCTGCGGTTCGCGGGCGAGGTCCCGGTGGCCGCCTTCGAGGCCCTCCCCGGCGTCAGCGACGTGGTGGTCGAGGATCACGTCCTCCGCCTGCGCGTCGCCGGGGCGATCACGCCGGTCGTGCAGGCGGCGGCGAAGTACGAGCTGCTGGACTTCGTCTCGCGGGAGCCCAGCCTCGAGGAGACGTTCCTCGCCCAGTACGGCCGCGAGGCCGTGGAGGTGGGCTGACATGGCGGTCCAGGCAGGCAGCCCCGAGCGGGCGACGGCCTTCCCGCCGATCCCCCTGCGCCGGAAGCTCTACGGCTTCGGTTCCATCTACGGCAAGACGATCCGCGATTCCCGTCTCGCCTTCACCATCGCGGCAGGCCTGCTCGGTGGGATGGCGCTCGTCATGGGCGTCGCCGTGTCGAACATCTTCCCGACGCCGGCCGCCCGGCTCGAGGTGGACGCGCTCTTCGGGAGCGTCCCCGAGTCGATGATGAGACTCTTCGGCAACGTCGAGGCGATCGGCTCCAAGGTCGGCACGCTGGGGGGCTACGTCACCTTCAAGTACAGCGCCATCTTCGCCCTCGGCACGGCCATCTGGTCGATCATGGCCCTGTCGGGGACCCTGGCCGGCGAGGCGCGTCGCGGGAGCCTCGACTTCGTCGCGGCGGCGCCGTTCGGCAAGCGGCGCATCGCCCTCGAGAAGCTGGGCGCCCACCTGACCCTGCTCTGGCTGGCGATGGTGGTCCTCGCGCTCATGACCACCTTCAGCTCGAACGTCTTCGGGGACGCCGCCCTCGGCGACCACATCCCGCTGCTGTCCGCCGCCGGCTTCGCCCTCTGGGTCGGCTTCATCGCGATGTTCTTCGGCGGTCTCGCGTTCGCCCTCGCGCCGGTCCTCGGCCGCGCCGGCTCGGCCGGCATTGCCGGCCTCGGGATGGGTGCCCTGTGGATCACGAACGGCCTGGACGTCGGTGGTCCGCTGCTCATCCTGAGCCCGTTCAACTGGACCTTCGATCACGTCCCGCTCGTCGGCGTCTACGACTGGCCGTCGCTGGCGCTCGTGGGGATCCTCGCCGTCGGGCTCGTGGCAGTCGGCGTCGAGCTCTTCGCCCGCCGCGACCTCGGCGTCACGGCCGGCCTCTCGCTGCCGCAGCTGCCGGCGGCGGTCCTCGGCGTCCACGGGCCGACCGCCCGGGCGTTCGGCGACCAGCTCCCCCGGGCGCTGTCGTGGGGGATCGGCCTGGGCCTGGTCGGGATCCTCTACGCGTCGCTCGCCGGGGCCCTGGCGGACCAGATCTCGAGCTCGTCCGGCCTCATGAACAGCTTCGCCATGATCTTCCCGGAAGCGGACTTCTCGTCGACCGGCGGGTGGATGCAGTTCTACGCGGAGCTGCTCTACATCGCCGTCGGCTTCGCGGCGGCCACGTTCGTGTCCAAGTGGGCGTCGGACGAGGAGGACGGCCGCCTGGAGATGGTCCTGGGCACGCCGATGGCCCGCACCCGATGGGTCGTCGCCGGTGGGACGGCGGCGCTGCTCGCGACCGTCGTGACCACGGTCCTGTTCGCGGCCGGGATCGGGCTCGGCTCGGCCGTGGGTGGCCTCGCCTCCGGCGAGGCGATGCTCGGCTGTGCCTCGCTCGGCCTGTACGCGGCCGCGATCGTCGGGATCGGCGTGGCCGTCGGCGGCGTGTGGCGGGCGTCGATCGCGGCCGAGATCGCCGCCCTCGTCGTCGTGGCCACGTACCTGCTGGACCTCGTGGCGCCGGCGCTCAACCTGCCCGACTGGCTCCACCAGCTCGCCCTGACCGCCCACTTCGGCAAGCCGATGGTGGGGGAGTGGGACATGGTCGGCGTTGTCGCCTGCCTCGCCCTCGCCGTCGGCGGGATCCTGCTCGGGGCATGGGGCATGCGGCGGCGGGACGTGGACTGATCCCATGGGCGAGCGGGCGGCTGACACCGGGGCGCCCTCGGCCGCGCCGGCCGCGGCCGCGAACCCCAGGGCGACCCGGACGGTCACCGTCGGCTCGGACGGCGTTGCCCGCTGCGCGTGGGGCGTGGAGGGCAACCTGCTCTACCGCGCCTACCACGACGACGAGTGGGGCCGCCCGTCGCGGGACGAGCAGCACCTCGTCGAGATGCTCGTCCTCGAGGGAGCCCAGGCGGGTCTCTCCTGGTCGACGATCCTGCGCAAGCGAGAGGGCTACCGGCGGGCGTTTGCCGCCTTCGATCCGGAGGTCGTGGCGGCGTTCGGCGAGGCCGACGTCGCCCGGCTCCTCGGCGATGCCGGGATCGTCCGCAACCGGCTCAAGGTCGAGAGCGCCGTCGCGAACGCGCGGGCCGTGCTGGCGCTCCGCGGGGCGGGCGGCTCGCTCGTTGACCTGCTCTGGGGCGTCGTCGGTGGGTCGCCGCTCGATCTCCGACCGGAGAACCTCGGCGAGCTCCCCGCCGAGACCCCCGAATCGCGGGCGATGAGCCGCGAGCTCAAGCGCCGCGGCTTCCGTTTCGTCGGCCCGACCGTCTGCTACGCGTTCATGCAGGCGGTCGGGATGGTCAACGACCACGTGGTCGGCTGCGCGGCCGGGGAGGAGATCCGGCGCGGCTGAGCGGCGGCAAGGTGATCCGGCGCGGCTGAGCGCCGCCGCCTGGACGGGTGATCGCTCGTGGGTCAGCGCCGGCCGTGGGTCTCGTACCGTCGTCCGCGGACCGAGTGGCACACGGGCCGCGCGGTGTTCCCGTCGTGGCGCGTGGTCGACTCAGCCGCGGTTCACGACCCATACGCCGGCGACGATGAGGGCGGCGCCGGCCAGGAAGAGCGCGTCCACCGCCTCGCCGAGGACGACGACGCCGAGCACGACGGCGACCACCGGCAGCAGGTATGCCACGAGGCTCGCCCGGGTCGGCCCCCAGCCGGTCAGCAGCCGGAAGAAGACGAGGTAGGCGAAGCCGGTGCCGATCGCACCGAGCCAGAGGACGGAGAAGGCCGCCTCCGGGACCGCCGGCAGCGTCACGCCGCCGTCGACGAGGACCGCGAGGATGCCCACCAGGATCACGGACCAGCCGACCTGCCCGACGGAGAGGACGAGCGGTCGGGCGCTCCGCAGGGTCCGTCGCGCGTACGTGTTGCCGATCGCGTAGCACAGCGAGGCGCCGACGACGGCCAGCTCGCCCAGCAGGCGTTCCGCGCCCAGCGCGCTGGCGACGTCGGCGATGTTCTCCAACGAGAGGACGAGGATCCCGGCGAAGCCGAGCGCGATCCCGGCCAGCCGTCCGCGCGTGATGTGCTCGTCGTGGACGAAGGTCGCGGCGATGACCAGCGTGAAGAACGGCGCGGTGGACTGGAGGATCCCGGCGAGGCCGGAGTCGATGTGCTGCTCGGCCCAGCCGATGAGCCAGAACGGGAGCGCGATGTTCACGGCGCCCAGGACGCCGAGGTGGGCGATCGTGCGGGCGTCGCGGGGGAGGCGGGTCCGCGTGACGGCGACGACGACGAGCAGGATCGCGGCGCCGACGAGGACGCGCAGGAAGACGAGGCTCAGCGGCGGCAACGTCTCCACGCCGATCTTGATGAAGAGGTAGCTGCTCCCCCACATCAGGGCGAGCGATCCGAGCAGGACGGCGTAGCCGGCTGCCGGGCGCGGGAGGTCGGGGGCGGCGGGGGAGCCGTCAGCCGCGACGGGGGAGCCGTCGCCGCGGGCGAGGAGGGCGGGGCGGCGGCAGGGGGCCGGGCGGGCTCGGGAGTCACCGGGGGAGTCTGCCACGCGCTGTGGCGCCCCGCGGGCGCGTCGCGTGAGGGCGGCGCGTGCCCCGCGGGGCACTCGTCAGGGGTCCGAAGGCGACGCACCCGGCCGCGGGCACGCGGCGAGGCGGCCCCGCGGCGGCCGGCGACGCACCCTCCCCCCGGCGGCCGTCACGGTTCCGTACCATGGAGCCCCCATGCGTGCCCTTCGCGCCGTCTTCCTGCTCAACGGAGCAGCCCTCGGCGTCTTCTACCCCTTCATCGCCGTGATCCTCGACGATCGCGGCGCGTCACCCGAGCAGATCGGCCTCGTGACGGCCGCCTCGTCCGCGGCCTTCTCGCTGACCGTCCCGCTCTGGGGCCACGTGGCCGACGTCATCCTGGGTCGGCGGCGCGCCCTCGCCGTGGCGGCCGTCGGGGCGGGGATCTTCGTCCTGCTGGCCGGCGCCCCGGTTCCCCTCGTCCTCGTGGCGCTCGGCCTGGTCGGCTTCAGCCTCTTCGAGAGCGCGTGGGGGCCGCTCGGCGACGCGCTGGCGGTCAACGCGATCACGAACCACGGGCGGGAGTACGGCCGCGTGCGGCTCCTCTCGTCGGTCGGGTTCGCGGTCGTGGCGACGTCGGCCGGCTTCCTCTACAACGTCACCGGCTACGAACCGGCGTTCATCCTGTGCGCGGTGCTGGCCGGCCTGCTCGCGGTCGCGGCGCTCTACGCGCCGGACGTCGACCGGGCGGACCTGGCGGCCGTCGGCGGCGCGTCGACGCGCGGCGGCTCGTTCGTCGTCGCGCTGCGGATCCAGCCGCGGCTCCTGCCCGTGCTCCTCGCCATCCTGCTGGTCCACGTCGGCATCATCGCCGGCTTCACCTACCTGCCCCTGCGCCTCCTGGAGCTCGGCGGCGGGCCGTCCGACGTGGCGCTCCTGGCGGGTGTCTCCGCGTTCGCCGAGATCCCGGCGATGCTCGTGGTCGGTGGCATCGCGGCCCGGATCGGGATCCGCGGCCTCATCGCGGGAAGCATCTTCCTGTACGCCGCCTGCTTCGCGTCGTGGGTCGTGCTCGAGAGCCCGCTCCTCATCATCGCCACCCGCGTGATCACCGGGTTCGCGTTCGCCGGCCTGTGGGTCGGGAGCGTCCTCACGATGGCGGTCCTCCTGCCGCCGCGCCTCCAGGCCACCGGCCAGGGCCTCTACCAGCTGACCGGGTTCGGCCTCGCCGCCGTGATCGCCAACGTCGTCGGCGGGCTTCTCTTCGGTGCCCTCGGCTCCGAGATCGTGTTCGCCATCGCGACTGGGCTCGGCGCGGTCGCCGGGCTCCTGGCGCTGGCCGTGTTCCCGGGCGCCGGCGAGCAGGTGGCCCGCGAGGAGGACTTCCAGCCGCCGCTACCATTCCCGGCAACGCCCGCGTAGCGGGTTCGGCGGCGACGGCGGTCGGGAGTCGACGGAGGTTCGGATGAGGCTCTGGGGCGGGCGGTTCGGGGGCTCGACCGACGCGCGGACCGCCGACTTCACGCGCTCCCTCGAGGTCGATCGCGTCCTCGCGCTCGACGACCTCGCGGGCTCGGTCGCCCACGTCCGTGGCCTGGGCCGGGCGGGGCTGCTGGCGGCCGACGAGGTCGATGCGCTGGTCGCGGGCCTGGCCGGGCTGCGGGCCGACGTGGAAACGGGGTCGATGGCCTGGGACCCGGCCCTCGAGGACATCCACATGAACCTCGAGGAGGCGCTGGCGGCACGCATCGGGGCGGTGGCCGGCAAGCTCCACACGGGCCGCTCGCGGAACGACCAGGTCGCAACCGACCTGCGCCTCTGGACGCGCCGGACGATCGACGCCCTCGACGCGGCGCTGCTGGGGATGGAGCGGGCGCTCGTCGACCTCGCCGACCGCGAGGGCGACGCGATTCTGCCCGGGGCGACGCACATCCAGCCGGCCCAGCCCGTGCTCCTCGCGCACCACCTGCTGGCGTACGTGGAGATGCTGGAGCGCGACCGCGGGCGCCTGGCGGACTGCCGCCGCCGAGCCAACCTCAGCCCGCTCGGCTCCGGGGCGCTCGCCGGGGCCGGCTACCCGCTGGACCGGGAGACGACCGCGCTCGAGCTCGGTTTCGACGGCGTCACCGCGAACTCGCTCGACGCGGTGTCCGATCGGGACTTCGCCGCCGAGCTGCTCTTCGCCTGCGCCCTCGGCATGGTCCACCTGTCGCGCCTGGCCGAGGAGATCACGTGGTGGTCGAACCCGCGCTTCGGGTTCGTCCGGGCGGCGGACGCGTTCTCGACCGGCTCCTCGATGATGCCGAACAAGAAGAACCCGGATCCCGCCGAGCTGGTCCGCGGGCGGGCGGCGCGCGTGGTCGGCTCGCTCGCGGGGTTCCTGGCGCTGCTCAAGGGCCTGCCGCTCGCCTACCAGCGCGACCTGCAGGAGGACAAGCCGCCGCTGTTCGAGGCTTGCGCCACGCTGGAGGCGTCGCTCGACGTGATGGCCGGGATGGTGGCGACGCTCGCGGTGGACCGGGAGGCGATGCGGCGGGCGGCGGAGGAGGGGTACACGACGGCGACTGCCGTCGCCGACGCGCTGGTCCGCCGGGGCGTGCCCTTCCGGGTCGCCCACCACATCGTCGGGCGGCTGGTCGCCGAGGCCGAGCGGGACGGGGTGGCGCTGGCCGATCTCCCCGACACCACGATCGCGGCCGCCCTGGCCGAGGCGCGCGATGCGAGGGCCGTGGGCCTGGCGGGCGACCCCGGGCTGCCCGACGCGCTGCGCGCGGCCGCGACCGTGGAGGCGGCCCTCGCGTCGTGCGACGTCGTCGGCGGGACGGCGCCGGGCCGGGTCGCAGCCGCCCTTGCCGCGGCGCGGGAGCGCCTGGCGGCGAGCTGACGGGGCCGGGCCGGGCCGCGGGGCGGCGAAGCGGGGTCAGACAGCGGCGGGCCGAACGATCGGGGCGTCCGGCCCGGGCATCGGCCGCGGCCCGGCGCCCCTGTCCCGGCGCCCCTATCCCAGCTCCAGGCTCGCGATCGTTTCGCGCAGCAGCTCGCCGGAGCGGCGCAGGCCCGACGCCTCCTCGGCCGAGAGCGCCAGCCGGAGCGTCCGCTCGACGCCGCCGCGGCCGACGACGGTCGGCACCGACAGGTAGACGTCATCGATCCCGTAGTAGTCGCAGATCAGCGAGCTGACCGACAGCACGGTCGACTGGTCCCGCAGGATCGCCTCGACGATCCGCAGGATCCCCGCGGCGACCGCGTAGTACGTGGCGCCCTTCCGCTCGATGATGTGCTCGGCGGCGTCGCGGGTCGCCTCGAAGATCTCGCGCAGTCGCGCCGGGTCGTGGTCCATCCCGTTGGCGGTCGCAAAGTCCGCGAGCGCCATGCCGGCGATGTTGGCCAGGGACCAGACTGGGACCTCGGTGTCGCCGTGCTCGCCGGCGATGTGCGCGTGGACGGACCGAGGATCCACGCCGTAGTAGTCGGCGAGCATCGCCCGGAAGCGGGCCGTGTCGAGGATCGTGCCCGAGCCGATCACGCGCGCCGACGGCAGCCCCGAGATCCGGTACGTCAGGTAGGCGAGGACGTCGACCGGGTTGGTCGCCACGAGGATGATGCCCCCGGGGTTGGCGGCCGCGACGGCCGGCACGATCTCCCGGAAGATGGCGGCGTTCTTGCGCAGGAGGTCGAGCCGCGACTCGCCGGGCTTCTGGGCGGCGCCGGCCGAGATGACCGTGATGGCAGCCCCGGCACAGTCGTCCATCGTGCCGGCCCAGATGCGCGTGTTCCGGGCGAAGGGCACGGCGTGCATCAGGTCCATCGCCTCGCCCTCGGCCTTGCGGGCGTTCGCGTCGATCAGGACGATCTCGGCCGCGATGCCCGACAGGAGGAGGCTGAAGGCGAACGTCGAGCCGACGGCGCCGGTCCCGACGACGGCGACGCGGGTGGGGTGGGCGCCGGCTCCGGGGACGGGGGCTCCCTGGGCCGGGACGGAAACGAGGTCGCTCATGGTCCCCATTCTGCGGCACGCGTCGAGCGTCCCGATTCGCAACTCGCGCGGCACCCAGGCGCCCGCCCGTCGTGGGCCCCCACCGGCACGTCGCGCCCTACCGTCCGCACAACGCGGGCCCGGGTCGCCCGCCTGCACGGGGAGGAGGATCGAGATCGTGGTGGACACCGGCGATACCGCCTGGATCCTGATGTCGACGGGCCTGGTCATGCTCATGACGCCGGGCCTCGCGTTCTTCTACGGCGGCCTCGTCCGCACGAAGAACGTCCTGTCGACGATCATGCACAGCTGGTTCATCCTGGCGCTCGTCAGCGTCACCTGGGTGGTGTTCGGCTACTCGCTGGCCTTCGGGCCCAGCCAGGGCGGTCTCATCGGCGGCCTCGACAACGTCTTCCTGCGGGGGATCAGCGCCACCGAGCCCGGGGCGTACGCGACGACCATCCCGTCGATGCTGTTCGTCGTCTACCAGATGATGTTCGCCATCATCACGCCGGCCCTCATCACCGGGGCGTTCGCCGAGCGCAAGAGCTTCAACGCCTTCGTCGCCTTCGCCTTCCTCTGGTCGACCCTCGTCTACCTGCCGCTGTGCCACTGGGTCTGGAACGCGGACGGCTGGATCTTCCAGCTCGGCGCCCTCGACTTCGCCGGCGGCCTCGTCGTCCACATCAGCTCCGGTGTCGCCGCCCTCGTCGCCGCGCTCTATCTCGGCCGGCGGATCCGCACCGAGTCGGAGCGCTTCGAGCCCCACAACGTGACCTACGTCGTCCTCGGCGGCGCACTCCTCTGGTTCGGCTGGTTCGGCTTCAACGCGGGCTCCGCCTGGGCGGCGAACGGCCTCGCCGTGAATGCCCTGCTGGTCACCAACACCGCCGCCGCCACGGCCTCGCTGACCTGGCTCTTCATCGGCTGGCTGCACAAGGGCGCGCCGTCGGTCGTCGGCGCCGTGTCGGGCGCGGTCGCGGGCCTCGTGGCGATCACTCCGGCCTCGGGGTACGTCGACATCAGCGGCGCCCTCGCCATCGGTCTCGCGGCGGGAGGCGTCTGCTACGCGGCGATCCTGCTCCGGGAGCGCCTCCAGGTGGACGACGCCCTCGACGTCTGGGCGGTCCACGGCGTCGGCGGCACGCTCGGCGCGATCCTGACCGGTGTCTTCGCCTCGACCCTCGTGAACCCGGCCGTCAACGGCGGCGGGCTCCTCGAGAGCGGCAACCCCCAGCTCCTCGTCAACCAGGTGATCGCCGTCGGGGCGACCTGGATCTTCAGCGGCAGCATGACGTTCGCGATCCTCAAGGTCGTGGACATCGTCTTCAAGGTCCGGGTCGGCGAGGCGGACGAGATCGCCGGTCTCGACCTCGCGGTGCACCGCGAGGTTGCCTACCAGGGCTGAGCCGGCCCGGGGCCGGGGGGGGTGTCGGGGCCGTCCGTCTCGCAGGAGTGGGCGGCCCCGCTGCTCCGCGCCCGCCGGGCGCGGTTGGCCCGGGCGGGCGCGGGCCGGGCGCGGATGGCCCCGCCGTTCCTACTCGGGTCGAGTGCCGGCCACGGGCCGGGGTCAGGTCCCGGTGGCCCCGGAGCCCTCGACGCGGATCGCGTAGCCGCGGGAACGGACGTTGCGCAGTCCCGGGTGCCCGGCCTCGATCAGCTTGGCGTTGAGCCGGGCAAGGTGCGTCCGGAGCGTCTCGACGTCGACGAGCGCCGGGTCGGCCCACGCCGCGCGGACCAGGAGCCGATGGTCGACGACGCCGCCGCGACGGGCCGCGAGCGCGGCCAGCAGATCGAGCTCGATCGGGGTCAGCGCGAGGGCGCGCCCGGCCACGGCGGCGGTGCGACGGGCGACGTCGACCCGGAGCCCGTCGGGCAGCGCACCCGGGTCGACCTGCGCCGCGGCGCCGCGGCGCGCCGCCGACGCGATGCGGGCGAGGAGCTCGAGCGGCCGGATCGGCCGGCCGACGATGTCGATCGCGCCGGCATCGAGGGACGCCACGACGACCGGCTCGTCCACCACGTCCGCGAGCACGAGGATCGGTGCATCGCTGTAGCCGCCCAGCCGGCCCACGACGTCCGCCGCGGGCGCGTCGCCGATTGCCGGGTCGACGAGAATGACGTCCGGCCGATCGCCCACCAGGCGGGCGATCGCGCTGTCGATGCGGTACGCGGTGACCACCTCGTGGCCTGCCGTCCCGAGCACGCTGGCCACGGCGCCGACGTCCGCCGGGAGCGGTGCGGCGACGAGGACGCGGAGGCGGGCGGCGGGTCGGGCGGTCACTGCCTGCGGATGGTACGGCGCCGGCCGCCGGGGGGCGATTGCGCCGCAGTCGCCCACGGCCGCGGTCGCCCACGGCCGCGGCCACCCGCGGCCACCCACGGCCGAGGGGCGTGGCGCCGGCGGTCCCGCCCGCGGCCGGCCCCCAACGGCAACCCGCCTGCCACCGGATTCCCACCCGTACGTGCCCCCGTGGCACTGATCCGTCCGCCGACGCCGGGTACGGTCGATCTCCCGCCCGGCGGGGAGGCCCCCAGCGACCCCACGGAGGCCGCCCGATGGATCGACCGCGATGGACCACCCCCGACGCGCCGGCGATCCCCGTCGCGCCCCTCTATGACGCACGGTTCGAGCACGATGCGTGCGGCGTCGGCTTCGTGGCCGAGACGGCGCGCTCCGGTCGACGGTCCGCCCGGGTGGTCCCCCTCGCGCTCGAGGCACTGGCCGCCCTGACGCATCGTGGCGCGATCGCCGCCGACGCCCTCACGGGAGACGGTGCCGGCCTGGCGCTGCCAGTCGGGCCCGGCCTCCTGGCGGCCCTCGATGCCGAGGTCCGCGACGTCGCCCCTGGTGCCGCCGTGACGAGCGATCCGGCGCGGCTCGCCGCCGGCGCGGTCTTCCTGCCGCCGGACCGTCCCGCGGGCGAGGCGGCCCGGCGTCTCCTGGACGACGCGCTGGTCGCGGAGGGCCTTGGCGTTCGGGGCTGGCGCCGCGTCCCCGTCGACGCCTCGGTCCTCGGCCCGGATGCCGCGGCAACCGCGCCGGACATCCGCCACGTCCTGGTCGCCCGACCCGCGGGGATGGGGCCCGTGAGCTTCGAGCGTGCGCTCCTGCTTGCCCGCCGCACCGCCGAGGCCGCCGCCGCGCGGACGGCGGGCCTCGAGGCGTTCCACGTCGCCTCGCTGGCCACCCGCACCGTCGTCTACAAGGGCCTCTTCGTCGGTGGTGAGCTCGGGCGCTTCTACCTGGACCTCGGCACGGGCGACCTTCGGGTCCCGTTTGCGACCTTCCACCAGCGGTACTCGACGAACACACATCCGTCGTGGGCGCTCGCCCAGCCGTTCCGCCTGCTGGCGCACAACGGCGAGATCAACACCGTCCGCGGGAACCGCGAGGCGATGCGCGGGCGCGCGGCCCGGCTGGGTGGCGGATCCCTGGGCCGACGGCTCGGCGCCCTGGCCGACGCCGGGTGCCCCCTGCTCGACCCGGCCGGCTCGGACTCGACATCCCTCGACGAGGCGTTGGAGCTCCTCCTCGCGGCCGGCTGGCGGATCGACGCGGCGGTGATGGCGCTCCTGCCCGAGGCCCTCGAGCTGCGCGACGAGGCCGTCCCGGGTCTCGCCGCGTGGCAGGCAGCCACCGTGGCCCGCGTGGAGCCGTGGGACGGGCCCGCGGCCGTCGTCTTCGCGGACGGCCGGCGGGTCGGCTGCGTGCTGGATCGCAACGGGCTCCGTCCGGCCGCGTTCGAGGTGCGCCGCGACGGGCTCGTCGTGTGCGGCTCCGAGGCGGGGATGCTCGCCAGCCTCCCCGGCGAGGTGATCCGCCGCGGGCGCCTGGGCCCGGGCGACCTGCTCGTCGTCGACACCGCCCTGGGGCGGATCCTCGAGGACGCGGCCGCCAAGCGCGCGGCCATCGCGGCGACGCCGGCGGGGGAGCCGCCGAGGCTCCTGGCGACTGCCGCCGAGGGCGTCGCCGAGCCCCTCCTCGGCTCCGGGCGCGGTGGCCACCTTGCCGGCCGCGCGCCGGTGCCCGCGGACGTGCCGGCAACCGCGGACGTGCCCGCGGACGGGGACGTGCTGCGTCGTCGCCACGCCCTCTTCGGGCTCGACGCCGAGCAGCTCCGGATGACGGTCCGGACGTTGGCGACCACCGGGCGCGAGCCCACCTGGAGCATGGGCGACGACACGCCCCTGGCCGTGATGGCCCGGCGTCCGCGCGGCGTCGCCGGCTACCTCCGCCAGGCGTTCGCGCAGGTGACGAACCCACCCATCGACCCGGAGCGCGAGCGGGTCGTCATGACCCTCGAGGTTCCGGTCGGTCCGCGGCCGCGCCTGCTCGATCCCGCGCGCCGCGGCGCGACGCGGTGCGTGCGGCTCCCCGGACCGATCCTCGGGACCGCGGGCCGCGCCGCACTTCTCGGCCTGGCCCGCCATGGACCCGGCGGGGACGCTCCGTGGCGCCTCGCCACGCTCGACGCGTCCTTCCCCACGACCGAGGGACCCGGCGGCCTCGGCGCCGCTCTCGACCGCCTGGTCGTCGAGGCGACCCACGCTCGCGACCGCGGTGCCGATCTGCTCGTGCTGACCGACCGCCGGGCCGGTCGGGGCCGGGCGCCGGTCCCGAGCCTGCTTGCCGCCGGGGCGATCAACGCGGCCCTCGTCGCCGCCGGCCGGCGCGACGCGTGCGACCTCCTCGTCGAACCCGGCGACGCGTTCGACGTCCACGCCGTGGCCATGCTCCTCGCCGCGGGCGCCGACGCGGTCCATCCGTGGCACGCCATCGCGCTCGCCCGCGAGATCGCCGGGTCACGCGGGCAGGAGGCGCTGACGCCGTCGGCGGCCGAAGCGAACCTCCTCGACGGGCTCGACCACGGCCTGCGCAAGGTGCTGGCGCGGATGGGGATCAGCACGCTGGCCTCGTACCGCGGCGGCCAGCTCTTCGAGGTCATCGGGCTCGCCGACGACGTGGCCGTGCGCTGCTTCCCCGCCGCCCCCCGCACGCGAGGGTCGGCGACGGTGGAGCGGCTCGGCGGGGAGGCGCTGGCGCGGCACGCCGCCGCGTACCCCGCCGTGACCGACGCAGCGGCCCCGGCCCCGGGCCCGGCGCTCCTCGACCCGGGCTTCGCCCGCTTCCGCGCCGACGGCGAGCTGCACGCCTTCTCGCCGATCGTGGTGAAGGCCACGCAGGCCCTGGCCGCCGGTCACCCGGCCGGCGTGGGTCCCGGTGCCGCGCTCGCGCCGACGGCCACCGACGACGCGATCGAAGGTCAGCTGGCGGCCTACCGCCTCGCCGTCACCCGCGACGTGCCGGCGATGGTGCGCGACCTCCTGGCCTTTGTGAGGGCGCGGCCGGTGCCGCTGGCCAGCGTGGAGCCCGCCGTGGAGATCGTTCGCCGGTTCGTGTCCTCGGCCATGAGCCTCGGCGCGCTCTCCCCGGAGGCGCACCGGGCGCTCGCGATCGGGATGCGCCGTCTCGGCGCCGCGTCGAACTCCGGCGAGGGCGGCGAGGACCCGGCGGCGTACGAGCCCGTCGCCAACGGCGAGCGCGCCGAGTCGGCGATCAAGCAGGTCGCGTCGGCCCGCTTCGGCGTCACGGCGCGCTATCTTGCCCGGGCCGACCAGCTCGAGATCAAGATGGCGCAGGGGAGCAAGCCCGGCGAGGGCGGCCAGCTCCCCGCCAGGAAGGCGACGCCGCTCATCGCGGCCCTTCGGCGGGGCCAGGTCGGGATGGCCTACATCAGCCCGCCGCCGCACCACGACATCTACTCGATCGAGGACCTGGCCCAGCTCATTGCCGACCTGCGGGCGGTCAACCCCCGCGCGCGGATCGGCGTGAAGCTCGTCTCGTCGGCGGGCGTCGGGACGATCGCGGCCGGTGTCGCCAAGGCCCACGCCGACTACGTGCTGGTCTCCGGCCACGCCGGCGGGACGGGGGCGAGCCCGCTCTCGTCGATCAAGTCGGTCGGGGCGCCGTGGGAGCTCGGTCTCGCCGAGGCCCACCAGGTCCTCGTTCGTCAGGGTCTGCGCGACCGGGTCGTGCTGCGCACGGACGGCGGCCTGCAGACCGGGCGCGACGTGGTCGTCGCGGCGCTCCTGGGCGCCGAGGAGTACGGCTTCGGCACCGCCGCCCTCGTCGCGATCGGCTGTGACATGGCCCGCCAGTGCCACCTCGACACCTGTCCCACGGGGATCGCGACGCAGCGCGAGGACCTGCGGGCGAAGTTCGCCGGGACGCCCGAGCAGGTCGTCGCGTTCTTCACGGCGCTCGCCGAGGACGTCCGCCGCGAGCTCGCGGCGCTGGGGTTCCGGGGCCTGGCCGAGGCGATCGGGCGAACCGACCGCCTCGTCGCTCTCGACGGGGCGGCGCTCGACCTCGCCCCGGTCGTGGGCGCGCCCGCGTGGCGCCTGCCCCCGGCCAGGGTGATGGCACCCGCGACGGTCGGGCGCCTCGCCACGGCTCCCGTCGCGAGCCCGCTCGACGAGCGGCTGGCCGCGGCGCTGGCGCCCGCGATGGAGACGCTCGCCGGGCGCGACGCCCCGGCCCCGGTCGTCCTGTCGGCAGCCGTCACGACGGGGGAGCGGGCGGTCGGGGCGCGGATCTCCGGCGAGCTGGAGCGGGCGCGGGACGCCGGAAGCGGCGGTGCGGCGCGCGGTGCAGCGGCGGACCCGGGCCCCGTCGTGGTCGACGTGCGCGCCACCGGCGCGGCGGGCCAGAGCCTCGGGGCGTTTGCGACGGACGGCGTGCGGATCGCCGTGCGCGGCGTGGCCAACGACTACGTGGCCAAGGGCCTCTCCGGGGGCACGGTCGTCGTGCGACCAGCTGCCGCGGCCGCGTTCCGTGCCGAGCGCGAGGCGATCGCCGGCAACACCTGCCTGTACGGGGCCACCGGCGGCCGGCTCCACCTCGTCGGCAGGGCCGGGATGCGCTTCGCCGTCCGCAACTCCGGCGCCCACGCCGTCGTGGAGGGGATCGGGGCGCACGGGTGCGAGTACATGACCGGCGGGGTCGTCGTGGTCCTCGGGCCGACCGGGCGCAATTTCGGCGCGGGGATGACCGGCGGCCGGGCGTACCTCCACGATCCCGACGGCCTGGTCCCGCTGCGGATCAACGCCGCCAGCGTCCGGGCGACCCCGCTGGCCGCGCTCGCCGACGCGCCGGGGTCCGGCCCCGACGCCGGCCGGCGGGAGGACGAGGTGCGCGCCCTGGTCGCGGCCCACGCGGCGGAGGGAAGCACCCTCGCCGCATCCCTGCTGGCCGGCTGGCAAACCGCCCGCGCGTCGTTCTGGCTCGTGGAGCCGCTGCCGCCGAGCTGACGCGGGAGGCTGCGACACCCCGGCTGACCCCCCCCGGCCTGAACCGGAGCCCGCAGCGTCCCGCCGGGACGGCCACGCAGCGGTGGCCGGCGGTCCGAGCCAACCCCAGAGGCCGGCAGCGACGCGCGGGCCGTGGTAGCGTCGCCCCGGGAATTCGTGCCGGAGTTCGTCATGACGCCGGGGTTCGGGCGCACGGTCGTGGATCGCTGCCGCACGGTCGGGCTGCCGCTCGTCCCCGGCGCATGCACCCCGACGGAGGTCCAGATGGCCCGGGATGCCGGCCTCGGGACGGTCACGTTTTTCCCCGCCGAGGATTCCGGCGGCGTCTCGTATCTCCGGGCGCTCGGCCGGCCGTTCGGGGACGTCGGGTTCGTGCCGACCGGCGGCGTCGACGCCGACAATCTCGCGGTCTACCTCGGCCTGCCGCAGGTGCTCGCCTGCGGCGGCAGCTGGCTCGTGCGGCGGGACCTGCTCGCGCGCGGCGACTTCGCGACCGTCGAGCGCCTGGCCGCGGAAGCGTCGGCGATCGTCCGGGGGGCACGATGAGCTCCATCGGCAGCCGGCCCCGGCTCCCTGCCGGCCGATGGCCGATCGCGGCCGACGGGGCCATGGGCAGCGCCCTCATGGCGCGGGGACTCCCCGCGGGGATGCCGCCGGAGGCGTGGCTCCTGACCCCCGCGGGCGCGGCCGCGGTGGGTGCGGTTCACGCGGAGCACGCGGCCGCGGGTGCAGGCGTCGTCCTGACGGCAACGTTCGGGGCGAGCTCCGTGCGGCTCGCCGACGGCCCCGCGGCGGGCCGCAGCGGCGATGTCTGCCGGGCGGCGGTCGCCATCGCCCGCGCGGCGGTGGCACCCGGCGTGCTCGTGGCCGGCGACCTCGGCCCGACCGGCGCGCTGCTGGCCCCGTACGGCGACCTGGAGCCCGCGGCCGCCCGGGCGGCCTTCGCCGAGCAGGCGGGCGCCCTGGCCGCCGCCGGCGTCGACCTCCTGTGGGTCGAGACCATGGCCGACCTCGCCGAGGCCCGGGCAGCCGTCGCGGGCGCCCGCGACGCCGCGCCCGACCTGCCGATCGTCGCCACGCTCACGTTCGAACGCGGCCGGACGCTCTTCGGCGACCGTCCCGAGGCGGCCGCCGCGGCGCTGGCCGAGCTGGGTGTGGCGGGCGTCGGCGCCAACTGCGGGGCCGGCTTCGACGCCGTCCTCGAGGTCCTGCCGGGGCTCGCGGCCGGGGCTCCCGGGCTGCTCCTCGTCGCGAAGGCGAACGCCGGTCGCCCGGTCGTGACTCCCGACGGGAACGTGACCTACCCGGCGACGGCGGCAGATGCCGCGGGCTATGCCCGGCGCGCCGCGGATCTGGGTGCGTCGATCGTGGGCGGCTGCTGCGGCACGACGGCCGACCACGTCGCCGCGATCGCCCGCGAGCTCGCCGCCATCGCGGGCGAGCACCCGCCCGGCTGACCCGCCGCCGAGTCGGGGCACGGGAACCCGGCGATCCGCGTGCCGAGGGGACCCCGCTACTCGCTGAGCGCCTCCAGGCGGTAGCCGACGCCGCGGACCGAGGTCGGCAGCGGGGCGCCCGCCTCCTCGAGCTTCGCGCGCAGGCGGGCCAGGTGCGGCTTGAGCCACTGGGGATCCGGATCCGTGTCGTTGGGCCAGCCTGCCGCCAGGAGCCGGTCGTGCGGGACGACCCGGCCGCGAGCCGCGGCGAGCGCGGCCAGGAGCGCGAATTCCGTGCGCGTCAGCGCCAGCGCCTTCCCCTCCACGGACGCCTCGTAGCGCCCCGGGTCCAGGGTGAGCGAGCCGACGCGCAGGCCGCCGGGAGGCGCGTCCCCGCCCTCGAGCCGTCGCATGACCGCCCGGATCCGGGCCAGCAGCTCCTGCTTGCCGAACGGTTTGGTGACGTAGTCGTCGGCCCCGGCGTCGAGCGCCTCGACCTTCGCCTGCTCGTCCGCCTCGCCGGTCAGGACGATGATCGGCGTGCGGCTCGTCCGGCGGATCTCGCGGCAGACGTCCACGCCGTCGTGGCCCGGCATCGCGAGGTCGAGGAGAACGAGGTCGGGCGCCTCCTCCTCGAAGCGGCGCAGCGCCGTGTCGCCGTCGTAGGCCGTGATGACCTGGTGGCCGGCCGTGCCCACGAGGGCGGTCACCGCGCCGACCATCGCCGGCTCGTCGTCCACCACGAGGATTCGCAGCCCGGCCGGAGCCGTGGGCATCGTCATCGCGCTCGCACCTCCACTCCGCTCGTCAGCGCTCGCCCGCCGCGGGCAGCGCGACGACGAACCGGCTCCCGCCGTACCCGTTCCCCTCGATCCAGACCCGGCCGCCCATGGCGTCCATGAGCCGCCGCGCGGCGTAGAGGCCGATGCCGGAGCCGCGCCCCCGCTGGCGCACCTTCCGGACGAAGGCCTCGAAGACCGTCTCCCACTCCTCGATCGGGATGCCCGGCCCGTCATCGGTGACGTAGACGCGGACCTCGCCGACCTGGCGCCAGGCGCCGATGGAGACGCCCCAGCCGCGCGGGGCGTACTTGGCCGCGTTCTCCAGCAGCAGCTCCATCACCTGCCGGAAGCGCGGCTCGTCCCCGATCCCGACGAGCGGCTCATCGGCGTGCTCCCAGCGTAGCCGGTGGTTGCGCAACAGGGGCCGCAGCAGGTCGATCGTCTCGCCGGCGGCCCCGGCGACGTCGAAGGGTGCCCGCGCCAGCGCCACCAGCCCCTCGCCGCGCACCGAGACGAGGATCGAGTCGACGAGCCGGTCGAGCCGGGTGATCTGGTCGATCGCGGCGTTGCGCCAGTCGTCGGCGCTCGCCCGTGCCGGAGCTTCGCTGATGCCGCCGGCCGCGTCCGCCAGGAGGTCGACGTAGGCCCGCACGACCGAGAGCGGCGTGCGCAGCTCGTGGGTCACGAGGGAGAGCAGCTCCGCGCGGGCCTCGTCGAGCTGCTGGAGCGTCGCGAGCTGGCGCTCCTGCTCGCGCTGCAGGTGGCCCTTCTCCACGATCCCGGCCAGCAGTGCCGCGATCGTGACCATCAGCGTGATCTCGCGCTGGGTGAACCGCCTCGACTCGACGGTCTGGACGTTCAGGACGCCGACGACGAGGTCGTTCCAGGTGAGCGGCACCGAGAGCATCGAGGTGAGCCCGGCGAGGTCGAAGCCGCGCAGGTACTTGAAGCGGGCGTCGAGGCGCACGTCGGGCACCTCGATCGGACGCCGCAGCCCGGCCGCCGCACCCGTGATCCCCTCGCCGAGGGCCAGGCTCACGCGCCCGACGTGATCCTGGTCGAGGCCGTTGGTGGCCGCCAGGGTCAGGCGGTTCGTGGCATGGTCGAGGAGGTAGAACGAGCTGACCTCGACGTGGAGGGCATCGCGCGTCCGGTCGACGACCGTCTGCATCAGCTCGTCCCAGTCGCGCGCCTGGGTGGCGAGCTGGGCGAACTCGTGGAGGAACGCCAGCTCGCGGAGCGTCCGCCGCGTGTCGGCCTCGACCGCGGGCTGCTCGGCCTCGGGCGGCGCGGCCACGGGCGGCGCGCCCACGGGCGGCTCGGCGACGGGCGGCCCGGCAGCCCGCGGCAGGGCCGCGGCCTTCGGGGGCGGAGAGCGTCGCGGCGTCGACATCGGGGCCGATTGTCGCGCGAACGGCGAGCCCGCGCCCGCGACGGGTTCGGCGGGGGCGTGGCGTGGCCCGGGACGCGCGGTCCTCAGCCAACCGACCCGGCAGGCTCCGGGTCGGTCACCGTCGAGGGCAGGTCGGGCAGCAGCGGGTCCGTCCACGTCCACGCGGCGCCGTAGCGGGCGCCGACCGCGCCGTGCCGGGCGGCCTCGACGCGCAGCGGGAGCCCGAAGATCTCGATGAAGCCGACCGCGCTGGCGTGGTCGAACGCATCCCCCTCGTCGTACGTCGCGAGGTTCTTGTCGTACAGCGAGAGCGGGGAGCGCCGCCCGTTCGGCGTCGCGGAGCCGTGGTCGAGGCGAACCCGGACATCGCCCGACACGGTCCGCTCGGAGCTCGCCACGTAGCCCCGCAGGTCCCGGTGCAGCGCGCTGAACCACAGGCCGTCGTAGGTGAGCTGGGAGATCTCGCTGGCCACGAACCGGTTGAAGCGCAGGGTGTCCTTGGACAGGACGAGGCCCTCCAGCGCCCGGTGGGCGGCGTGGAGGATGGTCGCCGCGGGCGTCTCGTAGATCTCGCGGCTCTTGATGCCGACCAGGCGGTCCTCGACGTGGTCGATCCGGCCCACGCCGTGGGCGCCGCCCAGCGCGTTGAGCCGCTCGACCAGGGCGACGGGACCGAGGCGCTGGCCGTCGAGCGAGACCGGGATCCCGCCCTCGAAGCCCACGATGACCTCGACCGCCGCGGGCGCGTCGGCAGGGTCGACGGTCCAGGCGAAGGCATCCGCCGGCGGTGCGACCCAGGGATCCTCCAGGACGCCGGTCTCGCAGGAGCGGCCCCACATGTTGACGTCGATCGAGTACGGCGAGGCCTTGGTGATCGGGATCTCGATCCCGCGTGCCATGGCGTAGTCGATCTCCTGGTCCCGCGAGAGGCCCATGCCGACGCGCAGCGGGGCGACGACCTCGAGGCCGGGATCGAGGGCGTGGACGGCGACGTCGAAGCGGACCTGGTCGTTGCCCTTGCCGGTGCTGCCGTGGGCCACCGCGTCGGCGCCCTCCTTCTGGGCGACCTCGACGAGGAGCTGGGCGATGAGCGGGCGGGCCAGCGCCGTCGCCAGCGGGTACGCCCCCTGGTAGAGGGCGTTCGCCTGGAGCGCCGGCCAGCAGAAGTCCCGGACGAACGTCTCGCGCGCGTCGACGACGTAGGCCCGGCTGGCGCCGGCCGACATGGCGCGTCGCTCCACGCCCTCGCGGAGCGACGTCCCGCCGACGTCCACGGTGAGCGTCACGACCTCCGCGTCGTGCTGCTCGCGCAGCCAGGCGACGGCGACCGAGGTGTCGAGACCCCCGGAATAGGCGAGGACGACCTTCTTCATGGCTGGCGATGCCTCCGATCCGGACTCACGGGTACGTGCTGGTGAGGTCGGCGCCGGCAGGGCCGGCGGCCGCCTGGGCTGCGATGGCGCCGAAGCGCGTCCGCCATCGTTCGAGGGCGGGCTCGTCGGCGAACAGGACGAGGAGGGTGTTGTCGCCGGCGAGCGTGCCGACCTGGTCGTCGAGGCCCGATTCGTCGATCGCCTGGGCGATCGCGGACGCGGCGCCGGGCCGGCTGACCAGGACCAGGGTCAGCCCGCTCCGGGCGATCGACACGGGGTTGTCCGCGAGGATTCGCCCCAGGCGGGCCTCCCCGAGGTCGGGCAGCGACCGGCCGGAGGCGGAGTCGGCGGCCCCCGGCGCGGCGACCCCTCGCGCGAGGGCGCGCGGCGTGACGTACGCGTGGTGGCTGCCCCGCGGGGCCTTGACCAGCCCGAGGTCCGCGATGTCCCGGCTGACGGTGGCCTGGGTGACGCCGAAGCCCCGCTCGCGCAGCAGGCCGGCCAGCTCCTCCTGGCTGCCGACCTCGCGGGCGGTCACGAGATCGAGGATCGCCTGCCGCCGCGCGGCGCGGGCGGCCTCGCCGGTGCGGGCCGTCGTGCGGGGCGGGGCCCCGGACTCCGTGGCCATGGCGCTCCTCCCGGCTCCGGCCGCGGTGCTCACGCGGGCCCCGCCGCGGCGCTCCGGCCGGCGGTGACCCGGGTCCCGAACGTCAGGTCGGCGAGCGCCCGAGCCAGCGCCCCGGAGCCTGCCGCGTCGCAGATGATCGCCTCGGCACCGGGAGCGGTGATCCCCGCCAGCGCGGCCCGGACCTTGGGGACCATCCCACCGGAGATCGTGCCGTCGACGATGAGCGCCTCGGCCTCGGCGGCCGCCAGCGTCGCGATCTTCGCGCCGTCGGCGCTGCGAATCCCGTCGACGTCGGTCATCAGGACGAGCTGCCGCGCGCCGAGGCCGGCGGCGAGGCCCGCCGCCGCGTCGTCCGCGTTCACGTTGCAGACGATCCCGTCCTCATCTCGGGCGAGCGGCGCGACCACCGGCACCTGGCCGCCGACGAGGATCGCGTCGAGGAGGTCGCGCTTGATCCCGACGACGTGGGCCACCAGGCCCATCCCCGGCACCCGCTCACCGATGAGAAGGCCGCCGTCCACGCCCGACAGGCCGACGGCGTCGACGCCCAGGTCGTGGAGGGCGGCCACGAGCTCGGAGTTCACGACGCCACGCAGGACGGCTGCGGCAACCTCCAGGGCCCGGGCGTCGGTGACCCGGAGGCCGGCCTCGAAGCGTGTCGGCACGCCGAGCCGGTCGAGCCACTCGGTCATCCGCTTGCCCCCGCCGTGGACGATCACCACGGGGCGCCGCCGGGCGATCGCGGCCACCTCGGCCAGCACCTGCTGCTGCTCCAGGAGGGTTGTCCCGCCGAGCTTGAGGACGAGGATCTCGCTCACGTCGTGTACTCCGCGTTCTCGATCACGTACTGCTCGGTCAGATCGCAGCCGAAGGCCTCGCCGATCCCGCTGCCCAGGCCGAGGTCCAGGCGGACGAGGATCTCGGGGGCGTCCATCGCCGCGCGGGCGGCGGCGCGGTCGAAGCCGACGGGCCCGCCGGCCGGGCCGTCGTAGACGCGATGCCCGGCGACCGCGATTCGCATCCGGTCGGCGTCGACGAAGGCCGGGGCGCCTGCCCGGGCGCAGGCGTCGGCATGCGAGAGGCCGGCCATCTCGAGAAGCCGGACCTCGCCGAGGCGGGCGTTCCCGGCGGCGCCGGCGATCCGGCCCCAGTTCGGGTCGCGCCCGTGGGCGGCCGCCTTCACCAGGCTGCTCGAGATCACGGCGCGCGCCACGGCGCGGGCGTCGACGTCGTCGCGGGCGCCGGAGACCTGGCAGGTGACCAGGGTCGTGGCCCCCTCGCCGTCGGCCGCCTGCTGCCGCGCCAGGCTCCGCGCGACGGCCGTGATCGCGCCCCGGAGGATCGCCGCCTCCGTGCCGTCGGGCAGGACGGGGGCAGCCGGCGAGGCGCCCGAGGCGAGCAGGAAGACGGTGTCGTTCGTGCTCGTGTCGCCGTCGACGGAGAGCTGGTTCCAGGTCCGGACGGTGGCGCCGCGAAGGAGCGCGTGCAGCGTCTCCGGGCTCACCGCCGCGTCGGTGAGGAGCACCGCGAGCATCGTCGCCATGCGCGGGTGGATCATCCCGACGCCCTTGGCGATGCCGGCGACCGTCACGCGGACGCGGGATCCGTCCGGACCGGGCAGCGCCACGCTCACGCTGGCGAGCTTGATGACCGTATCCGTGGTTCGGAGCGCCTCCGCGGCGGCGAGGAGGCCCGCGTCCGTCGTCGGGAGGCCCGCGGCGACGAGGCGAGCGATCCCCGCAACGACCTTCTCCACCGGCAGTCGCGTTCCGATGACCCCGGTCGAGAGGCTCAGCACGCCGAGCGGATCCACGCCGAGGCGAACCGCGACGGCCTGCGCGATGGCAACCTGGTCGGCCAGACCCGCGAGGCCGGTGGCGGCGTTCGCGCTGCCGCTCGTGGCGACGATCGCCTGGGCGCGACCGTAGTGCTCGCTCGCGTCCCCGCGGCCCTCCGGCCGGGTGATCGCGAGATTCGAGCGCGAGAGCTGGACGGGCGCCGCCGCGACCTGGTTCGTCGTGAAGACCGCCGCGGCCGACGCCGGGGCGCCGGTGACGCGGATGACGGCGAGGTCCGGCCGGCCGCTCGCCTTGATGCCGGCAGTCGTGGCGCCGGCGGCGAACCCCGCCGGGAGGACGGCACGCCGCTCGTCGACGGGCAGGTCCGACGGGAGGGCGGCCAGGAGGTCCGCGTCGGACGCGGCCGCGGGCGCGTCGGGGGAGCCCGTGATCGGGTCGGCGGACATCATCGTCGTCCTACGGGGCCAGCGGCAGCTGCTCGAGGCCGGTCGCCTCGGGCAGGCCGTGCACCGCGTTGAATGCTTGGACGGCCTGGCCCGCCGCGCCCTTCACGAGGTTGTCGATGACGCCGATGGCGAGGATCCGGCCCGTTCGCTCGTCGGCCCGCACGTGGACCCGGCAGGCGTTGCTGCCCAGGACGTGCTTGGTCGCGGGTGGCTGGGTGACGACGTGGACGAACGCCTCGGACTCGTAGGCGTCGGCGTAGAGCCGTCGAGCTCCCGCTGGGTCACCGACCGGGTCGGCCGGACGTGGCAGGCCGACAGGATCCCGCGCGTCATCGGCACGAGGTGGGGCAGGAAGTCGACGCGGCGTGCCCCGGGGTTGAAGGCCGCTGCGGCTCCGGGGTCCGCGGCTCCTGGGGGCGTCCCGGGCCCCGCGTCGGCGGCGGTGCCGGGCCCGGCGTCCTGGGGCGTTCCGCCGAGGGCCGCCAGCTCCTGCTCCATCTCCGCGACGTGCCGGTGGCCGCCGACGCCGTACGCCTTCACGCTCTCGTTGACCTCGCCGAACATCAGGTCCTGCTTCGGCTCGCGGCCGGCGCCCGACACGCCGGACTTGGCATCGACGACGAGGTCGCCGATCAGCCCCGCGCGGGCGAGCGGGGCGAGGGCGAGGAGCGTCGCCGTGGGGTAGCAGCCGGGTGCGCCGACGATCGCGACCCGCTCGTCCCGGAGGGCGTCGAGGCCGGCCCGGTGGAGCTCCGGCAGCCCGTAGACGGCGCCGGCGAGGAGGTCGGGCCGCGGGTGCTCGAAGCCGTACCAGCGCGGGTAGTCCGCGGCGTCCCGCAGGCGGAAGTCCGGTCCCAGGTCGATGATCGCCGCCCCGTTCGCGGTGAGCTCCGGGACGATCTCGGCGGCGGCCCCGTGGGGCAGCGCCAGGAAGATGGCATCGGCGTCGGGGACGGTCGCATCGACGTGGAGCCCCGTCCGGTCCAGGTGGATGTGCGTGCCCCCGAGCGGCTCGTGGCTGCGGGCGCGGCCCACGAGCCCCACGATCTCCACGTTGGGGTGCCGCGTCAGCAGGCGGACCAGCTCCGCCCCGACGTACCCGGTGGCCCCGACGATCGCGACGCGGATGCGGGCCGCGGGGGCGCCTGCCCGCGCTCCCCGGGGGAGCGGCACCGCCCGGCGCTCCGGTGCGACCAGGACGGACCGCCCGGCTCCGGCGCTCACGGGCGCACGGACGCCGCCGCCCGGGGGGCGGCGCTCGTCGGGCCGCTCGCGGGCGGCCGCAGCGGTGCGGTGTCGTCGGGCCGGTCGAGCCGGATCGCCGGGGTGCTCATGCCACGCATGACTATACACTCTTGACGCATAGTCATGCAGAAGCGTCGCCGCCTCTATCCCTCGTCGGGTGGCAGGTCCATCCCCGGGCCGGTCACGGCCGCCTCGCCTTCGAGGGGAGTGGCCCCCTCGGGCGAGACCACCGCGTACCGGTGGCTGATCTGGGCCTGGCCGCTGGCGAGGCCGGTCGACACGGCGCAGTACCTGGTCGCCGAGAGCTCGATGGCCCGCCGCACGGCCTCGACGTCGACCGCAGGCCCCTCGACCCGGTGCGTGATCACCACCCGGCGGAGTGCATGGGGATGCACGGTCCGCGGCGTGCCCTCGACGCGGAGCGAGTACCGGGCGACGACCTGGCGCTTCTTCTGCAGGATGCTCGCGACGTCCATCGCGGTGCAGCCTCCGATGGCCACCGCGAGAACCTCCGTCGGCCGGGGCGCCGTGCCGCCGGCCTCGTTGTCCATCGGAATCTCGAACCCGGACCCGGTCCGGGCGACGAAGCGCATGCCACCCTCGTGGCGGAGGTCGGCGGTCTTGGCGGGCATGGGTGCTCTGCTCCTGGGTGTACCGGATCGGTGAGACGGCGGGAATGCCTCCCCAGTCTACTCCCGCACTTGCGCGCTTGCGCAAGTGACTCAACGGGGTGCGGCTGGGCCGGCAGACGAGGTCGGGTCCAGCTGTCGCG
Source organism: uncultured Chloroflexia bacterium (assembly GCA_963725875.1). Lineage (GTDB taxonomy): Bacteria > Chloroflexota > Limnocylindria > Limnocylindrales > CSP1-4 > CTSoil-043. The sequence continues at coordinate 439,073 of CAVRZZ010000003.1, read as the reverse complement.
CAGTGTCGTCTGCGGCCTCGCCCGTCGCGCCCCGGTCCGGTCCGGCCCGCCTGCTCACCCCGGTCCGATCCGCGCCCGTCAGCTCCCGGGCGCCGCTTCCGTCTCCGCCTCGACAGGCGCCTCGAACTGCTCGTGGTAGAGGCGCGCGTAGAGGCCCCGGGCCGCAAGCAGCTCCTCGTGGCGCCCCCGCTCGACGATGCGGCCGCGCTCGTAGACCAGGATCTGGTCGGCGCGCAGGATCGTGGAGAGGCGGTGGGCGATGGCGATCGTGGTGCGGCCCTCCATCAGCCGTTCCAGGGCCGACTGGATGAGCCGCTCCGAGACGGTGTCGAGCGCCGACGTCGCCTCGTCGAGGATGAGGATCCGGGGGTCCTTGAGGAGCACCCGGGCGATCGCGATCCGCTGCTTCTCCCCGCCCGAGAGCTTGTAGCCGCGCTCGCCGACGATCGTCTCGTAGCCCTCGGGCAGCTCCATGACCCGCTCGTGGATGGCGGCGGCACGAGCGGCGGCCTCCAGCTCGGCTTCGGTGGCCTCCGGGCGCGCGTACAGCAGGTTGGCGCGGATGGAGGCGTGGAAGAGGTACGTCTCCTGGGTGACCACGCCGATGGCGCGGCCGAGCGACGCCAGGGCGATCCGGCGGACGTCGATCCCGTCGATCTCGACGGCGCCCCGGTCCACGTCGTAGAGCCGCGGGACGAGGTAGGTGGTCGTCGTCTTCCCCGACCCGGAGGGCCCGACCAGCGCGACCAGCTGGCCGGGCGAGGCCTCGAAGTCGATCTCCTCCAGGGCGAATGGCGGGGGAGGGGAGGGTGTGATGGCCGTGGCCGGCGCCCCGGCCGTGGCCGCCGCCCCGGCGTCGGGCTCCGCGGAGGCGCCCCCCGGAGTGGCGTCGCCGGCAGGCTGATCGGGGCCACCGACGTCTGCGCGCGCGCTCGGTCGATTCTCCGCCAGGCCGGCCTCGATCGCCTCCTCCGCGATCGGCTCGACGACCGCGCCGGCGACCGCCTCCTCCGGCGCGTCCGTCTCGTGGCGGTGGCCACCCCCTGCGGCCACCTCGAGGGCGCGCGCCGACGGCACCGCCGCCGCCGGGTAGCGGAACCAGACCCGGTGGAGCCGGACCTGCCCCCGGATCCCCGTGGGCTCCAGCACCACGGCGTCGGGGGCGTCCACGATCTCCGGGTCGAGGTCCAGGTACTCGAAGATGCGGTCGAACAGCGCCAGCGACCCCGCGATCTCCACCTGCACGTTGAGGAGCTGGCCGAGCGGGAAGAAGAGCCGGCTCTGCAGCGTCGTGAACGCGACGATGTCGCCGGCGGTCGGCGCCGACGGGTCACCGTTCATCGCCAGGACGGCTGCCAGCAGGTACACGAAGGCCGGGATGATGCTGAAGATCGTCCCGATGATCATGAAGAACCAGCGGCCGACCATCGCCTGGCGCAGCTGGAGGCGGGCCAGGCCACGGTTCAGCTCCCGGAACCGGTCGTTCGCGGCGGCCTGCTGGCCGAAGGTCTTGGTGAGCAGGACGCCCGAGACGCTCAGCGTCTCCTGCGTGACCGAGGTCATGTCGGCCAGCGACTTCTGGGTCTCGGTCGAGACCTCGCGCCGGACCCGCCCGACCCGCTGCGTCAGGTAGAGGAAGAACGGCAGCATCCCCAGGGAGAGCAGCGTCAGCCGCCAGTCGATGATGACCATCGCGATGACCGTCGAGGCCACGATCGCAACGTTGGAGGCGACGCTGGCGGCGGTGTCGGTCACCACGGCCTGCACGCCGCCGACATCGTTCGCGATGCGGCTCTGGATCTCGCCCGTCCGTGTCTCGGTGAAGAAGCGCAGCGGAAGCCGCTGGAGGTGGGTGTAGAGCGCGTTGCGGAGGTCCTGCATCACGCTCTGGCCGATGATGTTGTTGAGGTACGTCTGGCCGACGCCGATCAGCCCGGACACGATCGGCACGACGATCATCAGGCCGACGTACAGGTAGAGGTTCGTGTAGTCCTTGCCGATGATCACCTGGTCGGTGAGCAGCTTGAGCATGATCGGGTTGACCAGGCCGAGAAGGCTCGTCGCCACGATGGCGACGACGACGACCGCGACTTGGAGGCGGTAGGGCCGGAAGAAGGCGACGATGCGGAGGAAGGTCCGCCGGCGGCGCTCGGGCGGGATCGCCGGGATGGGCTCCCCGCCGCCGAACGAGCCCCGGGCAAGCCGGCCCGCGCCGCTGCGGCCGGTCACGCGGGGACGCGAGCGCGCACCACGAGCGTGGAGCGGCGCCCCGGGATCCCCCGGGCCAGGAGGTCGCCGACGACCCCGAGAGCGAAGGTGGGCAGGCGCCGGCCCCAGGCCCGGGCGAGGTGGCCGACGGTCTCGACCTGGACATCCTCGTACCCGGCGGCAGCCAGCGCCGCCCGCAGCGAGGCGGGGTCGTTGCAGGCCCCGACGAGCGGGTGGGCGTCGGCCGCGCTGGCCTTGACCACGGGTTGGATGCGCAGCCGGAGGCCGTCCGGGATCCACAGGTAAGCCGCCACGAACGGATGGCGGCGGTTGACGGTCGTCAGGACGAGCGTCCCCCCGGGGCGGAGCCAGCCGCGGACGTTGGCGAAGGCGGCACCGGGGTCGGCGAAGTGCTCGACCGTGAACGAGCTGAGGGCGACGTCGAAGGTGGCCGGTGCGAACGCCTCCGGGCTGGCGCACAGGTCGACGGTCGCGAACTCGTCGAGGTAGGGGAGGGCGCCGGGGGCCGGCTCATGGATGTCGACCCCGACGAACCGCCCGATCCGCGGCCGATACCGGGCCAGGGCCGAGTTGCGGCCGCAGCCGGCGTCGAGGACCGCGATGGCCGGGGCCGTGTCGCCCGTGGCCCCGGCCTCGACCCTGCCGCCGGGGTCGGCTGCGGCCGTCCGGTGGGCTGCCTCGGCGCGGCCGATCGCGTCGTCGAGCGCGGCGCGCACCAGGTCGGCGACCGGCGGCAGGATCCCCAGGCGGCGCAGCAGCGCCTCGCGACGCTCCTGCCGGGCGCGATCGGTCACCACGCGGATGCGGTGGCGACCTCTACGACCCCGTGCTCCTCGAGCCAGCGCTCGGCGTCGATCGCGGCTCGGCAGCCGTCGCCGGCCGCGGTGACGGCCTGGCGGTAGCGGTGGTCGTTGACGTCACCGGCGATGAAGATGCCGTCGATGTGCGAGTGGGTCTCGTGATCGACGAGGAGGTAGCCCTTGTCGTCCTTCACGAGCCAGCCTTCGAAGGGGGCGGTGTTAGGGCGGTGGCCGATGGCCAGGAAGAATCCGCCGACCGGCAGGTCGCTCGTCTCGCCGGTCGTGGTGCTCCGGAGGCGGACCCCGGTCACCTTCTCGTCGCCGAGGACTTCGTCGACGACGACGCTGCGGTGGATCTCGATCTGCGGGTTGGCCTCCGCCCGGGCCTGCATGATCTTGCTGCCCCGGAACTCGTCGCGGCGGTGGAGGAGGTGAACCTTGGAGGCGAACCGAGTGAGATAGAGGGCCTCCTCGAAGGCCGTGTCGCCTCCACCCACCACGGCGACCTGCTGGTCGCGGAAGAAGAACCCGTCGCACGTGGCGCAGGCTGACACGCCGCGCCCGCGCAACCGAGTCTCGGATTCCAGCCCGAGCCAGAGGGCGGAGGCCCCGGTCGCCACGATGACCGCCTGCGCCCGGTACTCGGCACCGCCGGCCCAGACGCGGAACGGGCGGCCGGAGAAGTCGACCCGGTCTGCCTCGACGTCGTGGATGCGGGTCCCGAAGCGCTCGGCCTGCTGGCGGAAGCGAAGCATGAGCTCGGGCCCCTGGATCCCCTCCGGGAAGCCCGGGTAGTTCTCGACCTCGGTCGTGATGGTGAGCTGGCCGCCCGGCTGGTAGCCCGCCAGCACGATCGGCTCCAGGCCGGCGCGCGCCGCGTAGATGGCGGCGGTGAGGCCGGCCGGGCCGGAGCCCAGGATCAGGACGTTCGTCTCGTGAGGGCCCTCGGCGGCGGCGACGGCCGGGGCGTTCGCGAGCGGTGTCGCGTCGCCGTCACCGGCGCCGCCGAAGTCGATGGAGAAGCCGCCGAACGGGGAGGTGGGGTCGGACATGGGAGGGCAGGTCTCGTGGAGGGGTGCCGCGGGCGCGCGCGGAGCGGGTGTCTATCCTAGCACGGGGTCCATACCCCCCTGGAGTATCGTTCGGGTGGGCGACCGCGGCCCGGGAGCGCCCGGCGAGGGCGCGGCATCGGCTTAGATCGCGTGCACGAGCTCCGCGAGGCGCGCGGCCAGGCCGTCCACGCCCGGCTGCTCCACGTTCTGGATCCCGACGACCACGTGCTGCGCTCCGGCGCCGGCGAGAGCGGCAAAGCGCTCGGCGGCGGCCTCCGGGGACTCCGTCCCGGCGTGCCCGTCGGCCGAGAGCCGGGTGCTCTGGAGCGTCGAACGCTCGATCTCGTCGAAGGGGCGGCCGACCGCCTCGCAATGCGCCCGCAGGATGTCGTACTTGCGGCGCAGGACGTCGGGGCCGCCGAAGACGTTGGTCGCGTCGGCATAGCGGGCGACCAGGAGCAGCGTCTTCTGCTCGCCGCCGCCGCCGATCATGATCGGCACGCGGGGCCGGCTGATCGACTGGGGCGAGCTCAGCAGGCGACCTGCCGAGAAGTGGGCGCCCTCGAAGCGCTCCTCCGTCCCGCGCTCGCCGGCCCACATGGCGTGGGCGATGCGGAGGGTCTCCTCCAGCATCTCGAAGCGAGTCCCGAGGGGCGGCATCGGGAAGCCGAGGGCGTCACTCTCCTCCTGGTTCCACGCCGCGCCGATCCCCAGCCAGCCACGGCCGCCGGAGAGGACGTCGAGGGTGGTCGCCGCCTTCACCCAGAGCCCCGGCAGCCGGTAGTGGACGCCCCCGACCATGAGCCCGAGCCGGGCCCGCTGCGTGTGGGCGGCCAGGAAGCCCAGCGTCGTCCACCCTTCGAGCATCGGGTCCTCGGCCGGCCCGAGGCCGCGGATCTGGAAGAAGTGGTCCATCACCCAGATGGAGTCGAAGCCGGCCTCGTCCGCGTCGCCGGCCACCCGGGCAAGCGTCGGCCCGATCGCGGACGTTCCCCCGGCATAGTCGAAGCGGTTGAGCTGGAGGCCGATCTTCACGGGCGCTGGGCTCCTCGAGGCGCGGTGGGTCGGACCGGAGCCTACACCGGGGGCACAGCGGTCGCGTCGGATGCCGGCCACGCCCGGGCGGCGACACCGCCCCGCCGCCGCGGCACGATCAGCGGAAGAGGTCGGTCTCCGGGGGCATGAGGACGTCGCGCCGGATCGAGCCGTCGCCGGGTGGCGGGGAGGCGCCCCGGACGAGGGCCGCGGGCCGCCGAGCAGCCTTGCCGAGCACGAGCTCCGCGGCGGACGCGATCTCGTCGGCGACTGCGCGGACCGTGGCGGCCATCACCCGGCCGTCTGCGTCCGGCGTGCCGCGCAGGTCCTCCAGCGGCCGGAAGCCGGCGACGCCGATCGCGAGATCGGTGATCCCGAAGCGCCACGGGCGGCCCAGGCTGTCCGAGACGACCACGCCGGGCGCGGTCCCGAAGCGCGCGGCCAGCCCGTCGCGGATCCGCCGCGCGGAGGCATCGGCGTCCTCCGGCAGCAGGAGCACCACGCCGCCGCTGCCCGGGCCCACGTTGCTGGCGTCCACGCCGGCGTTTGCCAGGACGAAGCCGTGGCGGGTCTCGGCGATGATCACCCCGTGGGCCATCCGGACCACGCGGACCGCCTGCCGCAGGACCACCTCCACCTGGCGCGGGTCGCGCTTCCAGCGGGCGGCGAAGGTCGCCGCCTCCGGGCGCGGTTCCACGGTGGCGAGGTCCACGAGCGCGCCCTCCGCCTTCGAGACCACCTTCGACGTGACGACCAGCACGTCATCAGGGCGGAGGGGCAGGGCGCCCGGCGTGGCCGCCACGGCGTCGCCGAGGAGCGCCGCCAGGTCGTCGCCGGGCCGCACCTCGGGGAGCGGCGCGAGGGGCAGGGCCAGCAGGGCGTCGCCGGGGCGGGTCGGCTCGCCGGCTGTCCCGGCGCCGCCCTCGCCGCCCGCGCCGGGGCCGCTCACGGAAGCTCCGCCCGCAGGCCGCCGAGCCCGGCCGCCTCCGCGGCGAGGAGGTCGTCCGGCGTGTCGAGGTCGAGCGCCAGGGGCCCGTCGAGCTCGAGGTAGAGCGCGCCCGCCGCACGGGCGGCGGCCGCGTGCGCGGCGCGCGAGCCCTCGCCGAAGAGGAATGCGATCGCACGGGGCGGCCTGACCAGCAGAAGGTTCGTCCCGGTCCCGGCCCGGTCCGGCACGAGCGCCACGAGGGCCTGCCCGGCCGGCGCGTCGCGCCCAACGGCTGCGCCGACCAGGGCCCGGGCGGCGCCGACGACCCGGGCCAGCTCGGCGGCGCTCACGGCCGGCAGGTCGCCCGGGACGACGAGGATCCCCTCCGCCCCGGCTTCCTCGGCCCAGGCGCGCCCCGCCTCGAGGCCCTCGTTGAGGCCGCCGCCAGGCTGCCGCACGCCCGCCGCCCCGTGGCGCTCGGCGAGCTGCATGACGGCTGGATCCGGCGAGACCACGGCCACGGCAGCCACGCCGGGCGTCGCCGCGGCCGCCTCGACCGTGCGGACGAGCAGGCGTGTGACGAGGGCCCGGCGCTCCTCCGCGTCGAGGGCCTCGCCGAGGCGCGCCTTGGCCCCCTCCAGGGCGCGGACGGGGACGAGGGCGACAAGATGCTCGAGGGCGGCTGGCTGGTCCGGCACGGGTCGATCGTAGACGAGGCCGCGCTCGGGTACCGTACGTACCGGCATGACGACCGACGCGACGCGCCTGCTCCCCTCGCTGACGTTCCTCGGCCACGCCACGATGCTGATCGAGATCGGGGGGGCGCGGATCCTCACCGACCCGCTGGTATTCGAGCGGCTGCTCCTCCTGCGGCGCGTGGCGAGCCGCCTCGACCCGGCCCTCCACCGCGACCTCGACGCGGTGCTCGTCTCGCACCTCCACGTCGACCACCTCCACATCCGGTCGCTCATGCAGATCGGCCGCGAGACCCGCGTGATCATGCCGGCCGGCGGCGAGCGCCTGCTCCGCGACCACGGGTTCAGCCGGGTCGAGGGCGTGCGGCCGGGGGACATCGTCGACGTCGGCGGTGTTCGCGTGACGACGACGTTCGCCGACCACGACGGCCGGCGCCCTCCGCTGGGCCCGGTCGCTCCGGCGCTCGGCTTCGTCCTGGAGCAGGGGGCCACGAAGGTCTACTTCGCCGGAGACACGGACGTCTTCCCCGGCATGGTCGACCTCGCGCCCGACCTGGACGTGGCGATGCTCCCGGTCTGGGGCTGGGGCCCGCGACTGGGGCACGGGCACATGAACCCGCGGCGGGCCGCCGAGGCGCTCCGCCTGCTCCACCCGCGCTACGCCGTGCCGATCCACTGGGGCACGCTCTGGCCGTACGGGCTCGGGCGCGTCGTGCCAGGCCGCCTGACCGACCCTCCCCGCGAGTTCGCCCGCTTCGCGCGGCGCTACGCCCCCGACGTGCAGGTGCTCTTCACGCCGCCCGGCCAGCCCGTCTCGTTCGACCCGGAAGGCCCGGATCCCGCCGTCAGGACCCTTCGCGCCAAGCCGCCGCGACCGCCGCGGCTGCCAGCGCTGCCCGGGACGCATCGTCGGTCATGACGGTCTGGCCCACGACGGGCTCGATCCCGAGGCCCGCGATCGCGGGAGCCTCCGCCGCGTCCATCTCGTCGATCAGCAGGGCGTCGATCAGCCCGGCGTAGGTTCGCGCGATCCCGGCGGCGGTGGCCGCGCCCCCGAGCGACGCCGCCATCCGGTCCGCGGGCCCCCGGAGGGCTCGGCCGCCGACGAGGGGCGAGACCGCCGCGACGCGGACGCCCCGGGCGCGCGCCGCACGGATGAGCGCACGCATCCCCGGGACCGCGAGGATCGGCCCCACCGAGACGAAGGGATTCGACGGGCAGACCACGATCGCCTCGGCGGCGGCCAGCGCTTCCGTCACCTCGGGCGTCGGCCGGGCGTCCTCGATCCCCCCGAACGCGACCTCGAGGACGTCCGGCGCCTGGTGGAGGCGGACGAAGTAGTCCTGGAAGGGCAGCCAGCCGTCCGGGGTCCGGACGCGCGTCCTGACCGGCTCGTCGGCCATCGGCAGGATCGGCGTCGCCACGCCGAGCGCGCGCTGGATCCCGCGGTTGACCTCCGTGAGCCTGGCGCCCTCCCGGAGCCGCCGCGTCCGGTGGACGTGGAGGCCGAGGTCCCGGTCGCCGAGGGCGAACCACGTCGGCTCGCCCAGGCGGGCGAGCATCTCCGCCGCCGACCAGGTCTCGCCGGCGAGGCCCCAGCCGCGCTCGCGGTCGGCCATGCCGGCCAGCGTGTACAGCACGGTGTCGTGATCCGGGCAGACATGGAGGCCGTGGAACTCCTCGTCGTCGCCGGTGTTGACGACGACCGCCAGCGCCCCGGCCGTGACGGTCTGCTGCAGCCCGTGGGCGAGCTTCGCCCCGCCAACCCCGCCCGCGAGCGCGACGACCCGTGGCACGCCGGGCCTCAGCCCCTCGCCGCCGGGCGGCGCGAGGCCGCGCCGGCGAGCGCGGCCCGGACCTCGCCGATGCGGGCGATGGTCTCCGCGTCGTACGGCGCCGGGAGGCGGACGATGATCGTGCTGAAGCCCAGGTCGACGTACGGGCGGATCGCCGCGGCGACGGCCGCCGGCGGGCCGAGGAGCGTCGGCACCTGGCCGGCGTCGGGTGTCCCATTGTGGTCGCACAGGGCGCGGAACGCGCGCTCCGCCTCGGCGGGGTCGTCGCGCACGACGACCGGGAAGCTGACGGTCCGCTCGATCGACGCCGGGTCGCGCCCGACGGCCGCGCAGTGCTCGCGCAGGATCGCGTCGCGCGCGGCCACCTGCTCGAGCGTCCCGTTCGTGTTCCAGGCGTCCGCCCGGCGGGCCACGGTGCGCAGGGTCTTCTTCGGGCCGCTACCGCCGACCAGGATCGGCAGGTGCGCCTGGACCGGGCGGGGGCTCGCGAAGGCGTCGTCGAAACGGTAGAAGCGGCCGGCGTGACTGAAGCGCTCGCCGTCGAGGAGCCGGCGGATGAGCTCGACGGCCTCGTCGAGGCGGTCGAGGCGCTCGCCGACGGCCGCCCCGAAGTCGATCCCGAAGGCCTCGTGCTCGGGGACGAACCAGGCCCCGCCGATGCCGAGGACGGCGCGTCCGCCCGAGACGTGGTCGAGGGTCGCCGCGAGCTTGGCCGTGTGGCCCGGGTTGCGGAACGTGTTGGCCCCGACCATCAGCCCCACGCGGACCCGCGATGTCCGGGCCGCCACCGCGGCGATCGCCAGCCAGCCTTCGAAGACCGGCTGTGTCGATGGCCCGAAGATCGCCTGGAGGTGGTCCCACGTCCAGACGGCGTCCCAGCCGGCCTCCTCCGCGGCGACCGCGGCCGCGAGGAACCCCGGCCAGTCGGCCGCCTGGCTCCAGAGCTGGGCCCCGAAGCGGACGTCGGGCATCGTCCTACGCCTCCGGCTCGAGGACGAAGAGGTCGCCCCAGTCGGCCCGCGCGGCGACGCCGCCCATCTTCGCCTTGAGCTCGTCGAGGGCGGCGGCGCGGCACTCGCCACCGACCAGGCCGGCCCGGTACCGGTGCTCCACGCCCTTCACGGAGAACGTCGCCGCCGGGTTCGCCTTCAGGTTCGCCGTCCAGCCGCGGCTGGCCCGGCTCCCGGCGCCGATGAGGATGCTCCCGTCGGGCCGGGCGACGAAGCCGACCGGCGCGCGGCGAGGCTGGCCGGTCTTCGCCCCGGTCGTGCCGAGGATGCCGACTCGGCCGCTGCGGGCCATGAGGGAGCCACCCAGGGCGTTGAAGGCGCGGGTGAGGGAGTTCACGAGGCGCCTCCGGGCGATTCACGGTGGGCGTCCACCGGTCAGCCCTCGAGGTGATCGTGGGCCGCGACGATCTCGACCCGGAACGTGACCCGGTGCTGGGTCCGGAACCGGGCGATCACGCGGTCGGCGGTGGCGGGGTCATCGGCGTGGTAGGTCCGGGCGAGACCGGCGATGTCCGCCTGCGCGACGGCCTGGTCGTCGACGACCTCGGCGACGCGGCCGACGAGGGACACGAACGAGTACCCGCTGGCCGGGGCGGTGACGCTGAGCGCGCAGCGCGGGTCGCGGCGCAGATTGGCCGGCCAGCGCCGGCCGTCGGCGCTGTTGATCGTGATCCGCCCGTCGGCGTCGAGCCGGTACCAGATGACGGCCTGGCGCGGCGACCCGTCCGGGTCGAGCGTCGCGAGCGTGACGAAGCGGTGCGGCGCCGCGAGGAAGGCGTGGAGGCGGTCGGGGAGGGGAGCGGGGTCGGGCATGCCATGGATCGTACGGCACCCGCCGGGCGGCCGGGAGCGGCGTATCCTCTGGAGGCGCGCCGGCACGGAGGCCGGGCCAGACGGAGGGTTTCGATGGAGCTCGAGGGGCTGCACGTGGCGGTCCTCGCCGGCGATGGCGTCGAGGACCTCGAATACTGGGTGACCGTGATGCGCCTCCGCGAGGCGGGCGCGCGGGTGACCTCGGCCGGCCTGGCGCCCGGAACCGTGCGAGGCAAGAACGGCCTCGCCGTGACCGTGGACGTCGAGGTCGGCGGGCTCGACCCGGACGAGTACGACGGGCTCGTGATCCCCGGTGGCTGGATGCCGGACAAGCTGCGCCGCCACCGCGCGGTGACCGACTTCGTGGTTGCCATCCATGGGGCCCGCAAGCCGATCGGGATCATCTGCCACGGCGGCCTGATCGCCATCTCGGCCCGCATCCTCGACCGCGGGAGGGCGACGGGGTCGCTCGGGATCCGCGACGACCTGGTGAACGCGGGCGCGGTCTGGGTCGACGAGCCGGCCTTCCGCGAGGGGAACCTGGTCTGGGGCCGCGTCGTGGAGGACATCCCGGCGTTCTGCCGGGAGCTGGTCGCGGCCCTGGCGGAGTACCGCGCGACGAAGTAGCCGGCGGGCCGACGGACGCTAGCCCGCCAGCGTCATCGCCCGGTCCGGCCGCAGGAGGAACGGCGACAGGCAGGCCGCCAGGTTCGAGAGTGGCAGCACGTCCGGGTGCAGCGTGATCCCGAGCGCCTCGGCCATGAAGCGGCGGCGGGCCTGGATGCGACCCCACGCGTCCGGGTAGCGCTCGGCGAACAGCGCCCGCAGCGAGTCGTCCGCGAGAGCGATGCCGTCCTCGATGTTCGTCGTGAAGTGCGCCGTCCCCGTCGCCGGGATGATGTCGACCTGGAGCGCCATCCCCGAGCGGAGCTCGATCGAGGATCCCGGCGCGACCGGCGAGTTGACCCACTCGTCGAGCCCGATCTGGTGGCCCGGGTTGAGGGAGACGCCGAAGAACGGGTCGCCCAGGCGCCGGTCGACGATCGCCTGCAGCGCGCCCCCCACCTGCCCGACGTGGAGGGCCGCGTACCATTCCGCGACCGCCTCGAAGTACGGGCCCACCAGGCGCTCCACGTAGTCCCGGATCCCGGCAGGGAGCTCCGCCGCGTCCTCGACCACGAAGCCCGCCCGGCAGGTGAGCGCGCCCCAGATCCCGAACGCCGTCGTGAAGCGGTCGCCGCGCTCGATCGGCCGGTCGCCGGGGCCCAGGAGCCCCAGCGACGCGCGCGGGCCGGCCGACAGCATGAGGTGGCACGAGAGCGGCGTGCCGTCCCAGCGGAGCAACCGGACCGCCTCGTGCTCGGTCAGCCCGGGCCGCAGCCCGGCCAGCAGCCGGCGGACGCCGTCGGAGGTCTGGCAGGCGGCCCACTCGAGCATCGCCAGCTGCTCGACCTCGTTGACCACCCGGAGCCCGTCGGCCGCGTCGATCAGCAGGTCGCCCGCGTTCTCCACCAGCCCGCCGGGACCCACCAGGCGGCGCAGCTCGTCGACGAGGAAGGCCGGCACCTCGATCGCCGTCCGGCTGGCATAGGTCTTCCAGCCGACGACGCCGATCCGGCCGCCCGGTGCGACGCCCTCCTCGGCGAGGATCCGGGCCAGCGGCTGCGACCGGTCGCGCGGCTGCCCGGGCAGGCTCAGGTCCTGGAAGAGGTGGCGGCGCATCGGGAGCGGCGCCGCGCCGGCCATCCCGTGGCACTCGTTGCCGACGAGGATCGCCGGCTCGCCCGCCGGGCCGACGACGAGGACGGCCTCCTCGAAGCGTGGGTCGAAGCCGGTCAGCCAGGCCAGGTTCGCGCTGTGCTCGCGGTCGGCGTACACGACGATCCGGTCGTAGCCGCGGACGTCGGCCCGCTCGCGCAGCCGCTCGAGGCGCGCCGCGTGGAGGGCCGGCGGGATCTCCGGCGTCGCGTCGGGCATCCCGAAGTCCGGCAGGTGGATCTCGGCCAGTCGCGCGCGTGCCATCGATCGATCCTGCGGCTCAGCTGCCCGTCGGCTGCCACGGGCGCGGCTCGGCCGCCCCGCGCTCGATGTCGACGTACTGGTTGGCCTTCACGCGCATCCACGGCCCCACCTCGCCGTCGGGCCACCGGACGCGGACCTGCGCCTCGCCGCTCGACCCGAGCCCGACGTGGATCGGGCCGAGCTGGCCGCCGATGTGGCCCCCGCCGACGGTCACCTCGCGCCGGGTCGTCAGGTCGCCCACCTGGACCTCGATCCAGGCGCCCACGGCGTCGCGGTTGGGCCCCGGCTCGGCGAGCTTCACGCCGAGCCAGTTGCCCATGGCCACGGGTCGCGTGGCGTCGCCCGCGCCGACGTTGCGCCAGACCCGCGCCGGGGCACCGTAGAACGCCTCCACGAGATCGGGCAGGCCGTCCGCGTTGAGGTCCGCGACGGCCGCCCCGCGACCGCGCTCGAAGGTCACGATCCCGGCGGCCTCGGCACCCTGCACGAAGGTTCCGTCGGGCTGCCCCAGCAGCAGCTCGCTGGGGTCCTTCGCCGCGTAGTCCGGCATCGCGCTGACGTTGCCCTTCGAGACGAAGAGGTCGACGAAGCCGTCGTTGTTGACGTCCTGGAACTCGGGGTGCCACGACGTCGACGGCAGGGTGTCTCCCCCGGTGAACGGCTGGGCGGCGTTCACGCCACGCTTGAGCGCGATGTCGCGGTAGGTGGGCTGCGCCGGGCCCGCCGTCAGCGTCTGGAGCCGGTTGTCGCCCTGGCTCGTCAGGTACACCTCGGGATAGCCGTCGCCGGTGAGGTCGTAGCTGGCGATGCCCATGCCCCAGATCTGCATCGACACCCAGCCGTCGGCGGCCGTGTACAGGCGAGGCGCCTCGCCCGGCGCGATCCGCCACAGCTGGTCCTGGCCGTCGGTGTAGTACTGCCGGTCGTTCGTCACGCGAAGGTCGCGCCTGCCGGATCCATCCCAGTCGCTGAACAGGACGGACAGGCTGCAGTAGCCGGGGGACAGCACGATCGGCGGACCGTAGGCGGTGCCCGCGTCGTTCGGTCGCAGCAGCGCGTTGTCGGCGCACGAGGCGGTGTTCGTCGACGGGTCGAGGGCGAGGTACCTGCCCAGGGCGATGGTCGGCAGGCCCGCCGGGCCCTCCCAGGTCGCGCTGAACGCCGTCGTGTCGGCCTTTCCGGCGTCGAAGGCCCAGCGCTCGTTGGCGCGCTCGAAGCGACAGCCGCCGAGGCCCCGGAGGATGACGGTCTCGCCCGCCCGCAGCACAGCGAGGTCGCCCTCGCCGTCGCCGTCGAGGTCGATCGGGTAGGCGCCCAGGACGCTCGCGAGGTCCGTCGACGGGTCGGCGAGGCGGGTGAACGCCAGGGCACCGCCCGCCGGGCTGTCGTTGCGGTAGAGGGCCGCAGGGTTGCTGCCGCCCGCGAGGAACACGTCCGGCCTGCCGTCGCCGCTGCAGTCGAAGATGGCGACCCCGCCACCCACGGCGAACGTGGGACCGCCGTCATAGACCTGGTCGATGCCGGCCGTCGCCGACTCGTCGACGAAGCGGGGGGCGGCCAGCGCGGCCGTGGGCGTGGCTCCCCGGGGCGAGACGAGCAGGATCCCTACCGCGGCCACCGCGACGAGCGCGACGACGGCGCCACCGATGACGAGCGCGGTCCTCCGGCGGTGCACGCGATCAGACCTCCGGCGGATCCCCGCGGTGCGCACCCGCGGGCCTCACGAGCTGACCTTGCCCTCGTAGTACCGCTGGGCGAGCGCCCAGGCCGCGATGCCGCACTGCGAGCCGATCTGCCGCCCGACGAAGTCGTCCGCCTGGATGTGGATGCCGCCCCACAGCCGCGACTGGCCGGCCTGGTCGGACGCGTCGAAGTAGGTCGCCCATTCGAGGCGGACGTCCGTGGTCGGGCCCATCTCGAACTTGAGCGACGCGGCCGGGATCGTGTAGCCGCTGACCCCGCCGGGGAAGTACTCGCTTCCGGTGAACGCGGTGAGCACCTCGGCGGCCGACCGGCTGAACGAGCTGTGACCCGAGGCGTAGCCCTGGAAGGCCGGCGTCACGAAGCTCGGCGACTGGTAGGGGACCCAGTCCACGGCAAGGATCCACGTGACCCCGCCGATCTCCGCCTTCGGGTCCTCCGGCGTGCCGGCCCAGGCCCTGATCGCGACCTGGCCCTCGTGCCCCGTGAGCGCCGCGTGGCGCTGGCCGGGGGCGGTCGACTCCTTCGTGACGAGCTCGACGAGACCGGGAACCAGGGGCAGGCCCTGCTTGTGGTACGAGGGCAGCGCCGGGTTGCTCGACTGGCCCAGCCCGCCCATGTAGCGGATCATCGAGATCGGCCGGACGGAGTCGTAGTAGCCCTTCAGGCCCCAGGCCGCGATGGCCGCATCGTGGACGGCGCCGTTGAGGGCGAAGTAGAGCTTGACGTCCCAGTCGAGCCGGTCGACCGTCGGACCCTGGCCCCCGATCCGGAGGTTCGGCGAGAGCTCGTCGGAAACGAGGTTGGCCAGCACGTTCCAGTGGCCGGGCGGCGTCTCGGAGTCAGGGCCGTCCGCCCAGAACTCCGCCATGACGCGCCCGAAGTCACCCAGCAGGACCACGTCCGGCGGATACGGCTGGCCGGTCGCCGGGTTGACGGGATGGCCCTTCCCGTCGTTGGTCCCGAGGTCGTTGTTTCCGAGCGCAGCCGGAGAGACGTCGATCGTGGCGTCGTCCGTCGGGTCGAGCAGGCTGCTGTCGCGGATCACCTCGACCGCCTGGTCCTTGAACGCCTGGTCCGTCGCAGGATCGCCGAGACGCGGCTGGGCCCCCGGGTCCAGGGGCACGCCGTTCGCGCCGCCCGCCGGCAGCGCGAACCCCTTGACGTGGCCCCATTGCGTCCCGACGGCCTGCTGGACGCCGTTCGTGACCGGGATCCCGTTCTGGGAGATCATGTGCTCGATCTGGAGCGGCTGCCAGCGGTTCGGATCGTTCATGGTCGTCCCGGACTGGGCCACCACGAGCGGCGGGTTCACCGGCGTGTACGTGGGATCGTTGTAGCCCGTCGCCTGGTTCGACCCGTCCGTCATCCCGTAGGCCAGGACGGCCGCCGCGATCCGGTTCCCCAGCGCGGCCGGCGAGTCGCCCTCGGTCGACGTGACGTCGAGCGGATAGCACAGGGCGTCCATCAGATCGTCGAACTGCGAGAGCGACTGCTCGCCGCCGGTCGAGCTGATGAAGCGCGACGTGAGCACTCGGTAGGCGGCGTAGCTGATCGCCTCGTTGCGGGCCGCGGCCACGTCCGACGCGCCGAGCTTCTCCTTCACGAAGTAGCCGGAGGCCAGCGGATCGTAGGCCGCCCAGGCGTCCCACATCGCGGCCGACGTGTGGAAGAGGTTCCGCGCGTGAACCGGCGGGTTGGGCAGCGCCCGCCGGATCGCGTCGAGCAGCGCCTCGTCCCACCGGCGGGCGACCGACCACTCGGGGTGGCTCGCGATCGGCGGGCACGTGACGGTGGGGGCCCAGGGGTGGGTCACGACGAGAACGGCCCCCAGGGCGAGGGCGGCGGCCACGATCCCCAGGGCCGCCAGGCTGCGCCCGCGGCGGCGCCGGACCGGGGCGGGAGCTCCCTCGCCGGAGAGCGTCTCGGTCATGACGATCGCTCCTCCTTCGTCCCGTGTCCTGCCTCGGGCCGGGCAGCTGCCCGTCGAGCGCGACGATGGTACAGCGACCTTCGCTCGCCGGCGCGCCCTCAGCCCGGCTCGGCCGCCGCGAAGAGCCGCTCGATCACCCGCAGGTTGGCGACCGCGTCCTCAGGCGGGGTCGGGAGCGGCGCGCCGTCGAGAACCGTCGCCGCGAACGCCTCCGCCTCGACCGCGTACGGGTCGGCGGCCTCGAAGGTCAGCGTCTCGGTCGCCGGGGCCACCGGCGGGTCGCCGCCGGCGATCACCTGGACGTGGGTCGGCCGGTCGGGCGGGATGTTGAAGGGGATCGCGATCGAGATCCGGCCCCCGGTCCCGTAGACGTGGACCTGCTGGTCCGGCTCGGCCCGGATGGAGCAGGTGAAGGTCGCCACGCCGGCCGGGAACTCGAGGATCCCGCTCGTGAGCACGTCGACGCCGCTGGCGGGGTCCCGGACGATCGACGCCTCGACCCGTTGCGGCTCGGCGCCGAACAGCATCCGCGACAGGTTGACCGAGTAGCAGCCGATGTCGAAGAGCGCGCCGCCGCCGTAGGCGCGGATGTTGCGGATGTTTGCCGGGTCATCGTTGTAGTACGAGAACCAGCTGCTGACGGCCGTCAGCCGGCCGATGCGACCGCTCGCGACGAGCTCGCGGACGGCGACCCAGGACGGGTGGAGGCGGTACATGAACGCCTCCATGAGGACGACGCCCGCGGCCCGGCAGGCCTCGAGCATCCGCTCGGCCTCGGCGGCAGTCATGGCCAGCGGCTTCTCGCACAGGACGTGCTTGCCGGCCCGCGCGGCGGCGATCGTCCACTCCGGGTGGAGGTTGTTCGGGAGGGGGATGTAGACGGCGTCCACGTCCGGATCGGCGAGCAGCGCCGCGTAGGAGCCGTGGACGCGGGCGATCCCGTGCCGGTCGGCAACCGCCCGGGCGCGCTCCACGTCCCGCGAGCCGATCGCCACGACCTCGCAGCGGGCGGCCGCCCGGATCCCCGGGATGGTCTTCTCGATCGCGATGCCGGCCGTCGAGAGGATTCCCCAGCGCAGCGTGGCCATCCCCGTCAACCCCAGGACGTCTCGGTGACCGGCCGGAGCGCAACCTCCAGGATCCGGTGGTTCCGCGGCCGGGTCAGGACGAACAGCACGACCTCGGCGACGTCCGCGGGCGCCATCATCCCGGCGAGCGCAGGCATGTCGGGGGTCCGGCCGCGGCCCATCGCGAACTCGGTCGCCACGCCGCCGGGGCAGACGTTCGTGCACCGGATGCCCTGTTCGCGGAGCTCGTGGTCGAGGGCGCGCGTCAGCCCGACCTGGGCGAACTTCGAGGCGCAGTACGTGGCCTCGTACGGGAGGCCACGTCGGCCGGCCTCGCTGGCGATCGTCACGATGTCCGCTGCGTCGCTGCGCAGGAGGTGGGGGAGCGCCGCGCGGATGGTGTAGAGGGCCCCTTTCACGTTGACGTCGATCATCTCCTCGAGCTGCTCGGGCGGCAGGTCCAGGAACGGGCCGTAGGCCCCGACCCCGGCGTTCACGACCAGGATGTCGAGGTGGCCGAACCGCTCGACCGTCGCGGCGGCGATCGCCTCGAGCGCGGCCGGGTCGCGGACGTCGCAGGGCATCGCCACCGCGCCGGCGATCCCGAGGTCGTCGCCGCTGCGCGAGGCCATCCCCAGGCGCACGCCCGCGGCGTCGAGGGCGCGGGCGACCTCAGCGCCGATCCCGCCGCTGGCGCCGGTCACCAGCGCCACCCTGCCGTCGAGTCGCTCCATGGGAATTCTCCTTCGGCGATTGCCCGCGCTCCCGGCCGTGCCCGCGCCTGGCGTGTCGGGGTCAGGTCCAACGCCGCCAGTGTACGAGCGAGCGCCACGCTCCGGCCGGGCTCGCCGGACCGGCCCCGCGGCGCCGTCCAGAAGACTCTTGTGTCCGGTGGTAGCCTAGCGCGGGATATTCGCCGTGAGATGAACGGGCGATCCCTCGAGGAGGAACACCAGTGGCATATCGCAAGCTTGCGACTTTCCTGGCAGTGGGCGCCTTCGCCCTTGCCGCATGCGGCGGCGGGGCCAGCCCGAGCGCCGCACCCAGCGCCGAGGCCAGCGCCCCGCCGAGCACCGCGCCCGAGGCGAGCGCCACGCCCGCCGCGGGCGGCGACTGCGTCGTCGGCGTCTCCTGGAACAACTACCAGGAGGAGCGCTGGGCGAAGTGGGACGAGCCCGCCCTCAAGAAGGCGATCGAGGCCGGCGGCGGCACGTACATCTCGAACGACGCCGCATCGTCGTCCGAGAAGCAGGCCTCGAACGTCGAGAACCTGATCTCCCAGGGCGCCAAGGTCGTGGTCGTCCTGGCCCAGGACGGAACGGCGATCAAGCCGGCCGTCGCCAGTGCCATCAGCAACGGCGTCCCCGTCATCGCCTACGACCGCCTCATCGAGGACCCGCAGGCGCTCTACATCACGTTCGACAACAAGCTCGTCGGCAAGCTGCAGGCCGAGGCCCTCCTGAAGGTCAAGGACTCCGGCAACTTCGTCGTGATCAAGGGCAACAAGGCCGACGCCAACGCGGACTTCCTCCGCGCCGGCATGGTCGAGGCGGGCCTGCCTCCTGCCGGCGAAAGCACTGACACGCTCAAGAACGTCGGCGAGGCCTACACGGACAACTGGGATCCCAAGAACGCCCAGACGACGATGGAGCAGTTCCTGACGGCGAACGACAACAAGATCGACATCGCCTTCGTCCAGAACGACGGCATGGCCGGCGGCGTCATCGCCGCGCTGGCCGCCCAGGGACTCGCCGGCAAGGTGCCGGTGTCCGGCCAGGACGGCGATGCCGCCGCCCTCAACCGGGTCGCCCTCGGCACCCAGACGGTCGACGTCTGGAAGGATGCCCGGCTTCTCGGCGAGGCCGCCGGCACGGCTGCCGTCCAGCTCTGCGCCGACCCCAGTCTCGCGAAGGTGAAGAACGTCGTCGAGTTCAAGAGCCCCGGTGGGAACACTCTGACGTCGATCTTCCTTACTCCCCAGCCGATCACGAAGGACAACCTCAACGTCGTTCTCGACGCCGGCTGGATCGACCAGGCGACGCTCTGCAAGGACGTCGCGGCCGGCTCGGTGACGGGCTGCCCGTAGCGAGCCGCCGCACCCCGTAGCCCTGGCGCCCTGCGCGACGGTCACCCCGCCGCGCAGGGCGCACTCCGTTCCCGGGCAATTCCCTGAGGCGTCACGATCACCCAGGAGGCCTCCCGATGACCCAGGCCACGGCCGCCCCCCAGCCTGGCGAACGCCAATCCCCCACTCGGTCGCTGCGGTCGATCCTGTTCGCGCTCGAGCTGGACACCCGGCTGCTCGGGATGATCGGCGCCCTTGCGGTCATCTGGCTCTTCTTCAACTTCCTGTCGGACGGGAGCTTCATCACCCCGCGGAACCTGTGGAACCTCTCGGTCCAGAGCGCCTCGATCGCGATCATGGCGACCGGCATGGTGCTCATCATCGTCTCGCGCAACATCGACCTCTCGGTCGGGTCGATGCTCGGCTTCCTCGGCTACGTCATGGCGATGGTCCAGGTCGAGTGGCTCCCCAAGACGCTCGGCGTCGGGTTCGAGCAGCCGTACATCTGGGTCATCGCGCTCCTCGTCGGCATCGGGCTGGGCGCGATCGTCGGCGGGCTCCAAGGGTTCCTCGTGGCATACGGCGGCGTGCCGTCGTTCATCGTCACGCTCGGCGGGCTCCTGGTCTGGCGCGGCCTCATCTTCCGCTTCGCCCAGGGCCAGACCCTGGCGCCGCTCGACAAGACCTTCCAGCTCCTCGGCGGAGGCCCAAAGGGCTCGCTGGGCGAGGTGCTCAGCTGGATCGTCGGCATCCTGGTCTGCCTCGGAATCGTCTACACGCTCTGGGCGGGGCGCCGGCGTCGGCGGAGCTACGATTTCCCGGTCCGCCCGATCTGGGCCGAGCTCGTCATCGGCGGGATCGGCTGCGCCGTCGTGCTGGTGGCCGTGTGGGTCGCCAACAGCTACCCGTGGCCCCCGGCGCTCGCCAGCCAGTACGCGGTCGAGCACGGGATCACCGAGCCGCCTCCGCTCATCATCCCGACCGGCATCGCCATCCCCGTCGTCGTCATGCTGGGCCTGGGGCTGGTGATGACCTACCTCGCCAACCGACGCAGGTTCGGCCGCTACATCTACGCGATCGGCGGCAACCCGGAGGCCGCCGAGCTCGGCGGCATCAACGTCCGCCGCACGATCATGATGTCCTTCGCCCTGATGGGCATCCTGGTCGCCGTCAGCGCGGCCGTCCAGACCGCGCGACTCAACGCCGCGGTGACCAACCTCGGGGTCACGAACGAGCTCGACGTGATCTCGGCGGCGGTCATCGGCGGCACGTCGTTCGCCGGCGGCATCGGGACGATCCCCGGGGCGATCCTGGGAGCCGTCGTCATGCAGTCGCTCCGGTCGGGCATGCTCCTGCTCAACGTGGACTCGCCGACCCAGGACGTCGTCGTCGGCATCGTGCTCGTCGCGGCCGTCGGGTTCGATTCCTACCTGCGCCGGCGCTCGAGCTGAGGGACGGAGGGACCGAGATGACCACGACCATGCCCACCCCCGCCCCGCAGGCCGAGACGCCGCGGGTCCCGCTCGTGGAGATGCGCGACATCCAGGTGGCCTTCGGCGGCGTCCACGCCGTCGAGGGCGTGACCGTCGACCTGCACGCCGGTGAGGTCGTCGGACTCGTCGGCGGCAACGGCGCCGGCAAGTCCACCCTCATCCGGACGCTCTCCGGGGCACACCCCGCGGACTCGGGCGAGATCCTCATCAACGGCGAGCCGGTGGACATCAAGAACCCCCGCGATGCGAAGGCGCTCGGGATCGAGACGATCTACCAGACGCTGGCTCTCGCCGACAACGTCGACGCTGCCGCGAACGTCTTCCTGGGCCGCGAGCTGCGGTCCCGGATCGGGTCGCTCGACGACGCGGCCATGGAGTCGGCGACCCGCAAGGTGATGGGCCGCCTGAACCCGCGGTTCAAGAACTTCAAGACGGCCGTGAAGTCGCTCTCCGGCGGCCAGCGACAGTCGGTCGCGATCGCCCGGGCGGTTCACTTCAACGCGAAGATCCTCATCATGGACGAGCCCACGGCTGCGCTGGGGCCGGCCGAGACGGCGCAGGTCCGCGAGCTCGTGACCCAGCTGCAGGCCGAGGGGATCGGCATCTTCCTGATCAGCCACGACATCCACGATGTCTTCGACCTGTCCGACCGGATCAGCGTCATGCTCCAGGGCAAGCTCGTCGGCACCGTCGACAAGACCAAGGTGACCAAGGACGAGGTGCTGGCCATGATCATCATGGGCAAGCAGCCCGACGAGGTCAGCCAGCGGGATCTCGCCGAGCTCCACGGCTGAGCCCGCTCGCGCGCGGGGCCGCCGGCTCCGGCGGTCGGCCGCCGCCCGCTTGGTGCCGTCGCCGGCCCGCCCTACGACGAGAGGGCGCGGAACGTCGGGGAGAGCGCCGGGTAGAGCCCCCGGTACGTGGCGTGCGCGTCGGCGTAACGCGGCGCGTCCGGCCCCGGCGTCGCCGCCGGCGTGGCGGTCACGAGGTTCGTGGCGGCCACCTCGACCGTCGGGAACCAGCCGGCGCCGACGGCCGCCAGCAGCGCCGCCCCGTACGCCGCGCCCTCGGTCGTGTCGACCGTCGCGATCGCCGCTCCCAGGACGTCGGCCAGGATCTGTCGCCACAGGGGACTGGCCGTGCCGCCGCCCGACGCCCGGATGACGCTCGGCGCCGGCATGCCGGCCTCGATCATCAGGTCGAGCCCGTCGCGCAGGCCGAATGCGACGCCCTCGATGACCGCCCGCGCCAGGTGGCGTCGGTCGTGGCCGACCGTCAGGCCCACGAACGCACCGCGGGCAAGCGGGTCCGGATGCGGCGAGCGCTCGCCGGTGAGGTAGGGGAGGAACAGGAGCCCGTCGCTCCCCGCCGGGACCTCGGCCGCCGCCGCCATCAGGTCGTCGTACGCCGCGCCCGGCGCGAGGGCGTCGCGGAACCAGCGCAGGCTGCCGGCCGCCGAGAGCATCACCGACATCATGTGCCAGCGGCCCGGGACGGCGTGGCAGAAGGCGTGGACGCGGCCCCGCGCCTCGAACAGCGGCCGAGCGGTCGTCGCGAAGACGACGCCGGACGTCCCCAGCGACAGGGCCACCACGCCCGGCTCCACCGCCCCGACGCCGACGGCGTTGGCCGCCTGGTCGCCGCCGCCGGCGATCACCGGCGTGCCGGCTCGCAGCCCGGTCGCGGCCGCCGCCCCGGCGGTCACGGCGCCGGTGACCTCCGGCCCCTCGAACGTCGGCGGCAGCCAGGCGGGGTCGATCCGAAGGGCCGCCAGGACCTCGCCCGACCAGTCGCGGGCCGCGAGGTCGAAGAGCATCGTCCCCGAGCCGTCGGCCTTGTCCATCGCGTGGTCGCCCGTCAGGCGGAGCCGGACGTAGTCCTTCGGCAGGAGGACGCGGGCGACCCGCGCCCATGCCTCGGGCTCGTGGTCGCGGACCCAGACGAGCTTCGGGGCGGTGAATCCCGTCAGGGCGTCGTTGCCGGTGATCGCGACGAGCCGCTCCGGGCCGACCACCTCGCGGATCAGGTCGCACTCGGGACCCGTGCGCTGGTCGTTCCACAGGATCGCCGGGCGGATGACCTCGTCGGCGGCGTCCAGGAGGACGGCTCCGTGCATCTGGCCGGTGAGCCCGACGGCGACGACGTCGTCGCCCGGGACGCCGGTCTCGGCGAGGACGGCCCGGATGGCGGCGACCGTGCCGTCCCACCAGAGCCGGGGGTCCTGCTCGCTCCAGAGCGGGCGCGGGACGCTCAGCTCGTAGGCCGCCGAGCCGACGCCGCGGACGGCCCCCGATTCGTCGACCAGGATCGCCTTGACCGCAGTGGTGGAGGCGTCGATGCCGAGGACGTGACCCATCGTGATCCCCTCACGTCGCGTCGCGTGGCGCGGTCCGGTGACGACCGCAGGGCGCCGGGCGGGCCTGCCCCGGGCTCAGCGCCCGGCGCGGTCCGCCGACCAGATGTGCCGGTTGACGACGTTCTCGTAGAGCTCCTGGTGCCCGGAGACCGGCCGCGGGTCGATCTCGCCCGCCTCGACCTTCGCGGCCAGGTCGGCCAGGCTCGCGGAGCCGGCGAGGATGGCCGAGCCGAGCTCGCCGCTCCAGCCCGCGTAGCGCTCCTCGACCATCGCGGCGAGGGTGCCCTGCTCGAGCATGTCGGCCGCGACGAGGAGCGCCCGGGCGAGGGTGTCGATCCCGCCGACGTGGGCATGGAAGAGGTCGGTCCGGTCGGTGCTCTGGCGCCGGAGCTTGGCGTCGAAGTTGAAGCCGCCGGTCGTGAAGCCGCCGCCCCGCAGGATCTCGTAGAGAGCGAGCGAGAGCTCGTCGACCGAGTTCGGGAACTGGTCCGTGTCCCAGCCGTTCTGGTAGTCGCCGCGGTTGGCGTCGATGCTGCCGAACATGCCGTTCGCGACGGCGTACGCGACCTCGTGCTGGAAGGAGTGCCCCGCCAGCGTGGCGTGGTTGGCCTCGATGTTGAGGCGGTACTCCCCGTCGAGCCCGTGGCGCGCCAGGAAGCCGTGGACGGTCGCGCTGTCGAAGTCGTACTGGTGCTTCGTCGGCTCCATCGGCTTGGGCTCGATGAGGAGCATGCCCTCGAAGCCGATCTTGTGCTTGTGCTCGGCGACGAGCGCCAGGAAGCGGGCGAGCTGCTGGCCCTCGCGGCGGAGGTCGGTGTTGAGGAGGGTGTCGTAGCCCTCGCGGCCGCCCCACAGGACGTAGTTCTGCCCGCCGAGGCGCTGCGTGACCTCGAGCATGTGCTTGACCTGCGCCGCGGCGTAGGCGAAGACCTCGGGGTCGGGGTTGGTGGAGGCGCCGGCCTGGTAGCGCGGGTGGCTGAAGAGGTTCGCCGTGCCCCACAGGAGGCGGACGCCCGTCCGCTCCTGGTAGCCGGCGGCGTCGTCGGCGAGGGCGTCGAGGTTGGCCTTGAACTCGGCGAAGCTCGCCCCTTCGGGCGCCACGTCACGGTCGTGGAAGCAGTACCAGGGGACGCCGAGCTTCGCGAAGAACTCGAAGGCGGCTGCCAGCTTCATCCGGGCCGCGGCCATCGGGTCCAGCCGGTCGTCGGTCCACGGGCGGTCGAACGTCCCGAGGCCGAACATGTCGGTGCCGGCCCACGCGAACGAGTGCCAGAAGCAGACGCCGATCCGGAGGTGGTCCTCCATCCGCTTCCCCAGCACGAGGCGATCGGGCTCGTAGACCTTGAAGGTGAGGGGGTCGGTGGAACCGAGCCCGCCGAACTGGATCGGCCCCTCGACCCCGGTGAAGAAGTCCTCGCCCACGACCAACCTCCTGGTCCGTCCGTGCCGGACGGGATCCCGCAACGTGCTCGGCCAACGCTTCCCGCGATCGTACTACGCGGAGGGGGACGGAGCCGGCGCCCTCCCGTACGCCGGCGGCGACGTACACTCGGCAGCGTCGAGCCGCACGAGGGGACCCGTAGATGCCGCCGCCAGACCGCCGTCCCGATCGCGCTCCGGGTGCCGCGCGGGCCGGCACGGCCGCCGAGCCGGCCTTCCCCGTCGTCGTCAACCTGCGGGCCATCGGCGTCCCGTTCGCGTGGTGGCGCGAGCAGGCGTTGCGCCTGGAGGCGGCGGGCTACGCGGGCGTGGCGGCCTGGGACCATTTCGTCAGCCGGGGTGTCCGCTCAGACCCGGTCCTCGAGGCCTGGACAACGCTGGCGGCGATCGGCGGGGCGACCACGCGCCTGGGCCTCATGACCTTCGTGGCGAACGTCATGAACCGGCACCCGGCGGTCCTCGCCCGGATGGCTGCCACGCTCCAGGAGGCGACCGGGGGCCGGCTGACGCTGGGGATCGGAATCGGGGGTCATCCAGCCGAGCACCTCGCCTACGGGATCCCGTTCCCCGACACCCCGGAGCGCGTCGCCCGGCTCGAGGAGGCGGTCGCGGTCCTGCGGGCGCTCTGGGCCGGTGGGCCGGCGACGCGACCGAGCCCGTTCTACCCGCTGGTGGACGCCTACGCGTCCCCGGCGCCCATCCCGATGCCGCCGATCATCGTCGGCGGCGAGTCGCGGCGGGGGGCGGAGCTCGCGGCGCGCGTCGGTGACGGCTGGACGACGCCGGCGTCGGTGCTCGCGGAGCGCCTTCCGGCCTACCTCGACGCCCTGGCCGCGTCGGGGAGGGAGCGCGCGGCGCAGCGAGTCCTCGTGGCGTTCGACCTCCCAAAGGCAGGCTCGCTCGCCGGGAGCCCGTGGGTCCTCGAGCCCGCCGCCGCCGCTGCCGAGTGGCGTGCCGCGGGGGCCGACGGCGCGATCGTCGGGGCGAACACGACAGGGGACGTCGACGGGCTCGTGGAGGCCGCCGCCCGGCGCTGACCGGCGGCCCGTGGCAAGATGCCCCTCCGACCCCCGCCGGCCCGACTCGCCGGCCCGACCCGACCGCGAGCGTGACGACGACCCCCAGCCCCGCCCGACCCTCCGCTCCGGAGCCGACGCATGCGTGCGTTCGCTGCGGCGCCCGGATCCCCATCTCCGACGCGCTGTGCGGGATGTGCAACCCGGCCCGCCTCAAGCAGCCCGCCGCCTCGCAGGCGCACGGGACGGTGTTCCTCGGGATCGCCGTCGTCGTGATCGCGATGGCGGTCGCGGCGACGATGCTCGTCGGCGGCGTCGGGCCCTTCTCCGCGAAGCTCGCGGCGATCGACCCGGCGGGCGGCGGGTTGCTCCTGACGCTGGAGGTGACCAACGCGGGCTCGCGCGCCGGTGCGGCGACGTGCCGCGTGTGGGACCCGGCCTACGTCGGCAACCCGCCCGTGGAGACGTTCATCCGCTCACCCGAGATCGACGCCGGGCAGGCGCTGGTGTTCGAGCAGCAGGTGGCAGGGCTCGGGACGGCCGCCCGGGCCTTCGCGGTCGAGTGCTCGCGGTGAGCCCGGCCGGCCTGGAGAGCGCCTGGGCCGCGGAGCTGACCGCCGCGGCGGAGATCGCGGCCCTGGCCGGGCGCCTGCTCGTGGCGCGGCTGGACGACTGCGGCGCGGTCGCCTTCAAGGGCGTGCGCGACATCGTCACCGAGGTCGACCATGCCTCCGAGGCGCTCATCCGCGCCGAGCTGGCGGCGCGGTTCCCGGCCGACGGGTTCTACGGCGAGGAGTCAGGCCGCGACGCCGTCGCCACGCACCGGACGTGGGTCTGCGACCCGATCGACGGGACCATCAACTACGCGAACGGCATCCCGCTCTTCTGCGTCTCGCTGGCGCTCGTCGAGGACGGCCGGCCGGTGGCCGGCGTCGTCCACGACCCGGTCCGGGACGAGACGTTCGCGGCGGCCGCGGACGGGCCGGCCACGCTCGACGGGCGGCCGGTGGCCGCGTCCACCAAGGACCGCCTCGTCGACCTCGTGATGAGCCTCGCGGTCGGCGGCCGGGCGCCCGCGGTGCGGACGCGCCGGGTGCGGCGGGCGATCCGCGTGCCGCGCCGGCTCGGCTCCGCGGCTCTCTCGCTGGCCTACGTGGCGAACGGCCGGTTCGACGCCTTCAGCCAGACGGTGGGGCTCTCGACGTGGGACGTCGCGGCGGCCGGCCTGATCGCCGAGCGGGCCGGGGCGGTCGTCACGGACATGGCCGGCGGGCCCTGGTTCGACCTGTCGGCGCCGACAACGGGGATGGGGATCCTGGCCGCGCCGCCGGCGCACCACGCCACCCTGCTCGAGCTCCTCCGCGAGCCGCAGGCGCCCGCGAGGAGGCGCCTCCCCCGGCGGGATCGCCAGCGCTAGCCCGCGCGCCAGCGGTGCGGCCGCCGGCGGAGGCCCGGCAGCTCCCAGCGCCGGCAGAACGCCTCCCACGCGCCCGCGTCCGTGCCCCGCCAGCGGAGCTCCTCCACGGTGCGCTCGGGGATCGGTGCGTCGAGTCGCAGCGTCGCCAGGTCGCGGAAGAGGAGCGCGTCGGGCCAGCGGTCCTGCAGCGTGGCCGCCAGCCGCGGGGCTCCCCGCACCGCCGCCGGCCAGGCGCCGGGCGTCGCGTCGCGGACGCCCTCCAGCGAGCCGAACGCGGCCAGGACGGCTGCGGCTGTCACGGCGCCGAAGCCCGGGATCCCCGGGAAGCCGTCCGCAGCATCGCCGACGAGCGCGAGCCAGTCGGGGATCGCCGCCGGCGGGACGCCCCACTTCGCGCGGACGCCGGCATCGTCGTAGACCAGGTCGCGGCGCCGGTCGCGAAGGACCACGCGCTCCCCGCGCACGCACTGGGCGAGGTCCTTGTCGGGCGTGCAGACCAGCACCCGGTCCACGGCGGGGTCGTCGGCGAAGCGGGCCGCCGCCGTCGCCAGGGCGTCGTCGGCCTCGAGCTCCACCATCGGCCACAGGGTCACCCCGAGCGCGAGGATCGCCTCCTCGGCGACCGGGAACTGGGCCAGCAGGTCGTCGGGGACGCCGGCCTCCGACTTGTAGCCCGCCCACAGGTCGTTGCGGAAGGACCGGATCACCCGGTCGTGAGCGCACCCGACATGGGTCGCGCCCTCGTCGCGCAGGAGCGCCAGCAGGGTCCCGACCAGGCCGGCGACGGCCGTGAGGGGCATCCCACCGCGGCCGCGGACGGCGGGCCGGGGCGCGTGGTACGCCCGGAAGAGCTCGTATGTCGCGTCGACGAGGTGAACGCGCAGGGTCGGGCCCGCCGCGACCGTCAGCCGGCGTCCACGCCGGCGCCGGCGATCGCCTCGGCGTGCTGCGACTCCACCATCTCGCGGAGGCGCTCGAGGTCGGCCTGGAAGATCCCGCCCATGACCGGCTTCTGGAGCAGCTGGCCCAGGTGCGGGAAGATCGGCGGCACGAGGTGCTCGTCCCACCGCACGAGCGTCCGGCGCGCGTCGATCGCCTCGAGCGTGATCCGTCCCTCGCCCGTGAAGGTCCCGACGTGCTTGATGCCGAACCGGGTGGGCGGATCGTAGACGTCGACCTCGACCGGGTCGACGATGCCGACGAGGAAGATCCGGACGTCGGCCTCGCCCCGCGTCCCGACGCCGACCGGGCCCGGCGAGCGGAGGCGCACCGACTTCATCTCCTCCATCCAGAGCGGCTGGCGCTCGATGTCGGAGACGACGTCCCAGACCTCGTCGATGGGGGCGTCGATGGTGATCGCCATCTTCATGAGCGGGTCGATCGCCTCGCCACGGGCGATCAGGCTCCCGATCCAGCGGTCGACGAGGAAGGCGCCTGCGATCCCGGAGAGGCCGATGGCGAGGTAGGTTCGGAACCGCATCACGCTCTCCCTTCGGCCGTCGCGGCCGCGCCGGATCGAACGACCAGTGCCGCGCCGGCGGCCTCCATCTCGGCGAGCGCCCGCTCGCCGTCACCCGGTGCCAGCTCGACCGGTCGGACAGCATCGACCAGGACGCGCGTCTCGTAGCCCAGCGCGAGCGCGTCGAGGACGGTCGCCCGCACGCAATAGTCGGTCGCGAGGCCGCCGATCACGACGCGCCCGATCCCGTGGCTGCGCAGGAGGCCGTCGAGCTCGGTGGGCACCGTCGCCCCGGTGAGCTGGTCGCGCATCGTGAAGCCGGAGTAGCCGTCCTCGCCGTGGGTGCCCTTGCGGACGGACGGGCCGGCGTCACCCACCAGGCCCGGGTGGAGCTCCGC
Source organism: uncultured Chloroflexia bacterium (assembly GCA_963725875.1). Lineage (GTDB taxonomy): Bacteria > Chloroflexota > Limnocylindria > Limnocylindrales > CSP1-4 > CTSoil-043. The sequence goes on along the minus strand of CAVRZZ010000003.1, from coordinate 410,348 downwards.
GCCCCACGTCCCCCCGATGCAGTGGACCGGCCACGTGCCCCCGTCCTTGGCGAAGTGCGGCGTCGACGCGGGGTGCCAGTCCTGGGTGTAGGCGACGAAGGCGCCGGCCGCGCGCGCGGCGGCGATCTCCTCGTTGAGGATCGGCAGGATGGCCTCGGCTCCCGCGACGGCCAGGCCGCCGGCGGGGTCGGCGAAGTCGTTCTGCACGTCGACGGCGAGGAGCGCGGTTCCCGGTGTGTACTCCTCGTGCATGCCGCGACTCTACCGCAGCGGTCACTCCCGCGTTCAGGTCCCGAATGGGCTACGCTCCGGGCGCGCCGCAACCCCGGCCACCCACCGAGGTCGCGCCCTGCGCGCGCCTCCGCTCACCCCTCGCATGCCTGCCGCGTCCCGCCCAGGAGCCCCCGCGATGTACAGCGACGAGTTCAAGCAGCAGCTCCCCGATGTCGACCCGTCCGAGACCCAGGACTGGATCGACTCGTTCGACCAGATCGTGGACCAGGAGGGCCCCGAGCGCGCCCGCTTCGTCGCCTACAAGCTCCTCAAGCGGGCCCGCCAGCGGCAGATCGGCCTGCCGCCGCTGACCCAGACCCGCTACATCAACACGATCAGCCCGGAGCAGGAGCCGTACTTCCCCGGCGACGAGGCGATCGAGCGGCGGATCCGCCGCCTCGTCCGCTGGAACGCCGTCGCGATGGTCCTGCGGGCCAACAGCGCGTACCCGGGGATCGGCGGCCACCTGTCCACGTACGCCAGCTCGGCCAGCCTCTACGAGGTCGGTTTCAACCACTTCTTCCGGGGCAAGGACGACGGGCCCGGCGACCAGGTCTTCTACCAGGGCCACGCGGCACCCGGCATGTACGCCCGGGCCTTCCTCGAGGGGCGCCTGACCGAGGACCAGCTCGACCACTTCCGCCGCGAGGTGGAGACGGGCCGAGGTCTCAGCTCGTACCCCCACCCGCGGCTCATGCCCGACTTCTGGGAGTTCCCCACGGTCAGCATGGGTCTCGGCCCGATCACGGCGATCTACCAGGCCCGCTTCAACCGCTACCTGGAGCACCGCGGCATCGCCGACACGTCCGCCTCCCGGGTGTGGGCCTTCCTCGGCGACGGCGAGATGGACGAGCCCGAATCGCTGAGCGCGCTGGGGATGGCCGGGCGCGAGCGGCTCGACAACCTGACCTTCATCGTCAACTGCAACCTGCAGCGCCTCGACGGCCCGGTGCGCGGCAACGGCAAGGTCATCCAGGAGCTGGAAGGGCTCTTCCGCGGCGCCGGCTGGAACGTCATCAAGGTGATCTGGGGCCGCGAGTGGGACGAGCTTCTCGCCCGCGACGTCGACGGCGCCCTCGTGAACCAGATGAACGAGACGGTCGACGGCGAGTTCCAGAAGTACTCGGTCGCCGGCGGGGGCTACATCCGCGAGCACTTCTTCGGGCCCGACCCGCGCCTGCGCCGGCTCGTCGAGCACCTGTCCGACGACGACCTGACGCGCCTGCGGCGGGGCGGCCACGACTACCGCAAGCTCTACGCTGCCTACAAGGCCGCCAGCGAGTTCACCGGGGCGCCGACGGTCATCCTGGCCAAGACCATCAAGGGCTGGACCCTGGGCCCGGGCGTCGAGGGCCGCAACATCACGCACCAGGCAAAGAAGCTCTCCGAGGCCGAGCTGCGGATCTTCCGCGACCGGCTGGAGCTCCCGATCCCCGACGAGAAGATCGCCGAGGCCCCGTACTTCCGCCCCGATGCGGGCTCCCCGGAGATGGAGTACCTCCGGGAGCGCCGGCGGGCGCTCGGCGGCGCGCTGCCCCGGCGTGTCGTCCGCTCCGGCCCCTTGCCGGCCCCGGCCCCCGAGACCGACACGGAGTTCGCCGCCGGCTCCACCGCGGCCGTGAGCACCACGATGGTGTTCGCCAAGCTCCTCCGGAACCTCATGCGCGACCCGGGCTTCGGGCAGCGGATCGTGCCGATCATCCCCGACGAGGCCCGCACCTTCGGCATGGACCCGCTATTCAAGGAGGTAGGGATCTACGCCAGCCAGGGGCAGCGCTACGAGCCGGTCGACTCCGATCTCGTCCTCTCGTACCGCGAGGCGAAGAACGGGCAGGTGCTCGAGGAGGGGATCAACGAGGCCGGCTCGATGGCCTCGTTCCAGGCTGCCGCGACGTCGTACGCCACGCACGGCGAGCCGATGATCCCCTTCTACATCTTCTACTCGATGTTCGGGTTCCAGCGGACCGGCGACCAGGCCTGGGCCTTCGGCGACGCCCGGGGCCGCGGCTTCATGATGGGCGCGACGGCCGGCCGCACGACCCTCAACGGCGAGGGGCTCCAGCACGAGGACGGCCACAGCCACCTGCTCGCCTCGGTCGTCCCGCCCCTGCGCGCCTACGACCCCGCGTTCGCGTACGAGCTGGCCACGATCATCCGCGACGGGATCGAGCGGATGTACGGGCGCGGCGAGGACCTCCTCTACTACGTGACGCTCTACAACGAGAACGTCGTGATGCCGCCCAAGCCCGACGGGGTCGACGAGGGCATCGTCCGGGGCATCTACCGCTTCCTCGCGGCACCCGAGATCACGGGCCGGGCGAAGGGCCGGGTCCGGCTCGTCGGGTCCGGCACGATCCTGCAGCAGGCGCTCGCGGCGCGGGAGATCCTGGCCGAGCGCTTCGGCGTCGCGGCGGAGGTGTACAGCGCCACCTCCTGGCAGCTCCTCCGGCGCGATGCCCTGGCGGTGGAGCGCTGGAACCGCCTGCACCCGGCGGCGGAGCGCCGGGTCCCCTACGTCACGCAGGTCCTGGGCCTCGACGGCGGCCCGGTCGTCCTCGCCTCCGACTGGGTCAAGGCCCTGCCGGACCTGCTCGGACGCTGGCTGCCGCCGGGCTACGTCGCCCTCGGCACGGAGGGGTTCGGCCGCAGCGACACGCGCGAGGCACTCCGCGCCCTCTTCGAGATCGATGCGGCGCACGTGGCCATCGGCGCGCTCTCGGCGCTTCACGCGGCCGGCGACCTGCCGGCCGCGACGGTCGCGGAGGCGATCACGGCGCTCGGCATCGACCCCGACAAGGCCGACCCGCTCGACCTGTAGGCGTAGGGGCGCCGGCGGGGGCGGCCGCCGCCGCGCCCGAACCTGCACGGACCAGGTCAGCGGCGGACGGCGTCCGAGGGCGTCCGTGGCCGGCTGGGCCGGGGGCGACGGAACCAGGCCGCCGGGCAGCGCGTCACGGGGCCAGGTCGGCCTGAAACCCGACTCCCGGCCGCCGGGCGATCGTCCTCCGGCCGCCCCTTCGACGGGATCATCAGGAGACGCCGCCATGTCCGCCCCCCACGCGCTCACCCCCAGCGGAACCCGGCCGGGCTGGGTCGCCCTCGGCATGGTTGCCGGGCTGGCCCTCGCCGTCGTCCTCGGGCCGGCCCTGGCACCTCGCCCGGCGCGCGCCATCGACGGCACCGAGCCCGACCGCACGATCAGCGTCGCCGGCACCGGCACCGTCACGCTCGTGCCGGACGTCGCGGACCTCCACGTGGGGGTCGTGATCCAGCGTCCGAAGGTGAAGGACGCCCGGGCCGCCGCCGCCGCGGCAATGCAGGGTGTCGTGAAGGCCCTCCGCGCCGCCGGCGTGGCCGAGCGCGACATCCGGACCACCACCCTGTCCCTGCAGCCCGTCTACGACTACAGCACGAACGGGGCCGCCCCGAAGATCACCGGCTACGAGCTCCGCAACGGCGTCGTGGCCACCGTCCGCGACCTCGAGAAGCTCGCCGACGCCGTCGACGGCGCTCTCGTCGCAGGGGGCACCACCCTCGACGGCATCACCTTCCGGGTCGACGATCCGAGCGGCGCCGAGGCGCAGGCTCGGACGCAGGCGATGAAGGCGGCGCGCGCCAGGGCGGACGCCCTCGCGGCCGCGGCCGGCGTCACGATCGTCGGCGTGGCCTCGATCAGTGAGCAGTCGGCACCGACGCCGTGGCCCGTGCCGTACGCGGGCGCTGCCCGCGACGAGGCGGCCACGCCGATCCTGCCCGGAACGTCGGACGTCACCGTCTCGGTGAGCGTCGTCTACCTGATCGGGTAGCGGGCCTGGCGCTTCGTCGCCGGGACGTCAGCCCGCCGGTCGGTGGCCGCGAGCAGCCGTCAACCACCCGGCGAGGCCGAGGCTCCGGGCGTCGCGCTCGCCTCCGGCAGGGCGACTCCGGCCCGCGCCGCGGCCTCGCTCGTGGCCTCGGCGATGGCCGGCAGGGTGTCGAGCGCCTCCAGCATCCGCCGGCCGGCCGCCGCGTAGGCCGTGTTGCCGCTCAGCGCGGCAGCCAGGCCATCCGCCGCAGCGGCCGCGGCCGCGCCGTAGAAGGCGGCCGCGTCGGCCGGGAAGGCGCCGGCGGCGGGCCACGTCCCGACGCGCGCCGCGCCATCCTGGCCCGCGCGCGCGTCCGCGGCGATCTTGCGCAACAGCGGGGCGATCTCGGCTGCGGAGGGACGCTTGACCGCCAGCGCGGCGGCGAGGTCCGCGGCGGCGCGGGCGAGCCGGTCGTTGACGGCGGCAACCTGGAGGAAGCCGGCCGCGACGCCGGCCGGGAGGGTCGGGGCCGGCGTGGCCGCGAGGGTGGGAGCCGCGGTCGGTGTCCCCGCCGGCTCGGCAGTCCGGGACCCCACGGCACCTCCCACGACGAGGACTCCGGCGATCGTCCCGGCGACGCCGACCACCAGGATCACGACGAGCGCCATACGAATCCACACGTGCTTCCGCGGGCTCCCGGGCGTGCCGGGTCTCGGCAATCTGGCCGCGCGCGGTGCGTCGGGGACCTTCGCTGGCCGCGTGCTGGCGGGCGGGGATGCCGGGGGCCGCGGGGAGGGTGTCGCGGCCCTGGGAATCCGGGCCCTGGGCGGGGCAGGGATGGGCGGGGCGGCGAGGGGCGGGGCGGCGGCGGACGGCCCGGCGTTCGGCGGCGTGGCGTTGGGCAGGTCGGCAGCCACGGGCGCGGCGGCCACGGGCGCGGCGGCCACGGGCGCGGCGGCCGAGCGCGCGGCGGCCCCGGCGCGGCGGCCGAGCGCGTTGGCCAAGGCTCGCGCATGCCCGGCTCGGCCGTGCCCGGCTCGCGCATGCCCGCCTCGGCCGTGCCCGGCTCGGCCGCGCGCTCGTCGATCGCGGGGTCGCGTGCTGCGTTCGGTTCGGAGGCTGGTCGCGGCCTGGCAATCACGGGCTGGAGCGGAGTCGCGGACCGAAACGCCTCTCTGAGCGCCGCTTGGTACGCCGCCGCCTCATCCGCGGTCCCCGGGTCCGCGCCGGCGAACGCGTCGCCGCGCGAGCTGCGGCGCCCCAGCCGAGCGAACACCCCGCCGAACCTGCGGCCAGGGCTCATGTCCGAGGGCTCCGGTTGGGACTGGGCGCGACTCTCACGGCCTTCACTCTACAGGTTCAAGTGGCTATGCTCTGCCCATGAGCATGGAGGCTGCCGGCTCGGCGGCGCGGACCGTCACCACTTCGGGGACCGGCCGCGCCCTCGTTGCCCCCGACGTGGTCGAGCTCCGTCTCGGGGTGTCGGTGACGCGCCCGACGGCCGGGGCGGCCCAGGCCGAGGCCGCCTCGACGATGTCGGCGGTCATCGCCGCTCTGCGCCACGCCGGCGCGGTGGACCACGACCTCCGCACCGCGGGGCTCAGCCTCCAGCCCGTGATGGACTACCGGAACGATGCGCCCCCGACCCTGCGCGGCTACGAGCTGCGCAACGGCGTCGTGGCGCGGCTCCGCGACCTCGGCCGTCTGCCCGAGGCCGTCGACGGGGCGATCGCCGCCGGCGCCACGAGCCTCGACGGGGTGCGCTTCGACGTGGAGGACCGCGCAGCCGCCGAGGCCGCCGCTCGCGACGCCGCGGTGGCCGACGCGCTCGCCAAGGCCGCCGCCCTGGCCGCGGCCGCGGGCGCGGAGCTCGGCCCGATCCTCGCGATCAGCGAGGGGTCCGCGGCGCCACCGACGCCGTTCCCCGTCGCTCGCGGGATGCTCATGGCGGCCGAGGCGATGTCGACGCCGGTGGAGGCCGGGGAGAGTGAGGTCGGCGTGACCGTGCAGGTCGTCGTCGCCCTCGCTTGAGCCGCCGCAGGGCTCCTCAGTCGCACCCTCCGTCGGGCCCGGGATCGAGGGACGGTCCGGACATCGGCGGGCCGGACCGGGCGGCCGGGCGTCGTCAGGGGGCGGCGACGACCTTCAGGACCCGCCCGCCGAGGTCGACCACGTAGAGCTCACCGGCCTCGTCCTCGCCGAAGGAGGCGAGGTTCATGCCGCTCTCGAGGAGCACCCGCGGCGACGGCTGCCCGGCGGCGGCGTCGAGGCCCCAGATCGTTCCGCTGCAATAGTCCCCGTACAGGTAGGTGCCGGCGAGAGCGGCGACGGCCGATCCCCGGTAGACGTAGCCGCCGGTGATCGAGCAGCCGCGGTCGTGGCCGTACTCGGCCACCGGGAGGACGAGGCCGTCCCCGGCACAGCCGTCGGCGGGGTTGAAGCAGGAGCCCGCCTCCATGGTGTTCCAGCCGAAGTTGGGGCCAGCCGGCGAGCCCGCCGGCCAGTGGTCGACCTCCTCGAACGAGCTCTGGCCGACGTCGCCGATCCAGAGGTCGCCGGTGGCGGGGTCGAACGAGAAGCGCCACGGGTTGCGCAGCCCGTACGCCCAGATCTCGGGCCGGGCGTCCGGTTGCCCGACGAACGGGTTGCCGGCCGGGATGCCGTACGGTGCGCCGCCGGTCGGCCGCGGGTCGATCCGCAGGAGCTTGCCGAGCATCGTGTCGAGGCGCTGGCCGTTGCCCTGGGGGTCGCCGCCCGAGCCGCCGTCGCCCGTGGCGATCCAGAGCAGGCCGTCCGGGCCCGTCGCGAGAGCCCCGCCGTTGTGGTTTGCGTACGGCTGGTCGATGCGCAGGAGCACGCGCTCGGTGGCGACCTCGGCCCGGTCGGCGGCCGGGTCGGGCGCGCGGAACTCGCTCACCACCGTGTCGCCGTCGCGGTTCGTGTAGTCCACGAAGAAGCGGCCGTCGGAGCCGAACGTCGGGGCGAACGCGAGCCCCAGGAGGCCCTGCTCGCCGCCCGCCTTCACCCGATCCGCCAGGTCGAGGTACGCCTCGGGCGCGAGGACGCCGTCCCGGATCACGCGGATGCGCCCTTCCTGCTCGAGGACGAACAGGCGCCCGCTGCCGTCTCCGGCGTGGCCGGCGAAGAGCGGCGAGGCGAGCCCCTCGGCCACCGGATCCAGGCCGATGGCCGCCGCGGGGGCTGCCGACACCGGAGGTGCGGTGGGCGGTGCTGGCGTCGCGCTGGCGGCCGGGGTGCCCGCGGGCGTGGGGGCTGCCGTCACGATCGGCGGCGGGGGACCGGTCGGCGCGGGCGAGCCTCCGCAGGCGGCAAGGAGGAGGGCGGCGACGAGGAGGGCCCCGAAGACGGCGGGAACTGAGGTGCGGCGCATGCCCGTCATTCTGGATCGGGCGCCGGATGGATGGCGGGGACGCTCACAGCGCGACGCGGCAGCCGGTGCGGTCGGCCTCGTGGACGGCATCCGTGAACGCCATGTAGCGAACGCCGGTCGCGAAGTCGGTCACGAGGACTGCCTCGGTGCCACGGATCGCGCCCACGAACGACGCCTCGACGTCCCATGTCCAGCGTTCGCCATCGGGGATCGGGACCTCCTCGAGCGCGCCCGTCCCCGCCGGCGCGAAGCGCAGGTGCGAGCCGGCGAAGTCCACCTGGAGGACGCCGGCCGTGCCCACCAGGGTCGCGCCGTTGACCGGGTCCGGGCGCCCGTACCCGGCGATCTCGAAGACGACCGGCAGCCGGCCCGGGAAGCCGGCCACGGCCACCGCGACGTCCGGCACGTCCGCCGGGATCGCCGTCCCGTCGGGGCCGGGCTGGGTCGGCGCGAAGTTGCGGAGGGTGGCGCTCACGTCGATGGCGTGGCCGAGCCAGCGGGCGACGCTCTCGTAGAGGATGCCGAGCGTCATGACGTTGTTCCCGGAGTGGCGCCGCTCCCGGCGCCACTGGTCGCGGCCGGTGGGGGCGATGCCGCCGGACCACGCCACGCGCACCGTGCGCAGGTCGCCGATCGCGCCCGCAGCGAGGAGGCGGCGGATCGTCACGTCGGCGAACCCGAAGGGCGCCGGCACGACCAGCGCGACGCGATCGGGCCGGGCGTCCGCCGCCGCGAGCATGGCCCGCGCCTCGGCGGCGTCCAGGGCCATCCGACCCTCCACGAGGACGTGCTTGCCGGCGGCCAGCGCCGCCGTCGTCACGGGCGCATGGAGGTACGGCCAGGTCGCCACGACCACGGCATCGACCGCGGGGTCGGCGACGAGCGCCTCCCAGTCCGGGTACGTGCGCGGGATCCCCAGCTCCGCCGCGGCCCGCGCCGACGACGCGGGTGTGCGGTTCACGATGCCGACGAGCTCCACGCCGGGAAGCGCCCGGAACGCCGGGACGTGACGGGCGCGCGCGATGCCACCCGCCCCGACGATCCCGATCCCGATCCGCTCCGTCATCGTCCACCTCCCGTGTCGGCGCACCCGCAGCCGCACCCACTCGTCACGCGGCCGGGGCGTAGCGCGCCAGCCGCTCCGCGAGCGCGGCCGCATAGGCCGGCGTCGCGCCATGTTCATCGTGCCGGAAGAAGACGTAGGCGTCCCGGCCGTCGGCCAGGAACGGCTCCAGGCGGGCCGCCCACGCGTCGAGGTCTGCCGTCCCGTACAGCGTCCGCCGGAGGCGCAGGTAGACCAGCCGGCCGGTGACCGTCAGCGGCGGGTCCGGTGCCTCGTCGGTGTCGGTCACCACCAGGGTCGCCCCGGCCGCCCGGAGGATTGCGTGCGTCTCGTCCACGTGCCAGGACGGTTCCTGGGCCTCGACCGCCAGCGAGATCGCCGCGGGCCACGACGCGAGGAGGCGCAGGAGGCGCTCATCGTCGCGCTCCCGGCCGGAGGGGATGCGGAAGAGCGCCGCGCCCAGCCGGTCGCCGAACGACGCGAGGGGCGCCGTGAGCCAGGGCAGCGTCCCCGACGGATCCGTTGCGTACGCCCGGAGCGAGCCGGTCCGCAGCAGCTTCACGGTGAACCGGAAGGATGGCGGGACGCGGGCGGCCCACGCCGCGGCCTGCGCCGGCGTCGGCTGGCGGTAGTACGTCGCGCTGAGCTCGACGGCGGCCAGCCGGATTCCGTACTCCCGCAGGAGCGCGTCGCCGCGGGTCCCGGCTGGGTAGAACGCCGGCCCCCAGGCGGGATAGGCGAAGCCGCTCGTGCCGGTGCGGAGGACGCCCGGCCGGGGGATCGCGGGCGCCGCCCCGGAGCTCAGGGCTCGAACGCCTCGCCGGCGCCGGCGCAGGTGGGTGGTACCGCCGCATGGGGAGCCTCGAGGCCCCGCACGACGGCCTCCAGCGCGCGCACGAGGCCGTCGCGATCCTCCGCGGCGATGGGGGAGAGGAAGTGCGCGTCCACGCCGCGCAGGTGCACCGGCGCCGCGGCGCGCAGCCGGTCGAGGCCGGCCGGCGTGAGCTCCGCCCACGAGCCGCGCGCGTCCGTCGGGCAGGCGCGCCGGGCGACGAGCCCGTCGGCGACGAGGCGGTCCACCAGGCGCGAGACCCCGCTGCGCGAGAGGACGACTCGGTCCGCGAGCTCGCTCATCCGCAGCCGTCGATCCTCGGCCATCGCGAGCTGGACGAGGGCGTCATAGTCGGCGAGCGAGAGTCGCCGCTCGGCCTGGAGCTCCGCCTCCAGCCGGCGCGTCACGACCGCGTACGCCTGGAGGAACGCGATCCAGGCGCGCAGCCGCGGGTCGTCGGGGCTGGGCGCGCCGGCGACGTCCCGGCTGGCGCGGGAACGCGCGGTTGTCTGCGTCATCGGGTCTCCTGGTCGGATGGCCGCTCGAGCGATCCGCATCATAGCGCTCCTGCGAACGAGTTGTTGCACACGCAACTATGCCGTGATATAGTTGCGCAGTCAACTACCACCGAGCCGGGGCGCAGGGTCCCGGCCCGAGCACAGGGACAGGAGCAGGGAAACGCACATGAGCACCTGGCAGCTGGACACGGCCCACACCGTCGTGAGCTTCACGGGGAAGCACATGATGATCACGAAGGTGCGGGGCATCTTCAAGAGCGTCACCGGGACGCTCGAGTTCGACGAGGCCGATCCGGCCGCCTCCCGGGTCGAGGTCAGCATCCCGGCGGCCACGGTCGACACCGGCATGGAGGCGCGGGACAACCACCTGCGCTCGGCCGACTTCCTCGACGCCGAGACGTACCCGACGCTGACCTTCGCCAGCACTGGCATCGCGCCGCTGGGCGATCGCTGGGCGATCACCGGTGACCTCACGATCCGGGACGTCACCCGCTCCGTCGTCCTCGACGCCGAGGCCCTCGGGATCGTGAAGGGCATGGACGGGCGCCGCCACGCGGGCTTCGAGGCAACGACGAGGATCAAGCGCTCCGACTGGGGCCTGACCTGGAACGTCGGGCTCGAGGCCGGCGGCTGGCTCGTCTCGGACGACATCACCATCGAGCTCGAGGTCGCGGCCGACGAGATCGCGCCCGTCGCGGACCGGGAGCAGGTCGGCGCGTCCGCCTGACCTGCTGTGCCTGGGCCGGCCCGGCCGCCTCGCGGCGGTCGGGCCGGCCCTTCCGTTTCCGGACCGCCGGGCGCCCACCGACCGCCCTATCGCGCGGTAAAGGTCGCGTCGACGCAGTCCGCCGCGGTGACCGGCTTCGCGACCGGCGAATCCGGCAGGCTGCTCATGAACGCGATGGAGCGCTCCCAGGCGGTGACGTCGACCGCCCCCAGCCCGTTCGCCGCCGTGTAATCGTTCTGCCACGTGTCGATCGTGGCTTGCAGCACCGCGAGCTGGGTCTCCTGGTCGGTGGCGAGCTCGGGGATGCGGGCGACGGCCGCGTCGAGGCCGACCTCGGGGGTGGCGGAGATCTCGTCCATCGCCCGCCGTGTCGCCGCGATGAAGGCGCGGATCGCGTCCGCCTTCGGGCCGTCGATGGCCGCCTGGCTCACGATGAGGCCGTTGCCGGGGAGCTGGGCGTCGGCCGGCAGGGCCAGCACGACGGCCGGCGTCCCCGCGAGCTCCATCTGCACCGGCTCGTTGTTGACGAACCCCGTCGCCGCGTCGACGACCCCCTGCTGGAGCGCGGCCAGCTGGCCGAAGTCGGGGAACGGGACGACGTCGACGTCGTCGGGCGTGAGCCCCACGCCGGCGAGGAGCGCCTGGAGCTGGATCCACGACGACCCGTACTTGCCGGGAATCCCGATCTTCCTGCCCTTCAGGTCGGCCGCCGTCCGGATCCCCGACGACGCCTTGGCGAAGACGATGCTCGGGAAGTCGGCGTAGACCGTGAAGACGTAGCGGACCGGGATCCCCTGGCTGACTGCCGGGATGACGCTCGTCCCGTCCGCGATCCCCACGTCCAGGGCGCCCTGGCCGACGAGGGTGATCAGCTCGGGGTCGATCTTGTTCTGGAAGGTGACCTCGAGGCCAGCGTCCCGGTAGTAGCCCGCCTGGTCGGCAAGGTAGAACTGGGCGAACTGGACGCTGGGGATGTAGCCCAGCCCGACGGTGAGCTTGACCGCCTCGGCCGGGGTGGGGGAGGGCAGCGCGGGCGTTGGGGATGCTCCCGGCGTGGATGCCGCGGGGGACGGCGAGGCTCCGGGGGTGGCGGAGCCGGCGCCGCCGCACGCGGCGGCGATGATCGCCAGCCCGCCGAGGAGCGGGGCCAGCCGGCCGCGGGCGCGGCGCCGGGCCGCCGGGAAGTCGTTCATCGAGGTGGTCACGCGTGTCTCCCGTGCTCGCGATGCGGCCCCGGGGCAACACGGGACGGCGGCACGCTCGCGAGCGTGCACCGTCGCCTTCTTCCATCCGGACTCTGACCGTCGGCCCCGCTGGCGCGTCCGGCGGACCGGTCGCGGTCGGGTCTGCGCCTCGTCGCGGTCGGCGAGGCACTCGTGGGCTCGGCCCCTGGGGGCGCTACCACCGGTCGGGGATTGCACCCTGCCCCGAAGGCGCGGCGATCGTAGCACCGCCGGACGGGGCGGCGCGGCCGGCCGTCAGGACCGGGCCAGCACCCGGCGCTCGACGACCAGCACGCTGGCGTAGAGCGCGATCCCGAGGAGGGCGATCAGGACCAGCGTGGCGAAGAGGAGAGGGATGTCGAACAGGCTGCCGCGGGCCAGGTTGATCAGGACGCCCAGGCCCTGCTCGCCGCCGGTCCACTCGGCGACGATTGCCCCGACCACGGCCAGCGTGATCCCGATCCGCAGGCCGCCCACGATGCCGGGCAGCGCCGCCGGGATCTCCACGAGGCGGATCCGCTGCCGGCGAGTCACCCGGTAGCTGCGGGCCATCTCGAGGAGGCGGCGATCGACCCCGCGGATGGCGACCATCACGCTGATGGCCACCGGGAAGAAGACCACCAGGGCGATGATGATCGAGCGGGCCAGCAGCCCGGTGCCGAACCAGAGGGCAATGAGCGGCGCCAGGGCGAGGATCGGGACCGCCTGGGCCGCCACGAGATACGGCGACATGATCCGGTTGGCCAGCCGCGAGCGGGCCAGGACATACCCGGTGGGCAGGGCGGCCGCGGCGCCGACCGTGAAGCCGACGGCGATCTGCGCGAGCGTCGTCACGAGGTGCGGCCAGAAGATCCCCTCGAGCCACGCCTCGACGAAGCGCTGGGCCACGACGAGCGGGCCGGGCAGGATGAACGTCGGGTAGCTGCCGATCCAGACGATCGCCTGCCAGGTCAGCAGGAACCCGACGAAGGCGACGGCCGGCAGCACGACGCGCCCGCGCGTGTCGCTCATTCCACGACCTCGTCGGGCTCGGCATGCTCGCCGACGGTTCCCGTGGCGACCGCGAAGGCGTCGTCGGTGGCGCCACCGAGCTGGGCCCGGATCACCGCCGCAGTGCGGGTCAGGGCGGCGGCGTCGAGGTCCGCCAACCGGCGCGGCCTCGGCAGGTCCACCGGCACGTCGGCGGCCACGACCGTCGGGCGCGGCGACAGCACGATGACGCGGTCTGCGAGGAAGACCGCCTCGGGGATGCTGTGGGTGACGAGGACGATCGTCGTCCCGATCCGCTCCCAGAGGCGCAGGAGCTCGACGTTGAAGCGCTCGCGGGTCAGGGCGTCGAGGGCGCTGAACGGCTCGTCGAGGAGCAGGACGGACGGCTCGAGGGCCAGCGCCCGCGCGATCGCCAGCCGCTGCCGCATGCCGCCGGAGAGCTCCCCGGGGCGCGCCCCCTCCCACTCGCGGAGGCCGACGAGCGCCAGGAGGTCGCGGGCGCGCGCCTCGCGCGCCGCGCGAGGGTGGCCGGCGACCTCCAACGGGAAGGAGACGTTCGCGAGCGCCGTGCGCCAGGGGAGCAGCCGCGATTCCTGGAACACGAGCCCGACGCGGGGATCAGGCCCGGCGACCGGGCGCCCCTCTACTTCGACCGTGCCGGCCGCAGCCGGGAGCAGGCCGGCGATGACCCTGAGGAGGGTGCTCTTGCCGCACCCGTTTGGGCCCACGAGGGCGACGACGGAACGCGGTCCGACCTCGAGGTCGATGCCGTCGAGGACGGGGACCGGCTGCCCGTCGATGGGGAACGAGAAGCGCAGGGCGGCCAGGCGGATCGCCGTCGCGGCCGACCGCGGCGCAGCTGACGGTGGCGCGTCGGACAGTGGCGCGTCGGACACGGGCTCCTCGACGGGCGGAACGGGCGCGCCGGCGGCGCGCGGGACCATCGCGGTCGAGTCTACATCCGGGAAGCCGCGGCGCCCCCCGGGGGGCGCAGGGCAAGGAAGCGCCCGAAAGGACCGCCGACCCGGTCGCCACGCCCCCCTTGCGGGGGACTCGCCACCCTTGCGGGCGGCTGTGGCGCTCCTTGCGGAGCACCTCCCGCTCTTGCGAGCGGGCCCGATACCTTGCGGCACCGGTGCGACCGTCGAACCGCTTCGCCTCCCTTGCGGAAGGGCCGACCCTCCTGACGGAGGGCCCGGCTCCCCTTGCGAGGAACCCGGCCGCCTTGCGGCGGCACCGCGGTCCGTTCATCACGGCCCCTTCGGGCTGACCAGATGATGGCCTGCCGGCGCCGCCGGCCGCAAGGGGTTCTGTCCACGAGAATCCGGCCCGCCGGACGGGTTGTCCACGGTCCGTCCACGAGCCCCGTCCACACCGAGGCCGTCCCCGGCGCATGCCGGGCTGTCGGCCCGGCCGGGTCGGCTCAGGCGAGTCGGCGCTGGAACCCGCAGATGGGGCAGGCGGCGACGCCGGTTCGGGCGTCGAGCTGGAGCGTGGTGGGGCACCCGTTGGTGCCGCAATAGAGGCGCGCGTCGACGCCGCCGCGCCGCCGTCGCCGGCGCGCGTCTGCGGTTCGCGCGGCGAGCGCGAGCGGAGCGGCTGGACGCCGCGCCGGGGAGAGCCTGGACATCATGTCCCTGGAATCCTTTCGTGACGATCGCCCGAATCGAGTTGGGTCGATCGTCGTGGTAGCTGCGCGATCGCTCGTCCGGCGGATGGTGGTGCCGGGGCGATCGAAGGGGACGACGCGGAGCGGAGAGCGGGGCATTCGGTGCTCGGACCCAGCTGGGCGCGTCGTCTCGACCCGCCAAGCATCGCCGCTCGGGGCCGACCTGTCAAACGAGGCCGTGAGCGAGCGGCGTCGCCGGCCCGGCAGCATCCCCGGCAGCACGCCCCGGCGCCCGGTTCCGCACCGCCGGGTCAGTGCGGGCGGAGCGTCATGAGGACTTCCGGCTCGGGCGGCTGCGGAGGGCCGCCGACGTCGTCGATCTCCCAGGTCAGCTCGGACTCCACGCCCACGATGCCGCCGAGCCCGCGCGTGACCTCCACGATCGTGTCGGCCAGGGAGCGCCGGTCGACGCGTCCGGCCAGCCGGACGACGCCGCCGCTGGCGGCCACGTCGAACGTATCGGGCTCCAGCGCGAAGGCCGTCTTGGCGAGGACCTCCTCGCGGACGAGACGCTCGAGATCCGCGTCGGTCCGGACGAAGGCCCGCACCACGTCGGCACGCGTCACGATCCCGACGAGGAGGCCGTCGCGGATGACCGGGAGCCGGTTCACCTTGCGGTCCGCCATCAGGCCGGCGGCCAGCTGGAGCGTGTCGGCGGCGTCGATGGTGATCGGCGGGCGCGTCATCGCCTCGCCGGCGGTCGTCGCCTCGATCTTGGCGAGCTCGGCCTGCGTGCGCTTCGATTTGCCGAAGATCCCGGCGAGCAGGCGGTGCCGGACGGCCCCCACCCCGCGCTCCTTGATGACGAAGTCGGCCTCGGAGACGACACCGATCACGGCGCCCGCGTCGTCCACGACCGGCACGCCGCTGATGCCCCTCTCGATCATCAGCAGCGCGACGTCCTTGAGCGGCGTCTCCGGGCGCACCGAGACGACACCGCGGGTCATCACGTCCGCGACCTTCATGCTCTTCTCTCCCGAGCGGCTTGGGACGGCACGGCGCAGGGCGCCACGGGACACGACAGGACCCGTGGCGGGTCCGATCGTCGCAGGTGTGCGCCGCGCCGGATAGGGGAGAACCGGCCCGCCGTCCCGGGACGTCCGGCCCGCCTGGGGTCAGGCGAGCCGACAGGTGAGCGCCAGGGCGATCGGGATGTCGATCGCCGCGTGCGCCGCGAACGGCAGGAGGAGCGACCCGGTCCGGTCGGCGATGACGCCCGCGACCAGGCCGGCCAGCATCATGCCGGCGAGGATGAGGAGGCCGCCGGCGACGATGTCGGAGCCCTGGTGGGCGCATCCGAAGATGACGGCCTGCGCTGCGATCGCGCCGCCCCGGCCGAGGGCCGGCGCTGCCCAGCGCTGCACGGCCCCGCGATAGGCGGTCTCCTCGAGGGCCGCGTTCATGATCGCGAGGATCGCGGCCGGGACGAGGGCCGCCGGCGACGGGACCGCCAGCCGGACCTCGTCGAAGAACGGCTCGGCCAGGATGGGGCCGAGGAGCAGCCCGATCGGCACCAGGAGCGGGCACGCCGCCGCGAGGACGATGACCCGGCGGTCGGTCGGGAGCACGATCCCGAGCGAGCGCCGCCCGCCCATGCGGACGGCGAGGACGCCGGCGGTTCCCAGGACGACGCCCGCCTGCAGCAGCCGGCGCAGGACGGGCGGGGCGAGGACGTCGGCGCAGGTGCCCGGATCGGGGACCCGCGGGTCCGGCAGGAGGCCCACGACGAGCCCGGCCGCCACCGGCAGCACGGCGACCCAGGCGACGCCGGGGCCGGCGGGCCGGCCCGGTCGGCGAAGGACGACCACGGCCGTCAGGACGACGGCGACGAGCACGGGGATGCGCAGCTCGGGGATGAGCGCGGCTGCCGCCACGAGCGCGACGGGAAGCCACGCCGAAGCGATGCGGGCCGGCCGGTCGCCCACGTGGGCTCCTCCCTGCGGAGTGGTGTGCGTCAACGGTAGGCCGGCGCCGCCCGGCCGCGTGGGCCGTCCCCGCGCGGATCACCGCCGGCGGCCACGCGCCCACGGGCGCGCCGCCGGAGCCCGGAGCCCCGGAACCGCCGGCTTGGTACGGTTGGTGTCGACGGGCGTCGACCGGGGCCACACCGGCCACCCCTCGCCGCGGAGGTAGGCATGCCCCGCTCAACCTGGGCGCTCGGCGTCGTGGCGGTTCTCCTGGCCGCCTGCGGCGGGGCCGCGTCGCCGAGCCCCGCCGGGCCCGCCGGCGGCACGGCCGGGCCGTCGGCACCGGCGGGGCCGCTCTTCGTCGCCGTGTTCGCCTCGGCCGGCGAGGGGCCGGCGGCCGAGGCGGCCGCCTTCGCCGCCACGATCGGGGAGCTGGGTGGGAGGTCGACCGTCGGCGATGCCCGACGCGATCCGCGGATTGCCGTCCGCCTCGTGGAGCGGGCGGTCGCCGCCGGGGCGCGCGGGATCAGCGTGACAGCCCCCGACGCGTCGATCGGGCCGGCGCTGGCGACGGTGGCGACGGGCGCCGGGGTCCCGCTCGTGGCCACGCAGGCGCGGATCCTCGACGAGGCCGGGCGGCCGGTGCCCTTCGTCGGGATCGACGACCGCGACCTCGGCACGACGGTCGGCGCGACGGCCGCTGATCTCGTCGCCGCGAGCCGCTGGAAGGCGACGGAGGTCGGCGTCCTCTCGGTCGAGGTCCAGACGCTGGCGTCGTGCGCCGCCCGTGCGGTGGGCCAGCAGGAGGCCCTCCGGGTCGCCGGCATCCCGCCGGCGAACGTCGTCGCGGTGCCCTTCTCCGGCGAGGTGCGCTCCGCCGAGGACGCCGCGCTGCCGCTCATCACGGCCGGCCCGCAGGTCGCCCGGTGGGTCGTGGTCGGCTGCACCGACCAGGGCGTCCAGGGCGGGCTGAACGCGCTCGCCACGGCCGGCTTCGCCCCGCCCGACGTCATCGGCGTTGGGCTGGGCGCCGACCTCGCCTGCCGCGCCTGGGCGCGCGACGAGGAGACAGGCTTCCGGGCGGCCCTCTTCGTGTATGGTGGCGATGTCGGCGCGGCGGCGGCCCGGGTCCTCTGGGACGCCGCGCAGAGCGGCGATCCGCCACCCGCGGAGACGATCGTCCATGGGACGGTCGTGACCCCGGAGAGCTACGAGGATCTCGTCCCGGCCTCCTTCGCCGCCGCGTGCGCCGGCCCGGCCTCGCCCTGAAACCGGAGGTCGACCAGCGATGAAGCTCGCACGCCGCGCCGCGCCGGCGGTGGCCCGATGATTCGCCCGGGGCCGCCATTCGGGCCTTTCGCCACCTTCGAGAACGCCAGCGACCGCGTGCGGATCGTCGTGTGCCCGGCGCTCGGGGCGCGCGTCCTCTCGCTGGTCGACCTGTGGACCGGCCGCGAGTGGCTCGTGGCGGGCAAGCCGCCGAGCAGCGGACCGAACGGCGACGCCCCGGCCTGGAGCGGCCCCGACGCCGTCTACGGGGGGGCGGTCGCGTTCGGCTGGGACGAGTGCCTTCCGACGGTGGCGCCGTGCCCCGACCCGGGCGACCCGGCGGGACGCCCGCTTCGCGACCACGGCGACCTGTGGGGCCGCCCGGCGGAGGTCCGCCCCGAGGGTCCCGTGCTCGCGGCGACGTGGGTCGTCGAGCGCCCGGCCGGGGGAGGGAGCCCGTATCGCTTCACGCGGCGCCTGCGCCTCGACGGCGGGCGCGTGGTCGCCGACTACGAGCTGGAGAACCGCGGGCCGGCCGACCTGCCGGTGCTCTGGTCGATGCACCCGCTCCTGGCCCTCGAGGCGGGGGCGCGGCTGGACGTGGAGGGGCTCGTCTCGGTTCGGGTGACGCAGGCGACCGGCCTGCCGATCGCGCCGGTCCCGGGCCGCGCCGACTGGCCGGAGACGCCGGGCACCGACGGCCGACCGGTCGCGCTCGACGTGGTCCGCGACGCGGCGGCGGGGACCGCTCTGAAGGCCTTCGGTGGCTGGGAGCTCTACGGCAGCTGGGACAGCGCCAGCGGGGAGGGTCTGCCGGGAGTCGCGGCGGCCGTCCAGCCCGACGGCGCCCGGCTGGAGCTCACCTGGTACGCCCCCATCGCCCCCAACCTGGGGATCTGGCTCTCCGATGGGGGCTGGCCGGGCCTGCCCGCGGAGCCCCGCGTCCAGCACGCCCTGGAGCCGACGACCTCGCCGGACGACGACCTGGCCTCGGCGATGGCGGCCGACCGGGCGCTCGTGCTGGCGCCGGCCGAGCGGGTGGCCTGGTCGGCGACGCTGCGGGTCCGCGCGCCCGGCGAGCCGCGGGGCAGCTGACCGGGGACCCAGCGCGGGGCGGGCCGCACCGGGCCGGCCCGGGCCGACGGTGGCTCCCGCTCAGCCGGCCACGGGGGCGAAGGCGAAGGCGCGGGCTGGATTCGCCACGAACAGGAGCGCCGCGGCGAGCCGGCCGCTACTCGTCGGGTTCGACGGGACCGCTCAGCATGCGGTTGGTCACCCGCACGCCGACCACGAGCAGGGCGACGAAGATGATCAGGAGGATCACGGGCAGGGGCAGGAAGATCACGATGTTTGCGCCGGAGAGGAGCGTGGCCGTGAAGACGATCCCTGTCGCGATGATCGCCCCGGCGAGGATGATGCCCGCCGCCAGCGTCTGGCCGACCCGGCCGACCTTCCCGATCTCGCGGGAGAGGTCGGCCGTGTTGACCTCGACGACGATCTTCCCCTTCTGGTACTGGTCCAGCCACGACAGGGTGGCGGACTGCAGCTCCGGGAGGCGGCGGCCGAGCTCCTTGCCCGTCTGGATCGTCGTCTGGCGCAGCGCCGCGACGATCTTCTCGGCGCTCACCTCGGTCGTCAGGAGCTCCCTGGCGTTGCGCAGGCCCTCGTCGAGGAGGTCGAACGACGGGCTCAACGTCCGGGTGATCTCCTCGACCTGGACGATCGCCTTGAGGGCGAGCGTGAAGTCCTGGTTGAGCTTGAGGCCGTTGTCGTAGAGCGTCCCGAGGATGCCCGAGATCGCGGCGCCGAAGTCGCCCCCGCCCTCGCCGCCGTACTTCAGGTACTGGTAGACGATCGCGTCGATCGCCGCCCGGACCCGCCCCGGGTCCACCTTGCCGCGCTGGATGCTCATCCGGGTCATGACGGCCGCGATGCCGGCGGCATCCTTCTGGACCACGGACCACATCAGGTCGAGCAGGTCGAAGCGCTGGTCCCGGTCCAGCTGCCCGATGAGACCGAGATCGAGGAAGACGATCGTGCCGTCGCGCGTGTCGACGAGCACGTTCCCGGGGTGCGGATCGGCGTGGAAGAAGCCGTCGACGAGGATCTGCTTGATGACTGCCCGGAGGAGCCGTCGCGCGACGTCGTCCCGGTCGATGCCGGCGGCCTCCATCGCGGCGACGTCGTTGATCTTGACGCCGCGGATGAACTCCATCGTGAGGACCCGCCGGGCGCTGCGCGCGCCGTCCACGAGCGGGACGCGAACGCCCTCGATCCCGGCCATGTTCTCGTCGAGGCGCCGCATGTGGTACGCCTCGTTGCGGTAGTCCAGCTCGATGAGGACGCCGGCCGCGAATTCCTGGAGGATCCCCCTGGCGTCCAGGCGCCGCGCCAGCTCGAAGCGCTCCTCCATGACGCCCGCGAGGTCCTGCATGACCCCGAGATCGGCGGCCACCATCGTCTGGACGTCGGGCCGCTGGATCTTGACCACGACCTCGCGGCCGTCGGGGAGCGTGGCGCGGTGGACCTGGGCCAGCGACGCCGCGGCGAGCGCCTCCTCGTCGAACGAGGCGTAGAGCTCTGAGGTCGGGTGGCGCAGCTCCGCCTCGACGACCGCGTGCGCCTTCTCGGTGGGAAACGGCGGGACGGTGTTCTGGAGCTTCGCCAGCTCGTCCTGCCACTCCGGCGGCAGTGCCTCCGCCCGGCTGGAGACCATCTGGCCGATCTTCACGTAGGTGGGGCCGAGCTGCTGCAGCATGACCCGCACCTTGGCCGGCGTGCTCAGCTCGGCCAGCTCGCGGTTCATCCCGCCGACGTACTTCTGGAAACGGTCGCGGATGACCGCCACCGGAGTCGACTCCAACCCGATCTCGAGGCCGAAGCTGGCCACGGTGTTGTAGACCTGCAGGAGGCGCAGGTTCTCGACCATCTTGCTGCGGCGCGGCGTCGGCAGGCGATCCAGGAGCCGCCAGATCGCGCGCTGGCGGTCGCTCATGTCGATCTGCGGCCGGTCGATGCCGACGACGATCTGGATGCCGCTGGCGATGAGCGTGAAGACGAGCGCGATCAGCGTGCCCCAGACCCAGGTCGGCGGCGCGACGACGAACTCCCCGGGCGCCAGCCAGCCGGCGACGAACACGAGGAGGACGTTCACCACGATCAGGATCAGGCCCATCGAGCGCAGCAGGAGGCGGCCGGCCAGCACCAGGACGATCGGCCGGACGAACGCCCCCACGAGCGCGACGAACAGCGCCATGAAGACGAGCGTGAGGACCGGGTTGGCCCCGAGCGCGAGGGCCGGTCCCGTGAACCGCGCTCCCGTGAACGGGTCCGTGTAGTCGACCTTGACGAGCGTGAACAGGGCGAGGACGATCAGGATCGTCAGCGTGTTGACGACGACCTGGGCGATGAACCGACGCATCGGGGCGGCCTCCGGGCTCGGTGGGCGCCTAGGCGCCGGGCTGGGGGTCGATGCCGGAGGCGCCGGCGTCGAGCGTGGGGTTCGCGTCGTCGCGCGCCGACGCCTCCACGGGGGCCTCGACTGCACGGGGCCCCACGCCTCCCTTGCCTGCCGTCCGTGTCCCGAGCTCAACCGGTGCGGCCGCCGTCGACACCGCGACCAGGTCGTCTCCGGCCGGGGCGGCGGCCAGATCGTCGTCGGGCAGCGCCGCGGCGATCTCCCCGATGCGGGTGCGCAGGTCGGCGGTCGCCGTCTCCACCTCACGAGCGGCGAGCCGGACGGCCCGCGCGACCTCCTTCAGCACCGGCTCCCACTCGGTCGCCGCGCGATCGACCTCCGGCCGCGCCTCCTCCCGCAGGCGCTCGATCAGCGCCCGGCCCTCGGTCGACGTGGCGAACAGCGCGCCCGCGGCTCCGGCAGCGGCCCCCATCACGAAGCCCACGATCTCGCGCACTCGGTACCTCCGGGTCTGGTGTCGATCCCCTCGTGCGCGCCTGCCGCGCCTGCCGCGAATGATGGCACCGCGGTATGCGCGTCGCACCATCCGGATGAGATGAAGCGGCAGGCGTCCTGCAGGAACGCGTGGAGCAGGACCCGGGCGCCCGCCGCGGGCACGAGCTCTTCCGCGGGGAGCTTCCCGGCGAGAAGAAGCCGTAGAAGGTGTCGAGCACGGCCGTGCTCGTGCCGCCGAGCCGTCTCGCCGCGGGTCGCGCGGCCGGGCTCAGCCGCCCGGAGCGCGGAGTTCGAGGGGCGAGGGACGAGGGGCGGGCCTTGATCCGGAAGCGCCGGAGACCGCCCGGCGCGCCTCGATCGCGAGGATGATCCGGTAGGCGGTCAGGAAGACGACCGATGCGGTCGCGACGACGTAGCTCCACCAGGCCCAGGCCGTGCCGCTGTCCGTGCCCGAGAGGATGCCGTGCGCCGTCGCCCCGGCGAAGGCGAGGAACGTGACGTAGTGGAGCACCCGCCAGGATCGCTGCCCGATCCGGCGCCGCACGTAGAAGCTGCCGTACACGATCGCCACCAGGTACAGCGCAACCTGGCCCACGCCGACCCAGAGCGGCCGGTACGGGGCCGCGAAGGGCACCACCATCTCGACCAGCGAGAACGGCACCTTCCCGTCCAGGCCCAGCAGGACGGCATGCACGCCTGCCAGGCCCAGGCCGATCGCCGACAGGTCCTGGTGGAGCGCGAAGCTCACGGGACGGTGGGCGATGGCGTCGAGGATCTTGGTCGACAGGAGGAGCCCGTAGATGACCGAGCCCGCGACCGCGAAGTAGGAGAGAAACCCGATCAGGCGCGTCGCGACCCACGGGAGGCGATCCGGGGCCGTCTGCGCCACCTGCACGAGGGCCCCCGCGGCGGCCGGGAGCGTCACCAGCAGGACGAAGGCGACGGCGAGGCCGAAGAGGCCCCAGCGGAGCAGGCGCAGGCGGGGGTCGAGGCCGCGGTAGATCATGCGAGGAACGCCGCGGTGCGCGGCAGGGCGAGCACCCTGCCGTCCTCCAGGAGGACGATCGCGCCGGCCACGCCCGATCGGTCGAGGAAGTCGAGCCCAGCGGCGGACCCGAGGATGACGGCGCTCTTGGCAAACACCTCGGCCACCGCCGCCCCGGACGCGACAACCGTCGCCTGGACGACGTCCGTCACTGCGGGCCGACCGGTGCGTGGGTCGATCAGGTGGTGGGCCTGCACGCCGAAACGGTGGATGCTCGTGCCCGAGGTCGCCACGCCCCAGGTGCGGCGACCCGGCGCGGACGTGCCGGGCTCGTCGGCTAGCACGAGCAGCGCCAGGATGGCGTCGTCGCTCCGCGGGTCCGCCACGCCGATCTCCCACCGGTCGCCGGGCGCGATCCGCGCCGCGACGTCGCCGTCGGCGTCCACGACGGCGCCCGGGTGGCCCGCGAGGAGGCGCAGCGCGCGATCCGCCAGCCAGCCCTTGCCGATGCCGTCGAGGTCGAAGCGCGTGCCGGGAACCCGGACCACCGTGGCCGTTCTCGGGTCCCGTCGGTCGACGCGCCAGCTCGCGGGGGACTGGCCTGCCGGCGCGACGGGGCCGTCGAGGGCGGCGTCGCCGGCTTCTGCCGCGAGGCGTTCGGCGAGGCGCGTGACGTCGACGAGCCCGCCGGTCATCAGGCCCGCGTCGTCGGCCCACGCGAGCGCGGCGCCGAGGGTCGGTCCCACGGGCACGGCGTCGCGCGGGTCGTCGTTGAGGCGGACCAGGGGCGAGCCGGGATCGTGGCGCGTGAGGAGCCGCGACCAGGCGACCACGCGATCGGCCGCGCGGCGCGCATCCCGGGCGGCGGTCGCGCGATCCCCGCGAGTGGTCGCCAGGTGGATGCCGAGCCGCCCGCCCATCGCCCGTGCGGCGAGGGTGGTGTGCTCGAGCGGCAGCTCCGCCGGCGACGGCCGCGTTCTGGGCGTCGCCATCACGTCGGCCGGCATCTACGGCTTGCCCGACTGGCTCGTGACGATCGCGGGCCGCTGGCGCACCTGGGGTGCCGCCACGGGGGCGCCGACCGTCGGCGACGTGCGCGTCGTAGCGTTCGCGGGGGGCTGCTGGCCGGGCGCGAGGACGACGTAGCGGACCACGTGCCGCACTGGGGCGACGTCGCCGGCCCCGCCGCCGGGCGAGCCGGAGGCGGCGGTGGAGGACGTCGCCGTGGTGGGCAGCGCCGAGCTGCCGATCAGAGCCAGCAGGGCCGACATGGCCGCCACGCCCCCGGCGGCGATGGCAACGCGCATGGGACGGGGGTCGGGGCGCCGGCGCGGCACGTCGGCTCCGCGCGGCGGCAGGTCGGCTCCCCGGCCGCCCGTCGGGGCGGCCGGGGAGGAGGCGCGGACAGGGGGAGGAGCGGCCTTCCGTGCCTGGGGGTCGTGTCGCACGGCCATGTCAGTCGTCTCCGCCCTCGTGCTCGTGCTCGCGGCCGTCGGCATGCTCGTCCTCGCCCCCCGACGGCGCCTGCGCGGCCGCGGCCGGCGCGGGCGTGACGACGTAGACCGTGTCGAGCACGACCCGCTCGCCGGTCGTCGGGTCGACGAGGACCTGGGACGTCGTCGGGGCCGTAGCCGCAGCATCGGCGGTGGGGGCGGCGGGGAGGCCCGCGACGACGACGGCCGCGGCGAACGTGCCGGCCGCGGCGAGGGCGGCCACGGCCAGGCCGAGGCGGCTGGCTCCGGGGATCCTGCGAGGCGTGGGGGAGGAGTTCATGGGTCAGCTCCGGTGCGGCGGGTCGAGCCCGCGATCGGTTCGGGATGCTGCGAGTGTCGCGCGTGACGCTGAACCCCTCATGTGCCCGGGATGTGCGTTCTCACAGGAATGCCCTCCGGCCGTTGACGGTCGCCCGCACGGCCGCGAGGATGGGGCCGATGCGGATCCTCGTGGTCGAAGACGAGCCCCGGATGGGCGAGCTCCTCCGGCGCGTCCTGGTGGCGGAGAACCACGCGGTGGACCTCGCCCCGGACGGCGTGAGCGCCCTCGCGTTCGCGAGCGGCACGG
This sequence comes from uncultured Chloroflexia bacterium, assembly GCA_963725875.1. Taxonomy (GTDB): domain Bacteria; phylum Chloroflexota; class Limnocylindria; order Limnocylindrales; family CSP1-4; genus CTSoil-043. The sequence goes on along the minus strand of CAVRZZ010000003.1, from coordinate 385,742 downwards.
GCGAGCCGTACGACGTCCTGGTGCTCGATCGCATGCTTCCCGACCTGGAGGGTCTCGAGCTCCTGCGCCTCCTCCGCTCGCGCGGGGTGGCCACCCCGGCACTCATCCTGACCGCGCTCGGCGGTGTCGACGAGCGGGTCGCCGGCCTGGACGCCGGTGCCGACGACTACCTCGGCAAGCCCTTCGCCTTCTCCGAGCTGCTCGCCCGGGTCCGGGCCCTCGGCCGTCGCCCGGCCGTCAGCGCGCCGGGCCCGCTCACGGCCGGCGACCTGGAGCTGGACCAGGAGCGCCACGTCGCGCGCGTCGGCACGCGGGCGGTCGACCTGTCGGCGCGCGAGTTCGCGCTCCTGGCCTACCTCATCCGCCACGAGGGCCGGGTCGTCACGCGCCAGCAGATCCTCGACGCGGTCTGGGGCGCCGAGCCCGACGTCTACTCCAACGTCGTCGACCTGTACGTGAGCTACGTACGCCGGAAGCTTGCGGAGCTCGGCCGCGAACGCCTGGTGCGGACGGTCCGCGGCGTGGGCTATGCGCTCCGGGTCGACCCCTCGTGAGGAGGACGTCCGCCGCCGGCCCCAACGCGGCGCTCCTGGCGCGGACGCGACGGCGGCTGGCCGTCGGGACGCTCGCGGTCATCGGCACCCTGGTCCTGGCGATCGGCGTCGCGACGGCGCTCGTCGGCACCTCGATCCTGCGCTCGGAGGTCGACCGTGCCCTGGCCGCGGCATCGGCGGCGTACCTCGCGCAGCTCGATGGCGAGGTCAAGACCGAGGGCGGAGAGGACTCCGAGAGCCACGTGCCGCAGGCGTCGGACACGTTCTACCTCGTCCTGGACGCCTCGGGCGCCCTGGTCTCCAACCCGTCCGGGGTCTCGCTGGAGGGGCTTCCCGACCAGGCCGCGGTGTCTGCCGCCCGGGCGGCGGGGAGCGACCTGCGGACCGTGGACGCCGGCGGCACCCGGGTCCGCCTCCTGACGGCGCCGGTCACGCACGACAATGCGATCACCGGCTGGCTCCAGGCCGGGATCGTGCTCACGCTCCACGATCGGCAGACGCAGGCGCTCATGCTCGCCATTCTCGTGGTCGGCGCGGTCGGCCTCGTCGGCGCGGCGCTGGCGACGGTGTGGATCACCGGCCGTGCCCTCGTGCCGATCCGGGCGGCCTTCGAGACCGAGCGGCGCTTCGTCGCGGATGCCTCCCACGAGATCCGGACGCCCGCCGCGGTGATCCGGTCCTCGGCCGAGGTCCTCGAGCGCGAGGAGCTCGTCGCGCCCGCTGGCCGCCCGCTGGTCGCCGACATCGTGGGCGAGGCCGATCGGCTCGGACGGCTCGTCGAGGACCTGCTCGCCCTGGCTGCGTCGGAGCAGGGCGCGCTCGCAATCGAGACCTCGCCGCTCGACCTGGTTGCGCTGGCGCGCACCGCGGTGCGGCGCGCCACGCCCCTCGCCGAGGACCGCGGCCTGCGCCTGGTCGGGCCGGACGACGTCGCGCCCCCGATCGCCGCGGAGGGCGACCCCGACCGCCTCCTGCAGGTCCTGCTGATCCTCCTGGACAACGCCTTCCGGCACTCGCCGGAGGGCGGGACCGTGGCCGTGACGGCAGCCGTCGTCGGGGACCGGCGTGGGCGCGTGGAGGTCGTGGACCAGGGGCCCGGCGTGCCGGCGGCAATGCGCGAGAAGATCTTCGAGCCGTTCGCCCGGATGCCTGGGTCGCGGTCGCGTGCCGACGCGGGCTCCGGGCTGGGCCTCGCGATCGCGCGCCGCCTCGTCGAGCTGCACGAGGGGACCCTCACGGTGGCCGACGGCTCCGGAGGCGGGGCCCGGTTCGTCCTCGAGCTGCCCGCCGGGTGAGGCGCGGGCGTGCCGGGCATCCGCCGGGAGCGCGCCCCCGAACGACGTATAGTGAGCAAACCGACCGGTCGGTCGGTTTTGCGGGTCATCCGACGCAAGGTGCACGAGAGCCGGCCCATGACCACCGACAAGCGGACGACGGACACGCGGACGACGGCCCAGGCCGAGAAGAGCCGGACGCGGCGCGAGCAGATCCTGGATGCCGCGTTCAACACCTTCGCGCGCCGCGGGTATCGCGACACGGCCGTCGACGACATCGCCGCGGCCGCCGACACCTCCAAGGGCGGCGTCTACTTCCACTTCGCGACCAAGGAGGCGATCTTCCGCGAGCTGATGCGCTCGACGGCGGACCGGCTCGCGGTGAAGGTGGACCGCGCAGTGGCCGCCGAGACCGACCCCATCGCGAGGGCGGAAGCGGCGCTCCACACGGTCCTGACGACGTTCGCCGGGCACCGCACGATGGCCCGGCTCCTGTTCCTCGACGCCCTCGGCGCCGGCCGCGCGTTCAACGCCGAGACGAACGCCCTGCACGACCGCTTCGCGCGCCTCATCGCCGGGTATCTCGACGAGGCGGTCGCCGACGGCTCGATCCCGCCGATCGACACGGCGATCACCGGCGTGGCCTGGTTCGGCGCCCTCAACGAGGTTGTCGCCCGCTGGCTCCTCGCCGACGACCCCGGGCTCCTGGAGGACGCCTATCCCACGCTCCGTGCGCTGCTGCTCCGGAGCGTCGGGGTTCCCGAGGCGCGGATCGGCGGCGCCTGGGGCGCGGGGGGGTCCGGCCGATGACCGTCGTGGACCGGCCTGGCCTCGACCTCGGCGACGAGGACCTCGGTCGGGCGCTCGAGGCGCTGTCCGGGGTCGCGCCGGGACGCCTGCGGGCGGCCACGGCGCGGGTCGAGGAGGTCGATCCGCTGGCGCTCTTCGCGGCGGCCCGCGAGGCGGACCTGGAGGCCGGGCTCTGGCTGCAGCCGGCCGAGGGAACGGCGATCGTGGCGATCGGCCGGGCGTGGGCCGTCGAGCCGGCAGGGCCCGACCGGTTCGAGACGGCAGCGCACGCCTGGCGCGAGCTGCTGGACGGGGCGGCGCTCGGTGGCCCGGCGGGCGATCCTGCCGGCCTGCCGCGGGGTGCAGGGCCCGTGCTGCTCGGCGGCCTCGGGTTCACCGGCACCCTCCCGGGCGCCGGCGACGCGTGGGCGGCTTTCGGGGCGTCCTCGCTCGTCCTGCCCGCCCTCGCGGTCGCGCGCACCGCCGACGGGACGTTCGTCACGGCCGCGGCCGTGGGCGGGGCGAGCTCGTCGGCGCGCTCCCACGCCCGGCTCTGGGACAGGCTGGCCGCGCGGGCCCGTGAGCTCACGCCGGCGCCGGGCGCGCTCGTGGCCCGGCCGGCCGGCGCCCCGCTCGCGATCACCGGGGAGCAGCCCGACCGCGCCGCGTGGGACCGGCTCGTCGGCCTCTTCGCGGGCGCGGTGGGCCGCGGCCGCCTCGACAAGGTGGTCCTGGCCCGCCGCGTGGCCGTCCTCTCGCCACTCGAGCTCGACCCGCTCAACGCCCTGCGGCGCCTCGCGGCTGCGGGCCCGGAGAGCACGACCTTCGCCTTCGTCCGGGACGGCGTGACGTTCCTCGGCGCGACGCCCGAGCGGCTCGCCCGCACGGAGGGACGCGCTTTTCGCACGGTTGCCATCGCCGGCTCTGCCCCGCGGGGAGCCGATGCCGCCGAGGATGCCCGGCTCGCCGCCGGCCTCCTCGTGAGCGACAAGGACCGGGAGGAGCACGCCGTGGTCGTGGCGATGCTCCGCGACGCCCTCCGGCCCATCGCGGAGCGCCTCGAGGTGGCCCCCGAGCCCGGGATCCTCGCGCTTCGCCACGTCCAGCACCTCGTCACGCCGATGGAGGGCCTGCTGCGCGACGAGACGGGCATCCTGGCGCTGGCGCAACGCCTCCACCCGACGCCGGCCGTCGGCGGCGAGCCGCGCGGCGCTGCGCTCGACCTCATCGCCGAGCACGAGGGCTTCGACCGGGGCTGGTACGCCGGGCCCGTGGGCTGGCTCGGCGCCGACGGCGACGGTGAGCTGATGGTCGCCCTGCGGTGCGGGCTGGTCGACGGCCGGGCGGCGACGCTCTTCGCGGGCTGCGGCATCGTCGCCGACTCCGACCCGGCGCTCGAGTGGGAGGAGTCGCGGATCAAGCTGCGCCCGGTCGCCTCGGCCCTCGGTCGCCTGGAGGAGGCGGAGGCATGACCGACACCCTCGCCCTGCGCGGGTTCGTCGACGAGCTCGCCGCGGCGGGCGTCGCCGACGCGGTCGTCTGCCCGGGCTCCCGCTCCATGCCGCTCGCCCTGGCATTGCGCGCCCACCCCGGGATCCGCGTCCGGGTCCTGCTCGACGAGCGGAGCGCAGGCTTTTTCGCGCTCGGGATCGCGAAGGCCGGCCGGCGGCCCGTGGCGGTCCTCACGACCTCCGGCACGGCCGCGGCGAACCTCCTGCCGGCTGTCGTCGAGGCCTCCCTGGGCAGGGTGCCGCTGGTGATCCTCACCGCGGATCGGCCGCCGGAGCTGCGCGACCGCGGCGCCCCGCAGACGATCGACCAGGTGGGGCTCTTCGGCACCCACGCGAAGTGGTTCGCCGACCTGCCGCTCCTCGACGGCGAGGACGTCACGCGGCGCCACGTCGCGGGTGTCGCGGCCCGCGCCGTCGTCACCGCCGCGGCCGGCCCGGCCGGCCCCGTCCACCTCAACGTCCCGTTCCGCGAGCCGCTCGTCCCGGACGGGCCGCTGGGCCCGCTGCCGGGCGAGCCGTCCATCCGGGTCGTTGCCGGCCGGCGCGTGCTCGCGGACGGCGACGCGGAGGACCTGGCCCGCCGGCTCGCCCGCGTCGAGCGCGGCCTCATCGCAGCGGGGCCGCAGGACGACCCCGCCCTTCCGGCCGCGCTGGGTCGCCTCGCCGCGGCCCTGCGCTGGCCGGTCCTTGCGGATCCGCTCTCGCTGGCGCGGTGCGGCCCGCACGACCGATCCCTCGTGATGGCGCGCGGCGACCAGCTCATGCGCCCCGGGCCGTGGCGCGAGGCGAACGAGCCAGACCTCGTCCTCCGCTTCGGGGCGATGTCCACCTCCAAGGCGCTGCTCACCCTGCTGGAGGAGCGCCGTCCGGACCTTGTCGTCGTCGACGGCGAGGCGGGCTGGCGCGAGCCGGCGATCGTCCCGGCGACGATGGTCCAAGCCGACGCGACCACGACGGCGCACGCGCTCGCCGACGCGCTCGCCGGGGACGACCGCCGCACGGCCGGGAGCCGCCTCCGGCCGAGTCCGGCGCGCCGGAGCGCGTGGCTCGACCGCTGGCTCGCCGCGGATCGCGCCGCAGACCGGGCGCTGCGCGGCTGGCTCGCCGGGCTCACCGGGTCCGGCGAGGCGTTCGAGGGCGCCCCGTTCGCCATCCTCGGCGACCTCCTGCCCGACGGCGGCATCCTGTGGGCCAGCAGCTCGATGCCCGTGCGCGACATGGACGCCTGGCTGCCGGCCGGGCCGCGCGCCATCCGGCCGCTCGCCAACCGGGGCGCCAACGGGATCGACGGCGTGCTCTCGTCGGCGCTCGGCGCGGCCGCCGCCGGGGCGCCGACGGCGCTCGTGATCGGCGACGTTGCCCTGCTCCACGACCTCACCGCCCTCGTGGCGGCGCGCCTGCACGGCCTCTCCGCGACGATCGTGGCGATCGCCAACGACGGCGGCGGGATCTTCTCGTTCCTGCCCCAGGCCACGGCGTCGGTGCCGGCGGCCGGCCTGCCGGCCCACTTCGAGGAGCTCTTCGGCACGCCGCACGGGATCGACCTCGGGCCGGCGGTGACGGCGCTTGGGGCCGAGCACCGGCGGGTCGGACCGGCCGAGCTGCGTCCCTCACTCGAAGCCTCGCTGGCGACGCCGGGCATCCAGGTCCTCGAGCTTCGGACCGAGCGGGCCCGCAACGTCGCCCTTCACCGCGAAGCTGCGGCCGCGGTACAGGCCGCGCTCGCCGAGCTGCTCGACGGGGACCCGGGGGAGACGGCCCCGTGAGCGAGCGCCTGCGGATGCAGATCGCGGGGATGCGCTGGACGGTCCGGGTCGCGGGCCACGGTCAGCCCGTCCTGTTCCTTCACGGCTTCTCGGGCAGCGGTCTCTCGTGGGCCGCGATCGCGGGGCTGGGCAGCCGCGTCCGGGCCATCGTCCCCGACCTGCCAGGCCACGGGGGGACGGGCTGGCAGGCCGACGTCGCTCGGGCCCCCACCGCGGTTGCGCCCGTCGCGGCTGGCGCCTTGCACGGGGTCACCCTGGGCGGGGCCGCCCCGGGCGCGGCCGTCCCGGGCGTGGCATCTGCGGGCCTGCCGGCCGCCGCCGCGCCCGACGACCGCCCCCGGACCTCGGTGGAGCGGACGGCAGACGACCTGGCCTCGCTCGTGCGGCGCCTCGGCGCCGGGCCCGTGGACGTCGTCGGCTACTCGATGGGCGCCCGGATCGCCCTCCGCCTGGCCGTGGCCCACCCCCCGCTGGTCCGGCGCCTGGTGCTCGAGGCACCGTCCGCCGGGATCGCCGATCCCGCGGCACGGGCCGAGCGCGCCGCCGCCGACGCGGAGTGGGCCCGGCTCGCCGTGGCCGAGGGCATCGAGGCATTCGCCGCGCGCTGGGCGGCGGAGCCGGTCCTCGCCGGCGAGGCGGCCCTCCCCGCCACGGCCCGCAGCCGCCAGGCGGCGATCCGCCGCGCCAACGCCCCGCTCGGCCTCGCTGCGTCGCTCGTCTACGGCGGCCAGGGCGCGATGGAGCCGCTCCATGACCGCCTCGCCGCGATCACCGCCCCGACGCTGGTGGTGGCCGGCGCCGCCGATCCCGCGCGGGCCCGGGCCGAGGAGGTCGCCGCGGCAATCCCCGGCGCGCGCCTCGCGGTCGTCGCCGGCGCGGGCCACGCTCCGCACCTCGAGCGACCCGACCGGTTCCACGCCCTCGTCCTCGACTTCCTCCTGGAGACCGCCGCATGACCACGCCCGCCCCATCCCCGTCGCCCGTCACCTGGACCCCCGTCCGGGAGTACCGCGACATCCGCCACGAGCACTCCGGGACCGGGATCGCGAAGGTCACGATCAACCGGCCGGAGGTCCGCAACGCCTTCCGCCCGCAGACCGTCGCCGAGCTGATCGACGCCTTCGCGCGGATCCGCGACGACCCCTCCATCGGCTGCGTCCTGCTTACCGGGGCGGGCGACGCGGCCTTCTGCTCCGGCGGTGACCAGAACTACAAGAGCCACGCCGGCGGGTACGTCGGCGAGGACGGGATCGCCCGCCTCAACGTGCTCGACCTGCAGCGCCAGATCCGGTCGCTGCCGGTGCCGGTGATCGCCCTGGTCAACGGCTACGCGATCGGCGGCGGCCACGTCCTCCACGTCGTGTGCGACCTCTCGATCGCCAGCGACAACGCGGTCTTCGGGCAGGTCGGCCCCCGCGTCGGCAGCTTCGACGCCGGCTTCGGAATCGGCCTGCTGGCCCGGCTGGTGGGCGACAAGAAGGCCAAGGAGATCTGGTTCCTGTGCCGCCAGTACACGGCCGACGAGGCCCTGGGGATGGGGCTCGTGAACCGGGTCGTCTCGCTGGCCGATCTCGAGGCCGAGGGGGTCGCCTGGGCCGACGAGATCCTGGCCATGAGCCCGACGGCGATCCGCTTCCTCAAGTCGGCCTTCCTCGTGGCGACCGACGGGCTGGCCGGGCTCCAGGAGTTCGCCGGCAACACGACCGGCCTGTACTACACGACCGACGAGGCGCACGAGGGATCGCGCGCCTTCCTCGAGAAGCGGAGGCCGGACTTCACGAAGTTCCCGCGTCGTCCGTGAGCAGCGGGTCCTCGCCGCGGGTCGATCGCCCGTCCGCGCTCCGCATCTGGCTCCTCGCGATCCGCCCGGCGACCCTGCCGGCGGCCGCGTCTGGGGTCGTGGTCGGGCTCGGGGCCGCGCTCGCGGTCGGGACGCCGTTCCGCCTCGACACCGCGCTCGGATGCCTCGCGGTGGCCCTGCTGCTCCAGGTGCTTGCGAACCTCGCCAACGACCTCTCGGATCACCGCCGCGGCGCCGACACGCCCGATCGCGCCGGCCCGACGCGGGTGGCCGCCTCGGGCCTCGTCACCGAACGCCAGCTGGAGGTCGCGATCGGGCTCGTCATCGCCATCGCCGGCCTCGTGGGGCTGTGGCTGGTGGTCGTGGGCGGGCCGGTGATCCTGGCGCTCGGGGCGCTGGCCATCGTCGCCGCGCTGGCCTACACGGGCGGGCCCTTCCCGTACGGCTACCGGGCCCTCGGCGAGGTCTTCGTCTTCATCTTCTTCGGGCTCGTCGCTGTGGCCGGCACGGCCTATCTCCAGGCCCTGCGCCTCAACCCGCTCTTCTTCCTCGCGGCCATCCCGGTCGGGGCGCTGGTCACCGCGATCCTCGTCGTGAACAACCTGCGCGACATCCCGACCGATGCCACGGCCGGCAAGCGTACGCTCGCCGTCATCCTCGGCCGGGAGCGCACGGCGCTCGAGTACGCGCTCTTGCTGGGCATCGCCTTCGCCGTCCCGGCGGCCCTCGCCGCGGCCGGGCTGGCAGCCGGTGGCGGCCTCCCGGCCCTCGTCCAGGGCCTGCCGCTCCTCACCCTGCCACTCGCGGTGTCCCTCATGCGGACCGTCCGCGACTTCGAGCGGCCGGGCGAGCTGAACGCGGTGCTCAAGGGCACGGCGCGGCTGGCGCTCGTCTTCGGCGTGCTCTTCGGGGCCGGCCTGGCCCTCGCCGGGGTGCAGATCGGGGGCCCCGCGACATGAGCGACACCCGGGAGCGGGCCCACCCGGGCGATGCCGCCGCCCTGCGCGACCTCCTCGAGGCGGTGAAGGTCGGCGGCCTCTCCGCGCTCCGCGTCCGCGTTCCGTTCCGGCGGCCGTTCGCCACCGCCACCGGGATGTGGCTCCACCGCGAGGCGTGGATCGTGCTGTTGGAGGGTGCCGACGGCCGGCTCGCGGCCGGCGAGGCGGTCCTCGAGCCCGACGCGACCGAGGTCGAGGAGACGATCCTGGCGCGGGCGATCCGGGATGCGACCGGCGGCGCTCGCGAGGGGGATCTCCCGGACCCGGAGGAGCTGGAGCTGCTGGGTGGGCCGGGCCGGGCCTTCCGGGCGGCCCTCGACGCCGCAAGGCTCGACCTGGCGCTCGACCCCGACGGGGCCGCCGTCCCCGTCAACGGCACGATCGGGTTCGCCGCTCCCCGCGAAGGTGCCGAAGCTGCCCTCCAGGCGATGGAGGCGGGCTTCCGGACCCTCAAGCTCAAGGCCGGCGCCGAGCGCGAGACCGAGGACCTCGTTGCGCGTGTTCGCGCGATCCGGCAGGCCGTCGGCCCCGAGATCCGGCTCCGGCTCGACGTCAACGGGGCCTGGGACCTCGCGACGGCCGAGGACCGCCTGGAGGCGGTGGCGCGGTTCGACCTCGAGTACGCCGAGCAGCCGCTCGCGGCGGACGACACGGAGGGCGCGGCCGAGCTGCGCCGCCGGGTCGCGGTCCCGATCGCCGCCGACGAGGCGGTCTACTCGCCGGGAGGCGCGCGCGCCGTCCTGGCTGCCGAGGCGGCCGACGTCCTGGTCGTGAAGCCGGCACGGGTCGGCGGCCCGGTCGCGGTGGCGGAGATTGCCGCGGGGGCCGCGGCGCGCGGCGTGCCCGTGGTCCTCTCCACGCTGTTCGAGACGGGGATCGGCGTGGCGGCCGCCCGGGCCGCCGCCGCGGCGCTGCCGGCAGTCCGGTGGCGCGGCGCTGCCGGCCCGCTCCCGCATGGCCTCGCGACGGCCGGCCTCCTCGAGCACGACCTGCTCCGGACGCCGCTGCTCGTCGAGGACGGCCGGCTGGCAGCGCCCGGCGGGGTGGGCACCGGCGGCCTCGGGATCGCCCTCGACGACGCGGCCCTGCGGCGGTTCGCGGTCGAGGTCGTGGAGGCGGCCGGGTGAGCCTCGGGCCGATCCTCGCCCTCGATCTCCGGCGGCATGCGGCTGCGCGACCGCGTGCCCTCGCGGTGCGCGACGCTGCCGGCGACCACCCCTGGGCGGAAGTCGATCGGCTGGCCGACCTCGCGGCCGCCGGCTTGCAGGCGGCCGGGATCGAGCCCGGCGACCGGGTGGCGCTCCTCGCCGGCCCGTCGGCCGGGGCCGTCGCGCTCCTCGCGGCGATCGGCCGGGCCGGCGCCGTCGCCGTCCCGCTCGGGACGCGCCTCGCCCGCCCGCAGATCGCCGCGGCCCTGACGGCGGCCGCGCCCCGGCTGCTCGTCCACGACCCCGGGCTGGCGGCCGCGGCAGCCGGTCACGGCGTGCCCGCGCGCGACCCGGCGGGCCTCGTCGCCGGCGCCCGGGTCGGCGACCGCCGCGCGATCCCCGTGGATCCGGCCGCCCCGGCGGTCGCCGTCCTCACCTCGGGAACCACCGGCACGCCACGGGCGGCGATCCTCTCCCATGCCTCGCTGGCCGCCAGCGCCCTCGCCTGGGCTGCCGCGCTCCCGCCGGCGACCGGCTGGCTCCTGTGCCTCGGCCTTGCCCACGTCGCCGGGCTCGGGGTGGCGTGGCGGGCCGTCGGCGCAGGCGTGCCGCTCCACGTCGTCGACCCGTTCGACGCGGCCGCGGTGCTCGCCGCGCTCGGCGAGCCCAACGCCCCGAGCCACGTCTCGCTCGTCCCCGCGCAGCTCGAGCGGCTCCTGGCCGCCGCCGCGGGCGAGCGACTGCCGACGACCCTGCGGGCCGTGCTGCTGGGCGGGGCCCCGATCTCGCCGGACCTCGTGCGGCGGGCGACAGCCGCGGGCTGGCCGGTGGTCCCGACCTACGGCCTCACCGAGGCCGGCTCGGGCGTGACGGCGCTGCCGGCCGGGGAAGCCGCCGTCCTGCCGGATTCCGCCGGCCGGCCCCTGCCCGGGGTCGTTGTCCGGATCGCCGAGCCGGGCGCGGACGGGGTCGGGGAGATCCAGGTCCGGACGCCGGCGGCGTTCGGCGGCTACCTCGGGCTCGAGGCGGGGACCGCGGCGGCCTTCACCCTGGACGGCTGGCTGCGGACGGGCGACCTCGGACGTCTCGACGCGGCGGCGCGGCTCTTCGTCGCCGACCGGCGGGCCGACCTCGTCGTCAGCGGTGGTGAGAACGTCTACCCGGCGCAGGTGGAGGCCGTCATCGAGGCCCACCCGGCCGTCGTCGAGGCCGGCGTCGCCGGCCGGCCGGACGCGACCTGGGGCGCCGTGCCGGTGGCCGGCATCGTCCTCCGCGAGGGCGCAGGCGACCCGGGCGACCCCGGCGACGAGCGGCTCCGGGCCTGGTGCCGCGAGCGGCTGGCCCCGTACGAAGTGCCGGCCGCCTTCGTCCGCCTCGACGCGCTGCCGCGCACCGCGGCCGGCAAGCTGCGGCGCGGCGAGCTCCGCGACCGACTCACGCCGGCCGTCGTCGTCCTCCACGCGACGCTCTCCACGGGTCGCCAGCTGGCGCCGCTCGCACGAGCGCTCGCCGCACCGGGCGACCTGCGCGTCCTGGCCCCCGATCGGCTGGGCAGCGGCCACCGGCGTCTCGATCCACCGCGCGCGGTCTCGATCGCGGAGCACGTGGCCGACCTGGCCGCGCTCCTCGACGTGGAGGGGGTCGACCGCGCGGTCCTGCTCGGGCACAGCTTCGGGGGCGTCGTGGCGCTCGAGGCGGCGGCGCGCCTCCCGGAGCGCGTGGCCGCGGTCGTCGCCTACGAGCCGCCGTACGGACCGGTTGCCGGCGAGCGGGCCCGGCGCGCCTTCGCGCGGGTGGCGCAGGCCACGACGGAGGCGCTGGCGCGCGGCGGGGCCGCGGCCGCCGCCCGCGCGTTCATGCGCGGCGTGGCCGGCCCCGGCGCCTGGGAGGCGCTGCCGGAGCGGTCCCGGGCGTTCCTCGAGGAGGAGGGCGGCGGCGCGGTGGCCGACGCGGCGATGGAGGGAGTCGACCCCGCCGGGCTCGCCGGCATCGCCTGCCCGGTCACGATCCTGGCCGGGGCGTCGTCGGAGCCCTTCTATGCCCCGATCGCCGACGCGCTCGCGGCCCGGATCCCCGGCGCGCGCCGCCGCGACCTGCCGGGGCTACGCCATACCGCGCCGATCACCGATCCCGTGCCGATCGCGGCCGCCCTGCGCGAGGCGCTGGCGCTCCCCGCGGCTCCCGCATCCACACCGCCCGGGCCGCCGGGATCCGCACACCCCGGGCCGCCCGCCCGCCCGCCGCAGCCCCAGGAGAGACTCGCATGACCACCCCCGACCCGCGCGACGGTGCCCCGTCCGGCCTCGCCACCGAGCGCGGCAACGCCGCCGCGCCCGCCGAGGTCGGCGCGATGTTCGACCGGATCAGCGGCGTCTACGACCCGATGAACCTGGTCGTCAGCGCGTTCCAGGAGCCGCGCTGGCGGAGGCGGGCGGTCGCGTTCGCCGGGCTCAGGGCCGGCGGGCGCGCGATCGACGTCGCGACCGGCACCGGCAAGGTGGCGGCCGACCTCCTGCGCTCGGCCCAGCCGGGCGGCGAGGTCCTCGGGGTGGACCTGAGCCCCGGGATGATCGGCGTCGCCCGAAACCGGTACGATGGTCAGCCGGGGCTTACGTTCGTGGTCGGCGACGCGCTGGCCCTGCCGGCGGCCGACGACGGCTTCGACGCCGCCACGATCGCGTTCGGGATGCGCAACCTGCCCGACTACGCGAAGGGGTTCGCGGAGATGGCCCGGGTCGTCCGCCCGGGAGGCAAGGTCGTGTGCCTCGAGATCGCCCGGCCGCGGAGCCGTCTCGCCCGCGTCATGCGCTGGTGGTTCGACCGGATCGTGCCCCTCATCGGGAAGGTCGCCGGGCAGGGCGGCGCCTATGCCTACCTCGTGCGCAGCGTCCAGAACTACCCGGCACCGGAGCGGATTGCCGAGGTCATGCGCGAGGCGGGTCTCGTGGGGACCCGCTGGATCGGGATGTCGGGCGGCATCGTCACGATCCACGTCGGCACGGTGCCCCCGCGACCGTAGAAGCGTGCCCCCGCGACGGCAGGCACGGTGCCCGTCAGGTGCCACGTGGACGCACGACTCTAGACAGGCCACGTGGACATGGCCATACTAGCCACATGAAGACCGCTTCGATCAGCCAGCTCAAGAACGGCCTGAGCGCCTATGTCGACCACGTCCGGGCCGGCGAGAGCGTTCTCGTCACAGACCGCGGGGTCGTGGTCGCGCGTCTCGAGCCGGCAGCGGTGGGGCCGGACCCGGCCGGGCGCCTCGCGCGTCTCGAACGGGCCGGCGCCGTGCGGGTCGGCCGCGCCGCACCGCCGGTCGAGCTCCTCCGCTCGCCCGCGCCTCGGCCCCGCGAGGCCAGGAGCATCGTCGACGTGGTCCTGGAAGAGCGACGGTCGGGCTGGTGAGGTTCTGGGACACGTCCGCCCTGGTCCCGCTGCTCGTCCACGAGGCGACGAGCGCGTCGGCCGCGGCGGGCTTCGAGGCCGACCCGCAGGTGATCACGTGGTGGGGCACGGCGATCGAGTGCGTGTCGGCCCTCGCTCGACTCGAGCGCGAGGGCGCCCTGGACCCGGTCGCGACGCGCCAGGCGTACGAGCGGCTCGACGCACTCGAGCTGGCCTGGGCTGAGGTCCAGCCGTCGGAGCAGGTGCGAGCCCTGGCGTCGCGGTTGTTGCGCGTTCACGCCCTGCGCGCCGGGGACGCGCTGCAGCTCGCCGCCGCCCTGGCAGCATCGGAGGGCCATCCCGCGTCGCTCGTGCTGGTCACGCTCGACGACCGGCTGGCCCTGGCCGCCGAGCGTGAGGGCCTCAAGGTGGAGGCGCCGACCGCCTGACCTGGGCGTTCCCGGGCCGGGGGGGTCCACTGCCTACCGCTTGCGGCGATAGCTCCAGATGGCGAGCGGGGCGAAGATCGCGACGAGGCCGACGATCCAGCCGGCGGCCAGCAGGACGGTCCAGGCGTCGGGGGCGCCCACGATGAGGCCGCGGGCGGCGTTCACGACGACCGTCACGGGATTGGCCTCGGCGATCGGCTGCAGCCACTCTGGCATCGTCGCGATCGGCACGAACGCAGAGCTCACGAAGGTCAGCGGGAAGACCGGGATGAAGATCGCGCCCTGCGCGGCCTGGGCCGACTTCGCCCGCAGGCCGACGTTGGCCGACAGCCAGCTGATCGAGTAGCCGAAGAGCGTGACGAGCAGCAGGGCGAGGAGGAACTCTGGCAGGCTGCCGGTGAACCGAAACCCGATCGCGAAGCCGACCACCGTCATGATCAGGACCGTGTAGGCGTTGCGCAGCAGGTCGGCGAAGGTCTTGCCGATGAGCACCGCGGAGGGCGCCATGGGCAGGGACCGGAAGCGGTCGATGATGCCCTTCTGCATGTCCTCGGCGAGGCCGACCGCCGTGCTCGTGCCGCCGAACACCACCGTCTGGACGAAGATCCCCGGCATCAGGAACGTGATGTAGCTGACGCCCGGCGTCTGGATCGCGCCCCCGAACACGAACGCGAAGAGCAGCACGAACATGATCGGCGTGATCGTGTCGACCACGAGCAGCTGGGGGTTCCGGACGACCGCCAGCATGTTCCGCCAGGCGATCGTGAGCGAGTCGGAGACGATCCAGCCGGGCGAGCGGCCGACGCTGGGAGCGGGCCTGCGGCCGGCCGTGGCGGTGGGGGCGATCGTCGCGGTCATGCGGCCTTCTCCCGGGTCGGCCGACCGAAGCGGCGGCGCTGAACGGTGGCGGGGGTGATGTCGTCGCCGGGGCCGTCAGAGGCGGCGCCGGGAGCGCCGGGCTCCGCGTCGGCCCGGCGGCCGGTGAGGGTCAGGAAGACGTCGTCGAGGCTGGGCCGGTGCAGCGAGAGCTCGGCAACCTCGATCCCGGCCCCGTCGATGCGCCGGACGACCTCGGCGAGCGTGCCGGCCCCATGGTGGACGGGCAGGCTGATCCTGCCGCTGGCGAGGTCGGCCCGTGGCTCGGTCGCCGCGAGCGGACGGAGGAGCTCGAGCGCCGTGGCCGTGCGCCCGGCATCGGTCACGCGAACGTCGACGACGTCCTCGCCGAGGCGGTCCTTGAGCTCCGTGGCGGTGCCCTCGGCGATCACGAGACCGTCGTCGATGACGGCGATCCGGTCGGCCAGGCGATCCGCCTCCTCGAGGTACTGGGTCGTGAGCAGGATCGTCGTCCCGTCGGCGACGAGGCCCTCGATGACGTCCCACAGGCCGAGCCGGCTGGCGGGGTCGAGGCCGGTCGTCGGCTCGTCGAGGAAGAGCACGGCCGGTCGCCCGACGAGGCTGGCGGCCAGGTCGAGTCGGCGGCGCATGCCGCCCGAGTAGGTGCGCGCCGGGCGGCCCCCGGCGTCGGCGAGGTCGAAGGTCGCCAGGAGCTCGTCCGCGCGGACGCGTGCCGCGCTCCGCCCGACGTGAAGCAGGCGCCCCACCAGCTCGAGGTTCTCGCGGCCGGTCAGGTTCTCGTCGACGGCGGCGTACTGCCCGGTGAGGCCGATCGACGCGCGGACGGCGTCCGGCTCGCGCAGCACGTCGTGCCCGGCAACCGTGGCGCTGCCGCCGTCCGGGTGGAGCAGCGTCGTGAGGATGCGGACCGCCGTCGTCTTGCCGGCGCCGTTGGGGCCGAGGAGGCCGAGGATCGTGCTGGCCGGCACGGCCAGGTCGATGCCCCGCAGGGCGTGGACATCGCCGTAGGACTTGCGCAGCCCCTCGGCGGAGATCGCGTGGTCGAGCATGGGAACCTCGCTGCCCGGCGTGTCGGGTGCCGCCGGCATCCTCCTGTTCGGGCGGGCCCGCGGCGCGGATGGGGCAGGCGGCGGCGGACCCTCAGCCCGTCGTCAGTACCAGGGCCAGGGCACGGCGGGCCAGTCGGGGTGCGGCTGGGGGAAGCGGCCGGCCCGCAGCAGGCCCTCGATCCGCTCGCGGACCGAGTCCAGCTCGTCGGCGGCGAGGTGAGGGTCGAGGGCGCCGCGCAGGCGAGGGAGCGCGCGGCGCAGGAGGGCGAGCGTCTCCATCTCGCGGTCCGCGAGCTTCGTTCCGCGCCAGCCCCAGAGGACCGTCCGCAGCTTCGGGTCCACGCTGAAGGTCACGCCGTGGTCGACCCCCTGGACGATCCCGTCGTCGCGGACCAGCAGGTGGCCCCCCTTCCGGTCGGCGTTGTTCACCACCGCGTCGAACAGGGCGATCCGGCGCAGGCGTGGGTCGGCGGCGCGCACGAGCTCCACGACGTCTCGGTCCTCCCGGACCTGCACCCACAGTTGCAGCATCCCGGGCCCGACCGGCGCGTCCTCGCGGAAGACGGTGGGCGGGACGACGTCCCAGCCGCTGGCCTGCGACACGGTGAACGCGGCAACCTCCCGATGGGCCAGCGTGCCGTCGGGGAAATCCCACAGCGGCCGCTCGCCGCGGATCGGCTTGTAGACGGCAGCGGCCACCGTCTCGCCGCGCCCGGGGACGTGGCCGTGGACCGCGACCAGGAGCGTGACGTTCGAGGCCGCGACGAGGCGTCCGACGAGCTCGATCTCGCCGGTCTCGAGGAACGGGAGGGCCGTGGCCGGCGCCAGCGCGACGGCGGGCGGAAGTGTGGGCTCCGCCTCGTCGGGGACGGACGGCTCCGAGGGCCAGGGCTCTCCAGCCTCGTCCGGACGGCGCGTCTCGTCGGTCACGGGCACCATCCGGCCCGTCCGGCGGGGCGCGGGACCGGGGTGCCGGTCAGTGCACGTACCCGTTGCGGCGCGGGCAGAGGTGGCCGGACGGGTCCAGGGGCTGGCCGCACACCGGGCACGGCGGGCGGCCGGCCGCGACCGTGCGCAGGGACCGCTCGGCGAAGGCGCGCGCCCGCGTGGGCGTCAGGCGTACGCGGAGCACGTCCGGGCCGTCGGGATCATCGTCGGACAGCTCGAGCTCCTCGTCCGCCTCGTCCTCCTCCTCGTCCTCGTCGTCGTCCGCCTCGACCTGGGCCCGAGCCTCGACGACGATCTCGTCGCTTTCGCCGTCCCAGGCGAGGGTCATGGTCCCGACCCGGAACGCCTCGACGAGCGGCTCGTCGAGGGGCGCGGTGTCGTCGTCGCCGGGCAGCAGGGCCTCGGGGACGCGCACGCCCCGCCGCGACACCTCGGCCAGCAGGAGTGTCATCCGCTCGGCCAGCACCTGCACCTGGACCTTCTCCAGCACGACCGAGACGAGCGAGCCGCCTCGTTTCGCCTGCAGGAAGAACGTCCGGTCGCCGGGCAGGCCCACGGTGCCGGCGACGAATTGATCGGGGAGGCCGTAGTCGTAGACGCGACGAGACATGGAGGGACTCTACCGCGCCGGACGCCCGGTCGCCGGGGCGCGCGTGCCGCGCCGGCTTCGCGGGGGTGCGGGCACGAGGGCAGCCACGCCTCCCCCGGTGTCGTTGACCCGTTCCACGGCCACGGCAGCCGTCCCGTAGCGCACGACGGAGAGGGCGCAGGGACCGACACCGATCCGCTGGAAGCCGTCGAGGTGCAGGCCCAGGGCGTCGGCGAGGATCGCCTTGATGACGTCCCCGTGGCTGACGAGGACGTACGTCGCGTCCGGCCCCAGCGTCGCGTTCCAGCGGCGCACGGCCGCCACCGCCCGCGCGCTGACCTGGGCGAGACCCTCGCCGCCGGGGAAGACCGCGCCGGACGGGTGGCCCTGGACCACCGCCCAGAGCGGCTCCCGGCGAAGTGCCTTCAGATCACGGCCGGTCCAGGTCCCATAGTCGACCTCGGCGACGCCCGCTTCGACGTGCAAGGGCGGCGCGGGGTCGCGCCCGGCAAGGATGACGTCGGCCGTCTCGCGGCAGCGCTCCAGCGGCGAGCACACGACGGCGGCCAGGGGAACGGCGCGCAGGCGCTCGCCCAGCGCGGCTGCCTGCGCGCGGCCGCGCTCGTCGAGATGGACGCCGGGGGCCCGGCCGGCCAGCACGGGGCCGGTCAGGGGGGTGAGCCCGTGGCGGACGAGGAGGACGGTGGTCACCCGCGGAGTCTACGGCTCCTGCCGCGCAGGTCAGGCCGGCGGGCGGTCGCGCTCGCCGGTCCAGCCGGGGATCTCCTCGCCCTGCTCGGCGGCGATGACCTGGAGCCCGCCGAAGATCGTGAAGCCGGTGATCTCCAGCCCCGGGGCGTCGGCCGACGGCTGGGGCGCACCCGTCGAGTTCATCGTGCCGCCGAAGATCGCGGGTCCGCCGACGCGGACCGGCACGCCCTGGGCGACGACGACGCGGGTGCCGCCGAACACGGTCCGCACCTCGAGATGCGCACCAGAGGGGGCGAGCGTCGCGTCGCGCAGGTCCAGGTCGACCCCCGCGTACCAGCAGACGAGCCGGCCGCCGCGGAAGGCGGTCGCGCGGCTGGCGAGCTGCGCGCCTTCCATGATCGCGACGACGTCGATGACGTCGTCGGCCGGGTCCGGGAGCGGCGGTGCCTTCTTCTTGAGGTTCAGCGCGGCCAGCGCGCTGGCGACGCCGGCCCCGATCGAGGCGCCGAGGAGAAGGGCGAGGAGCTTCGCGAAGCGCCGGGCCAGGCGCTTCGCGAGGAGCGTCGAGAGGAGCCGGAACATCCTGACCTCCGGGTGGCGAGACGGGGCGGCGACGAGGGACGTGGTGTCCGATCGTACGCCCCGCGCTCGCCCGCGGCCCGCTACGCTGGCGTGCATGGACCGGCTGGAGCAGGAGGCCGAGCGCCTGGAGGGCGCCGTCTGGGGCCATCTCGTCGGGGATGCTCTCGGCGTCCCATACGAGTTCCGCCCACCCGAGTCCATCGGCGAGGTGCGGTTCGGGGCGCCGGGCACGCACGGCCAGCCCCCGGGCACGTGGAGCGACGACGGCGCGCTCATGCTCGCGCTGCTGGACTCCCTCCTGGTGGCGGATCCGGCCGGTGGCCGGCCGGTCGTCCGCTTCGATCCCGAGGACCAGGGGCGCCGGATCCGGGCGTGGCACGAGCACGGCGCCTACACGCCGGACGGCGACGGGGCATTCGACGTCGGAGGCGCGACGCTCGCCGCCGTGCACGCCCTCCAGGCGGGCGTGCCGGCCGACCGGTCGGGGAGCGTGACGCCGCACGCGCTGGGCAACGGGTCGCTCATGCGGATCCTCCCGGTGGCCCTCGCGGGACGCGGCCGGGACGACGCAACCCTGGTCGGATGGGCGAGCGCCGCGTCCGGCGTGACCCACGGCGATCCCCTGGCACGGGTCGCCTGCGCGCTCTACGTCCTGCTCGCCCGGCGCCTCCTCGAGCGGTCGGACGACCCCGGGGCGGCACTCGCGTCCGCCCGGAAGGCGATGGGCGAGGTCGTGGCGGGCTCTCCGCTCGCGCCGGCCCTCGCCGGGCTCCTCGCCTGGAGCCGGCGGACGGGCGGCGGCCACGCCGCGGACGCCTTCTGGTCGGCGTGGGAGGCCGCCACCACGGCGGACTGCTACCAGGACGCGGTCGTCCGTGCCGTGCGCTTCGGCAACGACACCGACACGACGGCGGCGATCGCCGGCGGCCTGGCCGGGATCCGCTGGGGCGTGGGAAGCATCCCCCAGGTCTGGCTGGCCAGGCTGCGCGGCCGGGAGATCGTGGGCGAGCTGCTGGACCGGCTCCTGGCCGAGGCCGGGTGGCGGACCTCGACCGTCAACCCGCTGCGGGTCGACTGGGTGCCCCTCGATCGGGTTCCCGGGCTGGCCGGCACCGGCGGTGCGCTCGGGATGACGCTCCTGCCCGGCAAGAAGCGCCGCGGCTACGGCGGGCCCCAGTGGCGCGACGCGGCCGCCGACGCGCAGCGGCTTCGCGACGTCCACGGCTGCACCACGCTCCTCCTCCTCGTGGAGGACATCGACCTCGACATCAGCCGCGCGTGGGGCACGATCCCGGCGCTGGAGGCAGCCGGCATCCGCGTGATCCGGCATCCCGTCCGCGACATGGAGGTGCCGCGCGACCGCTCGGCGTTCCGGGCGACCCTCGACGACGTCTCGGGCCGGGTCCGGGCAGGCGAGCGCGTCGTCGTGGCCTGCCGCGGCGGGCTGGGGCGGACCGGGACCGCCGTCGCCTGCCTCCTCGTGGACGGCGGCGTCGACCCGCGCGACGCGATCACGCGCGTCCGCGCGGTTCGGCCGGGCACGGTGGAGCGACGCGCCCAGGAGGAGTTCGTCCGGGACTGGAAGGCCGAGGGGGTGGAGGCGTGAGGCCGGGTCGTGTCGTCGTCGTCGGATCCGTGAACGTGGACCTCGTGGTCGTCGCCCCGCGCCTCCCCGGCCCCGGCGAGACGGTGACCGGCGGGGACGTCGCCCGCCACCACGGCGGGAAGGGTGGCAACCAGGCCGTGGCGGCCGCGCGCCTGGGAGCTCGCGTCGCCTTCGTCGGGGCGATCGGTGCCGACGACTTCGGCGTCGCTGCGCGGGCGGCGCTCGCGGGGGAGGGGATCGACGTCGCCTACCTTGCGACCGTCGAGCGACCGACCGGCGTGGCCCTCATCGTGGTCGACGAGCACGCCGAGAACCTGATCGCGGTGGCTCCCGGCGCGAACGGGGCGTTGACCGCGGCAGCCGCGGAGGCGGCGCTCACGGCGCTGGCGGTCGGTCCGGGCGACGTCGTCCTGGCCTGTCGCGAGATCCCGACCGCCGCCGTCCGGGCGGCCCTGGGCGCGGCCCGCCGCGCCGGTGCCACGACGGTCCTCAACCCGGCCCCTGCCGACGGGCTCGAGGTGGCCACGCTCGCGCTCGCCGACGTGCTCACGCCGAACCAGACCGAGCTCGCCGCGATTGCGGGCGACCTCCCGACGGAGGCGGCCGCCCGGTCGGTCCTCGGTGGCGTGCCGGCCGGCCGGGCGATCCTGGTGACGCTGGGGGCGGCGGGAGCGCTGCTGGTGCCCGCCGGGGGCGCGGCGCTCATGATCGCGGCCCGGCCGGTCGCCCCCGTCGACACGACGGGCGCCGGGGACACGTTCAACGGTGCGCTCGCGGCGGGGCTGGCCGCGGGTCGCGGCCTGGCGGAGGCTGCGGCGCGGGCGGTTGCCGCGGCGGGCCTCTCGACCACGCGGCCGGGAGCGCGCGACGGGATGCCGACGGCCGCGGAGCTGGCGGCCGCCCTCGGCGAGTAGGGCCCGCGGATCCCGTCGGGCGACGTCGCCCGGTCCGCGCAGGTCCACCCGGACCCGGGCGACACTTCCAGCAGCGGCCGAACGGCCCTTGCGTTTCGCCGCCGGGCTGGCAGAGACTGCCGGCGTCCGGCACGATGGCGGGTAACCGCGCGTGCAGCGGACTGGTGCAGAATGTCGGGAGGACGTGACGCGGCGCGACGGTCGCCCGGGTCGGACCGGGACGACGGCGGAGCGTGGACAGGGGGTCGGTATCGCACCATGACCGGACGTCGGGTCCGCCTCACCATCGGGCTGTTGCTCTCGGGCCTGCTCCTGGTCGGCTCGGCGCCTGCGACCGCGTGGGCGGCGGCGCCCGATCCGCGGGTCGTGATCGTCGTGGGCCCCGTCGGAGGGCTCACGGAGACGTACCGGAGCTGGGGGCGCGCCGGAGCGGCAGAGGCGCGCCGGTGGACCGACGACGTCGTCGAGATCTACTCCCCGAACGCGACGTGGCCGCGGGTTCGCGCGGCCCTCCAGGGCGCCTCGGTCGTCGTCTACCTCGGGCACGGGAACGGGTTTCCGAGCCCCTACGGGACGAAGCTCCGCGCCTCCGTCCAGAACGGCTTCGGGCTCAACCCGGTCGGCGGGCGCGGTGACGCCACGCACCAGTACTTCGGCGAGGGGATCGTCGCCGAGCAGGTGCGCCTGGCGCCGGGAGCCGTCGTCCTGCTCCTCCACCTGTGCTACGCGTCGGGCCTCGCGGAGCCCGGTGTTGCCGAGGGCAGCGAGGCCACGGCGCGCCAGCGCGTCGACAACTACGCCGCCGGCTTCCTGGCCGCGGGAGCGTCGGCGGTCGTGGCCGACGCCTACGCGTCTCCCGCCCCGTACCTCCGGACCCTGCTCGGGAAGCGCGCGTCGGCCCGCACCGCGTGGGAGCGCGCTGCGACGTCGAACGGCAATGTCCGCGCCTTCGAGAGCACGCGAACGCCCGGCGCGATCGCGCTGATGGACCCGAAGAGCGCGTCCGGCGGCTTCGCGCGGTCGCTCGTGATGGCGGCCGGCACGGGTGGCATCGTCCCGTCCGGCCCGGCGCCGGGAGAGAGCGACCCGGGCGCCTGGGAGTTCATCCTGCCGCCACAGCCGTCCGTCGCGCCGGACGCCTTCGACCTGGGGGCCCAGCCCGGCGCCCCGACGCTCGCGGGGATGCCGCTCGCCGACGCCAACGTCGCGCTCCGGCTCCCCGTCGACGTGCCCGCCGGGGTCGCGCTCGGGACCGCGTATCGACTCGGCACCCGCTGGGTGCCGCTCGACGAGACGGGTGTGACGGCCGAACCGGCGCCCTCGGACGGCGCGGAGCCGGGTTCGGGCAGCCCGCCGCCCTCCGCCGGTGTGACGGCCGAACCGGCGCCCGCCGGCGCGGAGCCGGCCACGGCCAGCCCGGGCCCGGCCACCACGCCGCCCGTGGGCGGGGCCACGGCCAGCCCGGATCCCGCCGGCACGGAGCCAGCGCCGGCCGACGACCCGACCCTCGTCGCGCGTGAGTCGACCGCCTCGCGCGTCGACGTCGTCCCGGCGACCGTCGCCGCCGGCGGGCTCGTCGGCGCGGTCACGCTGCCGGCCGCGATCGGGCGCTACCGCCTCGAGGTCACGATCCACGACCGCGACGGCGTCGCCTTCCCGTACGCGGTCCAGGCCGCGATCCCGGGTCTCGTGGTCCACGTGGGCGGCCCGGGCGCCGCCTGGCTCGACGCTCCGCCGGCCGTGTCGGTCACCGCCGGCACGCTGGCATCGGTGCAGGTCGTCGTCACGAACGGCGAGGCGGCCCCGTGGGGCGGCTGCACCTCCGATCCGCGCCGCTATGGGCCGGACGACGGCACGGTCTGCTCGGCTGTCCGCCTGGTCGGCCGCTGGGTCCCCCTCGAGGGCATCGGGGGAGCGCCTCCCATCGTGCGGGAGCTCGCGATCCCGGCGGCGAGCGCGCAGTCGAGCTGGCTTTCGGGCCCGGTACCCACGGACTCGGGGACGTATCTCCTGGTGGCCAGCCTCGAGCGGTCCTCGGGCGAGGGCTCACCCCAGGTGCTCGGCCGCCCGATCACGGTGACGGTCGTCGTGGTCTCCGCTCCGCTGGTCCCGACGCCCGCCGGCGACTGAAACGGGGCGCCGGCCACGCTGCAGGGCCAGCCGCGCGCGCGACACGCTACTGGTCGCGTGCGCTGCACCCTGGCGTGCCGGCCTGCCATGTCCCGGCATTCCTCGTCGAGCGCGCAGCGCACCCCCTGACCGGCCGGCCGAGGAGCGCGCGGCGCATCACCGGCGCCCGGTCGACCCCAGCCGGTCAGGCGTCGCGGATCAGCCCGTGCTCCACGGCATACCGGGTCAGCGCCTTGGGGCCGCTCAGCCCGAGCTTCGCCGAGAGGTTGGCCACGTGGCGGCGGACCGTGTACGGGCTGATCCCGAGGGTTCGCCCGACCTCCGCGGCCGATGCCCCCGCCGCGATGTGGGCCAGGATCTCGCGTTCGCGCGGGCTGAGCGGGCTGCCCGCCTCCATCCAGCGCGCGTCGTCGGTGATGACGCCCGCGATGCTGCTGTGGAGGTACCGCTCTCCGCGGGCGACCGCCCAGATGGCCTCGAGGAGCTCGCTGGTGCGCGCGCCTTTCACGACGTAGCCCGCCGCACCCGCGCGGAGCGCCTGCCGCACGGTCTCGGCATCGCGATGCATGGTCAGCACGAGCACGCGCACGTCGGGCCGGCGGGCAGCGATCTCGCGGAGCATCGCGAGGCCGTCGTCGTCGGGGTACGTGATGTCGAGAAGCACGATGTCGGGCTGGCCGCTGGCGAGCAGGTCGAAGGCCTCGACGCGACCGGCCGCCTCGCCGACGACCAGGATCCCGGGCTGCAGGTCGAGGACGTGGCGCAGGCCCTCGCGAACGAGGTGATGGTCGTCCACGAGCGCGACCCGCAGGGGCGATTGGGGCGTGACCCCGGCCCCGGCGGGAACCCGGCGGGAGCCCGGCGGCGCGGCGGGACGGCGGTTGCCGTCCTCCATCACCCTGCCTGCGCTCCCGACTGGGCGGCCGTGGCCGACGCCGGGCTCGCGGCTCCGTCCACCACCGACGCCACGACGTCCGCGGAGAGCGGGACCTCCAGCCGCACGACGGTTCCCGTGCCGGGTCGCGAACGAACGTGGAGCGTTCCGCGGACTGCCGACGCGCGGTCGCGCATGCTCGTGAGCCCGAGGCCTCGTTCATCGGTCCTGTCGGGGTCGAACCCCGCGCCGTCATCTGCCACCTCGACCCGCAGCAGGAGGTCGACGCGCGCGACGGTGATCCGGACCCGACGCGGCTTCCCGTGACGCGTGGCGTTCCCGAGTGCCTCCTGGACGATCCGGTACACGTCAACCTCGCGATCGGGGTCCAGCAGCTCCGGACGCATGAGAGACACGTCGGCGGAGAACTCGACGGGCACCCCCGCCGCGGCAGCGAGCTCGCGCATGGCTGCCACGAGCCCGGTTTCCTGGAACCGCGCCGGGCGCAGGCGCATGGCGACGCCGCGGACGTCCTCGAGCGCCAGGCCGGCCATCTCGCGTGCCCGGTGGACATCTGCCATCCCCGCCGCACCGGACTCCTGCGGGTTCGCGAGGGCCGTCTCCGCCGCGTCGAGCGTGAGGGCGAGGGCAGTCAGGGTCTGCCCGACGCCGTCGTGCAGGTCGGTCGCCAGGCGTCGTCGCTCGTCTTCCTGGGCCGTCAGCAGCCGATCGCTGGCCGCGCGGTACAGCGCCGCGTAGCGCCGCCCCTTGACGAGCACGCGATCGGCCATGACCGCCACGAGGACGGCGATCACGGCCATGAGCGGCCACTCCTTCAAGTCGAGGTCGGACAGGGCGGCAGCCAGGGGCGTGGCGTCCCCGTTGCTCGCGACGCCATAGCCGACCACGAAGATCGCCGCGGCGGCGATCCGCACGGACACGATGCGCAGGCCGAAGGCGAAGGCCTCGATCGCGAGGACGATCCAGACCAGGTGGAGCAGGATGTCCGGATCGCCGAGCTGGGCGACGACGGCGGCGGCGAGCGCGATCCCGGCTGCGTCGAGCACCACCAGCAACCGTAGCGGGCGTGCGATCAGCCAGGGCCCCCGCTGCGGTCCTCTCGCGCCCCACCCCACTCGGGACATCGTGCGCCCCCATCGAGCGGGCCGGCTCGGCCGCCGGCACCGCCTGTCGTCCCACCCCACCGTGACCAAGCCGCGGACCTTCCGAATGGTCGTTGACGACTATAGACGCCGTGTCCAGCCCACCCGATCCTTGCGGCCACCCGTCGGAGTGGGCTTGCCTGGGACTCGGCGGGGAGGTCGGCCGCAGACCCGTGGCGGTCGACAGGCTGGGTGGCCGGGAGCCAGGGGAGGCTCAGTCGTCGCGGGAATGGAGGAGCATTCGGATGGCCGCGTACATGCCCCAGGCGGGGCCGATCACGTTCGTCCCGGGTCGGGCCGGTGCACGGGAGTCCGTGACGTTGGGGCCGGGACGACCCGGCACCGGGATCCACCGACCCAACGACGGGCTGGAGGGCCACGACCGCGCCACGCGGGCGCGCCTGGTGGCCGCCCAGGAGGCCGAGCGGGCGCGGATCGCGCGCGACCTCCACGACGTCGTCGGGCAGGCGCTCACCCTGGTTCGCCTCAACCTCACGTCGCTGGCGCACGTCAATGCGTGGACAGGCGCAAGCGGGGCCGAGCTCGTCGAGAGCGCCGAGTTCCTCGACAGCATCGCCGCGATCGACGAGGCGCTCCTGCAGGTCCGCACGGCGGCTTTCGACCTGCGTCCCGCCCTCCTCGACGACGTCGGGCTCAGCCCCGCCCTGCGGGCGCTGTGCCGTCAGGTCGCTCAACGATCGGGACTCGCCATCTCGTGCCTGGTTACGCTCGGGGACGTGCGGCTCTCGGCGGAGGTCGAGACGACGTGCTTCCGGGTTGCCCAGGAGGCGATCACGAACGCCGTCCGGCACGCCGATGCCCGGCGGCTGCGCGTGCGCGTGGGGCTGCGACCGCGGACAGGCGTCCTCGTCCTGGACGTCTCCGACGACGGCGTCGGATTCGACCCGACACGCTGCACGGGGGCCACGTGTGTCGGGATCGCCGGCATGGCCGAGCGTGCCGCGCTCGTCGACGGGGCGGTCGAGGTCCGGGCGGGGATCGGCGACGGAACCCGCGTGATCGCGCGCTTCCCCGTTGGCCGGCCGGTCATCGTCCGATGACATACCCGCCGCCGGCGATCAACGTGGTCCTGGCGGAGGATCACGCGCTCGTGCGGGCGGGATTCCGTGCCCTCCTGTCGGCAATCCCGGGGGTCCGGGTGGTCGCGGAGGCCGCCGACGGCCGGGAGGCGCTCTCGGTGATCGCGGAGCACCTGCCCGACGTTGCCGTCCTCGACATCACGATGCCGGGTCTGAGCGGCATCCAGGTCATCTCCCATGTGCGTGTCGAGTACCCGCACGTCCGCGTGATCGTCCTCTCGATGCACGACAACGAGGAGTACGTTCGCCAGGCGCTGCGCGCGGGCGCGGCCGCCTACCTGCTCAAGGACTCGAGCCCGCTGGAGCTGGAGCTGGCAGTCCGGGCCGTGGCCCAGGGCGGCTCCTACCTCAGCCCGATGGTGTCGCGGCACGTCGTGTCCGACTACCTCCGGCGCGCCCCGGACGACGGCGACGGCACGTCCGACGGCCTGACGCGGCGGCAGCGCGAGATCCTGCAGCTCGTCGCCGAGGGCCGGACGAACCACCAGATGGCGACCACGCTGAACCTCAGCGTCAAGACGATCGAGACGCATCGCGCGCAGCTGATGGAGCGGCTCGACATCCACGATGTCGCCGGTCTCGTGCGGTACGCGATCCGCTCGGGTCTCATCCCGGCCAACCGCTAGGGCGTCGGCCCGCTTCGGGCCCACGGCCTCAGGTCTTGACCCCCAGCGAAACCGGGTCGAGCCGCGGCGGGTTCCGGGGCCCCACCCGGGGTCGAATGCAGAGCGGCCCCGATGCTCACTGCCCCCCGGCGCGTGCAGCATCCGGACGTGCGATACCGCCGCGGATGACACCCGGCGCCGACGGTGGCCGGGGGGCCACCTGCCGGGTGAGCCGCGGCGGCGCAGGGGAGTTGCAGGTTGCGCCTGGGTGGGCCGGCCACGACCGGACGTGGCGAGACGGGGTGGTTGCTGCGCGGTTCGTCGCGGGCAATGGAGGTCGTTCACGGCGACCAGAGCCGCGCGGCTCGGCGCCTCGGTCCCCGCCTGTCGATCGTCGTGCTCCTGGCGCTCGCGATGCTCTTCGGCGTCGCCCCCTTCGCGCAGCCGGGCGTCCGGGCCGCGGCTCCCAGGGTGGCGATCATCGTCGGCCCGGTGGGCGCGCTGACGGACAGCTACCGGGCCGACGCGGAGAAGGCCGCCGCCGCGGCGCGCCGGTTCACCGACGACGTCGTCACGGTCTACTCCCCGGACGCGACGTGGAAGGCCGCCAGGGCCGCCCTGGCCGGCGCGTCGGTCGTCGTCTACCTGGGCCACGGCAACGGCTGGCCCAGCCGCTACAGCCGGACCTTGAACCCGCGGACCCAGGACGGCCTGGGCCTCAACCCGGTGGCCGGCGTCGACGACGTGGCCCACCAGTACTTCGGCGAGTGGCACCTGGCCCGCTCGGTGACCCTCGCCCCCAACGCCGTCGTCGTCCTCTCCCACCTGTGCTACGCCTCGGGCAACTCGGAGCCGGGCCTGCCCGAGGGGACCCTCGACGTCGCCCGGCAGCGGGTCGACAACTTCGCGGCGGGGTTCCTGGCCGCGGGGGCCTCGGCGGTCATCGCCGACGGGTACCTCGGCCCGGCCTACTACGTCGAGGCGATCCTCGCCGGGAAGGGGACGGTCGAGGGGATCTGGCGGGCCGCGCCCACCTTCCACGACCACGTCATCGCCTTCCCCAGCGTCCGGACCCCGGGCCTGACGGCGCTCCTCGACCCGACCCGGCCCCGCAGCCAGTTCTACCGCTCCCTCGTGACGCGGGCCGACCTGCGCGCCGGCGAGGTCGCCCGGGGAGCCGCCCTGCGCGCCGACCCGGGCACGGCCGGGGCCAGCCCGGCGGCGCTCCCGACCCCCGAGCCGCGGATCCCGCCGACCGTCGAGTCCGTCCGCCTGCGCGGGATCCCGGTCGCCGGCACGTCGGTCGAGCTCGTCGTCACGTTCTCCCAGCCGGGCACCGATCCGGTCGCATCGCTCGGCCTGGGCGTCCGGTGGGATCCGATCGCGGTGAACGCCCCGGTCCCGACCCCGGCCGCGGTGGACGCCCCGGCCCCGATCCCGGCCGACGCGCCGGCCCCGGCCCCGGCCGCGGTGGACGCCCCGGCCCCGATCCCGGCCGCCACGTCGGCCCCGGCCCCGACCTCGGCCGCGGTGGACGCCCCGTCCCCGACCCCGGCCGGGCCCCTGGCCGTCCCGATCGAGGCGCCATCCGTGACGCCGCTCGTGACTCCGGAGGTGCTCGGCGCGGTCGTGGTGCTCGCGGACGTGACGTCGGGCAAGCGGCGCCTGACGGCCAGCATCGTCGCGCCGGATGCCCCGGGCCTGTACCGCCTGGTGACCACCGTCCATGATCCCGAGGGAGCCGCGTTCCCGGCCACGACCCAGGCGCCCGTGCCTGCCGTGATGGTCCGGGTGACGAGGCCGCTCTCGGCGTCGATCAGCGCCCCGAACCACCTCGACCTGGCGACGGGGTCCACCATCGAACTCCCGGTCGCCGTCTCGAACAGCGGCGCCGTGCCGTGGGTCGCGCCGCCGGCCACCGTTTCGTCCGACGAGTTCGACGCCGCCCCGGCGGACCCGAAGGCGTTGCTCGTCGGGCACTGGGTCCGCCTCGACCTGGCGACGTCGGCGCCGGAGACGGCGGCGGCGTGGGCGAAGCTGGACCTCGCCCCGGGAGCCACTGAGCGCGTCTCCCTCCGCCTGACGGCGCCCGACCTGCCCGGCGAGTACCTCCTCGTCCTGGACCTGATGAGCGCCATCGATGGGTCGATCACGGCGGCCGGCGGCGAGCCGGTCGTGGTCCGCGTGACCGTGAGCTGGCCCGTGACCCAATTCGACCCAACCCCAACCCCAACACCAGGTGTCAGCGACCCGACCAGGGCCGAGCAGGGAGATGGCCAATGACCGCGACGATGATGGACCAGGTCGACGCCCGCGCTCGCGCGCCTGAACCCGGCGAGGGTTCTGCCGGCGCGGGGTTCCGCCTGCTGCCGGGCCGGGTGGTCGTGTACGCGTGGCTGCTCGCGGCCGTGCCGATCGCCCTTCTGCAGCTCGTCCACGCGGGCGTGCACGAGCACCACGAGCTGCCGCCAGTTCTGCACTGGCTCCGTGACACGGCGCTGGCCGTGCCGTTCGGGGCCGTCGCGGTCGTCATCGCCGCGCTCCTCGTCGCCAGGCTCCGACCAACGGAGCCGGGGGAGCGCGCGTCGTTGACGACCATGGCCCTCTGGGGGGTGCTCGCCGCACTGCTGTTCGCCGCCCTCAGCATCCCCGGCAACCAGCTTCACGGCCTGCTGTTCGGCGCAGAGGAAGAGGCGGGCGTCAGCCTCCTCGACGACCTCGCGGCCGACGCCCTGTATGCGCTGGAGGCGGCGGTTCTCGTCCTCGCCCCCATCTCGCTGCTCGCCGGCATGCCCTGGCGAGGCGCGTGGCGGGCGGCCCCATCCATGCACCCGGCCCAGGCATCCGCACCGGCGCTGGCCGCGTCGGATGGGCCGTTCGAGTCTCCCGCGACCGCGGGAACCACCCACGCCGGAGGCGATCGATGAGCACAGGTGACCGCCGCGCCTCCGGGGCCGGCATTCGACGGGCAATCAGGAACGAGGAGTACCAGGCAATGGGTCATTCGCGATTTGGCCAGCGGCACCGGACGCTCCGGTTCCTGGGCATCTGGCTCGCCAGCGCGGCGATGATCGTGACGCAGCTGGCCGTGCCGGTGGCACAGGCCGCTCCGATCACCACCGCCGCCGCCCCGGCGGCGGCGCCGGCCGCCCCGACCAGCACCATCAAGCTCGCGGTCAAGGCCGCCCGCACGGAGCCCAGGGCGCTCGGCGGCGCCGGCGTGACCGAGGGCGACCCCGTCGCGACGTACAAGTGGATCATCAACAAGGACAACACCGGCCAGAACACCGCGCGGAACGCGAACCCGGGCGGGGACTGCTCCGCGTGGCTCGACGCGGCCCATACGCAGCCAAACACCGCCTACCCGGACTCCTGCACGTGGACCTCGATCGCTGGGCTTGCGAGCTCCGCGCCGGTCGCCGCGCAGGGTGACGAGACGACCCTCAACACCACGACCGGGATCTCCAACCTGGCGCCGGGCCGGTACCTCATCTCCGTGCTGGCCGACGGATTCAAGCTCGACGGGACCCCGTTCACGATCCCGATGGAGGCACCCGGTGTGGTCGAGGTGCCCCTGCAGCCGAGCCCCCTGCCGACCGCGACCATCAAGGCGCAGGTCTTCGCGGACATCACCTCGGCCAACGGCCAGTACGACCCCGGCGAGGACGGCCTGACCGGGTTCCAGGGCTTCATCGCGGACTACATCGGGCAGGTCACGACCGACGTCTTCGGCAACCCGCTGTGCACCAAGTACCAGTTCAACGACCTGAACAACAACGGGGTCCAGGACCCGGGCGACGAGATCGTCCTCGACGCCGACAACGCGCCGATCGTCACCCACCTGGGCGGCAAGTGCCTGTCCGGCGACATCAACATGGACGGCGTCGTCGACGCAACCTACCACCCGAGCACGAACACCTGGACCGGCACCGACGGCGTGCTCTACTCGGACCCGCAGCTCGACCCGGGCCTCCTGACGATCCCGAACCTGGGGCCGAACCGGTATGCCCTGTCCGCCGTCCCGCCGACGGGCTCGAACTGGGTCCAGACGACGACCCTCGAGGGCAACCACGACTGGGACGCCTGGGAGATGGAGGGCTCGACCGGCCTCGACACGGAGTTCGTCGTCGCCGGCGAGCCGTTCCCGGCCCAGATCTTCGGCTTCGTCCCGGGACCGGCCGCCAGCCATTGGACGCATCCCGCCACCGCGTCGAAGTCCTACGGCGACTCGTGGGCCGGAGGCACGGGCACGATCAAGGGCGTCATCGACGCCATGAAGGTCTACGTCCCGACCACGGGCGGGGCCTGCCTGCCGGGCACCATCTGGGGCGGCCTCTGCGGCGGCAAGGTCGACAAGCCGATCGACAAGCCGTGGATCACCCTGTCCGACCTCAACAACGGCGACACGGCCGTGTGGATGGGTCGCGGCGGCGCCGACGGCACGTTCACGATCCCGAACGTCCCCGCCGGCAGCTACACGATCACGTACTGGGACGAGCCCCAGAACTACATCCTCGACCTGCTCAACGTGACCGTCGCCAACGGCGAGACCGTCGACATGGGGGTCCGGCCCCTGACCGGCTGGTTCACCAAGTTCGACGGCTACGTCTTCAACGACGCGAACCGCAACGGACGGCGCGACGCCGGAGAGCAGGGCGTCCCGAACATCACGCTGACGCTCCGCAAGCGCGAGAACTCGCTGATGGATCGCGGCGCGACCCTGGTCACCACCAACGCCAGCGGCTACTACGTGATGGAGAACGCCTACCCGCTGACGGAGTGGCTCGTCCTCGAGGCCTACGACGATCGCTACTACACGACCGGCGTCACCTACCAGGCCGACAACCAGCCGACGCCCACGACCGTGCTCGGTGCGGGCGTCGACGTCAGCGTCCTGCCGATCATCGGCCTCTCGGGCACCCTCGACTGGGGTGTCCATGCCTACGACCCGACCGGCGCGAACGGGGTCGACCCGCAGAACGGCGGCATCGTCGGATCGGTCAGCTACGACACGACCCGCAACGAGCTCGATCCGCGGTACGCGGCGGCGGAGGACTGGCAGCCCGGCGTCTCCGGGCTGACGGTCAACCTCTACGCCCCGGTCGACTGCCCGCTCGAAGGCAGCCCGGAGTACGGCACCGTGCCGTGCGACGCGAACGGCGACTACGCGCTCAACCCGGCCGACGGGTCGTATGCCCAGGGCAAGCTCCTGAACACGTACGTCACCGAGACCTGGCAGCGGCCGACGGACTGCATCGCCCGCGACGTCGACGGGACGCCTCTCGCCAACCCGGCGGACCAGCAGGTCCTGCCGGTCGGCGACGGCAAGGGCTGCCTCGAGGGTCCGCTGATGGGCGTCCAGTTCGGGACGTACGCCACGGACCAGGGGACCGCCGACGCCAACTTCGGCGCCGCCGTCGACGGCAACTACGGCTTCGGCGACGGCTGCTTCGACGGCACGCTCGACGCCACCGACCCGGCCAACCCGGTCTGTGTCGGCGGCACCTTCACGGCGCTCCCCGCGGCCGACTACCTCGTCCATGTCGACCTCCCGGGCGTGACGGACAACAACGGCGATCCGGTCTACAAGGTCACCCGCGAAGAGGACATCAACATCGCGACGGGCGACAGCTTCGTCCCGCAGGTCCCGCCGCCCGCGTGCGTCGGCCCTCTGCACCAGGTCGACGTCGCGAACGACCCCACCGGCATCGACGTCTACCCGGCGACCACGATCGTCGACCCGTCCGGCATCGGCAGCGCCACGGTCGCCGTGGCTGCCTCGACGCCCACCGACAACCCGACGTTCGCCGACCGGCTCGGCGGCTCGCCCTTCGAGGGCCAGGCCAAGCCGCTGTGCGACACGAAGCTCGTCACGCTCCAGAACGGCAAGTCGGTCGTCCCGATGTTCAACGTCTTCACCGACGTGCCGCTCCCGGGCCGCTTCTTCGCCTACAACGTCGACGACCTCAACTTCTCGACCGACCCGAAGTCGCTGCTCTACGGTGAGAAGGCGGGCCTTCCGTTCACCCCGGTCGGCATCTACGACTTCGCCAACCGCCTGATCACCACGGTGGAGACCGACTACAACGGCCTGTTCGACGTCCTCCTGCCGTCGACGGACCGGATCAACTGCCCGACCCCGTCGGGCGTGTGCGGCAACGTCTACCGCTTCGTCGGCAACGACCCGGGGATCCCGGGCCGGCTCAACCCCAACTACAACCCGCAGTTCCGGACGATCGCGGCCGACTTCGAGGCCTGGCCGGGCATCATCGTCCCGGCCGACACGGCGCCGACCCAGGTCGGCGTGACGATCCAGCTGCCCGGCACCACGACGTTCCAGGCGGTCTCCTGCTCGGTGAACGACCCGGCGGGCACTGCCGCGACCCGCGCCCCGGAGCTCTATGCGGTTTCGCGGCCGTACACGACCGGCACGCAGCCGGCGTTCACGATCTACGGCCGGGGCTTCGGCGCCGCCAAGGGCACCGGCCAGCTGACGCTGGACGGCACCCCGATCACCACGGCCACGTGGAACGACACCCAGATCACGGTGACCGCGACGATCTCGCCGTCCGTCGGCCAGGGTCCGCACCAGCTGAAGGTGACGTCCGCCAACGGCAAGAGCACGGTCAACGGCCTCACCTTCTATCGAATTCGGCGGGTCCTACAACCCGCAGCTCTTCGAGGTGGGTCCGACCAGCAACCCGAGCTACACAGCGGCCAAGGCAAGCGCAGGGCGGTGGTTCACGCCGGCTGAGACGCTCCCGGCCGCGGCCGACCACGCGATCCAGCGCGCGCTGGACGCCGCGGCCTCGTACGTGGCGGGAGGCAACAACCGGGACGCCCTGGTGGTGGTCTACCCGAACAACCCGAGCGCCAACCCGCGGCAGAACCCGCGCGGCGCGTACTACGAGAACCTGATCATCTCCGCGCAAGGTGAAGCTGCAGGGCGTCGGCCCGGGCAGCCCCGACGGCAACCGTGCGCGGCTCGATCATCGACGGCGGCGCCTTCGGCGGCGACAGCCCCGTGGCTGACCGACTGGTACACCAAGATCGGCGCCCTGACGTGGGACGGCAACCAGACCGTCTACGACGGCGCGGTGATCTCGATCTTCGTGCCGAGCGCCGGGCGCAATGCCTTCCCGGCCACCTACAGCGCCACCACGGCGCCGTCGATCGACGGCTTCGACCTCCGCGGCGGCGACCAGCAGGGCTTCCCCGGCAACATCAACGAGATCGGCGGCGGGCCCACCGGCCTGCCGGCCGGCCTGGTCACCCAGGGCGGCGCGATCTTCGCCAACGCCTACGCCCGCAACCTGCAGATCACGAACAACGTGGTCCAGAACAACGGCGGCACGTACGGGACGATCCGCATCGGGACGCCGGACCTGCCGGCGCCGGACACCAACAACCACAACGAGGACGTCCGGATCGCTCAACAACCGGATCATCGCCAACGCCGGCACCAACCTGGCCGGCGGTGTCGGCCTCTTCGCCGGCGCCGACAACTACGAGGTCGCCGGCAACGACATCTGCGGCAACTTCTCGGCCGAGTACGGCGGCGGCCTCGTCCGTCTACGGCCTCAGCCCGAACGGCTCCGATCCACCGACAACCGGATCTACTACAACCAGTCGTACGACGAGGGCGGCGGGATCATGGTCGCCGGCGAGCTGCCGGCCGACCCCGCGATCGCTCTCGCCGGGCTCCGGCCCGGTCGACATCTACGACAACCTGATCCAGGCCAACCTGGCCAACGACGACGGCGGCGGGATCCGGTTCCTGATGGCCGGCAACTTCCCGATGAACGTCTACAACAACATGATCGTCAACAACGTGTCGACCCACGAGGGCGGCGGCATCGCCCTCGACGACGCGCCGAACGTGCGGTTCTACAACAACACGATCATGAAGAACGTCACGACCGCCACGGCCGTGACCAGCAACGGCTCAGCCGGCCCCGGCCGGCCTGTCGACCGGCCAGAACAGCACCCTGCTCCAGGCCACGCTGCCGGCCGGCTCGCCGCTCTTCAGCAACCCGCTGCTCTTCAACAACATCTTCTGGGACAACCGGGCGGGCACCCGCGCTCGGCGCTGCCGTGACCGGCATCGGCGACGGACCGACGCCAACCACTGGGACCTCGGCGTCGCCGACGGCGGCGATCCTGCTGTCGCCGACCAACTCGGTCCTCCAGCAGAGACGACGGGCACGAACGCCGTACGCCTCGAGCCCGACCAACTCGGTCGGCCGATCCGCTCGTCGTCGCCGCCTACGACACGGTGCTCGGCGTTCGCCCCGTGGCGGACCAACCCGAACTTCGTCGGCGCGATCCTCGTCGCCGCCGACCTCCCGCCGAGCCTCCTCGGCGACTACCACCTCCTCAGCACCGGGTCGCCGGCGTACAACGCCGGCGCGGCGAGCAAGGCGGTGCCGGCCTACCAGCAGCCGCCCACGCCCCTGGCCGCACCCACCGCTGACATCGACGGCCAGGCTCGCCCGGCGACTCGGAGGCTTCGACGTCGGCGCGGACGAGATCGCCGCGCCCGCCGTCGGCCGACCTCTCCATCACCAAGACCGACGGGGCGACGAGCGTCACCGCCGGAGCGGCGCCGTCACGCTACACCATCGTCGTCTCGAACGCCGGTCCGAGGCCGTCACGGCGCGCCGGTGACCGACACGTTCCCGGCCGTCGCTCACCGTCGGCACCTGGACCTGCACGGCCTCGGCCGGGTCGAGCTGCACCGCGGCCGGCAGCGGCAACAGCCGCACCGGGCACGGTCACCCTGCTCAACGGCGGCAGCGCGACCTTCACCGCCACGACCACGCTCTCCGCCAGCGCGGCCGGGACTCTGGTCAACACCGCCACCGTCGCGGCGCCGGGTGGCATCACCGACCCGACCGCGGCCAACAACAGCGCCACCGACACGGACACGATCGTGCCGCCGACTCGCCGCTGCCGACGATGTCCATCCTCGACAACTTCAACCGGGCCAACGCGAACACGCTCGGCGCGAACTGGAGCCAGGTCGAACCTCGCTCGGCGCCGCCGCATCCGGGTCAACGGCAACCAGGCGTTCGCGAACCTGCGCTCGGCCAGGCGATCTGGAACGGCGGTCGCGGGCTTCGGGGCCCACCAGGGCGCGGCGTTCACGTTCGCCAACGCGCCGGTCGGCGGCAACATCCCGAGCGACCCTGATCCTCAAGGCGAGCGGCGGCACGGCCAACAACCCGACGAACTTCATCCGCGTGGGCTACGCGGGACCGGCAGCGTGGTCGTGTGTCCACGACGACCAACAGCGGTGCGCTCTTCACCACGCCGCGCCACGTTCGCGGCGACGTTCGCGATCGGCGACACGCTCACTGCCGTCGCTCTCGAGACCGGCACGGTCAACGTCTGGAAGACGTCTGGCGCCACCACGACGCTGGTCGGCACCGTGACCATCCCCACCACCGGCGCGGGCGCCTGGACGTTCGGCACCGGCGGCGGCCGGATCGGCATCCAGCTCCCGGCCGACGCCCGGGTCGACAACTTCAGCGGCGGGACCCTGCCGTGAGACGCCTGATCGCGAACCACCCGTCCAATCGTCGCCGAGGGAGAGAACGTCATGAGCGACCAGAGAAGGTTGCTGCTGAGCCGGCGGCACCTGCTCAAGTACGGAGGGCTGACCGCGGCGGCGACCGCCGCCGTGGGCCTCGGGCCCCGGCTGGTGGGGACCATCCTCCAGCCGGGCCGGGCCCTCGCGGCCGACCGGCCACCCGACCTGAAGCTCGTCGGGCACGGACGGCTGGATCTCCCTGCCGCCCGACCCGAGCGATCAGCTCCGCCGCCTACGGCGTGTTCCACCCGGACACCTACGCGCCGCCCAAGCGCACCGACTACATCTTCGGGTTCGCCAACGGAACGGCCTCCCCGACGGCGACCAGTACCAGCTCAAGAACAAGGCGCAGCACTCCGCCCCGCTGTTCTGGGCACGGAGTACGCGCCGACGACGTTCCGGATCCAGCTGACGAACGTGGGCCTGGCCCAGCGCCCGGACCTGTTCGACGCGCACACCCTCCACTGGCACGGCTTCAAGAACGTCATCCCGTTCTTCGACGGCGAGCCGACCGGCTCGGTGTCGATCCCCCAGGGCCAGACCTTCACCTACGTGTACAAGTCGCACGACCCCGGCACCTACATGTTCCACTGCCACGTCGAGGACGTGGAGCACGTGCACATGGGGATGACCGGCCTCGTCTTCGTGCGGCCGGCCCAGGACCAGCAGGGGAACTCGGCCGGAGCACCGGTCGCCCGGCTCGGGGGCAACCTGGCTCCGGGCGCCCCGCTCGGATACGTCTACAACGACAGTGTCGGGGTCAACCATCCGGCGTCGACGGCCTTCGATCGCGAGTACGCGATGTTCCTGAGCGAGCTCTGGGCGGAGGCCCACTGGGCCGACGCCCACATCCAGCTCCCCGAGTGGAGCGACTACCACGCCGACTTCAGCCTCCTCAACGGGCGGGTCTATCCCGACACCCTGGAGCCGAACGGGGCGATCTTCTCCGACACCGGGTTGCCGAACGCGACCTACCCGTACGAGGTCGTGCGAGACGGCAGCTACGACCTGACCCCGCCGGCCGGGCCGCGGAGCGCCGACCTCGGAAACCAGCCGATGTCGTCCCTGGTGACGTGCAAGGCGGGTGAGCGGGTGCTCCTGCGGTTCGCCAACCTCGGCTTCAAGGAAGCCGCGATGACGCTCACCGGCATCAAGCTGCACGTCGTCGGCCGGGACGCGACCCACCTCCGCGGCCGCGACAACACCGACTCGAGCTACGCCACGAACACCGTCGCCCTGGGCGCCGGCGAGAGCTTCGACGCGATCTTCACGGCACCGGCCCATTCGGGCGGGACCGGCCCGGACACGTACGTGCTCTACAACCGCACGTACATCCGGGCCGACAACCTGGCCGGCGGCGGGGGCCAGCGCACCGAGGTGCACGTCTACCCGGCGAACGCCGCCCTGGCACCCCAGAAGTACCCGAACGACTGGGGCCTGTGATGAGACCGTTTGCGAAGAGCGGAGTGATGACGATGAGACGATTCTCGCGCCCGCGCGCCCACCCGGCGCTGGCGCTCGCGGTCTCGTCGGTCCTGGTCTCCAGCGTGCTGCTGTCGTCGGCGGCCGTGCGGCCGACCCTGGCGGCCACGGAGTCCGCGAACCGGACCGGCATCGCCTGCACGACAAGCGCCGGCCCGAACCCGACGTTCACGCTGACGACGAAGGCGGGGTACATCAACCTGCCGGACGGGACCACGGCGTACATGTGGGGCTTCTCGGAGGGCAGCCGGCCCTTCCAGCACCCGGGGCCCGTGCTGTGCGTCACCGAGGGCGACACCGTCACGGTCATCCTGAAGAACGCGTTCACGACGTCGTCGCCGAAGAGCGCGCCGGCCGTGTCGATCATCTTCCCGGGCCAGGAGAACGTCACCGCGGACGGCGTGCCCTCACAGCCGCAGTTCGTCGGCGGGGCGCTCACCTCGCTCGCGCAGGCCGCGCAGCCGGGCGGCGGCACGGTCACCTACAGCTTCGTCGCCTCCAAGCCCGGCACGTTCCTCTACGAGAGCGGCGGCGGGCAGCGGACCAGCGGCTCGAGCTTCTTCTCGAGCCCGCAGGTGCAGGTGCGCATGGGCCTCTTCGGAGCGCTGATCGTGCGGCCGGCGGACCACCCCGACTGGGCCAACGACCGGGTCGACTCGAAGTTCAACCCTGACACCGAGTTCCTGGTCCTGCTCTCCGAGATCGACCCGTACCTGAACGCTGCGGTCCTGAAGGGCACCAAGGCCTTCAACATGAACACCTACCACCCGCGCTACTGGCTGATCAATGGCCGCGGGTTCCCCGACAGCATCGCCGACAACTTCGCCTCGTGGCTGCCCAGCCAGCCGTACGGCTCGCTGGCGACGATCCACCCGTACGACGCGGCGGCCAACCCCGATCCGGCCCTCGACCGCTACCTGTCCGTCGGGACCGAGGACTACCCGTTCCATCCGCACGGGAACAACGGCAAGGTGATCGGCCGCGACGGCGCACCGCTCGAGGGTCCGACCGGCCAGGACATGTCCTTCGACAAGTTCTCCGTGAACATCGGCCCCGGCCAGACCTGGGACGTGCTGTTCAACTGGAGGGACAACGAGGACTACTCGCCGGCGAACCCGGTGCCTGCCAGCGAGCCGAACCTGCAGAACCTCACCGTCGGCATGTTCTACAGCGGCAGCCCGTACCTGGGCGTCACGGAGCCGATGCCGCCTGGCATCTCCACGCTCAACGAGTGCGGCGAGTTCTACATCATCGCCCACAACCACGCGCTCTACCAGATCACGTCGTGGGGCGTGAACATGACCGGGCCGATCACCTACACGCGGGTCGATCCGCCCCTGCCCAACAGTTGTCCGCAATGAGAGGTAGGGGAACGACCATGAGATCGGATCGAACGATGAAGCGAACCCTCCTCTCCTCGCTGGTCCTGGGTCCGGCGCTGCTCGTCGCGGCGCTGTTGATCCCGGGGGCGGCGGCTGCCGCCGGGCCGATCACCTCGACGGCGTGCTCGGCTCCCGGCGGTGCCACGCCGGTGACCGTCACCTGCAACCTGTGGGCCGAGACCGGCAGCCTTACCGGCGCTGCGCTGCCCGGCACACCGGCGAACGTCACGGTCTGGGGCTTCAGCGCCACCGACGGCGGGAGCCCGACCCTGCCGGGTCCCGTCCTCGTCGCCACCGCGGGCGACACCGTCACCGTCAACCTGGTCAACCACCTTGCCCGGCCGACGTCGATCCTCTTCGACGGCCAGGCGATGGCTCCGGACCTGACCGGGGTGGTGGCGGGCGGCTCCACGTCATACACATTCGTCGCCGGCGCCCCCGGGACCTACCTCTACGAGGCCGGGCTCATCCCCGGCTCGGAGTACCAGGTGGCGATGGGCCTGTACGGCGTCCTCGTCGTCCAGCCGGCCGGGGCTCCCGGCCAGGCCTACGCCGATGCCGCCACGGCGTTCAGTGACGAGGCGATGGTCGTCCTCGGTGAGGTCGACCCGACCCTGAACAACAGTCTCACGCCGTGGACCGTCGACCTGCGGTACTTCGCGCCGAAGTACTCACTGCTCAACGGCGTGGCGTACTCCGGCACGGCCCCGGCGATCAACGTGACCTCCGGCAACAGGCTCCTGCTGCGCTACGCCAACGCGGGGATCCAGCATCACTCGATCGGGGTGCTCGGCCTGCGCCAGTCCGTGCTCGCCGCGGACGGCAGCCCGATCGTCCCGCGGGGAATGGTCGCCGAGACGATCGCCCCGGGCCAGACGGCCGACGTGCTCGTGACGCTTCCGGCGACGACCGCGGTCTCCACCAAGTACGCGATCTACGACGCGAGCATGACCCTGAACAACAGCACCGCGTCCGGGATCGGCGGGATGCTCGCCTTCATCGACGCCGCGCCGAGCGGCTCGTCGACGGGCGACACCGTCGGTCCGCTCACGAGCGGTGTGGCCTTCACCGTCTCGTCCGGCGCCCTGGCCGCTTCGGTCAGCGACGTCGACACGGGCAATAGCAGTGTCACGGGCGCCGAGTACTTCATCGACACCACCGGCGCGGCTGGGTCGGGCACGGCGATGTCGGGCACGTTCGGGTCGCCGACCGCCTCGGTCAACGCCTCGATCACGCTCGGCTCGCTGTCGAGCGGCTCGCATGCCGTCTACGTCCACGGCCAGGACTCCGCTGGCAACTGGGGCGCCTTCAGCTCCACCAACTTCACGATCGACACGACGGGTCCCGCCACGAGCGCGCTCGTGCTCAACCCGAACCCGTCCAGCGGGACCGTCTCCGTCGCCCTCAGTGGCACCGCCAGCGACGCGGCCACCGGCAACGGCAACGTTGTCGCGGCCGAGTACTTCATCGGCACGCCGGGTGCAAACGGCACCGGCATCACCGTGGCTCGCAACAACACGGCCCCGATCGTCAGCCTCTCGGCGACCATCCCGGCCGGCCAGAGCGGCGTGGTCTCGGTCCATGCCCAGGACGCAGCGGGCAACTGGGGTCCCTTCACCACGATCACCCTGGAGGTGGTGGCCACCGGTCCGACGACCTCGGGCGTCGTGACCAACCCGCCCGCCGCCAACAACGGGCAATACGGTCAGAGCACCAGCAACCCGTCGGTGCGCGTCAGCGCGGCCTTCAGCAGCGCCACCAGCACCGTCGCCGCCGGCGAGGGCTTCATCGACACCGTCGGCGCCAACGGCTCCGGCTTCCCGTTCGTCGCCAACGACGGCGTCTTCAATGCCGCGAGCGAGACCGGCTACGCCGACGTCCCGCTCACCACGATCGACCTGCTCACTGCCGGCAACCACACGATCTACGTCCACGGCAGGGACGCGGTGGGCAACTGGGGTGCGACGGCCTCCGTCGTCCTCCTCATCGACAAGACCGCGCCCACGTTCACGGGCATCACCCTTGCGGCCGTCAACCCGACGCTCGGTGGCGGCATCAACGTGACGGTAGACGGCGCTGCCGACCCGCCCGTCGCGGGCCTCGCTAGCGGCGTTGCCGGCGGCGAGTACTGGATCGACACGGCCGCTCCGGCGCCGGGCGGAGGGACGCCCTTTGCCGGCCTGGCCGCCGCCATCCCTGCGGGCTCGCTCACCACGGGCAACCACACGGTGGGCGTCCGCGTCCGTGACGCGGCGGGCAACTGGAGCACGACCACCAGCAGCGCGACCGTGTCCCTCGTCGCGGTCGCCATCTTCTCGAACGGCTTCGACACGGGCGGCGCCCCGTGGGGCTGGACCAGCCGGTCCACCAACACGACCAACCGCCTGAATGTGTCGACTGCAGCGGCGCTCGTTGGCGCCCGCGGCCTGCAGGCCCAGGGCAACAACACCAACTACGTCCAGTACAACTTCGGCACGGCCGCCAACCCGGCATGGCCGACGTACGACGCCCAGTTCTCCTTCAATCCCCGTGCCAATGCGTCCAGCGGCCAGGACATCCTCGCTGCTGCGACGTCCAACACCTTCGGCACCCAGCTGTTCCACGTTCGGTACCGCCTCAGTGCGGGGCAGACGCAGGTGCAGATCCAGGTGGGCGCCACTGCCAACCCGGCGTGGGTCAACGTCACGAACGCGGCTCACCGCATCGAGGTGGTGTGGCAGGCCGTGGGCAGCGTCGGCCCCAACCCGGGCACGCTCGCGCTCTACGTCGATGGTGCGGTGTCGCAGACGCTGGCCACGACCAGCGCGGGCTCCGTGGGAGCGGTCCGCCTGGGCTCGGTCACCAGCGGCGGCAGCAGCATCCTGATGTACTTCGACGCCTTCGCCTCCAAGCGATCGGTGTCGCCGCTCTTCGGGCCGTAGTGCCATGACGAGCATCGAGCGTTCCGAGCGGGACCGCAGCCTCGCGGCTGCGGTCCCGGAAGCCCAGGGTCCCGTGCCGGCTCCGCCCGAGCCGGCCGGGGCCACCCCACCACGCGGCATGCGGCGACGGACCTGGATTGCGGCCCTCGCGGCCGTCCTCATCCTGCCGATGGCCGTGGCCGCCGGCCTGACGTGGTCGGCGGGAACCGGCCTCGAATCCGATGCCGATGTCGCCGCGGCGCGCGTCGTGTCCGCGGCGAAGATGGAGCAGGACTACGGCATCAGGGTCAACCTGGTGGCGGTCAGCGCGGCCGGGGGCATGATCGACCTGCGCTTCACGGTCACCGACAAGGAGAAGGCGGCCCACGTCCTCCACGACGCGACGGCCATGCCGGAGCTGTTCGTCGAGTCGAGCGGGGCCGTCGTCCGCGCGCCGACGGGGATGCGGCACAAGGTCACGCTCCTCGACGGTGGCAACTACTTCATCCTCTACCCGAACCCCGGCGGCGCGATCCAGCGCGGCACCTCGGTGTCCGTCGTGATCGGCAGCGTTCGCCTGGCGCCCCTCGACGCCCAGAGCTGACAGGAGATTCCCGATGCGGCGGATCATCGCCCTGGCCCTGGGGGCCGTCCTGCTGGTCTCGGCCGTGCCCGTGGCCGCGAGCACGAACTCCTCGGTCCAGGGCGTCCGCGGCCCGGCCACGTTCACCGACGCTCCGGCCGGCGGGTCCACGCCGGCCGGAATGTCCACGGTCATCGTCACAATGCGAACGCGAGCCGACCTGCAGTCGATCGGCGGGGCCGACCGCAGAACTCGGCTGGCAGCCGTCATCCGGGCACTCCGCGACCACGCCCTCGCGTCGCAGCGTCTGCTGCTGGCGATCCTCCGCCTGCGCGCGGCGCAGGGCCGCGTCGCCTGGCAGACGCCCTTCTGGATCTTCAACGGGCTGTCCGTCACGGCGACGCCCGACGTGATCGCGGAGATCGCGGCGCGGGCCGACGTGGCCAGCGTCACCCCCGATGAGATCCCCATCGTGCCCGCCGGGGCCGTTGCGCCACGCGCGCCGGCACCAGTGGACCCGATGTCGTCGGCGCCCAACGAGCCCAACGTCGCGCTCGTCAACGCGCCAGCCATGTGGGCCCTCGGGTACACCGGCCAGGGCGTGGTCGTCGCGAACCTGGATTCCGGCGTGGACGTCGGTCACCCGGACCTCGCGGGCCGCTGGCGCGGCGGCGCCGATTCCTGGTTCGATCCCTACGGCCAGCATCCGAGCGTGCCGACCGACCTGAGCGGCCACGGGACGGCCACCATGGGCGTGATCGTCGGCGGCGACGCCGGCGGGACGTCGATCGGCATGGCGCCGGGGGCTACCTGGATCGCCGCGAAGATCTTCAACGACAGTGGTACGGCGACCGCCACGGCCATCCACGCCGCCTTCCAGTGGGTGCTCGACCCGGACGGCGACCCTGCCACGGCCGACGCTCCCGAGGTGGTGAACAACTCGTGGGCGTACGGCACGCCGGGCTGCAACCTGGCCTTCCAGCCGGACCTCCAGGCGCTGCTCTCAGCCGGGATCGTGCCGGTCTTCGCGGCCGGCAACTACGGCCCCGGCGCCTCGACGAGCGTCAGCCCGGCGAACTACCCGGAAGCGCTCGCCGTGGGCGACACGAAGATCACCGACGTCATTGACGCAACCTCGAGCCGCGGCCCGTCGGCGTGCGGCGAAGCATCCACCACATACCCGGAGATCGTCGCCCCGGGGGTGAAGATCCGCACGGCCGACCTCTTCGGCACGTACCAGTCGGCGACGGGAACCTCCATGGCGGCGCCGCACGTCGCCGGAGCCCTTGCGCTCCTGCTGAGCGCCCATCCCGAGATGAGCCCGGCCGCCCAGTCGGCGGCGCTCACCGATGCCGCGCGCGACCTGGGAGCTGCCGGCGCGGACAGCAGCTACGGCCATGGCCGCCTCGATGTCCTCGCGGCGCACAACGCACTCGGGGGCGGACCCGGTCCGACGCCGACGCCCACGCCGACCCCGACGCCGACCCCGACCCCGACGCCGACCCCGACCCCGACCCCGACGCCGACCCCGACGCCCACGCCGACCCCGACACCCGACCCGACGCCGACCCCGACGCCCACGCCGACCCCGACACCCGACCCGACGCCGACCCCGACACCCGACCCGACGCCGACCGCCGACGCCCACGCCGACCCCGACGCCCACGCCTGGGCCCACGTCCGCGCAGGTGTCGGTCCCGGGTCTCGGCACTGGCTACGGGTACTGGTACACGGTCACGAGCACCGCCGCCGGACCCGTGAGCGCAACATGGACGACGCCCACGACAGTCCAGGGCACCCTGGCCGTCTACGCCGGCAACCCGTTTGCCGGGGGCGCGAACCCGGTGCGTCGGAGCCCGCCGTCGGGTGCTCTCGCGACCTCCTCGGGCAGGAAGAAGAGCTTCAGCGCCGCGACGACCTCACGGCCGCCAGGGACCTACACCGTCTACTTCTACGCCGGCGGCAGCGTATCCGCGAGCAGCGGGACGGTCACCGCCTGGAGGTGATCACTCCCGCCACCGCCAGGCCGACGCCGTCTGCCCGGTGCCCGGAGCGAGAACGGGCATGGCGGCCGATCGTGTCGGCGCCATGGTCGACGCCCCCTGCGGGGCTTCCCGCGGCGACCG
The DNA here is from genome assembly GCA_963725875.1 of uncultured Chloroflexia bacterium. Classification (GTDB taxonomy): domain Bacteria; phylum Chloroflexota; class Limnocylindria; order Limnocylindrales; family CSP1-4; genus CTSoil-043. The sequence continues at coordinate 340,871 of CAVRZZ010000003.1, read as the reverse complement.
GGCCTGGATGGCCGTCCTCCCCGAACGGCCGCCCGGCCCGGTCGCCGCCCCGCTCGATGGCTGCGATCCTGTCCCCGGCTCCAGCGCGCGCCTTCGAGCTGCTCACCCGCGGCGACGAGCTGCCCGTCTTCGCCTTCACGCTCCGGGACGACGTGCGGAACTTCTCGGCCTTCGACGTCTCGAACGCCGTCCGCGAGCGCGGCTGGCAGGTCCCGGCGTACACGTTCCCGGCCAACCGGACCGACCTCGCCGCGCTGCGGGTGGTCGTGAAGCGCGGCTTCAGCCACGACGTGGCCGACCTGTTCCTGGCGGACCTGAAGCGGCAGCTGCCGCGCCTCGAACGCCAGCGCGAGCCGCTCGTCGACCCGTACGCCGCGGCGGGCTTCCGGCACTGAGGAGGGGTCATGCCGGCAACGCCGCAGCCCGGCCCGAGATGAAAGACCTCCATGCCGGCGAGCCGCCCGCCGACCAGGCGGCCGTCGACCGCGCCTTCCTGGAGGTCGCGATCGAGCAGGCGCGGATCGGGCGCGACGAGGGCGGCGTCCCGATCGGGGCGGCGCTCGTCGCCGACGGGCGGGTCCTCGGGGCCGGTCGGAATCGGCGGGTCCAGCAGGGGAGCGCGATCCGCCACGGCGAGACCGATGCGCTCGAGGTTGCCGGACGCCTGCCCGCGTCGGTGTACCGCCGGTCGACGATGTACACGACGCTCTCGCCGTGCGACATGTGCACGGGCGCGATCCTCCTCTACGGGATCCCCCGCGTCGTCATCGGGGAGCGCCGGAGCTTCGTCGGAGGGGAGGACTACCTGCGCTCGCGCGGCGTGGCGGTGGCCGTCCTCGACTCCGACGCGTGCGTCGAGCTGATGCGCGAGTTCATCGCCGGGCACCCCGATCTCTGGAACGAGGACATCGGGGAGGAGTGAGGCGCGCCGGCCGTGGTGCCGGGCGGGCGCTGCGGTCCGGTCACGCGGGTCCCACCCGGGCCCCGCCCGCCACCCGCGCCTCCGTTGCGGGTCCCACCAAGGCCCCTGGACCATCGTCCCGGGTTGACCGGATCCGCGTCGCGCCCTATCGTCGCAAGAGGCGCGGTGGGGGGTCCGTTCCACGGGTGACCATGCCAAGGGGGCCCCTCCGTGCGGCCGAAAGGGGGGGCCATGGCTCCGAAGCGTGGCGGCAACGCCAGTTCCGACGATCCCGGCGAGCAGCGTACGGGCAACGACGTCCGCACCGCCCTGATCGCGGGGAACACCTTCCACCACCGGGCCGTCCAGTACGTGGCGGTCGACGGGCTGGCCATGTTCGAGGGCGACATCGTCCTGGGCACGGTCGAGGAGGTCGAGCGGGCCAGCGAGGCGCTGCGGGCCCAGGTCAGCGGGGCGCTGCCCGAGAGCGTGATCATCAGCGGCGCGCAGTTCCGCTGGCCCAACTGCACCGTCCCCTTCACCGTCGACCCGGCGCTGCCGAACCAGGCCCGCGTCACCGACGCGATCGCCCACTGGCAGGCGAACACCGGCTTCCGGTTCGTGGCGCGGACAGGCGAGGCGGACTTCGTCACGTTCCGCCCGTCGACCGGCTGCTCTTCGTCGGTCGGGCGGCGCGGCGGCCAGCAGTTCGTCAACCTGGCGGCCGGCTGCACGACCGGCAACACGATCCACGAGATCGGCCACACGATCGGGTTCTGGCACGAGCAGAGCCGGGAGGATCGCGACGCATTCGTCACCATCCACTGGGACAAGATCCAGGCCGGCCTCGAGCACAACTTCAACCAGCACATCGCGGACGGCGACGACGTGGGGCCGTACGACTACGGCTCGATCATGCACTACCCGCGGAACGCGTTCTCGACCGACGGCAGCGACACGATCACGCCGCTCAACCCGGCCGCGACGATCGGCCAGCGCACCGCCCTGAGCGCGGGTGACATCGCCTCCGCCAACGCGATGTGCCCCGTCACGACCTTCAAGGAGATCCCCAAGGACCAGATCTTCGACACGCGCAAGGAGCAGATCAAGGACCTCCGCCTGGACACCCGGAAGGAGATCGCCTTCGACACGCGCAAGGAGGCCATCACCGACACCCGGAAGGAGCTGGCCCTCGACACGATCAAGGAGGCGGGCCGCGACCCGATCGGCACCCTGGTCGAGGTGATCAACCCCGGCCCGCTCGTCAACCCGGTCGTCAATCCCGTCGTGCAGCCGGGTCTCGGTGGGCGCCTCGGCGGAGGCCTGCCCTTCGCCGTCGTGGCGCCGCACCAGGCGCCGGCCGCCGGCGATGTCGCGGACCTCGAGCCGGCCGCCGCGGCACTCGACGCCCAGCTCGGAGCCTTGGCCGAGCAGATCGCCCAGGTCGACGCCCTGCGCGAGCAGCTCCAGGCGCAGTTCGACGAGACGTCCGGGGCGCTCGGCCAGGCACTGGACGCCCACGATCGAGCCACCGGTGGCTGAGCCCCCACGGGCGTGATCCTGGTCGTCTCTCACCCGGGAGACCCCCACGCCGCGCACGTCATCGACGTCCTCCGGGCCGGGGGGCACGAGGTCCTGCTGCTGGACCTGTCCGAGCTCCCCGGCCGGGCGGCGCTGACGATCGACTACGCGGACCCGCGCCGCCCGGCGCTCGAGTATCGACCGGCGGACGGGCCGCCGGTCGATCTCGGGAACGTGCACGCCGTCTGGTGGCGTCGGCCCCAGGTGGCCGACGTCTCCGAGGTGAGCGACTTCGATACGCGGATGTTCACGGCCAACGAGTGGAACGAGGCGATCAACGGCCTGTGGCTGCTGCTGGACGTCCCGTGGTGCAACCCGCCGGACCGCGACGAGATCGCGGGCCGCAAGGCGTGGCAGCTGCGGGTCGCCTCGGAGATCGGGTTGACCGTGCCGCGCACCCTGATCACGTCCGACCCGATCGCCGCCCGGGCGTTCATCGAGTCCCGGGAGATCGGACGCACGATCTTCAAGACCTTCTCCGCCACTCACCAGGTGTGGCGCGAGACGCGCCTCGTGCGCGAGACCGAGATGGAGATGCTGGACGCGGTCCGGGTGGCCCCGGTCATCTTCCAGGAGTACATCGAGGCCGAGGCCGACCTGCGCGTGACCATCGTGGGCGACCGGATCTTTCCGGCCGCCATCGACGCCCGGGCGACCGACTACCCGGTGGACTTCCGGATGTCCCTCGGCCAGGCGAGCACGACCGCGACCGACCTCCCGGCCGACGTCGAAGCCCGGCTGCGGGCGCTCATGGACCGGCTGGGCCTGGTGTACGGCGCCATCGACCTGCGCCGGACCCCGGCCGGCGACCACGTCTTCCTCGAGGTCAACACCGCCGGCGAGTTCCTCTTCATCGAGCAGCGGACCGGCCAGCCGATCACGCAGGCCCTCGCCGACTGGCTGGTCAGACCCGCCTGACCGCGACGGTCACGCGCCCGCCGTCCATGGGCCGGGACCGGGAACGAGGCCATCGTCACGTAGTCGCCGAGGCTCACGCGCCCGTCGCCGTCCACGTCGACGTGGACCCAGATCGTGGAGACGGCGGGGACGACGGTCAGCTCCAGCTCCACGGTCTCGAGCGCGGCGCCCTCGTCGTCGCGCACGATTCCGTCGGCCGCCGCGACGGTCTCGGCCGGGGCGTCCTCGTACGTCGTGTCGCGCGCCTCGACGCGGACGCGGGCGCCGCAGGGCGGCCGGTCCGCGGGATCCGCCACGACGTCGACGATGATCCTCACCCGCGCATCCTACCGTTCACAGCACGCGCAGCGCGGCGTCGACCGCGGTGCCGACGACCCGCGAGCTGAGGTAGTCGAGCGCGTCGTGGGCCCCGGCCGGGGCGGTCGGAGCCGCCGACCGACCCCACGTCTCGAGATCCTGGACGTGCTGCGCATTGGGGTCCGGGGCCGGGAAGCGGGCGGCCATGTCGTGGTGCCCGGCGGTCGCAGGGTCGTCCTTGGTCCAGGCGTTGACCCACAGCCGCAGCTGCTTGGGGAACGGCGTGCGGGGCCGCATGCCGCGGGGGGCCGTGGCCTCCACCCGCCGGTAGATCGAGGGCATCGCGAGCGGGGATCCGCACGTGACCAGGGCGCCGACCGGCAGCGCCGGGTCCGCGCGCAGGGCGTCGTAGGCGACGAGCGTCCCCATGCTGAAGGCGACCACGACGACGCGCTCGCCCGGCGGCAGCCCGTCGCGACAGGCGCTGACCAGGCGGTCGTTGGTGAGCTTGCGGAGATCGGGCTGCTCGTAGTACTCGTCCAGGTCGCGGAGCAGCAGGTCCATCAGGGGTGCGCCCACGCCGAAGTGCTGGTCCACCCACAGCGAGATGTCGCCGAGCCCCGGCAGGCCCAGCTGGGGAGCGGCGGGGCCGAAGTCGATCGGCGGCAGCGGCTGGCGCTCGTCGGGACGCCAGACCGACCCGTAGAAGGCGAACCGGACGTCGATCTTCGCGGCCGGGACGTTCGACCCGGCACGCCGCAGGCCGAAGCGGAGGGCGGCCTCCCACTCGCGGGCCATGATCTCCGGGACATCCATGGCGGCGGCCCGCCCGTGGATCAGCACGACGCGCATCGTCTCCTCCTCTCCGGGTCGTCGGCGACGGCGCCCCGACGACCCCACTCCTTCGCCGGCATCGGCGGACTGCGCTATTCGGCCCGGAAGCGCTCCACGCGGCGCGTCCGGAGCGGGACGGTCTTCTTCCGCGTCCCGGCCCTGATCTCGAGTGCCTGCGGGAGGTCGGCGGGCGGCTCGTCCGCGAACCAGGCGACCACCGCGAACGTCCGCCTTCGCCGCCGGCGCCGCGGCCCGCCGCCCAGCGAGCCGTCCTCGGTGGCGTCGGCCCCTTCGGTCGGCTCCGTGCCTTCCGGCGCCGGGCCGCCGCCGTCACGGCGGTCTGCCCTTCGTCGCCGCGGCTCGTCGCGCGACAGGCGGCGCGCCGCGCCGGTCGCGTCCGGCGCCGCCGCGGCCTCGTCGGGCGGCACCTCCTCGACCGAGATGGCATGGGCGCCCAGGCCCCGGAGCTGCTCCGCGGCCTGCTCGCGCGCCTGTTCGGCGTCCTTCAGCGTCGCCATGGCTCGTCGCTACGCCTCGTTGAGCGGGACGCGGATGAGCCGGCCGCGAACCCGGCGCAGGATGGGCCGGATGGGGGAGAAGACGCTCCCGCCGTTCGCCCCCGCGAAGTGCAGGCCGACCACGCGGCCGGTGCCCTCCTCCAGCACGAGCGAGCCGGAGTCGCCGCCGTCCGTGTAGCGCGTGCACAGGACCTGGTCGGTGAAGCCGACGGAGCCGACCCCGGGCCCGTAGTCGAGCACGAACCGGAAGTTGACGTCGCGGATCTCGCCGAGCGTGAGGCCCGTCGTGCGGCCCACCTTCGTGACCTTCATGCCCCGGGCCGGGACCGCCGTGACGCCCGGGACCAGCCCGAGCAGCGCGATCCGCGAGCGAAGCTCGGCCCGTCGCGCCGGCACCACGGTGGCGACCGCCGCGTCCATCGTGTTCACGAACGCCCCGCTCGTGTCGAACGGCACGAACTGGTCCAGGTGGGCGACGAGGTCGCCGTCGACGCCGCCGTCGAGGGGCCCGGGGTAGACGATGTGGTCGCCGATGGCGGCCCGGCCACTGTCCGCCAGGACGTGGCTGTTGCCCAGGATGCGCGGCCGCGTCCGCGGGCCCAGGAGCGCCCCGAGGGTGCCCGCGGTGATGTCGGGATGCCCGATGCTGAAGCCCGGCACCACGGGCGTCTTCTGGACCAGCGCCTCCGGCGCGATCACGCCGAGCTCCACGACGTCGGTCGGGATGTCGCGCCTGACGAGCGACGACGGGACCGCCGCGGGGACGGCCTGCGCCGCCGGGACGTCGCGCTTCTTCTCGACGTAGAAGGTGAGGGCGAGCTCGCCGGTCATCCGGCCGCCGGTCTCCTTCTCGGCGATCCCGATTGCGACCACGTTCGGCTGGGCGACGACGGCCCGCAGGCTCGTGGCCGCGGCCACGGCCTCCGGAGCGGCCAGGAACTCCGGCGCCGCGACCTGCGGCGCGGGCCGCGTGATCGCGTCGAGCGCGAAACGGATGCTGCGGTAGCGCACCGCTTCGCGGCGCTGCTGCGGATCCATGGCTCCCCCCTCTGGCACGGTTGCAGCGCCGGCGACCCGGCCGCACCGGCGGCGCCGTCCCGACGGCCCCGGGCTGGCGTCCGCGGCCAGTGAACCCCGCGGCCGGCCGGGTGTCAATGACGAGGTTGGATCATTGGCGGGTCCACCTGCGTGGGGCGGTGCGTGCAGGAACGTACTGCAGGCCACGGTGGCGCGGGCCATGGTGGGGGTAGGCTGACGGGTGACGAGCCGGCCCAGGGTGCTCGTCTGCCGCCGGGACGGCGGCATCCGCGGACCCGGGCGCACTGGAGACGACCGACCCTTCATGGATGAACAGCTCGATTTCGTGGTCATCGGTGCCGGTCCGGCCGGCGAAGCCGCGACCTACCTGGCAGGCGCCCGCGGCGCGACGGTCGCCGTCGTCGACCGCGAGCTGTTCGGCGGGTCCTGCCCCTTCTGGGCCTGCATGCCGAGCAAGACGCTGCTCCACGCCGCGGCGGTCCACGCCGCCGGGGGCGACTACGACTGGGAGCGGGCGTCTGCCCGCCGCGACTACATGATCAGCCGTGAGGGGACCGATGTCCCGAGCGACGCCGGTCACGTGGCCGGGCTCGAGGCGGCCGGCGCGATCGTGGTCCGCGGCGTCGGCCGGATCTCCGGCCCCGGCCGGGTGGTCGTCACGCACGACGGGACCGAGCACGAGCTGCGGGCCCGCCACATCGTGATCGCGGTCGGGTCGCAGCCGAAGATCCCCGCCATCGAGGGCCTCGATGCCATCACGCCGTGGACCAACCGCGAGGCGACCTCGACGCGCCGGCTGCCGGCGAGCCTCGTGATCCTCGGTGCCGGGCCGACCGGCGTCGAGATGGCCCAGGTCTTCGCGCGGTACGGCGTCCCGACCACGCTGATCGCCTCCCAGCCGCGAGTCCATGCCAGGGACCATCCCCGCAACTCTGCTGCGCTCGAGGCGACCCTGCGCCGCGACGGTGTCGACGTCCGGACCGGCGTCCGGGCTATCCGCGTGCGGGCGGGCGCGAGCGCGTCGGGCGCGCACGCGATCGATCTCTCCGACGGCACGGCCGTGGAGGGCCACGAGGTGATGCTGGCCGTCGGCCGGACCCTGCCGCTCGCCGACCTGGGGCTCGAGACGCTCGGGCTCGACGTGACCGAGGGCCGCCTCCACGTCGGCCCCGACCTCCGGATCGCCGACGGCGTGTTCGTCGCGGGCGACCCGGCCGGCCGCGACATGCACACCCACGTCGCCCACTACCAGGGCGAGATGGCCGTCCGCATCGCGCTCGGCGACGGCGTGCGCCCCGACGACCGGGCGATCCCCGGCGCGGTCTACACGGACCCCGAGGTCGCCGGCGTGGGGCTCTCGCTCGAGCAGGCGCTGGCCGCGGGAGCCGACGCCTTCGAGGAGGTGGCCGACCTGGCGACGAGCGCCAAGGGCTACGTCGCCGAGGCGAGCGGCCACGTCACGATCGTCGTGGACCGCTCCACGCGGACCCTGCTCGGCGCGTTCGTCGCCGGCCCTGCCGCGTCGGAGGTCATCCACGAGGCGGTCCTCGCCATCAGGACGCGGACGACGCTCGACGTCCTGGCCGACACGATCCACGCTTTCCCCACGACGGCGCGGGTCATGGGCGGCCTCTTCACGCAGGCGGTGCGCACCCTCGACACCGCGCCGTGACCGCGAGCCCGGCAGCCGCCGAGGGCGAGGGGCCGTAGGAGCGCTGGCACCACGGCTTCGGCCATCCCCCGGGGCCGGGTAACCCCGCTGTGACCGGGGTTACAGCGCCGCGCGGGTACCATGGGGTCGACCCATGCGCCGCCGGCGCGGGCCACACTGGAGGACCTTGACCCAATGCGGACAACCCGCGTGCTCGCTCTCGGGGCGACGTTGCTGGCGCTGGTCGTCGGTGCCTGCTCGTCGGGTGGGAGCAGCCCGTCACCATCGCCCGCCACCAGCGTGGCACCCTCCGAACCCACGACCGCCAGCCCATCCGGGGCGACGCTCGCGAGCACCCTCGTGCTCGGCGGGCCGCCCGAGTGCCCCCAGCGCCCGTTCTGCGCGGTCGGCCTCGAGAAGACCTACGGGCTCATGTTCAAGGAGTTCAAGCCGCTCGACGTGGCGCGGCCCGATCACGATCGAGGCCGTCAAGAACGGCCAGGTCGACGTCGGCCTCCTGTTCGACCTCGGACCCGTCGATCGCCGCCAACGGCTTCGTCCTCCTCGCGGACGACAAGCAGCTGCAGCTCGCCGACAACCTCGTGCCGGTCCTGCGCCAGGAGGTCCTCGACGCGACGCCGGCGATCGCCGACCTCCTGAACGGCTGGATCGCGAGGCTCACCCAGGAGGTCCTCACCGACCTCAACAGCCAGGTGCTCGGTGGACCAGAAGGACCCCAAGGACGTCGCCAAGCGCCTGGCTGGCGGCCAATGGGCTCACCGCCGGGACCACGGGATCCGGCAAGACCGTCACCGTCGGCTCCACGAACTTCTACGAGCAGGAGATCCTCGGCGAGCTGTCTACGCCCAGGTCCTCGAGGCGGACGGGTTCACCGTGGAGCGCAAGTTCCAGCTCGGCAACCGCGAGATCGTCTTCCCGGCCCTCGAGGCCGGCGAGATCGACATCGTCGCGGAGTACGCGGCGACCGTGCTCGAGTTCGTGAACGGCGGAGCCGGCGAGGCATCGACCGACCCGGCCGCGACGGTGGCCAAGCTCAACGAGCGGCTGGCGCCGAAGGGCCTCGCCGCCCTCGATCCGGCGCCCGCCACCGACCAGAACGGCTTCGTCGTCACGAAGGCGACGGCCGACAAGTACGCCCTCACCAAGCTCAGCGACCTGGCCCAGCCGGCGCCGTAGGCGTCCCCACCGCCGTCGACGAGGGGCCGCCCGCCGGGCGGTCTCTCTCGGCGCCGCCGGGGCGACAGGGAGGACAGGGCAGGACGTGCAGCACGACGAAGCGCGCCCGGTGCGTGAGGTCGGCGCCCAGCCCGGGGGCCGCGCCGCCACGGTCGAGTTCGAGCACGTCACCAAGCGGTACGGCCGCGGCGAGCCGGGGGACGGGACCCCCGGGGCCGTCAACGACCTCTCGTTCGTCGTTCCCGCCGGGAAGATCTGCGTGCTCGTCGGCCCGTCGGGCTGCGGCAAGACGACCTCCCTCAAGATGGTCAACCGGCTCATCGAGCCGACGTCGGGCCGCATCCTGATCGACGGCGTGGACGCTGCCACCCGCGAGGTGACGGACCTTCGGCGGAGCATCGGGTACGTCATCCAGCAGGTCGGCCTCTTCCCGCACCAGACGATCGCCCAGAACGTGGCGACCGTTCCCCGGCTGCTGGGCTGGCCCGCGGCGCGCCAGCGCGACCGCGCGGAGGAGCTGCTCCGGCTCGTCGGGCTCGACCCCGCCACCTACGCCGCGCGCTTCCCGGTCCAGCTCTCGGGCGGCGAGCGCCAGCGCGTCGGGGTGGCCCGCGCCCTCGCCGCCGACCCCCCGATCATGCTCATGGACGAGCCGTTCGGGGCGGTCGACCCCATCGTCCGGGGGCGCCTGCAGGACGAGTTCCTGCGCCTCCAGGAGGCGCTGGCCAAGACGATCCTCTTCGTGACCCACGACATCGACGAGGCCATCAAGATGGGCGACCTCGTCGCCGTCCTGCAGGATGGCGGGGTGCTCGCCCAGTTCGGGCCGCCGACCGAGATCCTGGCCAGTCCCGCGACCTCGTTCGTCGCCCGGTTCGTCGGCGCCGACCGCGGCCTCAAGCGCCTGAGCCTGCGGCGGGTGGAAGACCTGGAGCTCCTGCGGCCCGTCACCGCCAACATCGGCGACACCGGCAGCGCCGAGCACCTGCGCGCGCTGGCCGGCTCCTTCCCCTGGCTGCTGCTCGTCGACGACCGGGAGCGCCCTGCCGGCTGGGTCGCCCGCGACGACGTCCGACCGGGGGTCCCGCTGGCCCGGACGCCGATCGTGGCGGCCGAGCCCGTCGTCGACCGCTCGGCCACGGTCAAGGATGCCCTCTCGCGGCTGCTCGACGCGGACGTCCACGCCGGGATCGTCGTGGATCACGACCGCCGCGTGCTGGGCCTCGTCACGGTCGCGGGGATCGCCGCGCTCCTCCGGGACACGGCTGGGCCGGACGGCGGGGTCGAGCCCCTCGAGCCCGGGGCCTCGGCCCCGTGAACATCAGCTGGGACTGGATCGCCGGGAACCTCGACGAGATCGCGGCGGCGACGCTCGACCATCTCCAGCTGACGCTCATCGCGGTCGGTGTCGGTTTCGCGATCAGCCTGGTCCTGGCCCTCCTCGTCCACCGCTGGCGGCGCCTCTACGGTCCGGTGGCGGGGATCGCCGGCCTGCTCTACACGATCCCGAGCCTGGCCCTCTTCGCGGTGCTCGTGCCGTTCACGGGCCTCACGGTCCTCACGGCCGAGATCGGGCTGGTGAGCTACACGCTCCTCATCCTCATCCGCGGGATCGTGTCCGGGCTCGACGGGGTGCCGCCCGACGCGATGGAGGCGGCCACCGGGATGGGCTACACGAGCCGCCAGCGCCTGTCCCGCGTGGAGCTGCCGCTGGCCGTGCCGGTCATCGTCACCTCGGTTCGCCTGGCAACGGTCACGACGATCGGCCTCGTCATGGTGACCGCGCTCATCGGCGAGGGGGGCCTCGGCCAGCTGATGCTGCGCGGCTTCAACCGGGGCTTCCCGACCATGGTCTACGTCGGCGTCGTGATGTCGGTCGTGCTGGCGGTGACGCTCGACCTGCTGCTCGTGGGGCTCCAGCGGTCTCTCACCCCGTGGTCCCGGACGCGGGAGGCCTGACCGGTGGACATCCTCGGCAGCGGCATCGCCTGGATCCTCGACCCGGCGCACTGGAGCGGGCCGGACGGCATCCCCGTGCGCACCCTGGAGCACGTCGCGCTCGCCGGCGCATCGCTCCTGCTCGCCACGCTCATTGCCGTGCCGGTCGGGCTCTACACCGGGCACACCGGGCGCTGGGGCACGGCCGTGATGAACGTGGCCAGCATCGGGCGGGCGGTCCCGTCCTACGCGCTGCTGCTCGTGTTCTTCACGTGGACGGGAGCCCTCGGCGCGCCGACGACCATCCCGACGCTCGTGCTCCTCGCGGTCCCGCCGCTGCTGGCCGGCGTCCACATCGCGATCAGCGAGGTGGACCGGGACATCGTGGAGGCGGGCCGTGGCATGGGGATGCGCGAGGCGCAGGTCCTCCGCCGGGTGGAGGTCCCGATCGGGATGCCGCTCATCCTCGTCGGGGCGCGGACGGCGGCCGTCCAGGTGGTGGCGACCGCGACGCTCGGCGCCCTTGTCGCCGGCGGCGGCCTGGGCCGCTACATCGTCGACGGCTTCGCCCTCCGCGGCGCCGAGGGCACGGCGCGCCTCGTGGCCGGCGCGATCCTCGTCGCGCTCCTGGCGGTCGTCACCGAGCGCACGTTCACGCTGATCGAGCGCTGGTCGTCCAGCCCCGGCGTGACCGCGGCCTCGGTCCCCCTCGAGGCTGCCCCGCGGGCGGGCTTCGGCCTCTGAGTCGCATCCGCGTCGCACCCGGGCGCCGCATGGCGCCCCACCCGGGTGGCGCACCCGCGCCCCTCGCGCTGGGCTACGCCAGCAGCGCCCCGGAGGCCCGGGCGTCCGCGGCGAACGCCTCGAGCGCCTCGTCGGACATGGCCGACTCCCGCAGGAGCGTCATGACCCGGCTCACGCCGGCCTCGCGGTAGGCAGCGAGCATCTCGACCCGCGCCGCGCCGGGCGGCGGCAGGATCTCGTGCCAGATGTGGACCGAGACGGGGAGCGTCGCCGGGTCGCGGCCGATCTCCTCGCAGCGGGCCCGGATCGTCGGCAGCGCGGCCAGGACGTCGGCCGGCAGCATCCCGTCGACGTTCAGCTCGTCCGCGAGGCGGGCGGCCAGGCGCCAGGTGACGTTCGGTCCGTTGCCGCCGACCATGATCGGGACGCGCGGCCGCTGGACCGGCTTCGGCACGTTGATCGCGTCGTGGACGTGGGCGTACGTACCCTCGTACGTCGCGTGGGTGGAGCGGCCGCCGTCGAGCATCCGGACGATGACCTCGAGGTCGTCGCCGAGCCGGGCGAGTCGCTCCTTCGTCTCCGGGAAGCCGTAACCGTAGGCGAGCCACTCGTCCTGCTTCCAGCCGGCCCCGATGCCGAGCTCCATCCGGCCGCCGCTGATGGCGTCCATCGTGCTGATCATCTTGGCCGTGAGGCCCGGGTTCCGGAACGCCGTGCAGACGACGATGTGGCCGAGCCGCACGCGCTCGGTGAGGGCCGCGAGGGCCGCGAGCGAGGTGAACGACTCGAAGGTGATCTCATCGGTCGGCCGGGGCACCGTGTGGAAGTGGTCGAACAGCCAGATCGATTCGAAGCCGAGCCGATCGGCCTGGCGGGCAACCTCGGTCGTCCGCTTCCAGGCGGCCTCGGTCTCCCAGCCGTCGTACTCGCCCTGCCAGCCCTGCGGCACGATGACCCCGATCTTCACTGGTACCTCCTGCGGCGTGAAGGCCACCAACGCCGGTTGGGCGGCCGGACCTAGCGACGCGGCCGGGTCAGCGACGCGCCGGAGCTATCGACGCGGCCGGACCTGGTACCGGTCGCCCGCGTACGTGGCGTCGGTCAGGTTCCTCTCCTGCTCGCGACGGAGGGCGTCGCTCTCGAGCGCCTCCTCGGCGGTGCGCCGTCGCCCGCGCGCCGGGCGCCAGGCGAGCACCACCAGCCCGATCACGAGAGCGAGCACCGCGATGACACCCACGATCTCCATGGCGCGCCGCCTCGAGTGCCGGCCGCCCGGTCCGTCCGGGTCGCGTCCTGTGCCAGCGTCGACCGGCCCGCTCCTCGCGTCAAGGTGCGATCGGCACGACGTGCTCGGCGCCTGGTCCCTCGCGTCGGCGTGGGCACGGCTGCCAGGCCGGAGTGGGGGAGTGAGGCGATCCGCGATGCTCCATGGCCGGCGCTCATCCCGCCGGGCTGGCGACCTCGTACCGGAGGTCGACCACGCCGGAGCCGAGGGTCCGACTGTCGAGAAGCTTCAGCCCCACGCGATCTGCCGGCGGTGGGAAGAACGGCCTGCCGGCCCCCAGGAGCACGGGGACCACGAAGAGGCGGACCTCGTCGATCAGCCCGGCCCGCATCAACGAGGGTGGGACTACCCACGTCGGCGTCGAACCCGGCTAGGCTGCTGAACCGAGGAGCGCTTGACGATAGTTGCCTGTGCAACTATCGTCTGTGCAAAGAGCAGCACGAGGTCCGACCCATGCCAGCCGTCACCGTCGACGACATCACGATCCTGCCGCGGGTTCCCGAGCCCAGCCCGCTCGCCGCCCGCCAGCGACCCGTCCAGGCGGTCACGACCGCGCCGAAGGGCTACGAGGGCGAGGGATTCCCCGTGCGGCGAGCCTTCCAGGGTGTCGACCTCGCCGACCTCGACCCCTTCGTCCACATGGACCAGATGGGTGAGGTCGAGTACGCGCCGGGCGAGGCGAAGGGGACCCCCTGGCATCCGCACCGCGGCTTCGAGACCGTCACGTACATGATGGACGGCACCTTCGAGCACGCCGACTCGAACGGCGGCGGCGGGGTCATCACGAACGGCGACACGCAGTGGATGACCGCGGGCTCGGGGATCCTCCACATCGAGAAGCCGCCCGAGGCGCTCGTGGCCAGCGGCGGCCTGTTCCATGGAATCCAGCTCTGGGTGAACCTGCCGCGTGCCCAGAAGCTCGCGCCGCCGCGCTACCAGGACATCCGCGCCCGCGAGGTCGCCCTCCTCAGCTCGCCGGACGGCGGCGCGCTGGTCCGGGTCATCGCCGGCGAGGTCGCCGGCCACGCCGGCCCGGGATCGACCTACACGCCGATGACGTACGCCCACGCCACCATCAGCCCGACGGGACGGCTGGTCCTCCCGTGGCGCCCCGACTACAACGCGCTGGTCTACGTCCTCAACGGCCACGGGTTCGTCGGGCCGGAGCGGCGGCCGGTGCAGATGGGCCAGCTGGCGGTCTTCGGGCCCGGCGACGCGCTCACCGTAGAGGCCGCCCAGGTGCAGGAGAGCCGCAGCCCGAACCTGGACGTCCTGGTCCTCGGCGGCCTGCCGATCCGGGAGCCCGTCGCCTGGTACGGCCCGTTCGTCATGAACACCCGCGAGGAGCTGGTGCAGGCGTTCGAGGACTACAAGGCAGGGCGGCTCGGCACGATCCCCGCGATCACCGGCGTCCACAACACTCCGACGACGATCGTCGAATCTGGCCGGCCCGCCCCCGGGACACCGCGCTGAGACCAGCTCCTCCGCTCCGCGCCTGACCGGGTCCCCGAGCGGGTTCGCCCCCACGGGGTGGGCGCCCGACCTGCTGCGTCACCCGTCCCGGGAACTGCACGGTCGCCGGCCGTTCGACGACCGGATCGAAGCGGGAGCCAGGGGGAGAGGGAGTTGGCTGGCGAGGAAGGATTTCGAACCTTCAATCCCCTGATCCAGAGTCAGGTGCCTTACCGTTAGGCCACTCGCCAGCGATGCCCGTGGGGCGTCCAGAGTCTACCGCGCGGCGCCGGCTGCCTCAAGCGCGAGGCCCAGGGCCCACGCCGGGACTCGCGCCGAGGCAGGCGCCGCGGCTTGGGCGACCTCCCCCCGGTCGGGGAGACCGGGGCGGGAGCGGCGATGCCCGGGCGTGCCCGACGGACCTTGCGTGGAACTCAACACCCGGCCCTCATGAGCAGCCAATCGGTCGATCCGTTGAGTCTGACGTGCGGAACCTTGCCCCGCGACGGGGGTTCGGCAGGATCCTTGCGTTGGACGTGCGGGATGCTGCACGGCGGCCTCCCCAGGGCGCCGGATGTGTAGTTCAACGCAATGAGCCACGCCGTACGGATCGCGCGGCCGCGGGCACACGAGCGGGGTCGAGCTGCCACGCCGGGAGTGCTCGATGGGGACGAGACGATGTCCTAGAACCCCTAACGATCAGCGACCAGCACGTGACCTTTGCCACATGAACAGTGACCGTTTGGTCGTTTGCGCCAACGTTCCGTTTGCTTCAAGATCAGGGCGAACAACACCGCCGGGTGGCGAACGCCGGCCGGCGCGATCCGCGCCTCGATCCTCGTGGGTTACGCACATGCTCGCCCTCATCGCCCTCATCGCGCTCCTGGTCATCGGCGCCTACGGCATCCGCCAGTCGACCGACACCCCCCTCGATCGGGTCGACCGGCGCCTCTGGCCGTATCTGCACCACTGACCGGCGCACCGGCCGGGGCCCCGCGCGCCCGGCGCACCGGTGGGCTCGTCGCGCCATGCGCGCCCCGGCCCGGGTGCTCCCGCGTCGCCCGCGGCGTCGCGCGGCGCACCGCACCGCCGTCACGGAACGTTCATGAGGTGATCGGCGGCCGCCACCAGGTCAGCGTGGTCCCGCCGATGCGCTGCCGTGCGAGGCCCGGTCCCCGGCCCCGGCCCCGGCCGGAGCCGAGCCGCCGACCTACGCCGTGTCGGGCCGGCCCTGCGCCCGGATCTTGGCCCAGGTGTCCTTGAGGGTCAGCGTGCGGTTGAAGACGGCGTGGCCGGGCGTCGAGTCGGCGTCAGGGCTGAAGTAGCCCAGCCGCTCGAACTGCACGGTCTCGCCGGCCGGCACCTCTGCCAGCGACGGCTCCACGAGGCAGCCGGTGAGCGCCGTCTCGGAGTCGGGGTTGAGGTCGGCGAAGAGGTCGCGGCCGTCCGCCCCCGGATCCGGGCGGCTGAACAGGTGCTCGTACAGCCGGACCTCGGCGGGCATGGCGTGGTCGGCCGAGATCCAATGAAGGGTCGCCTTGGGACGCCGCCCGTCTGGTGCGTCGCCGCCCCGGGTCGCCGGGTCGTACGTGCAGCGCAGCTCGACGATCGCGCCGGCGGCGTCCTTCAGCACCTCGCGGCAGGTGACGAAGTAGGCGGCCCGCAGGCGCACCTCGCGGCCCGGGGCCAGGCGGAAGAACTTCGCCGGGGGATCCTCCATGAAGTCGTCGCGCTCGATCCACAGCTCGCGCGTGAACGCCACCTTCCGGCTCCCGGCGGACGGGTCCTCGGGGTTGTTGACGACGTCCATCTCCTCGACCTGTCCCTCTGGGTAGTTCTCGATGACCACCTTGAGGGGATCGAGGACCGCGAAGCGGCGATGGGCCGTCCGGTTGAGGACGTTGCGCACCGCGTGCTCGAGGATGCCCACCTCGACGACGCTGTCGGCCTTCGCCACGCCGATCAACGCCGCAAAGTCGCGGATGCCCTCGGCGGGGAAGCCGCGCCGCCGGAGGCCCGAGATGGTGGGCATCCGGGGATCATCCCAGCCGCGCACGTGCCCCTCGTTCACCAGGCGCAGGAGGACGCGCTTCGAGAGCACGGTGTGGGTGAGGTTGAGCCGCGCGAACTCGTACTGGCGCGGTCGGGACGGGACGGGCAGGTTCTCGATGAGCCAGTCGTAGAGGGGCCGGTGGTTCTCGAACTCGAGCGTGCAGATCGAGTGGGTGATGCCCTCGATGGCGTCGGACTGGCCGTGCGCAAAGTCGTACGTCGGGTAGATGCACCACGCGTCGCCCGTGCGGGGGTGCGAGGCGTGCACGATCCGGTACAGCACGGGGTCCCGCAGGATGAGGTTCGGGGCGGCCATGTCGATCCGCGCGCGGAGCACCCGCGCCCCGTCGGGGAATTCGCCCGCCCGCATCCGCCTGAAGAGGTCGACGCTCTCGTCGACGGGCCGGTCGCGCCAGGGGCTCTTCCGGCCGGGCTCCGTGAGCGTGCCGCGGTGCTCGCGGATCTCGTCCGCCGAGAGGTCGTCGACGTAGGCCTTGCCGGCCCGGACCAAATGGACCGCCCAGGCGTAGAGCTGCTCGAAGTAGTCGGATGCGTGGTACAGGTGCTCGCCCCAGTCGAACCCCAGCCAGCGCACGTCCGCCTGGATGGCGTCGATGTACTCCTGCTCCTCCTTGACCGGGTTCGTGTCGTCGAAGCGCAGGTGGCAGCGACCGCCGAACTCCTGGGCGATGCCGAAGTTGAGGCAGATCGACTTCGCGTGCCCGATGTGGAGGTAGCCGTTCGGCTCGGGCGGAAAGCGGGTGACGATCGTGGTGTGCCGGCCGTCGCGCAGGTCGGCGGCCACGATCTCGCGGATGAAGTCGCCGCGCTCGGGCGACGTCGGCGGCTGGCTGCTCACGTTGCGGCGCCTCCCGACTCGAGGCTGATGGAGACGCGGCTCCGCTGCGGGTCCGCGGCGGCACCGCGAACGAGGGGGCGGCCGCCGGCGGCTCGTGGGTTCGGAGGGAGTTGGCTGGCGAGCAAGGATTCGAACCTTGAATCCCCTGATCCAGAGTCAGGTGCCTTACCGTTTGGCCACTCGCCAGTGCTGCGCGGATGATACCCGATGAGCGGTTCGTGTCCCGCGGGGCGAGTGCGGGCGCGGGCGAGTCGACGGCGATCCTCCGGCGCGCGGCCTGGCCGGCGATCGGGCGGGCGCTCGGGCCGGCGATCGGGCCGGCGATCGGGCCGTCAGCTCCGAGCGCGGTGGTAGCGCTCCATCAGGTCGGCCACCGCCGCGCGTGCCTCGGCCCACTCCGGCTGGTCGCCGAAGACGTTCGCCCCGGGACCCCAGCGGGCCAGCTGGGCCATTGCGGTGACGATGGCGTCGTGGCGCGCGGCCCGGCCGCGCCCCGCGTCGACGACGCCGGTCACCAGGTAGCGGCGCACGAGCTCGTATGGGGCCCGCCACCGCCCGATCCTGATCCGATCGCCCTCGCGCAGCGACTCCAGCCAGTCGTCATCGCCTGCCGGCGCACGGTCGTGCTCGTGGAGGTGCTCGATCATCGAGACTCGCCGCAGCGGGGCGAGCGGCGAGGGCAGCAGGCCGTCCGGGTCGGCCTCCCGGTAGCAGACCGGGCACGTCGGCAGCGTCGCGTCCTCGCGGGGTCGGGACCCGAAGGGCAGGCCGCACCGGCCGCACACCGCCACGCCCGGCCGCCGGGCGATGGTCCCGCACTGCAGGCAGACGGGGAGGGGGGCGACGGCCACTTGCTCAGAAGGTGGGGTGGCCGTGGACGGGGCGAACCGGCGGCATGACGGGCGTGGCTGCGACAGGCGTGGCTCCGGGCGCGGGTGGGGCCGGGGGAGCCTCGGCCTCGACGGAGAGGCCGTCCTCCGCGGGGCGGGCGCCTTCGAGCGCCGCCGGCGCGGGATCCTCGATGGCATGGCGGCCGCGGAACCATGCGGTGCGCATGCCGCGGCGCGCCGGGAAGGTGGGAACGCGGCGACGGGATCGGTGGATCACGCGTGGATCCTCGGGCTCCACCTAGCCGCGGCGCAATGACCCGTGGGTCCGGGGATGCTCGTCGCGCAGTACCAGCGGGGCCGCCGGGCCTCGCCGGCGACCGCCAGCGCGTCGCCACGCGCCGCGGTACCGCGGCGCCGCGGCACCCCTGCCCCCGGTGCCGCGGCGCGCGACAATGAACCCCCGCGCCGCCGACCCAGAGGAGCCTGATGCCCACCCTCGACCCCATGGTGCTTCGCCCGCAGTTCCCGGCGCTGGCCGCCGAGCAGGGCGGCCGTCCCGTCGTCTTCCTCGATGGGCCAGGCGGGACGCAGGTCCCGCAGCGCGTCATCGACGCCGTGGCGGCGTATTACCGTGACGCCAACGCGAACGTCCACGGCGCCTTTGCCACGAGCGTGCGCACGGACGGCATCCTCCGGGAGGCCCATGCGGCGGTGGCCGACCTGCTGGGGGCCGCGTCGCCGGCCGAGGTCAAGTTCGGCCAGAACATGACATCGCTCACGTTCGCGCTGTCGCGTTCGATCGCCCGCCTGCTGCGGCCGGGCGACGAGGTCGTGATCTCGCGCCTGGACCACGAGGCGAACCGTGGGCCGTGGATCGCGGCCGCGGCCGACGCCGGAGCGGTGATCCGGGAGATTGAGGTCGACCCGGCCACGTGCACGCTCGACCTCGCCTCGCTCGACGCCGCCCTGACGGGCCGGACGCGCCTCGTCGCCGTCGGGATCGCGTCGAATGCCGTGGGGACCGTCAACCCGGTGGCCGAGATCGTCCGGCGTGCCCACGCCGCCGGCGCCTGGACCTTCCTCGACGCAGTCCACTACGTGCCCCACGGCCCGCTCGATGTCGTGGCCCTGGAGACGGACTTCCTCGCCTGCTCCGCCTACAAGTTCTTCGGGCCCCACGTCGGCATCCTGTACGGCCGGGCCGAGCTGCTGGACGAGCTCCCCGCCTACAAGCTCCGGCCGGCCGAGGACCGCTGGGAAACCGGCACCCAGAACCACGAGGGGCTCGCGGGCACGCTGGCGGCGGTGGAGTACCTGGCCGAGGTCGGCGATCTCGCCGGTGAGCCGCCGGCCGGCGCCGGGCGGCGCGCGCGGCTGGTCGCCGGCATGCGCGCGATCGAGGCCTACGAGCGCGGGCTGTCGTCGCGCACGCTGGCCGGGCTCGCGACCGTGCCCGGGTTGCGGGTCCACGGCCTGGCCGACCCGGGCCGGTCGGCGGAGCGGACCCCGACCTTCGCGGTGACGCTGCCCGGCTGGACCCCGCGGGACCTGGCCGAGGCGCTGGCCGCCCGCGGCATCTACGCCTGGGACGGCGACTTCTACGCCACGACGCTGATCGAGGACCTCGGCCTGGCGCCGACCGGCGGCGTCGTGCGGCTGGGCCTCGCCCACTACACGACTGCCGACGAGGTGGATCGCCTCCTGGAAACGTTGGACGAGCTGGCCGGGCGCGGCCGGCGCTGACCCTCAGCGCGCGGCCGGTGCCCCGTCCTCGTCACCATTGGACGCTCCGGCGGCACCCGGCTCGCGACGATCGCGCCCGCGCTCATGGTGCGCGGCGGGGTGGGTCGAGCTCCCCTCGCGGAGGGGGACGTGGCCGGCGGCCTGCGCGAGGCCGCGGCCCAGCGCCGCGTGGACGGGCTCCGTCGGCCATCCGAGGTGGCGGGCCGCCTCGTCGACCAGGCCGTGCGGAGCGTGGCCATTGGGGTCGTGGCCGGCATCGCGCAGCTCGGGCCACGTGCGGCGGGCCAGCTCGGCCAGAAAGGCCACCTCGGAGAGCTGGCTCTCCACGAAATCGCGGCTCACCGTCTCGCCGTGGCCCGGCACGAAGATCCCGTCGGCCAGGTCGAGCAGCAGCCCCAGCGTGGCCGGCCAGTCGAGGGGGAACGAATCCTCGAACCCGGGAGGCGCCCCATGCTCCACGAGGTCGCCGGCGAAGACGATGCCTGCGTCGGGCACGAAGGCGACGACGTCGTGGTCCGTGTGCCCCCGGCCCAGGTGGCGCAGCTCCACGACGCGGCCCCCGAGATCGAGCGTGACCGAGGACTCGAACGTCCGGTCCGGCGGGTCGAGCGGGGTCCGGCTCAGCTCGACGGCGAGGTCCGGGACCCAGCGGGCGACGTTCTCCATCTGCCCCGGCCCGTGCAGCCGGAGCGCATCCGCACAGCCCTCGTGGGCCCAGATCTCGCACGGACGGAAGGCGGCGTTGCCGAAGGTGTGGTCGAAGTGAAAGTGGGTGTTCGCGACGACCCAGGGAAGGTCGGTCAGCTGGCGCAGGTCCTGGATCAGCTCCCGCGCCTGTTGGACCGTCGCTCGCGTGTCGATGACGAGGACGCGTTCGTCACCGATGACCGCGCCGATCGTCTGGTCCAGGAATGGGTAACGGCGAAAGAAGACGTTGTCCGCGACCTCGTGCCAGGCGTGCATGGGGGATCGGGACCTCGTCAGCCGGCGTGGATCGAGCTCAGCCCCTCGAGTGCTTGCCGGGCCGCGGCGACGTCGCTGACGACGAAGCTGAACTGGGCCTGGTCCCCCCAGCGCCCGATGAACAGGTGCCCGTAGATGTTGACGCCCGCGTCCGCGAGGCAGCGCGCCACGCGGGCCATCCCTCCGGGCTGGTCGTCGACCTCCACGAGCAACGATTCGCCCTCGATGAAGTCGTAGCCGCCGCGCTCGAGCAGCGCCCGCGTCGCGTCGTCGTCGGCCGTCTTGAAGATCACGTGCCCGCTGTCGCCGATGCCACCCCCGCCGATCGCGCGAAGGTCGACGCCGGACTCGGCCAGGCGCTCGGCGAGGTCGGCCAGCGCACCGGGAACATTCGGCAGCTGGACCACGAACTGGTTCGCCACGGGCGGCTTCCCTCCATTGCACGCCGCCGGCGCCTCGGGCGAACGGCCGGACGGTTCGATTGTACGCAGGGTTCCGGCCCGTGTGACGAAGGAGACGGCGCTTCCGTTGCAGCCCGGCGCATCCTGGCCGGGGCACGGACCCGGCCAGGGCCGGTCGCGCGGCATGCGCCGGCGCGCCCGGAGCCGGGTGGGACGGCGCACAATGATCGCCAGGCACGGGACAGCCAACGGGAGGAGAACCCGCAGTGGTCGAGACGTACCAGCAGTTCATCGGCGGCGCCTTCGTGGACAGCGCGAGCGGCGAGACGCTCGACGTCCTGAACCCCGCCCGCGACGAGGTCATCGCCCGCGTTCCCGCGAGCGCGCAGGAGGACGTCAACCGGGCGGCCGAGGCCGCCGCGACCGCCTTCGCGAGCTGGCGGGAGACCACGCCGCAGGATCGCAGCCTCATCCTGCTCAAGATCGCCGACGCGCTCGAGGCCCGGGCGGACGAGCTGGGTCGCCTCGAGAGTCGCAACGCCGGCAAGCCGGTCGCGTACGCCATCGACGAGATGGCCGTCTGTGTCGATCTATTCCGGTTCTTCGCCGGCGCCTGCCGCCAGCTGGAGGGCAAGGCGGTCACGGAGTACCTGGCCGGCCACACGTCGCTCTTCCGGCGCGATCCGGTCGGGGTGGTCGCGTCGATCGCCCCCTGGAACTACCCGATGTACATGGCGGCCTGGAAGCTCGGGCCGGCCCTGGCCACGGGGAACACCGTGATCCTGAAGCCGTCAATCCGGACGCCGCTCTCCGCGCTCACCTTCGCGAAGATCGCCGCCGAGTTCCTGCCTGCGGGCGTCCTCAATGTCCTCTCCGGCAGTGGCGCCGACATGGGCGACTACCTGGTGACCCACCCCAAGGTCCGGATGATCTCGATCACCGGCGACACGGTCACCGGCAAGCGGATCGCCCGGCTGGCGGCCGACGGGGTCAAGCGGCTCGTGCTCGAGCTCGGCGGCAAAGCGCCGGTCGTCGTCTTCGATGATGCCGACCTCGACCTCGTGGCCGAGACCGTCAAGTCGGCCGGGTACTGGAACTCGGGCCAGGACTGCACCGCGGCCTGCCGCGTGATCGCCGGCCCGAAGGTCTACGACACCCTCGTCGACAAGCTGGCCGACCAGGTCCGCTCGATCGCCTGGGGCGACCCCGCCGACGGCGGCGAGCTCGACATGGGGTCGCTCATCGCCCAGGCCCACGCCGAGAAGGTCGAGGGGATGGTCGGGCGCGCGCTGGAGGCGCCGGGCGTCCATCTCGTGGTCGGCGGCACGCGCCCGGCGCGCGCCGGCGCCTACTTCGAGCCGACCCTCATCGCCGGCCCGGACCAGCGCAGCGAGATCATCCAGGACGAGGTCTTCGGGCCGGTGGTCACGGTGCAGCGCTTCGCCGACGAGGAGCAGGCCGTGGCGTGGGCCAACGACGTCAAGTACGGCCTCGCCTCGTCGGTCTTCACCGGCAGCATCGGCCGGGCCATGCGGGTCGCGAAGGCGCTCGACTTCGGCACGGTCTGGATCAACGAGCACTTCACGCTGACGTCGGAGACCCCACACGGCGGCGTGAAGGAGTCCGGCTGGGGCAAGGACGGCTCGGGGTACGCCCTGGAGGACTACACCTTCGTCAAGAACGTGATGATCAACTCGGGCGTCTGACGGGGCCCCGGGGACGGCGTGCGAATCCCCATCGACGAGCGGACCCGGGTCCTGGTCCTGACGGGCGCCGGCATCTCCGCGGAGAGCGGCCTCGCCACGTTCCGCGGCGCCGGGGGGCTCTGGGACGGCCACCCGGTGGAGCAGGTCGCCTCACCGGAAGGCTTCGCCACGGACCCGGCGCTCGTCTGGCGGTTCTACTCCATGCGCCGGCGCGACGCCGCCGCGGCCGAGCCGAACGCCGCGCACCGGGCCCTCGCGACGCTGGAGGAGCGCCTGGGTGACCGCTTCCTCCTCGTCACGCAGAACGTGGACGGGCTCCACGCGCGCGCCGGCAGCCGGCGCCTCGTCGAGGTCCACGGGACGCTGTGGCGGACGCGCTGCTCGGCCTGCCTGCGGCCGGCCTTCGCGGACACCGCGTACCCGGTGGAGCCGCCGCTCCCGCGCTGTCCCTGCGGGGCCCTCGTTCGGCCGGACATCGTCTGGTTCGGGGAGCTGCTCGACGCCGCCGACACGCGCCGCGTGGACCGCTTCATGCGCGAGGCCGGTCGCTCCGGCGACCCGTTCGTCTTCCTCGCCGTCGGGACGTCGGGCAACGTGTACCCGGCGGCCGGGTACGTCCACGCGGCGCGGTTCCTCGGGGCGCAGACGTGGCTGGCCAACCTCGACGCGGCCGAGAATGCCGGGGCCTTCGAGCATGTCGTGGCGGGCCCCGCCGGGACGACGCTGCCGGCGCTCCTTGGGGTGAGCCCCTGAGAGCGTCGCTCGCGACCGCCGCCGCGCCGGCGCGTCACCCGTGGGCCGGGGGTCGTCGCGCGGTCGTGGCTTGCGGGTCGGTCGTGCCGCCGCAGGTCGAATCGGCGTAGGCTGCCGGAGAGCGGTGGCCCCGGCGGTGGGCGGGGCCGGCCGTCCGGCGATGGTGCCGGCACCGGAGGAGTGGAGATGCGTCGGCGGATCGCGATCCTGCTCGTCACGCTCGGACTCGTCGCAGCCTGCGGCGGTGGGGCCACCCCGACCCCGGCTCCCACCCCCCAGCCGACGCCTGCGCCGACCGACATCTTCGTCGAATCCCCGGAGCCGACCGCCGCCCCGAGCGCGGAGCCCACGCCCGGCGCCGCGCAGAAGTACACGGTGAAGAAGGGCGACACGATGTGGGCGATCTCCCAGAAGTTCGGCGTCAGCCTGGCGGCGCTCAAGGCCGCGAACCCGACCGTCAATCCGAACACGATGCGGGTCGGGACGGTCCTCGTCATCCCGGCCAAGTAGCCCTGCGGGAGCGCGCGCGCAGGGGGCCGCGCGGGCCAGCCCCGGGGTTGCCCGGACCCGCCGCCGCGGGTGCCGCCCGGCCGATCGACTGCCGGCCGTCCCGTTCGGGAAGGCCCGCGTATCCTTCGCGCGTGACCCCGCCCGTCCTCGCGTCGTCCCGCCCCGCCGATCCTCGCGGGCTGCCCGTCCTCGCGTCGCCGCGCCGCCGCGCCCTCCGCCGCGCGGTCCTCGCCTGGTTCGAAGGGCACGGGCGCGAGCTCGAGTTCCGGAAGGCCGGCCGGCCCGACCCGTGGGGCGTGCTCGTCTCCGAGGTGATGGCCCAGCAGACGCAGGTCACCCGGGTCGAGGAGCGCTGGCCGGGCTTCATGGCGCTGTTCCCGACCCCGGCGGCGATGGCGGCCGCCGGCCCCGCCGACGTCATCCGCGCGTGGCGCGGCCTCGGGTACAACCGCCGGGCCCTCGGCCTCCACCGCGCGGCCACGGCGATCGTCTCCGCGGGAGGGGCCGTCCCGGACGACGTCACCGGCCTCCAGGCACTGCCGGGCGTGGGCCCCTACACGGCGCGGGCCGTGGCCGCGATCGCCTTCGGGCGACCCGTCGGGGCAGTGGACGTGAACGTCCGGCGCGTCGTCGGGCGGATCGCGGCCGGCGATCCCGGGCGCATGGCGCCGGCAGACCTCCAGGCGGCGGCCGACGCGCTCGTGGATCCGGACCGCCCCGGGACGTGGACGCACGCCGTGATGGATCTCGGCGCCACGACGTGCCGACCGGCGCGACCCGATTGCCCGGCCTGTCCCGCCCGCCCGTGGTGCCGGGCGGCGAGGACCGGCCTTCCGGCGGGGACCGGCCGGGCGGCGACGACCGGCCTGCCGGCACGGGCGGCCGCTCCTGTGCCGGCGCCTCGACGCGCCGCGATCCCGTTCGAGCACACCGCGCGCTGGCTCCGAGGTCGGATCGTGGATCGCCTGCGGGATGCCCCGGACGGCGCGTCGGTGGCTCTCGACGGGTCGCTGGGGGTTCACTCGGGCGAGGCGGTCGCGGCGGCCCTGGCCGCGCTGGCCCACGACGGGATCGTCGAGCTCGACGCGGCGGGGCGTGCCCGCCTTGCCGGACCGGTGTTCACGCCGTGAGTGCGCCCGCCCGGTTCGATCCTGCCGCGCTCGAGGCCGCCTTCGCCCTGGCCGCCCGCCAGGTCGAGGTGGGGAGCGTGCCGTTCGTGATCCTGGCCGTCGCCGGTGCGGCGGGCACGCTGCGGGCCGAGGCCTTCGCGGGCCCCGCCGCGCCCGATGTCGCGGTCGACAGCGTCTGCCTGCTCGCCTCGATCACCAAGCCGGTCCTTGCGACGGGGCTGCTGCAGCTGGTGTCAGACGGTCGCGTTTCGCTGACGGACGGGATCGAACGTTACGTCCCGGCGTTCGCGGCACCGGACAAGCCGCGGGTGACCATCTGGCACCTCCTCACGCACACCTCCGGGGTCCCCGACTTCGACCTACGGGCCCTCATGACGGAGCGCGTGGGGCGGGACGAGCTCGTGCGGCGCGCCGCGACCGCGCCCCTCCGGTTCGCGCCCGGCACGCGCTACGAGTACGTCAGCTCCACCTTCGACCTCCTCGGCGCCGTCATCCAGCGCGTCACCGGGGAGGAGCCGGCCCGGTACCTGGAGCGGACGATCCTCCGCCCGCTCGGCATGCCGGACACGACGTTCGACCCGTGGGACCGGCTGGCCGCCCGCGTCGCTCCCCTGGCCGTCTCCCGGGTCCCCGGCGGCGACGGGCCGTGGGATCCGATGCCGCTCACCGAGCACGACCGCCGTCGGTTCGCCGCGCTCGCGCTCGGCGGCGCGGGGCTGTTCAGCACGGCGGGCGACCTCGTGCGCTTCGGGCGGGCGATGCTGCGGGGCGGCGAGCTGGACGGGGTCCGGGTCCTGCCGCCGCGGTTCGTGGAGCTGATGACCCGCGAGCAGACGATCGACGGCCTCGGGGCCGCGGCGGACCCGCTGCTGGACGATCACTATGCCCTCGGCTGGGGCACGTCCGACGGGCGGACCTCGCCGGCCTCCCCGGCGGCGTTCGGCCATGGCGGCGCCACGTTGACCCGCCTGTGGGTGGACCCGGCATGTGACCTCGTCTTCCTCTACCTCTCCGGCATCTGGGACCACGCCAGCCGCCCCATCGACGTCGTGCTGCAGGCCGTCTACGGCGCCCTCGGCTGAGACGAGCCTCCCCGTGGCCGCGCCGTCCCGCAACCAGGCCATCCGCGCCGAGCCCCGCTCGGTCGGGTCGGCGCGGGCCCGCGATCCGCTCGCCCGCGAGGTCCGCCTGCTGGGGGCTCTCCTCGGCGAGGTGATCGCCGAGCAGGAGGGCTCCGCCGCGCTCGACCTCGTTGAGCGCGTCCGCGGCCTCGCGATCGCGCTGCGCCGCCGCGACGACCCGGACGACCGGCGCGCCCTCGACGAGGAGCTGGCCGCCCTCGACCCGGCAGCGCTGGAGGTGCTGGCCCACGCCTTCAGCACGTTCTTTCAGCTGGCCAACCTGGCGGAGGAGAAGGACCGCGTGCGCGCCCTGCGGCGGCGCGACCGGGCCGCGGGGCGGACCCCGGCGGGCGGATCCGTGGCGGCGGCGGTGGAGCGGCTGGCCGCGGCCGGCGACGACCTCGCGTCCATCGAGGCCCGGCTCGCCGGGCTCAGGATCTCGCCCGTCCTGACGGCGCATCCCACCGAGGCGCGCCGGCGCACGGTCCTGCTCGCCCTGCGCCGCGTCTACGCCCTCGTCGACGGCCTCGACGACCCGCGCTTGACGCCGGCCGGCGATGCCGAGATCCGCCGCCGCCTCCGCGAGGAGATCACGGTCCTGTGGCGAACTGCCGACCTCCGCGCGGAGCGGCCGACGCCGCTCGACGAGATCCGGTCGGCGATGGTCTTCTTCGACACCACCCTCTTCACGACCGCGCCGCGCCTCTACCGCGTCCTCGACGCCGCGCTCGACCGGCTGGCGGGGCCCCTGCCGCCCGGTGCCGCGGCCGCGGACGAGGGCCGGACGGGCACGCGCGCGCCGCGCGCCCCGGCCTTCCTGCGCTGGGGATCCTGGATCGGCGGCGACCGCGACGGCCACCCGCACGTGACGGCCGAGACGACGCTCGAGGCACTGCGGATCCAGGCCGATCACGTCCTCCACGGCTACGTGGCAGCCGCCTCGCGGCTGATGATCGACGTGGCCGCGCGGCCGCGGACCGGCGTGGTGCCCCCGCGCGTCTCGCGGCGCCTCCTCGCGGACGTGGACGACCTGCCCGAGGCGATGCGCGACCTCGAGCGGCGGTTCCCCCGGGAGCCGTACCGGCGGCGGCTCGGCGCCGTGGCCGAGCGGTTGCGCCGGACGCGGGCCCACCTGGCCGGCCTGCCGGGACCGCAGGCGGGTCGCTACGCCGCCCCGGAGCAGCTGCTGGACGAGCTCGCCGAGCTCGGTGAGGTGCTCGCCGCCGACGGCCTCGGCCGCGTGGCCCACGGGAGCCTGCAGGATCTGCGCTGGCAGGTCGAGACCTTCGGGTTCCACCTGGCCTCGCTCGAGGTGCGCCAGCACAGCGCGGTCCACCGGGCGGCGCTGGCCGCCCTCCGCGGGCCGCAGCCGGACCTCGCCCGCGAGGTGGCGCCGGGCGTCTCGGCCGGGGAGGTCCTCGCGACGTTTCGGGCGATGGCGCTCGCCCAGCGCCGCCACGGAGAGGCCGCCTGCGCGCGCTATGTCATCAGCTTCACGGAGCGGGCCGGCGACGTCCTCGACGTCCTGGAGCTGTCCCGCATCGCAGCCGACCCGGCGATCCCGGCCACGGCAACCGTGGGGATCGCGCCGGGGAGCCCCGTGCTGGACGTCGTGCCGCTGCTCGAATCGGCCGACGCGCTGGCGGGCGCGCAGGCCATCCTCGGCGAGCTCCTCGCCCAGCCACGCTACCGCGAGCACCTCCGGGTCCGCGGCGACCACCAGGAGGTGATGCTCGGCTACTCCGACTCGAACAAGGAGTCGGGCTACGTGGCCGCCAACTGGCTGCTCTACCGGGCGCAGGAGCAGCTCGTCGCGGCTGCTCGCGAGGCGTCGGTGGAGCTGACGATCTTCCACGGCCGGGGCGGCGCGCTGGGACGCGGCGGCGGGCCGACGCACCGGGCGGTCCTGGCGTCTCCCGCCGGCTCCGTGGCGGGCCGCCTGAAGCTGACCGAGCAGGGCGAGGTGATCGCCACCCGTTACGCGAACCCGCCATTGGCGCTGTGGGCCCTCGAGCAGACGGTCTCCGCGACGATCCTGGCGTCGACGCCCGAGCACGATCGAGCCGTGGCCGCCGCGGCGCGCGAGGGAGTGGAGTCAATGGACGAGCTGGCGTCCGCGGCGCGTGCGGCGTACCGGGCGCTCGTGTGGGACGACCCGGCGCTCGAGGCGGTCTTCCCGGTCGCGACGCCGATCGAGCGCATCGCCGGCCTCCGCCTGGGCTCACGACCGGCGTCCCGGGGCGGGGACGGCTCGTCGTCGGCGCCCGTGCCCTCGCTGGAGTCCCTGCGGGCGATCCCGTGGGTCTTCGCCTGGACCCAGGTCCGCGCCAACGTGCCGGCCTGGTACGGGCTGGGCACCGCGGTCGACGCCTACCTCGCGCGGCACGGTGCCGGAGGGGCGGCGCGGCTGGCGCGCCTGCACGCCGGCTGGCCGTTCTTCCGCGTCCTCCTGGAGAACGCCGAGGTGGGCCTGGCCCGCACAGATCCGCGGATCGCGGCGCGCCACCTCGCCCTCGCCGGTCCCGCCGGGGTCCGGCTCGCCGCGGCGATCGCCGAGGAGCACGCCCGGTCGGTGCGGGCCGTCCTCGCGATCACCGGCCGGGCCGCCCTCCTGGACGGGCTGCCGGCCCTCCAGCGCTCCATCGAGCTGCGAACGCCCTATCTCGATCCGCTGAGCGAGCTGCAGATCCAGGCGCTGCGGCGTCTCGGGGAGCTTCCGCCGGGCGCGAAGGAGCGCGCTGACCTCGAGCGCCTGGTGGGGCTCACCATCAGCGGGATCGCCGCCGGCGTCCAGGGAACGGGATAGCGCCTCCGCGGCCGGGCTCGCCACGAGCCGGACGCCGACGCGCTAGGCTTCGCACCCGCCGATGACGACTCCCATTCGCCCCGCGCGCAGCCCCGCGGGCGGCGCCCCGCTCCCGGCCGACGACCCGACGCTCTTCGACCTCGACCTCGACGGGCTGGCCGCGCGCTGGGCCGACGCGATGGCGCGCCCACCGATGACCGCCGAGGAGATGACCGGTGCCGACGTCCGCGCCCAGCGCCTCGGCGTGGCCGGCATCCGGCTGATGGAGCAGGCCGGCACGGCGGTGGCCGCCGCCGCCCGGGCCCTCGCCGTCGCGAGCGAGCGGTGGGGGAGCGGCCCGATCCTCGTCCTGTGCGGCCCCGGCAACAACGGCGGAGACGGTTTCGTGGCCGCCCGGCGCCTGGCCGCTCACGGGGCGCGCGTCGCCGTGGTGCTGGTGGCCACCGAGACCCGGCCACGCACGCCCGATGCCCTCCGCAACTGGGACCGCCTGGACCGGCTGAACGACGTCGAGCGGATCCACGTGGCGGTCGCCCGCGACGTGGCGGTGCTCAACCACGGCATCGAGCGGGCGGCGCTCGTCCTGGACGCCCTCCTGGGCACGGGCGTGCACGGGCTCCTGCGCGAGCCGGTCCGATCGGCCGTGGAGCTCGCCAATCGCGCTCGCGCGGCGGGCGTCCCGGTCCTCGCGGTGGACTGCCCGACCGCGGTCGACCTCACGTCCGGCGAGCTGTCCGACCCGGTCGTGCGGGCGGACGCGACCGTCACCTTCCACCGACCGAAGGCGGGCCTGCGCACGCGGCGCGGGGCCGCGGTCGCGGGGCGCGTGCTCGTGGCACCCATCGGGATCCCGCCTGAAGCGGACCGTGCCTGAGACCCTGGACGGTCCGGGGGAGGGCGGACCGGCGGAGGACGGGCCGGTCGACATGACGACCTCCGGGCCGCGCTCTCCCGGCTGGCGCGAGGTGCTCCTCGTCGCGGCGCTGGTGCTGGGAGCGGTCTTCGCCGTCGAGATCCTGAGCACCCTCCTGCCGCCCCTGCGCGAGGCGTTCCGTGGCCTTCCCGTCACGATCGTCATCCTCGTCGTCGGGACGGTCGGTCTCCTCGTCCTCATCGCGGTCCGCGGGCCGCGGCACTGACACGCACCGCGGCGAGGATCGGCTACGCTCCGCGTCTCACGCCACCGGGTGGAACGAGGTGCACCTACGTTGAACTGCACGGCCTGTGGCGCTCCCAACCGTCCGGGCGCGAAGTTCTGCTCCGAGTGCGGGGCACCCTTCGCCTCCGTCTGTCCAACCTGTGGGGTACCGGTCGATCCCGCGGCCAAGTTCTGCGCGGAGTGCGGGGCCCGGCTGACCCCCGGGGCCGCCGCGGCGCACGCGCCGGCCGTGACGACGGGACCCGCTGCGGCCCTGGCCACCACCACCGAGCGGCGGATCGTGTCGGTGCTGTTCGCGGACCTTGTCGACTTCACGCGGCTCGCGGAGGGCCGCGATCCCGAGGCGGTGCGCGAGATCCTGTCGCGCTACTTCGACACGTCCCGCGAGGTCGTGGGGCGCTACGGCGGCACGATCGAGAAGTTCATCGGCGACGCGGTCATGGCCGTTTGGGGCGCGCCGGTCGCCCACGAGGACGACGCCGAGCGGGCAGTCCGCGCCGCGCTCGATCTCGTCGGGTCGATCCGGGTTCTCGGCGCCGACGCCGGCGCCGACCTGCGGCTCCGGGCCGGGGTGCTGACCGGCGAGGCCGCGGTGACCATCGGAGCGACCAACCAGGGCCTCGTGGCCGGCGACCTCGTGAACACGGCCGCGCGCCTCCAGTCCGTGGCCGCGCCGGAGACGGTCCTCGTCGGCGAGGAGACGCGGCTGGCCACGGTGGAGGCGATTGCCTACGAGGCCGCGGGCGACGCGGTCCTCAAGGGAAAGAGCGCCCCGATGGCCGCGTTCCGGGCCCTGCGCGTCGTCGGCAAGGTGCGCGGGGTCGGGCGCTCGGAGGGCCTCGAGCCGCCGTTCGTCGGCCGCGAGACCGAGTTCCGTCTCCTGCGGGAGCTGTTCCACGCCAGCGGGCGGGACCGCAAGGCGCGGCTCGTGTCGCTGACCGGCCAGGGCGGCATCGGCAAGAGCCGCATGGCGTGGGAGTTCCACAAGTACATCGACGGCGTGGTGGACGCGGTCTGGTGGCACCAGGGGCGCTGCCCGTCGTACGGCGAGGGGATCAGCTTCTGGGCGCTCGGCGAGATGGTGCGGAAGCGGGCCGGGGTCGCCGAGGCGGACGACGAGGTCGCCCTGCGCGCCGGCGTCGCCGCGGCCCTGGCCACGCACGTCGGCGACCCTGAGGAGCGCGCCTTCATCGAGCCGTCGCTCCTGGCGCTCCTCGGCCTGGCCGATGCACCACCAGGCGGACGCGAGCGTCTCTTCGCCGGCTGGCGGACCTTCTTCGAGCGCATCGCGGAGGAGGGGACGGTCGCCCTCGTCTTCGAGGACCTCCAGTGGGCCGACGACGGCCTCCTCGACTTCATCGAGCACCTCCTGGAGTGGAGCCGCAACTTCCCGATCTTCATCGTGACGCTCGCTCGCCCCGAGCTGCTCGACCGCCGGCCCACGTGGGGCGGGGCCCGGGCATCCACCTCCCTGGCGCTGTCACCCCTGGCCGACGAGGAGATGCGGGCGCTGCTGGCCGGCCTCGTCCCCGGGCTCCCCGACGAGGCCGTCCGCTCGATCCTGGAGCGCGCTGACGGGATCCCGCTCTATGCGGTCGAGACCGTCCGGATGCTCGTCGCCGATGGCCGGCTCGAGGAGCGCGAGGGCGTCTACGTCCCCGTCGGCGACCTCGGGGTTGTCGAGGTCCCGGGGTCGCTCCGCGCGCTCGTCGCCGCGCGGCTCGACGGCCTCCCCGCGGACCTGCGCCCGATCGTCCAGGACGCGTCGATCCTCGGCCAGACCTTCTCGGTCGACGCCCTGGAGGCCGTCGCCGGTCTGGACCGCGCGGCCCTGGAGCCGCGGCTGCGGGACCTGGTCCGCCTGGAGGCCTTCGACCTCAACACGGATCCTCGGTCGCCCGAGCGGGGCCAGTACGGCTTCGTGCAGGGGCTCCTGCGGGAGGTCGCCTACGAGACGCTGGCCCGCCGCGACCGGTGCGCGCGGCACCTCGCTGCCGCGCAGTACTTCGAGGCGCAAGGCGACGAGGAGCTCGCAGGGGTCCTGGCGACCCACTACCTGGCCGCCCATCGCGCGGCAGCGGAGGGTCCGGAGGCTGCGATCATCGCCGGGCAGGCGCGGATCGCCCTCCGCGCCGCTGCCGATCGTGCGGCAGGCCTGGGCTCGCCGCTCCAGGCGTTGGCCTACCTCCGCGATGCGGTGGTGATCTCCGACACCCCCCGGGAGGTCGCCCCGCTCGAGGAGCGGGCCGCCCGCATCGCGGATCACGCGGGACGCTACGAGGCGGCGGCCGACCACGCTGCGCGCGCGGCCGCCGCCTTTGCGGCGTCCGCCGATGAGACCGGCGAGCTGCGGGCGTCGCTGCTCCAGGCGGGGGCGCTGTCGTACTCCTCGTTCGCTGAGGGCACACTGCTCCTCCGGTCCCTCGAGCCGCGGCTCGAGGCGAGCGGCGACCCATGGCTGGTGGCCCGGGGCGCGCTCAGCGCGGCGGCCCAGCGGAACCGCGCCGGCGAGGATGCCCAGGCGCTGCCGCTCTTCGAACGGGCGCTCGCCCTGGCCGAGAAGCATGGGTTCACCGACATCCTCATGCCTGCCCTCTCAGGGAAGGCGACCCTCTACACCGCCCTGGGGCGGAACACCGAGGCGGGGCTGCTCCTGGCGGGGGTCGTGAGCCGGGCCGAGCGCGAGGGCGACTCGGAGACCGCCCTTCACGCCCGCTCGCAGCTCGCCTTCGTTCTGATCGACGACGATCCGAAGGCTGGGCTGGTCGTCGCCAGGGACGGGCTGGCGCTTGCTCGTCGTCTCGGCATGAACTCGCTCGCGCTCTTCCTCGGCAACGTCGTCGCCGAGATCGCCGTTCGCAGCGGCGACTGGAGCGAGGCGGCAGCGGTGATCGAGGAGGGACTGGCGGTCGAGCCGGAAGGCCGGGACCGGGTCTTCCTG
The DNA here is from genome assembly GCA_963725875.1 of uncultured Chloroflexia bacterium. Classification (GTDB taxonomy): domain Bacteria; phylum Chloroflexota; class Limnocylindria; order Limnocylindrales; family CSP1-4; genus CTSoil-043. The sequence goes on along the minus strand of CAVRZZ010000003.1, from coordinate 307,543 downwards.
CATGCCCACCGCGCCGTCTACCGTTCGCTGCTGGGCGGGGACCCTCGGCCGGATCTCGCTGCGCTCGCCGGGATTGACCCGGAGGGAGAGGTACAGCTGGCCTTCTACACGGAGGCGACGCCGGCCTGGCTCGCGGGCCTGCGGGGCGATCACGAGGCGACCTGGGAGGTCTGCACCCGCCTGGCCGAGCTGGACGAGCTCAACGCCCCGTACCTGTGGGAGCGAGCAGCGCGCGCCGCCCTGTGGCTGGGCGACCCGTGGCGCAGCCGGCAGGCCGTCGAGGCGGTCGCCGGGCTCGGCTTCCGGGGACGCGCCAACGCTGCCGGCCTCGCGGTCCTGCAGGCGGGGCTGGCAGCACTGGAAGGCCGCATCGGACATGCCGAGACGGGCTATTCCGACGCGCTCGCCGCCCAGCGCGACCTCGGCTGCGACGGGGACCTCGCCTTCTCGCTCCTCGACGCCATCCGGTTCCTCGGGCCAGACAGCGAGGGCGGGCGGATGGCGGCGGCCGAGGTGGAGGCGCTTCTCGACCGCCTGGGCGCGGTGGGGCTGCGGCCCAGCCTCGCGGCGCTGGTCGCGGGCCGTCCGACGGCGCTGGTGCAATGACGACCGCCCCGCCACTCGCCCAGCGCGACGCGCTCGAGGCGGCCGTCCCTGCCTGACCCGGCCCCCCAGGAGCCCGAAACGGCCCGGGCGTCGCCGCCCGGGCCGTCGTGCATCGTCAGTCGCGTGTCGCCGGGCGCCGCCCCGGCGCCAGTGATGAGGCTACGCGCCGCCGCCCTTGAGCGAGGCGAGGCGCGCCTCGACCTCCAGGTCGTCGGACGCGTCGTCGAGGCTGGCGAACTGCGCGTCGAGCGAGCTCGACGCCACCTCGGCCATGCCGCGCGCCTGGGCCTCCTCGTGGCGGACCTTCTCCTCGAAGCGCGAGACCTCCGAGGTCGGGTCCATCACATTGACGCTCTTCATGGTCTCGGTGACCTGTCGCTGGGCGTTGGCCATCTTCGACCGCGCGATGAGCTCGTCCTTCTTCTGGATCAGCTCCTCGCGCTTGGCGCGCATCCCGTTGAGGCCGTCCTTGAGCTTGTCGACGAGGACGGTCTGGGTCGCGATCTGCTCGTCGAAGGTCTTGACCTGCTCCTCCAGCGAGATCTGGCGCTTGAGCGCGATCTTGGCCAGGTTGTCGAACTTGTCGGCGTCGGCGGCGTTGCCGGCCGCGCGGTACTCGTCGGCCTTGCGTGACGCGGCGAGCGCCTTCCCGCCCCACTCGCGGGCGGCCTCCTTCGCCTCTTTCTCGTCATCCTCCAGGAGCCGCAGGTTGCCGATCGTCTGGGCGACCGCCTCCTCGGCCTCGCGGATGTTGTTGGTGTAGTCGACGACCATCTGGTTCAGCATCTTCTCGGGGTCCTCGGCGGAGTCGAGGATCGCGTTGATGTTGGCTCGCACCAGCTGGCCCATGCGGCCGAGGATCGAGGTCTGTGCCATGGAGCGTCCCCTCTGTGTCGTTCCGGCGCCGGACATCGGCGCCGCATCCTGTCCTGGATCCGTCTCGTCGGTCGGCTGGCAACGCCACGCCGCCGCCGATCATCGTACTCCCGTGCTCACCAGCGGCCGCCACCTCCACCGCGTCCGCCACCACCACCACCACCCCGATGCTTCCACCACCACCGCCCCAGCCGCCGCCCCCGCCGGGGAAGCCGCCGAAGCCGCCGCCGCCGCGACCGCCGCCCGAGAGCATGCCGCCGATGATGCCGCCGATGATCGCCGCCGCAACATCGCCGCCACCACCACCACCACCGCTCGGCCCGCCGCGGCCGCCACCACCGCCGCGCCAGGGATCGTCCCAGCCGCCGTAGTCGCGCTGCGCGAGCGAGAGCGCCTCGTTCGCCATCCGGGAGGCCTGCTCCGCCTCGCGGATGCCCGCAGCCGGGTCCGCCGCGCCGGCCGCGACGGCCTGGTCCAGGTGCCGCTTCGCCTCCGCCAGCCGCGTCCGTGCTTCGCCGCCGACGCCGCCGCGGTGCGTTGCCACGTAGTCGGAAGCTCGTGTGAGCGTCGCCTGGGCGCCCCGAATCGAGGTGTCGAGGCGAGCTGCGAGGGCCGCCTGCTGCTCGGCGGCCGTGCGGATGCCCGCCAGAGCCTCGTCCGCGATCTCGTTGGCGCGGCGGGCCTTGGCATAAGCGGCCGCCACGTCGGGCTTGGGCACGCCGATCTCGCGGCGCGCGTCGGCCAGCAGCGTGTCGGCCTCGGCGAGGCGGGCCGGGAGCCCGGGATCGCCGCCGGCGGTGGCCGACGCCGCCGCGGTCCTGGCCCGCGCCAGGTCCGCCTCGGCGTCGGTGATCTCCGCGGTCACCTTGTCGCGGGCCTGGTCGAGCTCCGCGGACAGCCGCTCGATCGCGTCGAGGAATGCACCCGCCTGGGCGAGCGCCTCCTGGCCGACGCGGGCGGCTGCCGCGACCTTCGGGCCGTCCCCGGCCGCCGTGGCAGCCTCTCCCTCGGTCACGGCAGCCCGGGCGGCCGCGATGCGTCCGCGCGCTTCGTCGAGGTTCGGCGCGACGGCCTCCCAGGCCGTGTCGGCGTAGTCCGTCAGGTGCGCCATCGTCGTCTCGACGGCCGGCAGGCGGGCCTCGACCGCGGCCGCGGTCGCGGGCAGCCCGGCGAGGACCGTCGGAGCTTCCTTCTCGAAGGCGCGGAGCTCCTCGAAGCGGCCGGCCTCCTTGTCCAGGCGATCCTGGGCGGCGCGACACCGGCCGATGAGGTCGGTGAGCATCCGGCGCCGGGTCGGCTTGTCCTCGGGCGTCGCGTCGTCGAGCTGCTGGCGTACGTGGAACGCGGTCCGCAGGTCCTCCTTCGCCGCGTTGATGGCCGTCGCGAACGGGGCCGCTGCCGCCTCGCCGAACTGCGCCTGCGCGAAGCCGAGCTCCTGCTCACTGTCCCGGACGGCGTCGTCCGTGGCCAGGAGGAGGCGGTTCGCCTCGGCGTTGAGATCCTTGTCGCTCATGCCGGCCAGCGGGTCGGCGGGCGTGCCCGGCGCGGCGGCGCCGCCCGGACCGCCCCCCGGAACGCCCACTGCCGCGCCGAAGCGGCGTCGGACGAAGAAGAACCAGCCGATGCCGGCCACCAGCGCGACGATGATGACGACCATCAGCAGGGTGCCGAGGCCGCCGCCGCCGCCGTTCTGCCCGTCGGTGCTCCCGCCGCCCGACGGCACGGCGGTCGGCTTCTCGGTGACGACCGGGGCGGGCGTCGCGTTCAGCTCGGCCTCGAGCGCGGTGGCGACCGAGACGATCGCGCCGGCGTAGTCCTCGGTGCGCAGGCCCGGCTCCAGCTCACGCGAGAGAAGCTGCTCGATCTCGGGGTCGGAGAGCGGGAAGCCCTCCGGGGACGAGAAGCCGTAGGCCCGGTCGTCGAGGGCGATCACCAGCAGCAGGTCGGTGCCGCCGAGCGAGCTCATCTGGGCCGTCTGGGCCGCGAAGTCCACGATGTCCTGGCCGTTTGTCGTGGTGGTGTACCAGACCCACAGCTGGACGTCGGTGGCGTCCTGGAGCTTCGTGAGCGCGCCCCGGACCTCCGCCTCCTCGGCCGCGGAGAGCACGTTGGCGCCGTCGGTCAGCTGGTCGCGCAGGTTCGTCGGCTCGACCGCGGCCGCCGGGCGGACCCCGACCGACAGCAGGGCCGCGATCGCGAGGGCGAGCAGCGCCAGGGCACCCGCGGGGCGGGCGATCGAACGGGATCCGGTACGGAGGACGGCGGTCATGGTCTCCCCCGCGCCCGCAGGGGTTCGGTGAGGCGGGCGCTGCGCCCATTCTCTCGCGAACGGCGGCGCGCCGTACGCTCTCGCGGTGCGTCGCCCGGGCCGTACCAGCCTGATCGTGGCTGGCCTCCGAGCATCTGGCATTGCCCTCGCTGCCGCCCAGGCGCTCGGCGGCTGTTCGGCGGCAGCCAGCGCGCCGCCGGCGGGGACCGCGACTCCGGCCGACGTTCCGCTCGCGACCCCATCGCAGATCGCGACCCCATCGCAGATCGCGACCCCATCGGCCTCTCCGTCCGGATCGGCGAGCACGCCGGCTCCGACCCCGGATCTGCGCCGCGTGCCACTCCCCCTGACCACGTTGAGTGGGGAGGTCGTCGATCCGGCCCAGGCCGCGCTGTCCCTTGACGACGCGCTCAAGATCGGTCGCGCCACCCCACCAGACATCATCGGCACCAATCCGGTGGCCCGGCTCATGGTCATCTCGAACAGCAACTCGGGCAGCGGGTACAAGCCGACGCTCGCGTGGGTGATCGTCACCGATGACGCCCCGCCGTTCCGAGGCACCGGGCTCCCCACGACGAGCTCGCCGCCACCGTACAACGGCTGCCTGTCCTGGACGATCATCGCGATGGACGGCCGCGTCCTCGACCACCTGCAGAACCGCTACTTCGCGCCGAACAGGGTCCCCGAGCTGCCGCGGCAGGGCGGAGCCCGGTGGCGCTCCGGTCGCCGGCAGATGGGCGCGGCCCGGACGGGGCAGGGGCGCCGAGATGCGGCGCGCGAGCACCACGCCGCCGGGCCCCGGCGGCGGGGACGCTACCATGGCGGCATCACCTCCGCCCTGCCCGGGCCCGCCAACCTCAGCCTCGGAGAGATCCCCATGGCCGTCGGCTCGTCCAACTCGTTCGACCTCGTCGTCCTCGGCGCCGGCACCGGCGGCTATGCGGCCGCCTTCCGTGGCGCGCAGCTCGGCCTTCGGGTCGCCCTCGTCGACGAGGACAAGATCGGCGGGACGTGTCTGCACCGCGGCTGCATCCCGACGAAAGCGCTCCTGGAGTCGGCCGACTTCTACCACCGTGTCACGGCCAAGAGCCGGGAGCTCGGCGTCCTCGTGGCCGGCGATGTCGCGCTCGACTACGCGGCCGTGGCGGCGCGCCGGGACCAGGTCGTGCGTCGGATGTGGACCGGCCTGAAGGGGCTCATCGGCAAGAACAAGGTGGAGTGGGTCGCCGGGCGCGGGCGGCTCGACGGGGCCGGGAAGGTCCGCGTGGCCCTCCACGGCGAGGACGGCACGCCGGGGACGGGCGGGGAGCGCGTCCTCGAGGCGACGGACGTCATCCTGGCCACCGGGAGCCGAGTCAAGAGCCTGCCGGGGATCACCCCCGACGGCGTCCGTATCCTGACCTCCGACGACGTGCTGAAGATGTCCGACCTGCCGGCGAGCATCGTCATCGTCGGGGCGGGCGCGGTCGGCTCCGAGTTCGCCTCGATGTTCCACGACTACGGGGTCAAGGTGACCCTGCTCGAGTACCTGCCGGCGATCGTGCCGCTCGAGGACCGGGACGTCAGCAAGGAGCTCGAGCGGAGCTTCAGGCGGCGCGGGATCGAGGTCATGACGAACGCCCGCTTCGACGCCGCCTCGCTGAAGGTCGGCGAGGACGGCATCCGCCTCACGGTCGGGCCCGACGGCGGCGAGGCGAAGGAGGTCGCGGCCGACTGCATCCTCGTGGCGACCGGGCGGGCCGCGAACGTCGAGGGGATCGGTCTCGAGACGACCAGGATCACGGTGGAGCGGGGGATCATCCCGGTGGACGGCCATATGCGGACGGCCGAGCCGCACGTCTGGGCCATCGGCGACATCGTGGGCGGGCTCTGGCTGGCCCACACGGCGGCCCACGAGGGGCTGACCGCGGTGCACACGATCGTCGGCGACGCGGACGTCCACGCGATGGACTACGACGCCCAGCCGCGGGCCACCTACTGCCGGCCCGAGATCGCCTCGGTGGGGATCACCGAGCAGGAGTGCGAGAAGCGCAACCTGCCGGTGAAGGTCGGCAAGGTGCCGTTCCAGGCGATCGCCAAGGCGCTCATCGGCGGCGAGTACGAGGGCTTTGCGAAGGTGATCGCCCACGCGGAGACCGGCGAGACGCTCGGCGTGCACATCGTCGGACCGCATGCGACCGACCTCATCGCCGAAGCGTCGCTGGGCTTCACGCTGGAGGCGGCGGCCTGGGAGATCGCGGCGGCCACGCACCCGCACCCGACGCTCTCCGAGGTGCTCGGAGAGGCCGCCATGGCGGTGGACGGGCGCTCGCTCAACTTCTAGGGCCCGCGGGCGGCGCCGGCGGTCGCGGCGGCTTCACCCCGAGCCGTGCGCGAGGCCTTGCGCCGCGCCGCGCCGGGGTGCGCCGTGGAATTTCAGAGCCCCGGGAACAAGGCGCACCCCATGGGCCGCCCATCGATGTCGAGCACGATGACGGCGACCGGACGGATCGTTGCGAGCGACCCGTACAGATCGCCGACCCACTCGAACCGATTCCGGGGATCCATCGGCAGGAGGTAGAGAGCGACGTCCGTCGACTCGCATCCGCCTCGCCGAAGCTCGGCGCCGGACGGCGGCGGGTCGGTCTGCTCGATGCCGACGTGGATGCGGAGGTGCCCGGATCCTCCATCGGCGATCGACGCGATCCCGGAGATGGACTTCGCGCCCGTCGGCTCGACCGGTGCCTCGATCGCCGGGTTCGGAGTCGGCGCGGACTCACAGCCGCCGACGATCGCAATCAACAGCAGGAGGGCGATTCCGCAGGGACGCCGTGCCGCCGCTCGCCGCCTCGAGCCCGAGGTCGCCACGTGATCAGCGGGCGACGGCATCGGGGTTCCCTTGGCCGGGCTGCCGGTCGCCAGCCGCATGCCGCATGGCCGCCGCGATGTCCTCGCCGATCATCCGACGCTTGCTCTTCTCGATGTAGAAGGCCGGGCCCGCCTGCAGGTATGAGGGGAAGACGCGGGCACCCCGGCAGCGGAAATCGCCGCCGCGGATCCGGTAGGTGGCCCCGGCGGGCACGGGCCGCGGCTCGCGATTCCGCCGGGCGATCTCGTTGAGCGCCCGAGCTGCGACATCGCCCATCAGCAGGATCGACCGAGCCCCCGGGAACAGCGCCAGCTCGCGCTCGAGGAGCATCGAGCAGGTTCGGATCGTCGTCGGCGCGATGGCGTAGGCGGTCTTCGCGCATTTGACCGCCGTCGTGAGATGCACCCCGAGCGCCTGCACGTCGTCGATCCTCGCCACGTCGAACCCGGCGTCGCGGAACGCCTCGACCGTCGTCCGGGCGAACAGCGGGTCGCCCGGAGCCTCGTAGCCGTCGGCCGGGTCGGGCGCCGCCGCCTCGGAGACCAGTACCACGGTCACGGTCGCAGGATCCACGTCCAGGCCGGGGATCGCGTGACGGTCGTGGCGGACGTCGCCGCACGGGAACGTCATGCAACGAACGTGATCGCAGACGCGCATCGGTTCCTCCCCGCGAGCCGCGGGACGCGACGGAATCGTGGCCGACCCACCCGACGGGTGCATCTGCCGTCCGTCCCGAGATTGCGCACGGACGCCACCCGGCCGGGTTCTCGGCGCCTGCCCCGGCCTGTACCATCCGTGGGTGACCACCGTCGGATCCCCGAGCGCCCAGGATCCCGTCGCCCGGTCGGGGCTGCCGCCCGAGCGGCTCGTCGCCCTCTACCGCCTCATGGCCCTCGCCCGCGCCCTCGACGAACGGGCGTGGATCCTCAACCGCTCGGGACGGGTCCACTTCGTGATCTCCGGCCAGGGCCACGAGGGCGCCGAGGCCGGAATCACCGCGGCGCTCACTCCCGGCCGCGACTGGTTCCTGCCCTACTACCGCTCCATGACCGGTGTCATGGCCATGGGGATGACTCCCCGCGAGGTCTTCCTCCACCAGTTCGGGAAGGCCGACGACCCCGGCTCGGGCGGGCGCCAGATGCCGAGCCACTATGGCCACGCCGGCCACCGGATCTTCACGTCGTCCTCGCCGGTTGGGACGCAGATCCTGCACGGGGCCGGGATCGCGCTGGCGGCCAAGCTGCGCGGCGTGCCGGAGGTGGCGCTCGTCGCGATGGGGGAGGGGTCGTCGAACCAGGGCGACGTCCACGAGGCGCTCAACTTCGCGGGGGTCCACCGGCTGCCGATGATCCTGCTGATCGAGAACAACGGCTACGCGATCTCGGTGCCGGCCGAGCGCGAGACGGCCGTCCGCGACATCGCCGTGCGGGCGGCCGGCTATGCCATGCCGGGCGTGATCGTGGACGGCGCCGACGTGATCGGCTGTTTTTTGGCGGCGCGCGACGCGGTGGCGCGGGCGCTGGCGGGCGAGGGCGCAACGCTCATCGAGGCGAAGGTGACCCGCCTCACCGGCCACAGCTCGGACGACCAGCAGACGAAGTACCGCTCGGAGGAGGAGCTCGCCGAGCAGCGCATGCAGGACCCGTTGCCCCGCTTCCGCGACGAGCTGCGAGCGTCCGGCGTGCTCGACGAGACGACCGAGGCGTCGATCGCCGCTGAGGTGGCGGCCGCGGTTGACGACGCCACCGACTTCGCCGAAGCATCGGCGGACCCGGATCCGGGCACGCTCCTGCGTCACGTCTACGCTGAGCCCGGGGACTTGGTGTCGGGCGACCCGGTGCCGGTTCCGGGCGACCCGATGCCGGCTCCGGGCGAGGCGGTGCCGGCCGCCCTGCCGGGCGACGCGGTGCCGGGCCCGCTGCCGGGCGGCGTTGCGTTCAACTCAACACCGGGGACGACGAACCCTCCCCCTGGCAGCGGTTCGAACGTTCAACGCAAGGATCCTGCACCAGGTGCCGGATTCCGCATGTCAGACGCAACAATCGAGCTGCCTGGCACACCAGGGGCGCGCGGTGTTGAGTCCCACGCAAATGCCCCGGGCCGTGCGGACCCTGGCGCGAGCGCCCCGGGCGGTGCCGGGGCCGATGGTCCGCCCGGCCCCGCCGGGAGCCTCCGAGGCGCCTCCTGATGCCCGTCCGGACCTTCATCGAGGCGATCCGCGAGGGGCTCCGCGACGAGATGCGCCGCGACCCGCGCGTGGTCGTCCTGGGCGAGGACGTCGGCCGCAAGGGCGGGGTCTTCTACGCGACGGACGGCCTGTGGGCCGAGTTCGGCGACGATCGCGTGATCGACACGCCGCTCACCGAGTCGATGATCGCCGGCGTCTCCATCGGCGCCGCCGCCAACGGCCTTCTGCCGGTCGCCGAGATCCAGTTCGCCGACTTCATCTTCCCGGCGATGAACCAGGTGATCCAGGAGGCGGCCCGCATCCGCTACCGCAGCAACGGCACCTACGGCTGCCCGATCACGATCCGGGCGCCGTACGGGGCCGGCGTCCACGGCGCGCTGTACCACAGTCAGTCGGTGGAGGCCTTCTTCGCCCACGTCCCGGGGCTGAAAGTCGTGATCCCCTCGACGCCCTACGACGCCAAGGGCCTCCTTCGGTCGGCCATCCGGGATCCCGACCCGGTCATCTTCCTGGAGCACAAGAAGATGTACCGCAGCGTCCGCGGCGAGGTCCCCGACGGCGAGTACACGGTCCCCTTCGGGCGTGCCGCGATCCCGCGGACCGGCAGCCGGCTGACCGTCGTCGCCTACGGGCTGATGCTCCACTACGCGCTGGAGGCCGCCGCGCGCGCGGCAGAGGAGGGGATCGAGGCCGAGGTGATCGACCTGCGAACGATCCGCCCGCTCGACGCGGAGACCATCCTCTCCTCGGTGCGCCGGACCGGGAAGTGCCTGGTCGTCCACGAGGACAACCGATTCGGCGGCTTCGGGGCGGAGGTCGCGGCGCTTGTCGCCGAGGAGGCCTTCGACTACCTCGACGGCCCGGTGACGCGCCTCGCAGGCCCCGACTCGCCGGCCTCGCCGAATGCCCTCCCGCTCGAGGATGCCTTCATGCTCTCCCCGGCCAAGATCGCGGAGGCGATCCGGACGCTGGCAGCCTACTGACGGCTCCTCCCGGTGCCCGACCTGCCCTGACGACAGGGCGACGCGGTCCCGCACGAGGTGCGCGGCCATCGTGGGCACGGACCCGCACCATCGTCCGGCGCGGCCAGCCCACGCTCAGGGGCGGGCGGCCCACAGGCGGTACGGCTCGGGGATTCCCTTGAGCTCGTGGACGCCGCGGTCGTCGAAGGCCAGGCCGCTCCCGGCGACGAGGTCGCGAACGGTCCCGGTCACGAGCACCTCGGAAGGGCCCGCCGCGGCGGCAACTCGCGCGGCGAGATGCACGGCGACGCCGCGCAAGCGACCGGCAATCCTCTCGACCTCCCCAGCGTGCAGGCCGGCGCGGACCTCCAGCCCTCCGGCGTGCGCGGCAGTGACGATCGCGAGCGCGCACCGGACGGCCCTGCCTGGCCCGTCGAACGCGGCGAACACCCCGTCGCCCGCGGAGTCGACCTCGCGGCCCCGGTGCGGGACCAGCAGCCCGCGGATCTCGGCAAGCTGGGTCTCGAGGAGCTCGGCCCAGGCCCGGTCGCCCATCGCCACCGCTCGCGAGGTCGAGTCGACGACGTCGACGAAGAGGAGCGTCTCGAGCACGCGATCGCCCTGCCGCGCGGAGCCGAGCTCGGGGATGAACCCCTCGATGACGCGCAGGAAGGCGTCGCTGTCCCCGCCGAGCAGCATGTGGTCGGATCCTGGGAGGATCGCCAGGCAGGCCGCCTCGATCAGGTCGGCCAGGTGGCCTGCCTCTTCGGCTCGCGAACCCTCGCGCGCGGTCACCAGCGTCGGGACGTGCACCGCGGGAAGCGCCCCCGCGATGTCGGTCGCCGCCGAGACCCGGACCATCGCCGCCGCGTCCTCCCCGGAGCCCGACAGGCGGAAGTCCTCGAGCATCCAGTCGACGAGGTGGGTGTCGTCGGTTCGACTCGGCGCACCTGATGCGATGAACGCCGTCGCGAGGTCGCGCGTCGCCCATTGCGCCCGGACCCGTTCGGCGAACGCTTCCGCCCGCTTCGCCCGCAGCTCGGCGTCGGCGGGACCGCGGGCGGGGAGAGGGCTCTCGTACAGCACGAGACCGGCCGTCCGACCGGGGTGGGTCGCCGCGAACACGGTGCACAGCATGGCCCCGTCGGCGAGGCCGATCATCAACGCCCGCTGGGACCCGGCGGCATCCATCACCGCGAGGATGTCGTCGAGGCGATCCTCGATCGTCGGGATCGGCCGATGGACGATCCGGTCGGACAGGCCGGCGCCGCGGCGGTCGAACCGGATGAGACGGCCCATGGCTCCCAGGCGTCGCAGGATCCTCGCGAGTACCGGTTCGTCCCACTCATGCTCGAGCATGGAGTACCAGCCGCGGAGCAGCACGATGTCGACGGGACCGTCGCCGGTGACCTGGTAGGCGACATAGGTCCCGTCCGATGCCCGGGCGTAGCGCGTCTCGGCCTGCACGCGGGGAGGTTCGCCGGTCGTGGGGCCTGCGTCAAACGGCTGCCGGCGGCCACGCCACTCGCCGGCCGCGCTCGTCTGCTGCGTGCCGGTCCCCGGCGGATCGGCGACACTAGCGCGGGACCCGGACGCCCTGAACCGGCGGGGCACCCGGATCGTACGTGCAGGTGACGCGGGACCCGATCCCGCACAGGAGGGACTCTGTGGCGAAGGTCACGATGCCGCAGCTCGGCGAGAGCGTCGCGGAGGGGACGATCGGGCGCTGGCTCAAGAAGCCGGGCGACCGGGTCGAGAAGTACGAGCCGCTCGTCGAGGTGATCACCGACAAGGTGAACGCCGAGGTGCCGTCTCCCTTCGCCGGCACGCTGACCGCGATCCTTGCCGAGGAGGGCGCCACGGTCCCCAACGAGGCCCCGATCGCCGAGATCGAGACGGCCGAGGGTATGGAGGCCGCCTCCCCGGCGCCCGAGGGCGCCGCTGCCGCTACCGCCGGGGCCTCCGGGGCTTCGGCACCGCCGGTTGCCGCGCCCACGGCGTCCGCGCGGGAGCCGGCCGCCCGCGTCGACCTCGCCGCACCGCGGGCTCCCGGCGGCGCCGCGCCGTCCGCCCCTCCGCCAGCCGGCGCTCCCTCCAACGGCGCTGCGCTTCCCGCCGTCGGCGAGGCCGACGCCCGGATGACGCCCGCCGTCCGTCGTCTCCTGCGCGAGCACGGCCTGGCCCCCGAGCAGGTGCGCGGCACGGGCGGCGGCGGCCGCATCACCCGCGAGGACGTCCTCGCGGTCGTCGAGGCGATCCGGACCGGGGCGCCCGGCGCCGGGGCGCCCGTCGGTGCTGCGGCACCGGGCGGCGCCGCAGCACCACCACTCGGGCCCCTCCCACCCATGGCGCACCCCGCTCCCGCGGCCCCCGCCGGCGCAGCGATCGTCTTCCCGCCGGGCGCGGACGAGGTCCTGGTGCCGCAGACGCAGATGCGCAAGGGGATCGCGGCCCAGATGACGCGCGCCCTCCAGGTGCCGCACGCCTACGTCCACGTCGAGGTGGAGGTGACGAACCTCGTCCGCCTGCGCGAGGCGCTCAAGCGCGACTACCAGGCCCGCGAGGGGATCTCGCTCAGCTTCGTCCCCTTCGTCGTGAAGGCGTCGGTGGAGGCGCTGAGGCGCAATCCGACCTTCAATGCGACCTGGACCGAGCAGGGCCTCGTCGCGAAGCGCCGCATCAACGTCGGCGTCGCCGTGGCCGTGGACGACGGCCTCATCGTGCCGGTCATCCGCGACGTCGACCAGCTGTCGATCAGCGGCATCAACCGCGCCATCGCCGATGTCGCGGCCCGTGCCCGGGCGAAGAAGCTCCGCATCGACGACTTCGGCGGCGGCACCTTTACCGTCGATAACACCGGCTGGTTCGGCAGCAACCTGACCATGCCGATCATCAACGTGCCCGAGGTTGCGATCCTGACGATGGAGGCGATCACCAAGCGCGCGGTCGTCGTCGAGACGCCGCAGGGCGACGTGATTGCGATCCGGCCGATCATGAACATGGTGATCGGGATCGACCACCGGGCCAACGACGGCGCCCAGGCGGGCTACTTTCTGCGCGACGTCAAGGCCTGGCTGGAGGGCGTGGGGCCAGACACCGCGGTCTACTAGGAGGTCGAGTGACGGGCAGCCCCGGCACCGCGAGCGGCGTCCCGCCGACCGGCGATCCTGCGCGCCCGTCCATCGCCGAGCGCGCCGCGAAGCGCGAGGAGATGCAGGCCCACGGCCGCGATCGCTACGCCTCGCTCCTGCGCAGCCTGCAGGCAGGCCGCGAGCTCCCGATCTACCGGCGTGGCGGCCGGATCTCCATCGACTGGAACCCGGTCCTGTGGACGCTGCTCAAGGTGGCGGTCGTCGTCGTGGCCGTCTACTTCGCGGTCCGCGTCGGGACCGAGTGGTGGCGCGACAACACCGTGGTCACGTGGGACGGCCCGGATGCGACCGTCCAGTCGGGCGTGCGACTGGCCGACTGCCCCGTCATCGACGGCATCCGCGTCGACGACTTCCCGTCGTGGGTCACCTACGGCGGCTCGGTCTACCGGTACACCGGCTGGAAGCGGCCGTTCATCGGCCCCGATACGGCCGGCTACACGCTCACGGGGTACTCGACCGGCGCGATGCACCTGGTCACGATCGAGAACACGCCGGACGGCGTCGCCCGCGACACGGTCCTGGTCTGGCTCAAGGGCGCCCTGGCGGGCATCGAGTACGCGAGGACCTCCGACTGCTCCCCGCCGCAGTAGCGGCGGGCGCCGTAGACTGCAGCCATGGGTCGTGAGCTCCCCGTCCTCGGCGCCGACGGCGCGCCCGGGCACTCCCACGCTGCCGGATCGCCCTCGATCGCGATGGCCGGGGCGCTCGATGGTCCCCTCGCCGCGCCGCACCGCGGCCCAGACGCCCTGCACGGCGCCCCGGGTGCGCCGCGCGCCCGCCGCCATCCCGACTGGCTGAAGGCGACGATGCCCGCCGGCGAGGCCGTGCGCGACCTGCGCCAGCTCCTGCGCGGCCTGAACCTCAACACGGTCTGTGAGGAGGCCCGCTGCCCGAACCTCGGGGAGTGCTGGGACCAGCGCACCGCCACGGTGATGATCCTCGGCGACGTATGCACCCGGGCCTGCGGCTTCTGCGCCATCAAGACCGGCCGCCCCACCTGGTTCGACCCCGACGAGCCGCGCCGGGTCGCTGAGGCCGTCGCCGGGATGGGCCTCGAGCATGTCGTCGTGACGTCGGTCGCCCGCGACGACCTCCCGGACGGCGGGGCCTCGGTGTTCGCCGGGACGATCCGCCAGCTGCGCGCGCGCTGCCCGGGGATGGGCGTCGAAGTCCTGATCCCCGACTTCAACGGCGAGGCGGCTCCCCTGCGCGCCGTGATGGAGGCCGGCCCGGACATCCTGAACCACAACGTCGAGACGGTGGAGCGCCTCCAGAAGCCGGTCCGCCGGCGCGCCCGCTACGACCGCAGCCTCGAAGTCCTGGAACGCGCGAAGGCCGACGCGCGCGAGCTCGGGGTCGACGTGAACACCAAGAGCTCGATCATGGTGGGCCTGGGCGAGGAGCGCGACGAGCTGCTCACGACCTTCCGCGACCTGCGGGCGGTCGACTGCGACATCCTCACGATCGGGCAGTACCTGCGGCCGACGACCGACCACCTCCCGCTCGTGCGCTACTACCACCCCGACGAGTTCGCCGACCTGCGGGCCGAGGCGCTCGCGATGGGCTTCCGGCACGTCGAGTCGGGGCCCCTCGTTCGGTCCTCCTACCACGCCCGCGACCAGGTCCCCGGCGCGGAGCTGCGGGCCTTGCGCCGGCAGGCCACCGTCGGGCCGGACGGGCGGATCCTGCCCGTCCCGGCGGCAGGGTAGGGGAGGCGCCGTGGTCCGCCAGCTGTCGCGCAAGATCCCGCTCGCAGAGCTCCACTGCCACCTCGGCGGCGCCGTGACGCCGTCGATCATGTGGGGGATCGCCCACTCCCAGGGGATCCGGCTCCCGTCGAAGGACTACTGGGAGTTCCGCGACATCATCACGGTCTCCCCGACGCGTGGGCGCTCCTTCGAGGGCTACCTGGAGCTCTTCCACTGGACCGAGCTGATCCAGTCCAGCCCGCTTGCGGTCGAGCGCGCGACCTACGAAGTCATCGGCGGCGCCTACCGCAAGAACAACGTGACGACCATGGAGCTCCGCTTCAACCCGATGAAGCGGAACCGCGGCGGCGAGCAGGACCTCGACCACATCATCGCGGCGGCCGTGCGCGGGATGGACCGCGCGACGCTCGAGTACCCGGTGAAGCCCGGCCTGATCCTGTGCCTGGACCGCGCATTCCCGAACCACCTCAACGAGATCATCGCGGAGAAGGCGATCGCCTGGCGCGACCGCGGCGTGGTCGGCATCGACGTTGCCGGTCCCGAGTCGAACGGCTTCCGGGTGAAGGAGTACCGGCGCCTCTTCCGGGAGGCCCGGCGGCACCACCTGGGGACCACCGTCCACACCGGCGAATCCGGCCCCGTCGAGGAGGTCGCCGAGGTGATCGAGCAGCTCGAGCCCGACCGGATCGGCCACGGGGTGAAGGCCGCCTACGACCCGCGGACGATGGCGATGATCCGGGAGCGGGGGATCGTGCTGGAGGTCTGCCCGACCTCGAACCTCAACACCCGGGTCGTCTCGGGCTGGGACGAGTTTCGCTGGATCTTCGACACGTTCCGGCGCAACGAGATCCGCTTCACGATCAACACCGATGGCCCGGAGATGCTCAAGACGTACATCCGGGAC
The DNA here is from genome assembly GCA_963725875.1 of uncultured Chloroflexia bacterium. Classification (GTDB taxonomy): domain Bacteria; phylum Chloroflexota; class Limnocylindria; order Limnocylindrales; family CSP1-4; genus CTSoil-043. The sequence goes on along the minus strand of CAVRZZ010000003.1, from coordinate 292,029 downwards.
GAGATGGCGACGCTCGGCCGCCTCGGGATCCTCTCGCCCGACGAGCAGGTCGAGGTCGCGCGCACGGCGATGCAGGCCTCGTTCGTGCCCAACGTCAGCGAGGTGCCGCTGCCGCGCCTGGAGCCGGCTCCCCGCGGGGTCGTCGAACGCGAGGAGGCGTGATCCAGGCAGGGCCTTCCACGGTGCGCGTGCGCCGCGCGTGGGTCGCCGTCGCGGCTGCGCTGCTGATCGTCCTCGCGGGTTGCGCCAGCACTGCGACCCCGACCCCGGACCCGTCGCCGATCGGCGAGCTCCGAACCCGGATCACCTACGAGGTCTGGGCCGCCGACGGGTCGCCCGCGCCCGCCGGTCTCACGGATCAGGCCCGCGCCACGCTCGAGGCGCGCGCTCGCGCGCTCGACCCGGCGGCCACGGTCGCGGTCGGCGCGGACGGTAGGCTGATCCTGGAGTCGACGGGTGCGATCTCCCCCGCGGCCCGGCGCGCCTTCCTCGCCAGCGGCGCCGTCGTCGTCGCGCCGCTGCCGCCCGAGCGGTTCGGGACCGGCGTGGCACCCGGCCCGGAGACCCTGCAGCCCGGCGATCTCCTGCCGTCCGGCCTCGACTCGCTCCTGCGGGCGAGCGACATCGACCCGGCCGGCGTCTCGCTGGTGCCCGAATCCGAGGGCGGCCCCGGCGTCACCCTGCGCCTCACCCCGGCCGGAACGGAGGCCCTTGCCGCGTGGAGCGCGGACCACGTCGGCGACTTCCTCGTGATCGCGGTCGACAACCGCGTCGTCAGCGTCCCGGAGCTCAGGGCGGCGATCACCGACGGTGGGCTGACGATCACGAAAGCCGCGGGGGACAGCTGGCCGACGGAGGACGATCTCGCGGTCCTGCGCGGGGCGTTCCCGGCGGGGGTGCGCGTGGCCGAGGGGTCGATCGAGCGCGTCCCGGCCCCCTGACAGGCTGCCGCTCAGGCCTCGCGGGGCTCGATCAGGTAGGCGCAGGCGCGGTCGCCCGAGGCGATGTGCGACGTGCGCACCACGCGGGCGTCGAGAACCTCCTCGAACAGCTGGAGCTCGGCCCGACAGGCCGCCGGGTGCCCGGCCGCGGCACCGAGGATCGCGCAGTTGTGCTCGCGAAGCTCCAGCGACCCCCCGTTCACCGGGCCAGCCTGGGCCCGGCAGACGTAGCCCGCCTCGTCCTGGATCACCGCGAGCTCGTTGACCTTGTCGGAGAGGCTGGCCTCGGGGCCCAGGCGCTCGGCGAAGCGGCTCCGGATGCGGTCGCGCAGCAGCCGACGGCGGGCCTGGAACACCTCCTCGACGAGGGTGTCCCCCCCGACCTCCGTGATCGACTCGAGAAGCGTCGTCGCCAGGCCGTCGTAGTTGGCGGGCAGACTCCGCTGGGCCGCCGCGGTGATGTCGTAGAGGTGGCGCGGGCGACCGACGCCGTGGCGCACGGCCTGCCGGGCCACGTAGCCCGCGGTCTCCAGCTCGCGGAGCCGCTGAAGCGTGCTCGTGCGGCTCATCTCCAGGCGGGACGCCAGCGCGTCCGGCCCGGACGGCCCGCCTTCGCGGAGCGCAAGGAGGATGGCCCGGCCGAGGGCGTCGTCGGGGGCGTGCCCGTTCCGGTGGCCGTTGGCATGCCCGTTTCGCGGGCCGGCGGCATGGTCGCTGCCCGGCTCGTCCCGGGCGCCGGGGCTGCCGGCGGTCACCGGGGCGACGGGGGCGCTGGGGTCGCTCACGGGCGAAAGGCTAGCATCGGTCGCCCTCATCCGCCGACGGCGGCTCTCTCGAGCGCGCGCCGGAGCGCGTCCTGGAACTGCGGAGCCCACGGGCCGGGTCCGGTGAGGACGTACGGGACCGCATCGACCGACCCGTAGTCGTCCGGACTGGTCACGAAGCTGCGCGCACAAAGGTCCACGACCGGGCGCAGCTCGTCGTATACCGCCGCGTTCTTGAAGGCGTACAGGAAGACGCGGGTCGGCTCCGTCTGGTCGACGCCGGAAGCGTCGAACGAGATCGCCGTCCGGGCCAGGCGCTGGTCGTCGCAGCCCGGGTCGCCGGACACCACGTTGGCCACGCCGACGCCCTCGCGGGCCAGCTCCTCGACGATGCCGTTGAAGGTGGTGGCCGTCGGCTTCGGGGTCTGCGGCGTGAACGCCGAGCAGCCGGCGACGACGACGAGCGCAGTGACCAACGCGACGACCAGGACGAGGCCCCGCGGGGCGCGGCGAGGGGCAGACCGGAGTCGAGGAGGGCGCCGGGATGCGGCGCCGGAGGGATGAGCCAGGTTGGGCACGCCCGGAGGCTAGCACCGGGCGTGGCAGGGCGCTGGCGGCGCGTTTCCCCGCCGGCGTTACCATGCCCTCCCCGAGCTGCGACCACCGGCGCGACGAGGTCCGCCATGCCCGCCCACCGCCGTGGCCGACGGACTTCGTCGTGCGGACGACGACACCCGTGGGCGAGACCTCCTCGCTGCGGGTGAGCCTCGTCGGCGGCTTCGACCACCGGAGCCTTCCGCTGGACGCGATCGGGCTGGGCCTGGCCCTGGTGCTCGCGACTGCCGGTGTGGGGCGAGCGGCGTCGGCCCCGCTCCGGCGCACGATCGAAGAGGGGATCGTGACCCCCGCGAAGGCCGGCGAGGACTGGGAGATCGAGGAGATCCCGCCCGGGTCGTGAGCCGGCGCGCTCGCTAGCGCTGCGCCCGGCGCTTCGCGTCGCGGAGACGTGCCAGCGTGTCGGCGGGCTCGTTCGCGGTGGCGCCGGGGGGCTCGATCGGGCGCGGCGAGGGCCCGGCGGCCGCCGAAGCCGCTGCCGGGGAGGCGTGGGGATTGGCGGCGGCCGGCGGGACGGCGCCGGCGCCTGCCTCGCGCCGGAGGGCGGTCCGGGTGGCGTCGCCGGTTGCCCGGTCGCGGGCCGCCAGCATCCCCGCGACCGGGGCCGGGCGCGCGGCCACGCGCCCCCGGCGGGCCGGGATCGCGCGAACCCACGACCCGGCCGCGGAGAGGTCGCGCCGCGTGACCTGGACCCGCCGCAGGAAGACGTCGAGCGGCCAGAGGAGCAGCGCCAGCACGAGGAGCCACGGCCAGAGCGGCGTCTCCCGGGCGGTCGTGCCGAGGTCGTGGACCCAGGCGTCCGCCGCCGCCGCCACGGCTCGCCCGCCGGTGGCGTCGCGGATCGCGGCCAGCAGCGGCTCGTTCGTGCCGAGGAGGCGGTATTCCGCGGCGACCGGTGCGACGAGGCCCAGCGTCCGGCCGACGGCGGCCGCCCCGGCGAGCGTCTGCGTCACGCGCAGCGCGTAGGCGCCCGGCGTCAGCTCGCCGATGGGTGCCTCGTAGACGCCCGGGGCGACCTGCGCGAGGTCCACGGTGTGCTGCTCGAGAACCGGGTCCACCATCACGACGCGCGTGGCGTAGAAGTCGCGCGGCGAGCCGTCCGGGCCCACGCTCTCCACCCGGAGCGTGGTCCCGCCGGGGCCCGTCACGAAGCGGGCCTCGATACCGCCCGACTCCTCGCCGGGGAGCGTCCACGCCACGAGCTGGCCGAAGAAGCGGGTGAACCCGTCCCAGCCGACCCAGCTCTTCGCCCAGCGCCCCGTCGCGTCCGACGTCCAGGCGACCGAGCGCCCCAGGCCGTACTGCCACTGCGCCAGCACGGGGTCCGAGCGGCCAGAGACCAGGACCGTCGTGGCCGCCGCCTTCGCCGTGGTCCCGTTGTAGCCGAGGAGCGAGGGGAAGCCGGCGTCCAGGCCGCGGATGATCGGCGACGAGGCGGTGATCGCGGGGAAGAAGCGCTCCTCGACGATCTGCTGACCCGAGACCTGTTGGGTCTCCTTGAGGAAGATGTCGGGGATCGACGCCGGGTTGACCGCCGGGTAGAAGCGGCCGCCGCCGCGGGTCGCCAGCTGCTCCAGGAACGGGTTTGCGCCGCCGCCGGCCCCGACCGTCGAGAGCGTGATGCCGGCGGCCTTCATGCGGGCCAGGATCGCGTCGTACTGTCCGGAGCTGGACCAGCCGTCGGTGAGGAGGATCAGGTGGCGCCGGGTCGCCTTGGCCGCCTCGAGCGCCTTCACGCCCTCGTCGAGGCCGGCGTAGATGTTCGTCTGGCCGTCCGCGTTGATGGCGCCGAGGCTCCCCTGCAGGTCGGTGATCGACCCCAGCGGCGAGCGCTTCACCACCCAGCTGGCCCGCTCGTTGAAGGCGACGACGCCCAGCTCATCGGTGGCCTGCAAGGCTGCTGCCGCGCGCAGGATCGCCTCCTTGCCGATGTCGACCTTGCGCACGCCCGACAGCTGGACTGCCTGGCTGCGGTCGAACGTGTTGCAGTGGCAGGCGGCCATCGAGCCGGACTCGTCGATCACCACCACGAGCGCCACATCGGGCTGCTTCTCGCGGTTGCGGACCTGCATCTCCACGGGGAGCGCAGCCTCGAGCGGGGTGTCGCGGTAGCCGCCGGCACCGTAGCTCTGCGTGCCGCCGATCATCACGAGGCCCTTCCCGAAGTCCCGCGTCACCGAGCGCAGCGCCTCCAGCTGCTTGTTCGTGAAGCGGACGCGCGGCACGTCGACGAGGACGATGCTGTCGAAGCCCGACAGGGTCGCGGGATCGTCGGGCACGAGCTCCGGGAGCAGCGTCACGACGTCGCCCTCGCGCGTCTCGAGGGCCGTCACGAGGTCCGCCGCGACCGCCTCGTCGCCGGGCACCACGAGGACCCGCGGGGGCCCGGAGACCAGCGTCGACGCGTCGGCCCGGTCGTTCTGGGGGAAGGTGTCCTTCGCGGCCTCCACGACCGCCCGGAAGACGTGGAAGCCGGCCTCCTTCGGCGTGACCCGGAAGACGACCCGCGTGATACCCGCCTCGAGGGCCGTCCGCTCCGTGGCGACCAGGTTCCAGCCGGTCGGCAGCAGCTCGTACAGGCGAACGGCGGCCGGCTGGGCCACCGTCGAGCGCACCTCGACCGCCACCTCGAGCTCCTCGCCGAGGCGCGAGGTGGTCGGGACGCCGATCCGGTCGACCAGCACCTCGTCCGAGGCGCCCAGGCCGATCGTCCGCGTCGTCACCTGGATCCCGCGGGCACCCGCCCGGGCGGCCTCGACCTGCCCGGTCCCGGTCGTGTCGTTGCCGTCCGAGAGCAGCACGATCCGCTGCTGGGTCGCGTCGGGGAAGAGAGCCCCGGCCAGGCGGAGAGCCGCGCCGATGTCGGTGGCGCCCCGGACGGGCGTCGACGCGATCCGGTCGAGGTCGGTCAGCTCGTCGGGCAGGCGCTCCACGAGGGCGTCCTTGCCGAAGGCCACGACGCCGGCCACGTCCCCCTCCGGGCGCTCCGCCAGCGCGTCACGGACGAACGCCAGGGCGTCGGCCCGCCCCGCGTTGCCGACGGAGTCGGACAGGTCGACCACGAAGACGGTCGCCAGGCGATCCGCCGGCAGGACGACGGCGACGCCGGCGAGGGCCATGACAAGCGCCGAGACGAGCATCGCCCGCGCCAGGAGGGCCAGCCGCGCCCGCGCGTCCCCGAGACCGCGCTTCGCCAGCAGCTGGAGCCCGACCACGAGCCCGACGATGGCGGGGATCAGCAGGAGCAGGAGGGGAGCGGTCGCCGTGACGCCCATCAGGCGGGCCTCCCCGGGCGGGAGACGGCCGAGCCGGTCGGCGGGGTCGGCGTCCCGCCCCGGCGCAGCCGCACGGCCAGCCAGCGGCGCATCCGGACGAGGGCGTCACGCTGGAAGACGAGCGCCTCCAGCACCAGGAAGACGAGGGCGATCGCGGCGAGGGGGATCCAGAGGTCGTCGCGGGCCGGCGGCCGGTCGCTCCCGGCGCCCCCGGCAGCACCGCCGGCCGTCGTCGCGGAGCCGAGGCGCTCCAGGGCGGCTGCCGACCCGGGCGCGATCGTCGACTCGTTCACGTCGAACAGGTCCACCGCGAACTGCACCGGCGCCGCTGGATCCACCAGCACCGGCGACGGGGAGGCCGAGCCGTCCGGCGACGACGTGGGGCTCGCGTCCGGCGACACCGCCGGCGAGCCCGAGGTCCCCGGGCCGGCGTCCGCGAGCCCGATGGGCGTCACCGTGTAGACCCCGAGCTGCTCGGTCGAGGCGAAGGTCGCCGTGGCGCCCGCGGTGACGGCAGGGGCGAGGTCGAGGATCGTTCCATCGGGCCGCGCCACGCGCAGGCCGGTGGCCCCCGACGGGATGGGCAGGCTCACGAGGCTGCCGGGGGCGACGGAGCTGGTCGGTGCCCGGGAGGCGCCGACCAGCTCGCCGACGAGGTTGCTGACGAGGATCGGGAAGGCGACCTGCAGCGGCAGGTCCGAGCGCCGCGGCTCGAAGGCGAGGACGCCGGTGGCAACCCCGTCGCGCGTCCCCGTGTACAGGAGGGGATCGCCGGCGGCCGTCGGGACCACGGTCCGGGCCCAGTCGGGCAGCGTGAGCCGGGTCGCCTGGGCGATATGGAGCGTCGTCAGGTCGACGTAGCGCAGGAGCGGCTCGTCGGGCGCCGGTCGTCCCAGGGCGGGGTCCTTCAGCGTGCCCGTCACGCTGCCCAGGGGACTGGTCGTCGGCGGGGCGATCGCCAGGGTCGGCACCCGCGGCAGGGTTGCCGGCAGTGCGGCGTCGAAGATGACGAGGTCGAACAGCTCGGGCTTCGTGCCGCCGCCGTAGTCGGCCGGCTTGACGCCGTAGAGCTCGGCGTTGGGAAGGTAGCTCAGCGCCGTCTCGAGGTACGGGTCCCCGTCGCTCACGAGGAGGATCCGCAGGAGCCGGTCGGGCGGCACGACCGCCCACGCCCGGTCGTCGAGGGCCAGCTGGTCGTCGCCGGCCAGGCGCGCCTCCAGGACCCGGACGTCGAGCGGTACGTCGTCGATGCCGACGTCGGCCCGGCTCACGGGGTCGAGGAAGAGGTCCCGGGCCTCGAGCAGCCGGCCGTCGCCCCAGAGCTCCACGCGCTCGTTCGCCGGCTCGAGGTCCAGGTTGGCGACTGAGATGAACACGGAGCGGGTCACGGCGGTCGCGGCGCTCCGCACGGCGAAGGCGACGATCGCCTGGTTGCGACGCTCGCGGCCCACCTGCAGGACCGTCACCGGCGCCGCGACCTCCAGGTCGGCCGGGGGCGTGAAGGCGGCGTCGGTCGCGATCAGGACCTGGGCGTCGCCGGCCCGGGCGGCGAGGGCGGAGGCGAGCGCCAGCGCCTCGCCCATGTCGGCCGTCGCCGGCGTGACGCCGATGCTGGCCAGGGCCGCCCGGACGCGTCCCAGGTCGGCGGTCGCGTTGGCCACGACCCGCGGCGTCGCGCCCGCGGCGACGACGCTCACCCGGCCACCCGCCGGCAGGTCGCGCAGCGCGTCGAGGGCGAGCTGGCGGGCCGCGTCGAGGCGCGACGGCGCGACGTCCGTGGCCGCCATGCTGGCCGAGGCGTCGATCACCAGGACCAGGTCACGGGCCAGCGTCGCGGGCCGCTCGACGAAGGGCTGCGACGCGACGAAGGCCAGCAGGATCACGAGGAGGAGCTGGAGGAGCAGGAGGAACGAGCGGCGCAGCCGCTGCCACGGCGCGTTGGCCTGGAGGTCCTCCCCGAAGCGCTGCCAGAGCAGCGTTGAGCTGACCGTGCGCTCCGTCCGGCGCAGCTTCAGCATCCAGAAGGCGACGACCAGCGGAACGAACGCGAGGCCGAGGAGGGCGAGCGGCGCGGCGAACGGCATCGGCGGGCCCTCCTACCCCACGACCCTGCGGCGCCGCAGCTCGGCGAACACGAGGTCGGCGAGGGGGACATCGCTCATGAGGGGCACGTAGGCGATCCGGCGCTTAGCCGCCAGCGCGGCCAGCTCGGCCTGCCAGGCCTCCACGCGCTCCGTGTAGCGCTCGCGCGCGGCGAGGTCCAGCGTGACGTCCACCGTGGCACCGGACTCGGCGTCGACGAGCCGGAGGTCGCCGTCGAGCGTGGGGCGCACCTCGTCGGGCGCGAGGACGTGGAGCACGATGACCTCGGAGCCGGTGCCGGCAAGGTCGCGCAGGGCCCGCTCGGCGCCAGGATCCAGCAGGTCGGAGACGAGCACGATCACGCCCCGGCCCGTCACCTGCGCCAGGGCGTGGCGGCAGGCAGCCACGAGGTCGGTGACGCCGTCGGCGGGTTGGATGGCGGACAGCTCGGCGAGCAGGCGGAAGGCCCGGCCGGAGCCGCGCAGGGCCGCCCGGCGGCGGCCCGCCCGTCCGGCCAGCGATGCCAGGACGACGCGATCTTCGGCCGCGAGGGCGATGTAGCCGAGGGCCGCGGCCGCCCGCTTGGCGAAGACCAGCTTGTCCGGCTCCCCCTGGGCCATCGAGGCGGACCCGTCGACGAGAAAGGTGACGGTCAGGTCCTCCTCCTCGATGAACAGCTTGACGAAGAGCTTCTCGAGGCGGGCGTAGACGTTCCAGTCCAGCTGGCGGAGGTCGTCGCCCAGGCTGTAATCGCGGTAGTCGGCGAACTCCACCGACTGGCCGCGCTTCACGCTGCGCCGGCCGCCCTTGAGCCCGCCGCGCACCGGCTTCCGGACGAGCACGGCGAGCCGCTCCAGGCGGCGCAGGAAGTCCTCGTCGAAGACGGTCGGATCGACGTCGGACGGCAGGAACGCGGGATGGCCGCCGCTCGGGCGAGCCGTCCCGGCCGGGCTGCCGGTGTCCGTCGTGGAGCGCTCCATGGCGGGGCCGGGCGCCGGCCTACTCGACGGCCGGCGGGGCGACGCTGTCGAGGATCGTGCGGACGATCGCGTCGGCGGTGATCCCCTCGGCCTCGCCCTCGAAGTTCAGGATGATCCGGTGCCGGAGGGACGGCAGGGCGACGGCCCGGAGGTCGTCCACCGCGACGTTGTAGCGCCCGTCGAGGAGAGCCCGGACCTTCGCCCCGGCGACGAGCGCCTGGGCGCCCCGGGGTGAGCCGCCGTAGCGGACGTACTCGCGGACAACCTCCGGTGCGCGCGGCTGGTCGGGGTGCGTCGCCGCGAGGAGCGCGACGGCATACGCGGTCACATGCGGCGCGATCGGCACCGCGCGCGCCAGCCGCTGCATGCCGAGGATGTCGGCCGCCCCGGCCGCCACCGAGGCCGCCGGCCGGTCGGAGCCCGTCGTGCGCTCCAGGATCAGGGCCAGGTCGTCCTCGGTCGGGAACGGGACGTGGACCTTGAACATGAACCGGTCCAGCTGGGCCTCCGGCAAGGGATAGGTCCCCTCCATCTCCAGGGGGTTCTGGGTGGCCAGCACGAAGAATGGCTCGTCCAGGCGGTAGCGGGTGCGGGCCACTGACACCTGATGCTCCTGCATCGCTTCGAGCAGGGCGGACTGGGTCTTCGGGGTCGCCCGGTTGATCTCGTCGGCCAGGACGAGGTTGGCGAAGATCGGGCCCTGCTGGAAGCGGAAGACTCGGCTGCCGCCCTCTTCGACGAGGATGTTGGTGCCGATGATGTCGGCCGGCATCAGGTCCGGCGTGAACTGGATCCGGTTGAAGGAGCAGGTCACCACGTCGGCAATCGTCCGCACGAGCATGGTCTTGCCGAGGCCGGGGACGCCCTCGAGGAGCGCATGTCCGCCGGCGAGGAGGACGGTGAGAGTCTGGCGGACCAGGTCGGCCTGCCCAACGATCACGCGGCCCACCTCGGTCTCGATCCCGCGGGCGAGCTCGACGAAGCGGTCGGGCTCCAGGGCGGCCTCCGGGCCGTCGGTCCCGGCCGCGACGACCGGAAGGGCGGGGGACTGGTCCATCACTTCGCCTCCTGGCCGGTGGGATCGAGGGCGCTGAAGTAGTCGCGAACGAAGTCCTTGACCGCGAGCGGGACGTAGCTGCGGTCGAGCGTCGTCTGGGCGTAGCGGTAGAAGTCGCCGAAGACGCCGGAGTACGGGACGATGGCCGGGTTGCTCGTCCCGGTCCCGGTCCCGGAGCCGGGCTGGACCTGGCCGCCGTCGCCGCCCGTGCCGGCGACGTAGCTCGGATCGCCGGGCCGGCCGAGGCGGTCGAACGGCGCGTAGACGGAGCTCTGATCGCCGGGCTCGCCGGCCGGTCGGTTGGGGTTGACGGGTCCGCGGGCGGCCCCGGAGCCGGTGCCGCTCCCGAGGTAACGGGCGTTGGAGCCGCCACCGCCGATCGAGCCCTGGCCCTGCCCCTGCCCCTGGCCCTGCCCCTGGCCCTGGCCCTGCCCCTGCCCCTGCCCCTGCCCCTGCCCCTGCCCCTGGCCCTGGCCCTGCCCCTGGCCGGGATTGCCGGAGGCACCGGGATTGCCCGAGCCGCCGGGCTGCCCCTGGCCGGGATTGCCGGAGGCACCGGGATTGCCCGAGCCGCCGGGCTGCCCCTGGCCCTGCTGGCCCTGCTGCCCGGGCTGGCCCTGGTTGCCGGCCGTCTGGCCGCCCGGGCGGCCCGCGTCGGCGAGCCTGCGCCGGGCATCCTGGAGCTGGGACGCCGCGCCGCCGAGGTCGCGGTTCGTCGCGACGCGGTCCTCGGCGCCGCGGAGCGCATCGCCCAGCCGTTGGAGGGCCTGGGCCGCGGCGGTTCGATCGCCCCGCGCCAGCGCGCTCGTCGCGTCCCGGAGCGCGGCGTCGGCGCCGGCGCCCGCCTGTGACGCGGCACCTTGCAGCGCGGCGAGCGACTGGCCCACCTGCTCGAGCTGCTGGTCGGTTCGGCCGTCCAGCTCGTCGGCGAGGCGGTCGAGGTCTGTCCGCGCCTCCTGCGGATCACCGCCGGGATTGGCCGTCGCGTCCCCGGTCGCCGCCCTCGAGAGGCCACGGCTGAGGGCCGCGAGGGCCGCTGCGCGCTCCTCGTTGGACGGGTCCAGCTGCTCGCGGACCGACGCCTCCACGCCGCCGAGCCGGGCGAGGTTCCTGTCCAGTGACCCCGGGTCCTCGCGCAGGCTCTTGGCGAGGTCGCGGAGGTCGCGCGCCAGGCGCGTTCGCGGATCCTCCGCGTTGCGGCCCTGCCGCTCCAGCTGCTCGGCGAGCCGGTCGATTCGCTCGGCCGTCTGCCTCGCCTCCTCGCGGACGGCGCGGTCCTGGGCGATCTGCTGGTCCATGGCGTTGGGAACCAGCACCAGGGGCAGGATCAGCACCGCGGCGACGACCGCGAGGAGCGCGGGTCGATGCGCGATCCGAGGTCGGAATGTGGCGGACGGCGCCGTCGCGAGCGCGGCGATCGCGTCCTGTCGCTGGCGCGCGACGAAGGTCTCGTGAGCGACCGCGTCCGGACCGCCCGTCTCCGGTTCTTCTGCGGCGAAGGCCAGGGCGCTGCCGACGCGGTCCGCGAGGCCTGCCTCCGCATCGACGGCAAGGGCCGTCTCGCCGAGCGACGGGCGCGCGAGGGCGACGGCGAGGGCGAGGGCGGCCAGCCCGGCGAGGGGGATCAGCGCGGCGATCGTCGGTGCCATCTCGAGCGGGACCAGGCGCGCGACGGCCAGCACGACGACCTCCGCGACCAGGATGCCCGCCAGCGCCCACCACGCCCGACGCACGGCACGCCGGAGCCAGAGCCGGTCGCGCTGCCGGTCGAGCCCCCGGCGGAGGGCCCGGAGCTCGGCGTCGGCCGGCGCGGGATCGGGCGGCGGAAGGGGTCGGTCGGCGTGCCGCGCCGGCGCAGACCGGGCGAAGGGGTTGGTCATGTCGGGGCCTCGTCGTGGGTCCGCCGGCGGAAGATCCGCCAGCGGCGCGTCGGGCTCACCAGCTGCACGGAGAGGATGACGAGGACGACGGACGCGACCAGCCAGGCGGCCGCCGCCCGCGGCCAGAAGGTGTCGCGCGTCGACGAGGTGGAGAAGGAGGCGTCCGCGGCGACGTTCGCGTCCCCGATCACCGGCTGCACGACGACGTCGCCGCCGCGGATGTCCACCCCACCCTTGACCGGCACCGGGATCGGGCCTTCGAGGTTCCCTACGCCGGTGCTGCCGGGGACCGTCCCGGTGACCTCGCCGATCAGCTGGCACCACATCGAGTACGGATTGACGTCCATGCCGCAGACGACGTCGGCGGCGGCGACGACCGGGTTCAGCCAGAGGAGCGCCTCCGGCGGGCCCGGGAGCTTCGGAGGCGACGTCGGGTCGGCCGCCACGCCACCGCTCTCGGGGCCGGTTCCGTCGCCGACGTTGGCCGGCGCGTCCCGAAACTCCTGCTGGACGACCGCCTGCGCGCTGGTCATCTGGTCCCAGAAGAACCAGGTGAAGCCCGTCCCCACGGTCAGCACCAGGACCATGAGGTAGGTCAGCACGGTGGCGCTCTGCGTCCGCCGCGTCAGGCTCGAGAGGAGGATCCCGAGCGACCCGAACCCGAGCGCCGTCACGACGAGGACGAGGTAGCCGCGCAGGATGTCCTCGGGCCCGACCCCGCCGAAGACGAACACCACGGCCGTCAGCGGGATCGAGGCCAGGATGAGCACGAAGACGAAGGCCAGCGCCGAGGCGAGCTTGCCGAGGACGATCCCGAGGGTGCTGATCGGCGTCGCGGTGAGGAGGTCGAGCGTCTGCTTCTCCCGCTCGAGGCTGATGGCGCCCGAGGTGGCCGCCGGAGCCAGGAACACGACGAGGAGGACCTGCACGAAGAGGAGCACCGTGAAGACGGCCTGGCCCACGGACGCCGAGGCGTAGGGGTTGCCGCCGCCAAAGGCCGCCGACTGGGCCGCCGACTGTGCCGCGAGGAGGTAGATCATCACGGTGAAGCCGGCCAGCAGGGCGAGGTAGAAGGTCAGGGCGATGAAGGCGCGGGGGCCGCGCATCCGGCCCCGGAGCTCCTTTGAGCCGACGGCGACCATGCCCGACGCCACCGCCGCCATCCGCGCGCGCATCACGCCACCTCCGCCCGCGCGTCGCCGGTCACCTGGAGGAACAGCTCCTCGAGGTCGCTCACGGCACGGGCGAACGCCACGACGCGGATCCCGGCCGCGACCGCACCCGCGAGCAGGCGCGCGGCCGCCTCGTCGTCGCCGGTGAACCCGACCTCGATCAGCCCCTCGCCGACGACCTCGGCCGCGGCGACGTCCGGGTCGCCGGCCAGGTGGTCGCGCGCCGCGGCGACGGCCGCCGCGTCACCGAGGACGTGGACGCGCAGGACGGAGCCGATTCGGAGGCGTGCCTCGATCTCCCCCAGGTTGCCCTGGGCCAGGACGCGGCCCCCGTCGATGATCGCCAGCGACGTGCACAGCTCCTCGAGCTCGGGCAGGATGTGGCTGCTGATCAGGATCGTCTTGCCCAGCGTCCGCAGCTCGCGGAGGAGCTCGCGGAGCTCCACCCGGGCGCGCGGATCCAGGCCCGACGCCGGCTCGTCGAGCACGAGGACCGCGGGGTCGTGGACGAGGGCGTGGGCCAGGCAAAGACGCTGCTGCATGCCGCGCGAGAGCGTCGCCACGTACGCGTCGCGCTTGGGGCCGAGGTCGACGAGCTCGAGCAGGTCGCCGATCATGCGCCGCCGGCTGTCGGCCGGGAGCCCGTGGCAGCGGCCGAAGAAGTCCAGGTACTCCCAGACTTTCATGTCGTCGTAGACGCCGAAGCTGTCGGGCATGTACCCGATGGCGCGGCGCACGCCCTCGGGGTTCCGGCGGATCGACGCCCCGGCGACCTCGGCGTCGCCGGCCGTCGGCACGAGCAGCGTCGCCAGGATCCGCAGGGTCGTCGTCTTGCCGGCCCCGTTGGGGCCGACCAGGCCGAAGATCTCGCCCGCCGCCACGTCGAGGTCGAGGCCTCCGAGGGCGAGCGTGCCGTCGTAGCGCTTGACCAGCCCACGGGCGGTGACGATGCCGCTCATCGCATCTCCCCCTCGAGCTGCACGGACAGCTGGAAGCCGACCGTGTCCGTGCGGTCGTTCGTGAGGCGCAGCAGGATCGTGCCGGAGCCCGGATCGACGAAGCGCGCCGGGTCGCGGATCTCGACGGGGGTCCCCGAGACGAGGCCGTCGAGGGGTCTCCAGGCGCCGGCGGAGAGGTCGAACAGCTCGAAGGTGGGCAGGCCCTGGTCGCCTCCAGCCGGCGGCGCGATGGGCTTGTCGGGTGCGGGGGTGGCCTCGCCGGGACCGATGCTCGGGGCCGGCGTCCCGTCCGGCTCGTCGACGGTCGGCGGTCCGGGCTCCAGCTGCGTGCCCGTCCCAGCCGCGATGGGCCCTGCCATGCCGAGGTTGATCCCCAGTGCGAGTCGGGTCGCGGTGAGGCTGCCGGAGATCGGGATCGGCCGGTAGGCGAGCGTCACGCTGCCGCCGCCGAGAGCCAGGTTGAACGGGTCCTTGTTGAAGAGCTGGGCCTTGACCTCGACGAGCGACGAGCGCATCAGGTCCGGGGTGAACGTCACCGCGCCGGTCGCCGAGAGCGGCAGCGGCAGGTAGTAGAGCGTCTCGCCGACGTTGCGCGGCTCCCGTCCGGCGACTTCCACCGCGAACAGGCCGGGCGGACCCCAGGCCAGCAGGACGGGGCCGTCGGACGGCAGGGTCCCATTCGAGCCGAAGAACGGGTCGTACGTGAGGACGTCGACGAGCTGCCGGCGGACCTGGCTGCGGAGGAAGTCGCCGGTGGGCTGGCCGTCCGGTGTCCAGGTCTGCTGGCCGAAGATCCGCTCCGAGAGGGCGCGCCCGGAGGCGTCCGGGGCGGCCTGCAGGTCGATGGTCGCGGTCGCCCCCGGGGCGATGTCGGCCAGCACCGTGACGCCGGTCCCGAGCACGAGCGCCGGCTTCAGCAGGGTCTGGGTGGACACGTTCCGGATCGTGCCCACGACCCGGTTCCCGTCGAGGCGGAGGTCGGCCTCGATGCGGGGCGCCGTCACGGGCGCCTCCGCTCGAACGGTGCGGAGCGTCCCGTAGCCCACGGCCAGCTGGCGCACCCGTGCCGGATCGCCCTGCACGACGTCGAGGCCCTGTCCGCCGGCCTGGTCGAAGCCCTCCCCGCTGTAGGGCGCCGAGAGCAGGGCCCCGCCGGGAATGCTGACGTCGTACGAGCCACGCGCCGGCGAGAAGACCCCGAGGTACACCTGGGCCTGCGCCGCGTCGGTGCCGGGCGCGGCCCGCACGAAGGCCACCTGGTTGACGATGATGTCCGTGCCCCGGAGCGCTGCCCCGATCCCGAAGGCGACGACCGTGAAGCCGACGACGAGGAGGGGCATGGTCACCCAGGCCCACTCGCGGCGGTCGAGGCGCCGCAGGACCAGGTAGTTGACCGGCCCGATGAGGATGATGTACCCGAGGAGGAGAAGCAGGAGCCCTCCGACGGGCGGGAGGGCCAGCCCCGGCAGCGTCCCGAGGACGGAGACAACTGAGCCGTCGTCGCCGACGACGAGGGGAGCGCGCGACGTGCCCCGCGCCGCGACCACGGTCGCCCACAGAACGTCGACCGAGGTGCTCTCGGCGAGCCAGGGCGTGGCCGGGTCGATCCCGAGGAGCGTCACGGCGCCGGAACCGAATGTCCGGTCGGCGGCGATCGTGCGGTCGCCGCTCGTGGCCAGCGCCCGGGCCCCCGGCATGAGCTCGCCCGCGAGCGCGGCCAGCGTCTCGGCCCCGCGTGGGAGCGAGCCTCCGAGGAGCCCGCGGAGCGATTCGGGATCGGCGTCGACCGTGGCGGCCGGCCGGTAGGGGAGGAGCTCGTCGGCGAAGCCCGCCAGGAGCCCGAGGCCGCCCGTCCCGCCCACGATCGTGAGGCGGCCCCCGCCGGCGAGCCAGGTGCGGAGTGCTGCCGCCTGCTCCGGCGAGAGCTGGCCCGCGTCGACGTCCTGCCAGACGAGGCGGTCGAGCGCCGACCACGCCTCGGGGCGCTCGGGCAGGTCCGCCGGGGCCAGCTGGACGATCGCGGGTTGCGGGCCGGATGGGTCGCGAAGTCGGCCGAGGGCCGCGACGAGGGGCCCCGGACGCTCGGCGATGACGCCGACGACGAGCTGCCCCGGGTCGTGGAGGGCGAAGGCGGCCGTGCGCTTCGTGACAACGGTCTCGTCCGCGACGAGTGCGACCTCGAGGGTGCCGCCGAAGGCAGGCGCCTGGGCGTGCAGGGTGTAGGCCTTGCGCGACGTCGTGGGGAGGTCGACGGGAACGGCGAAGCGGGTCCGCCCCTGGGTGCCGCCGACGAGGCGGAGCTCGCCGGTGAAGGCAGGGCCGTCGTTCGCGAGGTCGACGCGGATTGCCATCCACGAGCCGGTCCGCGCGTGTCCCTGGACGAGGACCCGGGCGTCCATCGTCATGCCCGCCGGCGTCGCCGGGGTGGGGGAGGGGCTCGCCGCGCGCGCGACCCACGGCGAGGCGCTCAGGGCGAGGAGGATCGCCGCGAACGGCGCGGCGATGCGCAGCACACGGGAGGCCCGGGCGTGGTGCACGACACCCCTCTCTGGTGCCGCCCCGCGGGCGGCCTGCGCTCCAGACGCTTGACCCGCCCGGAAAGTTGCGCTCGGCGAGCGGTTCCCCGGCGTGGTCGCGGTACACTCTGCACCACCCCGCCGCGCCTGGCGCGGCGCAGGCTCCCCGGACCCTCGTCCCGGTGCCCCTGGAGGTCGCGTGCCCGAGATCCGCGCGTTCCGCGCGCTGCGCTACAACCCCGAGATCGTGCCCGATCTCGGGCGGGTGGTCGCTCCCCCGTACGACGTCGTCTCGCCGTCCCGGCGCGCCGAGCTCGCGGCGCGCGACCCGCGCAACGTCGTGGCCATCGACCTGCCCGTCGACGCCGGCGCCGCTGACCCCGACGAGAAGTACCGCCAGGCGGCGCGCACCTTCGCGGCGTGGCGCTCCGACGGGACGCTGCGCAAGGACCGCCAGCCCTCGCTCTACGTCTACGAGCAGGTCTACCTGGTGCCGGGCACGGCGGCACGGCGCGTCCAGCGGGGCTTCTACGGCCGCCTACGGCTCGAGGCGTTCGGCCCCGCCGCCGGCGTTCTGCCCCACGAGCGCACGCTGGCCGGCCCGAAGGAAGACCGCTACAAGCTCATGCGGGCCACCGGGGCCGGCTTCTCGGGAGTCATGGTCCTCTACGCTGACCCATCCGGTGCGGCGGCGCGGCTCCTGGCCGACGCGACGGAGGCGCCGCCCGTCGCCGACGTGACCGACGACGACGGCGTGCGCCACCGTCTCTGGATGGTCCCGGAGGACGGGGCGACGGCCCCGCTCGTCGCGGGGCTTCGCGATGCCGCCGGGCGTGAGGCGGTGACGATCGCCGACGGGCACCATCGGTACGAGACGGCGCTGCGCTACCGAGACGAGCGGCGCATGACGCGCGGCGAGGACGATCCGGCCTTCGACTACGTCCTGGCGCTCTTCATGGGCACCGGCGACGAGCCGCTGCTCGTCCTCCCGACGCACCGTGTCGCGCGGATCGTGAGCACCGCGGACGGGCTCGTCGACGCGGCCGCCGCGTCGGGGCTCTTCGAGGTCGCGCCGGCCGACCGCGCGACCCTCCTGGCGGAGTTCGGCCCGGGCGCTCCGGCCCCTGGCGGCCGGGGCCGGATCGGGCTCTGGACTCGCGCCGGCGGGGCCTTGCTGACCGCGCGGGGCGAGGCGTTCGCGGCGCTCCTGCCCCACGGTGGCGAGGCGCTGCGGCGGCTCGACGTGACGCTGCTCGCGGCCGCCCTCGAGCGCCTCTGCGGGATTGATCGCGCGGCGACAACGACGGGCGGTCGGGTGGCGTTCACGAAGGATGCGGCGGAGGCGATCGCCTGGGTCGACGAGCGGACCGACGCCGCCGACGCTGCGTTCCTGCTGGAGGGCACGCCCGTCGACGAGATCATGGCGGTTGCAAGCGACGGTGACGTCATGCCGCAGAAGAGCACCTACTTCTACCCGAAGCCCGTCACGGGCCTCCTCCTGAACCCGCTCGAGTGGTGAGATGAACGACGACCCGCTCGACCGCGACTGGCCCCACCCGCCGCTCCAGGCGACGGGTCCCGGGACGTCCGGCCGACCCGTGCGCAAGGACGAGATCGAGATCGATGAGCGCGGGCTCTACATCGAGAGCTGGCTCCCGGAGCGCCGGTCGCGCCGTCGCCCGCTCTTCTACGTCCACGGGGAGCTTACCGGCTCGTGGCTCTGGGAACGCTGGCTGCGCTACTTCGCCGGCCGCGGCTGGGAGGGGCACGCCCTCAACCTCGCGAACCACCACTGGAGTCGCACGGCGGATCCGCAGACCCTGACGTTCGAGAGCTACCTCGAGGACGTCGTGGCCGGCCTGGAACGGGTCGGGCCCAACGCCGTCGCGGTCGGGCACGGGATGGGCGGGCTCCTCGCCCTGAAAGCGGTCGCGGAGCGCGTGCGGGTCGCCGGGCTCGTCCTCCTCGACGCAGAGGCCCCGGCCGCCATCCGCCCGCCGGTGAAGCCGCACGTCGTGCGCGACGTGCCCCCGGTATACGGCCGGTCGGTCATCGGCTGGCAGACCCTGCCGGAGAAGCTGCAGCGCGAGAACCGCGACCTCACGCTCGACGACGTCCTGCGGATCCAGCACCTCCTGGGCCAGAAGCCGCACGAGTCGGGGCGGGCGCGGGCGGCGATGCTCGCCGGCGTCCCGGTGCGCCCGGACCTCCTCGACGGCGTGCCGATGCTGGTCATCGGCTCCGGCGTGGACGGCGCCCCGGCCGCCCTCACCGCCGAGCGCCTGGCCGCCTGGCTCGACGCGGAGCACGAGCAGTTCGGGGCGGCCTCCCACTACGGCCTCGTCCTTGCCGAAGAGGGGCACCGCCAGGTTGCCGACCGGGTTCGCGCCTTCCTGGAGTCCCACCGCCTGTAGGGCCGGGATCGGCCGAGCTAGTGGCTGCCCGCCGGCCGGGCGACCGGAGAACGGGCCGCAGGGCTCTGGCGGGGGCAGTCGGTCGTGGCGATCATCCCGCCATGGATCGGGGCCCGCGGCACCGCAGCGCTGCCGTCGCGCTCGCCGCGGCCATCGTCTCGGTCGCGCTCGTGACGAGCTGCGCGGGGCCGCCCGCCCCGCCGGCACCAACCCCGTGCGCGGGCGACCAGTGGGCGATCCAGACGGCGAACCCCGCCCCGGGCATCGTGCTGGAGCCGCTCGCCGGCGATCGCGTCCGCGTGGAGAACCGCGGCGATCGCGACGCCTGGCTGATCTGGCCCGGGGTCCACGTCTGGGCCGACTGGGGCTGCGTCGGCTGGATGACGTCGTCGGGGGCGGGGGAGACCGGGCCGCCGATCGAGCTGAAGGCCAGGGCCTCGCTGGACTTCGACGTCGAGCGCCCCACCGACTGGGATCCCCCGTACCGCGCCTCCGTCTGGGTGTACGAGACACCGGACTACACCCCCTCGGACGAGGTTCGGACCGCCTGGGCCGAGCTTCCCTGACCGGCGCGCCCCTGGTGGGACGCGCGCCAAGGGCGTCCTTGCCGCCGTTTGGCGCCCTCTGGTATTCTCGTGCCGGTCGAGGGCCGCGGCCGTCGATCGCGTGCCGCATTCGTCTAGAGGCCCAGGACGCCGCCCTCTCAAGGCGGAGATCACCGGTTCGAATCCGGTATGCGGTACCAAGCACGACCCAACGCCCCCGGTCCGCGCCCCGGGGGCGTTCCCTTTTCCGGCAGGCGACGGGAGGACCGATGCATCCGCAGGCGCCGCGACGCCTCGTGATCCTCACCGAGGGCCGGTTCGGGCCGCATTCGGGCAAGACCGCCTTCGGCGTGATCCGCTTCGGAAGGGACGAGGTGGTCGCCGTCCTGGACTCCACGCTCGCGGGTCGCAACGTCGCCGAGTGGATCCCCGGCCGCGACGTGCCGATCGTGGCCACCCTTGCGGAGGCGCTGGAGGTCCCGGGCCGGCCGCGCCCGGACACGCTGCTCATCGGGATCGCGCCCACCGGCGGCCGCCTCCCCGACGAGTGGCGGCCGGTCCTGCACGGCGCGATCGACGCCGGCCTGGAGCTCCACTCGGGGCTCCACACGTTCCTGGGGGACGACCCGGAGCTGTCGGCTGCGGCGGCGATCGCCGGCGTGCGCATCGTCGACTTCCGGCGCCCGCCGGAGCGCTTCGAGACCGCCGTCGGGCGTCGCCATGCCCCCGGCAAGCGGGTGATCCTGCTGGTCGGCACCGACTGCGCAGTCGGCAAGATGTCGGTTGCCCTCGAGATGCGCAACGCGGCCCGGGCGGCCGGCGACTCGGTGGCGTTCGTGCCGACCGGGCAGACTGGCATGATGATCGACGGCTGGGGCGTCGCGGTGGACCGCGTGATCAGCGACTTCCTCAACGGCACCGTGGAGTGGCTCGTCGAGGAGGGGGAGCGCCTGGGCGACTGGGTCCTCGTCGAGGGCCAGGGGAGCCTGGACCACCCCGCGTACAGCTCCGTGACGCTCGGCCTGATCCACGGGGCGACGCCGCACGCGATGATCCTCGTCCACCGCGCCGGTCTTGCCGCCCACGACTTCGACCACCTGCCCGACCGCTCGTTCCCCATCGCGCCGCTGCGTTCGTTCATCGACCTGCACGAGCGGGTCGCGGCGGTGGTGGCGCCCTCGAAGGTCGTCGCGGTCGCGGTCAACTCGTCCGCCCTCGCCGACGAGGCCGAGGCGCGACGGTTCCTCGAGGCGGTCGCCGCCGAGACGGGGCTGCCGGCGGCGGACCCGGTCCGCTTCGGCGCGGGGACGTTCTGGAGGGAGATCACGGCGGCCGTCGATGCGCTGCCGTGGACGGGAGGTGACCGATGAGCGCCGGCTGGAAGCTTCGGAGCCGCGTCCTCCGCATCCGGTACCGTGACCCGTTCCGGATCGCCCGCGATTCGCACGGGGCGGGCACGTCGATGTCGACCATGGTCGTCGAGCTCCGGTCGGGCTCCCTGCCGGGCCTCTTCGGCCTGGGCGAGGGCTACCCCGACGCCTACTACGGCGAGACGCTGGCGACGATGCCGGTCGTCATGGACCAGCTGCTGGCGGCGGTCGACCCGGCGGCCCTCGACACCTCGAGCGTCGAGGCGGCCCGGGCATCGCTGGCGGCGATCGGGGCGACGTTCGACGCGGCGATCCGCGGCCACGGGGCCGCCAAGTGCGCCCTGGACATCGCCCTCCACGACCTCGCGGGCAAGGCGACGGGAACTCCGGTCCACCGGCTCCTGGGCCTGTCGCCCGACATCCCGCCGACCGACTTCACCCTGGGCCTCGACGAGCCGGCGGTCGTCGCCGAGCGCGCCCGCCGCGCGAGCCGCTTCCCCGCCCTCAAGATCAAGGTGGGCGGCCCGTCGGACCTCGCGACGCTGGAGGCGGTCCGGGCGGTCTTCGCCGGGCCGCTCCGCGTCGACGCCAACACGAGCTGGACCCCGGACTCGGCGGCCACGCTGCTGCCCGCGCTCGTGCGCCTGGGCGTCGAGCTCATCGAGCAGCCCTTCCCGCCCCGGCGCTACGACTGGCTGCTGGACCTCCAGGCGGCGTCGCCGCTGCCGATCGTCGCCGACGAGAGCGCGGTGACGAGCGAGGACCTCGACGCCCTCGTCGGCATCGTGGACGGGGTCAACGTGAAGCTGGCCAAGTGCGGCGGTGTCGGGGCGGCGGCCCGCATGCTCACCCGTGCCCGGGAGCTGGGGTTCCGCACGTTCCTCGGCTGCATGGAGGAAACGAGCGTCGGGATCGCCGCGTCGGCGGCCGTCGCCTCGCTCGCCGAGTGGGTCGACCTCGACGGCTGCCTCCTCCTGGCGGACGACCCGTTCGACGGCCTCGAGCTCGGGGAGGACTGCCGCTGGCGGCTCGGTGATGCCCCCGGCCTGGGCCTGGTGGCGCGGCCGTAGCGCGGTCTCCGGTCGCCGCGGCGAACCGGCCTCCGTCCGGCGGGTTGTCAAGGGGCCGGCGTACGTACCTGTCCACGGAAGTACCGGGACGCGGAAGGGCCGTCCACCGAACGCCTGTTCCTGTGGACAAGTCGGTGGGCCGGTTGGTGGACAAGGCCCTTCCGGCGAACCGGTCGGGCCGGGTAGGATCCGGGGGTCGTCGGCGCTGGCGGAGAGCAGCGCAGGATGGCCCGGGGCGCGGAGATCGCGCCTCGGCGCTGCGGTCGGACCGCCTGAATTCGCGGGGACCGCAGGCCCCAGGTCCGAGATCGGTTCGTGCTGCGCTCTGCGCAGGGAGGAGAGAGCATCGATGGATTCGTGCGCCCACGCGCTCGACGCAGCCGACCCAGAAGCGCTGGACTTCGTCCGGTTCTGCCGTGCCCGCCGGCGCGTGGGGTGGCCGGAGCTGTACGACGAGATGTGGGCGGTCGCGAGCCGCGGCCTCTTCCGCGGCTACAACGTCCCCGAGCTCGAAGAGCGCGGGATCGGGTTCAGCCTCTTCGGGACGCGCGACCTCGCGGCGCTGGCAGCGATCGTCATCGAGGAGGAGCGCGCGACGGGCGGGGCCGGCAAGGGTGGCCGGGAGCGGCTGCGGGTCATCGCGGCGACGCCGGCCGGCTGAGGAGCGATCGGCGACTACGCCCGGATACGGCGGCGCGCCATCTCGCCCTCGATCTGGCGCTCGGCCTCGACGTACGTGTCGATCTTCTCGCGGAGCTGGTTCGCCGGGGGCGTGTAGAGGTGGACCTGCTGCTGGAGGATGTAGCTGAGCCGCCGGCTCGTCATCCGGACGTGATCCAGGTTCTTCATGAGGACCAGGGGATCCATCGCCGCGAGGTCGTCCGGGTGGTACATCTGCTTCATGGTCTTGGAGTGTAGCGGAGGAGCGCGCGGCGATGGCCGCGTGGAGGGAGCTCGACGACCGCAACCGGCCCCCCGCGGCGCCGCTCATCCACGGCTGTCAGCGTCGCGGGGGCCAGCTCCACGAGGTCGGCACGGCCGCGCCGGCGATCGCCCGCCGCCGGCCGGCCTCGGACGGCGCAAGGACGAGGATGCGGTCCACCTTCGTCGCCCGCCCCGCCTCCTCGCCCCACAGCCTGGTCATCTTGCGGGAGGCCCCGACCTCGTCGCGGACGATGCCGGCGAGCAGGTAGCCCTCGAGCCGCGCGGCGCCCTCCCACACCTCGTCGGCGAGCCCGATCGGCAGCCCGTCCGCCGCCGGCCGGCCGCGCTCCGCCTCCACGTCGCCCAGGACGAGCGCGACGACCGCATCGTCGGCGAGGGCCGGCCGCAGCCCCGCGAGGACCTCCCGCAGGAAGACGAGGTAGGGCTCGCGGCGATGGGCGTCGTCGAGTGTCGCGTCGATCGCCGCGGCCGAGAACCCCAGGAACCACGTCCGGAGCCAGTTGTAGTAGCCGTACTTGAGCACGCGGAGGTAGGGCGGCGAGGTCAGCACGAGCCGGGCCCGGTCGGGGAGGGCCCGCGCGTGCAGGGCCGCGCGAGTGCGGGCGCCAGCGTCGCGAGCGTCGCCGAGGAGCGCGATGCCCGGCGTGGCCGGGCGGCCGTCCCGGGTAAGCCGGCGCAGCTTCGCACCGAGCAGGGCGAAGAGGTCGCGCTCGGGCGACGCGAAACCGGTGCGCGCGGCAAAGTTGCGGACGTAGCGCGGCGCCATGCTGAAGGTGTTGGGCATCACCTCCGAGAGGTAGCCCGGTCGCTTGCCGTGGAGAATCCCGGCCAGGGCGCCGGCCAGGAACCGATCGGCCCGGTCCTCGAGCCGGAGGCGGCTGCGGACGAACAGGAGCTGGCCGAGCGTCCGCGGATGGAACGCCAGGGCGACCTCGGCGGGGACGGGCTCCGTTTCGGTTCCCGGCGCCCCCTCCGAACCCGCGCCCGGGATGAGCGCTGGCGCGCCCGTGGCGACCCTGGCGGCGAGGTCGACCCAGGCGGCCGCCTCGAACGACCAGTCGATCCGCAGGCCGGCCAGCCGGGCCTCCAGCTCCCGCGCCGTCGGCGGCTCGACCTTCGCCGCGGTCAGGAGGTGCGCCAGCGGGTTGAGGTCGTTTCCGACCCCGATCCGGCCTTCCGCGCAGGCCTGGAGGGCGGTCGTGCCGCGGCCGGAGAACGGGTCGAGCACGACGTCGCCGGGTCGCGTGTAGCGGGCCACGAAGGCGTGCGCGAGGGCGGCCGGGAAGCTCGCCAGGTACGAGCACATGGGATGGTAGGCGTGGCCCCACAGCCGCGGCTGGCCCTTCCAGTCGGGCTCGATCGGCAGGACGGGAAGTGGCGCGAACGGGATGGCAAGCTGGCCCGGACCGCCATCGGCGCGACGTCGGCGACGGCGCGGGAGGGCGGCCGCCGTTGCCCGGGCCGTTCGGGTCGACTGCGACGCCGGCCGCGGGCCGGCGGTCGACCGTCCCGGAGCCGGCTCGGGGGTTCGCCTCGTGGCCGGCTCCGCCGGCCCTGCCGGAGTCGGCTCGGCCGATGGGCCGGGCATCGCGTCCGTCGCGGGCGCGGTCCCAGCGGCCCCGTCGTGCTCGCGCGTCGCGGCTCGTTCGACCACGGCGTGCGCCTCCATCCGACGATCTCCCGGCACCGGGCACCAGGGTCGCGGAGCATAGCACCGGGCAGTGCCCCACGGCGCCCGCAACCCCACGGCGCCCGCCCGGCCGAGGCGTCCGATGGGGCGGGCAACTGGGCACCCATCTCCGTCGCGGCTCGGTGATTGCGTCGGTGCATCTGGTCCGCGATCTCTTCATGGCGTCGGCGCTGGCAGGCCGCGCTGTTGTCCGGCGCGCGCCGCCGCGGGCTGCTCGGGTGCGGGGGCGTCGTCCGGGCCCCGGGCGGCGGCACGGGCGCGGCGATAGGCCCCGGGCGGCGGCACGGGCGCGGCGATGCCGACAATCTGAACAGATAGTCTGGTCAGGATCACGGGATGGGAGCGTGCGCCTCAGGCTGAACCGGCACTTGGGCGAGACGTCCGTGCTCACGGATCGGGTCGGCGAACAGATAGTCTGTTCAGACGGGGATCGACGGGGCGCGGCCGACAGGGCCACCAGCGGGCACCGGCGCTATGATGGCCCGGCCTTCGGTACGGGCTGTTCCCGAGGACCAAACGAGCAGCCACGTCGCACACGGGGCCACTCCGATGACCACCTTGGAGCGTTCGTCGTCGCGCGAGCTGATCGAGCTCGAGGAGCGCTACGGCGCCCACAACTACCACCCTCTGGACGTGGTGCTGAGCAGGGGCGAAGGCGTCTGGGTCTGGGACGTCGAAGGCAGCCGGTACATGGATTGCCTCAGCGCGTACAGTGCCGTCAACCAGGGCCACGCTCACCCGCGGATCCTCCGGGCGCTCGTGGAGCAGGCCGGGCGGCTGCCACTCACGAGCCGTGCCTTCCGCAACGACCAGCTGGGCCCGTACTGCCGCGAGCTGTGCGAGCTGACCGGGTTTGAGATGGTCCTGCCGATGAACAGCGGCGCCGAGGCCGTGGAAACCGCGCTCAAGGCCGCCCGCAAGTGGGCCCACGACGTCAAGGGGGTGCCGGACGGGGCGGCGGAGGTCATCGCCTGCGACGGGAACTTCGCCGGCCGCACGATCTCCATCATCAGCTTCAGCTCCGAACCGTCCTACCGCGCCGGCTTCGGCCCGTTCACTCCCGGCTTCTCCCTCGTGCCCTACGGCGACGCGGACGCGCTGGAGGCGGCCATCACGCCGCGCACCGCCGCGTTCATCGTCGAGCCGATCCAGGGCGAGGGCGGCGTGATCGTCCCACCGGAGGGCTACCTGCGCCGGGTGCGCGAGCTGTGCACCCGGCACAACGTCCTGCTGATCGCCGACGAGATCCAGACCGGGCTCGGGCGCACGGGGAGGCTGTTCGCGTGCGATCACGAGGAGGTCCGGTCCGACATCGTGACGATCGGCAAGGCGCTGTCGGGCGGCTTCTACCCGGTCTCGGCCGTGCTGGCGAGCGCCGAGATCCTGGGGGTCTTCACGCCGGGTACCCACGGCAGCACCTTCGGCGGCAGCCCCCTCGCGTGCGCCGTCGCTCGCGAGGCCCTCCGCGTGCTCGTCGAGGAGGACCTGGTCGCGAATGCCGCGGCGATGGGCGACTACTTCATGGCCCGCCTCGGCGCCGTCGCCAGCCCGCACGTCCGCGAGATCCGCGGCCGGGGGCTGTTGATCGGCGTGGAGCTCCGGCCCGAGGCCGGGGGCGCGCGCCGCTTCTGCGAGGCGCTGCAGGGCGCGGGGATCCTGGCCAAGGAGACCCACGTCAACACGATCCGCTTCGCCCCGCCGCTGGTCATCACGAGAGACGAGATCGACTGGGCGATCGAGCGCATCGGGCCGGTGCTGCTGATGCCGTAGGCGGGGCGGCCGCCACGCGGCCGCGCCGCGACACGCCGGCCGTCGCGGCCATCGCGACCGCGACCTGTACCATCGCGTCGCACGTCATCGCACGTCGTCGGCGCCGCCCACGGGCGCCGGGCACCGCGAACGTGTTCCGGCGCCCCCGTAGCTCAGGGGACAGAGCGAGGGACTTCTAATCCCGAGGTCGCAGGTTCGAATCCTGCCGGGGGCGCCAATCCCGCGTTCGTGCGTGCGGGCGTGTCGTCAGCCCGTCGACTGTGCGGGGCGCCACCCCGGGCGCACCTGCTCGAGCCCCACGATCACGAGCGCCAGGATGGCCGCGGCCAGCAGCACGGCCGCGGAGCGGCGGATCGCGTCGGGGTCCGCCGCCCACCAGATGTTGCTGTTGGCGTAGCCGACCAGGTTCAGGAGGCCGCCCATCGCGGCTCCGACGGATGCCGAGAGGCCCAGGAGGCCGCCGGCCCGATGCGCCGTGTTGTCCCCGGCGCCGAAGAACAGGACGGCAGCTGCCACGAGCGCGAGGACCGCCGTGAACCAGGCGGGGAGCGCGAGGCTGGCTGCCTGGCCTGCCGCGATGCCGCTGGGGTCGTCGGCGGGGGCGGTCGAGAGGCCGAAGAGCACGCACGCCCCGGCGACGGCCACGAGTGAGACAGGCGGGAGCACCCGCGCCCAGACCGAGCCGCCCGTTCGTGCCGCCGCCATGGATTCCTCCACCCTGAGTGAGCATGGATCGTACTCGGTCGCGCAACCCCGCCCGGTGCGGTCGCGGCGCGCGATACGCGTTCGCCGGCGCGGCCGTGCGGTGCGTCGACGCACCGGACCTCCGGGTACCCCGAACCCCACCACGAAGGTACGGCTTGGCCCGCGCCGCCTCCAACCCCTAGCCTCCGCTCGTCAACGGCGCGAACCGCACCCGTTTCATCCCAACGCCCCCGGCACCCCGGGATCCACTCAGGCGAGGACCCCCGCATGGCCGTCAGCGACCTCGGACCATTGCTCACCGCGAGCGAAGTCGCCGAGATGCTCCACCTCCACGTCAACACCGTGAAGCGCCTCGGCGATCGCGGCGAGCTGCCGTTCTTCCGCGTCTGCTCGCGCGGCGACCGGCGCTTCCGGCTCGAGGACGTGATGACCTTCCTCTCGCGGAACGCCCGCCAGGCCTCCTGACCGCGCCGGCCTCGCGCCGGCTACGACCGATCGAACGGCCGCGCCGCACGGCGCGGCCGCGGCGTGTCCGGACAGGCGCGCCGCCGCGATCGGGAAGGCTAGCGTCCGGCCGCTTCGCCGCCCGGGACGGTGGCGAGGACCCGCCCGAAGATCCTCAGCGCCTCGCCGATCTCGCCGCTCGTGACGTCGAGCGGCGCGATCCAGCGGATGACGTTGTGGGCGACGCCGCACGACAGGACCAGCAGGCCCTCGTCGGCGCAGCGCTGGATGACCGTCTCGCAGGTCGTCCCGTCCGGCTCGCGGGTCGAACGATCCTTCACGAGCTCGACGCCGATCATCAGCCCCGGCCCGCGCACGTCGCCGATCCGCACGTCGTTCGTCGCGATCGCCCGGAGCCCGGCCGTCAGCTCCGCTCCGCGGGCTGCCGCGTTCGCCACCAGGTCGCGCTCGCGGATCTCCTCGAGCACGGCGAGGGCCGCGGCGCAGGCCACGGGGTTCCCGCCGAAGGTCGAGCCGTGGGCGCCTCTGCCCCAGCGCTCCTGGAGCGGCTGTGAGCTGGCCATCGCGGAGAGCGGCAATCCGTTGGCGATCGCCTTCGCCATGCAGACGACGTCCGGGACGATCCCGGCGTGCTGGAAGGCCCACATCCGTCCGGTGCGCCCGAGGCCGGTCTGGATCTCGTCGGCCACGAGCAGGATCCCGTGCCGGTCGCAGACGTGGCGCAGGATCTGCAGGAAGGCCGGCGGGGCCGGCACGTAGCCACCCTCGCCCTGGACCGGCTCGACCACGATCGCCGCGGTCTCGTCGGGGTCGATCGTCGAGTGGAACAGGTCGCGGAGGTGGCGGAAGGCGACCTCGACCGCGCGCGGTTCGTCGCCCCCGAACTCGCGGTAGACGGACGGGTAGAGGCTGAGGTAGACGCCGGGCAGGAGCGGCTCGTAGCCGCGCCGGTAGTTCGGGTTCGAGCTCGTGATGCTCGCGGCACCGAAGGTCCGCCCGTGGAAGCCCCCGCGGAAGGCGACGATTCCAGGCCGGCCGGTCACCCGGCGGGCGAGCTTGAGGGCTGCCTCGATCGCCTCGCTGCCGGAGTTCATGAAGAAGATGGAATCGATGGGGTCGGGGAGCGTGTCTGCCAGCTCGCGGGCCAGGCGCACGGTCGATTTCGGCATAGCCCATTGCCGCCATCGGCGCGATCAGGCGGTCGACCTGGGCGTGGATTGCAGCCGTCACACGGGGGTTGCCGTGGCCGAGGGCACTGACGGCGATCCCGTTGGCGAAGTCGAGGTACGCCTTGCCGTCGGTGTCGTAGAGGCGGTGGCCCTCGCCGTGGCTCCACGAGCGCTCGAAGTACCGGCCGAGCACCGGCGTCAGGTTGTCGGCCGCCAGCGCGGCGAGGTCCAGGCCCGTGGCAGCGGCTGCGGGGGTCTTGTCCATCGGCTCCCTCGGGTCATCCCATCGCGGGGGGACGGGCGGACCTCGGTCGGCCGCTCGGTCGACCGAGTATAGGAGGGCAGATGACGACCGGACCGATGGTGACCGGTGTCCTGGTGACGGTCACCCTGTCGTTCGCTTGTAAAGATCGCTGATCGGCCGAGACGGCTGACCGGGTCCGGGTGATCGCCGGACGGGTCCCACCGCGATGGCGCGTGAGCTGCGGCGGGCCGTTGCGTCGTCGGCCTCCGAGATCTGGTTTCCGATCGAGGTCATCGTCCCATGCGGCATCGAGACACCTGCTCTGCCGTGACGGCGTGACCGAAGCGGTGTCGAGGATCGGGATCGCCGCGAGAGGCGGGCCCCGGACGGCGTAGGATCGAGCGGCAGGGGCGCGGAGGCGTCCAGATTCCCGAGGTCCGCCCGTGATCGACTTCAGCCTCTCGGACGAGAATCGCCTCGTCCGGCAGTCCGTGCGCGAGTTCGTGGAGGCGGAGATCCAGCCGAACATCCGCGAGTGGGACGAGCGGGGCGAGGCCCACCCCGAGGTCTTCGAGAAGCTGGGGGAGCTCGGCTATCTCGGCGGGCCGATCCCGGAGGAATGGGGTGGCGCCGGCCTCGACTACGTCAGCTTCGCGATCCTGTGCGAGGAGCTCGAGCGCGCCGACACCGCCTTCCGGGTCGTGATGAGCGTCCATGCCGGGCTCAACTCGCTCGCGCTGCTGCAGTGGGCGACCGACGAGCAGAAGCGGCGCTGGCTCGTGCCCCAGGCCCAGGGCAAGAAGCTGGCGACCTTCGCGCTGACCGAGCCGGGCGTGGGGACCGACGCTGGGGCGCTCCAGTCGACCGCCCGGCGGGAGGGCGACGCCTACGTCCTCAACGGCAGCAAGATCTGGATCAGCCTGGCCGATCTCGCCGACCACTTCCTGATCTTCGCCTCGGTCGACCGCGCGAAGCGACACCGGGGCGTGACCGCCTTCATGCTCGAGCGGGGGATGAAGGGCCTGACGACCGGGACGCTCCACGGCAAGATGGGGATCCGGGCCGGCAACACCGGGCTCATCAACCTCGAGAACGTGGAAGTACCGGTTCGGAACCGGATCGGCGAGGAGGGCGAGGGCTTCCTGGTCGCGATGAGCGCGATCGACCAGGGCCGCTACACAGTGGCGGCCGGCGCCGTCGGGCTGGCCCAGGCATGCCTCGACGCGAGCGTGAAGTACGCCCACGAGCGCGAGACGTTCGGCGAGGAGATCGGGCGGCACCAGCTCGTCAAGCAGATGATCGCGAACATGGCGAAGGGCACCGAGATCGGGCGGCTCCTCGTCTGGCGGGCGGGTTGGCTGAAGAACCACGGCGTTCGGACGACGCGCGAGACGTCGCTCGCCAAGTGGCACGCAACCGAGCACAGCGTGCAGGCCGCCCTCGACGCGATCCAGGTCCACGGCGCCAACGGCTATTCGAACGAGTTCCCGGTCGAGCGCTACCTGCGCAACTCGAAGGCCGCCGTGATCTACGAGGGGACGAGCGAGCTTCACACGCTCATCCAGGCCGACTACGCTCTCGGCTACCGGGAGGATCGGCCGATCCGCTGCGAGCCGGTCCCGGCGCAGGGCTTCGAGCGCTGGCCGTCGCTGGGACGGCATGCCTGACGAGGTTCGTCCCGACGAAGCGCCGGCCCAGGCCGCGCCCGCGGAGGCATCGCGGCTGAACGAGCCGCAGGACGGTCCCCGAGCGGTCGATGCCGTCGACTCCGGGCCGCCCCGACGCGCAGACGCGGCCGATGAGACGCAGGCCCAAGCGGCGCAGTCCCAACCGCCGCCGGCCCACGCGACGCCGGCGTCGGTCGACTACGAGCCGCCCTGGCGCGAGGCCCGCCGGCGGGTGTCGCTCGCGTGGGCCTGCGGCGGCCCCGGGGCGCGGGTGGCGCTTGCGCTCGGCGTTGTCGTGGCGGCCGGGCTGCTCGGCGCGTTCCTCTTCGGGTTGTGGCACGTGGTCGTAGGGGGCTTCGTGAAGGGCAACTGGAAGGCCGGCGGCTTCGGTATCGCGCTCGCGAGCGTGACCGGCGTCCTCCTCTGGATCGAGGCGTCGATCGCCCGGCGGGTGTTGCCGGCGGCGATGGTCGGCGACAAGGATCCGCCGCCCGCTGCGCCTTGACCTCCGAATGGGAACGGCGCCCACGGCCGCCCGGGGAACGTGGCCGGCGTGGGCGCAATCGAGCCGACGTGGCAGTGCCCCCGGCAGGAGCAGGCCTGCAGTTCGCGCCGTCCTCAGGCGCGGGAGCTCGCGGGCCCCTCGCCGCCCGGCGCCCCGCCAAGACCCGCACGGCTGCGAGCGGTGTCCCACGATGCGGCGGACGGCTGCGGAGTGGCGCGCGGGGTGGCGCGGGGTGGCGCGCGGGGTGGCGCGCGGGGTGGCGCCGCGCCGGGGATCCCAGTCTGAGTCAACTATCTGTTCACAGGCGGGTTCCTCAGCACGGAGGTCACGCCGAAGTGCCGACTCGACGCGAGGCCCACGCTCCGACCCCCGGATCCTGACCAGACTATCTGCTCAGACCGGCCAAGCAGCCGCCCGCTCCGGCTCGGCGCGCAGCGCGGCGCCCCTCGCGCGGCCGCTCGACCTCCTGGCCCCTCGCGCTGCGCGTTTACGTCGCCCGCGGCGGGCAGCGTCAGCATCCCAGGGGACGGGCAGGCCCGGCGCGCAGTTGGAGCAACCGGCCGCGACCGGTCCAGCAGCGTGGCCGGTCAGAGGTGCGGTGCCGGCCCGCCCCGGACGGCCGCGGGCCCCGGACGACCGCCCGTCCCTGACCGGCCGGAGACTCGCCCCGGACGGCCGGAGACCGCACGCACCCCTACGCGATCGGCTCGAAGCGGGCCTGGAAGAAGCGCAGGTACCTCGGCTCGTGGACCAATCGCAGCCCCGTCGCCGCATCCCTCGCGTCGAAGCAGGCCTTGACCGACTCCGCCACGACGTCCATGTGCGCCTGCGTGTAGACGCGGCGGGGGATCGTGAGGCGCGTCAGCTCCAGCTTCGGGCGCTTGTGGTCCCCGGTCTGGGGGTCGCGGCCGGCGGACACGATTCCGCGCTCCATCGACCGGATGCCGGAGTCGAGGTACAGCTCGGCGGCCAGCGTCTGGGCCGGGAAGAGGTCCTGTGACAGGTGCGCGTAGAAGCGGCGGGCGTCGAGGAAGATGGCGTGGCCGCCGACCGGCCGGACGATCGGGATCTCCCACTGCTCGAGGAGCTCACCCAGGTAGCGGACCTGCCCGACACGGCTGCGGACGTGCTGGTCCTGGACGGATTCCTCGATGCCGATCGCCAGCGCCTCCATGTCACGGCCGGCCATGCCGCCGTACGTGTGGAGCCCCTCGTACACCACGACCAGGTTGCGGAGCTCCTCGAAGGTGTCCTCGTCGTTGACGGCCAGCCAGCCCCCGATGTTGACGAGGTTGTCCTTCTTGGCGCTCATCCAGGCGCCGTCGGTTTGGGAGCAGAACTCGAAGAGGATCTCTGCGATCGACTTCGCGGCGTAGCCCTCCTCGCGCTCCTGGATGAAGAGGGCGTTCTCCACCATCCGGGTCGCGTCGAGCAGGACCTTGATGCCGCGCGGCTCGCAGAACGCCCGGAGCTCGCGCACGTTGGCCATGGAGACGGGTTGGCCGCCGGCCATGTTGACCGTGCCGGCCAGCGAGACGTAGGGGATCCTCTGCGCGCCCACTTCGGCGACGACGCGCTCCAGCTTGGCCAGGTCGACGTTGCCCTTGAAGGGGTGGAGCGACTCCGGGTCGTGGGCCTCGTCGACGATCACGTCGTGGAAGGTGGCCCCGGCCAGCTCCTGGTGGAGCCGGGTCGTCGTGAAGTACATGTTCCCGGGCACGTGGTCGCCGGCCTTGATGAGCGTCTGGCTGATCAGGTGCTCGGCGCCGCGGCCCTGGTGCGTGGGCACGACGTGACGGTAGCCGTAGCGTCGCTGGACGGCCGCCTCGAGGTGGTAGAAGTTGCGGCTGCCCGCGTAGGCCTCGTCGCCCAGCATCATCCCGGCCCACTGGCGGTCGCTCATGGCGGACGTCCCCGAATTGGTCAGGAGGTCGATGTAGACGTCGTCGCTGTGCAGCAGGAACGTGTTGTAGCCGGCCTCCGACAGAGCGGCCTGGCGCTGCTCGCGCGTCGTGACCGTGAGCGGCTCCACCATCTTGATCTTCCACGGCTCCGCCCAGCTGCGGCGGCCGTGCTGCTGGCCCATCGTGTGGAGCGATTCGTGGGGCATCGGGTTCGGCTCCTCCGGGCGGTGCGGGGGCACGTGGCTGGGCAGCGGTCCGCGTCGCGGGCAGCCCGTTGGCCCGAACGATACGAGAACGGCCGACCGGGCGGACGCCCGGCGCGCCGGGTCCCGGACGGCTCAGCCGGGCTCGCCGACCTCCTCCGGCGCCTCCCGGCGTGACTCGCCGGCGCGCGCCCGCACGATGACGGCAACGGCCGAGACGATGACCGCCCCCGCGAGGAGGGTGCGAGGCTCCAGCGGCTCGGCGAGGATGAGCGACCCCAGGAGCACCGCGATCACCGGGTTGACGTAGGCGTACGTCGCGACCAGCGAGATCGGCGCCACGCGCAGGAGCCACACGTAGGCCGTGTAGCCGATCAGCGAGCCGACGAGGACCAGGTAGACGATCGCCGCCAGGGATTCGGTCGTGATCTCGGCCGGGCGCAGGCGGAAGAGGTCCCCGGTGACCAAGGCCAGGACGAACAGGACCGCGCTGCCGGCCAGCATCTGCATCGCCGTGCCGACCAGCGGGCGCCGCGGGACGTGGGCGGTCCGGCTGAAGAGCGAGCCGGTCGCCCAGAACACCGGGGAGAGGAGGACGACGGCGACGCCGAACGGGTCGAGGCCGCCCGAGCTTCCGGTGGGCCAGACCAGCAAGGCCACGCCCGCGAAGCCGATGACCGTCCCGGCGACGATCATCCGGGTCAGCACGATCCCGAAGAAGACGCGGCCGAGGATCGCGACCCAGAGCGGCAGCGTCGCGATGATGAGGGCGGCGATGCCGGACGGGACGGTCTGCTCACCGACCGCAAGGAGGCCGTTCCCGCCGGCCAGGAGGAGCCCGCCGATGATCGCGGCGTCGCGCCACTCGAGCCGGCCCGGCCGGTCCGTCGCGGCGTCGCCGCTCCGGATCGTGGCCGCGTAGAGCAGCGACCCGGCGATCAGGAAGCGCACCGCCGACCCGGTGAGGGGCGGGATCGTCTCCACCGCGATCCGAATGGCGAGGTAGGTCGAGCCCCAGACCAGGTAGAGGGTGACGAGGGCGACGGCGATGCGGACGGGGGAGGCGGGCGCAAGGGCCGGCGCCGCTCGGGACGACATGCCCGCAGGATGGCATCCCGGAGCAGTCGTCGCTGGCGCAATCCGGAACCACCGCTCCTGGTCGGCGTGCGACAATCGCGGCCACGATGCCCCTCGACGACCGTTTCGACGACCTGATCACGAGCCTGGGCGGCTTCTACCGGGCGTGGGTCATCCAGCTCGGGCTGGAGCTCGACCTCTTCGCGGCGCTGCGCGCGGCGGGCGGGGCGGGCCTGACGTCGGATGAGCTGGCCGCGGCGACCGCGACCGCGCCGGACCCCGTCCGGACCTGGTGCCGCGCGGCCTACGCCAGCGACCTGGTGGAGTGCGACGGGGATCGGATCCGGCTGGACGAGGTCACCGCCTCGATCCTCCTCGACGTGGACCGCCCGGAGTACCTCGGCGGGCAGTTTGCCTACACCGTCACGGCCAGCCTGGACTACGCCGACATGGCCCAGCTGCTGCGGACCGGCCGCACGGTCACCGAGCGCCCACCTCGGTACCACCGCTCGATCGAGCAGCTGACCCGCCAGGACATCGCCGTCTTCTTCGAGGAGGCGCTTGCCGCCCTGCCCAACCTCGTGACCCGGCTGGCGACCGGCGCAGACGTCGTCGACCTCCACTGCGGGGGTGGACGCTGGCTCGTGGCGGTCGCCCGCCGGTTCCCCGCCACCCGGCTGGTCGGCGTCGAGGCCGAGCCTGATTCGACCGCGCGTGCCACGCGCCTGGTCCGGGAAGCCGGGCTCGAGGCGCGCATCCGGATCGAGGCGCGCGAGGTCACGGCCATCACCCACCGCGACGCCTTCGACCTGGCGTACTTCCAGCATGCCCTCCACGAGCTCTTGGACCCGGCGGCCGCGCTCGCCGCGGCGTGGCGCGCGCTGCGCCCCGGTGGCCGCCTCCTCGTGCTGGGCTGGTGCCTTCCGTCGAGCCTCGACGACCTCGCGACGCTCCATGGCCAGCTGATCACCGGCGTGGCGCTCGACGAGGCGCTCCACGGCGGCCGGCTGCGCACGGTCGAGGAGCACGCTGACCTGTTTGCGGCGGCGGGCCTGCCGGCGCCCCAGGCGATCGCCCTGCCCTCGGACGCGACGCTGCTCGTCGCGCAGAAGCCCGGCTGACCGGGGTCAGGGCTCGACGACGACGGTGCCCTTCATCGATGGGTGGATCCCGCACGCGTAGGCGAAGGTCCCCGGCGTGTCGAACGTCCGCCGGTAGGCCGCGCCGCCCGTCGCGAGCCGGTCGCTCCCGGGCGTCCCGTCGTCCCACACCACGGTGTGGGCTGCTGAGTCGGCGTTGCTCCAGGTGACCGTGGAGCCGACCTTCACCTTCAGGATCGCCGGGTCGAATGCGAACCCCGCGATCGTCACCGCAGCGCCGGGACCGGCGGGTGTGGCGGGCGCGGATGGCGCGGCGGTGGCGGGCGCGGACGCCGGGGCGGCGGTGGGCGCGGATGGCGCGGCGGTGGCGGGCGCGGACGCCGGGGCGGCACCACCGCACGCGGCGACGACCAGTCCAGCAGCGGTGGCAAGCGCCAACAGGGCGAGCAGGTGGCGGCGCATGGTTCCCCCTCCGATCATGACCTTGGTGGTGGACCCTACGCCGGGGACATCGGTGCCGGTTTCAGGGCCCGTTGGCCGCCCGTGAGCGCCGAGGTCGTGCTCGCCTGGGAGGCCGACGATCCGGACGCCGTGCGCGCCCTTCTGCAGGTTGTCGGGTTCCGGGCGCTGCCGGGCGGCTCGTTCGCGATCCCGGGCCTGCGGGTGGAGCCGGTCCGGGTCGTGGGCCCGGGGCGCCTGCGCGCGGTCGAGCCGCCGGGATCCGGCCCGGGGTCCCGCGCCGCGGTCGCGGCGGAGTCGACGGCCACGGCGGCAGCGGCGGAGGCGGCCGAGTCGACGGTTGCGACGGAGAGGGCGGGCCAGTCGGTCGCGGAGCTCGGCGGAGACCCGGGCGGCCCGCGACTTCGCGCGATCGCGATCGCCACGGTGGATCTCGAGCGGGCCGCCACCACGCTGGGCGGCGTCCGGGCGCGGCTGCCCGACGACACGCTTCTCGGCGCCCGCGTGGCGGTGGCCGACGTGCCTCGCGTCGTCCTCGCGGAGCCGATGACGGAGGGCCGGCTCGCGGCGGCGCTGGCGCGCCACGGTGAGGGTCCGGTCGCGCTGTACGTGGCCGTTCCTCCCGGTAGCGACGAGGCGCTGCGGTCGCGGCTCACGCAGCTTGGCGAGCGCCCCCGGGACGGAATGGGTCCGTTCGGGCCCCAGGTGCTGGCGTCGACGCGGCACCGATGGGGCCCGTCCCTCCTGCTGGTCGCCGATGCGCCGGGTGGCCGCCTGCCCCCGGCCGACGCGCCCGCCGACGCGCCTCCCGACGCGCCCGCCGACGCGCCTCCCGACGCGCCCGCCGACGCGGGGATCGTGGGCTACCATCACCGCATGACCGAGATCGACGCAGCCCCCACGTTCCGCGACGCCGAGCCCGCCGACGCCGACTGGATCGCCGGCCTCCTCTCCGACGAGGGCTATCCCGCGGGCGCCAGCGACATCGTGCGACGCCTGGAGCGCTTCGCCGAGATGGGCTCGCTCGTCCGTGTCGCCGAGCGCGACGGCGAACGCCTCGGGTTCATCGCGGTCCACCTCATCCCGCGGTTCGAGCACGACGACCAGCTCGCGCGGGTGATCGCGATGGTCGTCGATCCCGCCGTGCGCTCGCGCGGCGTCGGCCGGGCCCTCCTGGCCGAGGTCGACCGGGTGGCCGGCGAGAGCGGCTGCGCGTTCGTCGAGGTGACGGCCGGCCACCATCGAGCCGATGCGCGCCGGCTCTTCGAGGCGGCCGGCTTCGACGCGTCGGTCACGACGTATTTGCGGAAGCGTCCCTGAGCGAGCGCTCGTTCCCCCGACTCCGGCTGCGGGAGCCGACCGAGGCGCTCCTCGGGCTCCCGTGGGAGGAGCCGCTCGCGGCCTGGCAGGCCGACCGTGTCGTCCTGCGCGAGCTGCCCGTCGGTCCGTCGCGCCACCTGGTCCGCTTCGCCGTGAGCGACTCCACCCTCTATGCCCTCAAGGAGGAGCCGCTGGAGGTGGCCCGGCGGGAGTACGAGGCGCTCCTCCACATGGAGCACGTGGGCCTGCCCGCCGTCCGCCCGATCGGGATCGCGGAGCGGCTCGACGAGGGGAACGGCATCCTCGTGACGGAGTTCCTGCGCCACTCGCTGCAGTACCGGCGGCTCCTCATGCGGGTCCCCCTCGAGCCGGGGGGGTACCGCGACCGCCTGCTCGACGCCATGGCCGGCCTCCTCGTGGACCTGCACCGGGCCGGGGTCTACTGGGGCGACTGCTCCCTGGCCAACACGCTCTTCCGGCGCGACGGCGACACCTTCGCTGCGCACCTCGTCGACGCGGAGACGAGCGAGGTGCACGCGGACCTGTCGGACGGCCAGCGGGCCTACGACCTCGACGTCCTGGTGGAGAACGTGGCCTTCGGCCTGGCGGATCTCGCCGCGTACCGGGGCCGGCACGACACGATGGACGAGCAGATCGACGCGGCCGAGGCAGTCCGGACCCGCTACACGCAGCTGTGGGAGGAGCTGTTCCGCCAGGTCGAGATCCAGCCGGGCGACCGCTACGCGATCTCCGCCCACGTCCGCCGCCTCAACGAGCTGGGCTTCGCGGTCGGCGAGATCGAGCTGGAGCCGGGCGCCGACGGACGGGTCCGCCTGCGGGCCGCCGTGACCCGCCGGGACTTCCATGCCCGCGAGCTCCAGCGGCGCACCGGCCTCGTCGCGCTCGAAGGGCAGGCGCGCCTGCTCCTCAACGACCTCCGCGAGTACCGCGCCTGGCTGGAGTACTTCGAGAAGCGGCGGCCGGCGTCCGCCGAGGCCGCCGAGCGCTGGCAGGCGGAGGTCCTGGCGCCGGCATTGGCCCGGCTGGCGCCGGCGATCGGGCCGACGCGGGACCCGCTGCAGGCCTACTGCGACCTCCTGGAGCACAAGTGGCTCCTCTCCGAGCGACGCCGTCGCGACGTCGGGCTGGAGCGCGCCATGGCCGAGTACCTGGCGGCCGGCGCGCCGGCGCCCGAGGCCCGGGGCGCGGGCGAGACGCTGGACCTCGACCCTGAGCCCGAGATCGACGTCCCCCCGAACCCCGTCTCGCCCGGCTGAGCGCGGCCCTACCAGCGCTCCTCGTGCACCAGCTCGGGGAGGCTCATGCGGCCGCCGGCGCGCTTCGGCGCCACGAGCACGGCCGGGTCGGCCGGGTACCCGAACGAGAGGATGAGCTCGCAATGCCAGTCCGCCGGGTAGCCGAGGAGCTGGCGCGCCCGGTCGTGCTCGTAGACCGTGGCCGGCACGCTGCCGATCCCGAGCTCCCACGCCGCCAGCACCATGCTCTGGGCCGCGCGCCCGAGGTCCCACATGACCGACAGGGGCGCGTCGGTCGCGTGCGGGTCCGGCGTGAGGAGCGCGACACCAACCGCCGCCCCGGCGAGGTGGCCGGCCCAAGGGCCGAGAGTCGCGAGGTCGGCGAGATGGGCCCGGTCGCGGCACACGATGAAGGCCCAGCGCTGCTGGTTCTTGGAGCTGCCGGTCCGACGGCCGGCATGCAGGATCCGTTCGAGGGCCCACGGCTCCAGGGGGCGCGGGGCGAACTCCCGCACCACTCGCAGGGAGTCGATCGCCTCCCAGGTCCCGAGCGCCGGTTGCAGGTCGCCGTCGGACATCGCCGTCACCTCCGTGGTCTCGCTCAGGATGCCACCGCCTGGAGGGCTCCCAGGGGGCCCTCCGTGTCGGGTGGACGCTCCACCCTCACCGCGGCCGCGCGTGCGGCGGCAACGCCCGGCGGATAGGGCCCGCCCAGGTGCTCCGCGAAGAAGGCGGCGATCCGCTCGCGGTACGCCATCGACTCGTAGAGCCAGCGGTGGCGGCCGCCGGCGACGAGGAGGAGGTCGACCTCGCGGCCGGGCCGGGTGCGGGCCGACCGCACCAGAAGCTCGGCGTGGCGCGGCGCGACGATCTCGTCGTCGGTGCCGTGGACCACGAGCAGCGGCCCCGGGTAGCGCCGGATCGCCCGCAGGGCATTGACGCGGGCCGGCCGGTGGCCCCGGGGCCGCAGGTAGACCTCCATCGTGAGCCAGGCGAGGGGATGCGCGATCGGGCCTGGGATCCGGAGCCCCGCGAGCTCGAACGTCCGGCGGGTCAGCAGCCGCGGGTGGGCCGGGATCGCGGTGGCCACCACCGCCCCCACGCCGGGCTCGGCCGCGGCCGCCAGCACCGCGCCCACCGCCCCCATCGAGTGGCCGAGGATGCCGACGGCGGTGATCCCGGGCCGGGCGCGCAGCGCGACCACGGCAGCCACTGTGTCGGCTCCGAACTCGCCACCGCTGATCGGGAGCGTCTCGGGTTGGTTCTCGCCGTGCCCGCGGACGTCGAACATCAGGGTGTGAAAGCCCGCGGCGCTCAGGTACCGGGCGTCGGGCAGCATCCGCGCCCGGTTCGACTCCCAGCCGTGGACCAGCACGACCGCGGGGCCGGCGGCGCCGTCGCGGGCGGGGACGAACCAGGCCGGCAGCGGCCCGGCGGGAGAGGGGATCTCCAGCCGCTCGAAGGCGAGCCCGTCGTCGGCCGGGGTCGTGGCGGGTGGTCGGCGCGCCGGGAAGCCTGCGCGGCGCCGGTACTCGAGCGCGAACCGGTAGGCCGCCGCGAGGGGCGTCGCGACGGCCGTGGCGGCGGCCGCGGCCCCGACGGCGCGCCGGGAGGGGCGGGCAGGCATGCCCGAAGCGTAGCGCCTACGATGTCCGGATGGTCCGGCGAGAACCCCACAGCGTGCTCGGCGTGGCCCCCGATGCCAGCGCGGCGACGATCAAGGCCGCCTGGCGCCGGCTGGCACGCGAGCACCATCCCGACCTGGCGGTCGACGCCTCCGACCGACGCGCGGCGACGCGCCGGATGGCCGAGATCAACGCCGCCTACAACGAGCTGCGCGGCGCCGTCCCACGGCCCGCCTCCCGCGGACGGCACCCGGCGGCCGAAGGCCCCGGCGCCGGCGCGCCGGGGACCCAGCGGGACGACCGGCACGCGCCGCCGTCGGGTCCCCCCCCGCCGCCGAGGACCCGGCCCGTGACCGCGCGGTTCGACACGTCCGACCTGTTCCGTCCGCGCAACGCCACCACGACGCCGCGCGGGGACGGGTATCGCCACCACCCGCGTGGCGCCCGGCCGCCACAGGCCCGAGCCGAAGCTGCCGAGCCGCCGCGAGCCTCCGACCCGACGGGGCCGCTGGAGCGCCTCCGGTCACGGCGGAGCCGCCGCCGTCCGCTGCCCGCGCTGGAGGAGGCCCGCGCGCTGCGGGTGGACTTCGGGAAGTTCCACGGGAGGACCCTCGGGGAGATCGCCGGGCTGGAGCCGTCGTACGTCGCATGGCTGGCCCGGGCGATCACCCGCGATCCCGACCTGCTCGACGCCGCCCGGGTCGTGGCCGAGGCGCTCGGGGCCGAGCGGGCCGGCTGACCGGTCGCCACGGGGCGGTGGCCGGCGGGCCCGGACGCACCGCGGGGCGCCCCGCGCCGGGCGCCCCGCAGACTGCGTGTGATGATCCTGTCCGTCGGAAGGAGCTCCGCCGGCCGATGATTCCTTCGCCGCCGCCACGCCCGGGCCTGCTGGCCGGTCGCCCGTGGTTACTCGGCTCGTGGCCGGGATCGGCGGGACCCACCCTATGGTGCCGTGACCGGCACCCTCGACGACCGTGCGTCTCCCGTTCCCGGTCCGTGGCCGACGCCCCAGGTTGCTCCCGGTGGTCGTGCCGACGGCTGCACCAGAACCCTACCGCCCCTCACCCCTGCCGGGCAATGGGATGCTCGTCCGGGTCTCGCGCGGTTCGATGGTCGAGGGCGTTCGCGCACCACGGCAGGACCCTCGCCCGGTGCGCCGGGGCACGTCCGGTGGGGTGCGCGGCGCTGGGGTGCGGTTCAGGGTAGGCTCGGGCCATGCCGATCCGCCCCCCTCGACGGTCTGCCGCGACGCGTCCCCGCGCGATCGCCGCCGTCGCCCTCCTCGCCGCCGGGCTCCTCGTCGCTGCCTGTTCGCCGGTTGCCGACACCTCGTTCGACCCCACGGCATCCTGCAACCCGGCCGTCCGTGAGCAGATGAGCGGCGCCTACCCGGACCTCGAGGCGCGGATCCCGATCGAAATCGACGGGAAGGAGGCTGCCAGCCGCGACTCCGGCCGCTTCTGCTCCACGGAGACGCTCGGCTCGGTGTATGACGCCGGCGTGACCGAGGTTCGCTTCGGCGGCGGGATCTGGGAGGCCGGTGACCGCGGGGGCATCCAGCTCGGTGCGTTCGAGGGCGAGGGGCTGACCCCGGAGCTGCTCGCGGAGGAGTACCGGCGCGCCGCCGACGCGTCGCGCCGGACCGAGGCCGTCCGGGCCACCACGCTCGAGGTGGACGGCAGGCCGGCGTGGCGGATCGACGTCGTCAACGGCAACTCGCGCCAGGCGATCGTCGTCTGGGGTTCGGCGGACGGCAAGGCGTCGCAGGCCGTCGTCGCGGCCGACGTCGACGAGGCCCAGCTGCAGGCGGCGATCGCCGCCTACCGCTGACCGGCGCCCGGGTCAGGGCAGCTCGAGCGCTCCGCGAGAGCTGCGTCCCTCGACCTGCCCGAGCACGCGCCGCGAGAACGCGGCGGCGGCGGTGAGCGACGTCCCCGCCCAGGCCACGCC
Source organism: uncultured Chloroflexia bacterium (assembly GCA_963725875.1). GTDB lineage: Bacteria > Chloroflexota > Limnocylindria > Limnocylindrales > CSP1-4 > CTSoil-043. The sequence continues at coordinate 250,335 of CAVRZZ010000003.1, read as the reverse complement.
GAGCGACCGGACGACTGCCGCGTCGGCGGCCAGGCTGCCCCCGACCATGACCGGCAGGGGCGCATCCGGGCGCACGGCGAGCGCTGCCGCCACCGATTCCCTGAGCGCCTCGACCCGGTCCGGGAGCGAGGCCGTCAGGGCCACGAGCTCGGCCTGGTTGCGTGCCAGGAACCGGGCAAGATCGGCCGCGGGGACGTCGGCGCCGAGGTTGGCCACCGCCCAGCCCTCCTCGCCGAGGACCTGGTCCAGGCAGATGAGGCCCATGCCGTGGTGCTCGCCGGCCACGCCCGCGAGGACCGCCAGCGGCCCGATCCGGCTCGCCGGGCCCTGCGGTGCGCGGATCCGCTCCAGCGTGCGGGTGAGGGTCTGGCTGGCGAGGTGCTCCTCGGCGACCGTCCAGCGGCCCTCCTGCCAGCGTTGTCCGATGAGCGCCATGGCATCGCGCAGGAGCCCGTCGAAGACATCGGCGCGGCTGCGCTCGCCGAGCGCGTTGGTCAGGGCCCAGGCGGCGAGCTCGTCGTCGCCGTCGGCGAGCAGCCCGGCGAGGAGCTCCGGCGTCATCGTGGTCGCCGGGCCCGGGTCGCCCGCGCGCGCGGGATCGACGGGAGGGAGGGGCGGAGGGCTGTCGCTCATGTGATCGGACTCTACCACCGCGGCGGCGTCGCTTCGAGAGCGAAGGGGGCGCTACCATCTGGGCATGTACTTCGATGCCCTCTCCTTCCTCGAGGACGAACGCGATGCGTGGCGCCCGTTCGAGGCGCTCCTCGACGTCCCCGACGCGCGCTTCGAGCGGCCCGTCGAGGCGGCCCATGGGTGGTCGGCGCGCGAGCTGCTGAGTCACCTGGCGGCGTACCAGGCCCACTGCCTCGATGTCGCCCGCGAGCTCGCGATGGGCGAGCGAAGCCCCGCCCACGAGGCGATGGAGGCGGCCTGGGCCGAGCGCGGGGACGCGGTGAACGACGAGCTCTCGGCGGCCTGGCGTCATCTGTCGATCGCGGAGGTTCGCCGGCGCGGCCGCGAGCTGTCGGGCGAGCTGCGGGGGTACCTGACCGTCGTCCCCGAGACGCGCTGGGTCAAGCACCCGGTCTTCGGGCCGTTCTTCGAGGAGGAGCTGCTCGACCACTACGTCGAGCACGAGGGCGACCTGCGGGCCATCCTCGAGGCGTTCGCGTGAGCGCGGGATCTCTGCAGGCGTTCGTCCTGGAGAACGTCGACTCCCTGGACGACCTGGCCGAGCTCCTGGCGCGCGGCAATTCGTACGACGTCGTCATGCTCGAGGTGGTCGCCGCCGTCGTCGAGCCCGACGCGCTCGAGGTGCGACTCCGCCCGGCGATCGCCGCCGCGGCCCTTCGCACGCCCGACGTGACGCCGTCGCCGCGGGGTCCCGGGTGGGTCCGCTTCACCCCCGTCGACCTCGACGGCCACGCGCGCGACCGCGCTCTCGCTTGGCTGGAGAGCGCGATCGGCTTCGCCGTGGAGGGCGGGAGCCCCGACTGACGGCGATCGCTCAGGCCAGGAGCAGCACCGCATAGGCGGCGAGCCAGTGCTCCACCATGTAGTCGTCGCCGACGACGACCGGGAGCCCGGCGGCGGCGTGCAGCCGGGCAGCCTCCAGCGCCGGCCCGCGCCGCGGGTCATCCGGCGGCAGGATCTCTGAGATCCGCCGCCAGCACCACGCCCGGCTCAGGTTGAGCCCGTGCAGGTGCGCGATGTGCCCGTCGCTCGCGTCGGAGACCGCGCCGGGTGTGAAGAGCGCCGCAGGCCGGCCATCGGCGATCCCCGGCAGGAAGCCCGCCAGCCAGGTGGCGAACGCCGCCGGCTCCAGGAGGCGCCCCATGAGCTCGGCTTCGACGAGGGCGGGGGACAGGAAGTCGAAGCCGGACGGCTCCCAGCCGGCGGGGTAGTCGGCGTCGTGCTCGAACCAGCGGAGGGCGGCAGCCGCGATCGCGTCACGGAGGGCGGGCTCGCCGGTGGCGGCGCGAGCCTCTGCGTGGGGCAGGGCGAGCCCGAGCCCGAACGCGGAGTTCGCGTGGACCCCGTAACGCACCGGGTAGGTGGCCCGCGGCAGCCAGCCAAGGAAGTTGCCCGTCACGGCGTCCGCCAGCGGCGCTGCGGCCCTCGCCCACCGGCGCGCGTCGGGACCGTCCCAGCGCTCCAGCTCGTCGACGAGGGCCAGGGCCCAGCCCCAGCCGTACGGGCGCTCCCGGTTCCGGTTGTCCGGGTGGGCGATGAAGGCGGCCTCGGCGGCGAGTGGCCCGGGCTGCAGCCGGCGCTCCAGCAGCGCCCGGGCCTCCTGCGCGGGGATCGCCTCCGGGACGAGGCGCAGGAGGCGTACGAGGAGCCAGTGCATCTCGACGGAGGAGTGCCAGTCGAAGCTGCCCCAGAAGACGGGCGTCCGCTCGCGCGGCCGCCGGGGCAGGTCGTCCGGCGCGTGCACGACGTGCCAGACGTCGGCGGGGAACTCACGGTCGATGTTGGCCATCGCCACGTGGGTGTAGGCGGCCGCGTTTGCGCGGAGGAGGGCGTCCCAGGTGGGCAGGTCGATCATCGGGTCTCCGCGGGCTGACTGGAGAACGGGACCCCGGCCGTCGCCGTGGTCCCGTCATTGTCGCCGGAACGCCAACCGCCCCGCCCGGGCGGACCCGGGCGGGGCGGTTGCAGGTGCGTGATGGAGCGGGGGAGGAGTCCCGCTCGCGCGCCCCCCTGGTTGGCGGTGGGTCTGCTAGTTGGCGGCTGGCTTGGCGTACTGGGCGAGCCCGAACCGTGCCTCGAGCTGGTCGGCCGGCTGGAAGCCCATGACGCCCATCGGCTGCTTGTCGCCGCCGGGGAAGAAGGCGATTGTCGGGATGCTCATGATGTTGAAGGACCGCGAAAGGCCCGGGTTGGCGTCCACGTCGACCTTCACCACGTCGACGGCGCCGTCGTACTTCTCGGCGAGCTTCTCCAGCTCGGGGGCGACCAGGCGGCAGGGTCCGCACCAGGCGGCCCAGAAGTCGACGATCACGGGGCGCTCCGCGTGGAGCACCATCTCCTCGAACGTCGTGTCGGTCGCGTGCTTGATCTCGGCCATGGGTGGCGAGGTTCCTTTCTCCCGGTGTAGCGGGCGCGCGGTTCGGCCCTAGCGGGCGAGAACCTGGATGAGTCGATAGGCCTCGAGGACTCGGGGGTCCGCGAGCCGGTAGTAGACCGTGCTGCCGTCGCGCCGGGTCGTCACGAGCCCGGCGGAGCGGAGCACTGCGAGGTGCTGGGACATGTTCGGGACGTGGCACCCGACGCAGGTCGAGAGGTCCGAGACGGAAGCCTCCCCGGCGGCGAGCATCTCCAGGACGCTGAGCCGCTTCGGGTCGGACAGCGCCCGCCCGATGAGGGCCGCGCGCTGCCGGTCGAGATCCGAGGGTGCCGTGGTGTCCACGTCGGGCAGTATCTCACGACTTGCGCAAGAGCGCAAGTGTCACTCGCAGCGACGCAGCGAGCGCCCCGCGACCGCTGCCCCGGGGCCGCGGTGGTGCAACGCTCGGCGGGGCCGCCGCGTCTGACCTTCGGCACTGGGCGCCCTGCGATGCATCCTCCACGGTGCCGGCAGGCCCAGCTGCGGCGCCTGGGACGCACAGCCGAGGAGGGCAGCAGGTCGATGGATCGGACGCTCCTGCGGACGCCGGCCCGGCTCGGTTGCCCCCGGATCCGGTCGCTCGCGTTCGCGGTCGTGGTCATCGCGGCGGTCGGCCTGCTCGCCGGCTGCGCGCCATCCCTGCCCCCGGGCACCAGGGACTGCGCCGGGTTCCCGGCCGACGTCTGCCAGCGCCAGGTCGAGGACCTCGAGCGGGAGGGCGTGGTCCACGGCGGGGTTGTCGCGTACCGGATCGTCTGTACCTCCGGGTCCTGCACCACGGCCGGGGGCGAGGGCCGGCTGACGGTGGTCTTCGCCGACGGGACCGGTCGCGAGGGTGGCTTCGGTTTCGCGGTGCCGGTCGGCACCCCGCCGGGCGGCACCGAGCCTCCGCTCACGGTTGCGCCGGTGTGCCTCGGCGTCCCGCAATCGTGGTGCGAGGACTTCGCCCGGACCGCGGCCTCCGACGCATCGAACGGCGGCCAGACGGTGGTGTCGATCACGGTGACCTGTGCCACGACCTGCACGGAGGCAAACGGGGACGTGAAGACGCGCGTCACGCTGGGCGACGGCACGGTCGTGACGTCCGACGCGGGATACCGGAGCTGAGCGGGCACGGACGGGTTGACGGGAGCGGACGGCATGATCACCGAGGCGCCTTCGACGACAACCGCCCCAGGGGCGATCGCACCGCCGGCTGCGCGCCACATCGGCCGCCGGAGCGTCGGAAGCTGGATCCTCTACGACCTGGCGAACACGACGTTCAGCCTCGGCATCATCACCTACTTCTTCCCGAATCTCATGAAGAACGTCCTCGGGGAGACCGACCAGACGGTGATGAACCTCGACGCGCTGGCGGCGGCGCTCATCTTCGTCGCCGCGCCGGTGCTGGGGGCGCTGTCGGACCAGGCGTCGCGCCGCCTGCCGTTCCTCGTCGTGAGCACGCTCCTCTGCGTCGGCGCGACGTTCTTCCTGGGCCAGCCGGACACGGCGCCCATGTTCGCCCTTTTCGTGATCGCCAGCATCTGCTTCCAGGCGGGCCTCATCTTCTACGACTCGCTCCTCCCGGAGGTGAGCACCGACGAGAACCGCGGGCGGGTCGGGGGACTGGGCGTCGGCGTCGGCTACGCCGGCTCGATGATCGCCTTCGCCGTCGGCACCGCGATCCTCCTCGGCACCGACAAGACGGCGGACGACTACGCGAATGTCTTCAGGGCGCTCGCGGTCGTGTTCCTGCTGTTCGCGATCCCGGCCTTCCTGTTCATCCGTGAGCGGCCGCGACGCGCGCCGGGGCTCTCCTGGCGGATCGTGCCCGAGGCGTTCGGCCAGCTGGGCGCGACGGCCCGGCGCGCACGGCGGTACCGGGGCCTCGGTCCGTTTCTCCTGGGGCGGCTCTTCTACGCCGACGCCGCGAACACGCTGATCTTCGCGGTCGTGCTCTACGTGGGCCCGAAGGGATCGCTGCACCTGGGCGACGGCGAGTCGACGGTCGTCGTGGTGCTGACCATCCTGGCCGCGATCCCCGCCGGCATCGCCTGGGGCCGGGTCGTCGACCGTCTCGGCCCGCGGCGGACCCTCGACATCGTGCTGGTGCTCTGGATGGCCATCTTCGCGATCGCAGCGGCGATCCCGGTCATCCCCCTGCCGACCGAGCTGATCTACGGCGTGGGGGTGGCGACGGGCATCGGGATCGCGGGGCTCTGGTCCGCCGACCGCCCGCTCATGGCCCGCCTCGCGCCGCCCCGCTACTACGGCCAGTTCTTCGGGCTGTACGCGATGTGCGGGCGGTTCGCGGCGATCATCGGGCCGATCATGTGGGGCCAGATCGCCGACGGGCTCGGCTGGGGCCAGCCGGCGGCCGTCATGTTCCTCCTCGTCTGGGTGGTGATCGCGTTCCTGGTCCTGCGGCCCGTGGACGACCGACCGCGCGAGTGGGGTCCCGAGGACCTGCCCGAGCTGGCGGCGGACGGATCGACGCCGGCGTCCGGATGATCTCCGTCAGCCAGCGACCGTCCCGCACACGGTGCAGAAGCGGGCGCCGGGGGCGAGCGCGGCGCCGCAGGCGGCGCAGACGGCGGACGGCGCGGGGCCGGCAGGCTCGGTCGGCGCGGGGGCCTCGGCAGGGTCGGGAGCCGTGAGAGGCGGGGCAGGGACAGGCGGGGCCGGGACGGGCAGCGCAGCCGTCGGTGCCGAGCTGACCTCCGGATCGGTGGGCGGCCCCGCGGCCGTCCCCGGTCCCGCGGCCGGCGCAGCGCTCGGCATCGGCGCAACGCCCTCCTTCAGCGGCGCGCCGCACGAGGGGCAGGCGATCCAGGACGGATCCTCGATCGGCGCCCGGCACGACGAGCAGCGGCCGACGACGAATGGGTCGACGCGGCCGCAGGAGGGGCAGCGAGCGACGTCGCGGGCGATGAACGTGCCGCAGGCCGGGCAGGGGTGCTTGAAGCTGGGCATCGTGGCTCCTCAGGACCGGGCGGCCGCGCCGGCCAGTTGATCGGTCATCCCGCGGCGGCCCCGCCCTCGCCCGAGGCCTCGGCGACCTGGGCTTCCTGGGCGGCCCGCCCGGGCCAGGTGGCGGCGTCGTCGCGACAGGCGGCGTGCCAGGAAATCAGATCGTCGAGCGCGACTGCCCAGCTCGTCTCGTCACGGTGGACCAGGCGGGCGACGAAAGCGGCGCGCGCCGCGGCCAGGGACGGGATCGCGCGGAGCGCGAGCCGGTAGCGGATCCCTTCCGGCGTCGCCAGCTGGGCCTCCGGGAGGGCGATCGGCTCCCGGAGGAACCGGGCGTCGATCAGGGCCGCCGAGATCCCGGCCACGGCCCGCCCGGCCGCCGCGAGATCGATGCCGGCCGTCTCCTTCCCGCCGGCGTACGCCGTCCGCGGAACGGCGCGGAACACGTACGTGGCGTGCGCCCCCTCGCTGACCAGCTCCAGGGCGACGAGGTTCCCGGGCAGCGCGACGAGGAACCAGGCCCGGTGGGGTTCCGGTGCACCCGGTCGCTCGGGGGCGAGGGCCAGCCAGCGCGCGGCGTCGGGCCCCCCGGCGCGCTCGCGGAGGGCCAGGTACGACGCCGCGAAGGTGGGCTCGCGAAGCACGCCGCGCTCGATCGGGTCCCACGCGTCGCCGAGATCGGCGGGCGGCGCGGGGCGGCCGTCGACCAGCGCGGCGGCCGCGCGGCCCGCGGCGCCCGGCGCCAGGTCCGGCACGAGCGCCGCCACGATGGCCCCAGCGTCCCGATGAGCGGCCGCGGGGAGCTCGGCCAGGGCGGCCCGGTGGCGCGCCGCGGCCGCCCCCAGGCGCAGGAGGTCAAACCCGCCGTCCTGCGTAGAGACGCGGACCCCGCCGACCTGCGGCAGGAGGTCGACCCGCGCGATGTCGGCGCGCCGGATCCGCAGCACCGGTCGGCGCTCGTCGAGGGGTGCGAGGGTGGCGCCCCAGCCGTCGACGGCGAGCTGGGCCACGCCCTGCCCGTCGCCGGCCAGGTACTCCACCAGGTCCACCGGGGCGCTGGCCGGAAACGTCACGAAGGCGTCGGCGAGGCGCTGCCGAAGGCGACGCTCGCGAAGCGCGGCAACGAGCGGGCCCATGGCCGCGCCGAAGCGCTCCAGCAGCCAGCGCTCGGCACCGGGCTCGTCGCCGGTGGCGAGCAGCCCGACGCCGTTGGTGATCGCGATCACGGCGAGATCGCGATAGGCGATAGTGCGCGGAGGCGTGCCGTCTGCGGCGAGGATGACGGTCGCGTCGTCGAGCGTGACCCTCCCGGGCGCGGCGGACCCGCCGGGAGCCCGCACCTCGCCCGGGTACGTCGGATGGCCGGGATCGCCGGGAGGCATCAGGCGCGCCGGCCGGTCAGCCGGCCTTCGTCCCGCAGCTGCCGCAGAAGCGGGCGCCGGTCGGGAGCTCCGCGCCGCACTGCGTGCAGTGGTCGGTCCCGAGCTTCGTGCCGCAATTCGCGCAGAACTTCTCCGAGCCGACCGGCTTGTCGCACGACGGGCAGACCGTCCGGCGTGCCGACGTGTCGCCGGAGAAGACGGTCTGCGAGCGCATGGCGTCGCGCATCTGGTTCAGCTCAACCGAGGCGCGCTCGCGCTCCATCTCCGCGGCGAGGTTCGGCGCGCAGCGGATGCACAGGTTGCGGTCGCGGTTGAAGCACGTCTCGTCGACCCAGTTGCTGCAGCCGGTGCAGCGGGTGAAGAGCGGCATGATCTCGTTGGCGGCCTTCTCGAGGGCCTCATCGCGCGCATCGCGGTCCATGAAGTCCTTGGCGTTGCGCGCCACGTTGGACGCGCCCCACAGGCCGCCGAGGAGGTTGCTGGCCCCCGAGAGCATCGAGCTCGCCGTCCCGATGCCGGACCGGACGAACTCGCTCTTGTAGCCCGAGCCGCACTCGTCGCAGCGGAACTCGAACTGGTAGCCGTTCTCGTCCGAGAGGTCGGTGTAGTTCCGGGTGAACGGCGTGAAGCCGGGCATGGGCGGAGCCTCCCGTCTGGGCGCATGGGTCGACGCGGTGCGTACCGGCGAGGATAGCGTGCTCGAGCGACGCCGGGGGCGATCTCCGCGGCTCGAACGATCGCCGGCGGTGCGGGCGGGCACACCCGGGTCGCGCGCGGGTCGCCGGCCGGCTCACGCGCGTCCCGCCCGCGTCGCCGGCCGGTCGCCGGGTCGCAGCCGCGTCGCCGGCCGGTCGCCGGGTCGCGCCTGCGATACTCCGCCGATGGACGTACCCGACCCCGTCGACCTGCTGACGCTCGCCCGGATCGAGGAGGCCGCCGGCTTCCTGGCGGGCAAGATCGAACGCACCCCGCTGCTGGCCTCGACGACGGCCGCCCGGGTGATCGCGGCCACGACCGGTGCGCGGATCGCGGGCGGGCGCCTCCACGCGAAGGCGGAGCACCTCCAGCGGACCGGCTCGTACAAGGTCCGCGGGGCGACGTTCCGGACCGCGCGCCTGTCGGCGGCCGAGCGAGCGGCCGGCGTCATCGCGATCTCGGCCGGGAACCACGCGGCGGCGGTCGCGGTGGCGGCGGGCCTGCTCGGGGTGCACGCGGTCGTCGTGATGCCGGAGACCGCCGTGCGGTCGAAGATCGAGGCGTGCCGCGGCTACGGCGCGGAGGTGATCCTCGCGGGGGCGGACACGGCCGAGGCGTGGGCGGCGATGGAGCGGATTCGTGACGAGCGCGGGCTCACGTTCCTGCACCCGTTCGACCATCTCGACACGATCACGGGACAGGGGACTGTGGGCCTTGAGATCGTCGAGGACCTGCCGGACGTGGACGTCGTGGTCGCCGGCGTGGGCGGCGGCGGGATGGCATGCGGGGTCGCCGCGGCGGTGAAGGGCCTCCGGTCGGGCGCCCGGGTGTACGGGGTGGAGCCCGCCACATCGAACGCGCTGGCCCTGGGCATCGCGGCCGGCGTGCCCGTCCCGATTCGCCCGGTGAGCGTGGCGGACGGGCTGAACGCCCCGTTCGCGAGCGACACGACGATCGCGCTCGGCCGCCACCTGCTGGACGACGTCGTCCTCCTGGACGACCCGGAGATCCTGGCCGGCCTCCGGTTCGCCGCCGAGCGCATGAAGCAGGTGCTGGAACCCGCCGGCGCCGCGGCGCTCGCCGCCGTCCTCCACGGTCGCGTCCCGATCCGCAACGGCGAGCGAGTCTGTGTCGTGCTCTCGGGCGGCAACGTCGACCTCGCTCGCTTCGGCGACCTCGTGTCCGCGGCTGGCCCGCTGCCGGGGATCTGAGCCCCGGGAGAGTCTCGGGTGGCTCAGCCACACGCGACCGAGCACGGAACCCCGGCGGAACCGGCCGTATCCAACCCGCACAGCCCACGTTTCGTGCGGGCAGAGCCGCCATCTGAGCCGCCAGGGACTCAGGCTGCTCGCGGGAGCCTGAGCACAGGCCGGACCCTCGCTTGGGCAGCCGACGTTCAGTCGCCGCCCGGGCGTTCAGTCGACGCCCAGCGTTCAGTCGACGCCCAGCGTTCGGGTCGACGCCCGGCGTTCAGTCGACGCCCAGCGTTCGGGTCGACGCCCGGCGTTCAGTCGACGCCCAGCGTTCGGGTCGACGCCCGGCGTTCAGTCGACGCCCAGCTCCTCGAGGCGGTCGTCGTCGATCCCGAGGTGGTGGGCCAGCTCGTGGATCACCGTGATCCGGACCTCGTCCTCGAGGTCGAGCGGATCCGGGAAGTCCTCCTCGAGCGGGAGCCGGAAGATCGTTATCGTGTTGGGGAACGGGACGTCGTCGGCGCCCCAGGCGGTCTTGGGCGTGCCGTCGTAGAGGCCGTACAGCGTCTCGTCGGGGGCGAGGTCGTTCTCGCGGCGCTGCTCGCTCGACGGCTCGTCGGCGATCACGATCGCCACCTCGTCGAGGGCGGCGGCGAACGGCATCGGGATCCCGTCGAGGGCACGATCGACGAGCTCCTCGAACCGGCTGTGGCGGGCCTCGCGTCGCCGGCGGCGGGCGGCGAGCTCGGCGGCCGGGATCCCGCGGCGGCGCTTCGGCATGTCGGCGGTATCGTACGGCGCGATGGACGCTCTCACCGGCCCGGGCTCGCTCGCCGGCCCGGGCTCGCTCACCGGCCCGGACCCCAGCTCGATCGCCGGCCCCGGGATCGCGCCGCTCCCCGCGATCGTGACGCCGTCCCCGGATCCCGCGGCGGAGCCCGCGGGGTTCGTCGTGGCGAGCGACGACGGGACCCGCATCCACTTCCTCGACTGGGACGGCGAAGCGGCGACCGACGGATCGGGGTCCGCCACCCAGCCCGTGGTTCGGCCTGGGGTGCTGCTCCTGCACGGGCTCGCGTCGACGGCCTGGAGCTGGACGCCGGTGGCGCGCCGCCTGCGCCGCGTCGCCCGGGTCGTCGCCATGGACCTCCGGGGCCACGGGCTGTCCGACGCCCCGACCGAGGGCTACGAGCCCGACACGCTCGCCGGGGACGCCATCGCCGTCGCGGAGGGCACCGGGCTGCTCGCGCTCGTGGGCGACGAGGCGCCGACGAGGCCGTTCGTCGTCGCCGGCATCGGCTACGGGGCCATCGTCGCCGCGTGGACCGCCCACGCGCTCGGCGACCGCTGCGCCGGCCTCGTGCTGGTGGACGGCGGCTGGGAGGACCTCGGCGTGACGAGCCAGGCCACGCCGGAGGAGTGGCTCCCGGCGATCGAGGAGCCGCCGGAGGTGCTCGCCTCGATGCGGGCCTGGCTGGCCGACCGCGAGGCGTTCGACCCGGCGACCTGGGACGCCGACGGGGAGCGGGCGGCGCGGGCGCAGGTGGTCGAGACGGCGGCCGGACGCGTCAAGCTCGCCGTGCACCCCCACGCGCTGGCCGGCTCGGTGCGGGCGATGTGGGCCTACGAGCCGCTGGCCGTGCTGGCCACCGTGGAAGCCCGGACCGCGGTCCTCGTCGCCCGCGATGAGGACGGGTCGCGCGTGGCCGCGCTGGCGGAGGCGGCCCGGGCCCGCCGCGCGGCCGGCCGCCCGGAGGTGATGGTGGCGTCCTGCCCGGAGCGAGGCCACGACCTCGTCCGCCACGAGCCGGACGCGGTCGCGGCGGCCGTGCTCGCGGTCGCGGGGTGAGGCTCGGCTCGCCGGCGGCAGCGCGGCGGGCTACGATGCCGTCATGACCGGCCAGAAGCTGCCCGACCACGTGCGTTCGATCGTCGACGAGATCGAGACCGAGATCGGGGAGGAGCCGCGTCCCGACCCCGACGCCCTCGACGGCGCGTCGGGGATCGAGGGCGGGGCCCGAGACCATCGCGCACCGAACGGGCGCGTCGAGGGGGCCGTCCGGGAGATCCTGCGCGAGATCGGCGAGGATCCGGACCGCCAGGGGTTGCTGGGGACCCCCGCCCGCGTCCACCGCATGTACGCCGAGCTGACGGCCGGCTATCACGTCGACCCGGCGCGCCTGATCAACGGCGCGATCTTCGACGTCGACTACTCGGAGATGGTCATCGTCAAGGAGATCCCCTTCTACAGCCTGTGCGAGCACCACCTGCTGCCGTTCTTCGGGACCGCGGCGGTGGCCTACATCCCGAACGGGCGCGTCGTCGGGCTCTCGAAGATCCCGCGGATCGTCGAGATGTACGCCCGGCGTCTCCAGGTCCAGGAGCGGCTCACCCTCCAGGTCGCGGAATTCCTGATGGAGCACCTGCGGCCGCAGGGCGTCGGCGTCGTGATGGAGGCGAGCCACCTGTGCGCCGTCATGCGCGGCGTCCGCAAGCCCGGGCACGGTGATGACGACGAGTCACGTCCTCGGCATCTTCCGGGCCAACGACAAGACCCGGGCCGAGTTCCTGGCCCACCTCCAGCGGCCGTCGCCGGGCGCCTGACCGTCGAACGCGACCTTCGGCCCATCTCGCGGACCTCCTCGGCGCGAGACGATTGCTCCGGGCGGGCTCGTTCCGGCGTGCCCGTGGCGCGCGGTGTAATGAATCGGGAGCCCCGCGCGTCTGGAACTGCGACGGGGGAGGACGGCGAGCAGGAAGGGTTCGATGGCGTTCCGGGCGGAGATCGAGGACTTCGGCTCCTTCTACGAGCGCAGCTACGCGACGGCCTTCCGGACCGCCTGGGCCATCACGCGCGACCGGGGCGCCGCCGCCGACGTCGTCCAGGAGGCCTACGTGTCCGCCTACCGCGAGCGCGACCGCTTCCGCGGCGACGCGCCGGCGCAGGCCTGGCTCCTGCGCATCGTGGTCAACCGGGCCCTGTCCGACGCCCGGCGACCGAGGCCCCGCCTCGTGCAGCTCGATCTCGCCGGCGAGGCGGCGGCTCCGGGCGACGACCTCGCGCGAGCCACCGACCACCTCTCGCTCGACGTGGCGATGCGCGCGCTGGACGCTCGGGCGCGGGCCGCGGTGGTGCTGCGCTACTACCACGACCTCGACTACGCGGCGATCGCGACGATCCTGGGCACGAACGCGAGCCACGCCGGCGTGATCCTCCACCGGGCGGTGGAGAAGCTCCGCCACGAGCTCGGGCGCGACGAGCCGGGAACGGTGGTCCTCGAGGAGGTCCGACATGGCTGAGCAACGCTTCGAGCGCGACCTCCGGACGATGCTCGCCGAGGACCTGGACCCGGTGCACGGCCCGCATCCCTGCTGGGCCGACGCCCCGGCAGCCCGCCGCGTGGCCAGTGGGCGGGTGGTCCCGCGCTGGCGCACCGTCGCGCTCGTCGCGGCCGCCCTCGTCGGGGCCCTGGTGCTCGCGCTGGCCGTGGCCGTCGTGCCGCGCGATACCCCGGTCGCCAGCGCGCCGCCGGCGACCATCGAGCCTTGGCCGAGCACGATCGGCCCGTCGGCCACGCCGACGAGCGGCGAGGTAGCCCTCGGCCGGGTCGCCGTGGCGACGGCGTACGGAGAGCCGGCGCTCCTGGTCCGCGTCTCGCCGGCTGCGACGCGTGGTCGCGACGGTGTGGGGGTCACGATCGAGGTCCGCCTGATCGGCCGTCTCAACCGCGAGTTCGGCTTCGACCGGTTCATCGTCGTCCGCGGCGGCCGCGAGGAGGCGGCCGGCTTCGGAGTGACGGGGCCCGACCCGCTGGCGATTCCCGTCGACGCCCCGGTCGGAACCGAGGTCTCGACGACCGTGGTCATCCCAGCCAGCCCCGACGAGTTCGTCGACCTGGGCTACGCGGGGTCCGGGACCTCGATCGTCTTCCGCTACCCGGTCCACCGCCCTCCGGCACCCCCGTCGCTCGAGGGACGCTGTCCGACGCTCGAGGACTACGCGTTCGCGAGCTTCCAGCCGTCGACCGAGCCGGCCCCGCCGAGCTTCGAGCCGGTCGCCCCGGATGCAACGCCCTCGACCGGCATGCTCGAACCGGGCGAGACCGGCATCGTCCCGGCTCCCGATGGGTCACCGGGCGCGCTCGTCCGCGTCTCGAACATCCGCTTCTGCGACCGCCTGCCGGACTACCGGGCGGACTGGGACGGCGGCGAAGCGAAGCTCCTCCTCGCCGACGTGGAGATCGACGGCTTGAAGACGGGCACCCTGCCCGAGGGGTTCATCCCCGGGAAGGCCATCGTCGTGGCGAACTACGGCGGACGGTTCCCCCTCAACGGCGCGGTCATCTTCGGCATGCCGGGCGGGAACATGACGTCGGCGATGGACACGGGGCCGGGGTTCGCGTACCGCGGCACGGTCGTGTGGGAGGTTCCCGACGCGGACGTCCGCGTGACGCTCGACGCGCAGCGCGCCGACAAGAACGCGGACGGCATGCCGCTCGTCCAGTTCTCGTACCTCGCCCGCGAAGGGACGGAGTACACGTTCGCGCCGGCGACGCCACCGCCGACCTCGGACCCGGCGGCTTCGCCGACGACCGGCGTCGCCCGCGTGGGCGAGACGGTCGTCCTGCTGGCGACCGGCGGGTCGATGCCGCTCGTGGTCGACGGGATCGCCGAGGTGCCGCGGTATCCCGGCGTGGCGCCGTCGCCGCCCGCGGCCGGGTTCCTGGAGGCGCGCCTGGACTTCGGGTCCGGGAGCGGGACCTTCACCTTCGATCCGGCCGAGTGGATCGTCGTCGGACCGGACGGCGAGTCGCTGTCCGAGCTCGAGTACCCACGCGAGGGGAACGGCTACGTCATCCCGCCCGGGTGGCCCAACGTCGCCTCCAGCGTCGACGTCGGCGAGATCCCTCCGGACTGGCCCGGCATGCCGCTCTGGGTCGTCGCCGAGGTGCCCGCCGAAGGCCGGATCACCCTGGAGTACCGTCCGGACGGTGGTCCGGCGCTCGTCACGTGGGTCCTGCGCAACGAGTGAGCGCGTGACGGAATCGGTCGGTTCCCCACTTGACGTGGCCGCTGGAACGGCCGATGGTCGAGACGGCAGCCGATCAGTCAGAGGCGCCCAACCATGTCGATGATCCCTCCGCTCGGCGTGATCCTGCACCGCTCGGCAGTCGGCCTCCTCGGAGCGCTCCTCCTGGTGATGCTGGCCGCGTGCGGGGGCACCACACCGTCGGACGGCCCGACCGCGGCATCGGGATCGGCAGCGACCTACACGATCACGGCCAGGGACTTCAGCTTCTCGCCGTCGACCCTCACCGTGAAGGCGGGCGTCCCGCTCTCGCTCGTGCTCGACAACCAGGACGGCTCCGTCCCGCACGGGATCCTGGTCACGCCGCCGGGGCCGGGCGAGGGGCCGTGGTTCGAAGGAGAGGTCGTCTACGGGGTCACCCAACAGACCTATTCGATCCCTGTCCTGGGGCCTGGGATCTACCTCTTCTCGTGCCCTCTCCACGGCGACGAGGTCGTCGTCGTCACCGCCAGGGGGTAGACCCAGGGCTGCCCGAGCGGGTGGTCTCTCGCATGCCGGATCGCAGGGCGATCAATGGCTCCTGTGGCCCGGCCCGGGCAGGTCGGTCCGGACTCCGCCGTCCGGCCATCGTCGTCGCTCCTTCGCGTCGTTCGGCCCGTGACGGGGCTGGAGGCGCTGGCCAGGATTGCCGATGGAAGAGAGGTTCGATATGTTCGAGTGGCTGCGATCGCTCCGGCGCCGGCGTGCCCGTGCAGGTCCCGATCCGGCGGCGGAGCTCGAGCGGGAGCGGCGGCTCGGTGAGGCGGGACGAGACCACGACCGCATGAAGGACCGCGTGCTCGAGACGGACCAGCACCACGTGGCGCGCGGTGGCGGTGGTGGCCTGCCCCCGCCACCCTGAGCGACGGCTATGATCCGGGAATGAGCGAACGACCGATCAAGGTCCTGATCGCGAAGCCCGGGCTCGACGGCCACGACCGCGGCGCGAAGGTGCTGGCGCGCGGCCTGCGCGACGAGGGCTTCGAGGTCGTCTACACCGGGCTGCGCCAGACGCCCGAGATGGTCGTGACGGCCGCGCTCCAGGAGGACGTCGACGTCGTCGGCCTCTCCATCCTGTCCGGGGCGCACATGACGCTCGTCCCCCGGATCTGCGCCCTGCTGCGCGAGAGTGGCCTGGCCGACGTCCTGGTGACGGCCGGCGGGATCATCCCCGACGACGACGTCCCGGCCCTGAAGGACGCGGGCGTGGCGGCGGTCTTCGGGCCGGGCACGACGATCGGCGAGGTGGCCGCGTTCATCCGGGCCAACGTCCGGGCCCTGGACTGACGGGGTGAGCGAGGCGCCATCCGGCGCGGCGCCGCGCGGAGAGGCGCTCGCCGAGGCGACGCTCGCCGGCGATCGGCGCGCCCTGGCCCGGCTCCTCACCGCCGTCGAGAACCGCACGCCGGTCGCGGAGGCCGCCCTGCGCCGGCTCCACCCGGCCGCCGGGCGAGCCCACCTCGTCGGGATCACCGGGGCGCCCGGCGCCGGCAAGAGCACGCTCGTGGCCGCCCTGATCGGCGAGATCCGCGCGTCCGGCCGGTCCGTCGCGGTCATTGCCGTGGACCCGTCCTCGCCGATCACCGGGGGCGCCATCCTGGGGGATCGCGTGCGGATGCAGGCCTACGCCGTCGACGACGGGGTCTTCATCCGCAGCATGGCCTCGCGCGGGCACGCCGGCGGGCTGGCCGCCTCGTCCGTGGCCGCCGCGACGGTGCTCGACGCCGCGGGCTTCGACCTGATCCTCGTCGAGACGGTGGGCACCGGCCAGAGCGAGGTCGAGGTGGCCGCGGCGGCCGACACGACGGTCGTCCTCGAGGCGCCCGAGATGGGCGACGAGGTGCAGGCGATCAAGGCCGGGCTGCTCGAGGTCGCCGACATCGTGGTCGTCAACAAGGGCGACCGGCCGGGGGCCCAGCGGACGGCGGCCGAGCTGCGGGCGATGCTGACCTCGGCGGCGAGCCCCCGGCTGACCGACATCGGTTCGGCGGCTGGCCCCGGCGCCTCGACGCCGGGTGCGCCCGCGGACGCGCGCCCGCACCCGAAGCGCCCCGAGGTGCTGGTGACCACCGCGATGACGGGCGAGGGCGTCCCGGAGCTGCTCCTCGCGATCGAGCGTCACCAGGCCGGCCTGGCCGAGGCCGAGGGCGGCGCCCCGGTGCGCCGCGCCCGGGCGGCCGCGCTCGTCTGGGCGCTCCTGGGCGACCGCGTCCGGCGCCGGCTGGAGCACCCGGACCTCGCGGCGACCACGGCCGACACGCTCGACGCCGTCGTCCGCCACGAGCTGGACCCGTACGCGGCCGCCGACCGACTCCTCGCCGCGCTCGTGCGCGGCGGCGGCGGTCCGGCCGGCGGCTCGGGGGGCTGACGCGCCTCCCGGCAAGGGGTACCCTGCAGCGCATGCCGATCGAGCGCGCCTTCGTGGCCGGTGCCGGCCTGATGGGGCACGGCATCGCCCAGGTCCTCGCGAGCGCCGGCCGGACGGTGGACCTGTACGAGCCTGATCTGGCGCGGGCGGAGGCCGGCCGGGCGCGGATCGCGGGCAACCTGGAACGGTCCGTCGCCAAGGGGCGCCTCGACGCGGCCGGTGCCCGCGACATCCTCGCCCGGATCTCGGCCACGGACCGGACGGCCGCCGTCGCCGATGCCGACCTCGTGGTGGAGGCGATCTTCGAGGACGAGGCCGCGAAGCGAGCGCTCTGGGGGGAGCTCGACGGGCTGGCCCCGGGCCGGGCCGTCTTCGCCACCAACACGAGCTCCATCGCCATCGACCGCCTGGCCGAGGGGCTGGCGCCCGGCCGCCGCCCGGCCTTCTGCGGGATGCACTTCTTCAGCCCGGTGCCGGTCATGCCGCTCGTCGAGCTGATCCGGGGCAGCGCCACCGACGACGGCACGACCGATGCCGTCCGTTCGCTGGCCGCCGACCTCGGGAAGCAGGTGATCGTCTCCGCCGACCGCCCCGGCTTCATCGTCAACCGGATCCTGGTGCCGTTCCTGGCCGAGGCCATGCGCGCGCTCGAGGAAGGGGTCGGCAGCGCCGAGGACATCGACACGGGCGCCCGCGTCGGCCTCAACCACCCGATGGGACCGCTCGCCCTGGCCGACTTCATCGGCCTCGACGTGGTGCTGGGGATCATGCGCGTGCTCCACGCGGACCTCGGCGACGAGCGCTTCCGGCCGCCGCGGGTCCTGGAGGAGCTCGTCGCCGCCGGCAAGCTCGGCCAGAAGACCGGCGCCGGATTCTTCGCCTACCCACGAGCCTGAGGCGCCGGCGGTGCTCTTCGACCCGTTCGCCGCCCTCGACTCCGAGACGCGGTTGCTCGGGGAGACGGTCCGCGACTTCGCCCGGGAGGTCGTCGCGCCCGGAGCGATCGAGCGCGACGAGGCGGAGCGCTTCGACCGCGGCCTCGTCGACCGGATGGCCGAGCTGGGCCTCCTCGCGGGGCCGTTCCCGGAGGCGGCCGGCGGGGCCGGCCTGTCCGCCCTCGCCTGGACGGTGGTCGTCGAGGAGATCGCCGCCTCCGACATGGCCCTCGCCGTGACGCTCTGCGTCCACGTCCTCCACCAGAACCCGGTCGTCCGCTGGGGCACGGACGAGCAGAAGACCCGCTGGCTGCCCGCGCTCCAGGCGGGCGAGATGCTCGGTGCGTTCGCGCTTACTGAGTCCGAGGCTGGGTCCGACGCCGCGGCGATCCGGATGCGGGCCGAGCGGGTCGGGTCGGCCGGCGCGCCGGAGTCGTACCGGCTCACGGGGACGAAGGTCTGGATCTCGAACGCGCCGGAGGCCGAGCGGTACCTCGTGTTCGCCACGCTCGACCCGGCGCGCGGACCGGCGGGGATCACTGCCTTCCTCGTCGAGAAGGGGATCCCCGGCTTCTTGTTCGGCGCCCACGAGAAGAAGATGGGGATCCGGAGCTGCCCGGCGGCGGAGCTGGTCTTCGAGGGCGCGCTGGTGCCGGCCGCGAACCGCCTCGGCGGGGAAGGGGAGGGCTACAGGGTGGCGCTCTCGGCCCTCGGTGACGGGCGGATCGGGATCGCGGCGGCGTGCACGGGGCTGGCGCGCTCGGCGCTGGAGCGAGCCGCGGCCTATCTCGGTGAGCGGAAGGCCTTCGGGGCGCCGATCGCCGAGCTCCAGGGCCTCCGGTTCATGGTGGCCGAGATGGCGCAGCAGGTGGCCGCGGCCCGGGCGCTGACGCGCGAGGCGGCGGCAACGCGCGACCGGGGTGCGGGTGGGGCGGATGTGTCCGCCGCCGCGTCACTCGCCAAGTGGACGGCGTCCGATGCCGCCATGCGGGTGGCGACCGACGCGGTCCAGCTGTTCGGCGGAGCCGGCTACTCGCGCGAGACCGGGATCGAGCGGCTGATGCGCGACGCGAAGGGCGCCCAGATCTACGAGGGCACGAACCAGGTCCACCGCGGCATCGTCGCCGACGCGATCCTGGGCCGCGTCCGCGGGTAGCGTCCCGAGCCGCGAGCGGCCCGGACCGGGGAGCGTCCCGAGCCGGGAGCGTGCCACGCCGGCCCCATCCCGCGGAGCATCGGGCCGCAGCGCCGCCCCGCGGCCGCAGCGCCTGCCGTTCGGCACTGTCGGACGGCCGCACGTCGCTTCACGATCGCCTCGAGTGGACGAGGAGGCGCCCCGTGGACGCGGTCCATCACCGTTCCGACTCGTGGCCGAGGCTGGGTTCGCGCGGCGAGGGCTGGATCGGCATCCAGACCCTCGGGATCGTGGCCGTCCTCCTCGGTGGCTGGCTGGCGCCGTCGCAGTGGGAGGGGCCGGCCCGCGTCGCGGGCATCGTCGTGGGGGCTGCCCTCGCCGTCGCGGGCGTCGCGCTCTTCGCGTGGGGCACGAGGACGCTCGGGCGGCTGTTCTCGATCTGGGTCGCCCCGCGGCCGGCCGGCCACCTGGTGACGGACGGGCCCTACCGCTTCGTGCGCCACCCCGTCTGCTCCGGCCAGGTCCTGTTCGCGTTCGGCTACGCCCTGATGCGGGGAAGCTGGCTGGCGCTCCTGCTGGCGGCGGCCTACCTCGCCGTCGTCCTGCTCAAGGTGACCCGCGAGGAGGCCTGGCTGCGGACCACGTACCCGGCGTACGAGGCCTTCGCCGCCCGGACGCGGCACCGGCTGATCCCCGGCGTCCTCTGACGGGGCGGGAGACGGGCCGCGATGATCCCCGTCCTGGCCGAGCTCGGACCGTTCCGCCTGGTGACCCACGACGTCTTCACGATCCTCGGCCTGCTGGCGGGCCTCGCGATCTACTACCGCGAGCTGCGACGGCGCGGGATCCTCGACGAGCGGATCATCCGGATCTCCATCGCGGTGGTCCTCGGCGGCGCGGTCGGCGCGCGCCTGATCACCGCCTGGGAGCACTTCGACTACTACCGGCTGCTCGGCGAGGCGCCCCTGACCTGGGTGATCGAGCACAGCGGCAAGAGCCTGATCGGGGCGATTGCCGGCGGCTACCTGGCCGGCGTCGTCGCGAAGCGAGCGCTCGGGTACCGTCGATCGACGGGTGACTGCTACGCCCTGGCGATCCCCGTCGCGATCGTCATCGGGCGGGTCGGCTGCTTCCTCTCCGAGCTGCCGCTCGGCACCCCGACCGACCTGCCGTGGGGAGTCCGCGTCGACCCGGCGGCCGCGGCGGCCTTCGTCCGCTGTCCGAGCTGCGATCTGCCCATGCACCCGAGCATGCTCTACGAGATCGCCTTCAGCCTTGCCGCCGCGGCCGTCATCGTGCGCTGGGGGAGGCGCGTTCCGGTTCCCGGGGACCTCCTCAAGGCGTATCTCCTCGCGGCGGGGTCCTTCCGCTTCGCAGTCGAATTCGTGCGCGGCAACGAGATCCAGGCCCTGGGCCTGTCCGGGCCCCAGATCGTCCTCATCCCGCTCCTCGCCCTGCTCATCATCCATTTCGCCCGCGAGGCGCGCCTCGGCGCCTGGAGGCTCCCCCCGGCGCCCGCGCCCGGGCGATCGGATCTCGTGCCCGGAGGTGCGCCGTGACCGGCCCGATCCCCGCGAACCGTCTCGACGAGCTCGCGGCGTGGCTGCGGACGAACCGCGGGGCCTTCACGGACGAGATCCTCTCTCAGCAGGCGCTCGCCGCGGGCCACTCGCCGGCCGACGTCGAGGCCGCATTCGCCAGGCTGGCGTCGGAGGACCTGGATTCCGCGTTCGCCGCGCCGAGGACGGACGACACGCCCGCGCCGGCGTGGCGCTTCGAGGCCAGGGCTCACGCCGGGCAGGCAGCGCACGCCCCGTCCCGGACGCGCGACGTGGTGCTGGGCTTCGTCGTTGCACTCGGGCTGATCGTCGGCGTGCCGGCCCTCCTGGCGTTCCTGGGAGCCTCGAACGTCGCCGCCCTGTTCGGGTTCCTGGCGTTCATCGTCGCGCTCGGCGCCTTCGGGATGATGAGCGACGGGGAGAACCGCGGCGTCGCGATGGGCATCCGCGCCGCCCTCCTCGTCGTGATCGTCGTCCCGATCGTGGCGGTGGTCGGCGTGTTCGGGTATTGCCTTGTCCAGGGTTCGGGGATCTGACGCGTGGCGACCCCCGCCGCGACGCGGCCGTACACCAGCCTCCGGGCGGTGCAGACGGTCTGCGGCCGATGCTTCACGGAGGACCCGGCCAGGACGCTCGACTACGCGACCGACATCCTGCAGGGCGAGCTCGTGGAGCAGGACGGCCGGGTGCTCCTGCGGCGCCGGTGCCGGCGCGGCCACGGCGAGGTCGTCAGCCTGTACGAGGAGGATCACGCCCTCTGGGAGGCGCTCCAGCACTGGCGGGTTCCTGCGCGCACGCTCGTGCCCGACCAGCCGGGCGACGACCGGCCGATCCCGACGGGCTACGAGGACGGCCTCAACGAGCTGCAGGGCCAGCACACCTGCATCGCGCTCGTCGACCTTGCCGACGCCTGCAACCTGCGCTGCCCGACCTGCTTCGCGGAGAGCAGCCCCGACCTTGACCGGTACGCCCGGACCGAGGACGTGCTGCGGGCGGTCGACGCGATCGTGGCGCGCGAGGGCGGACGCCTCGACGTGCTGATGCTCTCGGGGGGCGAGCCCACGCTCCACCCCGACCTGGCGACCATCCTGCGCGAGGTCGGGTCGCGGGGCGTGACGCGGACCGTCCTCAACACGAACGGCGTGCGCGTCGCCCGGGACGACGCCCTGGTCGGCCTCCTGGCGTCGCTTCGCGACCGGCTCGAGGTCTACCTCCAGTACGACGGCGTGTCGGAAGCGGCCGTGCGCCACCATCGGGGCGCGGACCTGCGGGCGGTCAAGGACGACGCGCTGCGGCGGCTGACGGACGCCCGCGTGTTCACGACGCTCGCCTGCGCCGTGGAGCAGGGGGTGAACGACGGCGAGGTCGGCGCCGTCGTCGACCTGGCGCTCGCGACCGAGCACGTCGGCGGCGTGACCTTCCAGCCCGTCTTCGCGTCCGGACGCGTCGCCGCCTTCGACCCGCTGCGGCGCCTCACGACCACGGGCCTGCTTCGGCGCCTCGGCGAGCAGACGGGCGGACGCCTCGGACCCTCCGACTTCGTGGCGCTGCCCTGCAGCCACCCGGACTGCACGGCGCTGACCTACCTGATCCGGGACGACGACGGGGCATGGACGTCGCTCCCATCGCTCGTCGGCATCGAGCGCCTGCGCGCGAACCTGCCGCTCGTCGGCAACCGGATCGTGGCCGACGACGCGACCGTCGCCGCGCTGGCCCGCCTGCTGAGCGCCGGCGCGAGCACCGGGAGCCCTGCGACCGTGGAGGCGCTCGGGAGCGTCCTCCAGACGTGCGACCTGGGGGTGCCCGGGTTCGTCCGGCGGCTCGAATGGGTCCTCGGGGGCCGGCAGCACGCGGCCGAGGAGGCGGCCCGGCGCGTCAAGCGGATCCAGGTGAAGAGCTTCATGGACGCTTGGACGATGAACGTGGAGCGTCTGCGCGGCTGCTGCGTTCACACCGTCGCCACCGATCCGGAGCGGGCGGTCGTGCGGATCCCGCTGTGTGCCCGCGAGACGTTCCGCGGGCTGCGCGACCGGACGGGGGGCGGGATGGTGCCGGCCGCGGAGGCTGGGCGATGACGGCCAGGCTGGGACGGGACGCCCTTGCGCGGATCCTGTTCTCGGGATCGGCACGGCGGTCGGGCTACGCGCGGCCCTGGTCATCCGCGACTTCTCGGACCTCGCCGGCTATGCGGCGATCGCGGCCGGCGGCACGTTCGTGGGAATGGTGGTGACGTTGACCTTCCTCGCCGTGCTCGGCGGTGGCGCCTGTCGCCGTCATCCGGGCGGGGTGGGGCGGCCCGCCCGTCGGCGGCGTGCGCGGGCATCATGGGCGGCTCTCTTGCCGGTTGGCTCCTGGTCCGGCTCCTCTGAGCGACCTGCACCTCAAAGCACCCGCGGTAGATTCGGCCGATGGAGCATCCGAACGGGCCCCACGGCAACGTCTACCTCGTCTCCGCGGCCCGGACGCCGATCGGGAAGCTCGGCGGCGCGCTGGCGGGCGTCCCCGCGACCGAGCTGGGCGCGATCGCCATCCGGGCAGCCGTGGAGCGGGCCGGGCTCGACCCCGCGACCGCCGAGATCGACGACGTGCTGATGGGCCAGGTGCTCCAGGCGGGGGCGGGCCAGGCGCCGGCGCGCCAGGCAGCCCTCGGCGCGGGTTTGCGCGAGGCGACCCCGGCCACGACGATCAACCGCGTCTGCGGCTCCGGCCTCAAGGCGATCATGCTCGCCGCCGCGGAGATCCGGGCGGGCGACGCCGAGCTCGTCGTGGCGGGTGGCATGGAGAGCATGAACCGGGCGCCCTACCTCCTCCGTGGCGCCCGCTTCGGGTATCGCCTCGGGAACGCCGAGCTGGTGGACACCGCGGTCGCGGACGGGCTCTGGTGTTCCCTCGAGGGCTGTCACATGGGGACCCACGCCGAGCGGACCGCGATCCGCGAGCAGGTCAGCCGCGAGGACCAGGACGCATTTGCCCTCGAGAGCCATCGCCGGGCGGTAGCGGCCCAGGACGAGGGGCGCTTCGCCGACGAGCGGGCGCCCGTCGCGGTTCGCGACGCAAAGGGACGGGAGACGGTCGTCGACGTTGACGAGAGCCCCCGGCGCGACACCACCGCCGAGGCGCTGGCGCGTCTCCGGCCCGTCTTCCCGCTGCCACCCGCCGGGGACCGGGGCGACGCGGAGGAGGGGACCGTCACCGCGGGGAACGCGCCCGGGATCACGGACGGTGCCGCCGCCACGGTGGTCGCCAGCGAGCGGGCGGTGGAACGACTGGGCCTCACCCCGCTGGCGCGGATCGTCGGCTACGCCCAGGCCGAGGTCGCCCCGAAGTGGCTCTTCATGGCCCCGGTGGAGGGTGTCCGGAAGCTGGAGGCGCGCACCGGCCTCCCCGTCGAGGCCTTCGACCTCGTAGAGCTCAACGAGGCGTTCGCGGCGCAGGTCCTCGCCGACGGCCGGGCGCTCGGCCTCGACTGGGCCCGGGTCAACGTCAACGGCGGTGCCATCGCCCTGGGGCACCCGATCGGAGCGTCCGGCGCCCGGATCGTCGCGACCCTCCTGCACGAGCTGCGACGGCGCGAGGGCCGCTACGGCCTGGCGACGCTCTGCCTCGGCGGCGGCGGGTCGGTCGCGATGGCCTTCGAGCGCGTGTGAGAGGGCTGCGCGGATGACTCCCGACCGCCCGGTGCCGGTCGCCGGCCGCAACTTCGTCGCCGGGGAGTGGATCGCCGCCACCTCCGGGCGGACCTTCGAGAGCCGCAACCCGGCCGATCGCGACGATCTCGTCGGGACGTTCCAGGCGAGCTCGGCGGCCGACGTGGCGATGGCCGTCCGGGCAGCGGAGGTGGCCTTCCCGGCCTGGCGGGCGACGCCGGCGCCCAAGCGCGGCGAGATCCTGCTCCGGTACGCGCAGCTCCTGCGCCGCGACAAGGAGCGCCTCGCCCGGGCGCTGACGCGCGAGATGGGCAAGGTCATCCCCGAGGCGCGCGGCGACGTCCAGGAGGCGATCGACATCGCCGAGCTGATGGCCGGCGAGGGGCGGCGGATGTTCGGCGACACGGTGCCGTCCGAGCTGCCCGACAAGTGGGCGATGAGCGTTCGCCAGCCGATCGGCGTGGCCGGGATCATCACGCCCTGGAACTTCCCGATGGCGATCCCGGCCTGGAAGACGATGCCGGCGCTCGTGGCCGGGAACACCGTCGTCTTCAAGCCGGCCTCGGACACGCCCCACTGCGCGACGCTGCTCGTCGAGCTGATGGCCGAGGCCGGCGTCCCGCCCGGCGTCGTCAACCTCGTCACGGGTGGCGGCGCCGAGGTCGGGGACGCGATCGTCGAGTCGCCGGACGTGCCCGTCATCTCGTTCACCGGCAGCTCCGCGACCGGGAAGCGGATCGCCGAGCGGGCGGGGCGCCGCCTCAAGCGCCTGGCGCTCGAGCTCGGCGGCAAGAACGCCATCGTCGTCCTCGCCGACGCCGACCTCGACCTCGCGGTCGACGGGATCGCCTGGTCGGCGTTCGGGACGACCGGCCAGCGCTGCACCGCCTGCAGCCGCGTGATCGTGGACCGGAAGGTCGAAGGTCGCCTGCTGGAGCTCCTGGAGGCCCGTGTTCGGGCGCTGCGCCTCGGCGACGGCCAGGACGCGTCGACCGACGTGGGGCCGCTCGTCAACGAGGCCGCAGCGGCGAAGGTCGAGGAGTACGTCGAGATCGGGCTGCGCGAGGGCGCGCTGGTGAGCGGCGGGCCGCCGGGCGACCGGGGGCGACCTCGACAGCGGCGTCTTCTTCGAGCCGACGATCTTCGCCGGCGTGGCCCCGATGGCCCGGATCGCCCAGGAGGAGATCTTCGGCCCGGTCCTCTCGGTGATCCCGGTGGACGGCTACGAGGCGGCGGTCAGCGCCGTGAACCAGACCCGCTACGGCCTCTCGTCGTCGATCTACACGCGCGACGTCAACGTCGCCTTCCGGGCGATGCGCGACTTCGAGACCGGGATCGTCTACGTCAACGCCGGCACGATCGGCGCCGAGACGCACCTTCCCTTCGGCGGCTGGAAGGAGACCGGCAACGGCCACCGCGAGGCGGGCCACGCCGCGCTCGACACGTACACGGAATGGAAGTCGGTCTACGTCGACTTCAGCGGTCGCCTGCAGCGCGCCCAGATCGACAACCAGCCCGGCTGAGCCACCGGCGCCGGGCGCCGTTCATGGCTGCAGGCATGGCCCGGCGGGGTGGACCTCGTCGGGGGCGTCGGCCACGGGATGGACCTCGAGCGTGCCGGACGGCGTGACCTGCAGGATCACCTCACCGCCGCGAGGATCGCGCCCTCCCAGCCACGTGCCGAACTGGTCCCCGTCCGTGGCCGCCGTCGCCAGCCAGGTCAGGATCCCGGTCTCCCCGGGCTCCTGCTCCGCGAGCACGGTCGAGCGCCCGGCGGCCGGAACGCGCAGGAGACGCCGCGTGCCGTCCTTGGAGTTGGTCCAGGCGATCGGCGTCCCACTCGCCTCGGTGGCCATCCGCCCTGCCGTGCCGTCCGGCGGACCCGCCAGCCACGTCGTCCTGCGGCCGGACCCGAGGTCCCACCGAACCAGGGAGGACTCGAACGGTCCGCCGCTCCAGGCGACGTCACCCACGATGTGCCATCCGCGCCCCGAGGTGTCCCCGAGCGCCCGGACCTCGGTCGCCCCGGACGGCAGCAGCCAGAGGCCGCCGCGGCCGCTCTCCGGGTACTCGCGGGCGAGGTAGATGCCCGCGGCGTTGATGGCGATCGGGACGTACGGGCCGCCCGTCTTCATCTCGGTCTCGCGGCCCGTGGCGATGTCGACAACACGGAGCACCGAGTCGATGCCGGTCTCGCTCGGATCCAGGTCACCGGCGACGTAGACATAGCGGCCGCCGGCCGGGTCGACGAGGCTCGGTGACGCCGGCACCCAGGTGTCCAGCGCGGCCACGTAGGTCGGCCCGCCGTCCCCCAGGCGATCGGGGTTGGCCTCCGATCTCCACAGGTAGTCCAGGTACGGGGCCACGGCCGCCGGCTCCTGGACGATGGAGCCCCGCTCGTCCGGTGTGAACACGCCCGAGGGGATCTCGACGAACCCCGCCGTGAGGCGCCCCTGCGCCGGATCCCCGACGGTCACGGGGAGACGGCACAGGGCGCTCGTCGTGGTCCCCTGGGGCGAGGGTTGCGCCGGGCTCGGTGACGCGTCCTCCAACGGGCGCGGGCTCGCAGGCGCGGTCGGCTCGGGGCTCGTCTCCGCGATGACGGCCGGAGGCGACGGGACGACGACCTGGGGTGGCATCGGCCGGTTGCGCACGAGGAACGACCCGGCGGCGGCGGCGATGCCGAGGAGGGCGACGAGCAGCAGGGCGGTCGCTGCGACGAGCACCAGGCAGCGCTGGGTCCTGGCCGGGTGCGCAACGATCGCGGCCATCACGGCGTCGTCCACGCGGCGGGGCGGCAGGGCGGCGAGCGGCCCGGCGAGCGCCGCGGCGTGACGGCGCATCGTGGCCACCCCCTGCGCGCAGGTCGCACACGTGGCGAGGTGGCGCTCGAGCTCCTCGCGCTCGGCGGCGTCGAGCGGAACGTCGATCGCCCGTGCGGCGAGCTCGATGGGGCGGTCGTGGGATCGGCCGTTGGCGTTCATGATCCCGCCTCCCCGGCCTCGACCAGCGTCTTGAGCTGGATTCGTGCCCGGCACATCAGGGTTCGCGTGGCGCCCTCGGAGCGCCCGATCATCGCCGCGATCTCGTGCCCGCTGAAACCCTGCCCGGCGAGCAGCAGGGCCGCGCGGGCGTGCGCCTCGACGCGGGTGAGCGCCACGCGGAGCTCGGCGTCTCGCTCGGCTCGCAGCGCCTGCTGCTCGGGCGGATCAGGCTCGGTGCGGTCCCACAGCCTCGGGAGCAGCCGGGCCAGGCGGGCGCCCCGCCGGCCGCGGTCGATGGCCCCGTTCGTGGCGACCTGGTAGAGCCAGGGCCGGACGTCGTGGGGCATCTTGCCCGCCCTCGCCTCGCCGATCAGCCGCACGAAGGTGTCCTGCAGCAGGTCTTCCGCGGCCTGGGGGTCGTGGGTCAGGCGGAGGAGATAGCCGTACACCTCGCCGCGCCGCTCCTCGTAGACCCCGGCCAGGGTGAGCTCGAGCGAGGCGCCTCCCGGCAGCGCGCGCTCGAGGGCCGGGATGGGGTCCTCTGGAGCGGTGGATCCGTGCGCGCCGTTCATGACTGTGGGACGACCGAGCCGGACCGTTGTTACCGACCCGGGCCCCTCCCTCCGCGCTGCCCGTGCTGCGCGCGGGCGGCTACTGCCCGCCGGGGGCCGTCGGATCGACTGCCGCGACGACGTAGCCAGACTCGTTCGATCCGGCGACGACAACGATCCTGTCGGGCAGCACGAGGAGCTCCGAGACGAAGCCACCGCCGGGCAGGAGGAGCGGCCAGCCGTCCACCACCCCGGTGCGCTCGACCGCGAGGATGCCGTCCTGGGCGCCGCCGCTGGTGCCTGCCGTGCTGGTGTCTGCCGTCAGCGCTGGGATCGGCCGGTCCATCCGGGGCGCATCCGACTCCGGCCGGGCGGGGTCGCCGGCGAATGTCGCCGGCAGCTCGACGCCGACCGCGAGGAGCACCCGGTCACCGACGATGACCGGCGGGATCGCGGGACCACCGGGTGCCGCAGGCTGGCCGTGGGAGACTGTCGTCGTCCCGGGGAGCTGGTGGACCGTCGCGAGCGATCCGTCGCGATCGACCCAGGCAAACCCCTCGGGGCCGTGACCGCCGCCGATGAGGACCACCGCCGATCCGTCGTCGCCGACCGTCGGCGGCAGGGCCCAGGGCGGGACGGGGCCGGGTGTCTCCTCGGCGGGCTGCGGCATGACGCCGTCGGGCAGCTGGACCGGCCAACCGGGCGAGGCGACACCGTCCGGCTCGAGGGAGACGACGAAGTACGGGCCCGCCGGGTCGCGATTCTCGGGGTTCGGCCCGTACTGGACGTCACCGGCGACCGCGTAGACCCGTCCGCCGGGCCCTTCCACGAGCTGCGACAGCGGCTGCTCGAACCGAACGGGCCAGTCGGCGCGGATTGTCCCGTCGGGCTCGATCACGGCGACCTGCGCGCGGAGGCCGCCCATCGCGGCGATGGCCACCTCGGGGGCGATCCCCTCGGCGGGCCACGGCTCGTGGGAGCGAAGGACGACGCGCCCGTCGGTCGTGACGAGGTCGATGACGACGGACCTTCCGTCCATGTCGTTCGGAACGGCGACCGGCCAGCCGGGACGGGTGGATCCGTCGCGCTCGATGACGGTCACCCACCGATGGCCGGTCGACAGGTCGCGGTAGAGCACGGCGACGGCGTCGCCGGGACCCACGAAGGCCGGCTCCACGATCGGGCCGGGAGCCGTCACGGGCCATCCCGGGAGGGCCTGGCCGGCGGGATCGTAGGCGCGCAGCTCGTTCGGGCCGGACGGGCTCGGCACGAGCACCACGACGCCTGCCTCGAGCGTCCCGACGAGCCAGCCGAAGGGAGCCGGCCAGCCGGGACCGGGTGTCCCATCGGGTGTCAGGCCGACGATCCTTCCGGGACCGGCGCCGTAGTTCGACACGTAGACCGTCCCCGTGCCGTCGACGGCGAGCCCGTCCGAGCCGTACGTGGCACCGGCGACGCAGTAGGGCCAGCCGTCCGCCGGCTCGGACCCGTCGGGCCGCAGCGCGTGGATCTCGACGTCGCAGGCCGGCCCGCGGCCGGTCGCGTAGATCGTGCCGTCCGGGCCCGCGGTGACCTGCGGCCCGAGGGGCGCCTGCCAGCGCCAGGCGACGGCGGCCGGCGAGGTGCCCGGGGAGGTCGCCGGGGACGTGGGCGAGCGGGCCGGTGTGGCTGCCTCCGGCGGCGACGTCCCGGGTGACGCGCCGGGCCCGGCGCAGGCGGCGAGGACGAGCCCGACGGCCCGCGGCGGCCGCGCGCAGGGCCGGCGTTCGAGCGAAGAGCGGGGCGGTCATCTCACGGTTCTCCCGGTGCCGGCGCAACGGGCTCGGCGCCTCGCCGGCCGGCCTGTGATCGGTCGAGTGATCGATGGCTCGTCGATACGACGCCCGGGGCGGGCGGGTGTTACGGGCTGCGACCCGGCCCGCGCCACCCGGCCCGCCCCGCTGGGACCATCGTCCGGTAGCCTGTGGCGGTCGATCGCCGATGATGTCTCCGCCCATCCATCACCACGGAGGTCAGTACCCATGCTCTGCCGCCTGCGCCGGCTGCCGCTCCTCGCCGTCGTCCTCCTCGTCACCGCGTGCGGTGGCGCGGCCACGGTCGCGCCGGGGCAATCCGCCGCGCCCGCGACGCCGGCATCGGCCGCGCCCGCGACGCCGCCGGCCGAGACCGCGGCTCCGACCACGACGCCCGAGGCGACCCCGGCGTCGGAGCAGGGCGTCCTGGCCGCCCCGGCGGCCGGCTTCTCGATGCCCCTGGCGGAGGGCTGGGTCCTCCTCCCGCTCGACGACCCGCAGGCGGCCCTCGCGCTCCTCTCCGCCGACTCGCAGCTTCGCGGCGTCGTGGAGGGCGGTCTCGACGCGTACGTGGAGGCCGGGATGGCCGGCTGGGCGGTCGACGGCACCGCGGGAGCCGGGATCGTCACGCCGAACGCCAACCTCATCGTCCGCGAGGGGATCGACATCCCGGCCCTCGACGACCTCCGGAGCGCGGTGACCGAGGATCTCGCCACCGTGCAGGGGGTCAACGGGATCGAGGCCGAGGTCGTCGATCTTCCCGTCGGCCCGGCCGTCCGGGCCACCTACCTCGGGCTCGGTGAGGGAAGCGACGCCCAGGCGCGGGGGATCCAGTACGCGATCCCGGCCGGCGAGCGCCTCCTGATCCTGTCGTTCACCATCCCCACGAACGATGCGGCCCGCGAGGCCGCGGTCGACGCGATGGTGGCGGACATGGCCATCTCGCAGTAGGCGACGGCGCGGTCCGTCGGCCTCCAGCGGGTCGGTCGGCTCTCGCACGACGCGCGCGGTCGTCCCGCGATAGACTTCCCGGCGGGCCGGTAGCTCAACGGCAGAGCAAGTGACTCTTAATCACTAGGTTGGGAGTTCGAATCTCCCCCGGCTCACCAGTGCCCACGCACGAAACGGCCCCCGGAGGCGCACCTCGGGGGGCCGTTCGATTCCGCGCCGTGCACCACCCGCCGCCGGGACCGCGCCAGGCGGACACACAGCTCGTCGCGGCCCGCGCCGCGCGCGGTCGAGATCCACCAGCCTGCACCGTGCGAACATGTGATCGATGTACGAGCAGATGGTGCGAGGCCAGAGGGAGGGGCCGATCGGTCGGCGGATCGTGATCGTCGCCGCCGTCAGCGTGGTCGTCGTGGTGCTCATCACGGCGCTTGCCGTCGCCCTCGCCCCGCCGCGCCCGCCCGGGAGCGTCCTCACCGGCACGTCCTGGCAATGGACGGGCTCCACGACCGGCACGGCCGAAGGCCCGCTCGGGGTGTCCGACCCGGCGGCCTACACGATCGAGCTCCTGCCGGATCGCACGTTCCGGGCCCGGGCGGACTGCAACGTCGTGTCCGGGACCTACCGGACCGTTCCCTCCGGACGGACCGGGAGCCCGTGGGCCCGGCTGACCCTCCGTCCCGGTCCCTCCAGCCTGGCGGCGTGCGGCGCCGATTCCCTGTCCGACGTCTTCGTGCGGCAGCTCGAGTCGGCGGTGCGCTACGTCGTCGCCGATGCGGTGCTGACGGTCGGCCTGGCGGATGGTGGCTCGATGACGTTCGGGGCGTCGGACCCGTCCGTGCCCGTGGCGCCCTGACGCGAGGGTCGCGGCCACGCCCGGGCGCGCGACGCGGGCTCCGCAGGCGGGGGATGCGGCCCACCCGGGGCCAGGGAGGGGTGTCCCGCCCGGACGCATGACGCGGCTGCTCGAAGCCGACCACAATGCGGTCGTGCCCGGCCCCGCGCAGGCGGCCGCTTCGGCGCCCGCCAGAGGAGTCCCGATGCTCTCGACCGAACCGATCACCGTCTCGTGGGATGAGCTCGACCGCCTCGTCGGGGTGCTGGCCGAGAAGGTCGGGTCCGGCTACGACCTCGTCCTCGCGATCACGCGCGGCGGGCTGGTGCCCGCCGGGATCCTGGCCTATCGCCTGGACCTCCGCGAGATCCTCGTCGCGGGCGTCGAGTTCTACACGACGGGCGGCCGGACTCACGAGGCTCCGATCTTCGGCCACTTCCCGGACGCAGCGCTCCTGCGCGACAAGCGGATCCTGGTGGTGGACGAGGTCTGGGAGAGCGGCGAGACGATGGTCGCCGTCCTCGACCGCGTCCGCGCGGCCGGGGGCCGCCCCGTCAGCGCCGTGCTGCACTACAAGCCCGGCCGCTCCCGCGTGGCGGAGGAGCCCGATTTCCATGCCGAGCTGGCGGACGGCTGGGTGACCTACCCGTACAAGGTCGGCGACTGAGCGGCCGCGACCCGGCGACCGGGCGGCGCTCGGTGGCCGACGCTCGGCGGCGGCTGGGGCACAATACGGCGGATGCCTTCCCGCGAGCCGCCCCGCCGCCCCCCGATGGCCCGCCCCATCGCCGGGTCCCCCAAGCCCCGTGGCGTTCGGGGCGAGGGCGGTGCGCGCGGCGGTGCACCACCGCCCGCGCGGGGGAACCCGCGCCCGCCGGCGGGAGGGCGCCCGGGCCCGTTCAGCGGGACGAACCTCCTGGTCCTCCTCTTCGCCCTCGCGGGCGTCGGGCTGCTCGTGGGGGCGGCCGTCTTCGCGGGCGGAGGCCCCGCCGCCTCCCCGGCACCCTCCGGCTCGCCCGGGGCCGCGGCGGCGACCGGATCGCCCGCCCCTTCCGGCGCCGTCCCGAGCGGCGGATCCACATCGGCGGTTCCGGGCACAACGCCGGCTGCCACGCCGGGGATGACACCGGAGGGACCCGTGGAGCTGCCGCTGGCCCTCGTCGCCGACGTGGACGACCTGCGCGTGGGGCTCAGCGTCGAGAAGCTGGCCGCGGAGATCGGCGCGGGACGGGTCGCAATCCCGTGCGGCGTCTCGGCGCTGACGCTGTCCGGCAAGCCCGTCACCGTCGACCCGGCAGCCTGCGCCAAGGCCGCGGATATCGTCACGGCCGTTCGCAAGACGAAGTCGCGCCTCGGCCTGCTGCCGGCGGCGCTCGTCACGCCCCGCGTGAAAGCCCTCCGCGTCGGCGGCGCGGACCTCCTCGGGGCACCCTCCATCCGCACCAAGGCGTATCCCGTCGTCGCCACGGTCGAGTCGCCGGCGGCGACATGGACCTCGTTCGACGCCCGGGAGGTGCGAACCCTCATCTCGACCGGTGACACCTGCCCGGACCGCGCGGTGAGCCACCAGGCGAACACGCTCGGCAAGGGCTGGGACTGGGTCCTCGATGGCGGGACCGCGAAGTACACGGGAACCCGGATGGACCGCCGGTTCGACGGGCCGGACGGCAACGGCTGGCCGGTGGTCATCGCCAGGCGAGCCGGCAACGCCGGCGCCGTCCGGAAGCTGATCTCCGACGCGGAGATCACCCTCGACGACTTCGAGTGCCCGATGACGTCGAAGTTCCGCCAGCACGACACCGGGACCGTCTTCTCGATCGACCCCGCGGTCGCCCCGCTCCTCGCGCGCTCGGGCGTGGACGTGGTCACGCTCGCGTCGAACCACATGACCGACCAGGGCACCGCCGCGCTGAAGGAGACGCTCGCGCTCTTCGACAAGAACGGGATCGCTCGCTTCGGCGCGGGGATGAACCTCAAGCAGGCGCTCAAGCCGGCCGTCATCGACGCCCGCGGCGTCCGCTTCGCCTTCGTCGGGTTCAACGAGATCCCCGGCTCGGCCCGCGCCGACGCGTCGACGCCGGGCGTGGCGTACCTCGACGAGGCCAACGTCCGCGCCGGGATCGCCGCCGCGCGCAAGGTCGCGGACGTGGTCATCGTCGTGCCGCAGTGGGGCTGGCCCGAGTACCACGCCAACTTCACCGCCCGCCAGAAGGAGCAGATGGCGCTCTTCTGGGACGCCGGCGCGGACCACGTCGTCGGCCACGGCACGCACTGGGCGGGTCCCGTGTCGATCACCAAGGATGACCGCGGGTCGCACGTCGCCATCGGCAGCCACGGGAACTTCCTGTTCGGCCAGGATTGGAGCCGCCAGACGCAGGAGGCCGTGATCGTCGAGCTCACGTTCGTGGGGACCCGGCTGGCCCAGGTCCGGCTCCACCCGTTCATCATGCTCGACCAGGCCCAGGCGAACCTCACGAACCCGACCACCGACGGGAAGTACGTCCTCAACCAGGTCTGGAGCAACAGCATCCTGAAGTAGGCGGCACGTGCGCTGCTCGTCTCGTCGCGCCGGCCCGGGGCCCCGTGCTACCCTTCGGCCGTTCCTTTGCGGCCGGTCCCGTGAGGCCGGCGTACCGGTCCCGTGAGGCCGGAAAGGAGGCAGCTCGTGCGCACGCCCTGCATCGTCCACCGCGCCCCGCGGGCCGGTGGCGTTTTCGTGTCCGGGGCCCGGTGAGCCCGGCAGCGGGACCCCCGCCGCACCCCGACGCCGCATCGGTGGTCGACCCGCGCGTCGGCGCCCGCGGCCCGGCGCTGCTGGCGCTCGAGGACGGCACGGTCTTCGCGGGCATCGCCTTCGGCGCCGACACCGCCGCGGGCGGCGACCTCGTCGTGAACACCAGCCAGACGGGCTACCAGGAGGTCTGCACCGACCCGTCGTACGCGGGGCAGGTCGTGGTGATGACGTACCCGCTGATCGGCAACTATGGCCGGATCCGGGCCGACGACCAGTCGGAGCGGCCGTGGCTCCGGGCCCTCGTCGTGGCCACGGCGACCGCGGCGGTTGCGGAGCAGGCGAGCCAGCTCGCGGCGCTGCTGCGGGGGGAGGGGATCGCAGCCCTTGCCGGCGTCGACACGCGCGCGATCGCCCGCCACCTCCGGACGCACGGCTGCCTGCGCGGGATCGTGACGGCGCCCGGCGACGTGGACGTGGAGGCCGCCCGCGTCCGTGCTCGCGGCGTCCCACGCTGGGAGGACCAGGACTTCGTCGAGGCGGTCTCGCCGACGGCAGCGTTCGAGGTCGGGGACCGGGCGACCGAGCCCGACGCCCCGCTCGTGGCGATCGTCGACTTCGGCCTCAAGGCGAGCATCGTGCGGAGCCTGCGGCGCCGCGACGTCCGGGTACGCGTCCTCCCGCACACCGTCGCCGCGGCCGATCTCCTGGCCCCTGACGTCGCGGGGGTCGTGCTCTCGCCCGGCCCGGGCGACCCGGCACGGCTCGCCGGGCCGGTGGCGCTCGCGCGGGCCGTCATCGCCGACGGCCGGCCCCTCCTGGGCATCTGCCTGGGGCACCAGCTCGTGGCGCGGGCCGCCGGCGCCGAGACGCGCCGCCTCCGCTTCGGCCACCACGGCGCCAACCACCCGGTGCAGGACACGGGGACGGGCCACGTCCAGGTGACGGCCCAGAACCACGAGGTGACGGTGGACGCCGCGACGCTCCCGCCGACGAGCGGCCTCGTCGTCAGCCAGGTCAACCTCAACGACGGGTCGGTGGAGGGCCTCCGGCATCGCAGCCTCCCGATCGAGACCGTCCAGTACCATCCGGAGGGCGCCCCGGGACCGCTCGACGCGCTGGCCGTCTTCGACCGGTTCGTGAAGGCTGCCCGGGGTCGCGCGGGGCTGCGCGGGTGAGCGCCCCGCCGGTGCCCGCGGGAGGGAGCGGGGGCATGGGAGCCCGCCCCGGCACGCCCGCCTCGGTCCTGATCATCGGCTCCGGGCCGGTCGTCATCGGGCAGGCGGCCGAGTTCGACTACGCGGGCACCCAGGCGTGCCGCGCCCTGCGCGCCGAGGGCGTCCGGACGATCCTCGTCAACTCCAACCCGGCGACGATCATGACTGATCCAACCGTCGCCGATGCGGTCTACCTTGAGCCGCTCACGGTCCCCTCGATCGAGGCGGTGATCGCCCGCGAGCGGCCGGAGGGCCTGCTCGCCGGGCTCGGTGGCCAGACGGCCCTCAACCTCGCGATGGCGTTGTCACAGGCTGGCGTGCTGGCACGCTACAACGTGCGACTCCTGGGGACGCCGCTCCGGGCGATCGAGATGGCGGAGGACCGCGAGGCGTTCCGGGACCTGCTCGACCGCCTCGGTCAGCCCTACGCGCCGTCGGCGATCGTCGCGGGCGCGACCGAGGAGGCACGTGCCGCGAGCATCGACGCGGCCCTCGCGGCGATCGGCCTGCCGGCGATCGTGCGGCCGGCCTTCACGCTCGGCGGGACTGGCGGCGGGATCGTGCAGACGGAGGCCGCCTACCGGGAGCGGGTCCGGGCCGGCCTCCGGGCGAGCCCGATCGGCCAGGTGATGATCGAGAAGGTCCTCGTCGGCTGGCAGGAGATCGAGTACGAGGTGATGCGCGACGCGGGCGACACGTGCATCGCGATCTGCTCGATGGAGAACGTCGACCCGCTGGGGGTCCACACCGGCGACTCGATCGTCGTGGCGCCCGTCCAGACGCTCCCGGACGCCGTCCACCAGCGGCTCCGCAGCGCCGCCCTGGCGATCATCCGGGGCCTCGGCGTGGAAGGAGGCTGCAACGTCCAGTTCGCCCTCTCGCCGGATTCCCGCGACTACGCGGTGATCGAGGTGAACCCCCGCGTCAGCCGCAGCTCGGCGCTGGCCAGCAAGGCCACCGGCTACCCGATCGCCCGCGTCGCGGCGCAGATCGCGGTGGGGCGGCGCCTCGCCGAGATCCCGAACGTCGTGACCGGGACGACCGTCGCTGCCTTCGAGCCGGCGCTCGATTACCTCGTGGTCAAGCTGCCGCGCTTCCCGTTCGACAAGTTTCCGCGCGCCGACCGCACCCTCGGCAGCCAGATGAAGGCGACCGGCGAGGTGATGGCGATCGACCGGACCTTCGGGGCCGCCCTCAACAAGGCGCTCCGCGGCCTGGAGCAGGCCGGGGCCGGTCCGCTCGCCGAGGACCCGGCCTGGGGCCCGACCCTCGACTACCTGGGCGCCGCCCTGGGCGGCGACCCGGACGAGGCCGAGGCCGTCATCCGCTGGATCGACGAGAGCGGCGATGCCTGCGAGAGCACGCGGCTGGCCCAGCGCAGCGCCGCCCCGATCGTCCTGCGCCGGTTCCTCGCCCCGTCGGACAACCGCCTGTGGCGGGTCCTCGCCCTCCTCCGCCGCGGGCTGGCGGAGGAGGCCCTCGTGGCGGCGACCGGCATCAACCCGTGGTTCGTCGCGGAGCTCGGCCGATCCGTGGCGCTGGAGGCTCGGATCCACGCCGCCGGCCCCTCCCTGGCGGACCCGGCCGACCCGGCGGCGGCGACGCTGCTGGCGACGGCCAAGCGGGCCGCCCTCGGCGACGGCGAGATCGCCGGGCTCGCCGGGGTGGGGGAGCGCGACATCGCGGCCGCCCGGGCGGCGCTGGGCCTGGCCCCCGGCTTCGCGATGGTGGACACCTGCGCCGCCGAGTTCGCCGCCGAGACGCCGTACTTCTACAGCACCTACGCGGCCGCCGGCTCGCCGCGGGAGGCCCCCCCGGTGGCCCGCCCCGCGGCGCTCGTCATCGGCTCGGGGCCGGTCCGGATCGGGCAGGGGATCGAGTTCGACTACTGCGCGGTGCGCGCCGCCGAGAGCCTCCGCGGCCTGGGCTGGGAGGCGGTCCTGGCCAACTCCAACCCGGAGACGGTCTCGACCGACTTCGACGCCAGCAGCCGCCTCTACTTCGAGCCGCTCGACGCCGAGAGCGTCCTCGAGATCGTCGCCGCCGAGACGACGCCCGGCGCCGGCCCGCTACCGGCATTCGTCCAGTTTGGCGGCCAGACGCCCCTCAACCTGGCCGGCCGCCTCGTCGATGCCGGGGTGCCGCTCCTGGGGGCGTCGCTCGAGACGATCGACCAGGCCGAGGACCGGGTCCGCTTCAGCGCCCTCGTCGACCGCCTGGGCATCCCCCAGCCGGAGGGTGGGATGGCCCGCTCCATCGACGAGGCGGAGGCCCTCGCCGATCGCATCGGCTACCCGGTGATCGTGCGGCCGTCGTTCGTGATCGGCGGGCTGGCCATCGACTTCGCCTACTCGCGCGACGACCTCGTCGCACAGCTCGCGGCCGCCACCGTCGTGGATCCCGACCGGCCGGTCCGGATCGACCGCTATCTCGAGGGCGTCGAGGTGGACGTCGACGCCGTGGCGGACGGCGAGACGGTCGTGATCCCGGGGCTCGTGGAGCACGTCGAGCGGGCCGGGGTGCACTCGGGGGACTCGGTCGGCGTCTTCCCGCCGCAGAGCGTCTCCGAGGCGGACCAGGCGCTGATCGTGGCCTCGATGGAGCGGATCGCGCGCGCCCTCGGGGTGCGCGGCCTGGTCAACGCCCAGTTCATCGTCCGCGACGACGGGGTCTACCTGATCGAGGTCAACCCGCGGGCCAGCCGGACGGTGCCGTTCATGAGCAAGGTGACCGGCGTCCCGCTGGTGGACCTGGCCGTGCGGATCGCGCTCGGCGAGCGGCTGGCCGACCTGGGCTGGCCGAACGGCCTCCTGCCGGAGCCCGGCTTCGTCGCCGTCAAGGCGCCCGCCTTCTCGACGGCCAAGCTGCGCGGCGTGGATCCCTCGCTCGGGCCGTTCATGCAGTCGACCGGCGAGGTGATCGGGCTCCACGTGGACGTCCGCGTCGCCACCGCGAAGGCGCTCGTGGCGGCCTCGCTGGTGCCCCCGCGGCCGGGACCGGGCGGCGCGCTGGCGCTGCTGACGGTGGCCGACCGCGACAAGTCGCTGCTCGGCTCGCTGGCCACGGCGCTTGCGAAGGCGGGCTACCGGCTCGCGGCGACCCCGGGGACCCGCGCCGCGCTCGCCGCCCTCGGCCACGGGGCGGACCCGGTGGCGAAGGTGGGCGCCGAGGCCCGCCCGGGCGAGGTCGCGATCCTCGACCTGATCGCCTCGGGCGAGGCCCGGCTCGTCGTGAACACGCCCACGCCGCGCTCCGGCCCGGTGCGCGATGCGGTCGAGATCCGCCTGGCCGCGATCGCCGAGAGTGTGCTGTGCCTGACCGCGATGGAGACCGCCGTGGCCGCCGCGGAGGCGATCGACCCCGATCTGGCGAGCCGGCTGGCCGACGTCCGGCCGCTGGGCGACTGGGTCCCGGCGCCGGGCATCCCGCCGGCCGCATCCGCCCGGACCATCGCCGGGCCGGCCGCCGGACGCCCGGCCCCCGCGCCGGAGAGTGGGCCGGCGGCAAACCGCCGGCGTCGCTCGCGCGAACGTGGGGTATGAGCATGCCCCAGATCGCCTTCGACAACCCGGCCGGGGAGTACCGCCCGGGCGCCTGCAACATCGGGCCGGCCGAGATCGCGCGCCGCCGCCGCACCGGGTATGCCGGGCTCGTCGCCGCGGGGGGCCTGGCCCTCGCCCTCCTCGCGCTCGACGCCCCGACGGCCGCCCGCTGGCTCGTCGCCCTGCCGCTCGCCGGCGGCGCAGTCGGGCTCCTCCAGGCGCGCTTCCGCTTCTGCGCCGCGTATGGCATGGCGGGCGTCAGCAACCTCGGCGCCCTCGGCAGCGTCGACCGCGTCGAGGATGCCGCCGCGCGTCGCGCCGACCGCACCCGGGCCCGTGCCATCGTCGGAGCGTCGGTGGTGATCGGCGTGACCGGCGCCCTCGCCTTCGTCCTGCTCCCCGTCTAGGCACGGCGACGGGGCGCCTCGCGGCACCCCGTCGCTTCCCCCCGCGTCTCGCGTCGCCTCGCGGCGCGCTGGCTCAGCGCGCGTCCAGCGCGGTCCGGGTCGCCGGCTCCGGCTCGATCCCGTGGATCGCCCGACCGAGCGCGATCAGGCTATGCCCGAGGCGCTGCCGGAGGCCGTCGCGATCACCGGCGAGGCGCTCGCGGTAGGCCTCGGCCGCGAGGCGCTGCATGCGGAAGTCGATCTCGTCCGACATCGCGGATCCCTCTCCCGTGAAGATGCTGCCGGCCGGCACGACGCCGGATCCGCTCTTCGTCTGCATCTCGTCGTCCCCCTGTTCGATCATCATCTAACGCACGGTCCGCCGATTCTCCGGCGGACGCCCAGGGTGCCCGCTCCGGCGGGCCCCGAGGGCGCCGTTACTCCATGGGCCCGCCGAGGAAGCGGGAGAGCTCCACTCCGGCGTCGGCGATCCGCTCGCGCCGGAGGCTGTAGTAGGTCAGGGTGCCCGCCTCGGTGATCGTCACCAGGCCGGCGGCCCGGAGCAGGGCGAGGTGATGGCTGACCGTCGGCTTCGAGAGGCCCATCCGCTCGGCGATCTCGGTCAGGTAGAGGTCGCCGGACGAGAGGAGGCGGAGGATCCGCAGGCGGCTCTCGTCGCCGAGGGCCTTGAAGAGGCGGATGCTCGCAGCCGGCACGGCGTCGGCGTCGGCGCCGAGCGCCGCCTCCGCGAGCGGGTAGGCGAACATGTGCCAGCCGGTCCCGCCGAAGACGTAGTTGTAGGGGCGGGCGAAGTAGCTGGGGCTCAGCACGAGGCGCCGGATGGCGGGATCGGGCACCCAGCGGACGCCGCCGGTCGTGCGCTCCACGAGGTCGGCGAGCGGCAGGCGCGCGAGGTCCGCCCGCCGGGCGTCGACGTCGCGCTGCTCCATGGCCGCGATCCGCGCCTCGATCGGCGCGAAGCGCTCGGCCCAGGCGCGCAGCACGCGGCGGAGCGCCCGGATCTCCGCCGCCGGGTCCTCCAGCAGGCGCCCGATCCCGGCCCGGTAGGGCTCGGGGAACGCCGACACGGCCTCGTCCCGCAGGCTCGCCTCGCCGGCGAGGACCCGCGAGGCCAGCTCGAGAGGCAGCCGCATCTCGTCGTCGTCGCACATGGTCGCGAGCAGGTCGGCGGCCCCGATCCGGCCGGCCAGCGCGACCACGTCTGCCGCCGTCCGGGCGGACGGCTCCTGGATCACGAGGGGCGCGATGGCCGCGCCGATGCCCTTGCCGGTCCGCTCGTCGCCGAAGACCCGCCCGAGATCGCGCTTCAGCGCGTCGGACAGCGATGCCCGCGACTCCACGTACCACGCCTGGTCGGCCGGCAGGAGCTCGGGTTCGGTGTCGAGCATGAGGCTCACGAGGAAGTCGACGGCGGGTCGGGCCTCGAGGACCACCTCGGGGGCGGCGCCGCCGGGCGCGGCCGCGGCCGTCATATCGCGCACGAGCGCCCGTGCCGGACGGGGAGCTGCGGCGGTTCGAGCGGAGCGGGCCATCGGTGTCCCTCGGTGCGTCTGCCTGAATGTTAGACAACAAGCTAACACGCGTTTCACGTTTGTCAAGCCCCAACCCGTCGCAACCCGCATCCGCGCCGCGCAGCCTACAATCGCCCGACGCCGATCCCGCCGTCGCGGTCGCCTCGCTGCGACCGGGCAGGCCCAACCCCGCACCAGTCGAGGCCCGCATGCCAGTCCCGGTCGTGCCCTTCACCGACGAGCGGCTCCCGAACGGGCTCCGCCTCATCATCAGCGAGGACCACCTCGTCCCCGTCGTTGCGGTGAACGTCTGGTACGACGTCGGCAGCAAGCACGAGCAGCCGGGGCGGACCGGCTTCGCGCACCTCTTCGAGCACGTCATGTTCCAGGGCAGCCGGCACGTCGCGAAGGCCGAGCACATCGCCCTCGTCCAGGCGGCCGGCGGGACGATGAACGGCACCACCTGGCTGGACCGGACCAACTACTTCGAGACGGTCCCGTCGCACCAGCTGGAGCTGGCGATCTGGCTCGAGGCCGACCGGCTGGGAACGCTCCTCGACGCGCTGAGCCAGGAGAACCTCGACAACCAGCGCGCCGTCGTCAAGAACGAGAAGCGCCTGAGCTACGACAACCAGCCTTACGGGACGTGGCAGGAGAAGCTCCTGGGCCACCTCTACCCGCCGGAGCACCCCTACCACCACCCGACGATCGGGTCGATGGAGGACCTCGACGCCGCGTCGCTGGAGGACGTCGGCTCCTTCTTCCGCACCTACTACGCGCCGAACAACGCGGTCCTCTCGATCGTCGGCGACGTCGACCCGGCCCAGGCGCGGGCCTGGGTGGCGAAGTACTTCGGGCCGATCGCGGCGAACCCGGCGATCCCGCCGTTTGCCGTCGACCCGCTGCCGATGACGCTCGCGGGGGAGCGCCGCGAGACCGTCGAGGACCGCGTGCCGCTGCCGCGGATCTACGTCGCGTACCGGGCCCCCGCGCTCGGCGATCGGCGCCTCTACGCCCTCGAGATCGCCGCCCAGGTCGTCGCCGGCGGCAAGGGGAGCCGCCTCCACCGCCGCCTCGTGCGCGAGGGGCGGATCGCCCAGGACGTGGCGATCTTCCTGCTCCCGTTCGCCTCGGGCCCGTCGGTCTTCATGGGCTGGGCGACGGTGCGGCCGGATGCCACGATCGAGGCGGTCGAAGCGGGCCTGCTCGCGGAGATCGGCCGCCTGGCGACCGAGGACGTGACCGAGGACGAGCTGCTCCGCGCGAAGGCGCTCATCGAGTCCGACGAGCTCGGGTCGCTCCAGCGGGTCGCCGAGCGTGCGGATCGCCTGAGCATGTACGCGACCCTGCTGGACCAGCCCGACGAGATCAACCGGCAGCTGGAGCGCTACCTCGCCGTGACGGCCGCCGACGTGCGCGCAGCGTGCGCCGAGCTGCTCGTGGAGGGCAACCGGGTCGTGATGACGTACGTGCCGGCCGGCGGGGCGCCGGCCGGCGAGAGCGAGGACGAGGGCGACGGCGGCGGCGGCGACGGTCCCGGGGGCCCGCTCGAGGATGGCACGACGGAGGCGCGGGCATGAACCCGCTCGATCAGCTCGAGGTGGCGCTCGCGACGCGCCCCGTGCCGGGGACGCCCCGGCCGTTCACCTTCCCGGCCGTGGAGTGCGGCCGCCTGTCCGGCGGCCTCCCGCTGCTCCTCGTCCACCTCCCCGGGCGACCCCTCGTCTCGGCGGCGCTCTACCTGCCGATGGGCGCCGTGGACGAGCCGGCGGCCGTGGGCGGCGCCACGGTGCTCGCGGCCCGGTCGCTGCTGGAGGGCACGCGCCGGCGGGATGCCCTGGCCCTGGTCGAGGCCTCCGAGCGACTCGGAGCGTCGCTCCGGGCGGAGGCCGGCTGGGACACCACGGTGGTCGGCGTCGACGTCCCGGCGGAGCGGCTCGCGCCCGCGCTCGAGCTGCTGGCCGAGGTGGTTCGCGAGCCGGCCTTCCCGCCGCACGAGGTCGAGCGGCTGCGCGACCAGCGCCTCAACGACCTGCTCCAGGCGAAGGCCGACCCGGCGCGCCGGGCCGAGGAGGTCTACCTGGCCACCATCTACGACCCGGCGAGCCCGTACGCCCGCCCCGCCGGGGGGCTGCGCGAGACGGTGACGGGCATCGATGCCGGCGTCGCGGCGACGGCCTACGCGAGCTGGACCGGGTTCGACCGGGCGGCGCTCGTCGTGGGCGGCGACCTGGCCGGCCTCGACCTCGGGGCGATCCTCGAGCCGCTGCTCGGCGACCTCGCGCCGGCGCCGGGCGCCGTCCCGCCGCCCCCGCCCACCGATGCCGGGCGCCTGGACCGACCGGTCGTGCGCATCGTGCATCGCCCGGGATCGGTCCAGTCGGAGCTGCGGGTCGGCCATCCCGGCCTGGCCCGCCGGATCCCCGACTACCACGCGGTCTCCGTCATGTCGGCGATCCTCGGCGGCCTCTTCAACAGCCGCCTGAACATGAAGCTCCGTGAGGAGAAGGGGTACACCTACGGGGCCGGGGCCGGGTTCGACCTGCGGCGACGAGCGGGACCGTTCACGGCCCGGGCGGCCGTCAACACCGACGCCACGGCCCCCGCCCTCGCCGACCTCGTCGCCGAGCTTCGGCGGATGCGCGAGGCGCCGCCCGCCGACGCCGAGCTGCGGGCTGCCCGCGACTACCTCGTCGGCGTGTTCCCGTTGCGCTTCGAGACCCCCGGTCCCGTCGTGTCGGCCGTCGGCGGGCTCGTGACCCACGGGCTGCCGGACGACGAGCTCGAGCGGTACCGGCCGGCCATCGAGGCCGTGTCGGCCGACGACGTCCTGGCGGCAGCGCGGGCGCACCTGGACCTCGAGCGGCTGGCGGTCGTGCTCGTCGGCGATGCCGACGCGGTGGCCACCGACGTCGAGGCGCTCGGGCTCGGGGAGCTCGAGGTGATCCGCGACGAGGACGCCGGACGCGCGTAAGCGGGTCGGCCGCTCGAAACCTTTCGCGGCGTCCCTGTCTCAGGTGGTGTAGCGGGCCGGCCAGATCGACCGGCGGCGCGGAGTCCGGAGTCCGCCGGCCCGCCATA
This sequence comes from uncultured Chloroflexia bacterium, assembly GCA_963725875.1. Classification (GTDB taxonomy): domain Bacteria; phylum Chloroflexota; class Limnocylindria; order Limnocylindrales; family CSP1-4; genus CTSoil-043. The sequence continues at coordinate 206,694 of CAVRZZ010000003.1, read as the reverse complement.
CCCCTGGAGGGATCTCGCACCCATGGATCACATCAGACCCACCATCGCCCGCGGAGCGGCCGCTGCGGCCATCTCCGTCTTCCTGGTCGCCGGCGCAGCGTTCGCGGCCGACGCCATTCTCACCCCGGCCTCGCCGGACCCGGCGCCCGCGGCCACGTTCTCCACCGACGATCCGACGGCCGAGCCGACGGAGACCGCCTCGGCCACGTTCGAGACCGCGGAGCCGTCCGAGAGCCCCGATGTCTCGGACGCCGCCAAGCCGGCCGAGGCCGCGGAGCCCGCCGAGGCCGCGGAGCCCGCCAGGGCCGCCAGGACGGCGGAGCCCGCCGAGACGGCCGAGCCGTCCGAGACTCCGGACGTCGAGGACCACCAGGGCGACGACGAGGGCGATCATGCCTCGCCGAGCGCATCGCCCGACGACCACGGCGGCGACCACGGCGACGACCACGGCGACGACCACGGCGGCGACGACTGACCGACCCGCTTCTCACCTGCCCACCGGGCGAGGACATCCGTGATGGCGAGCGATGGACGCGCGACTCCCCTCGTGACGTATCGTCTCCCCCGGATCCTCGCCCGGTGGGCGACTCCAGTCCAGGAGGCCGAACGATCGACACCGCGCGCGAGATCCAGCGGCCCGATCCGTCCCCCGCGGACGACCCGGAAGCTCGACGCGTCGTCGCTGCGGTCCTGGCTGGCGACGCGGACGCCTTCCGCGTCCTCGTGGAGCGCGAATCACGTGCGATCGTTCGTGCCTGCTACCGCATCCTCGGCGACCTCCACGAGGCGGAGGACGCCTCCCAGGAGGCCTTCGTGACCGCCTATCGCGCGCTCGCGACGTGGCGCGGCGACGGGCCCTTCGGGGCCTGGCTCGCCCGCATCGCGACGCGCATCGCCGTTCGCCGGGCGAGTCGACGCCGGCCCGTGGCCTGGATCGACCCTCGACCCGTCGGGGCCGATGCGGGCGCGTCCGGCATGCGCGATGGAATCGGCGAGGGCGCCCTCGGCAGCGCCCCGGATCCCGCCCACCTTGCGATCCGCTCGGAGCGGGCGGCGGCCATCCGCCGGGCCGTCGCCGGGCTCGAGGAGCCGTATCGCGAGGTCGTGATGCTGCGGTTCTTCTCCGAGCTCTCCCTCGCCGAGATCGCCGTCCAGAGCGATCGCCCGCTGGGCACGGTCAAGACGCACCTCCACCGCGGGATCGCGCGCTTGCGGCGCACGCTCGAGTCCGGCGAGGTGGCGTGATGGGCGAGCGCTGGACCCGGCCGGACCGCTTCCGCCCCGACGAGCTGGAGGGCGACCTGGCGCCCGGCGAGCAGGCCGAGATGATCGCGACGGCCCGCGAGCTCGAGTGGCTTGCCGCAACGGACGACGTCGCTCCGAGCACCGGGTTCGACTGACCGCGTCATGGCTGCCGTGGCCGCGGAGCCGACGCCACGCCCGATGGCCGCCGCCGCCTCGGCAGCGCGGCGGGGGGCGGTCATGGGCGTGCTGGCGGCCTTCGGCGACCTCTGGCGCGTCGCGACGACCGGCGGCCGGCCAATCGCCGTCCGGGCGCCCGCCATGGCGCTCGTCGGGCTGGTCCTGGCCGGGACCCTCGGAGTGGGCGCGCTCGGCGTGGGGGCGCTGAGTGGCCTCGTCGACCAGTCCCGCGAGACGCCACCCCCGACCCACGTCTCCAGCCCGAGCCCGGTGGTTCCGTCGGTCAGCCCGTCGCCGTCGCCGTCTGCGTCGCCGTCGGCCTCTCCGTCGCCGTCGCCGTCTGCGTCGCCCGAGGCCAGCGAGACCCCCGAGGCCGGCGAGACGCCCGAGGCCACGGACGGCGGGACGGTGACGAGCCGCCCGGTCGCCGCTCCGACGTCCCGTCCGACGGCGACCCCGAAGCCGACCGAAACGCCCGGGCCGACGAAGACACCCAAGCCGGAAGAGGCCCCGAAGCCGACCGACGAAGCCGACGGCGGCGGGTCGGAGGGTCACGGCAACGACGCCTGACCCGGGGGGATTGCGCCCGTCACCGCCCGCGGCCGCGAGCGCCGGTGCTAGGCTGGGGCACATGATCGTCGTCATCGGCAGCGTCGCCTGCCGCCTGGACCCGGACGGGACCGGGGGCGCGGTCGGCACCGCTCCCTCGGTCGCCGCCGCGGCGGCCGCGGCGGGTGCGGCCGTCGAGCTCCTCGCGCGCGTCGGGGAAGACGGCGCCGGCGACGAGCTGCTCCTCGCGCTCGCACGCAGCGGGGTCGGCCATCTCGCCGTCCTGCGCGACCCGGCCCGCCCCACCGCGCTCGCACCCGGCCTCCCTGATGCCCCGGCTGCCGAGGACGCGGACCTTCCACCCGGGCTGCTCGCCGAGGCCGAGCTGGCAGCGACGCGGCTGCCCCGACCGCCAGCCCCCGCCGCGTCCGGTCTTCCTGCCCTCGAACCTGCCGACCTCTCGCTCGGCCTGCGATACCTTCGCGAGTTCCGCGTCGTCGTCGCCGTGGAGCCGATCGCGGAGGGCGGGGCGGCCGTGATCGCCGAGGCCGCCTCGTTCCTGGACGCTGCGCTGGTCGTGGTGGCGCCGGCCGGGATCCCGGTGCCGGAGGCCTACGCGACCGCGACGCTGCTCGAGGCGCCCGCGGAGGACGCCGAGGGCGCGTTCGCCTCCCTCGTGGGGCGATACGCGGCGGCATTGGACCGGGGGGAGGAGCCCGGCGACGCGTTCCGTTCCGTCGCCGAGGATGGCGGCTGGCAGGTCGCTGCGGACTGACGGGGGCGGCTCGTCGCACCAGGGCAGGGCGGTTCAGCCGGGAAGCGGCGTCCCCATCCCCGGATCCGGACCCGTCGGACCGAGCGGTACGACCAGGTCGGGGCCCTCGTTGCGCGCGTTGTTCACCCGCTTCGAGACCGGGAAGCGCTCCAGGAAGGCATCGGGCGCCGGCTGGAGGAGGGCGAGGAGCTCGCCGGGCTCCGCGGGAGTCGGCGCCAGCCAGGACGCCCAGGACGACGCGGGCAGGATGGCCGGCATCCGGTCGTGGATCGGCCGGAGGGTTGCGTTGGCCGACGTCGTGATGATCGAGAAGGTTCGCACCGGCTCGGCGTCGGGCTGCGTCGGATCCCGCCAGATCGACCACAGGCCGGCGAAGGCCATCGGGTCGCCGTCCACCCGGCGGATCAGGTTCGGCTGGCGAATGTCGGGCGTCACCCGCTCCCACTCGTAGAAGGCGTCGGCCGGGACGATGCAGCGGCGCTTCTGGAACGACGCCCGGAAGGCGGGAGTCGAGGCGACCGTCTCTGCACGGGCGTTGATGAGCCGGTTGCCGATCCGCGCGTCCTTCGCCCACGAGGGCACGAGCCCCCAGCGATAGGGGACGATCGCCCGGCGAAGATCGTCGCGCTCGACGACGACGAGACCGAGCTGCTGGGGCGCCAGGTTGTACCGCTCGCCGGGGCTCTCGGCGAGGTCCTCGGCTTCGAAGAGCGCCGCCAGGTCGGCCGAGGGACGCTGCTGGGTGAACCGTCCGCACATGCCGGTGAGTCTACCCGCGCGGCACACCGGCGGGCCTTCTGCTACGGTCGCTCGGATGGCAGGTTCCCTCACCTCCAATCCGGGTGTGCCCGGTCCGCTCGACCGGGCGACGGCCGCCGCGTTGCTGGCGCGCGCCGACGAGCTCCTCGCCATGGGCGAGTACGCCGCGGCGCGTGCGGCCTACCAGCGCCTCGTGGGGATGCCCGATCCGGGCCTCACCGCGGCTGCCCTGGTCGGTGCCGGAGAGGCGATGTACCGCCTCGACGACGAGGAGGGGGCGCGCCAGTGCTGGGAGCAGGCCGCCCGGCTGCCCGAGAACCCGATCACGTATCGCGCGCTGCGCCAGGTGGCGGCCGCGCGCGTCCGCGACGGCGACCTGCGCGGGGCGCGCGACGCGTACCGCGACGCCGAACGACGCGCCCCGGCGGGCGACCGGGCCGAGATCGCCTCGCGGCTCGGGTGGTTGAGCAAGGAGCTCGGGGACTCGCGCGCGGCCGGCCGCTGGTTCTCCAAGAGCCGCCCGGGCGAGCCCTCGACCGTCGCGACCTACTCGATCATCGGGATCACGGTCGTCGTCTCGCTGCTGGCCTCGAACGGGAGCGACCTGCAGGCCCTCCTCATGCTCGACAAGCAGGCCCTCGCGGCGGGGGAGTGGTGGCGCCTGGTGACCCCCGTCCTCGTCCACGGCGGGCTGCTGCACCTCCTGTTCAACATGTACTTCCTGTACCTCGTCGGGCCGCTCGTGGAGCAGCTCTACGGGTCGGCGCGGTTCGTTCTGCTGTACGTCCTGACGGCGGCGGCCGGGTCTGCCGCGAGCTTCCTCTTCGGCGGTTCGGCGCCGAGCGTGGGTGCCTCGGGGGCGATCTTCGGGCTGTGCGGCGTCCTCCTCGTCGTGAGCGCGGTCCACCGGCCGGTCCTCGACCGCCGCGGGCGGGCGATCATGAGCCAGATCGGGTTCCTGGTCGTCCTGAACCTGATCATCGGCTTCGGCTTCGGGGCCCTGGTGGCGGCGAACATCGACAACGCCGCCCACGTCGGCGGCCTGCTGGCCGGACTCTGGCTGGGGTTCGTCCTGCCGCCCGTCCGGGCGACCCTTGCCTCGTACTGGCAGACCCCGGTGCCGCCCGGCACGAGGTCCGGGACGGCGCTCGCGGCCGGCGCGACCGCCGCCGCCGACCGGCGGCTGCTCGGCGTCCTACGCCTGTTGGCCGTGCTGGCCGTCGTCGCAGTCGTGGTCGGGGCCGTCCTCGTGGGTTCCCCCGTTCGCTGAGTCCGGGCGGGCGGCGTCTCCGCTCCGGATGGCCCTGCGACCCGGTTCGGCCGGACCGGAAGCCACGCGGGATCCGGCCGCCAAGGCACGGCCGGCCGCGCTCGCGATGGCCGATTCCCGCTAGCAGGACCCGGCCGCGGATGCCATCCTGCCGGCATGGTGCTCGACCTCGACTTCGCCGCCCGCTATCGCGCCGTGCAGAGCCGCGACACGCGCTTCGACGGCTGGTTCTTCACCGCGGTCACGTCCACGGGCATCTACTGCCGGCCCAGCTGCGCGGCCGCGACCCCGCGGCGCGAGCACGTCCGCTTCTACCCCACCGCGGCCGCGGCGCAGCAGGCCGGGTTCCGCGCCTGCAAGCGCTGCGTCCCGGGCGCCGTGCCCGGGTCGCCCGCCTGGGACCTCACGGGCGACCTGGCCGGCCGGGCGATGCACCTGATCGCCGACGGGGTCGTGGAGCGCGATGGCGTGCCAGGGCTCGCCCGTCACCTCGGGTACAGCGAGCGCCAGGTGCGCCGCCACCTCCTGGCGGACCTCGGAGCGGGGCCGCTCGCGCTGGCCCGCGCACAGCGCGCCCACGTGGCCCGCCTCTTGCTGGAGACGACCGAGCTCCCGGTGACGGAAGTTGCCTTCGCCGCGGGCTTCGGCTCGCTGCGCCAGTTCAACGCGACGATCCGCGAGGTCTTCGCGATGGCGCCCACTGCGCTTCGGGGGGCGCGACGCCCCGGTGCGCCGGCGCCCAGCGGCCGGATCGTCCTGCGCCTGGCCCGCCGGGCGCCCTTCGCCTGGCCCGGGCTGCTGCGATTCCTCGCGCTGCGCGCCGTCCCGGGCGTGGAGGAGGTCGTCGAGGGGGTCTACCGCCGCAGCCTCCGGCTGCCGCACGGTGCGGCCGTCGTGGAGCTGGCCGATGACGGCGAGGCCGTGCGCTGCTCGCTGGCCCTCGCCGACCCGCGCGACCTCGGCGCGGCCGTGGCGCGCTGTCGCCGTCTCCTGGACCTCGACGCCGACCCGGTGGCCGTGGACGACGCGCTGCGGCCGGATCCGATCCTGGCCGACCTCGTCGAGGCCGTACCGGGCCGTCGTTCGCCCGGCGCCGCGGACGGGGCGGAGCTCGCCGTCCGGGCCGTGCTGGGGCAGGGGATCACGGTGGCAGCCGCCCGCACCCTCGCGGCCCGGCTCGTGGCTGCCCGGGGAACGCCGTTGGCGGTGCCGGTCGGCGGCGTCACGCACCTGTTTCCGGCCGCGGCGGATCTCGCCGCCGTCGATCCCACGACCCTCCCCGGGCCCGCCCCCCGGCGCGCCGCGCTCCACGGCGTGGCGCAGGCGCTCGCGACGGGCGACCTGCGGCTCGATGCCGGGGCCCACCGCGGCGAGGCCGCGCGCCGGCTGCGCGCGATCCGGGGGATCGGCCCGTGGACTGCGGCGTACGTGACGATGCGCGCCCTCGGGGACCCGGACGTCTTCCTGCCAGGCGACGTCGCCCTGCGCCGCGCGACGACGCGCCGCGGTGGGCCGGCCGATCCGCGCGGCGTGACGGCCATGGCGGCCCGCTGGCGACCCTGGCGCTCCTACGCGGTTCACCACCTGTGGGCGTCGCTCGCCGCGGCCCGGCCGGCCGCGGCCCGGCCCGACCAGGCCCAACCCACCGATGAGGGAGACTCCAGATGACGACGACGTTGTACGCCCACCACGGGAGCGCCCTGGGGCCGCTCCTTCTCGTCGGGGAGCGCGGCCCGGACGGCCACACGGTCCTGACGGGCTGCTACCTGCCTGGGCACCGTCGCGGTCCCGCGGTGGACCCGGACTGGCGCGAGGATCCCGCTGCGTTCACGGCGATCGGGAACGCCATCGACGCGGAGCTCGGAGGACGCCCGCAGCGCGCCGACATCCCGATCGCGTTCTGCGGCGGGACGGCGTTCCAGCGGCGCGTCTGGCAGGAGCTGCGGGCGATCCCCCGCGGGACGACGGTCACCTACGCCGACCTCGCGGCGCGGGCCGGCAGGCCGGGCGCGGCGCGGGCCGTGGGCGCCGCCGTGGCCCGCAACCCGATCTCGATCGTCGTGCCCTGCCACCGCGTGGTCGGGTCCGACGGGTCGCTCACCGGGTATGCCGGCGGCGTGGAGCGCAAGCGGGCGCTGCTCGAGATCGAGGGAGCGGCCTGAGGGGGCACTCGGAAGGCTGGCGGCGGGCAGCCGAGCCGGGGCCCGACGCAGACGGCGGGGACCGGCTGTCAGCCCTCGAGCTCGCCGAAGGCGACCTGCGGGCCCGGCTCGCCCTGCGCGCCGCCGATCGGCTCGAGGGTGACCATCGTCGCCTTCGCGCCGGCCAGGTCGACGCCGAAGGGGGCGAGGCAGGGCTGGCTGCTCTCGCAGGTGAACGTCGTCAGCGCGTGGACGCCGGCCGCGTCGGCCGACCAGAGCTGGTAGACCTTGCCCTCCGGCGTCGCCGGCAGGTTGCCCGCCATCAGCCACGCCTCGGTCGTGCCCGGCCGGTAGACCGCGTAGACCGTCGCCTGCCCGGCGAGCGGGTCCGGGGTCAGGGTCGCCGTGGCATGGTCGGGGGCGAGGACGACGGCCATCGCCTGGTCGGTCGTCGTGAGCTGCGCCACGGCGGCGTCGCGTTCGCGGGTCGCCGTGGCGAGCTCGGCCCGGGTTCCCGCGGCGTTCGCGCCGAGGGCGCCCACGGCGACGGCGAGGGCCGCGGCGGCGGCCAGGCCGGCGAACGACAGGCGGCGGTAGCGCGTGCGTTCCCGGCGCAGGGTCTCGAGCTCGACGACATTGCCGGCGTGCGCGAGCGTCGCCGCGGGCACGCCGACGGGACGATGCTCCGACGCGGCGATGGCCGCTAGGACGCTGCCGCGCAGCGAGGCCGGCGGTATCCGGCGGGGGACGGCGAGCGCCAGCATGCCTGCCGTGTCGAGCAGAGCCCTCGCGTCGGCGCCGCACGGCGCGCAGGCGGCCAGGTGGGCGTCGAGGGACGTCTGCTCCGCTGGATCGAGGTCGTCGAGGGCCGCGCCGGCGGCTAGCTCGCGGTAGGTTCCGTGATCCATGGTGTCTCGCGGGGGTCGATCTCCGACACGCTGGGACCCAGGATGTCGCGGAGCTTCAGGAGCGCCGTCCGGATCCGGGTCTTGGCGGTGCCGAGGGGGATGTCGAGCTTCTCGGCCACCTCGACGTGGGTCAGGCCGGCGAAGAAGGCCAACTCGAGGGCGGTGCGCTGGGCCTCGGGGAGCTGCTGGATCGCCGCCCGGACCGTGTCCCGCCGAAGGCGCAGCCAGGCCTCCTGGTCGACGTCGTCGTCGGCCTCGCGGAACTCCAGGTCGACGTCCGCGGTGTGCTTGCGGACGTTCGCCTCCTTGCGCACCAGGTCGATCGCCTTGTGGCGGGCGAGGGCGAAGAGCCACGAGGAGAGCGCGCCGCGGCTGGGGTCGAAGCGGCCGGCGTCCTTCCAGACGGCGACGAAGACCTCCTGGACGACCTCCTGGGCGAACCGGTCGGCTCCCGTCACCTGGTAGGCCAGGGAGTAGAGCGGGCCGGAGTAGCGTGCGTAGAGGGCCTCGATCGCCCGCTCGTCCTTCTCGCGGATCCGGAGCAGGAGGGCGGCTTCCTCGGCGCGGCGTTCGTCGATCGGGGGTGCCAGGGACTCGTCAGGCAAGCGCGACTCCGTCGATGCCGGCGCCGGGAAGGAGCGAGGATCGCCCCCCGGCCGCGGTGCGGCCGTGGTCGAGCGGCCCGGGCGAGTATACCAACCGGACCGCCGGCGACCCCCGAAGGCGGGGCCGGCGAAGGACGGGACGGACGTGAGCGCTTCCACGCCCCCTCTTCGCTGGCCGAACCGTGGCGGATGGGGGCGCCGCGGCGTCACGCTCCGCCCGGCCGACCCGGCCGACCCGGCTCACCCGGAACGCCCGGTGCCTCCGGCTCGGGGGTGGTCGCGTGCCCGGACAGCAGGTCGCGTCGGTCACGGAAGCGATCGAGGACGCGGTAGAAGTTGCGCTTCGCGTGGCGGTCCAGCTCGCCCGGTGCGAGCGTCGGCCAGCCGCGGGGCGCATGCCGCACGAGCGGCAGGTCGAGGCGCGCGGCGCCGCGCGGCGCCGTGGCATCTTCGGGGCCCGCTCGCAGCGCCAGGCTCCACCACGTGTCGAGGTGCCGGGGCAGGACGAACTTCTCGTCGAGGGGTCCGAGCGCGGTCATGTCCGACCGCCGGAACGCCAGCCAGTCGAGGGTGACCGTGTCGACCGCGGCCCCCACCGCATCCTCGAACCGCCGGAGGTCGATCGAGACCAAGCCGAAGCCGCCGACGACGGCGAGGGCCGGATCGTCCAGCGCGTCCCCGACCGGCGTCAACGCGTCGCCCGTCGGCTCGACCGAGGTCTCCGCGAGGACGACGAGCTCCCCGCGGGCCCGCCGCAGCCCCACGTTGCGTGCCGCCCCTTGGCCCAGCCGCTCGCTGGTCCAGACGACCTCCGGCTCGGCTCCCGCGATGGGTGCCAGGTCGGCGCTCCCGGTCGCCAGCCGGACGGCCTGCTCCGGCGACGGGTCGTTGGCCACGACGACGACCTGGGTGGCACCGGGCGCATGGGCACGCAGACCCGCCAGCATCCGCGCGAGGTCGTCGGGCCAGTCGTCGGCGAGGAGCTCCACGGTGAAGCGGGCGCTCGGCGGCTCGTCGAGAACCGAGGGGACGGCGGCGGCTGCCCCGTAGCGGACGATCCCGTCGCCCTCCACGGTTGGCGGCGACGCCGGCTCCAGGACGAAGGCCGTGCCGCGGTCGATCACCTTCCAGCCGGCGGCCTCGATCTTCGCGCGCAGCGCGTCGGCACGGGCCCAGTCGCGGGTGGCCCGCGCCCCCGTGCGCGCGCGGGCGAGGGCGACCACCTCGGCGGGTGGCTCGGGGCGGGGATGGCTCACCGGCCGAGTGTATCCGGGCGGGGCCTGGTCGGATCAAGCCCGGGCCCGGCTCGACCGCTTCGTAGTGCCGGTCCGACCGCCTCATGATGCCGCCCCGGCCCGGCGCCCTTCCGGGCCCGTGGCCCCATCGGCTACGATCCGCCGGTGTTCGCGACGCTCGCCGGCGGCTACCCGTGGCCGCGCGACCTTCCGCCCGCCGAGGCGCTGACCGCCGTCCTTTCGACCCAGGTCGAGGCCGGCCTCGGCCTCTTGGCGGATGGCCTGGTCCACCCGGCGGCATCCACGCTGGACGCACTCGTCGCCGCCTGGCGGTCGGCCCGCGAGGCCGGCGCAGTCCTCGCCCCGGCGCTGCCGGTGAAGCTGGCCGTCCAGGGCCCCTGGGCCGCCGCCGGCGCCGACGGCGCGCTCGCGGCTGCGCGGATGCTGAACGCCGGCCTTGCCGCGCTCGCCGACGCCGGTTGCTCGCTTGTGGAGGTCCACGAGCCCGCCCCGGCGCTCCCGTCCGACGACGCCGGCCGGGCGGTCTTCGCCGCCGCGCACGCCACGCTGCTCCACGGCGTCGCGGAACGGGTGCACGCCTCGCTCGCGATCACCGGCGGCGACGCCGTCGCGCTCGGCCCCGGGGCGCTGTTCGCCGCCCCGTACCGGAGCCACCTCTTCGACCTGCTCGACGGCCCGGAGAGCTGGCGCCTCGTCGCGCTGGCGCCGGGCGTGCGGGGGATCGTGGCGGGCGTCGGCGACGCGTCGGGCCGCCGGCGCACGCGCCTGGAGGACCTCGTCTGGGCGGTCGGCTATGCCGCGTCCACGAAGAGGCGGGGGATGGACCGCGTCGGGATCGCCCCGACGGGGAGCCTCGCGGCACTCGCGCCGGAACAGGCCCGGTACGTGTTGGACCTCCTCGGCGAGGCCGCCCGGACGGTGGCCGGCGGGAGCGACGCGGTGCTGTCGCGTCTCGACCCGCGGGCGATCGACGCACGAAGCGCCGCACTGGGGCAGTATCAGCCCGGACGGCGCCGCGCCCGCGGCTGACCGACCGGCCGGGCGTCGACGGCCCTGGGGCCGCCAGATCGCCACCACTCGAGGAGCCCAGCGCCGCGATGCCGACCCGCTACTGGCACCCGTTCGCCGACATGCACAGGGTGCAGGACCACGAGCTGGTCCTGGTCCGGGGCTCGGGCGCGTGGATCGAGGATGCAGACGGGCGCCGGTACCTCGACGCGACGGCGGGCCTCTGGTACTGCAACGTCGGGCACGGACGGCGCGAGATCGCCGACGCTGCCGCGGCGCAGCTCGCGGCGCTGGCGGCCTACTCCAACTTCGGCCCCTTCGCGACCGCGCCGACGCTGGAGCTGGCCGACCGTCTGGCGGCGCTCGCGCCGATGGAGGGCGCCTCCGTCTTCTTCGGCTCAGGCGGCTCCGACGGGGTCGACACCGCGGCCAAGCTGGCCCGCCGCTACTGGAGCGCGCTCGGCCACACCGAGAAGCGGATCGTCGTCAGCCGCGAGCACGCCTACCACGGCATGCATGCGTTCGGGACCGGCCTGTCCGGGATCCCGGCGATGCAGGCGGGCTACGGCGGGCCGATCGTGGGCGACACGATCCAGGTCTCGGCCCACGACGTCGACGAGCTGGAGCACCTGTTCAAGGCCCGGGGCAGGGAGATCGCCGCCTTCATCGGGGAGCCGGTCATCGGCGCCGGCGGCGTGATCCCTCCCGAGGATGGCTACTGGGAGGCGGTGACCCGGCTCTGCGACGCGCACGGCGTCCTGCTCGTCGCCGACGAGGTGATCACCGGCTTCGGGCGCCTCGGGACGATGTTCGGCTGCGAGCGCTACGAGATCGCGCCGGACATGATCTGCTTCGCCAAGGGGGTGACTTCGGGGTACCTGCCGCTGGGCGGCGTGCTGATCGGGCGCCGCGTCGCCGAGCCGTTCTGGGACGGTCCGAGCGGCCCCGTCTTCCGGCACGGGTACACGTACTCGGGGCACGCCACCGCGTGCGCCGCCGCCCTCGCGAACCTCGACATCCTCGAGCGCGAGGGACTCGTCGCACGAGTCCGCGCCTTGGAGCCGGTGCTGGCGCGCGAGATCGCCCGCCTGGACGACGCGCCGCTCGTCGGCGAGACGCGGGCGGTCGGCCTGACGGCCGCCGTCGAGCTGGACGCCGACACGCTGGCGGCCGATCCTGGCGCGCCCGAGGTGGTGGCTGCCGCGCTCCGCCGCCACGGGATCCTGACGCGGGTGCTGCGCGGCGTCGCGCTGCAGATCTCGCCGCCCTTCGTGGTTACCGAGGCCGAGATCCGGGGCATGGCCGACGGCTTCGAGGCCGCCCTGGCGGAGGTCGCTGCCGGCTGACGGTCGCGCCGGCCGACTGCCGCGCCGGCCGACTGCCGCGCCGCCCGACTGCCGCGCCGCCCGACTGCCGCGCCGCCCGACTGCCGCGCCTGGGGCTCGGTCGCGCCTGCTGGCTCGGTCGCGCCTGCTGGCTCGGTCGCCCACGTGGCCCAGGTGCCCGCCCGCCCGGCGGGTGCTGCGGCAGTCGCCCCGCTGTCGCGCCGCTGTCGCCGTCGGGTTGACCGGTCGCCTGTGGCCTTTGAGGAGAACGAATTCTCCACTGACTCACCATGTCGCGGGCCCCGCACGAAACCGCTGTCGATCCGGTCCGTTGGGGCCGATCCCGGGGGCGTTTCAAGGGTGATCACGTGGCCGCGGAGTCCATGGAGACTCAAGCCCCGTGCCGGCCGCTGCAGTGGCAGGATTGGACGCCGCCCGCGCTTCGCGTCACCGCGGGGCAAGCCGAGCCCGGAGGTCGTCGGCGCTCTGGTACGGCAACACCGGTCGTCCCCCGTGGAGCGGGGTGGGCAGGAGCCAGGATCGTCGACGTCGCAGGGGATCGACAAAGGCGAGGGTCCGCAGCAGGCCGCTGGGTGTGCTCTCAGACACGATGGAGGCGAGCCGAGCCGGGGGCGTCGCGAAGCGGCGGCGGAGGACGTCGGCGTGGGCTCGCACGATCGCGTCGTTGTACCGCGAAGCCAGGAGGAGACCGGCCACTGCGAGGCAGGCGGGCCGCCATCCGAGCAGGTGCGTGGCCGACAACGCCTCCCGTTCGTACCAGGCGACCTGCCGCTCGAGGGCGCCCACGTCGTGCATGTCGCCCTTGACCTCGATCACGAGGACGATCCGGTCCCGCGGACGCCAAGCGAGCAGGTCGATCCAGCCTCGGACGCGGTGCGCGCCGATCGGGACCTCCCGGGCTGTCTCGAACCCCGCCGCTCGGAAGCGGTGCTCGACGTACGACAGGAGCCGGGCGTGGATCACGTCGCGCTCGGTCGGGCCGCCTGCGACGAGCGGGGGACGCGCGCTCGCGTCGAGACGGACCTCGAGCACGTCCAGCACGCGTGCGACCCGGGCGAGTGGGATCCCCGCCGCCCTGCCGCGCTCGACGCGGCTGATCGTGGCCTGCGAGACGCCCGCGCGTCCGGCCAGCTGACGCTGGGTCAGCCCGAGTCGGCGGCGGCCGTCGCGCACCGTCCTGCCCACGAACGAGGGGAGGAACCGCTCGACCGGGCCCATGGACTCGAGGCTACTGCTCCGCTCCATGCCGGCAGTGTCCGTCCTCCGGCTGCACCGGCCCTTATCCGCAACATCCGGCCGCGGGGACCGCTCGACCGGGCGCCCTGAGTCTGTGATGGATCACCGGTCAGGTGACTCAACACGAAACCCCACCTGGGACCCCGGTTTCGGGCCGATCCCGCCAGGGATTCATGCGAGAAGGATCCCCCCGCAAGTCCGCAGGGACTCGGCGCGGGCCCGTGCGGTCGCTCGACACGGCAGCGCCATGGCCCGTGCGGTCGCTCGACACGGCAGCGCCCCGTTCGGCTCGCCCGCCCCCGTCGCCTCGGGGCGACCCGCTCACGCCCGTCCCCGCGTCCCTGCGCTCGCCCGGACCGGCGATGTACGATCCCGGCCACGTAGGACGCAGCGCCAGAACGCGGCGAGGGACGATGGACGAGACTCGCGGGCTTCCCGAGCAGCTGGCCACGATCGAAGGACTCCAGGCCGCCTTCCGTGCCCGGGACTACATCGCCGATCGCTCCCTGGCGACGTCGGTCTTCCTCGCCCTCGCCCTCGGGCGCCCGCTCCTTGTGGAAGGCGAGGCCGGCGTCGGCAAGACCCAGCTCGCGAAGACCCTCGCGGAGACGCTCGACACGCGCCTCATCCGCCTCCAGTGCTACGAGGGCCTCGACGTCACGACGGCCGTCTACGAGTGGAACTACGCCCGCCAGATGCTGGAGATCCGGCTCCTCGAGGCGCGCGGCGAGATCGAGCGGGCCACGGCCCACGACATCTTCGGGCCGGAGTTCCTCCTCAAGCGGCCGCTGCTCCAGGCGCTGGAGGCGTCGGGGGCGGGCAAGGCGCCGGTCCTCCTCATCGATGAGATCGATCGCGCCGACGAGGAGTTCGAGGCCTACCTCCTCGAGATCCTCTCGGACTTCCAGGTGACGATCCCCGAGATCGGCACGGTCCGGGCGGCCGTCCCGCCGCGGGTGATCCTGACCTCGAACCGGACGCGCGAGGTCCACGACGCGCTCAAGCGGCGCTGCCTCTACCACTGGATCGACTACCCGAGCGCGGCCAAGGAGATGGAGATCGTTCTGGCCCGGGTGCCGGCGACCCCGGAGCGCCTCGCCCGGCAGGTCGTGGGCTTCGTCGGCCGCCTGCGGGCCGTCGACCTCACGAAGGTCCCCGGGGTGGCCGAGACGCTCGACTGGGCGGCCGCGCTCCTCGCCCTCGGGGCCCGCGAGCTTGCCCCCGACCTGGTGGACGAGACGCTCGGCGTTCTCCTCAAGTACGAGGAGGACGTGCGGCGGGTGCGCGGCGCGACCGCCGCCGCCTACGTCGACGACCTCGCCGCGGCCGGGATCTGACGGCGACCCCGGCGGGGCACCGATGACCGGCCCGCGCACCCCGGCGGCCGACCCGCTCGCCGAGTTCGACGGGGCCGTCTTCCTGCGGAATGCCGTCCTGTTCACCCGCGCGCTGCGCTCCGCCGGCGTGCCGACCGACCTCGGCGGCGCGCTCGACTTCGCCCGGGCGTTGACGCTCGTGGAGATCGGCGACCGGACCCAGGTGCACGCCGCCGGGCAGGCGATCTTCTGCCGGCGCCACGCCGACCTCCCCGTCTACGACGCCGTCTTCGACCAGTTCTGGCGCCGCCACGTCGCCCGGATCGCGCCGGCGGCGCTCCGGGCCGAGCCGCCCGCGCCCCAGCAGAAGGACCGCGAGCAGGCGGCCGTCGCCCCGGAGTCCTCCGCCGAGCGGCAGGGCCGTCGGACCGGCCGCCCGGAGCAGGCGGAGCCGACCGACGAGGACGAAGGGGAGCGAGAGATCGGGGAGGGGAGGGTGGTCTCGCCCCGCGCTTTCTCGGTCGCGGAGGCGTTCTCCCACCGCGAGTTCGACCGGATGACGGCGGCGGAGCTGCGCGACGCCGAGAGGCTCATCGACCTCCTGCGGCCGCGCCTCGAGACCCGCCTCACGCGTCGCTACGAGCACCACCCGCACGGCCGCCGGCTGGCGCCCCGGGCCATGTTCCGGCGCAACCTGGCGACCGGCGGGGACCTCGTCGACTGGGTCTGGCGACGGCGCGTCCGGCGCCCGCGCACGATCGTCGTCCTGTGCGACGTCTCCGGCTCCATGGAGCGCCACGCCCGGCTCCTCCTGCGCTTCGTGCAGGCGCTCACGCGGGCGTCGGGCGTGCGGACCGAGTCGTTCGTCTTCGGGACGAGGCTCACCCGGGTCACTCACGAGCTGCGCGGGCGCGACCCGGACCTGGCCATCCACCGCGTCAGCGAGACGGTCAGCGACTGGTCGGGCGGGACCCGGATCGGTGAGTCGCTGCGCACGTTCAACCTGCGCTGGGCCCGGCGGGTCCTGCGCAGCTCCGGCGTCGTGATCGTGGTGTCCGACGGCTGGGACCGGGGTGACCCGGCCCTGGTCGGCGAGGAGGTGGCGCGGCTCCAGCGGAGCTGCCATCGCCTGGTCTGGCTGAACCCGCTGGCCGGTGCCGACGGCTACGAGCCGCTCGCGGCGGGGATGGCCGCGGCCTACCCGTCGGTCGACGACTTCCTGCCGATCCACAACCTGGCCTCGCTCGAGCGCCTCGGCGAGGTGCTCGGTGGACTGGGGCTGGGGGCTGCGGGCCGGCCGACGCGGACGGGGGTGCCGAACGTCTACCGGGTGGAGGCGAGCGGGAGTGGCCGGCGCGCGATCACCCCGGTGGCTCCGCGCGTCTTCGGGCTCCCGTCGCGGGCGGGGACGGGGCCGGCGGTCGACCCGGCGGCGGCCCGGCCGCTCGGCAGGTAGGGTACGGGCATGAAGGTGCTGCCCGGTGCAGACCGGCGCGGGGGGCGTGGCTGATGCGCGAGCTGCTCGACCAGGTGCGGGCATGGCAGGCGGAGGGCGCCGCGGTCGGGCGCGCGGTCGTCGTCCGCACGTTCCGCTCGCACGCCACGGCCCGAGGGCGCGAGCCTCGTCGCGACCGCCGACGGGCGCCTGGCAGGCTCGGTGTCCGGCGGGTGCGTGGAGGGCGCCGCCGTGGAGGAGATCGGGCGTGCCCGCGCCGACGGCGTGGCACGGGTCATCCGCTTCGGGATCAGCGACGAGCAGGCGTGGGACGTCGGGCTCGCCTGCGGCGGGACGATCGACGTCCTCGTCGAGCCGTTCCTGCGGCCCGAGGTGGTGGAGGCGGCCGCCGGGAGTGGCGGCGTCGCGGTCGTGATCCCGCTCCCGGCGGATGCGCCGCCGGCGGCGTTCGGGCCGGCCGAGCGGGGCCGGGGCGAGCCACCCGCGCCGGGGCTCACGGTGGCCGCGGACGGGACCATGACGGGCTCGACGGGCTTCCCGGAGGCCGACGCGGCCATCGCCGGGGCGGCCCGCGAGGCCCTCGCGCGCAGCCGCTCGACGGTCGTGGAGGTCGCCGGTCGCCAGTGGTTCGTCGAGGGCTTCGCCGTCCCCCCGCGCCTGGTCATCGTCGGTGCCGTCCAGGTCGCCATGCCGCTCGCCAGGATCGCCCGCGAGCTGGGCTACGCGACGGTCGTCGTGGACGGCCGGGCGGCGTTCGCCACCCGGGAGCGGTTCCCGGACGTGGACACGCTCGTCGTGGGCTGGCCGGACGAGGTCGCCGAGCAGATCGGCCTGGGGCCGGCCGACGCGGTGGCCGTCCTCACCCACGACGTGAAGTTCGACGAGCCGGCGATCATCGAGGCGCTGCGGCGAGGCTGCCGCTACGTCGGCGCCATCGGGTCGAAGAACACGCAGGCCTGGCGCCGGGAGCGCCTCCGGGCGGCCGGGGTCGGGGAGGCCGACCTCGCCCGGCTGCGGGGCCCGATCGGCCTCGACCTCGGCGGCCGCGACCCCGCGGAGACGGCGCTGGCGATCATGGCGGAGATCGTGGCCCAGCGATACGGCAGGACGGGCGCGCCGTTGCAGACGCCGGCGGGCGGCTGAGCAACGCCGCAGAAGGGGGGTCGAGATGGACGGATCGAGGCAGGCCTGGGACCCGCGAGCCGACGAGGCGGGCACGAGCGAGCTCCTGCGGGCAGCCGCCGAGCAGGCGATCGCCTATCGAGCGTCACTCGGCGAACGCCGCGTGGGGGCGCGGCCCGGCCTGACGGCGGACGAGCTCCGGGCACGGCTCGGCGGGCGGCTCCCGGAGGGCGGCGAGGATCCGGCCTCCATCGTGGAGCGGCTGGTCGCCGATGTCGACGACGGCCTGGTCGCGATGGGCTCGCCGCGCTACTTCGGGTTCGTCATCGGCGGCTCCGTGCCGGCCGCGCTGGCCGCCGACTGGCTCGTCTCGACGTGGGACCAGAACGTCGGGCTGTACCTCTCGACGCCTGCCGCGTCCATCGTGGAGGAGGTGGCCGCCGGATGGCTCGTCGACCTGCTCGGCTTGCCGCCCGAGACGTCCGTCGGCTTCACGACCGGGGCGACGATGGCCAACTTCACCGCTCTTGCCGCGGCACGCCACGCCGTCCTCCGGGCCTCGGGATGGGATGTCGAGGAGGACGGCCTCGTGGGCTCGCCGCCGGTACACGTGGTGGTCGGCGATCACGTCCACGCTTCGATGGTCATCGCGCTGCGCCTGGTGGGCCTGGGCCGGCGGCGCGCGCACCGGGTGGCCGTCACCGGCGAGGGCGCGATGCGCGCCGCTGACCTGCGACGCACGCTCGCCGACCTGCCGTCGGGCCCCACGATCGTGGCGGCGCAGGCCGGCGAGGTGAACACCGGGGCCTTCGATCCGCTGGACGAGATCGCTGACGCCGTCCGCGAACGGCCGGGGGCGTGGCTCCACGTCGATGGAGCCTTCGGCCTGTGGGCCGCCACGTCGCCGGAGCTGCGGCACCTCGCCCGGGGCATCGAGCGCGCCGACTCGTGGGGGACCGACGCCCACAAGTGGCTCAACGTCCCGTACGACGCCGGCGTGGTGTTCGTGCGCGACGCCGCCGCACACCGGGCGGCGATGGGCGTCAGCGCGGCCTACCTTCCGCCCGCGCCCGGCGCCGAGCGCGACCCCTTCGAGTACGTCCCGGAGATGAGCCGGCGCGGTCGCGGCTTCGTCGTCTACGCGGCGCTCCGCTCGCTCGGGCGGGACGGGGTCCGGGCCCTCGTCGAGTCGAGCTGCGCGGTTGCCCGGAGGATGGCCGACCGGCTCGCTCGCTCGCCGCGCGTGGCCGTCCTCAACGAAGTGGTGCTGAACCAAGTCCTGGTGCGCTTCGGGGACTCGGACGAGACGACCCGCGAGGTGATTCGGCGCGTCCAGGACGAAGGCACGACGTGGGCCGGCGGGACGACGTGGGACGGCCGGCTGGCGATGCGGATCTCGGTCTCGAACTGGGCGACTACGCCCGAAGACGGCGATCGTGCCGTGGACGCGATCCTGGACGTCCTGCGCGGCGTCGATGACGGCGCCGACCAGGGCACTGGGGCGACATGACCTCCGAGGCGTTCGCCGGCCTGGTCCTTGCGGCGGGGTCCGGAACCCGCTTCGGCGGAGGAAAGGTCCGCGCGCCCCTCGAGGGCCGGCCGCTCGTCGGTCACGTGCTGGCGGCGGCGCGGGAGGCCGGTCTCGCCCGGATCGTGCTCGTGCTCGGGCGGGATGCCGTCGAGGTCCGGGCGGCCTGCACCGCGAGCGACCCAGCCGCCCTCGACGGCGTGCTCGTGGCCGTCAACGGCACCCCCGAACGCGGCCTGGCCACCTCGCTACGACTCGGGCTGGCGGCCGCGACCGCCGCGCCGGTGCCGCGGGGCGTGCTCGTGCTCCCGGGTGACCAGCCGCGCGTGGCACCCGCCGTGATCGAGGCGCTCATCGCGGCGGTCTCGGACGTGCCCGCCGACCTGCTGGCGGTCGCCCCGGCCTACGCGCATGATGGCGCGCCGAACCCAGTGCTCGTCCTACCGCCGGCGTGGCCGCTCGCCTCCGCGCTCGAGGGCGATCGGGGAGTCGGGCCGCTGCTGGCCGCGCGCCCGGATCTCGTGATCCGCGTCCCTGTCGAGGGCGCGAACCCGGACGTCGACACGCCTGCCGACCTATCCGCCCTCGCAACCCCCGAAGGCAGCCGCCCGTGACCACCGTCGACCCGCCTGTCGATCTCGCTGCGGCGGCCGCCGAGGCGGCCTGGGGCGCCCGCGTCCGCGCCCACCACGAGCAGACGGCTCGCGTCCGCGAGACGCCCGAGGGCGGCGACTTCTACGCCCCGGTGAGCCGGCTCTTCGTCGCCGACCCGCGCCGGACCGACGACGAGGTCCTCGATCGCCTCCTGCCCATCGCGGTCCCCGACGACACGTGGCTCGACATCGGCGCCGGCGCCGGGCGGTACGCCCTCCCGCTCGCGCTGCGGGTCCGCGCGGTGATCGCGCTCGACCCGTCGCCGGGGATGCTGGCCGCCCTTGGAGCGCAGGCCGCCGAGCACGGCATCACCAACGTGCGGGCGATCGAGGCCCGCTGGCCGGTCGACGCGGCGTCCGGGCTCCCGCCGTCGGCCGATGTGGCGCTGATCGCCAACCTCGGCTACGACGTCGAGGCGATCGGGCCGTTCCTCTCCGCGATGGAGGCCGCCGCCGGCCGCCTCTGTGTCGCGATCCTCGCCGATGGGCCGCCCGCCGCCGCGGCGCACCCCTTCTGGCCGCTGGTCCACGGCGAGGAGCGGATCGAGCTCCCGGCGCTCGACGACTTCGTCGCCCTCCTTCGCGCCCGCGGTCGCGAGCCGCAGGTGGTGCGCCTGCCACGCCCGTCGCGTGGCTTCCCGACCCGCGATGAGCTCGTCCGCTGGCTCCGCAACCAGCTCTTCGTCGAGCCCGGCTCCGCGAAGGACGGCATCCTGGCGGGCGAGCTCGAGCCGCGGCTCGTTCCGCGGACCGACGGGACGGTCGGCCTCACCACGCAGGCGCGGACGGCCACCGGCGTCGTGACCTGGGCGCCTGGCTGACCTCGCCGCCACCGCCGCCTCCGACGCTCGGCCGGCCCCCCGAAGCCGGGCTGGCCCCGGCCGGCCCGGCCGACGTCGGCCGGGGACATCGCCGACGGGCCCGCCCCCGCCGACGCCGGGCCGGGTCACCGCCGACGACCGCCACGCCATCGACCGGGATATCAGTCACCGCAGTGGTAGGTGCGGCCCTCGCGACGGGACCCGGCGATCCGTGGCCCGGGGATGCCCGCGACACGCTCAGCCGGTCCCCGTGGATCGACGAGAGCCGCGGCCGGGGCGCCGTCGGCCGCCCATCAACGCCCGGGCTGATCCCGCGGCCCGGA
This sequence comes from uncultured Chloroflexia bacterium, assembly GCA_963725875.1. GTDB lineage: Bacteria > Chloroflexota > Limnocylindria > Limnocylindrales > CSP1-4 > CTSoil-043. The sequence continues at coordinate 186,200 of CAVRZZ010000003.1, read as the reverse complement.
TCCGCCCGACACGCGTTCCCAGCAGCGCCCGGGCTGATGCCGCGGCCCAGCGCGGCCCCGGCGCCGGTCGTCGAGTGCGACACTGAGGTCCATGGAGCTCATGACCGCGGTCGTCGGCCCGCTGCAGACCAACGTGTACCTCGTCGCAGACCCGCGCACGCGCGAGGCCATCGTGATCGACACCGCGATCCCCGGCCTGCCGTGGATCACCGGCGAGCTGGGCGCCCGCGGCTGGCGGCTGCTGCTCATCGTTGCGACGCACGGCCACTGGGACCATACGGGCGAGAACGCCGCGCTCCAGGCCTGGTCGAAGGATGCGGAGTCCGGCGGGGCCACCCGCGCGTCGAAGGCCGACGAGCCCGCCCGCAACCTCTCGTTGGCCCACGCGGCAGAGCACGGCCTCGCCGTCGTCGCGCCCGACGGCCGCGAGCGCCGGCCGGACCCCGCGCTCGGTGCCGAGATTGCGGCTCACCCGGCCGACTGGTACCGGATGACCGACCCGAAGCCGCTCTTCGCCCCGTTCCCGATCCCGCCCTGCGTCCCGGCCGTCGAGCTCGCCGAGGGCGGCGTCATCCGCTTCGGCGAGGTCCGCCTCGACGTGCTCCACACGCCCGGCCACACCGAGGGGTCGGTGTGTCTCGTCTCGCACGAGGCCGGGGTGGTCTTCACGGGCGACACGCTCTTCCCGGGCGGGTGGGGGAGGGTGGATCTGCCCGGCGGCGACCCGGCCGCGATGGCCGAGTCCCTGGCCCGTTTGGCGACGCTCCCCAACGGCCTGCGGGTGCTGCCCGGCCACGGACGCGCCACGACGATCGCGGCCGAGCGCCCCTGGCTCGAGCTCGTGTCGCGTGACGGCCACCTACCGCTGTGAGCTGCCAATCCCTCGCTCGCGGTGCCTACGTCATGGCGACCGACTCTCACGTGGTCTGGATGGCCGACCCGTCATCGAGCGAGAGCTGCAGCGGTCTGCTCGAGCATCCGCGCACGATGGTCGCGTCGCTCGACGGGACCTGGAAGCCCGAGGCGGTCGGCGCACCGACCGGGGGAGACCCGAACCTCGGCGACAACGACCAGCAGGTGACGGGCGACATCGTCGCCTGGACCGAGAAGCGCGAGTACGGCGACAGCCCGGTCGGCGAGAGCCAGTCCAGCTTCATCATCTCGCTCCGGGACCTCCGTGCCGGTCGGACCATTGAGGTGCTCGACAGCATCGGGTCCTTCTCCGGAAGCGCCATCGGCGAGGGCTGGCTCGCCTGGTTCCGCTATCGCGATGACGACACGATGGCCGTCCAGGGCGTGGAGCTGGCGGACCTGCTGGGCAGACCCTGAGGCACGGCTCCGGCACAGCCAGGACGGCGCCCCACCCAGGTCTGCCCAGGCTGAGCAGATCGCTACCGGCCCCACTCGCCGCGCTTGGCCTTCGAGCGTGCGGCGCCCGCCTTGCCGATCATGGCCCAGCGACGCTGCTCGGCACGCCGCGCCACGGCGTCCATCTCGAGCGCCCGGTGGCGCTCCTCGCGCTCCAGCTTGCGCCAGCCCGCGAAGCGGTCGGCGTGCAGGGTCCCGTCGGCCACCGCCGCCCGGACCGCGCAGCCCGGCTCCGACTCGTGCCGGCAGTCCGAGAAGCGGCACGACTCGGCTGCCGTCGCGACATCCGCGAAGGCGAGGTCGAGCCCGGTCCCGTCGTCCCAGAGCCCGAGCTCCCGGAGCCCCGGCGTGTCGAGGAGGAGCCCCTCGCCGTCCGGCAGGGCGACGAGCTGCCGCCCGACGGTGGTGTGCCGGCCGCGGGCGTCGTCCTCGCGGATCTCGCGGACGAGGAGCCGCTCCTCGCCGAGCAGGGCGTTGGCGAGAGTGCTCTTCCCGACGCCCGACGACCCGACGAGGGCGAGGGTCCGCCCGGCACCCAGGAAGGCGCGGACCGCGTCAAGCCCCTCACCGCTGATGGCGCTCGTGGCCACGACCGGCACGCTCACCGCGACCTCCTCGAGCTGGGCCTCGGCGACGGCCACCTCGACCGGATCGCGGGCGAGGTCGACCTTGGTGAGGACCAGGACCGGCCGGGCGCCCGACTCCCAGGCTGCTGTGAGGAAGCGCTCCACGCGGCGCGGGTTCAGGTCGCGGTTGAGCGAGGTCGCGACCAGGACGACGTCGACGTTCGCGGCCAGCACCTGGAAGGGGGCCCCGTAGTCGGCGGGGGCCTTCCGCCGGAGCTGGGTCCGGCGCGGGAGCACGACGTGCACCGACGCGGCTCCCTCCTCGGGCCGGGCGTCGACAGCGACCCAGTCGCCGACGACCGGGAGCTCCGCCGGGCCGGCCTCGTGGCGCAGGCGTCCCGTGGCCCGGGCCTCGAGCGGTCCATCGGACCCGCCGGTTGCGACCTCCCACGTGCCGCGGTGGGCGCCGACGACCCGCGCCGGGACGAGCCCGCCCGACATCGGCGTGAAGGCCGCCTGCCACGCGGCATCCCAGCCGAGGCTGGCGAGACCGGTGAGGCCCGGCGAGACCCACGGGACGCTCACCGGCCGATCCCCGGCTCGTCGTCGAGCGGGCGCCGCCAGTCCACCTCGCGGAAGACGTCGCGGAACCCCATCTTCTGGTAGAGCCGCAGCGCGCCGGTCTCGTTCTGGGCGTCCACGCCGAGCGCCGCCTCGGTCATGCCACGCTCGCGGAGCGCTTGGAGGGCCCGGCAGATGAGCGCCGAAGCGACGCCCTTGCCGCGCCACGCAGCGCGCGTCGAGATGTTCTCGCACCAGCCGCGGCGGACGCCGTATCGGCTGTTCTCCTCCGCGTTGATGAACGGCCGGACCATCCCCACGATCTCGTCGCCGGCCCAGGCGATCTGCCAGAGCGCGGTGTCGCGGTTGAACGGGTCCTCCTGGAACTCCTGCCAGCGGGCGTCCGAGCCGTCGTCGGTGCCTGCGCCCCAGTGGCCGGCGAAGGCGTCGACCTCCGCCTCGAAGATCGCGCGGAGGTGGCCGGGCTCGAACGGGCGGACCTCGATGCCGTCCGGCAGCGGCAGGTCGGTGATGTCGTCGAGCGTCGGACGGCGCATCTCGAAGCCGTATCGCACGGGAGAGAAGCCGCGTGCCTCCAGGACGGCGGCCGCCTCGGCGTCATCGCCCGAGGTGCTGGTGCCGACGACCGCCCGCCGGTCGCCGGGTGGGACGCGCGTCGCGTTGGTCCGGTGCCGGGCGAGCGACCAGTCGAGGATGGCGGCGAACGTCCCCGCGGGGGCGTCCGGCGTCCGGAAGAGGGCCGAGCCGAAGACGCGGTCGCCGCGGTTCTCGTCGCGCCATTCAACACGGACGTAGGCCACGGGGCGGCCGGCGACCTCGCCGATCCGCAGGTCGGCCGCGAGGTCGCAGTTCTCGAGGTGATCGTAGTAGGCACGGATGCCCTCGACGGTCATGAGGGCCAGGCTGCCCGCCGCGAGCCGCCAGGCGTTGTTGACGTCGATGAGGATCCCGGCCTCCTCCGGCCAGCGGGCCGGCCGGAGGAGGAGCCCGGGAACGGCGGTCGGGGTGGCCCCGACCGGTGCGGTGGGCGGTCCCGTCGGGACCGGGTGATCGGTCGAGCTCATCTCGGGCGCCGGCGGCTTCGTCGTCGTCATCACCCGACCCGCTTCAGCTTGCCGGTGCGCTTCGCGTATCGCTCGGCGTACCCGAAGAGCCGGAGGCCGGCCGGGATGAAGACGACGCCCATGATCGCCAGCGGCCAGATGTCGTACCAGACGTCCGCGAGGGTCGCCCCGTCGAGGAGCCCGGCGCGCACTCCGTCGAGGATGTAGGTCGCCGGCGAGAGCTTCGCCAGCACCTGCATCCAGCCGGGCAGGACGTCGACCGAGTAGTAGACACCGCTGACGACGAGGAGGCAGGACTGGATGACGAAGGTCATCTGCGCCCCGCGCTCCACGTAGAGCAGCGGCAGGATCGCCGCCATGACGCCGATCCCGACGATTGAGAACGAGCCGACGACCATGATTCCGGCCGCCGTCACGAAGTTCGCCTGCGTCAGGTCGAGCTCGAAGAAGAGCGTCAGCACGACGAGGACGACCGTCGTGTGGATCAGCCCGTAGATGATGGCGTAGGCCGTTGAGCCCAGCAGCTGCGAGGCGCGCCGGACCGGGGCCATCATCGTGTACTCGAGGGTGCCCTCCCAGCGCTCCCAGCTGATCGTCTCCGCGATGAAGGAGAAGACGGTCGACAGGTAGTTCCAGAAGATGGCCCCGATGACGAGGCTGAAGGTGAGCCGCTCGTCGGCCTGCTCGGCCCCGATGAACGAGATCGCGAGGGCTCCCGCGATCGCGTACACCAGGAACGCGAGCTCCCAGCCCCAGTAGCGGCGGCTGAGGTTGAAGTTGCGCTCGATGAACGCGAGCGACGCGCCGAGTTCGCGCGACGCCGCGCCCATCGGGCGGGGGAGGGTCGTCATTGCAGCAGTGCTCCGTCGAGGGTGGTCGCCGAACGTCCGCCGCCACCGTGGCCGGCGGCCAGGACGCAGCGCTCCACGGCCGGATCGGCGGCGATGCGGGCGCCCAGGCGGACGATCGAGCGGCCGATGGCCCGGCGAATCCGCCGCTCGTCGGCCCCGGAGGCCCGGCGGTCGATGCGGATCTCGTCGGCGACGCGCGTCCGCTGCGCCTCGGCCTCGAACCGGGCGGCGCGGTCGGCGTGGATGGCGTTGATGGCGCGGATCTGGTTGCTCATGGCTCACACCTCCCTTCAGGGAGTGGGGGATGGTTGGGTCGGTGCGTGGCGCGGTCGGTCGGCTGGGGCCGGGGCCGGGGGCGGCCGGCGGGCTGGCGCTGGTCGAGCCTGGTCATTCGTCGTCCTCCGGGGCCTCCTCGACGTCCTCGTCGAGGGAGCGGCCCGTGTAGGTCATGAACACGTTGTCGAGCGTCGGCGGGAGGCCCGTCTCGCGGGCCACCCGGGCCTTGAGGCCGTCCGGGGTGTCCTCCACGACGAGCCTCCCCTGGTCGAGGATCGCGATCCGGTCGCAGAGCCGGTCGGCCTCGGCCATGTCGTGCGTCGTCAGCAGGATCGTGGCGTCGTGGGCGGCCTGGACGTCCTCGATGAAGGACTGCACTTCGAGCTTCGAACGGGGATCGAGCCCCGTCGTCGGCTCGTCGAGCAGGAGGAGCGTCGGCGACGTCAGCAGCGCTCGCGCGATGGCGACCTTCTGCTGCATGCCGCGGCTCATCTGCTCGATCGGGCTGCCCATCCGCTTCTCGGAGATCCCGAGCCGGGCGAGGATCCGGACTGCCTCCGCCCGGGCCTCGCCGGCGTGGAGGCCGTAGAGGCGGGCGGCGAAGGCCAGGTTCTCGTACGGCGAGAGCTTCTTGAAGAAGGCGGCGTCGACGCTCACCCGGTTGATGAGGCGCTTGACCGCCATCTCGTCCCGCTCCACGTCGTGCCCGAAGATCTCCGCGCGACCCCGGTCGAGGGTCAGGAGGGTGGACACGAGGCGGATGAGGGTGCTCTTGCCGCTCCCGTTCGCGCCGAGGATGCCGTAGATCTCGCCCCGCTGAACGCTCAGCGAGACGTCGTCGACGGCCGTGACCGGCTTCTTCTTGCGGCCCACGACGAACGTCTTGGAGACGTGATCGAGGAGCAGGGCCGGAGGTCCGACGGGCTCCGCCGGGGCGGGCTCGTCGATCTCGACCGGGACCGGTGTGATCGTCTCGTCGTTCGCCGAGACGGGCCGCCGGAGCGCGATCTTCGGTTCGGTGAGGATGCTCACGGTGTCTCCTTGTCTCGGTGGTCGGCGATCCCGGTGGAGAGGGCCCCTTCGCGGCCTTCGATCGTCCGGGGACGAGAAGAGCCGCGGGCCCGACGTCAGCTCCTGCGTCGTGGGCCCGCGGCTCCGGGTCGCCGCCCCGCCGTGCGCGGGGCAATCAAAAAGCCGCTGGGCCCTGATCCGGCCCGCGGCTTCGGTTCCTGCCTGGCGGCGCTACCGCCGCGTGACTAGGCCGAGCTGGGCACAGATCGCCCGCAGAGCGCGCCATCGACGGGCGCGGTCAGCCGCACCCGGGCGCTCATGTGGAGGATCCGATCGCTCATTCGGGTTTCACGCCTCGTCTGTCGTGGACGCGGGACTGCCGCGCCGGTGGGGACGGTACGCCCGCCGGCAGGGCCGTGTCAACCCCCGAGCTCGGGGGTCGTCCACGGGACCGGGCGTCTCGGTGCGCGGAGGTTGTGGCGCCGGGGCGTCGCCGCGCTGGGGCGCCCGGCCGGCGGCCGCCCTCGCGCTGCGGCCTCACGCCGGCCGCCGCCCCCGCGTTGAGTTGAACCACACACCGGGCCTGCAGGGGCCGGCTTTCGGCAGAGAGTGCGACGTTGAACGCAAGATCCCTGCCGGCCGCCCCATGACGGCAAGAAATCCAACGTCGAACGCAAGGCTTCAGCCTGTCGGCGCCGTCATGGGGCGCGGTGTTGAGCTGAACGCAAACGGCCCCGTCCCAGGTCCGGAGCATGGCACGTGAAGCCCCCGCCCCAGGTCCGGAGCGCGGCGCGTGCAACCGCGCCGGCCCTGCCCACGTTGGGGCGACTCGCGCGCCGATCGTCGGGGCAACGCCAGGGCCGTTCGTCGGACGACTCGCGCGCCGATCCTCGGTCACCCAGGTCGGCGGCGCAGGCACGGGCTCCGGCGCTGGCCGATCAGCGAAGCTCGCGGCGCATCACGACCCGGGGCGCCCCGCCGCTGTGGGAGGTCGTGGCGGACGCCAGCCGGAACCCGGCCCGCTCGAACATGGAGCGCGTGCCGACGTACGCGCCGGTGTCGCGGACACGGCCGCCGGGCGCCGCGGCGGGGTCGATGGGATAGGCTTCGAGGGCGAGGGCTCCGGCGTCGCGCGCATGCTCGACGGCCGCCGCCAGGAGGGCGTCGGCGACGCCCCGGCCGCGGGAGTCCGCAGCCACGACGAAGCAGACGATCGCCCAGGGCGTCGGACCTTCGACCCGTGGGATCACCCTCGAGAGCTCGATCCGCTTGAACTCCGGGCGCGGCCCGAGGCCGACCCAGCCCACCGCCCGGTCGTCCTCGAGCGCCAGCAATCCCGGCGGGGGGCCGCTCTCGACGAGCCCGCGCAGGCGCTCGCGGTTGGCCGCCGACGAGCTCGCCGCGAAGTCCTTCGCGCGCAGGCGCCACCAGGCGCACCAGCAGGAGCGGGTGTCGGGCCCGCCGTGGCGGGCGAACAGGTCCGCGAGCAGAGGCCAGAGGTGGGTCGTTGCCGGCCTGATCTCCATGCGCGCGAGCGCCCGTGCCGGGTCCGGACCCTGCGTGCCGAGAGCGCCGGTCGAGCCGGACCGGGCCCTCAGCCCTGCCGCGACTTCTCCGCCATCTGGCGGTCGACCTCCTTCTGGATCTGGTCGTCGCGTCGGGCCCTGGCCCGGCGGCCCAGCCAGATGCCGGCCACGACCGGCCAGAAGAAGCTCGCGATCGCCCCGATGACGGCGGCGGCGAAGTACCACGGAATGAGGTCGACCTGGTTCGTGAAGTCGCTGAACCAGAGGATCGCAAACGTGATGAGCGCGCCGATCGAGACGCCGATGAGCCGCTGAACCATGTGCCGCACCTCCCTGGCCGAACCGCCCCCTGACGGAAGGCAGTATCTCCTACCGTCCCCGGGACGGGAAGACCCGGCGACACGGCTGGAGGACCGTCGACGACGCAGCAGGAGCGCCCGATGCGGGCGCGAGGTTGACGCCGGGAGGGCGCGGCTCCTCGAACTCGACATCCCCGCGAAGGCGTCGTTGACGCTGGCCGTCGGGCTCGGTAGGCTCGAACGCCTTCCCGCCGCAGCGCCGTTGGAGCCTTCGTGCCGTCGTCCACCTCGCCCCTGGCCGGCCTCGTCGCCGGGCATCTGCTCGACCCGTCGCTCGCCGCGCTGGCGTGGCTCCTCGTGGAGCATGGTGTCCCCGTGCTCGTCGCCGGCCGCGACTTGCCGAGCGGCTCGCTGCTCCTCGACGCGCTGGTCGCTGCCCTTCCGGCAGACCGCCATCCCGATGCGGCCGCTTCGGGTGGGGCCGGCCGCCTCGTGCGCGTCGCCGGGACGCTGGCGCCGAGCACGGAGCCGGGGGCCGTCCGGGCGGCGATGGCGGCGACGACCGGGCGCAGCGGTCTCGCGGCGCTCGTCGACGCGGCGGACCTCGCCGGGGTCCTCGACGTGCTGGGCCGCCAGGGACTGTCCGACGATGAGACATCGTTCCTCGGCGTCGTCCTCGTGGTCGAGCGGCCGGCAGAGAGCGGCGGGGAGCCGCGGGTCGTGGCCGCCCATTACCTTCGGCCGGTGATGCTGGACGCGGGTGGCCATCCGCGCCGCGAGCGCCCGGCCGTCCTCGCGACGTGGGACCCCCGCGGCGATCGGTGGGAGGACTTCTCCTGGGGGATCCTGCCCGACCTCGCCGAGCGCTGCCGGATGCGCGCCGGCGACTTCGAGGCCGAGCGTGAGCGGAGGGCGGCGCTCGTCGCGTAGCGGGCGGAAGGGCGTGCGGCATGCGTGGCGTGCAGCGAGCGTGGCGTACGGCGTGTGTGGCGTGGAGCATGCCGTGCGGCGCCGGTCCGCACGACGGGCCGGGCTCGCGCGGTGGCCGGCCGTCCGCACGACGGGCCGGGTCGGCGCGGCGCCGCCCGCTGGGCTAGGCTCGATCGGTCGTCGGCGCCGACGCCGGCGCCCGGTCGCCCGTACCACGGAGGCTTCGATGCCCGCCCCCGCCTCGCCCGTCCGGTCGCTCCCGCTCGGGGAGCCGCCGCTGCGTCCACTGTCGGCGGACGGCCTGGCCCGGCTCCACGCCGCGAGCCTGCGGATCCTCGCGGAGACCGGCGTCGCGGTCACGTCGCCGGCAGTGCGCGAGCGGGTGGCCGCGGCCGGAGCGCACGTGGATGGCGACCGCGTCCGCCTGTCGGCCGCTCTCGTGGAGGCCGCCCTCGCGGCCGCGCCCCCGACGTACACGCTGGCCGCCCGCGACCCGGTCTGGGACCTGCCGCTCGACGGCGCCCACGGCTACCTCTCCGTAGACGGCAGCGCGGCCGAGATCCTCGACGACGAGTCGGGCCTACGACGAGCGTCCACGGAGGCGGACCTGGCCCGGGTCACCCGCCTCGCCGATGCACTTCCCGAGATCGCCTTCCTCTGGCAGGGCGTGGAGGCGGGTGATCGGCCGGTCCCCGTGCGGCCGCTGCACGAGCTGCGGACGCAGCTGGCCAACAGCGGCAAGCACGTCCAGCTCATGACGGCGACGACGCCGCTCGCCGCCCGGGGCGCGGTGGAGATCGCGCGGGCTGTCGCGGGCGGCGCCGACGCCCTCCGCACCCGGCCGGTGGTCTCCTCGTTCCAGGTGAGCCTCAGCCCGCTCACCTTCGACGGCGACGCCCTCGAGGCGGCCCTCGTCTACGCGGAGGCGGGCGTCCCCGCCGGGTTCGTGGTCATGGCGATCGGCTGTGCGACCGCGCCCGCGACGCCGGCAGGCGTCCTCGCCCAGAGCAACGCCGAGGTGCTGGCCGGGATGACGATCGTCGAGCTGCTCGTCCCGGGGGCCCCGACGTTCTACGGCGCCTGCTCGACCACGATGGACCTGCGGACCGGCCTCACGACCTGCGGTGGGCCCGAGGACCTCCTCTATCAGGCTGCGTTCGCCCAGCTGGCCCGCCACTACCGCGTGCCGTCGAGCGTGGGGACGTTCGCGCCCGGTGCGAAGAGCCCCGACTGGCAGGCTGGCCTCGAGAACGGCCTGTCCGGCCTCGCGAGCCTCCTCGCCGGGGCCGACATGCTGTCGGGCGCCGGACTCCTGTACGCGGCCCGCGTCTTCGCCCTCGAGGAGATGGTTCTCGACGCCGAGGTCTTCGGGCTCGTCCGCCACCTGGCGGGCGGCATTCCGATCAACGATGAGGCCCTCGCGGTCGAGGTGATCGGCGAGGTGGGGCCGGGCGGCAACTTCCTGGCCGAGGAGCACACCGTGGCCCACATGCGCGAGCTCTGGCAGCCCCGGCTCTTCGACCGCGGCACGTGGGAGGAGTGGGAGACGGCCGGGCGCCCCTCCCCCCGCGACCGGGCACGCGAGCGCGCACGATCGCTGCTCGCCACGCACGTGCCGCCCCCGCTGCCCGACGGCCTGGGGGCCGAGCTCGACGCGATCGTGGCTGGCTTCTCGCGGGAGGCCGGCGTCGCGTGACGGGGCCGGGCGGGGCGCGCGCCGAGCGTCCGCACCGCGCCGTGGCGTCCGGCCGTCCAGAGGCCCGGCGCCGGGAGGTCGACCTCTACCCGCCGGTCAAGGCGCTGCTCGAGGGCGCGGGTTTCGCCGTCAAGGGCGAGGTCGGTGGCTGCGACGTCGTGGCCGTGCGCGGCGACGAGCCGCCGGTGATCGTCGAGCTGAAGCTGCGGTTCACGCTGGGGCTCGTCCTTCAGGCGCTGGACCGGCTGCGCGTCTCCGAGACCGTGTACGTGGCCGTCCCCGCCGAGGCGGTTCGGCGGCGGGGAATCCGGCCGCTCTGCCGCCGCCTGGGCCTGGGCCTGCTGGTGGTCCACGGGCCGAGGCAGGCGGTCGAGGTCGCGGTCGAGCCGGGCCCATACCGCCCGCCGCACCACCGCCGACGCGCGGGGCGGCTCCTGGCCGAGCACGCCCGGCGGCATGGCGACCCGACCCCGGGTGGCTCGACGCGCGTCCCGATCATGACCGCGTACCGCCAGGAGGCGCTGCGGGTCGCCGAGGCGCTCGCCGATGGGCCGGCAACGGTGGGCGCGCTGCGTGATCGGGCGTCTGCTCCAAACGCGGGCCGCATCCTCGCCCGCGACCCGTACGGCTGGTTCGAGCGGGTGGAGCGCGGGCGGTACCGCCTTCGCGACGGCGCGCACGCAGTGGTCGCCGTCGCGGCCGAACCGGAGCCGGACGAGGACGCGCGCCCCGGCTGACGGTGCGCGCGTCGACGGGGGGGCGCCGCCGGGAGCGCGGGTCGTTCAGACCGGCATCGTCGAGCACGGAGGCAATGCCGGAGAGCGGATCGAGCCGGGTCCGCTGGCCGCTCGCCGGGTGGCCGGCCAGCACCCGGAGCTCGGCGAGAGGCATGCTGGCGTTGTCGCCCGCGACACGAGGTGCGGGGCCCCGCCGCCAGTGACCCCTGGCCCGAAACGGGCCGCGCCGCCGTCGGCCGGGGCCTCTCGTGGTCGGTCGGGGACCCTCGTGGGCGGCGGGAGTCTCTCCTGACTCGGATCGCGGATCGTCGAGCACGAAGGGTGGGCCGGATGGGTCGAATCCCCTCCACGCTGGCGGGGTTTCGTGCTGTGTTGGGCCCTGGCTGAGTCTGCGCGGACTGCGCGGTCTGCGCGGACTCACCGCACAGCCGCGCGCAGGCGCGCCCAGGCCCCTGCGGGCGGGCCAGCCGCGCCTAAGAGAACGCCCGGTCGAGGTGAGGGCCCCCCGGTGGTGGTCCATCCTGGTCCCGACGAAGGCCCCGTCCCTTCGGCCCCCGACGAGAGGCCGCCCGGACGGGTGCCCCGGCCGCCGGTCGGCGTACCATGGGCGGGTTGTCGCTCCCGGCACATAGTTGCCGCTCGGGCGCTTCACGACACACGCCGTCACCCAGCGAGTGCGGCCGCATCGCGTCCCCGCCCGCCATCAACAGGAGACCCGCCCCGATGCCCACCGTCGCCGCCTCCATCCCCGAGCTGCTCGCCCTCCTCGACGGGACCGCCCGGATCGACGGCGATCGCGTCGTTGTCACGGACGAGGCCGCCTTCCGCTCCCGGACGATCGAGGACCTGGCTTGGACCCAGACGTTCTCGGAGGACGAGGCGACGGTCGAGGCGGCCCGCTGGATCATCTGGGAGGCCAGCCAGGCGCTGGGCGCCCGCTCTGCCAGCATCCAGGACCTGTATGCGGCCCGCGCCCGCGGCGAGGTGTCCGGCTTCACCGTCCCGGCGATCAACATCCGGATGGACACCTTCGACACGGCCAGGAAGGTCTTCGAGACGGCGAAGGAGAAGGCCGTCGGGCCGGTGATCCTCGAGCTCGCCCGCTCCGAGCAGACCTACACCTGGCAGCGCGTCTTCGAGTACGCCCCGAACTGCCTCGCCGGGGCCATCGCCGCCGGCTGGGTCGGCCCGGTCTTCATCCAGGGCGACCACTACCAGTTCAACGCCAAGAAGTTTGCGGCCGACCCCGAGGCGATGACGGAGGAGATCCGGAAGGGCTGCCGCGACGCGATCGCCGCCGGCTACCTCAACATCGACATCGACAGCTCGACGCTGGTCGATCTCTCCCAGCCGACCGTCGACCTCGAGCAGAAGGTCAACTACACGGTCGCCGCTGAGATCGCCGCGCTCATTCGCGGCCTGGAGCCGGAAGGGGTCACCATCTCGATCGGCGGGGAGATCGGCGAGGTCGGCAAGTCGAACTCGACGGTCGAGGACCTGCGGGCGTATCTCGACGGCTTCCGCCGCGAGCTCGACGCCCGGAAGCCGGGCGCGGTCGGCGTCAGCAAGGTGAGCGTCCAGACCGGCACGAGCCACGGTGGGATCCCCCTGCCGGACGGCGGCGTGGCCGAGGTGAAGCTCGACTTCAACGTCCTCAAGGATCTCGGCGAGGTGGGTCGCGCCGAGTACGGGGTCGCCGGCGCGGTCCAGCACGGCGCGAGCACGCTGCCGGACAGCCTGTTCCACCTCTTCTCGACCGTCGAGACCGCCGAGATCCACCTTGCGACGGGCTTCCAGAACGCGGTCTACGACCACCCCGCGTTCCCGGCCGACCTGCGCGCCGAGATCGAGGCCTGGCTCGTCGAGAACGCCGCCGACGAGCGCAAGCCGGACCAGACCGACAGCCAGTTCCTGTACACCACCCGCAAGAAGGCGATCGGCCCGTTCAAGCGCCGCACCTGGAGCCTCGCCACGAAGGGCGAGATCCTCGCGAGCCAGTCCGTCAAGCTCGCCTTCCTCTTCGACCAGCTGAAGGTGACCGGGACCGCCGACCTGCTCGCGCGCTACGTGCCGAACGGGCCGGAATGGCACCGCCCGGCGCCCGCTGCGCTGAAGGCCGCAGGCGAGGCTTCGTGATCGTGACGGACGCCATTCCGTTCGGCGCGGCCTGGAGCGCCGGGCTGCGCCGGGCGAGCGAGGCCGACCTGACCGCCTGGCTCTCGCTTGCGCTTGAGATGTGCAACGAGGCCGACCGGCTCGCCCTGCGCTGGTACCGCCGCGAGGTGCCGATGACGCGCAAGCCGGACCGCACCTTCGTGACGGAGGCCGACCGGGCGATCGAGCGCCTGATCCGCGAGCGAGTCAAGGCGATCTACCCCGCGCACGGCTTCGTCGGCGAGGAGTACGGCGACGAGGAAGCGGCGGCGGGCGTGCGGTGGTACATCGATCCGATCGACGGCACCCACAACTTCATCCGCGGCATCCCCCTGTTCGGGACACTGCTCGCGGTGGAGGCCGAGAGCGAGATCCAGATCGGGGTGATGTCGGCGCCCGCCCTGGGCGAGCGGTGGTACGCGGCACGCGGCATGGGCGCCTGGGCGGTGACCCGCGACGGCCAGCGCCGGCGGCTGCGGACCAGCGACGTGCCGGCGCTCGAGGATGCCCAGCTGATCTATGGGAGCCGCCGCGAGAACGTGGGGTCGGGCCTGATGCCGGGCTTCGACGCCCTCCTCAATTCGTGCTGGCGAGACCGGGGCTTCGGCGACTTCTGGGGCTATGCCCTCGTCGCCGAGGGCGCGGCCGAGGGGATGCTCGAGACCGGGATGCACAGCTGGGACGTCGCCGCCCCGCTGGTCATCATCGAGGAGGCCGGCGGCCGCGTGACCGACGTGACCGGCGCGCGCGACGTCTGGGCCCGCAGCTTCATCGGCAGCAACGGCCACCTCCACGAGGAGATCCTGGCCCGGCTTCGCGGGTAGCGGGCCCCGCGCCCCGATGAAGGCCGCGCCGCCCGAACTCGACGCCGGACGGCCCTTCCGCGAGTCCGACTGGCTCCGCGTCCGGGCGCTGCTCGTGGACGTCCTGGCCCGCTCTGCGCCGGGGTTCACGTGGGAGGTCCGGCGCTGGGACAGCTGGCGCTGGTACGACCCGGACCCCGCATGGAAGCCGCGCCTGGAGCGCGAGGCCCGGGCCTGGGAGGGGCCGGGCGGGGCGCTCGTCGCCGCCGCCCACGCCGACGGGGCCGGCAGGCTGGCGCTCCAGGTGGATCCCCTCCATCGAGACGTCGAGCCGTCGATGGTCGCCTGGGCGGAGGAGGCGCTGGCCGTGGACGACGGCGCGGGCAGTCGCGGCCTGGTCACGCAGGTCCGCGATTACGACCACCTGAGGCAGCGTCTCGTCGAGGTGCGGGGCTGGCGGCCGACAGATGAGTGGGGCGTGACCCGCTGGCAGCGCCTCGGCCAACGCGCAGTGGCGCCCTCGCCGGTCGCCGCCGGGTACGCCGTGCGGGCTCTGCGGCCCGGCGACCGCGACGACGCCCGGCGCCTGGCGGCGCTCCTCAATGCCGCCTTCGGCCGGACGTTCCACGACGCCCCCGAGTACCTCGTCTTCGAGCGCCACGCACCGGACTACGACCCTGCGCTCCACCTCGTCGCCGAGGCGGCCGACGGCGCCTTCGCGGCCCACGTCGGGGTGACGATCGAACCGGCGAACCGGCTGGCGATCATCGAGCCGGTCTGCACCCACCCCGACCACCGGCGGCGTGGCCTCGCGGAGGCCCTCCTGCGCCGTGGCCTCGAGGGCGCCCGGCGGGCGGGCGCCACGCAGGCGTGCGTGGACACCGGGACCGGCGCGGGACCGAACCGCCTCTACGCGGGGGTGGGCTTCGGCGAGGCGTACGTCGAGCGGGCGTGGGAGTGGCGCAGCGGGTCCTGACGCGCGCGCAGCGCGGCGGTGCTCGCCCGCGACGGCGGTGCTCGCCCGCGGGGGCGGTGGTCGCCCCGCCCCGGCATCTGGCACGCCACCGCGGCGGCGCCCCGGCGGCGTTCGGTTGCATCCCATGCATCGGCGCGACATCCCCTTGCATCAACGGCTGGTGGTCTCCTGGTCTCAGGCCAAGTCGAGCCGGACGAGCCAGCGGGGGAGACCCGCGCTGTGGGCGTCGGTGAGGAGAACCCGTCGAAAGCCGGCCGCCTCGAAGGTCGAGACGAAGCCGACGAAGCCGAACGCGCCCGAGACGCGGGCGCCGACAGGGTCGATCGGGTATGCCTCGACGGCCGGAGCCCCCTGCGACCGCGCGTAGGTAATCGCGCCCCGGAGGAGCGCCCGGGCGACGCCGCGCCGCCGGTACCCCGGCCTTACGACGAAGCATCCGATCGACCAGGCCGGTGCGTCGTCGACGGCCGGGATGGTCCGCGAGCCGACGAGGCGGGGCATCGCCGCGCGCGGGCCCAGCCCGCACCAGCCGACCGGCTCGCGGTCGAGGTAGGCGATCACCCCTGGGGCGAACGACCCGTCGCGGACCTGGGCCTCCAGCCGGGCCCGGTTGTCGCTACCGAGGCCGTCGGAGCGTCTCGTGCCCCGCCAGGCCTGGCACCAGCAGCCACGCTCGCCGTCGCCGCCGAGCACGGTCACGACGTGCGGCCAGCGATCGCCGGTGGCCGGCAGGACCTCGAGCGCGTCGAGCGGGATGGCGGGCTCGGCGCGGGCCATCAGGCGGTGGTGGCCGCCGCGACGCTCTCCTCGAGGATCCCGAGCGCCAGGTCCACCTCCTCGGCCGTCGTCACGAGCGGCGGGATGATCCGGGTCACGTTGGCGTAGGCGCCCGCCGACAGCACGACCAGCTTCCGCTCGAGGGCGCCGGCGATCACGCGCTTCGCGAGGTCCGCGTCCGGGACCCGCCCGTCGCCCTCGCCCGGCTTCACGAACTCCATGGCGACCATGCAGCCGAGGCCGCGCACGTCGCCGACGGCCGGGTGGCGCGCCTGGATCGCCCGGAGCCCCGCGAGGAGCTGGGCGCCTCGCTCGCGCGCGTTCGCCACGAGGCCCTCGCCCTCGATGACGTCGAGCGTCGCGTTGGCGGCGGCGCAGGCCACGACGTTGCCGCCGTAGGTCCCACCGTGGGCGCCCGGCCGCCAGGCCGCGAGGAGCTCCGACCGGGCGATGATCCCGGACAGCGGCAGGCCCGAGGCGATCCCTTTGGCGAAGACGAGGATGTCCGGGTCCACGTCCCAGTGGCGGACGGCAAAGAGCTCTCCGGTGCGACCCATGCCCGTCTGGACCTCGTCGGCGACGAGGAGGATCCCGTGGGCGCGGGTGATCTCGCGCAGCCTCGGCAGGAAGCCGGGCGGCGGGACGATGTAGCCGCCCTCGCCGAGCACGGGCTCCACGATGACCGCGGCCACGTGCTCCGGGTAGGTCAGCGTGTGAAGCGTCAGATCGAGCTGCACCTCCCAGTCACACGTGCAGCCGGCGTCGGGCGCGTGAGCCCCGCCGGGTGCCCGGTAGCAGTACGGGTACGCCGTGCTGTAGACCGAGCCGGGGAGCGGCTCGAAGTCCCCGCGGTAGACGTTCTTGGCCGTGGTCAGGGCCATCGTCTGGGCGGTCCGCCCGTGGTAGCCGCCCCGGAAGACGAGGATGACGGGGCGCTTCGTCGCGACCCGCGCGAGCTTGACGGCCGCCTCGACGGCCTCCGCGCCGGAGTTGGAGAGGAAGCCCTGCCACGGCCCGCCCGGGAGCAGCGTCCGGAGGCGATCGTGAAGGCGCAGCCCGGCTTCGTGGTAGACGATGTTCTGCTGCCCGTGGAGCAGCCTGGCCGCCTGGGCCTGGACGGCGGCGACGACGCGGGGGTGGGCATGCCCGGTGTTCGTGACCCCGATCCCCGAGCTGTAGTCGAGATAGCGCTCGCCGTCGGTGGTGACGAGCCAGCTTCCCTCGCCGCGGTCGACTGCGAGGTTCGTCACGCGGCTCCAGACGGCGGGGACGACGGAGCGGTCGGGGAGCGACCCCCAGGCGGCGGGCGAGATGGCGGCCGTGTCGGCCATGGGTGCTCCTTCAGAAGGTCGGCGGCGTGTTGACCCACAGGATCCGCGTCTCGTCGGCGCCGAGGGCGACGAAGCGGTGGGGAAGCGACGACGGGAACGCGAGGGCATCGCCGGGGCCCAGCTCGTGGTGCTCGTGCTCGTCGAGCCAGATCGCGACACGGCCCTGGAGGACGTACATGAACTCCTCGCCGGCGTGGGCGTAGGACCCGGCGGACGTGGCCCCGGGGGCGAGCACGAAGAGCTGGGGCTGGAGCTGGGTCGCCAGCGACGCCAGCTCCTCGATGCGCACGCCGCGCCCGGCGTCGACGGACTCGCGCTCGCCGTGGCGGACGACGCGATCCGGCGTGGAGCGAGCCGTCCCGCCGGGTCCGCCGACGAGTGCCGCGACCGTCGTGTCGAAGGCCCCCGCGAGCCGTACGAGCGCCGCCACGCTGACGCCCGTCGTGCCCCGCTCGAGGCCGGAGACGAACGACGCCGACAGGTGCGACCGGGCGGCGACGTCGCGCAGCGAGAGGCTGCGCGACGTGCGGAGCTCGCGCAGGCGACTCCCGACGAGGTGCACCTGCGGCCGGCGCGGGTGCTCCTCGCCCGTCGGCTCGAGGTGCGCCGCCGCCCGGGTCGGCTCGTTCCCGAGCACGCGCCGGATCCCCGCGGCATTGAGTCCTTCGACCGCCCGGAGGCGGCGGATCCTCCGCAGGCGCTCGAGCTCGGCCGGGCCATAGCGCCGCTCACGCCCGCCCTGGCGCAGGGGCGTGACGAGGCCCTGGCGCTCCCACAATCGCAGCGCGCTCGGCGAAACGCCGACGGTCCGCGCCGCGTCGCCGATCCGCAGGAGCCCCATCCCACCCGCGCCGGCGGCCGTCGATCCCATCGCCGTCGGCTCAGGTGCCGCGATCGCGGCGCTGCAGGAGCGTGCTCAGGACGACGGCGCCGACCGCGGTCAGGAAGATGATCGTGCCGATGACGTTCACCTGGACGGGGACGCCGATGCGGTAGGACCCGTAGATGAACATCGGGAAGGTGACGGTCTGGCCCGCAGTGAAGTTGGTGATGACGAAGTCGTCGATCGAGAGGCTGAAGGCGAGGAGGGCGGCCGCCATGATCCCCGGGAAGATCAGGGGGAAGGTGACCTTCCAGAAGGTGACCCACTCGGTGGCCCCCAGGTCCATCGCCGCCTCCTCGAGGTGGCGCGGGAATCCCGTGAGACGGGCCCGGACCGTCACGACGACGAAGCTGATGTTGAACATGATGTGGGCGATCAGGATCGTCAGCTCGTTGCGGGGCTGGCCGATCGACACGAACATCGTCAGGAGCGACGCACCGAGCACGATCTCCGGCGTCGCCATCGGCAGGAAGATGAAGAGGTTCGTCGCCCCGCGGCCGCGAAACTCGTAGCGCGTGAGCGCGAGGCCGATGAGCGTCCCGAGGAGCGTCGCCACGATCGTCGAGATGAAGGCGATCCGAAGGCTGGCGAACACCGCGTCCTGGAGCCCGAGCGCGCCGAACGGGTCGAGCCAGGCGTCGAGGCTGAACGCCACCCACGTGAAGTTGGACTTGCCGACGGGATCGTTGAAGCTGAACAGGATCATCACGGCGATCGGCAGCATCAGGTAGACGATCGCCAGCGCCGTGTAGACGTAGAGCCCGTAGCGGCCGAGCCAGCGCGACCCGCGCTGGCGCACGGTGCCGCGGGTCCGGCCGGCCGAGGGGGCGAGCACGCTCTCGGTCATCGGCTCACACCGCCCCGCTCGTGAGCTCCTCGGTGCCGAGGAGGCGCGCGTAGATCGCGACCGCGACGAGGATCCCCGCCATGAGGATGAAGGAGAGCGCCGCCGCCGTCGGGTAGTCGTTGTTGGTGAGGAACCGGTTCTGGATGACGTTGCCGATCATCCGCGTGTCGGGCGTCTGGCCCAGCAGCTCGGCGTTGACGTAGTCGCCCATCGCCGGGATGAAGGTGAGCAGGGTGCCCGCGAAGATGCCGGGCAGGGCGAGCGGGAAGGTGACCTTGCGGAACGTCATCTGCGGCGTCGCGTAGAGGTCCTGGCCGGCCTCCAGGAGTCGCCGGTCAATCTTCTCGAGGCTCACGTAGATCGGCAGGGTCATGAACGGCAGGAAGTTGTAGGCGATGCCGGTGATGACCGCAAGCGGAGTCGCGAGGACGCGGAAGTCCTCCGGCAGCATGCCGAGCTCCTTGGGCAGGCCCAGCAGGAGCCCGGTGTCGCCGAGGATGGTGCGCCAGCTGATGACTCGCAAGAGGAAGCTCGTGAAGAACGGCGCGATCACGAGGAACAGCAGCAGGTTCTTGTAGCGTCCGCCGCGGAAGGCGATCGTGTACGCGAGCGGGAACGAGATCGCGAACGTCAGCAGCGTCGCGAGGGCGGCGTAGACGATCGAGCGGATGAACTGCTCGGAGTAGCGGTCGAGCGCCTCCGTGTAGTTCGTCCAGTTCTCGAACGAGAACGTGAACCCCTGCGCCAGCGAACCGCTCCAGAACGACGCGATGAACATCTGGATGGCCGGGTAGACGTAGTACACGGTCAGCCAGGCGATGCCGGGGGCGAGGAGCAGATACGGGACGAGGAACCGGTAGCGGCGGAGGAGCTGTCCCACGGGCGATCCTCAGGCGGGGCGGAGGGTGGCGGCGGGGGGTGCCCCGGCCGCCACCGGCGTGGCTGGCTAGTTCCCGGTGACCTTCGAGAACTCGTCGTTCATGTACGTCTCCTCCTCCTCGCTGAGGTCCCGGAAGATGTGCACCCTGGCGAGCGTCGCGTCGTCGGGGAAGATCAGCGGGTTCTCGGCCAGGGCCGCGACCTCGGGATCCTGGTTGGCGGCGATCGCCTCCTGCGATCCCTTGACCGGCGAGACGTACCAGATGTACGCCGCCAGCTGCGCGGCGATCACGGGGTCGTAGACCCAGTTGATCATCAGCTCGGCGGTGAACTTGTGCTGGGCGCCCTTGGGGATGAGCATGTTGTCGGTCCACAGGGCCCCGTCCTCGTCGGGGATGACGAACGTGAGCGTCGCCTTCTCGTCCTTGGCGATGATCATGTCGCCGGACCAGGCCGTGCCGAGGACGAGGTCGCCCTTGACGAGCCCTTCCTTGTAGTCGTTGCCGAGGAAGCTCCGGACGATCCCCGCGTCGACCGCCTTCTGGATCTCCGCGAACGCCTGGTCGGCCTGCTCCATCGTGAAGTCCTCGGGCTTGTAGCCGAGCTTGAGGAGCGTCAGGCCGACCGTGTCCCGCATCTCAGAGAGGAACCAGACCTTGCCCTTCCAGCGGGCGTCGTCGGTCCACAGGGCATTCAGGCTCGTGAGGCTCCCGGTGACCGCCTCGTCGAAGCCGAGGCCCGTCATGCCAGACTGCCAGGGGGCGCGCAGGTTGTTGTCCGGGTCCCACGGCACCCCCTTGTAGACGTCCTTCACGTTGGCGACGAAGTTCGGCGTGTTGGCCGTGTCGATCGTTTCCGCCCAGCCGAGGCGGATGATCCGGGCGGCCATCCAGTCGGTCAGCACGATGAGGTCCCAGCCGGTGTCCTGGCCCGCCTGGAGGGGCGGCTGGATCGTCCCGAAGAAGGAGTCGTTGTCGTTGATCGCCTCGGAGTAGTTGACCTTGGTCCCGTACTTGGCAGTGAACTGCTCGAGCGTCGGGCTCACGGGCGGGCTGCTCTCGTCCTGGTCGATGTACAGCGGCCAGTTCGCGAAGTTGAGGATGTCGCTCGGGGTCGGCTTCTCGGCGGAAGGACTCTCGCCCGGCGCGGCGCTCGGCGCCGCGGACGAGGCCGCGGACGGCGCGGTCGACTGGGCGGGCGTCCCGCAGGCCGCAAGGAACGCGCCGGCGCCGACCAGGGCACCACCCTGGAGCACCCTGCGCCGGGAGACCCGCCGGTCGAGGATCGTATCGTGCTCGGACATCTGCTCCTCCATCGCGCCGCCCGTGGCGACGTGCGATCAGCTGTCGGTCGCTGCATCCGCGGCGGCCGTCGAAACGGCGAACGAGTGGTCGGGTGACCACGCCAGGCGGACGTGCTCGCCGGGCTGGTGCAGGGACCCGCTGATGGTCCGCTCGACGTTCTGCTCGTAGACGGTCATGCGTCCGCCGCTCCGGGTCTCGACGACGTACTGGGTGCTGACGCCGACGTAGGACGCGTCGCGGACGGTGCCGGAGAGGACGTTCATCCCGGCGGGGATGTCCGCGTCGGCGGTGAACAGGCGGATCTTCTCCGGCCGGACGCCGACCTCGATGCTCGTCGCGCTGTCGACGGCGGCGACGGGGAGGCGCACGACGCTGTCGTCCGCGAGCCGGACGGCCGCGTGGCGATCGGACTTCTCGACGACGGTGCCGCGCAGCAGGTTCGAGATCCCCAGGAATCCCGCCACGAACCGGGTGGTCGGCCGCTCGTAGAGGGTCTCGGGGTTGGCAAGCTGCTCGTAGCGCCCGCGGTTCATGACGGCGATGCGATCGGACATCGTCATCGCCTCCTCCTGGTCGTGGGTCACGTAGATGAACGTGATCCCGACCTCCTGCTGGATCCGCTTGAGCTCGAGCTGCATCTGCTTGCGGAGCTTCAGGTCGAGCGCGCCCAGGGGCTCGTCGAGGAGCAGCACGCCGGGCCGGTTGATCAGTGCCCGGGCCAGCGCCACGCGCTGGGCCTGGCCGCCGGAGATCTGGGTCGGCTTGCGCTTCTCGAAGCCGGCCAGCTCGACGAGCGAGAGCATCTCGCTCACGCGCGCCTTGATCTCGCCGTCCTTGACCTTCTTGCGCCGTAGGCCGAAGGCGACGTTCTCGAAGATCGTGAGGTGCGGGAAGAGGGCGTAGTTCTGGAAGACCGTGTTGACGTTGCGCCGGTAGGGCGGCAGCCACGTCACGTCCGTGCCGTGGAGCTCGATCAACCCCGACGTGGGCTCCTCGAAGCCGCCGATCATCCGCAGGGTCGTCGTCTTGCCGCAGCCGGACGGGCCGAGCAGCGAGAAGAACTCGCCGTCGCGGACCTCCAGGTTGACATGATCGACCGCGGCCACGTCCCCGAACATCTTGACGACGTCCACGAGCCGAACTTCGATGCCGTTGGCCACGTGCGCCTCGCTGCTCCTCGGACGAGAAGGGCTGCCCGGCACGGTCACCCGGGGACGGGGGTGCTCGCGCGCTGCCGGTGCGGCGCCTCCTCGCGTGTGCACCGGCCCTACCGCGTTGCAGTAGCGTGCGAGATCGTACGGTCGCACGGAAACCCGTGTCAACTCGCATCTGAATCTGCGGGTTTCGCGGCTGGGCTCGACCCTGCATGCGAATTCCGCAGCCGCGACGGAGCGGCGGGCGGGTGGCGGCCGGGTGGCGGCCCGAGCGGCGGGCGGAGGGGGAGCAGCGACAGCCCGAGCGGTGGCCAGCCGACGTGCGCCGCGGCGGGCGCCGCCGGACGCGCCCGCGAGCCGTCCGCGCTACGATGCGGGGCCGGGCGCGACGCCCGGGCTGCAGCGTCCCGCACCGGAAGGACTCGACCGCCAGATGAGCACGCTCACCGAGGGCGCCGTCTTCGACGCGCTCCGCACCGTCCAGGAGCCCGAGCTGGGCCGCGACATCGTGACCCTGAACATGGTCAAGGCGATCGCGATCGACGGCCCCAAGGTCGCCTTCACGATCGAGCTGACGACGCCCGCCTGCCCGCTCAAGGACGAGATCGAGCGGAACGTGCGGGCGGCCCTCGCCGGGATTGGGGCGACGGAGGTCGAGATCACGTGGGGCGCGATGGTGCGCCGCGCGGCGCCGTCGGCCGGTCTGCAGCTCCTCGATGGCGTCAAGAACATCATCGCCGTCGCCTCCGGCAAGGGCGGCGTCGGGAAGAGCACGGTCAGCACGAACCTGGCCGTCGCGCTCGCCCAGGCGGGCGCATCGGTGGGGCTCCTCGATGCCGACATCACCGGGCCCAACATCCCGCTGATGATGGGGATCGACGGCGCTCCCACGGCCAACGCCGACAACAAGATCCTGCCCCTCGAGCGCTACGGCGTGAAGGTGATCTCCATCGCCTTCTTCGTGCCCGAGGGCCAGCCGATCGTGTGGCGCGGGCCTCTCGTCGGCGGGGCGATCCAGCAGTTCCTGCGGGACGTTGCGTGGGGCGAGCTCGACTACCTCGTCGTCGACCTTCCGCCGGGCACGTCCGACGCGCAGCTGACGCTGGCGCAGGCCGTCCCGATCTCGGGGTCGGTCCTCGTGACGACGCCGCAGCAGGTCGCGATCTCGGATGTCGAGAAGGCGCTGGGCATGTTCAAGCGCATGAACGTCCCGGTCATCGGGGTCGTGGAGAACATGAGCGCGTTCGTGTGCCCGCACTGCGGCGAGGCCACGGAGATCTTCGGTCGCGGCGGCGCCGAGCGCTTCGCCCGGGAGCACGACGTGGAGTTCCTCGGCGGCATCCCGCTCGACGTGACGGTTCGCCAGGGTGGCGACGCGGGGATCCCTGCCGTTGCCCAGCGGGAGCCCGGGGCCGCGGCCCAGGCAATGACCGCCCTCGCCAGGACCGTCGCCGCCCGCATGAGCGTCCGCGCGGCCCGCCAGCAGCCGGTCCTCACGATCAGCTGACGGCTCGGGCCGCGACGGCGGCCTGTACGTCCCCTTGCGCCTGCCGCACAGGCCCGACGCCGGCTTGCGCGGGGCGAAAGGAAGCGGCCGGGCGGGCCGCGCATCGGTCGCATCGTTGCATCCCACCTACGAGAGCGACGAGTAGAGAGCGCCCGACCCGCTGCCCGGTCGCCGCGTTGCGTAGGGCGACACCCGACGACCTCGCAGACCGCGACGCCCCGGGCGACCCGGGCCGAGGCCGCCCTCGCGACGTTCGACGGGATCCAGCGTTTCCACGCGCGGACGCGGCTCGACTCCGCGCCGGACGCCAGTCACCCGACACGTTTGAAGGAGGTGCGGTTCCAGGACCTCTGCTGCGTGAATGAGATCCGTCACGAAGCCTGGTCACCTCCCGCTCGCCGGTCACCCACCTCGGGCGGACCTCCGGCGGACCTCGGCAGCTCGCCGGTGAAGGTCCGCGTGCGACGGTCGTCTCGCGGGCCGTCCGGGCCGCGCGTGGCCGGGTGTCGCCCGCGATCAGCGATGAGGGCGGTATCATCGCCCGGTACCTCCCGCGAGAAGGAGCCCGACCCTGAGCGCGCAGCCACCCTTCGACGCGTCCCGGCCCGCCGAGCCGCCGGCTCCCGAGCCAGCCCTCGCTCCCGACGTCGCAGCGGCAGCCGAAGCCGCGGCGGAGGCGGATGCCGCCGCCGACGTGGCTGCCGCCGCCGACGTGGCTGCCGCCGCCGACGTGGCTGCCGCCGCCGACGTGGCTGCCGCCGCCGACGTGGCTGCGGCGAACGCGCAGGCCACCATGGCGGCCGCGGGCGGGGCTTCCCCGACGACGAGCGACACGCCGGCGACGGCATCCGGGGAGCCGTGGGACGGGTCATCGCCCGCCGATGCTCCGCCCGCCGGGCCACCGACGACGTCCGCCGGTGCGCCGCCCACGACGACGCCGCCTCCGCGCGCCCCCGGCGCCGGCCCGCCCGCGGGCTCGCCCCCGCCCCCGAAGCCGCCCAGGCCGCCCAAGCCCGCCGGCCTCCGCGAGCAGCTCGGCAGGACGATCGGGGCCGGCCGCGCCCTCGTCGACGCGCACCTCGTCCTCGCCAGGGCCGAGCTCGCCGTCATCCTCGCCGACGCCAAGCAGGTGGCCGTCGAAGTCGGGCTCGCGATCGCGCTCATCCTGTACATCGCGCTCCTGGTCCCCGTCGGCACCGCCCTCTTCCTCGGCGAGTGGATCTTCGGCTCGATGGGCTGGGGCATCCTCCATGCGACGCTCTTCTCGCTCGCCACCGCGTTCGCCCTCGTCCTGGGGGCGCTGCGGATCTCGCGACGCTACCTCGCCGGGACCCTGCTGCTGGGCGTGCTGATCGGGATCGTGGTCGGCACGGTGCTCGGGCTGGCGTGGCCCAACGCGGCGTACGCGGCGATCGGCGAGACGGTCTACGCGGGCATCGACCCGGCGATCCGGCCGCTCCTCGTCGGAGTGACCCTCGGGGGTGCCATCTTCGCCGTCCTCGGCCTGCTCGGCGGAGCGCGCGCGGGCGGGGTCGGGGGCGCCCTCGGCGGGTTCGTCGGGGGCGCGGTGCTCGGCGCCCTTCTTGGCGCATTCACCGCGATCAGCTTCAGCCTCCAGGTCGGGGTCGCCCTGGGCGTCACCGCGACCCTGATCGCCTGGCCGGCCTTCGCCGCCCTCGCCCTCCGCGACTACGACTGGGAGGAGCTCAAGCGGCGCTTCCTGCCGAGCGCGTCGATCGCGGCGGCCGAGGAGACGAGGGACTGGGCGAAGTCGCGCCTGCCCGGCAGCAGGGAGGACGGGGCATGACGGACGAGCGCCTCAACGACACCCCGGCGGATTCGCCGACGACCGCCGAGTTGGCGGAAGCGGCGTCCGTTGCGCTGGTCGATCTCATCGCGGCGCGCGCGGCCCTCGGTGACGAGCTCGTCCGGCTCGAGGCATCTGCCCGTGCCGCGGTCGACGTCCGGGCCAAGGTGAAGCGGAACCCCGGCAAGACGGCGGCGGTGGTCGGTGGCACAGCGTTCGTCGTTGCCGGAGGACCCCGGAAGCTCTTCCGATCGGTCAAGCGCCGGGTCGTCGGCGCCCCCGACCCGCTGCCGCCCAGCCTGCTGCCCGAGGAGGTGGAGAAGGCCGTCCGCGCCCTCGGCGACGACGGGGCGAAGGTCCGGGGTGCGCTGGAGCGCGAGTTCGCGGACTTCGTCGCCGGTGGCGTGCGGACCGAGAACCGCTTCCGACGCCGCCTCATCTACGCGACCGCGGCACCGCTCGCGTCGACGGTGGCTCGCGAGATCATCAAGCGCGTGACCGCGACGTCGGACGAGGACGTCGCCCGCCGCGAGGAGGCGATCCGCGCCCGGATCGACGGCAAGGGGACGCCGCCCACCCGCTAGACTCCACGTCGGGCGAGTGGCGGAATGGCAGACGCGCCGGCCTTAGGAGCCGGTGCCGCGTGAGCGGCGTGTCGGTTCGACCCCGACCTCGCCCACCATCGCCCTCCGCCCACCGGAGCACCACCTGCCGGCCGGTCGGCAGCGCGCGACGCCGGAGACCCGTGCGCGGCGGATGCTGGCCCCGGCAGGCGATCCCGGCGGCCGACCGGCGGGCCCCGGGAGCCGCCCCTATACTTCTTCGGCCATGCATGTGACCACCACCCCCTCCGCGAAGAGCACCCTCGTCGTCGAGATCGAGCTCCCCGTCGACCAGGTCGCGCGCGCCGTCGCCGACGCCACCCGCCGCCTCAGCCAGCGAACCCGCGTCGCGGGGTTCCGCCCCGGCAAGGCCCCCCGCGGCATGCTGGAGCGCGTCCTCGGCGAGGGCGCGGTCTGGGACGAGGCCGTGGAGACGCTCGTCGACTCCAGCTACCGCACGTGGGCCGAGGGCACGGCCGAAGACCCGTCGATCGTCATCATCGGCCGCCCGGACGTCGAGATGGTCGAGGCCGAGGAGGGGAAGCCGCTGCGCTACAAGGCGACCGTCCCCCTGCGCCCCGAGGTCCAGCTGGGCGACTACGCCAACTTCCCGTTCGCTCCCGAGATCGAGGCCGTCGACGACGCCAAGGTCGACCGGGTCGTCGACGAGCTGCGCGACCAGCAGGCGACCCTCGGCCCCGTGGAGGACCGCCCGGCGGCCAACGGCGACTGGGCGGTCATCGGGTTCGTCGGCACGCGCGACGGCGTCCCCTTCGACGGCGGCACCTCTGAGCGGATGCCCCTCGTCCTCGGCGAAGAGCGCCTCCTCCCGGGCTTCGAGGAGCACCTGGTCGGCCTGCGGCCCGGCGAGTCCACCGAGTTCGAGATCACCTTCCCGGATGACTACCAGGAGGAGTCGCTGCGCGGCGCCACGGCCCACTTCGCCGTCGACCTCAAGGAGCTCCGCGAGAAGATCATGCCGCCCGCCGACGACGACTTCGCCCGGTCGATGGGCGACTTCGCCGACGTGGCGACGCTCCGGGCCGAGATCCGCAAGCGCCTGGAGCGCAACGCCCTCGACCGCGCGCGGCACGGCTTCGCCGACCGCATCATCGACTACGCGGTGAAGAACGCGACCGTCGACCTTCCCGACATCCTCGTGGAGGAGGAGGTCGAGGTGATGCACGACGAGCTGAAGGGCGCCCTCGCCCGCCAGGGGATCACCGAGGAGGCGTACCTCTCGGCCAGCGCGAAGAGCGCCGAGGAGCTCCACGCCGAGTTCCGGCCGGGTGCGCAGGAGCGCGCGAAGACGCTCCTGGTCCTCGGCGAGATCGCGTCGCGCGAGGGGATCGACGTCCCGGACCGCGACATCATCGACGAGATCATCCGCGCCAGGTCGCGCTATGCGGACCAGCCGAAGCTGGCGGCCTACTTCGACACGCCGCGTGCCCAGGCCGCCATCCGCAGCTCGCTCCGGCGATCGCGGGTCGTCGAGATGCTCGTCGACCGCTGGCTGGCGGCCCATCCCGAGCACCCGGCGATCCCACACGCGGAGGGCGACGAGCCGTCGTCGGTGCCCGGTGTCGCGCCGGACGCAGGCGAGGCGGAGGCGCTCGACGCGGAGGCGTCTCCGGCGTGACCGCCCGCTTCCCCGACCGTTCCCGCCCGACGCCGGCCCCCGGCCGCGCCGAGGGCCCCGCACCAGGAGGTCCCCAGATGCTCGTCCCGATGGTCATCGAGTCGTCGAGCCGCGGCGAGCGTGCCTACGACATCTACTCGCGCCTGCTCAAGGAGCGGATCATCTTCCTGGGTGACGCGATCGAGGACACCCTCGCCAACCTCGTGATCGCGCAGCTCCTGTTCCTCGACTCCGAGGACCCGGAGAAGGACATCAACCTGTACGTCAACTCGCCCGGCGGCGTGATCACCTCTGGGCTGGCGATCTACGACACCATGCAGCTGGTGCGTGCCCCCGTCAGCACGATCTGTGTCGGGATGGCGGCCAGCATGGCCGCCGTGCTCCTGGCGGCGGGCCACCCGGGCAAGCGCTACGCCCTGCCCCACAGCCGGATCATGATCCACCAGGGGTCCGGCGGCTTCCGCGGCAACACCCCCGACGTCTTCATCCAGGTCAAGGAGATGGAGACACTTGTCAACGCGAATCACGAGCTGCTGGCGCGCCACACGGGCCAGCCGATCGAGAAGATCGTCAAGGACACCGAGCGGGACTACTTCATGAACCCCGAGACGGCGAAGGGGTATGGCATCATCGACGCCATCTACACGCCTCCCGAGAAGGTCGGAGCGGCGTCGCCGGGCCTGCCGGCGGCGAGCAACCCGGCCAAGGACGCGTCGTCGGACGCCGACGGCGGGCCCGCGCCGGCCGGCGCGTAGGCCGGCGACCGCGCCGGATGCAGCCGCAGAGAGGGTGAGGAGATCGTGCCGACCGGCAAGACGCCCAAGGTCCCCTATCGCTGCTCGTTCTGCGGCAAGAGCCAGGAGCAGGTCCGCAAGCTGATCGCGGGGCAGGGCGTCTACATCTGCGACGAGTGCATCAACCTCTGCCAGGAGATCATCGAGGAGGAGCTCCTCGAGCAGCCCCGCCAGAAGCAGCCGACGGAGAAGCTCCCGGCGCCGCGCCACATCAAGACCTCGCTCGACGACTACGTGATCAGCCAGGAGAAGCCCAAGAAGGTTCTCTCCGTGGCCGTCTACAACCACTACAAGCGTGTCAACGCCGGCACGACCGCCGCCGACGACGTCGAGCTGCAGAAGTCGAACGTCCTGCTCGTCGGGCCGACGGGTTCGGGCAAGACGCTCCTGGCCCAGACGCTTGCCCGCGTCCTCGACGTGCCGTTCTGCATCGCCGACGCGACGTCGCTGACCGAGGCCGGCTACGTCGGCGAGGACGTCGAGAACATCCTCCTGCGCCTGATTCAGGCGGCCGACTTCGACGTCGCCCGCGCCCAGCGCGGGATCATCTACATCGACGAGATCGACAAGATCGCCCGCAAGGCCGACAACCCGTCGATCACGCGCGACGTGTCGGGGGAGGGGGTCCAGCAGGCGCTCCTCAAGATCCTCGAGGGGACGGTCGCCAACGTGCCGCCCCAGGGCGGGCGCAAGCACCCCCACCAGGACTTCATCCAGATCGACACGACGAACATCCTGTTCATCTGCGGCGGGGCGTTCGACGGGCTCGAGAAGATCATCGAGGAGCGGGTGGGGAAGCGTTCGCTCGGCTTCGGCCACGACGACGCCGAGACGCGGACGGAGCGGCAGCGGATCTTCGACCGCCTCATGCCGGAGGACCTCCTCAAGTTCGGCCTGATCCCGGAGTTCGTGGGACGCCTGCCGGTGGTGGTGACGCTCTCCGCCCTGACCGCCGACGACCTGGTGCGGGTGCTGACCGAGCCCAAGAACGCGATCACCAAGCAGTTCCAGCGCTTCCTGGGGCTCGACAAGGTCGAGCTGGTCTTCACCGAGGGCTCTCTGCGCGCGACCGCCGACGCGGCCATCGCACGGAAGACCGGCGCCCGCGCCCTGCGCACAATCGTCGAGGAGGCCCTCCTCGAGGTGATGTACGACATCCCGGAGCGGACGGAGGTCCGCAAGTGCATCATCACCGAGGAGACGATCCGCGATGGCCGCCCGCCACTCCTCTTGACCGAGGCCGAGGTGGAGAAGGGCGTCGACGAGACGAACTACGTGGAGCTCATCGCCGCCCGCGGCGCCAGCGCGTAGCATGTCCCGGCCGGGAGCCCGGCCGCCCTGCCAGGTCGTGAGCCGTTTCCAGCGCGGCAGGGGCCACCTCGACCTGGATGCACTCCAGCGAGTCGCCACCGCCTTCGACCAGCAGCTGCAGGTCACCTTCGGACGTGATCGCCTGGTCGAGCCTGCCGATGCCGGGCACCTGGCGTGCAGGAGCTGGTGCTGCGGCTGGGGCGCGCGGCCGGTTACGCGGCGCGCGGCGAGCGGGCGACCCCGTGCTACACTCCGGCCCTCACGGCGGTGACCGAGAGGAGTAGCGTCGGCGGGGGCCGAAGCGAGCGCGGGACGGTGCAAGCCGCGCGGCAGACCCGGCGCGAAGGTCGCTCGCGAGCCGTGCGGTCGGCGCCCGTTAGCGCGCCACGAGGGGCACCGGACCCCGCGCCCGCGATGAGCGGCCCGCGCCGGCGCCCGAACCAGCAGGTGGCACCACGACCCCGTTCGTCCGCTGGACGAGCGGGGCGTTTCGTTTCCAGCAGGGAGTGGCAGCGATGGCGGACCCAGGGAACGGCGCGGACCAGGCGGCCGGCGCGGACCAGGCGGCGCCAGGAGGCCTCGCGAAGGCGTATCGGCCGAGCGCATTCGAAGGGCCGATCTACGAGCGCTGGCTGGCGGCGGACATCTTCCCGCCGGACGGCGCCGGCTCGCGCGCGGATGCCGCCAAGCCGCCCTTCGTGATCATCCAGCCGCCGCCCAACGTCACCGGCAGTCTCCACCTGGGCCACGCCCAGCGGAGCGCCGTCGAAGACCTGATGATTCGGCACGCCCGGATGACCGGCCGCCCGGCGCTGTTCCTGCCGGGCCTCGACCACGCGAGCATTGCCGCGCAGTTCGTGCTGGACCGGATCATCGCCGCCGACGGCGAGACCCGCGCCAGCCTGGGCCGCGAGCGGTACCTGGAGCGCATGTGGCAGTTCATCGGCGAGACGCGGGAGGTCATCCTCGGCCAGCAGCGGCGCCTGGGTGCCTCGATCGACTGGGGCCGCCTCCGCTTCACGATGGACGACGTCTCCAGCCGGGCCGTTCGGGAGGCGTTCGCGCGCCTCCACCGCGAGGGCCTGGCCTACCGCCACGAGACGCTGATCAACTGGTGCCCGGGCTGCCGCACCAGTCTCTCCGACCTCGAGGTGATCGCGACGCCCGAGACGGGCACGCTCTGGACGATCCGCTACCACCTGGTCGACGACGACACGGGGCAGGATGACCCGACAACCTCGATCACGGTGGCGACCACGCGCCCCGAGACGATCCTCGGCGACACCGGCGTCGCCGTCCACCCCGACGACGCCCGCTACCGCCACCTCGTCGGCCGCCACGCACGGATCCCGTTCGTCGACCGCGTCGTGCCGATCATCGCCGACGCCGTGGTGGACCCTGCCTTCGGGACCGGCGCCGTGAAGATCACGCCGGCCCACGACACCGACGACTACGCCACCGGCCAGCGCCACGACCTGCCTTTCGTCGACGTCATGCGCGACGACGGCCACATCTCGGAGGCCGGCGGTCACTACGCGGGCCTGGAGCGCTACGCGGCGAGGCAGCGGATCCTCGCCGACCTCGAGGCGACCGGTGACCTTGTCGGCACCAAACCTCACGAGATGGTGATCGGGCGTTGCCAGCGCAGCCACGACGTCGTGGAGCCCCGTCTCAAGACCCAGTGGTTCATCCGTACGGCCCCGCTGGCGGCGGCCGCCCTGCACGCGACCCGCACGAAGCGGACCGTCATTCTCCCCGAACGCTTCGAGAGGGTCTGGGAGCACTGGCTTACCGAGATCCGCGACTGGAACGTGAGCCGGCAGCTCTGGTGGGGCCACCGGATCCCTGCCTGGTACTGCCCGGATGGCCACGTGACGGTGAGCCCGGCGAAGGACGGGCCGGACGCCTGCGAGGCCTGCGGTCGGCGGGCCGCGGAGCTGACCCAGGACCCCGACATCCTCGACACGTGGTTCAGCTCGGGGCTCTGGCCGTTCTCCACGCTGGGCTGGCCGGAGGAGACGCCCGACCTCGCCCGCTTCTACCCGGGCACGGTCATGGAGACCGCCTACGACATCATCTTCTTCTGGGTCGCCCGGATGATGATGCTGGGGATCCACCTCCTCGGCGACGCCCCATTCCAGGTCGTCTACCTCTCGGGCCTGGTTCGCGACCCGTATGGCCAGAAGATGTCCAAGACGAAGGGCAACGTCGTCGATCCACTCGAGGCGATCGACGAGTCGGGCGCCGACGCGCTTCGCTTCGCATTGATCCACGGCGCGGCCCCCGGCAACGACCAGAAGTTCAGCGCCGAGAAGCTGGAGAACGCCCGGAACTTCGCGAACAAGCTCTGGAACGCGGCCCGGTTCGTCCTCGGGGCGCGGCCGGCGACGATCGCAGCGGGCACGCCACGGGTGGCGCCGGACCCGGCGCATCTCGGCCCGGCCGAGCGCTGGCTCCGGAGCCGGGCGGCGGCCACCGTGACGGCGGCCGATCGAGCGCTCGCAGAGTATGCCTTCGGCCAGCTGACGGCGACGCTCTACGACGCGATCTGGGGCGAGTACTGCGACTGGGCCCTCGAGCTGGCCAAGGTCCGGCTTGCCGACGAGACGCTGCCCGCGGCAGAGCGGGAGGCGACCTGGTGGACCCTCGTCGAGACGCTCGACACGTACCTGCGCCTGCTCCACCCGGTGATGCCATTCCTGACCGAAGCGATCTGGGGGCAGCTCCCTCGCGCCGTGGGCGAGCCGGAGCTCCTGGCCGTCGCCGACTGGCCGGCCGCCGGGCCGATCGACCCCGCGGCGGAGGCCGACGTCGCGGCCCTGCTGGACCTCGTTCGCGCCATCCGTAATGCGCGCAGCGAGGCCCGGATCGACCCGACTGCCTGGCTCCCGGTCGCTGCGCAGGTGCCCGGGACGCTGGCCCCGGCGTTCGATGCACTGCGCCCGGCCCTCGAGCGCCTCAGCCGAGCCCGTCCGCTGGCCCGGGTGGCCGATCCGGGTGTCCTGCGCGCTGCAGCAGCGGACGGAGGGATGGCCGTGGTCGCGGGTGCGCTCGAGGCCGTCATCCACCCGGCGGCGGCCGACGCCGGCGCAGCCGGGCTCGACCGGGCCCGGCTGGAAAAGGAGCTCGTGGAGACGGAGGCCCTGGTCGCCTCCGCCCGGGCCCGCCTCGCCGACGAGCGTTTCACCTCGAAGGCGCCGCCGTCCGTCGTCGAGGGCACGCGTGCCCGGGAGGCGGAGCTGGCCGAGCGGGCCGCTAGGTTGCGCGCCCGGCTCGCCGGCTGAGCGGGCACCGGCACCACGGTGTGGCGCTGCTAGGATTACGCCCGACGATCCGATGGAGGTTCCGTGCCGCTCGAGTTCCTGAGGCGCAAGGGTCACGACGAGGCGCCGCCCGCCGCCCCGCCCGTCGTGGCAGAGGATGCCTCCGCGCAGGAGTACATCCTTAAGCTCTACTACGCGGGCAAGAGCAGCGAGGGCGTGCGCCTGCAGGCCGGACCGCGGGCGCTGGCCGAGCTGCCGTCGATGATGACCGGCGTCGCCCGGAGCGAGATCGAGGTCGTCGAGCCGCTCCCCATCGAGTTCAGCGAGGCGTCGCCCTCGATCATTCGCTCGTCCGAGGCGATGCAGTGGGTGAATGCCCACCACGGCCACGGGCCGATCACCCGCCACGCGATCTACGTGCTCGAATCGCTCGACGCGATCGACCTCGCCTTCGACACCCTGGCCGTCGCCCTGCTCGACGGCGAGGTCGACACCTCCGGGTACCCCGACTACAGCGCGATCGTGGGTGGCGTCGTCTCGCACTGGGACGAGGGCACCGGCGACATGCTTGTCCGCGCGGTCGTGGGCTGGGGCGGCCGGGGGGTCCGAGGCGACACCGATCGGATCGCCGCCCGGATTCTCGGCGGCCTGTTCCAGAACATCCTCGCCAACCAGTACTCGCTCGGGATCGCCCCACCCGATCGGCCGATGCCGGCCGCCGGCCGGGGCGGCCTGGTCTGCGCCCATTGCGGGTTCGCGTCCGCGCACGAGCGGGCGTTCTACTGCCCGAAGTGCGGCATGCGCCTGCTGCGCGGCTGACCGGGAAGCGAGCGACATGCCCATCTACGACTACGCCTGCCGCTCCTGCGGCCACCGCTTCGAGGCGTTCCACGGCGTCAACGAGGCGGGGCCGCACCAGTGCCCGGAGTGCGGCGGCACGGTAAACCGGGTATTCGCCCCGCCGACGATCGTGTTCAAGGGGAGCGGGTGGGCCAAGGTCGATCGCCGCTCCTCGAGCGCGGCCCCGAAGAAGAGCCGGCGCTCCGGCTCGGGCGACGACTCCTCCCGCTCCGGCTCGGGCGACGACTCCTCCCGCTCCGGCTCGGGCGACGACTCCTCCCGCTCCGGCTCGGGTGACGACTCCTCCCGCTCCGGCTCGGGTGACGACTCCTCCCGCTCCGGCTCGGGTGACGACTCCTCCCGCTCCGGCTCGGGTGACGACTCCTCCCGCTCCGGCTCGGGTGACGACTCCTCCCGCTCCGGCTCGAGCGGGACCGGCGACGCGACGGGCTCGCCGGCATCGAGCTCCAACGACTGAGCCGACGTCGATGAGCCGCGCCGCAGCCGACTGGATCACCCTCGCCGAGGCGGTCGAGATCCTGGCCGCGGCCAACGTCCACCTGCGCGCCGACACGCTGGGACGCTGGGCCCGCGGCGGCCGCCTCCAGACACTCAAGCTCGGGGGTCGGCGCTACGTCCGGCGGGCCGAGGTGCGGGCGCTCCTCCGCCCGCGGCGCCGCGTATCCGCCGAGGCGCTCCAGCCGGGCCTGTTCGAGGAGCTCTGAGGGTGGCCGCACCGGCGCCGACGGGCGACGATGCCCGGCGTCCGGTGCTGAAAGAGCGGCCGAGCGTCATCGAGCGCATGGTCGGCCGTGCGGTCGGTGTCATCGAGCCGCTGGTCGGGCGGGTCCTCGGGGTCCCGCGGATCGGGATGGCCCACGCCGTCTACATGCGCTACTCGGCGTCCAGCGGCCCGGTCCTCGCCCGCGGGCTGGCGTTCGTCGCCCTGTTCGCCCTGGTCCCGGCGTTGCTGGTCGTCCTGGCGGTGGCCGGGCTCTTCGTCAGCGACCCCGCCGTGCGGGACGAGATCGTGGGGATCGTCGCCGAAGCGTTCCCGCCCCTGGGCCCGGTCATCGACGAGGCCCTCCAGGGCGTCTCCGGCATCGCGGCTACGACGGGGATCGTCGGCGTGCTCCTCCTGGTCTGGTCGGCGAGCTCGCTCGTGCGGGCCCTCGACGGCGCGTTCCGCGTCGTCTTCGAGGACTCGGGCGAGGGGCGCACGCCGATCCGCGACATCGTCGCCGTCGCCTCCGTCGCCGGCGGCACGTTCGCGGCCGCAATCGTCCTGGTGCTCATCACGCTGCCGGGTCCCATCGGGGACGTCATCGGGGTCCCCAG
This sequence comes from uncultured Chloroflexia bacterium, assembly GCA_963725875.1. Taxonomy (GTDB): domain Bacteria; phylum Chloroflexota; class Limnocylindria; order Limnocylindrales; family CSP1-4; genus CTSoil-043. Next base: position 151,085 of record CAVRZZ010000003.1, on the reverse strand, counting down.
CCCGGCGGCCCGTTCCGTCGTCTCACTGGCGGCGATGACCGGAATCGTGGCGCTGGCCTATCGGTTCGTCCCGCGGCCGCGCCCCGGCTGGCGGATGCTGGGAGTCCCGGCCCTGGCCACTGGCATCGCCATCTACCTGCTGACGTCGCTCTTCGCGATCCTCGGGCCGCTCCTCTTCGGGTCGGCCCAGCTGTATGGAGCCTTCGGTGCGCTGTTCCTGGGGATGATCTGGCTCGGGAACGTCACGCAGCTGCTCCTCCTGGGGGCGGCATGGGTCGCCGAGCGTGACCGGCGCGCCCGTGCCCGGGCGGCGGCGGATCGTCCGGGAGAGGCGCCGGGCATCTGAACGCGGCCGGGGCCGGATCGCGAATGTCCCGGGGCGACGTCGGGAGTGATCGCCGGTCAGGCTTGGCGGGTTCCGCAGCGGCGGCAGAACCGGGCGTTGGCCGACAGCGACAGGCCGCAGCTGACACAGGCCTGCACAGCCGGCGCTCCGTGGGGTGCACCGGCCGGGGCTGCGAGGACCTCCTGGCTGGAAGCGGCCCACACGCCGGTCGGCTCTGGCCGGGCCGTCGCCAGCCGCGACGCCCACGGAGCAGCGGAGGGGCCGGGACCCGTCCCGGTTCGCGGGGTGGACGCGCTGGACGGCCAGGAGGGCGCGTCGGGCCACGTCGTCGGCGTCGTCGTCGGGGGCGAAGCCGGAGCACCGTCTGGGGCGACGACCTGCCACCGTGGCTGCTCGATGGTGTCGGTGGGTGCCTCGGCCGCGACAGGCAGCAGGGCGGGCTCCGGCGCGGGTGCCGGCTGCGGGACCGGCTCCGGCGCGGGTGCCGGCTGCGGGACCGGCTCCGGCGCGGGTGCCGGCTGCGGGACTGGCTCCGCCGCGATGGGGGCGGGCTCCGCCGCGACGAGGGCGGGCTCCGGCGAGACGTGCGGCGCGGCAGGCTCCACTGCGACAGGCGCAGGTGCCGGCGGCGCGGCGACCGGCTCCGGCTCCTGCGCCAGATGGACGATCACCGCGGGAACGACCACGGCGGGCTCGGGTGCGGGAGGCGCGCCGGCGGGCCGGCCGGGGCGGAAGCGACCGAGCAGTCTCCTCGTCTGGCCGCGGGCGGCCTCGGCGCGATTGCCCGGGGCGGCCGGAACCGCCGGCGGCTCGGCAGCCGGCGACGCGGCGAGTGCTTCTCCAGTGGCCTCGACGGGCGCGATCTCCGGCTCGGGCGCGGCCTCGAGCACGGGCTCGGGCGCGGCCTCGAGCACGGGCTCGGGCGCGATCTCCGGCGCGGCCCCGAGCACGGGCTCGGGCGCGGCCTCCTGCACCGGGACGATCTCCGGCGCGGCCCCGAGCACGGGCTCGGGCGCGGCCTCCTGCACCGGGACGATCTCCGGCTCGGGCGCGATCTCCGGCGCGGCCTCGAGCACGGGCTCGGGCGCGATCTCCGGCTCGGGCGCGGCCTCCAGCACCGGCGCGGCCTCCTGCACCGGGACGATCTCCGGCGCGGCCTCGAGCACGGGCTCGGGCGCGGCCTCCTGCACCGGGACGATCTCCAGCTCGGGCGCGATCTCCGGCGCGGCCTCGAGCACGGGCTCGGGCGCGGCCTCCTGCACCGGGACGATCTCCGGCTCGGGCGCGGCCTCCAGCACCGGGATGGCATCCGGCTCGGGCGCGGCCTCGCCGGCCGGGTGCGTGGTCGAGAGGGCCTGCTCGATCTCGGCAAGCTCTTCGGGGGTCAGCTCATCCACGCCGGCCACGGGCGGCACGGCGACGAAGGCGTCGAGGCGGGCCAGGACGCCGGGCTCCTCGACGCCGAGATCCTCCACGGCGGCCTGCCCTTCGACATCGAGCTCCTGGACGGGGAGCTCCTCGACGCCGAGCTGCGACGCGGGCACGTCGATGGTCTCGCCGCCCGGCGAGTCGCCGGGCAGGTCCCGCTCGAGGTCGACGCGCGGCCACGTCATCGCCTCGACGGCTGCGTGGCCGTTCCCGGGTTCGACCGGACCGGCGGCGGGCAGCTCGGGGAAGGGAGCCGGCAGGACCTCGCGGGTCACGTCGGGGGCGCAGGTGAGGCACTCACCGGCCTTCGTGTTCCAGCAGTTGCTGCAGGTGTACTGCCGGCACGTCATGCAGAAGTTGAAGGCCGCGTGGAACGCGTCGAGCTGCTGAACCGTGCCCGCGCGCGCCTCGTCGTCGCGCGCGGCGGCCATCGCCTCGGTCATCGGGAGGCCGTCGTTGGCCACGTAGTTCTTCAGGCCGCGGGTCAGCACCCGGACACGGCCGAGACCGCTGCGGCGACGCCTCGCGGCCTTCTCGAACGAGTACCGCGTGCCGCAGCGTTCGCAGAACGATTCAGTCAGGGTGTCGGTCATCTGGCCCCCGGTGCAGCGCCCACGGGCGGATCGCGTGGACCCATCCGCGGGGGCGAGAGTATACCGTAGGGATTCGAATGCCCCGGGGACCGAGGTACCCCCAGACCCGCCCGATCGTCCCTCGCTCGCGTCCGTGACGCCCGCACCGGAGGTCCGTCGTCTTCCATGCGCCCGCTCGCCGTCCTCGAACGCTTCCTGGAGCGGCTGTTCGAGCGCCCGACCGCACGCCTGCTCGGGGCCCGTCTCGAGCCCGTGACGCTCGCGCGCCGGCTCGAGCGGACGATCGACGAGGAACGGCGGGCCGGCGCGAACGGCATGCTGGCGCCGACGCGGTTCAGGGTCGAGGTCAGCCCGGCAGACGCGGCGGCGCTGGCCCGGCTCGCCACGCTCGAGGACGATCTCGCCGCCGCTGCCCTGGAGCACGCCCGGCGGCGCGGCTACCGGATCCCGGAGCGGCCCTCGGTCGCGGTCGTCGGCAGCGCCACGCTGGAACCGGGCGACGTCGTCGTGACGGCGGCGTTCGCCGACGGCCGGAGGCCCGTGGCCGACCCCGACCTCCAGCCCGAGCGGACGCTGGTCCACCCGCTGCCGCCGACGATCCCCCCCGGCGCGGTGCTGCGGATCAGGATGCCCGGCGGCGTGCTGCGGGACGTCCCGCTGGAGGGGCACCCCGTGCTGATCGGGCGGGCCGCCGACGCGGAGGTGACCCTGGTCGACCCGCTGGTGTCGCGGCGCCACGCGCGGCTGGCGCCGCGCGGAGGACGGCTCGTCCTGGCCGACCTCGGCAGCACCAACGGGACCCGGGTCAACGGCGAGGTGGTGCGGGAGGCGGTCGTGGGTCCCGGCGACCGGATCGAGATGGGGGCGACGTGCCTGGAGATCGTCGTGCCCGCGGCAGGCGCCGGCTGATGGACGCGGGCCTGAACCTTGCCCTGTGGGCCATCCGCCTCGCGTTCCTGGGCCTCCTGTGGCTCGCCCTGGCGCTGATGGCGCGGGCGCTGCTCCGCGATGTGCGCGCCGCCGCGCGCGATCCCGCCGCAGCCCTCGGGCGGCTCGTCGTCGTCGCCTCCGCCGGCCAGCCGGCGCCGGGCGAGGTCTTCGCCCTCGACGCGGTGACGACCCTTGGCCGCGACCTCGGCAGCAGCGTCGTCCTCGACGACCCGTACGCGTCGGCCCAGCACGCGGTCCTCACCTTCCGCGGCACGGCCTGGTACGTGGAGGATCTCGGCAGCACGAACGGGACCTACGTCGGCGGCGCGCCGGTCGCCGGCATCGCCCGCCTGGGCTACGGCGACGAGATCCAGATCGGAGACGTCCGCCTCCGGCTCGAACGGGGACGCGGGTGACGGGCCTCGTCGCCCGCGCCCCGGCCCTGCCCGGGTTCCCGCGACCTCGGCCCCGGCGCCGCGAGCTCTATCTGCTCGGCGCGGTCGTGGCCGCGCTGGCGATGGGAAGCCTGTCGCTCGGCCTCCTGCGCACCGGCCGGCTCGAGCCGGCCGACCCGCTCGGGCTTGTGCTCTTCGCGGCCGGCCTCCTGGCGGCTCACCTCGTCCTCGTCGTGTCCGGACGGCGCCTCGACGAGATCCTCCTCCCGGCGGCGGCCTTCCTCGGCGGGATCGGGCTCCTGCTGATGGAGCGTCTTCCCCAGGGGCTCGTCGTGCAGGAGATCGGGCCGTGGACCCTCGGCCTCGGCGAACTGCAGCTCCTGTGGCTGGGGATCGCGCTGGCCGTGGTGACCACGGTGGCCGTCGCGTTCCGGTCGGACCGCTGGCTCCGCCTCTACAAGTACACCTGGGCGGCCGCCGGCCTCGTCCTCCTCCTGGCGACCTTCGTCTTCGGCTCCGAGGTCAACGGCTCGCGCCTGACCCTCTCGATCGGTCCGTTCAGCGGGCAGCCGTCGGAGCTCCTCAAGGTCATCCTCGTGGTCTTCTTCGCGGCCTACCTGGCGGAGAACCGGGTCCTCCTGGCCGACGCCCGCGTGCGCCTGCTGGGCCCGATCACGGTGCCCCCGCTGCCGTACCTCGCGCCGATCGGCGCGATGCTGGCTCTGGCCCTCGGGATCGTCGTCGTCCAGCGCGACCTCGGGGCGGCTCTCCTGTACTACGCGGTCTTCCTGGCGCTGCTCTTCCTCGCCACCGGCCGCCTGACCGACGTCGTGATCGGGCTCCTCCTCTTCGGCGCCGGGTTCGCCCTGCTGGCCACCCTCTTCGAGCACGTCCAGCAGCGGATTGCGATCTGGCTCGACCCGTGGGCCGACCCGCTCGGGGACGGCTTCCAGCTCATCCAGGCGTTGCACGCGTTCGCCCGCGGCGGCCTCCTCGGGACTGGCCTCGGGGCGGGCCTCCCGGAGATCGACGGGCGCCCGCCGATCCCGGCCATCCACACGGACTTCCCGCTGGCGGCCATCGGCGAGGAGCTCGGCATGGTCGGCGTGGCTGCCGTCCTGGCCGCCTATCTCGTGATCGTGCTGCGGGGCCTGCGGATCGCGGCCGCGTCCCGCGACGACTTCCGGGCCCTCCTGGCGGCCGGCCTGGCGCTGGTGGTCGGGGTCCAGGCGGCGATCATCGCTGGCGGGAACCTGAAGCTCATCCCCCTGACGGGGATCACGCTGCCGTTCGTCAGCTACGGCGGGTCGTCGTTGCTGGCGAATGCGCTCGTGGTGGGGATGCTCCTCGCCCTCTCGGACCGCGGCCCCGCGCCGCTGGCGCCACCGCGACCGCCGCGCCTCGCCCGGCTCCGGCGTGCAGTCCGGCGTGACGCGCCCGGCGGCCGCCCGTGATGCCGCGGGAGCGCCCGCTGGCGGGGCGGATGACCGGGCTGGCCATCGCCGTGGTCCTCACCTTCGGCTTCGTGACGGCCGGCGCCACCTGGTGGCAGGTCCTCCAGTCCGACGAGCTGGCGTCCTCGCCGAGCGATGCGGCCGTCATCGCTGCGTCGCGCACCGTGCTCCGGGCCAGGATCTTCGATCGCGACGGGAAGACGCTGGCGACGAGCCGCCGCGCCGACGACGGGACGCCCTACCGGGTCTATGCCGACGCGTCGATCAGCCATCCCGTCGGGTACGCGTCGGGGCAGTACGGATCCGCGGGCCTTGAGCGAGCCTATGCCGCGGAGCTGACCGGTTCCGGCGGCGGCGACGCCCTGGCCCGGGCCCTCGCCAAGTTCCTGCCGCCGGAGGATCGCCGGCTCGCCCTCCGCACGTCGCTCTCGCTGGCCTATCAGCGGCTCGCCGTGCGCCTGCTCGGCGCCGACCGCGGCGCCGTCGTGATGCTGGATCCCCGATCCGGCGAGGTTCTCGCCATGGCCTCGACCCCGACGTTCGACGCGTCGGCCATCGCCGACCCCGCAACCGCCGAGAAGACGTTCGGGGCGCTCCGGTCGGCCGCGCACTCGCCGCTCCTCAACCGCGCCACGCTGGGGCGCTACGTTCCCGGCTCGGTCTTCAAGATCGTGACCGCGATCGCCGGCCTCGGCAGCGGCTCCGTGACGCCATCCACCGTCTACCCGGAACAGCCCCCGGCGGAGGAGGACGGGCTGGTCGTGGACGGCTTCACCATTCGCGACGGCCACCACCCGTTCACCGGCGACGTGGCTCTCGATCTCCCGGGCGCGACCGAGGTCTCGTGCAACATCTGGTACGCCCTCGCCGGCCTCGACACCGGCGGGGCGAACCTCGACGCCTTTGCCCGGCGTCTCGGGTTCGGCGCGCCGCTCCCGTTCGACCTCCCGACGGCGTCGTCCCAGCTGACGAACGGGGGAGGCTCCCTGCCGGGAGGCTTCGCCGACGACGTCGAGCTGGCCAACGCCGCCTACGGCCAGGGCGAGGTGCTCGCGACGCCCCTCCAGATGGCACTCGTGGCGGCCGCGGTGGCGAACGGGGGAGAGCTGATGGAGCCGCGGCTGGTCACGGCGCTGGTCGATGCGAAGGGGCACGAGACCACGGTGGGATCGCGGTCGCTGGGCCGGGTGCTCGACGCGGCGCAGAACGCGGCGGTCGTGGAGGCCATGACCCGGGCCGTGGAGGGCGAGTGGGGCCGTCTCTTCACGGCGGGCGCGAAGGTGCCCGGCGTCCTGACGGCGGGGAAGTCGGGCACGGCGCAGCTCGGCGGGACCGGCGAGCCGCACTCGTGGTTCATCGGCTTCGCGCCGGCCGACGCGCCGACAGTCGCCATCGCGGTCCTCGTAGAGGAGGGCGGCCGCGGCGGCCAGCGTGCCGCGCCACTAGCGGGTCGCATGCTCCGAGCATACTTCGACGCACAGCCATGACCGGCGACCTGGAACCGGGCGCGCCCGCCGGGCCGCCCGCCGGCGCGGAGTCGGCCACCGAGCCCGCGACATCCGTCGAACGGCGGGACGCGACGGTGCGGCGCCCGCTCGTCGAGAGGATCGGCATGGCGGCCATCGCCGCCGTGCTGGCGACCCTCTTCGGGGGCGTGGCGGCCGTCTCCTTCGCCTCCGGCGAGCCGTTCCTCGGCATCATGGCGGCGATCGGCACGCTCATGACCGCCTGGGTCGGCCTCCTGACGCTCTTCCGCGGCTGAGCAGCGGAGCCGGGCCGAGGCGCACCGGGCGAGACCGCGCCGAACCCGCCCGGGCCCCAGGGACCCGTTCGGAACCGTTCTGCGCGATCGGTCGTACTATCTGCGAACCCCGAGCCCCCACCAGCGCACGCCGGGCAGGTGCCTCGACCGTGGATCCCCACTGCCGGTCACCCGCCGCCGCACAGCGAGGAGCCCGATGACGAAGATCCAGGAGTCCGGCGACCGGGTCGTCGCGAACGTCGAGCGCGTGATCGTGGGCAAGCACCACGAGGTCCAGCTGGCGCTCGTCGCGCTCCTGTGCCGCGGCCACCTGCTGATCGAGGACGTGCCCGGGACCGGCAAGACCGTCCTGGCGAAGGCGATCGCCCGCAGCCTCGGCTGCTCGTTCCGGCGAATTCAGTTCACGCCGGACCTGCTGCCGTCGGACGTCACCGGCCTCTCGATCTACAACCAGAAGACCCAGGAGTTCGAGTTCCGTCCCGGCCCGATCATGGCCCAGGTGGTCCTCTCGGACGAAATCAACCGGGCGACGCCCAAGACGCAGTCGGCGCTCCTCGAGTGCATGGAGGAACGCCAGGCGACGATCGACGGCATCAGCCACCGGATGCCGGATCCGTTCCTCGTCATCGCCACCCAGAACCCGATCGAGTACGAGGGCACCTTCGCCCTGCCGGAGGCGCAGCTCGACCGCTTCATGCTCCGGTTGCGCATGGGCTATCCGACGGCCACCGAGGAGATCGTCATCCTCGACGAGCAGAAGCGGGTCCACCCCCTCGACGACCTCGTCGAGGTCTGCCCGGTGGACGAGCTCCGGGCGCTCCAGGCCGCCGTCCGCGAGGTCTACGTGGACACCAGCGTGTCCGAGTACATCGTCCGCCTGGTCCACGCCACGCGCACGCACCCCGACGTCTATCTCGGGGCGTCGCCCCGGGGCAGCATCGCCCTCTACCGCGCCGGACAGGCGCGCGCCGCCCTGCTGGGTCGCGACTACGTGATCCCCGACGACGTGAAGGCGCTCGCCGGGCCGGCGCTGGCCCACCGCCTGATCATCAAGACCAGCTCGTCGATTCGTGAAGTGGACGCGGAGACCGTGGTCCGGGAGCTGCTCGAGACGGTGCCGGTCGACGCCGTGGGCAGGCCGGTCGGCCCGCGGCGCATCGAGCCGGAAGAGTCGCGGGTCCGCTAGGGCCTGCGCCGTCCGCCAGGGAGGGGGAGTGTCGTGCACCTCCTGCGCCGCCTGCCCTTCGTGATCGTCGCGACGATCCTCGTCCTCGCGGCGTTCACCACGGGCGCCCCGTTCCTCTTCTTCCTCGTCTACCTCGGCCTCGCGGTGCTCGGCGGCAGCTATCTCGTGACGCGCTTCGGCCTCGCCGACCTCGAGGCCGGGTACGCGGTCAACCAGCTCCAGGCCCACGTCGGCGAGGTGCTTCGCGCCACGTACACGCTGCGGAGCACCAGCCGGATCCCGAAGCTCTGGTTGGAGGTCCACAACCCCTCGACGCTGCCCGTGCCGCTCCCCGGGCGGGTGATCTCCCTCGGTCAGAACGGCGAGCGGTCGTGGATCGCCAAGGTGCCGCTCGGCCGGCGCGGTCACTTCCGCGTCGACCCGCTCCAGATCCGGACTGGTGACCCCTTCGGCTTCTTCGAGGCCAGCGCAACCGTGGGACACGGTCTCACCCTCGTCGTCTACCCGCGCCTCGAGCCGATCCCGCGCTGGCGCCTCCAGGCCGTCAGCCTCGAGGGGAGCCGGTCGACCCCCGTCAGGACCCAGCAGACCACGCCTCTCGCAACCTCGGTGCGCCCGTACGCCCCCGGCGATGCCTTCAACCGGATCCACTGGCCGTCCACCGCCCGGACCGGAGACATCCAGGTGAAGGAGTTCGACCTCGAGCAGACCGCGGACGTCTGGATCGTCCTGGACCTCCACCGCCCGACGCAGGTGGGAGCCGGCGACGACAGCACGGTCGAGGTCGGCGTGCGCGTCGCGGCGGCGATCGCCGAGCGGGCGATCGAGGAGAACAGGGCCGTGGCCCTGACGACCACCGGGAGCCGCGTCACCGTGCTCCCGCCGGACCGCGGGCCGCGGCAGCGCCAGAAGATCCTCCAGCTGCTCGCGGCCGTCGACGGTGACGGGGCGACGCCCCTGGCCGAGGCGCTCGTGGCCGGCCTGCCGCTCCTGCGGCGTGGCATGTCCGCGATCGTCGTCACCGCATCCACCGAGCAGGGCTGGGTGCGCCCGCTGGCGACGCTGCGGCCGCGCGGGATCGGCTGCCAGGTGGTCTGGCTGGACCCCGCGGTCTTCGCCCGCCACGCGGCCGAGATCGGCGGCACCATCGACGACCCGGCGGTGCTCGCGGCGCTGACGGAGCGCGAGACGGCGGCGCGGAACACCCGCTACCAGGTGGCCGAGTTCGACATCCGGGTCCATCCGGTCCCGCCCGGCGTCCCCCTCGGCGAGGTGCTCGTCGGATGACGGCCGCTTCCACGCCGTTCGATCTCGGGGCCAGCTACACGGCCTCGCGGCCCGCCGAGCGTCGCCTCGCCCTCGCGCCGGCCGAGGGCTGGTCGAGCGTGCTGCTCATCGTCGTGATGTGCGCGCTGCTCGGCTGGGCGATCGACGATGCGCACTGGGTGCTGGGCGACCAGTCGAACACGGACTTCCTGCCGTGGGCCGGCGCTCTCGCGGCGCTGTGGGGGTTCGCCGCTTCGAAGATCGGTCGCGGCCGCCTCGTCGCGCACGGGCTGGGCGCGGTGCTCGCGACGGCGTTCCTGCTGTATGCGGTCGGCAGCCAGCTCGCGCCCGGCGAGGACCTCGCGACCATGATCCGGGTCACGGCGGACGGCGTATGGGGCGCGGTCGACGACCTGCTGATCCGCGGCCGGCCGACCACGAGCGAGATCGCCCACTACCTGCTGGTGCTCGGCGGCCTCGTGTGGGCCACGGGCCAGTTCGCCGGCTACGCCGCGTTCGCCCACCACCGTCCCCTCGCCGCGGTCGTGGTGCCGGGCACGATCCTCGTCGTCAACGTCTCGATCACGATCCTCGACCAGTACGCGATCCTGGCGCTCTTCTGCCTGGCCGCGCTGCTCTTCCTGGTCCGCTTCCACGTCGCCGACGAGCAGCGGACGTGGGCCCGACACCGCATCGCCGACGTGGGGAACGCCGTCGGCCTCTCGCTGCGCGCCGGCCTCGCGTTCGTCGGGATCGCCCTCGTCGGAAGCCTGGTCCTGACGATGTTCGCCAGCTCGGCGCCGCTCGCGGGCTGGTGGCAGGGGCTGGACCAGCGGCTGGTCGACTTCGGGGCGCAGCTGGCGCGCTTCTTCCCGTCCGGCGGGCCCGGGACCAGCCTCGGTGGCGCGAGCTTCGGCGCAGCCGTGACCGTCGAGGGCGTCTGGACCTCCGACGACACGCCGGTCCTGTCGATCACGACGGACCCGGCCGCGGAGGTGCCGCGGCTCAAGTGGCGGGCCGTGACCTACGACCGGCTCATCGGCAACCAGTGGAGCCGCAGCGAGACCGCCGACGTCGACCGTGCCGCCGGCGACGAGCTGCTGGCCGGCACGCTCGACCTGCCGACGGAGGTGGTGACGACGCAGGACGTCGCGTTCGGCGTCCGTCCGCTCGGAGGATCCTCGGCGATCCTCGTGGCTCCCGGGATCCCCACGACCGTCGACCGCGCCAGCCGCATCACCCTCACGCGACGCTGGGACAGCCTGTGGTATGCCGCCGGGAGCGTGAGCGGCAGCGGGCCCTACCAGGCGACGGCCGTCATCCCGATCGTGGCGGAGGACGTCCCGGGAGCGCTCACCGAGAACCGCCTGCGGGCCGCCGGGACGTCGTATCCCGCCGACCTGCGCGGGGTCTACCTGGAGGTGCAGCCAGGGACGGCCGGGCCGGACGTCAAGGCGCTCCTGGCCACGATCCTCGACGCGGCCAAGCCGCGGACGCCCTACGACACGGCCCGGGCGATCGAGTCCTATCTCGGCGACGGCTCGCTGTTCAAGTACGACACGAACGTCCTGGACGTCGACTGCGGCGACCTGGGCGTCGCCGACTGCTTCGCGGTCTCTCGTCGGGGCTACTGCGAGCACTTCGCGACGACGATGGTGATGATGCTCCGGCTGCAGGACATCCCGGCGCGCCTGGTGGAGGGATACCTCCCCGGCGATCGCGACGCTGCCGGCAGGGAGACCATCACGCGCTCTCGCGCGCACGCCTGGGTGGAAGCCTACTTCCCGGGCTACGGCTGGATCGACTTCGACCCGACGGCGACCCAGGGCGAGCCCTCCCAGCTGCCGGCCGGGCCCGAGATCCCGACGCCCACGCCGGGACCGAGCGCGGCTCCCGGCACCACGCCCCGCCCGACCGGCCGCGACGGCATCGACGAGCCCAGCGGCCCGACCGGAGGCTCGACGACCCCGCCGCGGACCCCGGGCATCGGCCCGATCATCGTGGTCATCCTCCCGCTCTCGGCCGTCCTCCTCGTCGCCGGGGTCCTCTGGCTCCGCCGCCGGCTCGGGCGGCCGGTGCAGCCCGAGATCGTCTATCGGACCGTGGCCGGGATGGCCGGCCGGCTCGGCCACCCGCGGCGGCCCACCCAGACCGTCTACGAGTACCTCGGCAGCCTCTCGGATGCCGTGCCGTCGGCCCGCCCGGAGCTGCAGCTCGTGGGCCGCTCGACCGTGGAGACGACCTACGGCCGGCGCAAGCTGCCGCCCGACAGGCTCGCGGCCCTCGGCGAGGCCCAGCGACGCCTCCGCTTCGTGCTCCTCCGGCTCCTCGTCCGGCGCGGCGGGCCGCCCCGCCGGTAGGGCGCACTGGGCGCGGCCGCCCACCGCCGCGGCCGCCCTCCGCCGCTCCCGCCTTACAGCGCCCCGGTGCGGGCCCGATCCGCAGAGGCATCCTCCTCGGCGCGGGTGGCCTCGGCGGACTGGAGCTCCAGCGGGGCGAGGTGGTCGGTCCGGTTCCAGGCGCGGAGGATCGCCCGGCCGTTGCGGATGTCGACGACGGCGATCCCGGTCGTAGTCTGGGTGAACGTCCAGAACCGGTCGAGCGGGAGGCCGAGGAGGGCGAGGAGGGCCACCTTGAACGCGCCGTCGTGCCCGACGAGGATCGCCCACGGCCCGGCATGCGGGTCGTAGTACGACGGCGTGCCGTCGGGACCGGGACCCGCCGCCGCCGCGAGGTCGTCGAGAATGCGACCCAGGGCAACGCGGACCCGTGCGTCGACGTCGGGGAGGGCCTCGCCCCCGGGGGCATGGACGCCGACCGGGTCGCGGCGCCAGCCGGCGATCTCCGCCGGGTAGCGCTCCTCGACCTCCCACTGGAAGAGCCCCTCCCAGGCGCCCTGGGCGATCTCGGCCAGGCCGGGCTCCGGCCGGAGGGGGGGAGCGGCCCGCCCGGCCGCGACGAATCCCGCCACCACGGCCTCCGCCGTCTCACGTGTCCGGGCCAGCGGCGAGTGGACGATCGAGAGCGGCTCGCCCGCGGGGACGGGGAGTCGCGGCGGGGCGTCGGGCGCCGCGAGGCGGCTCCCGGCCAGGCCCGCCTGGCGCCGGCCGAGGGGCGAGAGCGGCGTGTCCGACCGGCCCTGGAACCGGCCTTCTGCCAGCCAGACGGACTGGCCGTGGCGCAGGAAGACGAGCGTCGCGGCGAGGTCGGCCGGGAGGGCCAGCGGACCCGGTGCCGGGGGCGTGGCGCGGCCGCCGGTCATCCGGCCGGCTCGAGATCGATGATCCACTGGTCGATGATGCCGTCGATCGCCCGGATCGCGACCTCCGTCTCGGCCGGGACCGGGTCGTCGAGGGCCAGGAACATCACCGCGTCGCTGCGAGGCGCGGAGCGCCCCAAGTGCATCGCGCTGATGTTGACGTCCGCCGCGCCGAGGAGGCTCCCGACCCGGCCGATCATCCCGGGCCGGTCCTTGTGGGTGGAGATAAGGATCCACGGCGCGGGGGCCACGTCGAGCCAGTAGTCGTCGAGGCGGACGAAGCGCGGCTCGCCGTTGGCAAGCGTGCCGGCGACCGTCCGTGGTGTGCCGTCGGCGGTCGTCCCGGAGATGGTCACCAGGGCCGCGAAGGGGCCCGCGTCGGGCGTCCTGCGCTCGATGATCGTGATGCCGCGGATCTTGGCGAGCGCGGCGGCGTTGATGAGGTTGACCCGCTCGTTGGTGGCGTCCTGGAGGAACCCGCGGAGGACCGCGGCCTGCAGCGGGGTGACGTCGTGGGCTGCCAGCTCGCCGGCGACCTCGAGGGTCACCGTGCGGACGCCGCCTCGCGAGAACTGGGCGAAGAATCGCCCCAGCAGCTCGGCCACGGGGAGGTACGGGGCAATCGCGCGCGCCGTCTCGGGGGTCAGGAGCGGGGCGTTGATCGCGTGGCGGGCGGGGCGCCCGTCGAGCACCTCGAGCACCTGCTGGGCGGCCTCCTCGGCGACCGCGACCTGCGCCTCTGCGGTGGAGGCCCCGAGGTGCGGCGTCAGCACCGTGTTCGGGGCCGCCAGCAGCGGGTTGTCCGCCGCCGGCGGCTCGCTCGAGAAGACGTCGACGGCCGCCCCGGCGATCGTCCCCGCCCGGAGCGCCGCCGCGAGCGCCGCCTCGTCCACGACGCCGCCGCGGGCGACGTTGAGGAGGAACGCGGTCGGCTTCATCCGCGCCAGCTGGGCCGCCCCGACCATCCCGGCCGTGGCCTTCGTCTTCGGCACGTGGAGGGTCACCACGTCGCTCCGCGCGAGCAGCTCGTCGAACGCCACCAGCTCGATCCCGTGGTTGGCGGCCGCCTCGACGGTCACGTATGGGTCGCTCCCGAGGACGGTCATCTCCATGGCCCGGGCCCGGTCGGCGATGACGCCGCCGATCTTGCCGAGCCCGACGATGCCGAGCACCTTGCCGCGCAGCTCGACGCCCGTGAACGCGCTCCGCCTCCACTCGCCGCGGCGCACGGACGCGTCGGCCGCGGCGACCTTGCGGGCGAGCGCGAACAGCAGGGCGAGCGTGTGCTCGGCGGCGGCGATCGTGTTACCGGTGGGAGCGTTGACGACCGTGATCCCGGCATGGGTCGCCGCGTCGAGGTCGACGTTGTCGACACCGACGCCGGCCCGCCCGATGACCGACAGCCGCGTCCCCGCCGCGATCATCGCGGCATCCACCTTGACCTGGCTGCGAACGAGGAGGGCGTCGTACTCCGGCAGGATGGCCTGGTACTCCTCGGAGGTCAGGCCGATCCGCTCGTCGACCTCGTGGTGCTGGCGCAGCAGCTCGATGCCCGACGGCGCGAGCGCCTCGGCGACGAGGACCTTCATGCCGGGATCCCCGCCGTCGCGGCGGGCCGTTCGACCTCCGGGCCGCCCGGCGCGCCGAGCACCGCGAGGGCGGCACGCTGGGCCGCGGCCACGGCTGCCCCGGGCTCGACCGGCCGGCCGGCGCGCAGCGAGGCCTCCTCGAGCACGGCGATGGCGCCCAGGATCTGCTCCAGCTCGACGGAGCCGAGATGGCCGACCCGGAAGATCTTCCCCTTGAGGCGGCCCTGGCCCCCGGCGAGGACGAGCCCTCGTCGCTTGAGGTCCGCGTTGAAGTCCTTCCAGTCGAGGTCCTCCGGGACCCGGGCGGCGGTGACGGTCTGCGAGGCGAACGCCGGGTCGGCGAGCAGCGTGAACCCAAGGGCGATGAGCCCGGCGCGTGTCGCGGCGGCGCAGGCGGCGTGGCGGGTGAAGACGCCGGCGGGCGTCTCCTCCTCCATCAGGCGCAGGCCCTCGTCGACCTGGTACATGATCGCGACTGCTGGCGTCCACGGTGTTTGACCCGTTGCCGCGCTCTCGCGCGCGCGCCGCAGGTCGAAGTAGAAGCGCGGCATGCGCGCCGACTCCGTGGCCGCCCAGGCCCGCTCGCCGACGGCCGCGAAGGCCATGCCGGGGGCGCTCATCCACGCCTTCTGGGAGCCGGTGACCACGAGGTCGAGGCCCCAGGCGTCCATCTCGAACGGGACGGCCCCGAGAGCGCTGATCGCGTCGACGAGGATCAGGGCGCCGGGCGCCTGCTCGCGGATCGTCGCGGCCAGCTCGGGGATCGGGTTGGTGATCCCCGTCGAGGTCTCGTTGTGGGTGAGGAGCACGGCCTTGACGGCGGGCTCCTCGAGAAGGGCCGCGCGGACGGCGGCCGGGGTCGCGGCCTGGCCCCATTCGACGTCGAGGCGGCGGACGTCGGCCCCGTAGGCCTCGGCGACCCCGGCAAAGCGGTCGCCGAAGGCGCCGACGGTCACGGCCAGCACCCGATCACCGGGGGAGAGGACGTTGACGACCGCGGCTTCGAGGGCGCCGGATCCGGCGGCGGTCAGGAGCAGGATATCGGCGCGAGTGCCGAAGAAGGGCCGCATGCGCCGGACGATGCGCTCCATGAGAGCCGCGAACTCGGGCCCGCGGTGGTTGATCATCTGGCGCCCGCCGGCGGCCATGACGCTGGGCGGCAGGCCCGTGGGCCCGGGGATGCGGAGGTTCTGCTCGAAGCGGGGCACGGAGGGCCTCCTCGGCTGGTGACGGGGTATCTCGGTCGTGCGGTCGGGTCGTCGCGTCGGGCGGCGCGCCGTCGGCCGCTGGTGGCGCCCGGAGCAAGGGCAGGGTAGGGGAGGCGCGCCCGGGCGGTCTACCGTGGTATATATGACCGCATATGACACGAGCCAGGCGGACCACGATCCTCGCCGCCCCCGATCTCCTCGACCGCGTCGACCGCCATGCGCGCCTGGCGCGGACGACGAAGACGGCCGTCATCACCGCCGCGCTGGAGGAGTACCTCGCGGCCCACGCGGCCCCGCCGGAGCTGCCGTTCGTCGCCGTCGGGCGGAGCGCCCACGGCCGCCTGTCGCTCGACGCCCGGCGGATCGCCGGGCGGGAGATGGGCGCGCGCCGACGCCCGGGTGACGCGGAGTAGGGCGCGATGGCCGTCCTCCTCGACGCGTCCGCGATCCTCGCGGCGGCCGACACCGCCGACCTGAACCACGGCGCCGCGCGCGCCTGGTTCGCCCGCGTCGACGAGCCTCTGCTCGTCGGGGCCCTGACCCTCGCCGAGGCCGACCACGTGCTCCAGCGAGAGCTGGGGCTCCCCGCGTCGCTCGCCCTGCTGGCGTCGGTGGAGAGTGGGGCAATCCGGGTGGTGGCGCCGACGGACGCCGACCTGGAGGCCGCGGCGGGGCTCATGTCGAGCGCCGCCGAGCACCGGCCGCGGCTTTCCGACGCCCTGCTCGTCGCGGCCGCGCGGCGGCTGGGAGTCCGCCGTGTGGCCACGTTCGACCGGCGGCCGCTCGCCGTCCTGGTCCCGCGGGGGCCGCGCGGCGAGCGCCTCATCGACCTCGAGCCGTAGGGCGCGCCGGCTCGCTGCCGGGCCGCCGGCTCGCTGCCGGGCCGCCGGCTCGCTGCCGGGCCGCCGGCTCGCTGCCGGGCCGCCGGCTCGCTGCCGGTCGCGGCGCGTACCATGGCCGGGTGTCCGCGCGACGCCCGGCCGGCCGGGCCCCCGACCCGCTCTTCACGCCCCCGCCCGAGCTGACGCCGCTGGCCGCGCGGATGCGCCCCCGCACGATCGACGAGGTCGTCGGCCAGGCGCACCTGCTAGGCGCCGGCGCGCCCCTGCGTCGCCTGGTGGAGGGAGGTCGTCTCCCATCGATGCTCCTGTGGGGCCCGCCCGGCTCGGGCAAGACCACGATCGGACGGCTCCTGGCCGAGGCCGTGGGCGCCCGCTTCGAGGCGCTCAACACGACCATGGACGGAGTGGCCGCCCTGCGCACCGTCGTCGCCGAGGCTCGCAGCGAGGCCGCCTTCCGGGGCTCGACGACGGTCGTGTTCCTCGACGAGGTGCACCGCTACTCGAAGGCCCAGCAGGACGCGCTGCTGCCCCACGTTGAGGCCGGCACGATCGTGCTGGTCGGGGCGACCACCGAACCGCCGTTCGGCGGCGGGATCACGCGGCCGCTCCTCTCCCGACTTCGGGTCTTCCGCCTCGAGGTGCTCGGCGACGCCGAGCTGCGCGAGATCGCCGGGCGGGCGCTCGCCGACCCGGAGCACGGGCTGGGCGGGCGTGTCACGCTCGACGAGGTGGCGCTTCGCCAGCTGATCGGGTACGCGTCGGGCGACGCGCGGCGCCTGCTCGGCATCCTCGAGACCGCCGTGTCGCTGGCGTCGGCGGACGGCCGCACGGCGCTCGACCCGACCGACATCGCCCGGGCCGCCCAGTCGGCGACCCTCGACTACGACCGTTCCGGGGTCATCAGCGCGTTCATCAAGAGCATCCGCGGGAGCGACGCCGACGCGGCGCTGTACTGGCTGGCCACCGCGCTCGAGGCCGGCGAGGACCCGCGCTACCTTGCCCGGCGGCTCGTGGTCAGCGCGTCCGAGGACGTCGGGACCGCGGAGCCGCGGGGACTGCCGCTGGCGATGGCGGCCCTCGAGGCGGTCGAGAAGATCGGCGCCGAGACGAACGACGAGGGGCTCTACGCCCTCGCCCAGGCCGCCGTATTCCTGGCGCAGGCGCCCAAGGACGCGTCGGCAGGACGGGCCTTCTTCGCGGCCCGCGAGGTCGTCCGCGGGGAGGGGACGCGGCCCGTGCCGTCGCATCTCCGCCCGGCCGCGAAGACGTACCGCAACCCCCACGACGACCCGTCGGCCGCGGGCCAGCGGTATCTTCCGAGAGGCATGGAGGGTCGGCGCTTCCTGCGCTCGCGCGGTGACGGCCGTCCGGCGGAGGGGAAGGGTCCCGTGGCGGGGGTCGACCCTGCCGCGGGGCGCGATCCGGCGGAGGGGCGTGATCCGGCGGAGGGGCGCGATCCGGCGGAGAGCGGCCGCTAGACGGCGACGAGTCCCAGGACGACGATCAGGAACCAGCTCAGCAGCAGCAGGCTGAAGATCCCGGTGAAGACGACCGCGATCCGTCGCAGGTCGCGCCGGACGTAGAGGTATTCGGTCTCCGCCACGGCCGTGAGCGCGCCCGCCGACCGACCCCGGCCGGCCGCCCCGGCCTCTGCGGTGGCCCGCCGACGATCACGGCCACGAGTGACCGACGAGGTCGCGGCGCGCTCCTCGGCGACGATGGCGGCCTCGAGCTCCGCGGCACGGGCAAGCTCGTCGTCGCTGAGGCTCCCCGACGGCTGCGGGGGCACGGGCTTGGCGGCCGGCTTCGCGCCGGACTGGCTGCCGCGCTGGATGGGGGCACGCTGGCCCGGTCGTGCGCCGCCGCGCTGCCGCTTCGCCATGTGTCGGGTGGTCTCCTGGTCTGGGGCGGATGTCTCCCGCGGGCGGGCCGCCGGGCGGCCCGTGCTACGCAGCTGTTGCGCCGCCGCGCGGAAGGATACGCCATCGGCGGCGCCCGGGCCGCCGGCCCCCGCCGAGCAGCGCCGCGCCCGCCCGCCGCCCTGCCGCCGGACCGGGTTCCCGGGTGATCCCCCGGTCAGCGGCCCCTGCTAGACTCGGAGATCCCCAGCGGAGGACCCGTGAGCGATCTCAACGCGCTCGTCACCGAGAACGCAGCCCTCGTCGTCATCGTGCTCGTCCTCGCCATGGGTGCCCTGGCGCTCGCCCTCGTGGTCGTCGCTCGCCGGGCACGACGGCTCGAGGATCGGCTGAAGGCCCTGACCCGCGGCGAGGACGGCCGCGACCTGGCCGGCGTCCTCGACGCGCACCTCGCGAAGGTGCTCGCGGTGGCCCGTCGGCAGGACGAGCTGGACGCGCACTCGGTCGTGCTCGACACGCAGGCCGGCCGTTCCGTGCAGGGAGTTGCCCTGGTCCGCTTCAACAACTTCGAGGACACCGGCGGCAACCAGAGCTTCGCCCTGGCGCTCGTGGACCCGGCCGGTGACGGCGTGATTCTCGACAGCCTGCACGCGCGCAATCAGACCCGCCTCTACGCCAAGGCCGTGCGCGCCGGCGCCGCCGAGGGTGCGCTCTCAGCCGAGGAGGCCGAGGCGCTCCGACTCGCCAGCGCGCGCGCCCGCGGCCGCTGATCGAAGGCAGGCCGCGATGACCCGCGCCGGCACGGGTCGCGGCGCACAGGGCACGAGCCGCGCCGCGGAGGGGCGGACGGCCGCGCCCGGACCCGGGGCCGGGCGTGCCCGGGGGGGTGGCCCGCGAGGTGGCCGGCGGCGGGGCGAACCGGCCGACCTGGGGCAGATCCCCGTCTGGCGTGAGCACGCTGCAGCGCCTGCGGAGGCCGTGCCTCCCGCGGCCCCGGCCGGAGTCGACGCCCTCCTGGCGGGCCTCAATGCGGAGCAGCGACGGGCCGTGACCCACCGCGACGGGCCGCTGCTCGTGGTGGCGGGCGCCGGGACGGGCAAGACCCAGGTCGTCACCCGCCGGATCGCCTGGTTGATCGCGACGAAGCGGGCGATGCCCTCGGAGATCCTGGCCCTGACCTTCACCGACAAGGCCGCCGAGGAGATGCAGGTGCGGGTCGACCAGCTCGTACCGTACGGCTACACGGACACCGTCATCTCGACGTTCCATGCGTTCGGCGACCGGGTCATCCGCGAGCACGCCCTCGAGCTCGGGCTCCCGTCGGAGCCGCGGGTGCTCTCCCGGCCGGAGACCGTGATCTTCCTGCAGGAGCGCCTCTTCCGGCTGGACCTCGACCAGTACCGCCCGCTCGGCAACCCGACGCGCTTTCTCGACGCCCTCGCGACCCTCTTCTCGCGCCTCAAGGACGAGGACGTCTCCCCGGCGGCGTACACCGCGCACGCCGCTCGCCTGGCCGCGGACGCCGAGGCCATGGCGGGCGACGAGCAGGAGCGGGAGTCGTACCGCGAGACGGCTCGCAAGCAGGTCGAGCTGGCAGGCGCCTACGGGAGCTACCAGGCGCTCCTCGGCGAGGCCGGGGCGATCGACTTCGGCGACCAGGTGTCCCTCGCGTTGAGGCTGCTGCGGGAGCACCCGGCCGCGCGCGCCGAGCTGCAGGCGCGCTTCCGCTACATTCTCGTCGACGAGTTCCAGGACGTGAACCGGGCCCAGGCCGAGCTCGTCGCGCTGCTCGCCGAGCCGCGGAGAAACGTGGCGGTGGTCGGCGACGACGACCAGTCGATCTACCGCTTCCGCGGCGCGGCGACCGGCGCCATCGTCGACTTCCTGCAGCGCTTCCACGGCGCGCGCACGATCGTCCTGCGCCGCAACTACCGTTCCCGCCCGCCGATCCTCGCCGCCTCGTACCGCCTGATCCGGTTCAACGACCCGGATCGCCTGGAGGTCCAGCACGGCATCACGAAGCGGCTGATCGCCCAGCGCCGGGCGGGCTCGGTCCCTGGAACCCGGTCGGCGTCGCCGACCCCGGTCCGCCACCTCGCCTTCGGGACGGGCTCCGAGGAGGCCGACTGGGTGGCCGCCGAGATCGCGACGCGCCTTGCCGGCGGCGCCGCGCCCCGTGACTTCGCGATCCTCGTCCGGGCCAACGCCGACGCCGACCCGGTCCTGCGGAGCCTGAACCTCGCCGGCGTCCCGTGGCGCTTCTCGGGCGTCTCCGGCCTCTACGGCCGCCCGGAGATCCGCGTGCTCCTCTCGTTCCTCCGCGCCGTCGCGGAGCCGAGCAGCTCCGTTGACGTGTACGGCCTCGCCGCGTCCGACGTCTACGGGATGGGCGGCGACGACCTGGCGGCGCTCGCAGGCCGGGCGCGACGGACGAACCGCTCCCTGTGGGAGACCCTCGTCGAGGTGGAGAGCCAGCCGGGCCTCCTCCGCCTTCGTCCCGACACCCGGACGTCGCTGGCGCGGCTCGTCACCGACCTGCGTCGCTACAGCGAGCTGGGCCACCGGCGCCCGGCTGGCGAAGTCTTATACGACTTCCTGCGGTCCTCAGGTTCACTCGGGCGCCTCATGAGAGCCGGCACGGCCGCCGCCGACGAGGCGCTCTCGAACATCGCGCGCTTCTTCGAGATCGTCCGGTCCCAGTCCGACCTGCTCGCCGACGACCGCGCAGTCTTCCTCGCGCCGCACCTTCAGACGCTCATCGAGGCCGGCGACGACCCGGCCACCGCCGACCTCGACCCCGACGCCAACGCTGTGGCCGTGGTCACCGTGCACAAGGCCAAGGGGCTCGAGTGGCCGGTCGTCTTCCTCGTCGGCCTCGTCGACGGCCGGTTCCCCGCCCGCGGGCGACGGGAGCAGCTCGCCGTGCCCGACGCCCTGCTGCGGGGCGTCTTCCCGGCCGGCGACGCGCACGTCCAGGAGGAGCGGCGGCTCTTCTATGTCGGCATGACCCGGGCCCGCGACGAGCTGGTCCTCTCCAACGCGCTCGACTACGGGGGCCGGCGGACCCGGCGCGTGTCGCCGTTCGTGCTCGAGGCGCTCGACCTGCCGGCGGGGGCGAGCCAGCCGACCCGCGCGACGAGCCCGGCAGGGCGCCTCGCGGTGTTCGAGGCGCCGGCGGTGGAGGCGCCGGCGGGCGAGGCGTCGGTGGCGCGGCGGGTGGGGGACGAGCCGCTCGAGCCGCTCGTCCTCTCCTTCTACCAGGTCGACGACTACCTGACGTGCCCTCTCAAGTACAAGTACGTCCACGTGATGAGGGTCCCGATCGCCCCCCACCACGCCATCGTCTACGGCTCCGCCCTCCACCAGGCGGTGCAGGAGTTCCACCGCCGCCACGCCCGTGGCGACGTCATGCGCGAGGAGGCGCTCATCGCGGTCTTCGAGGCGGCCTGGCGGAACGAGGGCTTCATCTCCCGGGAGCACGAGGAAGCGCGGCTCGACGCCGGCCGGCGCGCGCTCCGCCGGTTCCGCGAGGAGCAGCTCCTTCCCGGCGCCGTGATCCCGGCCTACGTGGAGCGGGAGTTCGCCTTCACCCTGGACGGGGATCGGGTGCGCGGGCGGATGGACCGCGTCGACGTCATCCCGATCGGCCCGGCCGGCGAGGATGGCGTGCCGCGTGGCATCGACGGCGGGGCGATCACGCCCGGCGGGGCGATCCCGCCCGGTGGCGAGATCCGGGGTGCGGACGTCGTGGAGGCATCCCTGTCGCTGGTGCCCGAGCGGGTCGTGATCACCGACTACAAGAGCTCGGACGTGCGGGACCCGGCACGGGCCCGGGAGCGCGCGAAGGAGTCCCTCCAGCTGACGATCTACGCGATGGCCTGGCAGGCCCAGACGGGCCGGCTGCCCGACGCCGTCGCGCTCCACTTCCTCGAGTCGGGGCTCGTCGGCACGGCCGAGGTCGACGCGGCCCGCGTCGACCGTGGGGTGGCGGACATCCGCGCGGCCGCGTCGGGCATCCGGGCGCGCCGCTTCGACGCGACGCCGTCGTACATGGCCTGCTCCTGGTGCGCCTTCCGCGAGGTCTGCCCCTCGAGCGTCGCGCGATGAGCATCGTGCGGCCGCGCCTCGCCGCGATCACCTTCGACTTCGGGAACACCCTCGTCCCCGTGGACCGCGCAGCCCTCGAGGCCGTGGTCGGCGCGCTTGCCGACGTCGCCTCAGGCGCGTTCGCGGTGGACCGCGGGGCGTTCCTCGCCGCGTGGAACGACGAGCGCTCGCGCCAGTTCCGCGAGGAGGTGCCACGCTTCCGCGAGGTGGACCTGGCGGTCCGGCTGCGGCGCGTGCTGGCCCGCTTGCGGGGGATGGCGGTGCCACCGCCCGGGGCGACCTGGGACGACGCAATGGCGGCCGCACGGTCGACGGCCGACGAGGTCGCCCTCGGTCTCGACGTCTACAGCCGCGCGTTCGTCGCCGGGATCCCGCCGGACCCGGCCGTGGGCGCGCTGCTGGCACGCCTGGCCCCGCGGTACCGCCTGGGGATCCTCTCGAACTGGCCCCTGGCTCCCACGATCGACCGGTACGCGGAGGCGGCAGGCTGGACGCCGCACCTCGCCGCGATCGTCGTCTCCGAGCGGGTCGGGGCGATCAAGCCCCATCTCGCGATCTTCCGGGCGGCGCAGGCGGCGCTGGCCCCGGCGGGTGAGCCGCGCCTCGACCCGGGCTGCATCCTCCACGTCGGCGACGACTGGGCCGCCGACGTCGTCGGCGCGACGCGGGCCGGCTGGCGCGTCGCGTACCTGCGGTCGCGACCGTCGGATTCGCCCCTTCCCGGCAGCGACCCCGGCGGGGACGTGGAGCCGGACGCCGTCCTGGACCGCCTGGCCGACCTCGAGGCGGCGCTCGCCGGCCTTCGCGACTGACGGGCGGCGCGCGGGCACGGGCCGCTCGGTCCGCGACGGGGATGGGGAGTCGACCGCGCCGGCGAGCCCCAGCGTTCCCGTCACCCGGCTATCCTCGCCTGAGTGTCACCCTGTCGGGTGTCCGGCGGCTTGGCTCGTATCCTCGCTGCCCGCCGACGGGTGTGGCATCCCATCGATCTGCCGGCCGCCGGACATGGATCGGACCGACCGGTGTGACTTCATAGGAGCGTGGCAACCGCCCCCACTCAGGCGTGTCCACCGGCCGGTCCGGAGTGTCACCCCTGATCAGGAGGCGACGAGGAGATGATCGTCATCGGCATCGATTCGCACAAGCGCACGCACACCGCGGTGGCCGCGGACGGCAACGGCCGCAAGGTCGCCGAGGTCACCCTCGCGGCGACCGGCGAGGGCCACCTCGAGCTCGTCCGCTGGGCGTCCCGGTTCCCGGACCGCCGGTTCGCGCTCGAGGACACCCGGCACCTGTCCCGCCGCCTGTCGGCCGACCTGCTGCGGGCGGGCGAGGCCGTCACCTGGGTGCCGACCCGGCTGATGGCCGGCGCCCGCCGCCACGGCCGCGAGCAGGGCAAGAGCGATCCGATCGACGCCCTCGCCGTCGCCCGGGCCGCGCTCGCGAACCCTGACCTGCCGGTCGCCACGCTCGACGGCGAGGAGCGCGAGCTGCGCCTTCTCGTCGACCACCGCGAGGACCTCGTCGCCGAGCGGACCCGGGCGACCAACCGCCTCCGCTGGCACCTCCACGAGCTCGACCCCGGCAACGAGCCCGCTCCCCGCAGTCTCGACCGGGCGGTCGTGCTCGACGCGCTCGAGGTGCGGCTGGCCGGCGTCCCGGGCACCGTGGCCCGGATCGCCCGCGAGCTCGTCGCCCGGATCCGCGATCTCACCAAGGTCATCCGGGAGCTCGAGCGGGAGCTGGAGCGCCTCGTCGCCCTCGTCGCGCCGTCGCTGCTCGCCCTGCCCGGCTGCGGGCCGCTGTCGGCCGCCAAGCTCGTCGGCCAGGTCGCGGGCGCCGGCCGTTTCCGGTCGGCCGCCGCCTTCGCCCGCCACAACGGCTCGGCACCGCTGCCGGTCTGGTCGGGCAACACCGAGCGCCACCGCCTGTCCCGCACGGGCGACCGCCAGGTCAACGTCGTCCTCCACCGGATCGCCATCACCCAGATGCGCCTGGGCGACCGGGGTCGTGCCTACTACGAGCACCGCCGCGCCGCCGGCGACAGCAAGACGGAGGCGATCCGGGCCCTCCGCCGGCGGATCAGCGACGAGGTCTACCGCCGGATGCGCCACGATGAGCTCCTCCGGGCGACGGCGCGGGCACCGCTCGCGACCGCCGCTTGACATAGGAGCATCGGTGGAGACGCGCGACCGGCTCGCCAACCTCGGGATCCTCGGCGCAGCCCTCGCGGCGTGGGCCGTCGTCGCGCTCCTTGTCCTGAACCGCGACCCGCGCGAGGACCCCGTCGCCGGCGTCCTCGGCGCCGTCGCCATGGGGACGGCGGTCGGCCTGACTGCCACGCCGCTCTTCTGGCTGGCCGTGTTCGCCCGCCACGGCAGGATCGCCTACCGCGGCGACTGGCTGCGGGCCGGGCGGCGCGGCCTGTGGACGGGCCTCGTCGTGGGGCTCCTGGTGGAGCTCCGCGTCCTCGGCGTCTTCTCCATCCCCATCGCCCTCTTCATCGTCGTCCTCGTCGTGTTCGCGGAGCTCACGCTCTCGATCGAGCGCTGACCCTACCCGCCCCCTGTCGGAGGTCCGTCATGCCCGCCACGCCCGAGCTCAAGGCCCGCGCCGCCGCCGCCGTCGAGGCCGCCCGCGCCGAGATCCTCGACCTCTCCGCGCGGATCCACGCCAACCCCGAGCCGGCCTTCGAGGAGCACCGGGCTGCCGCCTGGTGCGCCGAGGCGATCGCGCCCGCCGGCTACGCGGTGGAGCACCCGGCAGGCCGGCTGGCAACGGCCGTGCGGGGCCGGCTGGTCGGCGGCAGGGGGCCGGCCGGGCCGCGGATCGGGGTCCTCGCCGAGTACGACGCGCTGCCCGGCCTGGGGCACGGCTGCGGCCACAACACGATGGCGGCCTCGGGCGTGGGGGCGGCCATCGCCCTGGCCGCCGTCCGCGACGCGTTCGCCGGCGAGATCGTCTTCCTCGGCACGCCCGCGGAGGAGCGGGGGAGCGGCAAGCAGTTCATGCTCGACGACGGGCTTCTGGAGGGGCTCGACGCGGCGCTCCTCTTCCACCCCGGCGACCGGGACATGGTCGGCTGCATGCTGCTCGCGAGCGAGGACGTCGACGTCACGTTCACCGGCAAGGCGGCCCACGCGGCGGGCGAGCCGTGGGAGGGCAAGAATGCGCTCGACGCCGCCGTGCTCCTGTTCGGGGCCATCGGCCTGTGGCGCCAGCAGCTGCCCCAGCACGCCCGGGTCCACGGGATCGTCATGGAGGGCGGCACCGCTGCCAACATCATCCCGGACCGGGCGACGGCGCGGTTCATGATCCGCAGCACGGACCAGGCGTACTTCGAGGCGATGCGGGAGCGCATGCGGGCGCTCGTGGCGGGGGCCGCCATGATGGCCGACGTCCAGGGGGAGGCGGTCTTCTCCGGCGGCTCGACGACGATGAAGGACAGCCGGCTGCTGGGCGGGCTGTGGCGTGCGAACCTCGAGGCCGCCGGGCGGGTCGACGAGGGGGTGGACCCGGAGCACATCGGCAGCTCGGACATGGGCAACGTCTCGCTGGTCCTGCCGACGATCCACCCGACCCTCGCGATCTGCGACCACGGGGTCCCCTGGCACTCGATCGAGTCGCGCGACGCCGCGGCCACGCCCCGCGCCGACGAGACGACGCTCCTCGCGGCGACCCTCGTCGCCCAGACCGCGCTCGACCTGCTCGCCGACCCGGCGCTCGTCGAGGCGGCCTGGCACGAGTTCCGCGGTGAGGGCTAGCATCGCGTCCCGCTCGCCGCGCGCTATGATCCGCGGGCGCCCCGCTGGACGGCGGACACGAACCGGCGGCGCCCGCACCGCCGACCGACGCATCCCGCGACGCCGGGCCCTTGCCCGCGCCGCCGCCCGGCCGCCAGGAGGTTCCGCGTGCCCGACCGGCACGGCCACGATCCCGCCGCAGGGGGATCCGCTGGGTGGCGCGCTCCCGACGCGTTCCCCGATCCGGACTTCGGGCACCTCAACGGGTGGGACCGCGACTTCGAGGCGTTCTCCGACTTCGACCTGCCGACCTACGTCGGCCCGACCACGTTCAGCAATCTGCCCTGGGTCACCGACCCTGACGAGCTCCGGCGGCGGGGCGTCGACGTGGCGATCGTCGGGGCCCCCTTCGACGACGCCGTCAGTCACCGGCCGGGCGCCCGGTTCGGCCCCCGGGCGATCCGCGAGGCGAACTACTCGAGCGGGTCCATCAACTCGCTCCAGCTCGGCCACGTCGAGCCGCTCGAGGTCCTGACCGTCGTCGACGCGGGCGACGCGAACATCATCCCGGCGTGGATGGAGCGCGGCCACGCCTTCATCTACCGCAAGGTCCGCGAGGTCGCCGCGAGCGGCGCGATCCCCATCGTGCTCGGCGGCGACCACTCGATCACCTGGCCCTCCGCGACGGCGATCGCCGAGGTCCGGCGCCCCGGCAGCGTCGGGATCGTCCACTTCGACGCCCATGCCGACACCGCGCCGGAAGACTGGGGCGTCCTCGCCGGGCACGGCACGCCGATGCGGCGGCTCATCGAGAGCGGCGCCATCCGGGGAAGGAACTTCGTGCAGGTGGGCCTGCGCGGCTACTGGCCCCCGGTCGACGTCTTCGCGTGGATGAAGCAGCAGGGGATGCGCTGGCACCTCATGCGCGAGATGGAGGAGCGCGGCGCCGAGGCCGTCATCGACGACGCGATCGCCGAGGCGCTCGACGGCACCGACGCCGTCTACCTCTCGGTCGACATCGACGTGATCGACCCCGGGATGGCACCGGGGACGGGGACGCCGGAGCCGGGCGGGATGCTGACCCGCGAGGTGCTGCGGGCGATCCGGCGGATCGTGGGGGCGGTGGAGCTGGCCGGCATGGATATCGTGGAGGTCTCGCCCCCGTACGACCACGCCGAGGTCACGGCCGCCGCCGCCAACCGATGCGCGCTCGAGGCGATCTCGGCGCTGGCCGTGAAGAAGGCGGCCGGCCGCGAGGTGCGGTTCATGCCGAGCTAGGAGCCGAGGGCGGCGTAGGATCAACGCATGACCGCGTCGAACGGCCGCCCGATGCCCGAGACCCCGGCCGAGGCGCTGGCCCGCCTCTACGACCTCGACCTGCAGGACGACCCCGGCGATCTCGACCTCTGGACGGCGCTCGCGGCGGAGGCCGCCGGCCCTGTCCTGGAGCTGATGGCCGGCAGCGGGCGCATCGCCGTGCCGCTGGCCGGCGAGGGGCACGCGGTCACGGCCGTCGACATCGACGCGGCGATGCTCGCCCGCGCCCGGCGCCGCGCGGAGGCGGCGGGACCGGAGGTGGCCGGCCGGTTGGACCTGGTCATGGCGGACGTCGTCGGGCTGGACCTCGGCGCGAGCCGGGCCGGCGCCGGCGAGGGTGCCGCGGAGGGCGCGCCCGCGCGCCGCTTCCGACTCGCGTTCATCGGCCTCAACTCGATCCTGCTCCTGCCGAGCCGGGCGGCCCAACGGGCGGCGTGGGCGGCCCTTGCCGCGCACCTGGAGACGGGCGGGCTCGCCGTGGTGGACACCTGGCTCCCCGACGCCCGCGACCTGGCCCGCTACGACGGCCGCCTGCACCTGGAGTACCACCGACCCGACCCGGAGACCGGGCGCTGGGTGACGAAGACGGCGGCCGCCCAACACGACGCGGCGACGCAGACCGTCGCCCTCACCACGATCTACGAGGAGGGCGATCCGGGCGAGCCGGCCAGCCGCTGGGTGCGCCGGGACGTGGTCCGGTTGGTGACCGCCGACGAGCTGCGGGCGATGGCGGAGGGAGCCGGGCTCGCGGTGGAGCTGATTGCCGGGGGGTATGACCTCGAGCCGCTCGGACCCCATGACGATCGGGCGGTCGTGATCGCCCGAATGCCGGGGTCCGGCGCGACGGATTGAGCGTGGTATCGTCGGCCTCGATGTCAGCGGCAGCCGGTCCGATCCGCCTCCTTCTCGTCGAGGACGTGCCCCAGGTCGCGCAGTACGTGCGCGGCCTGCTCAACGCGCAGAGCCAGATCAAGCTCGTCGACGTGGTCAACGACGGCGGGCGGGTCGTGGCCCAGTCCCAGCAGCTCCGGCCGGACGTCGTGATCGTCGACTGGCTCCTGCAGGGGCGGACGAAGGGCGAGAAGGTGATCGCCCAGCTCCGGGAGGCCGGGCTGGGGATCCCGGTCGTCGTCCTGACCGTCCCCCAGAGCCCCGTGGCCAAGGACCCTGCCGCGGGGATCGACGCGGTCCTGGGGATGCCCTTCTCCGGCTTCGAGCTCGTCAACGTCGTCGTGGCCGTCCACCAGGCCAACCAGGAGGCGAACAATTCGGTCCGCTCCCGGCTGATCGTGGTCTACGCGCCGAAGGGCGGTGTCGGCAAGACGACGATCGCCTTCAACCTCGCCGTGGCGATCGGCCAGGCCGGCACGCGGACCGCGCTCGTCGACGGCAGCCTGCAGTTCGGGGACCTGCGCTCGCTGCTCCGGGTGCCCGCCGACGCCCCCTCGATCCTCGACCTTCCGACGGACCGGATCGGCGAATCGGACCTGCAGGACGTCCTCTGGCGCGACCCGTCGGGGATCGACATCCTGCTGGCCCCGCCGCGCGTCGAGATGGCCGAGATGGTCAGCGTGCGGGACGTCGAGAAGTCGCTGTCGCTCCTGCGCCGGCTGTACGGGGCGGTCGTGGTGGACATGCCCTCGGCCCTCGGCGACATCCCGCTGGCGCTGCTCGACGCGGCCGACACGATCCTCGAGATCGTCACCTACGACTCCACGACCATCCGGAACACCCTGGCCGTCGCCGAGGCCTTTCGGGCGATCGGGTACCCGGCCGCAAAGGTGCAGTACGTCGTGAACCGCGCCGACTCGACGGGCGGCATCGCGGCCGAGGACCTGGCCCGCGCGCTGGGGCGGATTCCGGAGCATACCGTCGTCTCCGACGGCAAGCTCGTCGTGCAGGCGAACAACGAGGGGCTCCCCTTCGTCCTGGCCAACCCCGCCGCACCGATCAGCCGCGACATCGCGAAGCTCGCCGCGGAGGTCATCGGCGGCATCCCCGTCGTGGCCGGGCGGCGCTGAGCGGTGGCCGACCCGCGCCCGATCGGCTTCTTCGACTCGGGAGTCGGGGGCCTCACCGTCCTCCGCGAGGTGCTCCGGCGCCTGCCGGCCGAGTCCACCGTCTACCTCGGCGACAACGCCCGGGCGCCGTACGGCGTCCGGACCGACGACGAGGTGCGCCGCTTCAGCACCGAGGCCCTCGACTGGCTCGTGCGCGAGGACGTCAAGGCCCTCGTGGTCGCCTGCAACACGTCGACGGCCGTCGCCCTCGGGGAGTACCGCCGGCGCTACGACACCCCGGTCCTCGGCGTGATCCGGCCGGGCGCCCAGGCGGCGGCGCTGGCGACGCGAACCCGCCGGGTGGGCGTCGTCGGCACCCCGGCCACGATCCGCTCGCACGCCTACTTCGACGCGATCAAGGAGGAGAACCCGGCCGTCGAGGTCTACGAGCACGCGACGCCCGCCCTGGTGCCGCTCGTCGAGGCGGGCCGCCTCAGCGGACCCGAGGCCGAGGCGGCGGTCGCCGGTTCGCTGGCGCCCCTGCTGGGCCACCGGGACGAGAACGGCGAGTTCGTCCACCCGCTGCCGCCGTCGGCCCGGATCGACACGCTGCTGCTCGGCTGCACCCACTACCCGCTCCTGCGGGCGGTCCTGCAGGCCGCGGTGGGGGAGGGCGTGGCGGTCGTCGACTCCGCCACGGCGACCGCAGGTTCCCTCGCCGAGCTGCTCTCGGTCAACGGCCTGGAAGCCCCGGGCTCGACGCGCGGCACCGCGGCCGACGCCGGGCGCGAGGGCCACGAGCCACCGGCTGCGCGTGCCGTGCTCCCCGTCCACCGGGTGCTGACCACGGGCGACGTGGCGGCGTTCGAGCGGATCGCGGCGCGCATGTTCGGGGACGCCTTCCCCGCCGTGGAGGCGATCGCCCTGGGCCCCGCGGCGCGATGACCGCGACAGCGCGCCGATGACGGGATCCCGGCGGACCGCCCGACCTTCCCCGGGTGCCGTGTGGCAGGCCGGCTTCCTCGTCGGCGCCGCCCTCGGCGCCGCCGTCACCGTGCTGGGCCGACGCGCGGAGGCCCAGGCGAGGACCGGCCTGGTCGACTGGGACGCCGTCGAGCGCCTTGCCGAAGCGCGCCTCCGGGGCGCCGCCGGACACCTGGACCCGGCCGAGATCGCGGCCACCGACGCGCTCTACGCGGAGGCGATGCGGCGCGTCGTGCCGGCCCTGGAGGAGGCCCTGCAGACGCCGCTGCCCGGGATCGTCGAGCGCGTCGCCGTCGTCGACCGGGCCGGGTGGGTCCGCGCGAACCTCGCCACGTTCGCCGCGCTCTTCGGTCGCCTCGAGGGGGAGCTGCTCGACCAGGTCGTCCCACCCGGCGCGGGCCTCGGGAAGGCGTCAATCGCGCTCGCGAACCGCTGGATCACGACCCGCCAGTTCGGGCTCCTCCTCGGCTTCATGGGCCAGCGGGTGCTGGGGCAGTACGACCTCGCGCTCCTGTCGGCGGAGGCCGAGCCCGGCCAGCTCCTCTTCGTCGAGGAGAACATCCGGCACACGGCGGGGGTCCTCGGCGTGCCGGTCGTCCCGTTCCGGACGTGGATCGCGCTTCACGAGACGACCCACGCGTTCGAGTTCGAGGCGCACCCCTGGCTGCGACCGTACCTCGCGGAGCGCCTGGACCGGCAGCTGAGCGGCCTGTCGCGCAGCGTGTCCGATCTCGGACGCGACGCCTCACGGGCGCTCGGGCGCGCGCTGCGGGGGGGCGGCGGGCACTGGATGGAGCGCCTGATGTCGGACGAGCAGCGCCGCATCTTCCGCGAGACCCAGGCGGTGATGAGCCTCCTCGAGGGGTTCTCCGATCACGTCATGGACGAGGTCGGGCGCGACCTCGTGCCCGGCGTGGAGACGATCAGCGCGCGGTTCCACGCCCGACGCGCCACGCGGACGCCGATGGAGCGAGCGATCCTGCGCATCACCGGCCTCGACCTCAAGATGGAGCAGTACGCCCGCGGTGAGCGGTTCGTGGCGGCCGTGGAGCGGGCAGCCGGCCCGGCCGGGCTGCGGCGGCTGTGGGAGGGGCCGGAGACGCTGCCGCGGGACGACGAGCTGGAGCGCCCGGAGCGCTGGGTGCGGCGCGTCGTCGGCGTGGCCGCCGCGCGTGACGCCCGGGGGACGCCCGCGTGACCGGGGCGGGCCACGGCCCCGGCGGCGTCCCGCGGGCGATCGCCCTGACCCCCGTGCTGTCCGCGCGCTACCGGGCCGAGGACCTCGCGGTCATCCGCGCGGCCGCGCCCGGCTCGCGCATCGTGACGATCTCGCGGGAGGGCCTGGCCGACGGGCCGATCGACGACGTGGAGGTCCTCCTCCACGGTTGGCTCGCCGCGGACGCGTTCGAACGCCTCCTCGCGCGCGCTCCCGACCTGCGCTGGGTGCATTCTGCTGCGGCCGGGGTGGAGCGGCTCCTCGCCCCGGCCGGGCAGGCCCGGGCCCTCACGATCACGAACGCCCGGGGCGTCTTCAGCCGGCCGATCGCCGAGTACGTCGTGATGATGGTCCTGGCGGTGAGCCGTCGCCTGCCGCAGCTCCTGGAGCTTGCCGCGGAGCGGACCTGGCAGCCGCTCGAGGGGCGGGAGCTGCGCGACACGACGCTCGGCATCGTGGGGTTCGGCAGCATCGGCCGCGCCGTGACCGAGCTCGCGGCACCCTTCGGCCCCCGGATCATCGCGACGCGCCGGTCGGGGCCGGCCCGGCCGGGCGAGCCACCATTGCCGGCCGGCGTGGAGCTGGTCGGTCCCGAGGCGTTCGGCGAGGTCGTCGCCGCGTCCGACTTCGTGATCCTCGCGGTTCCCCTCACCCCCGAGACCGAGGATCTCGTCGACGACCGCGTGCTCGCCCTCATGAAGCCGACGGCGTGGCTGGTGAACGTGGCGCGCGGCCGGCTCATCGTCGAGCGGGCCCTGCTCCGCGCGCTCCGGGACGGCACGATCGCTGGCGCGGTCCTCGACGCGTTCCGCGAGGAGCCGCTCCCGCCCGACTCGCCGTTCTACGGCCTCCCGAACGCCATCGTGACACCCCATACGGCGTGGTCGAGCGGACGGGTCCTCGATCGAACCGTCGAGCTGTTCGCCGAGAACCTGCGCCGCTACGCTGCCGGCGAGCCGCTCCTCAACACGGTGGACGCGGGCGCCGGATACTGACGCCATGCAGATCGCGATCGTCGGTCTTGCCGGGTCCGGCAAGACCACCGTCTTCAACACGCTCACGCGCGGCGACGCGCAGACCGGCGGCTTCGGCGGGATGGAGCTCCACGTCGGGGTCGTCAAGGTGCCCGATCCGCGCCTCGACCGCCTGGCCGAGATCTTCCGCCCGAAGAAGATCGTCCACGCCGACGTCACGTACGTCGACCTGCCGGCGCCGCCGGCGTCCTCCGAGGGACGGGTGGGGACCGAGGAGCTGCCGGCCGAGCACCTGGCCCGGCTGCGCGAGTCGGACGCCCTGCTCCATGTCGTCCGTGCGTGGGACGACCCGCACCACCCCCATCCCGCGGGATCTGTCGACGCCTGGCGCGACCTCGAGCAGCTGGACCTCGAGTTCGTGCTGGCGGACCTGGCCATGGTCGACCGGCGCCTCGAGCGCCTGCGCGGCCAGGGTCGTCACGGGACCGCGGCGGAGCGCGAGGCGAACGAGCGCGAGGCGGTGATCCTGGAGCGGGTCCGGGTGAGCCTGGTCGACGGCCACCCGATCCGCGATGCGGGTCTCGACGCCGACGAGGAGAAGGCGCTGCGCGGCTTCCGCTTCCTGACCCAGAAGCCGGTGCTCGTGCTCCTGAACGTGGGCGAGGACGCCCTGCCGAGCGCAGCCACGCCGGTCGCCGACGTCGCCGGCCGCTACGACCACCGGCATGTCCTCGTCGACGCGCTCTCGGCACGCATCGAGATGGAGCTCGGCCAGCTCGACCCCGACGAGGCGGCCGTCTTCGCCGAGGAACTCGGGATCGCCGAGAGCAGCCTCGACCGCGTCATCGCCCTCTCGTACCGGCTCCTGGGGCTCATCAGCTTCCTCACGGCCGGCCCCGACGAGGTGCGGGCATGGCCGGTGCCGGACGGCGCGACCGCCGTCGACGCGGCGGGCGCGATCCACACCGACCTCGCGAGGGGCTTCATCCGGGCCGAGACGGTCCCCTGCGAGGACCTGCTCGCGCTCGGCTCGACCGCCGAGGCGCGCAAGCACGGCAAGCTGCGCTCGGAGGGGAAGACCTACCGCGTCCGCGACGGGGACGTCCTGGAGATCCTGTTCTCCAAGTAGCCTGGGAGGTCGTGGCATGTCACTCGGCCCGCCGTTCGGCGGCAGGTCGGACCCGCCTGCTCGCGCGGCTCGGCCGGCGCTGAGGGCTCGCATCCCCCGGCGCGTGCCGCCTCAGTCGTTGCCGACGTCGTCCTCACCGGCGTACTCCACGAAGACCCCCCGGTAGTCCGGGCCGGACTCGGGCGACTCCAGCTCGTCCTCGTCGGTCGCGATGAGGTAGTTCTCGTCGTCGTCGGGTGAGACGTTGACGGCGGCCCCGAGC
Organism: uncultured Chloroflexia bacterium; assembly: GCA_963725875.1. Taxonomy (GTDB): domain Bacteria; phylum Chloroflexota; class Limnocylindria; order Limnocylindrales; family CSP1-4; genus CTSoil-043. The sequence goes on along the minus strand of CAVRZZ010000003.1, from coordinate 117,236 downwards.
CGGTCGTCGGAGATGAAGACGAATCCGTGGCTGCGCTCGAGCTCGACGGCAATGGCCTCGATGAGCGTATCTTCCTCGAAATCGTCCGCGACCCGCTGGCGGATCGCTTGGACGAGGTCGAAGAAGTCCTCCGGCGCGATCTCCTCCTCGCGCGCCAGCAGCACGTCGGAGTAGAACTCGTCGTCACCCTCGTGGAGCTCGTAGAAGTACACGTGGCCTCCTCGTCTGCGGAGCCGACCGAACCAGTATACGGACCGCCCGGCGCGCCTCCCACCGCCGTACCTCGTGGCGGGGCCGTGACGGACGCCGTGCGCGACGCGGTGCCGGTGACGGATCCGGCCGCCGCGCGGCCCGAACGTGCCGCGGCGGACGGGCCGGCCCCCCAGGTCGTCGTCGTGGGCGCGGCGTCGCGGGACATCGACGCCGCGGACCCGCGTGGCTGGCGCCTGGGCGGCGGCGCGACGTACGGAGCCCTCGTCCTGGCCCGCCTCGGCCTCCGGGTCGGGGTCGTGCTCGGCGTCGACGCCCCCGCCGCCGACGCGCGGGAGCTGGACCTCCTGCGCGGGGCCGGCGCGGAGATCCATCCCGTTCGCCTGCCCCTGGGTCCCGTCTTCCAGCTCGCCTACACGTCGGTGGGAAGGACCGTCCGCTGCGAGGAGCCCGGCGGTCCACTGCCGGTCGCGGCACTCCCGCCGTCCTGGCGGGCCGCACCCGCCTGGTACCTCGCGCCGGTCGCTGACGAGCTCCCCGACGGCTGGGCCGCGATCCCGCCCGGCGCGGTCGTCGCGCTCGGCTGGCAGGGGCTGCTGCGCGACCTGGAGCGCGGCGCGCCGGTTCGCCCGCGGGCCGCCGGCCCGCGGGCCCTGCTGCGGCGGGCGGACTTCGTGTCCGTGAGCGCCGAGGACCTGGACCCGGCCGTGGACCTGCGGGCGCTCCTCCGGCTCCTGCGGACCGGGACGCTCTGCACCCTGACGCGCGGGGCCCGCGGGGGCGTTGCGTTCACCGTTCGCCCCGGCACCCCGCGGATGCGCTTCTTCCCGGCGCTCCCGAGCGGCGGCGAGGTCGACACGACCGGGGCGGGGGACGCATTCCTGGCGGCCCTGCTGGCGGCCCGGATCGCGCCCACGCTCGCGGGCCGCCAGCCGCACCTCACGGCCGCCCTGAAGTTCGCCGCGGCGGTGGCGGCGGTTCACGTCGGGGGTTTCGGCCTCGCGGGCGTCCCGGAGCTGGCCCAGGTGCGGGACGCCTTCAGGCGGCTCCGGCCGGGCTGAGCCCGCTGCCGGCCCGGCGGCGGAGGCGTCGCAGGCGGGCCGCCAGCGCCTCGTCGAAGTCCCCGTCGTCGCCCCAGCGCAGGTGTGCGCGCTCCGCAGCGCGCGCGGCCGCCTCGGCGGCGCGGAGCGCCCCGGGGGCATCCCGCAGGACGTGCTCGCGGACCTTGGCGGCCTCGACCCAGGCCCGCGGGGCGATCGAGCCGCCGTCCGCGGCGAGGGCCTCCCAGGCGGCGAGCGCGTCGTCGGTTCGCCCCAGCCGGCGCAGCGACCTGGCGCGCTCGGCGCGGATCCGCTGGCGGCTGACGGTGGTCGGTGCCGGGGCCGCCGCGCCGTACGGCCAGGCCGCGGTGCCGAGCGCGGGAGGGTGCCAGGTCGCGTCGGCGTCGACCAGGCAGGCCAGCGCCTCGGCATGGCGGCGCTCCCGGGTGTACGCGCGGGCCAGCGCCACGAGATCGCCGGCCGGGGCAAGCGGCCGGCGAGCCGGGTCCGCGTAGCAGGCGTCCAGGTGGGCGAGCAGGCGCGCCAGCGACGCAACATCCTCGGCGTTGTGGTGGAGGACCGGGGCGAGGGGGGTCGCATCGCCTCCGCGGACGAAGTCGAGGTAGCGACCGGGAATCTCCCAGCCGCCGACGTCGCCGTGGCGCCGCACGCCCAGGAGCTCGCGCTCGACGGTGGCGAGCCGGGCGTCGCCGAGGCGGTGCCGGAAGAGCCGGCGCACACCGGGAAGCAAGTCGAGCATCCCGGCGTGGACGGGCGGGCTGCGGCGATGGAGCCGGTAGCGTGTCACGAGCAGCGGCCAGTCGAAGCCGCGCCCGTTGTACGTGACGAGCCAGGCGTCCGGCGGGATCGCGGCCTCGAGCGCCGCGAGGAGCGCGGGCTCGTCGCCGTGGTCGGGACACACGAGCTGGAGGCGATGGAACCGGTCGCCCTCCCACCAGCCGAGCCCGACGAGGAAGGCGAGCGTGCCGGCTGCGGTCCCGAGGCCGGTCGTCTCGGTGTCGAGGCAGACGAGGCGCGTGTCGGGCGCCGGCTGGCCTGGGAGCGTCGCCAGCCGTTCGCGCACGAGCGGGATTGCGATGGTGGCCGGCTCGACGCGCACGACCAACCCGCCCATGGTGGCGGCCACCTCGCCGTCGAGCGCGTCGGCCAGCCGCGCGGCGAGGGCGGCTCCCCGCTGCATCCCTCGGAGAGATCCAGGCGGGGCGGCGTTCGGCCGGACGTTCCGCGCCCCCCGGAACCGGGCCAGCCGGCGCTCGAGGGTCGCGACGTCGCTCATCGGGCGGCCCGGGCCGCGGCCCGAGGGCGGGCAACCGGTGGCCGCTCGGCAAGGGCCCGGAGGAGCCGGAGGGCGAGGGACCGCGCGTCCAGGTCCACCTCACCACCGGCGGGCCGGGGGCCCGTGCAGGACGGGCAGCCGCCGTCGCAGCCGCACGAGGCGACGAGGTCGGCCGCCCCGTCCACGAGCTCGGCATGGCGCTGCCACAGGCGCACCGCCAGGCCGACGCCGCCGGGGACCGCCTCGTAGAGGTAGACGGTGGGCTCCCCGTCGTGCGGGGAGCGGACCTGGGTGACGAGCCCGAGGTCGCGCGGGTCCACCATGAGCAGGACGCTCGCGACGGCCTGGAGCGCCCGGCCGGCGCCCGCGAGCGCGACGTCGAGCTCCACGCGGCGCCATCCGACGGCCGCCTCGCCGGCCGTCAGCCAGTACGCCGTGGTCTGGAGCTCGATCTCGGGCAGGTGGATCGGCCCCCAGCCCAGGTTCTCGTTGGTGACGAGCTTGAGCTTCTTGAAGAGCGTCGCGCGGCTCGCGACCATCACCTCGCCGTGGCGGCGGGACCCGCCGGGCGCGGCGGCCGCGGCGAAGACGTCGAGCGGCTTGAGCGTGACCGCCCGGTCGGCCATCGTGTAGTGGTCGACGTCGACCCGTCGGACGTACGCCTTCCGCTCGTCCCAGTCGAGGCGGTCGACGTGGAACATCGCCGACTCGTGGAGGTAGATGGCGTCCTCGTGGACGAGCGTCTGGGCCGAGAAGAGGTCCAGCTCGCCGATCACCTTCGGGCGGTCCGGGGTCGTGTCGATGATCACGACGTTCTCCTCGGCAGCGGTGCGCAGCGAGATCGCCGAGGCCGGGAAGTTCTCCGAGGACCAATACCAGCGACCGTCGTCGCCCTGGTGGACGTGGCCGTCCTCGGCCAGGAAGGCGAGCAGGTCGTCCGCGGCGCCAGGACCGAACACCTCCCCCGGGGTGAAGGGCAGCTCGAACGCCGCCGCCTTCAGGTGGGCCAGGAGGACGTGGAGGTTGTCCGGGTCGATGCGCGCCTCCTCCGGCGGGTGGTCGAGCACGAACTCCGGGTGGTGGACCACGTACTGATCCACAGGCGCGGCGGAGGCCACGAGGACGGCGACGCTCGCACCGCGGCGCCGGCCGGCGCGCCCCACCTGCTGGCGGGTGGCGGCGACCGATCCCGGGTAGCCGGCAAGGATGGCGACGTCGAGCCGCCCGATGTCGACGCCGAGCTCGAGGGCGTTCGTGGCGACGACGCCGAGCACCTCGCCGTCGCGCAGCCCCAGCTCGATGGCGCGCCGCTCGGTCGGCAGGTAGCCGCCGCGGTAGCCGCGGACGCGGGAGCGCGGTCCGGCGTGCTCGCGGAGCGTCTCGCGGAGCCCCGTCAGCATGAGCTCCACGGCCGTCCGGGAGCGCCCGAAGACGATGGTCTGGCGGCCCGCCCGGAGGAACGGGAGGGCCCACCGCTGCGCCAGGCCCAGGGCCGAGCCCCGGGCCCCGGATGCGGCGTCGATGACCGGCGGGTCGACGAACACGAGGTGGCGCTCGCCGCTCGGGGCCCCGCTGCGGTCGACGACGATCGGCGAGCGCCCCGCCAGGAGGGTGGCCAGCTCGCCGGGGTTCGCGATCGTCGCGGAGCAGGTGACGATGATCGGGTGGGAGCCGTAGTGGGCGCACAGCCGGAGCAGGCGCCGCAGCACGTTGGCGACGTGGCTGCCGAAGAGCCCGCGGTAGGTGTGGAGCTCGTCGATCACGATGATGCGGAGCTGCTCGAACAGCTGGAACCACTTCGTGTGGTGCGGCAGGATGGCCGCGTGGAGCATGTCGGGGTTCGTGACGACCACCTGGCCCGCGGCCCGGATCGTCGAGCGGATCGGCGCCGGCGTGTCGCCGTCGTACGTCGAGGCCGAGACGGGGAGCCCGGCCGCCTCGGTGAGCTCGCGGAAAGCGACGACCTGGTCCTGGCCGAGCGCCTTGGTGGGGAACAGCCAGAGCGCCCGTGCCGCCGGGTCCTCGGCGAGGGCCTGCAGCACCGGCAGCTCGTAGCACAGGCTCTTGCCGGACGCCGTCGGCGTCACGACACAGACGTCGCGGCCGCCGCGGAGCGCGTCGAGCGCCTCCGCCTGGTGCGTGTAGAGGGAGTCGATCCCGCGGGCCGTCAGCGCGCCGCGGATCCGCGGGTCGAGCCACGCAGGGAACGGCGCCGGGATGGCGTCGCGCGCGGGCTCCACGGCGTGGTGGAGGACGCCCCGCGCCAGCGAGGGCTCGTCGAGCAGACCGGCAAGGACGGTCTCGACCGTTGCGGGGGCGTAGGTGCGCATCGGTGGCCGCCTCCCTTGGCTGAAACAGAACATGCGTACGAAATCGAGCCGAGTCTAGCACCCGCCAGCGGCCCGGGGGCGAGCGCACGCTCGAACGGCCTCGTGCCAGCTCGTGTGGCACGCGGCGGCGGTTGACACTCCGTGCGTGCGCAGCTACGCTTCCCGCCATGCCCCGGCACCCCAGTTCCGCCCCGGGCGATCCCGGCCCGCCGGCCACCGCCGAAGATCCCGCGCCCCCGGCCGGCCCGCTGCAGGGAGGGTCCGGCATCCCGTCGCTGGCGAGCTTCGGGGTGGCGGGCGTCACGCGCCGGCGCGTCGCGTGGGTGGCGCTCGTGGCCGTGGCCGCCTGGATCGTCATCGCGTTCGCCGGCCAGGCGGCGTCGGCCGCGCAGGCCACGGCGACCGTCGACGAGGCCCGCGCGCGCAACGCGGTGGCCGCCGCGGAGACCGCTGCGCTGCGCCGGGAGCTCGAGCTCGTGACCGAGCAGCGCTGGATCCTGCAGCAGGCCCGGGCCTACCAGCTGGGGTCGCGCAAGGAACGGCCGTTCGCGCTCGCGCCCGATGCGCCGACCCTGCCGCCGGATGCCCCGGGGTCGCAGGCGCGCCGCCTCGGCGCGGAGCCGGACCAGCGGACGCCGCTCGAGGCGTGGCTGGAGGTCCTGTTCGGGCCTACCGCCGATCGCTGAGGGGGCCAGGATTGCGGGTTGCCGTCACGCGACCCGCGCCGGCGTGAGGTTCGGCCGCTTCGCGGTACAATCCGGTTCCGTGGCTGGGTAGCTCAGCGGCAGAGCAGGCGACTCATAACCGCCCGGTCGGCAGTTCGATTCTGCCCCCAGCCACCAACGCGACGTCCCCGTGCATCGATGCCGGCACCGGGCCTCCCGGAGCCGGTTTCGTTGTCTCATCCAATCCGCGGCGGCCTGCCGGTTCGTAGGGACAGTGACAAACCGGCACCCCGCCGGAGCTCCGTCCGGCGGGGTGCCGGGCGACCCGCTCTATACTCGTCGACGAAGGCGGCACATGGGTGCCGGCTCCGCTGACCCGGAGGCCAGGTTGAACGGCAAGTTCATGCGCAACGGCATCGTGATGCTCGTCCTCGTGGTGGGCACGGTGGCGCTGCTGTACACGTTCCTCATCTCGTCGCCGAGCGAACAGTCGGTGCCGTACTCGACCTTTCTCGGCAGCGTCCAGAAGGGCGAGGTCTCGGCGGTGGTCCAGCAGGACCTCCGGCTGACGGTGACGCCGCGCGCTGGCGCCGACTACGCGGTGATCGTGCCCGGGATCGGCTTCACGGACGTCTTCGCCGACGTCACGGCCGCCGCCAAGCTCGGCGGCCAGGATGCATCGACGATCACCTTCTCGGGCAAGGAGGCTTCCCAGTCCGGGCAGTGGATCAGCCTCCTCGTGGGCGCCCTCCTGCCGGTCCTGCTCATCGGCGGCTTCCTGTTCTTCATGATGCGCCAGGCCCAGGGCACCAACAACCAGGCCATGAGCTTCGGCAAGAGCCGGGCCCGGATGTTCCTCGGCAACAAGACCGTGGTGACCTTCGCCGACGTGGCCGGCGTCGACGAGGCGAAGACGGAGCTCCAGGAAGTGGTGGAGTTCCTCAAGTACCCCGAGAAGTTCAACTCACTCGGCGCCCGCATTCCGCGCGGGGTGCTCCTCGTGGGCCCTCCCGGCACGGGCAAGACCCTGATGGCCCGGGCGGTCGCCGGCGAGGCCGGCGTGCCCTTCTTCAGCATCTCCGGCTCCGAGTTCGTGGAGATGTTCGTGGGCGTCGGCGCCAGCCGCGTCCGCGACCTGTTCGACCAGGCCAAGCGCAACTCGCCCTGCATCGTCTTCGTCGACGAGATCGACGCGGTCGGGCGGCAGCGCGGCGCAGGCCTCGGCGGCAGCCACGACGAGCGCGAGCAGACGCTCAACCAGATCCTGGTCGAGATGGACGGCTTCGACACCAATACGAACGTGATCGTGGTCGCGGCCACCAACCGCCCCGACGTCCTGGACCCGGCGCTGCTGCGCCCCGGCCGCTTCGACCGCCAGGTCATCCTCGACCGCCCCGACATGAAGGGCCGCGTCGAGATCCTGCGCGTGCATACCAAGGGCAAGCCGCTCGACAAGACGATCGCGATCGAGGAGATCGCGAAGCAGTCCCCGGGCTTCTCCGGCGCGGACCTCGCGAACCTCGTCAACGAGTCGGCGATCCTGGCCGCGCGGCGCAACAAGAAGGTCATCACGATGCCGGAGTTCCAGGAGGCCCTGGAGCGCATCGTCGCCGGCCCGGAGCGCAAGTCGCGCGTCATCTCGGACGCTGAGAAGCTGATCATCGCGTACCACGAGGGCGGCCACGCCGTCGTCCAGCGGATCCTCCCCAAGTGTGACCCGGTCAGCAAGGTGACGATCATCAGCCGCGGCATGGCCCTGGGCTACACCATGGCGCTGCCGTCGGAGGATCGCTACCTCCAGAGCAAGTCGGAGTTCGAGGACAAGATCGCCGGCATGCTCGGCGGCAACGCCTCGGAGCGGCTCGTCTTCGGCGACACGACGACGGGCGCCAGCAACGACATCGAGAAGGCCACCGACCTGGCGCGCCGGATGGTCACCGAGTTCGGGATGAGCGACAGGATGGGCCCCCGCGCCTACGGCAAGCGCGAGGAGATGATCTTCCTCGGCCGCGAGATCAGCGAGCAGCGCAACTACTCCGACGACGTCGCCCGTCAGATCGACGAGGAGGTCCGGAGCATCATCGAGACCGCCTACAGCCGTGCCCAGGACGTCCTCTCGCGCCACCGCGACAAGCTCGACAAGCTCGCCGAGACGCTCGTGGAGAAGGAGACGCTCGACGGCGAGGAGTTCGAGGCGCTCTTCTCCGACCTGCCGCCCAAGGAGCCGATCCACGGGGTCGTCCCGAAGCTCGCCGAGGCGCCTGCCGCGGGGCCCTCGGCCCTGCCGGCCTGACGCAGGGGCGAACCTGGCCGGCCCGGAGGCCGGACTCCAACGCCGCATCCACGACGGGGCGGGCTTCGGTCCGCCCCGTCGTCCGGCCCCCCGGCCGGCGACCGATAATGGAACGGCCCGACCCTGCAGCGGAGACGTGCCGTGACCACCCCAATCGCCGACGTCGAGGCGTACCTCGCGGCTACCGGCGAGCGCCGCCTCGAGCGATTCCTCGCGTTCCTGCGCATCCCCAGCATCAGCGGGATCCCCGAGCACGCTCCCGACTGCCGCCGCGCGGCCGAGCACCTGGCCGGCGCCCTGGCCTCGGCCGGCCTGGAGCACGTCGAGGTCGCCGAGACCGGCGGCCACCCGATCGTGTACGCCGACTGGCTCCACGCTGCCGGCGCCCCGACGGTCCTGCTGTACGGCCACTACGACGTGCAGCCGGTCGACCCGCTCGACGAGTGGGAGGCGGCGCCGTTCGAGCCGCTGGTGCGCGACGGGCGCGTGCTGGCGCGCGGGGCGTCGGACGACAAGTCGAACATCACGGTGGCCGTGGCGGCCGTCGAGGCGCTCCTGGCGACGCGCGGGGTGCTCGCCGTGAACCTCAAGCTCGTCTTCGAGGGCGAGGAGGAGTCCAGCTCGGTGCACCTCGATCCCTGGCTGACGGCGAACGCGGCGCGCCTCGCCGCCGACGTGGCGCTGGTCGCCGATTCCGGCTTCTTCGAGGGCAACCTGCCGGCGATCACGGTCGGCCTGCGGGGCATCTGCGCCGCCGAGATCCACGTCCGCGGCCCGTTCCAGGACGTCCACTCCGGGGTCCACGGCGGCGCGATCGAGAACCCGATCAACGCCCTCGCCGCGATCATCGCGGCCCTCAAGGGCCCCGACGGGCGGATCCGCATCCCGGGCTTCTACGACGACGTGGTGACCCTGGCAGACGCCGACCGCGCGGCAGTCGCGGCGCTTCCCTTCGACGAGGACGCCTACCGCGCCGCCCTGGACGTGCCGGCCCTGGCCGGGGAGACCGGCTGGACGACCCTGGAGCGCCGCGGCGCCCGCCCGACGCTGGACGTGAACGGGATCTGGGGCGGCTTCTCCGGCGAGGGCAGCAAGACGATCATCCCCGGGCGCGCGGCGGCCAAGGTGACCTGCCGGCTGGTCGCCGACCAGGACCCCGAGCGGATCTTCGCGCTGCTTCGCGACCACGTGCTGGAGATCGCCCCGCCGGGCGTGCGCGTGGAGGTCGTCTACCAGGGCGGGGGCCGCCCGACGCTGACGCCCACCGACCACCCGGCCACGCGGGCGTATGCGCGAGCCCTCGAGGCGACGTTCGGCCGGCGGCCGCTCTACATGCGCGAGGGCGGCTCCATCCCCGTCGCGGCGAGCTTCGCCTCGATCGTCGGCCTTCCGGTGACCGTCATGGGGTTCATGCCGCCGAACGGCAACTTCCACGCGCCGAACGAGTGGATGGACCTCGCCAACCTGGAGGGTGGCATCCGGACGCTGGCCCGCTTCTTCGACGAGTTCGCGGCCGACCCGGGCTGAACCGGACCCGGACGACCGGGCGACCGGGCGGGGCGGGCTGGTACTCCAGTAGGGTGTCCGGCCGCCGCCCGGGTGCTACGATCCGGGTGCGGGGGCCTGCCCCGACTGCTACGCCAGGGGAGCGAGTGCACGCGTGAGCACCGAGATCGAGAAGCCCGCTGCGCGCGGGCCGAAGACGCAGTGGCGCCTCGACGCCGACACCGGGAGCCTCGTGCCCCAGTCCGCTCTCGACGTCCTGGTCAACCTCAACGACCGGATCACGTCCGGGAACCTCACCGACTACCAGCCGATCCCGCTGGGCTTCACGCCGCTGGACAAGACGATCGGCCTGGGGATCCGCCCCGGGGAGCTTCTCCTCATCGGTGGGGCGCAGGGCACCGGCAAGACCACGATGGCCCTGCAGATGGCCCGCAACATCGCGTCGGGCGGCCAGGCGAACGTCCTCTACGTGTGCTTCGAGCACGAGGAGCACTACCTCCTCAACCGCCTGATCGCCCTGGAGTCCGCGCTGGCCCACCTGCCGCACAAGACGGGCGCGATCAAGATCCAGGACGTGCGGCGCGAGATCCTCGGGTCCTGGGCCGCCGAGGGCGAGGGAGGAGCCGGCCCGCAGCTGGCGGCCAACCCGCGGCTGCGTCCGAGCCTGGACCGGATCGGGCGCTACGGCCAGAACCTCTTCCTGATGCGGGGCACCCAGACGGCGAGCACCGTCGACAACATCCGGCGCCTCGTGCAGATGCACAAGGACTTGTCGGGGGGCCGCCAGCTGGTCGTGTTCGTCGACTACCTCCAGAAGGTGCCGTTGATCCCGGAACCGAACACCGAGACCGAGAAGGTGACGGTCGTCGTCAACGGGCTCAAGGACATCGCCCTTGCCGAGCAGGTCGCGATGATCGCCATCGTTGCGGCCGACAAGGAGGGCCTCAAGGCCTCGCGCCTGCGCAACCATCACCTGCGGGGCTCGTCGGCCATCAACTACGAGGCCGACATCATCCTCATCCTCAACGAGAAGTACCACATCGTGGCCAAGGTCAACATCGAGTTCAACCCCTACCAGGCGCAGCGGTTCCGCGACTGGTGCGTGCTGTCGGTCGAGAAGAACCGCGGCGGCCAGGACAACGTCGACCTCGAGTTCGAGAAGCACTTCGAGTTCTCCTGCTTCGACCCCAACGGCCGGACGGTGCAGGAGAAGCTCATCGAGGAGCGCCTCTACAACGACTGACCGGCGTCCGCCTGCGGCCTGGCTGACGCCTCCCCGGCCGACCGTCGTGAGCAGGGCCACGACACCTGCGTCGGCCCCTGCGAGGCGAGCCCGACGAGACCGGCCGGCATACCAGCCCGGGCGACGGCACGGGCCGATCGAGCGTCGCACGGTGCCTGATGTCAGCCGGGGCGACGGTACGGTCACAACCACGGGGGATTGCCGGGCACCGGGAGGCTGGACGAGCTGGCATCGTGCCCGGTTGGCCCGGCACGGGCGGGCACCGGCTCCCATCCGGCCCGCGGCGGACCGGTGGAGCGCCGGAACTCGTCCGTAGCATCAGCCCGGGCGATATCCCGGAATGCCGAGCCGTTCGGTCGTCGTGCGCGGCCCGCGCGGCGCGCGCGCGGGCCTGGCGAAAGGCGGAGAGTGGGGGTACACGACGAGCCAGCGGGCGCGGACGACCTCGATCACGCGGATCGGGACGACCACGAGCCTCGACCTCGACGCCCGGGGAGGATCGCGACGCGGACGAGCGGTGGCTCGCCCGACACCTTCAGCTGCGTGAGCGAATCGACATGCAGTCCAACGGGTGGTCACTGCCGGGGGGCGGCGAGGCCACCACCGACGAGGGCGTACAAGGCGGCCGGCCGCGGACTCGCTCGGCCAGCCAACGCGACTGGGCGCACGCGCCGCCTCGATCAGGGCCGCAATCGCTCCGTGCTGTTGATCAGCATGTAGCGCGCCGCAGGGCACGCGTCGAGGGTGGAGGGATCAGCGATCCCACGGAGGCCCGCCGCCGCGTAATCCATCCCCCCTTCGAAGTACGCGTCCCGACCTACCGTGGCGATGGTCACCCCATCCCGAGCGACGGCGGTCTCTCCGTCAACCTCCCAGACGGAGACGCCGCGCGGCCAGACAGCGGTCTGTGGGGCAGCGCCGTCCCAAGAGAAGGCGAGGCAGTCGCCCGTGACGACGAGACGGCCACCAACAATCGCAGCCGGCCCTCCGCCCAGGTCCCGGTGCGTGACGACTCGCACGGACGACCGTGTCACGTTGGTGCCCGACGGCGGTCCGGCCGCGCATGCGACGAGACAGGACACCAACGCCCCGACGAGAAGGCCGGCTATCGCGAGTCGGATCACAGGGAGCCTCCGATCGCGTGGACTAGTTGGTCTTGACCGTGACCCCGAGGACACTCTCCTGGAACTGGATCGAGCCGAAGACGCCATCCGCCGTTCCTGCCCAGGTGAAGTAGCGGCCCTGGTTGATTCCCACGGCGGTATTGCCGATGAAGAGCGGGCTACCACTGTCGCCCCCCTGCGCCATGAGGACGCCATCCCTGCCCACCTTCAACCACACGGCGTCGGCGTCCGTGATCCATGGAGGCACGTCCGTGCGGCTGATCACTTCTCCGCACGTCCAGTGAGTTGTGCGACCGTACTTGCAGAGCGTGGTTCCCACGACGACGTTGGCCCACATGCGCCGCGACGTGATCGTCCTTGTGTCACCTTGATTGTTGTCAATGACCCAGTTCCGATCGCTGATCCCTGGTGTCGTGGACCACTGAGCGTCGACACTGCCGCGCACCGGACTGTCCGGTGTGCCGTTCTGGTATGGCAGCGAGATACCCAGATAGGTGTTGGCATTGGCGCAGTGCCCCGCCGTCATGATACCGGTGACGGAAGTGTCCGACTTCTTCCGAACAGTGAAGCCCCACGTGCAGTTGGAGCTGCTGAGACCACCGTAGATGTCGATTGCCGAGGCGCCGAACTCGCCGATGCTTTCCGGTAGTTCCCGAATCTCGACGGCATTGCTAAGCACTGCCGACTCCGAGAGGCTGAGGGGCGCGCGTGTCCCATGCAGCACCTCGACCACGACTCTGTTCGCCGGAAGGTCGAGGTCGGCATGGACACGTGCGGGGTCGTTGTCCCTGCGCACCGATCCCAGAAGCGCCGTGAGCTCAGACAGGCTGGCGTTCTGCTCCCGATAGATGACGTATGGTCCGATGCCTGCCGTCTCCACCTCTTGCTCGACACCTGCGCGCGTTGCGGCCGACCAATCCGTATGGCCGACGACAACGGCGAACGGTCGATGCTCGATCCAAACACCCGCGTACCAAGCCGGTAGCGCGGTGTCGAACTGCGCGGCCAACGGCCCGACTCTATCCTGCGCCGCCAGGATGGTCACGGCCTCATCCACGGACACACGCCAGTACGCAGCGTAGTCCGCCGCATCCATTCGCCGCGTCTCCACAGCGCTGCGGGGCGCGCGACCCGCCGCATCGGCGAATGCTTGGACCGGAGTCGCTGCCGCAACGAGAGCGACGACCGAGAGCGCCGAAACGATCACGCGAGCACTCGTCGCCCAGGACGAGGTGGCGGACTTGCTCATTCGCGCCCCCTGTTCATTGATCGCCATCGCCCAAATGGCCGACATTAGCGACGCTACCCCCCCCCCGAACGGCTGCGTCAAGTCGCCACGGTCGCGACAACGCGAAGACCGTGAACAAGGCTTCAAGCGACGCGTCGGTCCGCTTCGCCGTGTGACCGCTGCGGGAACCTCCTCACCGACGCCGCGGCCGGCCCGCCCGCGGGGCTCGCGACGCACGGCTGGCACGCGCCGGGGCACCTGGCGCGGGAGCACCGTCGCCACAGCACTCTGGCCCAACAGAACCGGCGCGACCTCATGCCGGGGGTCCCGATTGGACGTCCCTCCCTCATGACTTCGCAGCCAGCGCCGAGGACTCCGGCCGGAGCATCCGTGCCGCTGATGCGGCGCGGCCGGACCGGGCTTCCCCGGCTGCGCCGCGTGCCGTATCGTTGGGGCATGACCGTCCAGCACGAATCCGCCTTCCCCGACGTCGTCGAGATCGTCGTCGAGATCCGGCGCGGGAGCCGCAACAAGTACGAGTTCGACGAGGAGGCCGGCGTCTTCCGCCTCAACCGCGTCCTCTCCTCGGCCGTCTTCTACAACTTCGACTACGGCTTCATCGAGGGCACCCGGGCCGACGACGGCGACCACACCGACGCCCTCCTCATCATCGACGAGCCGACCTTCACCGGCTGCCACGTCTGGGGGCGGCCGATCGGTGGCCTCGAGATGCGCGACGAGATGGGGTTCGACTTCAAGGTCCTGTGCGTCGCCATCGGTGACGCCCACCAGGCCCACATCGAGCGCCTCGAGCAGGTCCGGCCGCACCGCCTGGTCGAGATCGAGCACTTCTTCCAGACCTACAAGCTCCTCGAGAACAAGGCGACGGACGTCGTCGGCTGGCGCGACCGGGATCGGGCCTTCGAGATCCTCCGCGCCGACCGCGAGGCATGGCACCGGGAGCGGCCCGACGGCCACTGACCAGCCGGGCCGGGCGCACTGGCGCCATCCCGCCGGCAACCCGGGCGACCTCCGCGTGTTCGTGGCGGTCCCCGTCGGCGCTGCCGCCCGCGAGGCGGTACGGGCGCTCGTGGCGCGCGTCGCCGCGGACCCGGGCGTGCCGGCTGCGGGACGGCTCCGGTGGGCCGTCACCGACAACCTCCACCTGACGATGCGGTTCCTGGGCCCGACCGCGCCGGCACGGGTTCCCGACGTCGTCGCGGCGACCGAGGCGGCCGCCCTGCGGGTGACCTCGTTCGACGTGCGGCTCCGCGGGGCCGGCGCCTTCCCGTCGCCGGCGCGGCCGAGGGTCGTCTGGCTGGGCATCGCAGCCGGCGGCGCCGAGCTGGCCGAGCTGGCGGCGGCGCTCGGCGACGAGCTGGCCGACCGTGGCTGGCCGCGCGACGAGCGTCCCTTCCGCAGCCACCTCACGCTCGGGCGAGCCGACGGCATCGTGGGCGCGGAGCGGGCGGTGGCGGCGCTGGAGGAGGCCGCGGCCGGGCTCGACGCGGCGTGGCGGGTGGACCGGCTGGTCGTCTACCGGAGCGTGCTCGGCCACGGGCCGCCCAGCTATCGGCCCCTCGCGACCGCGGGCCTGCGGCGCGACGCCTGACCGCCTTGCCGAGGCGGGCACAGCTGGAGTAGCCTCGACACCCGGCCCGACCCCCGCGGGCTGCTGCGCGCACACCAGCGCTCCCCCAGGAGGCGACCCGTGGCGACCGACCGGACGAAGCTCGTCCTCGACGAGGACCGCATCCCGCGGTCCTGGTACAACATCGTGGCCGACCTCCCGGTTCCGCCGGCGCCGGTCCTGCACCCGGGCACGGGCCAGCCGATCGGGCCCGCCGACCTGGCGCCGCTCTTCCCGATGGCCCTCATCGCCCAGGAGGTGAGCGCGGAGCGGGAGATCGAGATCCCGGACCCGGTGCGCGACGCGTACCGCCTGTACCGGCCCAGCCCGGTGTACCGCGCCCGGCGCCTCGAGAAGGCGCTCGACACCCCGGCGCACATCTACTACAAGTACGAGGGGGTGAGCCCGGGCGGCAGCCACAAGCCGAACACCGCGATCGCGCAGGCCTTCTACAACAAGGAGGAGGGCGTAACCCGCCTGGCCACCGAGACGGGGGCCGGGCAGTGGGGGACGGCTCTCGCGATCGCCGGGGCGCTGTTCGGCCTCGAGGTCAAGGTCTACATGGTCCGGGCGAGCTACGACCAGAAGCCGTACCGCCGGATGCTCATGGAGGCCTACGGGGCGTCGGTCGTGGCCAGCCCCTCGCCGACGACGACCTACGGGCGCACCGTGCTCGCCGAGCACGCCGACAGCCCGGGCTCGCTGGGGATCGCCATCAGCGAGGCGGTCGAGGACGCGGTGACGCGCGACGACACGAAGTACGCCCTCGGCTCCGTCCTCAACCACGTCCTCCTCCACCAGACGGTGATCGGCGAGGAGGCGATTCTGCAGATGGAGATGGCCGGCGAGAAGCCGGACATCCTGATCGCGTGCACCGGGGGCGGCTCGAACTTCGCCGGCCTGACGTTCCCGTTCATCGGCCAGATGCTGCGCGGCGAGGCCGACTACCGGGTGATCGCCGTGGAGCCCGAGGCGTCGCCGTCGCTGACCCGGGGCGTCTACACGTACGACTTCGGGGACACGGCGCGGCTGACGCCGCTCGTCAAGATGCACACCCTGGGCCACGACTTCATCCCCGAGCCGATCCACGCCGGCGGGCTGCGCTACCACGGCATGGCGCCGCTCGTCAGCCTGCTCAAGGACCGGGGGCTCATCGAGGCGCTCGCCGTCCACCAGAACGCGACCTTCGCGGCGGGGATCCAGTTCGCCCGGACCGAGGCCATCCTGCCGGCGCCGGAGTCGAACCACGCCATCCGGGTCGCCATCGACGAGGCCCTGCGGGCCAAGGCGGAGGGCGTCGCGCGGGTGATCCTGTTCAACCTGAGCGGCCACGGGAACTTCGACCTCACGGCCTACGAGCGATACCAGGCCGGTGCGCTCGAGGACTACGAGTACCCGGCGGAGAAGGTTGCGGCAGCGCTCTCCGCGCTTCCGGCCGTCGGCTGACGAGGCGGCTGCGGGCATCCCCCCGGGCGGTGCCCGCCGGCGCGCCGGCAGCGTACGATGAGGCCCATGCCCCGCGTCGCGCTCCTCGGCCTCGGGCTGATCGGCGGTTCCATCGCCCGGGCCGTGCACGGTGCCGGCTGGCGGGTGGTCGCGTGGACGCCGGGAGGAGCCGGGCCGAGGGCGGCCCTGGAGGCGGGCGCGATCGACCGTGCCGTCGCGTCCATCGGCGAGGCCGTCGCCGATGCCGATCTCGTCGTCCTGGCCGCCCCGCCCGGCGCGTGTCTCGACCTGCTCGAAGCGCTCGCCGAGACCGCGCGCGGGACGCTTGCTCCGGAGGCGGTGGTCACCGACGTGGCGAGCACGAAGGCGCTCCTGGTCGCGCGGGCCGTCGCACTCGGCCTGCGGTTCGTGGGCGGGCACCCGATGGCCGGCCGCGAGACGTTCGGCTTCGGCGCGGCCGACGCGGGGCTCTTCCGCGGCCGGCCCTGGGTCGTCGTCCCGCCCGACGAGGCCGACGAGGCGGCCGTGGCCGCCGTGGCGTCGCTCGCCGTCGCCTGCGGCGCGCACCCGGTCCGGATGTCGGCGACGGAGCACGACATCGCGGCGGCGGCGATCAGCCACGTGCCGCTCGTCCTCGCCGCCGCGCTGGTCGAGGCGATGGCCGGGGGCCCGGGAGAGCCGGACGCGGCCGGCTGGGAGGCGGCCTCCGGCCTGGCGGCGAGCGGCTGGGCCGGGGCGACGCGCCTGGCGCGCGGCGACGCGCGCATGGCCGCGGGGATCGCGGCGACCAACGCGGGCCCGCTGGCGGCGCGCCTGCGCGATGTTCGGCTGCGCCTCGACGAGTGGCTGGCACTCCTCGAGGAGACCGACGGCGACGAGTTGCCGGACGAGGCTGCGCTGCGCGCCCGCTTCGCCGCGGCGAGGGCGCGCCTCGAGGATCCCGGGTGAGCGGGGAGCAGGTCCTCGTCGTCCCGCGTGATCAGATCATGGGCGAACGCGGCTGGCGCGGGATCCTGGGCCCGGGCGCCGGACCGTACCTCGAGGTGATCGGCGCAGAGGCGCGCTTCGAGCCCCGTGCGGTGATGGAGCACGACCCGCGGTTCAAGCAGGTGATCCCGTACCTCGTCCTGCGGGACCGGGGCCGTTTCTTCCTCATGCGCCGGACCCGCGCCGGCGCGGACGAGCGGCTCCACGACCGCTTCTCCATCGGGGTGGGCGGCCACCTGAACCCGGGCGACCAGGACCTCGCCGGCGGCCTGGCCCGCGAGTGGTCGGAGGAGCTGGTCGCGGACTTCGTCCCCGAGTTCCGGCTCCTGGGGCTCCTCAACGACGACGAGACGGACGTCGGGCGGGTCCACCTCGGGGTGGTCTACGTGGCCGAGGCGGCCGGCCGCCCGGTCGCCGTGCGCGAGACCGACAAGCTCGAGGGCCGATTCGCCGCCCCGGCCGCGCTCCTGGCCGTCTACGACCGGATGGAGACCTGGAGCCAGCTGGTCTTCGACTTCGTCAGCGGGCGCGCCGCGGGGGTGCAGGGCGATCGGCCCGGCGCAGGACGGGAGACGCCGCTCCGATTCTGACACCCGGCACTACCGGGATGCGCGGCCCGGGATGCGATACTGGTGACGGAGCAAGCATGACGCGACGTCTCGCGACCCTGGCCCGCCTCCTGCCGCTCGTGCCCCTGGGGCTCGGGACGATCGGCCTCGCCGTCGGTGCCGTCGCCCCCGCCCGCGCGGCGGACGATGCCCCGGAGGCCTGGGTGCTGCCGACGACCGGCGTCGTCGACGCCGTGATGGCCGGCTACGTCAGCGACGGCGTGGCGAAGGCGGCCCGGGAGGGCGCCGAGGTCGTCGTCGTCAAGCTCAACACGCCCGGTGGCAGCCTCGACGCGACGCAGCAGATCACGAGCGCGCTGCTCGGGGCGGAGATCCCGACCATCGTCTGGGTGGCGCCGGCGGGCGGCCGCGCCGCCAGCGCGGGGACGTTCATCACCCTCGCGGCTCACCTGTCGTGGATGGCACCCGGCACCAACATCGGGGCGGCCAGCCCGATCTCGAGCAGCGGCGAGGACATCGGCGGGACCCTCGGCGAGAAGGTCATGAACGATGCCATCGCCAACATCACCGCTATCGCGGAGGCCCGCGGCAGGCCGGTCGACTGGGCCGTCTCCACGGTCAAGGAGGCCAAGAGCTACTCGGCCGCGGAGGCGGTTGCGGCGGGCGCGGTGGACGGCATCGCCGCCACGATCGAGGAGGTGCTGGCGGCGGCCGACGGCCGCACGGTGACGCTGAGCGGCGGGACCGAGGTCACGCTGGCCACTGCCGACGCCGTCCCGGTCGAGGCCCCGATGAACCCGTTCCAGGGCTTCCTCCACCTCCTCTCAGATCCGAACATCGCCTTCATCCTGTTCACGGTCGGCTTCTACGGCCTGATCTTCGAGCTGCAGAACCCGAACTTCGTGACCGGGATCCTGGGGGCCATCGCGCTCCTGCTGGCCTTCGTCGGCTTCGGGAGCCTGCCGCTCAACGTGGCCGGCCTCCTGCTCGTCGTCCTCGGGGTCGTCCTCCTGTTCCTCGAGACGCAGGTGACGAGCCACGGGCTGCTGGCCATCGGGGCCGCCATTTGCGTTGCCCTGGGAGCGGCCGCCCTGTACACGGAGCCGGGCTCGCCGACGGCGCCGGACGTCAGCGTGGCACTCCCCGTGATCGCGGCCGCCGCCCTCACGACCGGCGTGTTCGCGGCCTTGATCGCGGTGGTCGCCTTCCGGACGCGACACGCCCCGCAGAGCCCCGTCCTCGTCGGGTCGCTGCAGGTCGTGGGCCAGGCCGGGAAGGTGGCCCATCCCATCGACCCGGTCGGGTCCGTGCTCGCCGTCGGCGAGGAGTGGACGGCGCGCAGCGCCGACGGGCGGGCCATCCCGCGGGGCATCCCGGTGCGGGTGGTCCGGCAGGAGGGCCTGGTCCTGTACGTCGAGCCCGTCGGCGCGGGCGGCTGAACTCGGTCGTGCGGCCGCGTATGCTGGTGTCGTTCCGGATCTGAAAGGAGCGCCCTATGGACTGGCTCTACCCGGTCGTCGGCCTGGTGGTGATCCTCGTCATCGTCCTGACGATCCTGTACCTCTCGGTGCGGGTGGTGCAGCAGTACGAGAAGATGGTCGTCTTCCGCCTGGGCCGGACCAACGAGCGCCTCGTGCGCGACCCGGGCCTGCGCTTCCTGATCCCGATCATCGACCGGCCGGTGAAGGTCGACATCCGCGAGCAGTTCATCGAGGTCCCCAGCCAGACCACGATCACCAAGGACAACGCGCCGATCAACGTCGACTTCCTGATCTACTGGCGGATCAACGACCCGCTCAAGAGCATCGTGAACGTGGCCTACTTCGCCGGCGCCCTCCAGGGCGTGGCGACCACGACGCTGCGTGCCGTGATCGGCGACATCCTCCTCGACGAGGTGCTCTCCCGGCGCGAGCAGATCAACGAGGTGCTGCGCACCAAGCTCGACGAGGTGACCGAGCGCTGGGGCGGGAAGGTCACGACGGTGGAGATCCGCGAGATCACCCCGCCGCGCGACGTCCAGGACGCCATGAACCGGCAGCTCTCCGCCGAGCGGACGCGGCGCGCGGTCATCACGGAGTCCGAGGGCCGGCGGCAGTCCGAGATCAACATCGCCGAGGGCGCCAAGCAGGCCGCGATCCTCAACGCGGAGGGCGAGCGACAGTCGAACATCCTGCGTGCCGAGGGCACGCGGCAGGCGCAGATCCTCAACGCGGAGGGCTTCGGCCAGGCGCTGGAGCGGATCTACGCGGCCGCCAAGACCATCGACCAGAAGACGATGCTCCTGCAGTACCTCGATGCCCTCAAGGTCATCGGCGCCAGCCCGTCGACGAAGTACGTCATCCCGGCCGAGTTCACCCAGCTCGTGGGGCCGCTGACGGCCGGCCTGGGCGTGGCGATCGGGTCGGCCTCGAACGCCGACGAGGCGCCGGCCCCGGGCGCCTGACCGGCGCCGCGGCTGGTACCACCGGACGGGGGTCGACCAGGACCCCCGTCCGTTACTATTCCACGCGTCCGGGGGCGCACCGCGCCTGCCCGGCCCAGCGAGAGAGGTCGGGATGGCCGCAAAGATCCTCGTCGTCGACGATGACCCCAACGTGCAGCGCCTGCTGAGCTACACGCTCAAGCAGGAAGGCTACGAGGTGGTCGTGGCCGCGGACGGCGCCGAGGGCTTCAAGCTGTGGGGCCAGGAGGACCCCGCCCTGATCCTCCTCGACGTCATGCTCCCGAAGCTCGACGGTTACCAGGTCGCGGGGAAGATCCGGGCGGAGGAGGGGAGCGAGTCGCACGTCCCGATCATCATGCTGACCGCGGAGGCCGAGGTCGAGCAGAAGATCCGGGGCCTGCGCGCCGGCGCCGACGACTACCTCGTCAAGCCGTTCCATCCGGCGGAGCTGCTGGCCCGGATCAAGAGCCTGCTGGCCCGGTTCGCGCCCCGGGACCTGCTCGTCGGCCGCCCGCCGCTCGGCCGGGTGCTGGCTTTCTACGGCGCCAAGGGCGGCGTGGGCACCACGACGATCGCGATCAACGTGGCGATCGCGCTCCAGCGCGAGCTCGGGCGGCGGGTCTGCCTCGTCGACGCGAACCTCCAGTTCGGCGACCACCGGGTGTTCATGGATCTCGGCCTCGACCGCAAGAGCATCGTCGACGCCGTCAGCGCTCCGTCGATCGACGCCGACCTCCTGCGCGGCATCCTCGTGGAGCACGAGTCCAAGATCGACCTTCTCCTCGCCCCGCCCTCGCCCGAGACCGCGGAGCTCGTGACCAAGGAGCACCTGGCCACGATCGTCGACGTCCTGCGCGGGATGTACGACTACGTCGTGGTCGACGTCGACAAGCGCCTCGACGACCTCAACCTGGGCGTCTTCGACGCGGCCGAGCACTTGTACGTCGTCCTCACGGCCGACCTCTCCTGCCTCAAGAACGTGCGGCTGGTGCTGGAGACCCTCGGGCACATCGGCTACGAGGGCGACCGGATCAAGCTGATCCTGAACCGCGCGAACGCCTTCACCGGGATCAACGCCAAGACCGCCGAGGGGGCTCTCAAGCGCCCGATCGACCTCCAGATCCTCAACGAGTACCGGGGCGCGATCAGCGCCCTCAATTCCGGGGCTCCGGTGATGTTGACCAAGTCGGACTCGCCGCTGGGGCGCTCGTTCCACGACGTCGCGCGGGCCATCGACAAGACCGAGGCGGCCGGGTCCACAGTGGCGGCGACCTCCCGCTGACCGGGCCGGCATCCGACCGGGGCGATTCGACGGGGGCGCGCGGGCGGCCCGGGGGAGCGGGGGCCGTGGCGCCGGGCCGGACCGGGGCGTCGTCGATAAGCCGCCGATAACCGGCGGATGAGCGGGCGCCGCTACCGTGCGGCGCATGCTCGCAAGCGTCCTGGCCGCCACCCTGCACGGCCTCGAGGGCCGACCCGTCCGCGTCGAGGTCGACGTCGCCCCCGGGCTGCCCGGCTTCACGATCGTGGGCCTCGCCGATGCCGCGCTCCGGGAGGCCCGGGAGCGTGTGCGCGGGGCCCTCCGGAACAGCGGGTTCGTTCATCCACCTCGCCGGATCACCGTCAACCTTGCGCCGGCGGACGTGCCGAAGGCAGGCTCGGCGCTGGACCTCGGCATCGCGATCGCCGTGCTCGTCGGGTCGGAGCAGGTCCGGCCCCGCGGCCATTGGGCCCTGCTGGGGGAGCTGGGCCTGGGCGGCGAGGTCCGGCCCGTGCCGGGGCTCCTGCCGATGGTGGCGGCGCTGGCGCGGCGCGGCGCCGGCCGGGTCGTCGTGCCGGCCGCGTCGGTCGCCGAGGCGCGCCTGGTGCCCGGGATCGACGTGGTCGGCGCAGCATCCCTGGCTGAGGCCGCGGACATCCTGCGCGGGCGCCGGGTCGGCGGGCATCGACCCGGCCTTCGCACCGAGATGGTCCCGGTCGAGGTCGTGGTGTCCCCGGTCCGGGACGTTCCGGCCGACGAGCCGGACCTCGCGGAGGTCCGCGGGCTCCTCGAGGCTCGGCGCGCGCTCGAGATCGCGCTCGCCGGCGGCCATGCCCTCGTCCTCGTCGGGCCACCGGGGTCCGGCAAGACGATGCTCGCCTCCACCATCCCCGGGATCCTGCCGCCGCTCGACGACGAGGAGGCCCGCGAGGTGACCGTCATCGCGTCCGTGGCGGGCTCCGCCCCGGTCCAGGGCCTCGTCCGGATGCGGCCGTTCCGGGCCCCGCATCACACGGCTTCGTACGCAGCGCTCGTCGGCGGCGGGCCGCGCATGACACCCGGCGAGGTCACCCTCGCCCATCACGGGATTCTCTTCCTGGACGAGCTCCCCGAGTTTGACCGGTCGGCCCTCGAGGCGCTCCGCCAGCCACTCGAGGATGGCCGCGTGAGTGTCGCGCGCGTGGGCCGTGCCGTCGTCTTTCCGGCGCGGTTCCAGCTGGTGGCCGCCCTCAACCCGTGTCCCTGCGGCTGGGACGGCGATCCGGCCGGCCGCTGCGGGTGCGGCATCGGCGTGCCCGAGCGCTATCGAGGCCGGGTCTCGGGCCCGCTTCGCGACCGGATCGACCTGTGGGTCGGCGTCCCGCGGATCGCCCCGCGGGAGTTGCTGGGCCTGGCACAGCCCGAGTCGTCCGCGCTCGTGGCAGCCCGCGTGGCCGCGGCTCGGGCACGCCAGCTCGCGGATCGCGAGCGCCTCAACGCGCGTCTCCGGGGCCGGGCACTGCGAGAGGCCGCAGGGCTCGGGCCGCCCGCAGAGCGGCGGGCGATCGCGCTCGCGAACGCCGCCGGGATGACGGCGCGCGCCACGGAGCGCCTGGTGCGCGTGGCCCGGACCATCGCGGACCTCGACGGGGCCGGACGGGTCGCCGCGGAGCACCTGGAGGAAGCGGCCCGCTTCCGCGCGCCGGCATCGGTCAGGGCCGCCACCGCCAGGGGAGCCGCCTGACGTGCTCGGCGTCGGGCGCGGCGGACCGCTCGGGAGCGCCGCGCTGCGCGGGTCGTCCGCCGGCGTCCAGCCGGTCGCCGAGCCGCGTGCGGCGAACGGGGAGACACGCGTCGATGGCCGGGGCGCGCCCACCGCCGGCCGGGTCGGGACAGGGGGGCGGGGCGCGTCCACCGGCGGCCGAGGCCCCCGCGCAGCCGCGCCGGGCCGCCCCCTGACCGAGCGCGAGGCATGGATCGTGCTGGCCGCCGTCGAGGGCCTGGGGCCGGTGACGTTCGGGGCGCTGCTGCGCGCGTTCGGCAGCGCACGCCGCGCCGTCGAGGTGACCGCCGGGCGCGGCGGCGTGCCCCGGCTGGTCCGGGACGTCGCCGGCGAGGGTCTTCGGATGGACCCGGCCCTGGCCGCCGCCATCGCGGGCGCACGGTCGGGTGCGGCCGCGCTGCTCGGGCGCCTGGATGCGCTCGGCGTCAGGGCCGTGACCGCCGACGAGGAGGCGTACCCCGCCCGCCTGCGGGCGATCGAGCTTCCGCCGCCCGTCCTGTTCGTGCGCGGCGATGTGGCGGCGATGAGCCCCGAGCGGCCCGTCGCGATCGTCGGGACGCGTCGCCCGACCGACGACGGGCGGCGGGCCGCGGCGCGGATCGCCGGGGCCCTGGCCGCTACCGGGGCGACCGTCGTCTCGGGGCTGGCCGTCGGGATCGACGGGTCCGCGCATGCCGGGGCGCTGCTCGGTGGCGGGACGACGGTGGCGGTCCTCGGGAGCGGCCACGGGCACCTGTACCCTGCGGCCCACACGGACCTCGCACGGGAGATCGAGCACACGGGGGGCGCGGTCATCTCCGAGCTGCCACCCGACGCGGTCCCGCGCCCCGCCGGCTTCCCGCGGCGCAACCGAATCATCGCAGGCCTGGCGGACGCGACGGTCGTCGTCGAGGCGCGGGAGCGCAGCGGAGCGCTCATCACGGCGAGCTGGGCGCTCGAGCAGGGCCGCCCCGTGTTCGCCTGTCCCGGTCCGATGGACCGGCCCGAGGCGGTGGGGTGCAACCGCCTGATCCGGGACCACCCGGGCGAGGTCGGGATCGTCGCCGGCACCGACGAGCTGATCGCCGACCTCGGCTACGGTGTCCCGCTCGCGGTGCGCACGCCGCGCCCGGGGCGCAGCCGGGCGCCGGCCCCGGATCCCGGCGCGATCCTCGCCCGCCTCGGCGCGGCTGAGGCGGCCGTCGTCCGCCGCCTCATGGACGGGGGCGGGACGGCAGACGCCCTGGCGACGGCCGCGGAGCTTCCCGGCGCCACGGTGCTCGCCGTGCTGACACGCCTCGAGGAGGAGGGGCTCGTGAACGGCACCTTCGGGCGCTACCGCCTGGCGGGGCCGCTCGCCGGGGTGCGCGTCATCCGGCCGGACCCCCGTGCCGGGTCGCCGGGTCTCTGTGCCGGGTCGCCTGGTCCCCGCCCCACGCCGATGAGGGACCCCGCGTCGAGGTCCGACCCGTGACCATCGTCCCGTGGCGACCGCCGGATCGCGATGCTAGCCTCGGTCCCCGTGATCCGCGACGCCGTCATCCACCTCCTCAACGAGCAGCCACTCGTGGCCGACCTCCCAGAGATGCCGGCGCCCGGCGACATCGCGCTCCACTGCACGAACCTCCGGATGATGAACCGGAAGCCTCCGATCTTCGTCGACGACGGCGCCTCGTCCTTCGTCTTCCCGTTCTCCCAGATCCGGTTCGTGGAGATCCCCCACGGCGCGAAGGTGGCCCAGGAGCGGCCCCCGGGCCTCCCGGAGCACGCCACCGACCCGCAGGACCTCGAGCTCGACGAGGAGCTGCTCCGGCGCGTCCGCGAGCTCTGAGGCGGCGCTCCCGGGAGTACGGCCCTCGGCAATCGGGGCCGACGGCCGGGCGCCCGCGCGGGCGCGGCGGCGAAGCCGCGCAGCGCCGGGCCGCCGGATCCCGGTGCTAGACTCGGGCGCCATGAAGCGCCACCTCGTGATCGTCGAGTCGCCCGCCAAGGCGAAGACGATCGAACGCTATTTGGGGCCCGGGTACGCCGTGCTCGCCTCGTACGGCCATGTGCGCGACCTCCCGGAGAACCCGGGCAAGGGCAAGTTCGGGGTGGACGTGGACCACGGGTTCGTGCCCGAGTACGTGATCCCCGACGATCGGACGCGGCGCCACGTCGGGGCGATCGAGAAGGCCGCCCGCTCGGCCGACCGGATCTACCTCGCCACCGACCTCGACCGGGAGGGCGAGGCGATCGCCTGGCACGTCGCCGAGGCTGCCGCCCTCCCCGCCGACCGGCTCTCGCGCGTCACCTTCAGCGAGATCACCGAGTCGGCCATCCGTGAGGCCTTCGCCCACCCGCGCGACATCAACCGCGACCTCGTCGATGCACAGCAGGCACGGCGGATCGTCGACCGCCTCGTGGGCTACACCCTGAGCCCGCTCATCTCGCGCAAGGTGCGTTCCGGGCTGTCCGCCGGCCGCGTCCAGTCCGTGGCCGTGCGCCTCGTCGTGGAGCGCGAACGGGAGATCCGGGCGTTCGTCGCCCGCGAGTACTGGACGATCGTGGCGACACTCCTGGCGCCCGACGGGACGCCGTTCGAGGCCGACCTCGTCCGGATCGACGGGGAGAAGCCCGAGATTACCGACGGCCCGACGGCCGAGTCGCACGTCCGATCCCTGGCCGGCGGTCACCCGATCGTGGGCGACGTCGGGACGCGGACCAGCAGGCGCAGCCCGGCGCCGCCGTTCACGACGTCCACCCTGCAGCAGGAGGCGAGCCGCAAGCTCGGCTTCAGCCCGAAGCGCACGATGGGCGTGGCGCAGCGCCTGTACGAGGGCGTCGAGACCCCCGAGGGCCAGGTGGGGCTCATCACCTACATGCGGACCGACTCGGTCGCCATGTCGGGCCAGGCGCTCGCCGAGGCGCGCGAGGTGATCGCCGGCCGCTTCGGCAGCGCGTACACGATGCCCAAGGGCCGCCCCTTCAAGACGAAGTCGAAGAGCGCCCAGGAAGCTCACGAGGCGATCCGGCCGACCTCGTTCGCCCGCGACCCGGATGCGCTCGCGGCGCACCTCGGCCGCGACGAGGCCCGCCTCTATCGCCTCATCTGGCAGCGGGCCCTGGCGAGCCAGATGAAGGAGAAGCAGCTCGAGACGACGACGGTCGACCTGGCCGACGGCCGGTACGGGCTGCGCGCCAGCGCCACCCGGACGCTGTTCGACGGGTTCTCGGCCGTCTACACGGAGGGCCGCGACGACGGCGTGGACGAGGCCGAGCGGACGCTCCCGGCCCTGCGCCCGGGCGACGTCACGAGCGTCTCGGACGTCGTGCCGACGCAGCACTTCACCGAGCCGCCCCCGCGCTACACCGAGGCCAGCCTGGTCAAGGCGCTCGAGGAGAACGGCATCGGCCGGCCCTCGACCTACGCGGCCACGATCTCGACGATCGTCGACCGTGGCTACGTCGCCGTCCGCGAGCGCCGTCTCCACCCGGAGCCGGTCGCGGAGATCGTCACCGACCTCCTCGTCGACCACTTCGGGGTGTACGTGGACCTCGAGTTCACGGCGCGGATGGAGGAGGAGCTCGACGAGGTGGCCCGCGGCGAGCGCGCCTGGGTCCCGCTGCTGGAGGCGTTCTACGAGCCGCTCCGAGCGCTCGTCGAGACGAAGCGCAGGGAGCTCCGGCGCGCCGACTTCACGACCGAGGCGACCGACGAGGTGTGCTCGCTGGGCCACCCCATGGTGATCCGGCTGGGGCGCAACGGCCGGTTCCTCGCCTGCAGCCTGTTCCCCGAGCACAAGGAATCGCGCCCCCTTCCCGGCGAGGAGCCCGAGGCGCCGGTGCTGCCCGGGGTGGGGGAGCCATGCCCGACCTGCGGCGTGACCGACGGCGGGGAGCTCGTCGGCAAGCGCGGCCGCTTCGGGCCCTTCGTCGGATGCAATCGCTACCCGGACTGCAGCTACATCAAGAAGGACGGCCCGCCGCCCCCTGAGCAGCTCCCGTTCGAGGCGACCTGCCCGACATGTCGGGAGGGGCGCCTGGTCGCCCGGCGGGCGCGGCGGACCGGGTCCGTGTTCTGGGGCTGCTCGCGCTATCCGACCTGCCGCTTCACGACTTCGCGGGAGCCGCTGGGACCCGTCCACGAGCCGGACGGGGCGCCGCTCGCGCGGGCCGACGCCGACAACGCCATCTGCCTGGGCTGCGGTGCCACGATCCCGCTCGCGGGCGAGTCGCTCGAGCCCGGCCGCCGGATCGCCGGGGGGACCCCGAACCCGGCCGCCCTCACGCGCCCCGCCCGGGGAGCGGGCGGCAAGGGGGGCACGGGTGGCCGGAAGTCCGCCGGTGGGGCCCGCCCCCGTGGAACGGGGGTCTCGCGGGCCCGGGCGGCGCGCCCGGCGTGAACGGCGAGGACGCCCTCGAGCGCTACCTGGCGAGCCTCGCCGCCCGCGACGCCTCTCCGCACACCGGCCGTGCCTACGCGACGGCCCTCTCCGCCTACCTCGGCTGGCTCGATGCCGCCGGGGTCGACTGGTGCGCGCCGGACCGGGCGGCGTTGCGCGCGTATCTCGCGGAGCTGTCCGAGGGGCACGCCCGCACGACGGTCGCCCAGCGGCTCGCCGCGATCCGCTCGTTCCACCGGTGGGCGCGCCGGACCGGCCTCGCGGCGGGCGATCCATGGGCGGCCCTCGCCTCGCCGCGCCGGGCGCGCCGGCTGCCCGCGGTGCTGACCTCCGACGAGGTGGAGCGGCTGCTGGTCGCCGCCGCGGTCGAGCCCGTGGGCGCGGCGTCACCGACCGCCGCCGCAGCGGGGGCGGACGCGAGCCTGACGGCGCTGCGCCACGCGCTGGCCCTGCGCGACGTCGCGCTCGTCGAGACGGCCTACGCGGCCGGCCTCCGGATCTCGGAGCTGGCCGCCGCGCGGCTCGGCACGATCGACCTGGGACGCGGCGAGATCCGGATCGCGGGCAAGGGACGCAAGGAGCGCGTCAGCCTGCTGGGGCGTCCCGCGAGGGCGGCGCTTGCCCGGTACCTGGCGGAGGGCCGCCCGGCGCTCCTCGCGCGCGGCGGCGCTGACCCGCGACGGGCCGATGCCCTGTTCCTCAACCACCGCGGCGCCCCGCTGGGGGTGCGGGGGATCCGCTACCGCCTCGACCGGGCCGGCCTCCGTGCCGGCCTCCCGGACGACGCGTCGCCCCATACGCTGCGCCACTCGTTCGCCACGCACCTGCTCGACGGAGGCGCCGACCTCCGCGTCGTCCAGGAGCTGCTCGGCCACGCGGACCTCGCCACGACGCAGGTCTACACGCACGTCGCCCCCGCGCGCCTCCGCAGCGTCTACCGGCGAGCCCACCCGCGCGCGGGCGGCACGGAGCCCCGGTGAGCGGCAGCGCGCGCGACCTTGCCCGGGCGGGGATGGTCGTCACCGGCGCCCTCTTCGTGTCGCGGATCCTCGGCTGGGTGCGCGTGGCCGTCATCGCCGCGAGCCTCGGCATCGGCCGCGACCTCGACATCTACACGGCCGCCTTCCGCCTGCCCGACTTCCTGTTCCAGCTCGTCGCCGCCGGGGCGCTCGCCTCGGCCGTGATCCCGACCATCGCCGCGCTCGTGGCAGCCGGCGAGCCGGCCCGGGCCTGGCGCGTCGTCTCGACCATCGCGAACCTGCTGATGACCCTGCTCGCCGTGCTCGCCGTCGTGACGTTCGTGGCGGCACCGGCCCTGGCGCCCCTCATCGCGCCGGGGTTCGGGCCGCTGGAGACCGAGCGCCTCGTCGAGCTCACCCGGATCCTGCTGCTGAGCCCGATCTTCCTCGCCCTCTCCGCGGTTGCAACGAGCGTCCTGAACGCGGCCGGACGCTTCTCGGCGTCCGTCCTCGCACCAATCGTCTACAACCTGGCGATCATCGCCGCCGCACTCTTCCTCGTCCCGCAGTATGGCCTCGCCGCGCTGGCCTGGGGGACCGTCGCGGGCGCCGTCGCGACCCTCCTCGTCCAGGTTGGCCCCGTGATGCGCCAGGTCGGGTTCCGCTACACGCCCCGGATCGACCTGCGCGACCGGGAGGCCCGCCGGACGCTCCTCCTGCTCGTGCCGCGCGCGATCGGGATGGCCGGCAGCCAGCTCACCCTGCTCCTGCTGACGATGCTCGGCTCGACCCTCGTCCCCGGTGCGATCGGCGCCTTCGGCCTGGCCTTCGTGATCTTCCAGATCCCTCTCGGGACGATCGCGTACCCTCTGGGCATCGTCGCGTTGCCGGCTCTCTCCAACCGGATTGCCGCCGGCGAGGTCGACGAGTACGTCGCGCTCGTGACGCGGGCGCTGCGCCTGCTCGGGTTCACCATGCTGCCGATCGCCTGCATCGCCGCCGGCGTGGCGCTCCAGGTCGTGGACCTCGTCGTCGACTTCGGTCGGGTGGAGCAGAGCGGCGTCGAGTTGACGGGCGCGGCGTTCCTGGGGTTCCTGCCAGCGCTGCCGTCGGAGGCCATGATCATCGTCCTCTCCCGCGCGTTCTTCGCCGCCCGCAACACGTGGATCCCGGTCGGTGCCGCGCTCGCGTCGGTCGTCGTGGCGGTCGGGACGGCCGCCCTCCTCATCGGTCCGCTCGAGATCTTCGGGCTCGCCCTCGGCGTCTCGGCCGCGTCGTGGGTGGAGGCTGCGCTCCTGCTGGCCGCCTTCCGGTTCCGGCACGCGCGCTTCGGCCTCCTGCGGCTGGGCCGCGCACACCTCTGGTACCTCGCCGCGGCCGTCGTCGCCGGGTTCGTCGCCGACCGGGCGTATGACGTGATCGCGGCCGCCCTGCCGGCTGATCCGGGCACCCTCGCGACCCTCGCCGCGCTGGCCGCGGTGGGCGCGGTGGGGCTCCTCGTCTACGCCGCGCTCGCGGCGCTCCTCCGCGTGCCGGAGCTGGGCGTCACCGTGCGGCTCGTGCGAACGGGGCTGCGGCGGGGGCCGGCATGAGCACGAGCCCGGACCTGCGCCGCGATGCGGCCGCCTGGGACGCCTTCGTCGAAGGCACGCAGCATGGGTCCTACCTCCAGCTCGACGGCTGGGCGCGCGTCAAGGCGCCGAACGGCTGGTCGGCGCGGCGCGTCGTCGCCGGGGCACCCGGTGAGCGAATCGGGCTGCAGGTGCTCCTGCGCCGCCCCCGGCCCCTGCCCTGGGCTCTCGCCTACGCCCCCCGCGGACCGGTGGCCGAGGCCTGGACGCCGGCGGCGATCGGCGCGCTGACGACGGCGCTGCACGCTGCCGGCCCCCAGCTGGGGCGCGTCTCCCACGTTCGCGTGGACCCCGAGGTGGAGGCCGACGGGCCACACGATCCGGGGGGTGCCCTGCGCGCCGCGATGGAGCATGCGGGCTGGCAGCCCGCCCCCTCGATCCAGCCGCCGACGAGCCGGGTCGTCGACCTGGCCGGCGACGAGGATGCCCTGTGGTCGGACCTGCGCAAGAAGTGGCGGCAGTACGTGAACAAGGCCCGGGCCAGCGCCGTCACGGTGGTGGAGCTGCCGGGCGACCCGATCCCGCCCTTCTACGAGATCTATCGTGAGACCGCCCGGCGCGCCGGGTTCCTCATCCGCGTCGAGCAGGCGTATCGCGACGTCTACGAGGCGTTCGCGCCCGCCGGCCGGGCCAGGATCCTGTTCGCGGTGGCACCCGACGGCACGCCGCTGGCCAGCCTCTTCCTGGTCCGCTGCGGGCGCCGGGTCGTGGAGCCCTACGGGGGCATGACCGGGACCGGCGCCGAGCTGCGGGCCAACTACCTCCTCAAGTGGGAGGCCATCCGGCGAGCCCGCGAGGAGGGAGCCGCCGCGTACGACCTGTGGGGCCTCGCGAACCCGGGGATCGCGCACTTCAAGGCCGGCTTCGGGGGTCGCGAGGTGCGCTACGTCGGCGGCTGGGACCTCGTGCTCGACCCGCTCGGCAGGAGCGTCTACGAGACGGCGCAGCGAGCCCGCGTCCGGTGGGCGCGCGCGCGCGCGGGCCTCGGCCCCGGCGCGACGGCCGGCGTGCCGGGAGGGTCGCCGGGCGACGGCGGAGACGCCGGGTGAGCCGCGCGGCCGGGCCGGACGGCGCCCCGCCCCGGTCGGTCCGCGTGCTGCGGGAGGCGGCCCCGGCGGAGCTCGGGGACTGGGACGCGCGGACCGTGGAGGTTTCCGGGGGCGACGTGCAGCAGTCGCTGGCCTGGGCCGCGCACCGGGAGCGCACCGGCTGGGTGGCGCACCGGCTCGTCCTGGACGACGGCTCGGCGGCCCTCGTCCTCGGTCGCCGCTGGCGCGTGCTGGGCGGGGGCCGGGCGTACGTCCCGAAGGGTCCCGCCGCGGCCGGTGCCTCGCCGGCGGCCGTCGCCGGCCGCCTCGCCGGGATCGCCGCCTGGGCCCGCGCGGCCGGCTACGACGTCGTGCTGGCCGACCCCGAGGTCCCGGCCGGGAGCGGGTTCCCGGCGCTGCTCGCGAGGGCCGGCTTCCGGCAGGTGGAGGAGGTCGGCCCCTCCCGCCACAGGCTCGCCGTCCCCATCGCGCCCGGCGCGACGGATGCGACCCTCCTGGCGGGGATGGCCCAGAAGTCGCGCCAGCAGATCCTCGCCGCCGAGCGCAGGGGCATCCGTGTCGTGCGCTACGACGTGCGGGCCGGCGCCGATCCCGGCGTTGGCGTGGAGGCTCCCCAGCCCGACCGGCTCGTCGACGCGTCGGAGGAGGCCTTCGCCCGCTTCCACGCGCTCCTCGTCACGACCGGCGAGCGGCGCGGCTTCCGCGTCGGCGGCCGGCCGATCGCGCTCGCCTGGTGGCGCGCGGCCCTCGAGGCCGGCCACCTGCTCCTCCTGGAGGCGCGGGGAGGGGAGGACGAGCTCATCGCGGCGGCCATCTTCTACCGCCACGGAGGGCGCCTCACCTACAGCCACTCGGGCGATGTCTCGGCCCGCCGCTCGGCCTACCCGGGCGCCATGGGGCTCATCCTCTGGCGCGCGCTCCAGCTGGCGGCGCGCGAGGGCCGCCGCGAGCTGGACCTCGGCGGCGTCGACGTCCGCGGGGCCCGCCGTGAGCCCTTGCCGGGCGAGCCGACCTACGGGCTGCTTCGCTTCAAGCAGTCGCTCGGGGGCCAGTGGATCGAGCTCTCCGGGGCCCACGAGCGGGTCCTGCGCCGTCCCCGTTACGCGCTGGCGTCCGGGGCCCGCCGCGCGTCGCAGGCCGCCCGGGCGGCATCGGGCTCCCTGCGCCGGCGAGCCCGGAGGACGCCGTGAGGGGGATGACGCCGGCGAGCCCGGAGGACGCCGTGAGCAGGAGGACGCCGTGAGCGACCGCGGCGAGACGGCGCTGCTCGGCGTCCTGGCGGCCGCCGAGCCCACCGGTCCGCGGCCCCTCGGCCGCCTCGTGGCTCGCCTCGCCGCCGCCGGGCGGCTGCGCGGCACGGTGGCGGCGGAAGCCGGGGAGCGCCCGGTCCGGGGGATCGCCTACGACTCGCGGCGCGTCGTGCCCGACGGCGTCTTCGTGGCCGTCCCCGGCGCCCACGCGGACGGGCACGCCCACGTCGGGCAGGCGGTCGCCCGCGGCGCCACCGCCGTGATCGTGGAACACCCGGTCCCCGACGCGGGAGGCGCGGTGCAGCTCGTCGTCGACCGGAGCCAGCACGCCCTGGCCGTCGTCGCCGCATGGTGGTATGGCGACCCCGGCCGCGAGCTGGGCGTCGTCGGGATCACCGGCACCGATGGGAAGACGACGACCGCCGGCATGGCCGTCGTGGCGCTCGAGGCGGCCGGGATCCGGACGGGCCTCGTCAGCACCGCGGAGCAGAAGATCGGGCCGCTCCAGGCAGGCACGCCGGCCCACGTGACGACCCCGGAGGCGCCCGAGCTGCAGCTGGCACTCCGGGCGATGGTCGAGGCGGGCGACGAGGCGGCGGTCGTCGAGTCGACGTCGCACGGCCTGGCCCGCGAGCGGGTCGGCGAGATCCCGTACGACGTGGCCGTCTTCACCAACCTCAGCCACGAGCACCTCGAGTTCCACGGCACCTTCGCCGCCTACCGTGCCGCGAAGCGGTCGCTGTTCGAGCGCCTGGCCGAGGGGCCGGAGCGCGGCGCGTCCCGCCCGTCCCTGCCCGGGGGCCGTCCGTGGCCCCGCGGCGGGATCGTCAACGCCGACGACGCCGAGGCCGCGGTGTTCGAGGCGGCGACCCGCGAGGCCGGCGCACGCCTTCTCACCTACGGCGCCGCCGGTCGCGCGGACGTGCGAGCCGTCGACGTCGCCGAGTCGGCCGCGGGCCTGCGCGCCGACGTGGCCACGCCCCGCGGGCGGCTGAGGATCGCGCTGCCGCTCGTCGGGCGCTTCAACGTGCTCAACGCCCTCGCCGTCGTCGCCCTCGGCGAGCTCCTCGAGCTCGACTCGGGCGCCGTCGCCGCCGGCCTCGCGAGCTTCCGGGGCGTGCGCGGGCGGATGGAGCGCGTGGCCGGCGGCCAGCCCTTCACCGTCGTGGTCGACTACGCCCACACGCCGGCATCGCTCGCCACCGCCCTCGACGTCCTGGCCCCCCTGGTGACCGGCGACGGCGGGCTGATCGTGGTCTTCGGGTCGGCCGGCGAGCGCGACGTCGCCAAGCGCGCGATCCAGGGACGGGTCGCGGGAGAGAGGTGCCGCCTCGTCGTCGCGACCGACGAGGACCCCCGCGGCGAGGATCCGGAGGTCATCCTGGCCCAGATCGCGGGGGGTGCCGAAGAGGCCGGCCTGCGACGCGGCGAGAGCTTGCTCCTCGTCCCGGACCGCGAGGAGGCCATCCGGGCGGCGTTCGCGCGCGCTCGGCCGGGCGACGTCGTCCTGCTCGCGGGCAAGGGCCATGAGCGGAGCATCCTGTACGCGGACCACGAACAGCCGTGGGACGAGCGGGCGGTCGCCCGGCGGCTCCTCGCCGAGCTGGGGTACTAGCAGCACCTGTGCACGCCGGCGGACCAACGAGTCACACCGGCGGTGCCCCGTGCCAGCCCTGCTATCCTCGCCGAACCGATGTCGATCGAGCAGCTGCCCGCCGCCGTTCCGCCGCCGGCCGATGCGCCGGCAGCAAAGCCGCGCCGCGCACCCGCCGGGCGGCGTGAGCGGAGCGCCGACCGGCCGCTCCCGACGCTCCGCCGGGAGCTCCTCGCGGCGGTCGCGGCCTCCGCGCCGGGCGCCGAGACCGAGTCCGTCGGCCGAGCCTTCGACTTTGCGATCCTCGCCCACGAGGGCCAGCTGCGGGCGTCGGGCGAGCCGTACGTCACCCACCCGATCGCGGCCGCCCTGACCCTGACGGAGCTCGGCCTCGACGTGACCGCCATCGAGGCCGGCCTCCTGCACGACGTGCCAGAGGACACGGAGTACGGCCTCGCGGACATCGAGGAGCAGTTCGGGCCCGAGGTCGCCCAGCTCGTCGACGGCGTGACGAAGCTGTCGAAGTTCTCGACGCATTCCCACGAGGAGCAGCAGGCCGAGAACATTCGCAAGATGCTGCTCGCGATGGCCCAGGACATCCGGGTCGTCATGATCAAGCTCGCCGACCGGCTCCACAACATGCGGACGCTCGGCGCCCTGCCTCCCGACAAGCAGGTGCGGATCGCCCGGCAGACGATGGAGATCTACGCCCCCCTCGCGGAGCGGCTCGGGATCTGGCAGGTCAAGTGGGAGCTGGAGGACCTCTCCTTCAAGGCGCTCGACCCGGAGCGCTACCGCGAGCTGGCGGCCAACCTCGACGGCCGCCGCAGGCACCGGGAGTCGTACATCGATCGCGCGATCGCCATCCTGCGCCCGGAGCTGGCGAAGGCCGGCATCGAGGCCGACCTGAACGGACGGCCGAAGCACCTCTACAGCATCTGGAAGAAGATGCAGCGCAAGTCGGCGGCCTTCGGCGAGATCTACGACGTCTACGCCATCCGGCTCCTCGTGGACGAGGTGCGCGACTGCTACGCGGCGCTCGGGATCGTCCACAGCCTCTGGAAGCCGATCCCGGGGCAGTTCGACGACTACATCGCGGTCCCCAAGCCCAACGGCTACCAGAGCCTGCACACCGCGGTGATCGCCCTCGACGGCAAGCCCCTCGAGATCCAGATCCGGACCCACGCGATGCACGCCGTGAGCGAGGTGGGGATCGCCGCCCACTGGCGCTACAAGGAGGGCTCGCGGGCCGAACGCGAATACGACGCCAAGCTCGCGTGGCTGCGCCAGCTGATGGACTGGCAGCGCGAGGTCTCCGACGCGCGCGAGTTCGTCGAGGGCATCAAGCTCGACATCTTCCAGGACCAGGTGTTCGTCTTCACCCCGAAGGGCGACATCAAGGACTTGCCGGCGGGCGCGACGCCGCTCGACTTCGCCTATCGGATCCACACCGACGTCGGCCACCGGACGATCGGCTCGAAGGTCAACAACCGGCTCGTGCCGCTCGACTACCGCCTCCGCAACGGCGACATCGTGGAGATCGTGACGACAAAGGGGGAGCACGGGCCGTCGCGCGACTGGCTGTCGATCGTCCGCACCTCGCACGCACGCGAGAAGATTCGCCAGTGGTTCAAGAAGAAGGATCGTGACGAGAACATCGTCCACGGCAAGGAGGCGCTCGAGCGCGACCTCAAGCGTCTGGCCCGGACCTCGATCGCGGCGGTCGGCCACGACCGGCTCCTCGAGGTGGCGCGGCACTACAATCAGGACACGCTCGACGACTTCTACGCGTCGATCGGCTACGGCGCGGTCTCCGCCCAGTCGGTCGTGATGCGGCTCGGCGTCGTCGACGACGCCGAGCTCGTGTTGCCGGTCACCGCGCTCGCGCCGACGCGGACGGGCGGCGTCCGCGTCAAGGGCGTCGGCGACCTGCTGGTCCGGTTCGGCAAGTGCTGCCACCCGATCCCCGGCGACCCGATCGTGGGCTTCATCACCCGCGGCAAGGGGGTGACGGTCCACCTCAACCGCTGCCCGACCGTCGTCAACGAACGCGAGGTGGCGCGGCTCATTGACGTGGAGTGGGAGGCGGCGCCCACGCAGACGTACCCGATCGCGATCCGCGTCGAGGCCCACGACCGGACCGGCCTCCTGAACGACATCGCGGGCGCCGTCGCGGAGAGCAAGGTGAACATCGTGGCCGCCAACATGTCGGTCACCCAGGACCACACGGCGATCATCGCGGCGACGCTCCAGGTGGCGTCCGTGTCGCAGCTGGCCCGGGTCATGGGCCGGATCGAGCACGTGAAGGACGTGCTGTCGGTCCAGCGCGACCTCGGCGCAGGATGAAGGGCGCGGGAGGATGAACGTGGGCGGGGTCTTCGAGCGACTGCGCGCGCTGCTGGGCGGCGACGGCGACCTGACGGACATCACGCGGGACCCGGGCCCGGTCGATCGGGATCGGGCGATCGACCGGGAGCAGGCCAGCGAAGCCGTCGACGCGGCCCGCGAGTCCACCCAGGCCGACGCGCTCGCCGGCACGACCGACTCGCCGGGCCCGGCGGACGGCGACTGACCTCGCGGCGGGGCGCCACTGGCTCCGGCGGCGTGTCAGCCTCCCGGCGATGCGGGCGATGGCTCGTCCGGGACGCCGCCACGCACCGATCCGGGAGAACCGTCCGGCAGGACGTCGAGGAGAACGACGCTCGAGCCTGCGGGGCGCTCCGACGAGGCCTCCCAGCGCGCGCTGAGGCGCAGGCGCCACGTCTCGACCGGGGTTGCCTCGACGTCGGTGCGGCAGATCACGCGGCGGGGTCCCCCGAGCTCGCTCGCTTCCGGCAGCGCCGTGACGATCGCCGAACGCTCCGTGCCGGGCGCCAGGGGGAAGCACGCGTACTCCGGCTCGTCCGACAGCGCCCCGAGGGCCGATGCGGCCGCGTCTGCCGCGGCGCTCGCGCCCGCGGGGCCGGTCGGCAGCGGGACCACGGGTGGCTCGTACATGATGCGGGCGACGACCTCGGTCGCCAGGGCGTGGAGCGCCTCGACGTCGGGCCCGCGGTAGGTCGCCGACAGGTAGTAGGCCTGGCGGGTATCGCCCGGCACGGAGAGCTCCCATCTGGCCTCCGCGTCCCGGCCGGGCTCCGTCGACGGCTCGAGCGGCCCGGCCAGCGCGGGAAGGCCATCCACCTTCAGGGGGTGCATCCCGCCAAGGTCGACCCGGTCCCACATCGGCTCGCGGCCGCCCGGGCCGGTACCGAACGCCACCAGGAGGGAGACGGCTCCCGGTGCCAGCCCCCAGTCGAGCCGGCAGTCCGTGCCACTGGGTACTGCCGTGCAGGACGCTGTCGACGATCCGGTCCCGACGAACGCGACCAGCCGGGTGTAATGCCATTCGCGACCCGTGGCGGGGTCGACGGGGCGGAGCGACCAGCCGGGTGGCAGCGGGATGACGAGCCGGTCGACGCGGGCCGGGCCCCAAGCCTCGGCGGACGCGGTGGGCGAGGGAGGGGTGGTCGCGGGTGCGCCAGCCGCCGCAGACGCGGTGGAATTGGGTGCCGGAGTCGGTGGCGTGGCTCCGCCGCCGGGCGCGGTCGCGGTCCCGCACGCCATGGCGAGCGTGCCGGCCAGCACGAGGCCGGTGAGGGATGCGACGTGCGAGCGATGCCGGCCGAGGGGATGGAGCACGGGAAGGAATGTAGCCCGTCGGAGCCGGCACCGAAAGGCCTTTGCCCCGGCCGCTACGGATGAAAGTGTCAAGCCCCAGGCATCGATGTATCGTCAGGTCGGACGCGGTCGATCGCCTGGCGAAGGGCGGGGTCATGGGGATCGTGCCCGCCGCGCAGCCGTGCCCGACCTCGGTCGTGGCTCGAACCAGTCGCTCCCCGTTGCGGCGGCCGCGTCCGCTCCCGTCCCGCCAGCCGCTCGAGCTCGCGGTGCTTGAAGGCGGTCCGGACCGGCGGCGCGAAGCGGCAGTCCTCGTCCTTCGCGAGCAGGTGCCAGACGAGGACGGCCAGCTTGCGGGCCGTCGCGACGATCGCCACCCCGCCGCCGCGCCGGGCTTTCAGGCGGGCATGGAACCCGGCCAGCGGTCCCGGCGAGCGGACCGCCGAGTGAGCCGCCTCGCAGAGGAGTCCCCGCGCGTGCGCCTGGCCGGCCCGGCTGATGTGGCCGCGCATCGCCGGCCGGTCGCCCGACTGGCGGACCCGGGGATCGAGGCCGAGATAGGACACGAGCTTGGCCGGCCGGTCGAACCGCTCGATGTCGCCGACGACGGCCAGGATCGAGGCCGCGATGACGAGCCCGATGCCCGGGATCGTGAGCAGCCGCCGCGCCCGGGGATCGTCGACGACCGCGGTGGCGATCGCGCGCTCGGCCGCCTTGACCTGCTCGGACAGGACGGCGTCGAGCACGAGGGCGGCGTCGAGCGCGAGGCGCTCGTCCGGTGGGAGCTCCAGGGTGGCCAGCCAGGCCCGTCCGCGGATGCCGAACAGGTCGGTCACGGGCGAGCGCAGGAGCCGTCGGGCGAGAACCGCGGCGACCCGGTTGCGGACGGCGGTCCGGTCACGCACGAGCCCGGCCCGGTGGGACACCAGGCGCCGCAGCCGGCGGGTCGCCTCGTCGGGCTGCCAGACCGGCGGCAGGTAGTCGGCCGCGAGGAGCTCGGCCAGGGTGGTGGCGTCGATGTCGTCGGTCTTGCGCTTGGCCGACGCGATCGCCCGGGTGCGCAGGGGGTTGGAGACGACGACCCGCCCGGCGTGGGCCGCGAGCAGGTCGGCGAGGGCCCAGGTGTTCGTCGACGCCTCGAGGGCGACCGCGTCGTCCGGGCCGAGGGTCGCCGCGAAGGCCCGGAAGTCGTCGCCCATCGCCACCCGCGGCAGACGCCGCGCGTGGCCCGTTCCCTCGACGACGGCGACGTGGGCGAAGTCGCGGCCGACGTCGAGCCCGATGTGACGCATCAGTCTCTCCCGCTCAGCGACACCAGCTCGGGCGACACGACACCTACGGATCCGCGCTCAGGAGTGGCGCAACCGGTCAAGTCGCAGGGGCGGCCACATAGACTCACGGACTCTCGCGTCCATAGCGGCGGCGGCCTGCCCGTCGATGGTGTCCCTCCAGCCCCTCGTCCGGTGTGGGAACCGTACTCCACCCCGGTCCGCGGACTGCTGCACCTTCATAGCCGATAGACTTGCTGGAGATGCCCACCTTCCGCGCCCCCCGAGGCACCCGCGACCTGCTGCCGTCCGACCGAGCCGCCTTCGCGCGCCTCGAGCGGCTCGCCCGCGATCTGGCGATCCGCTACGGCTACCGCGAGATCGAGATCCCGCTGTTCGAGCAGAGCGCGGTCTTCGAGCGGGGGATCGGCGAGGTCACCGACGTCGTGGAGAAGGAGCTCTTCCGCGTGTCGCCGAGCCGCGGCGAGGAGCGCGAGCGCTGGGCGCTCCGGCCCGAGGCGACGGCGGGGATCTGCCGCGCGTACGTCGAGCACGGCATGCAAACCTGGCCACAGCCGGTGAAGCTGACCCTGACCGGCCCGATGTTCCGCTACGACAGGCCCCAGGCGGGTCGCTACCGGCAGTTCTGGCAGTGGAACGTCGAGGCGATCGGCGACCCGGGCCCCGCCGTGGACGCCGAGCTGATCGAGCTCGGCGCTCGCTTCTACCGGGAGGCCGGGCTCGACGGGGTCGAGGTCCTCGTCAACTCGATCGGCGACCCAGCCTGCCGGCCGGCCTACGTCGCCGAGCTGGCAGCCTACTTCGGACGCCACGCGGAGGTCCTGCCCGAGCTGGAGCGTCGGCGCCTGGCGACGAACCCGCTCCGCCTGCTCGACTCGAAGGAGCCGGCGATGGCCGCGCTCATCGCCGCCGCCCCGAAGAGCGTCGACGCATTGTGCGACGCATGCGGTTCCCACTTCGCGGCCGTCCGGGCGCATCTCGACGCCGTCGGGATCGCCTACCGGGTCGAGCCGGCGCTGGTCCGCGGCCTGGACTACTACAGCCGAACGGCCTTCGAGTACTTCCGCCGCGGGGCGGAGGGCCAGCAGCAGGCGCTCGGCGGCGGTGGCCGCTACGACGGCCTCGTCGCGCTGCTGGGCGGCAGGCCGACGCCCGGGATCGGGTTTGCGATCGGCCTCGACCGGGTCGTGCTGGCCCTCGAGACAGCGGGGGCGGCGGCCGTGGCGGAGGCCGGGCCGATCGCGGTGGTGGTCGGCGCCGACCCTTCCGACACGGCGGGACGGCTGGCGGTGGCGACGCGGCTCCGGGATGCGGGCCTGGCCGTCCACGCGGACCTCCTGCCGCGCAAGCTGGGACGGCAGCTGGAGGCTGCCGTGCGCGAGGGCGCCCAGTTCGCCGTGATCCTCGGCGACGAGCTGGCGGGCGGCGACGTC
Source organism: uncultured Chloroflexia bacterium (assembly GCA_963725875.1). Lineage (GTDB taxonomy): Bacteria > Chloroflexota > Limnocylindria > Limnocylindrales > CSP1-4 > CTSoil-043. The sequence goes on along the minus strand of CAVRZZ010000003.1, from coordinate 76,973 downwards.
CAGCTCCGGGACCTCGACGGCGGCTCCCAGAAGCTGGTGCCCCTCGCCGACCTGGCCGCCCTGCTGCGGCGCAAGACGCCGGCCGGCTGATCCTCCGGCCAGTGGTTCTCGGGGCCGGTTGACGACCGGCCCACAATCGGACGATCACGGGCCGCGTCCCCGCCGGCCCGGACTCGCACGAGGAACCCAGATGCAGGTCCCGAACCCGTTCCCGGCGAGCGTCATCCGCGCGCCCTCGCCAACCGCCGAATGCACGTGCCAGCACTGGGCCCACTGCGATCACGCGTGTCACGGTCGGCGCTGCGACCCGACCGAGAACACCTGCGACGCGGCGTACGTGCCCGATGAGGGCGGGCTCACCCGCTGGGGCTGTCCGGACTGCACGCCGGGCGAAGGCGCGCCGCATTACCTCGGGTGCGAGCTGATCGGCTGGCACGTCCCAGCCCGGCGCGACGCGGCCTGGTAGCCCTCCCGCTCGATCGCGCCCGCCGAGCCGCTACCATGACGCGGCCATGATCGATCCCACCCCCAGCCTCGCCACTCCGTATCGCACCCACTCGTGCGGCGCCCTGCGTGCTGCCGACGAGGGCTCCCAGGTCCGCCTGGCGGGCTGGGTGCATCGCCGCCGCGACCACGGCCAGCTGATCTTCCTCGACCTGCGCGACCGCCACGGGATCACCCAGGCCGTCATCGACGCCACGGACGTGCCCGACATCCGGGCGGCCGCCTCCCGTTGCCGCAACGAGTTCGTGGTAACGGTCGTCGGCACGGTCGCGCGCCGCCTGCCCGGCATGGAGAACGCCCGCCTCGCCACGGGTGCGATCGAGGTGCAGGTCCGCGAGCTCACGATCCTCTCGGAGTCGAAGACGCCGCCCTTCTACATCAACGAGCCCGACGCGCCGGTCGACGAGTCGGTGCGGCTCACGTACCGCTACCTCGACATCCGCCGCGAGCCGATGCTGCAGCGGCTCCTGCTGCGCTCGCGCCTCGTGTCCGAGATCCGGCGGGTCCACGAGGCGCACGGTTTCATCGACATCGAGACGCCGATCCTCATCAAGAGCACGCCGGAGGGCGCCCGCGACTTCATCGTCCCGTCGCGGCTCCAGCCCGGGACGGTCTACGCCCTGCCGCAGAGCCCGCAGCAGCTGAAGCAGCTCCTCATGGTCGCCGGCATGGACCGCTACTACCAGATCGCCCGCTGCTTCCGGGACGAGGACCTGCGCGGGGACCGCCAGCCGGAGTTCACGCAGCTCGACCTCGAGATGAGCTTCGTCACGGAAGCGACGGTCATGGGCTTCGTGGAGACGATGGCGATCGAGGTCTCCCGGGCCGTGGCGCCCGAGCGGCGGCTCCAGCAGGTGCCGTTCCCGCGCTTCACCTACGAGGAGGCGCTCGAGCGGTTCGGGTCCGACAAGCCGGACCTGCGCTTCGGCATGGAGCTGGTCGACCTCGCGCCGGCCCTGGTCGACGCGACCGGTGCCCCCGCCTCCGGCTTCCGGGTCTTCGACGAGACGCTGGCATCGGGCGGGCGCGTCAAGGGCATCGCGGTGCCCGGGATGGCCTCCGCGAGCCGGAGCCAGGTCGACGAGCTGACGGAGCTGGCGAAGCGCCTCGGCGCCCGGGGCCTCGTGCACCTGGCCGTGGCGGCCGACGGCATCCACGGCCCGACGGTGAAGTTCCTCGGCGAGGATCGAGCCCGCGCCATGGCCGAGCGGTCCGGGGCCGCGGAGGGCGACCTCCTGCTCGTCGTCGCGGACGTCCCGGCGATCGTCGCGGACGTCCTGGGGCGCCTGCGGGCCGAGCTCGGGGCTCGCCTCGGCCTCGCCGACCCCGACGTCCTGGCCTACTGCTGGGTCCACCGCTTCCCGATGTACGAGTGGGACCAGGACCGCCAGGGCTGGCACGCCACGCACAACCCGTTCTCCGGCGTCGTGCCCGAGGACGAGCACCTGCTGGTCACGGCCTCCGGCGACCCGTATCGGCCGTCGCACGAGGACCCCGCCGGGCGGGCCCGGGCGATGCAGTACGACATCGCCCTCAACGGCTGGGAGCTCGGGGGCGGCTCCGTGCGGATCAACCGCCGGGAACTCCTCGAGCGAAGCTTCGCCCTGCAGGGGCACAGCCGGCAGGCGATGCACGAGAAATTCGGTGGGATGCTCGAGGCGTTCGACTACGGCGCGCCGCCCCACGGCGGGATCGCCCTCGGCATCGATCGCTGGGCCATGATCCTGGGCTACCAGAACAACATCCGCGAGGTCATGGCCTTCCCGAAGACATCCTCCGGGACGGACTTGATGCTCCAGGCGCCGTCGGCGCCGGATCCCGAGCAGTACGCGGAGCTCGGCCTCCGGTTCATGGGACTCCCCGAGAAGGCCTGACCATCCCCGGGCCGGCGGGCCGGCGGGCCGGCGGGCCGGCGCACCGCGCCGTTGCCGCTCGCGCGACAATGAGACCGCACCCCGTGGGGGCCCCGCATGTTGCATGGAGGCCAGCGAGATGGGCACGCAGTTCGTCGTCCAGCTGGAAAACCGGCCAGGCGCGCTGGCGGGGCTCACCCGCGCCGTGGCGGCGGCCGGTGTCGACATCCGCGGGATCTCGGGGGGCGGGGCCGGCGACCGGGGCTACGCGCTCCTGACCACCAGCGACGACGTCGCCACGCGGACCGCGCTCCGCGCGGGCGGTTACCCGTTCGTCGAGGGCGAGACGATCATCGTGGACGTGGAGGACCGCCCGGGAGGCCTGGCCGCGGTGGCGGAGAAGCTCGCGGCGGCCGGCGTCGACATCCGGGGCGTCCTGTTCGTCCGAGGCGTGGACGGCACGGTCGAGACCGCGCTTTCCGTCGACGACGTGGCGCGTGCGCGCCAGGTGCTCGGGCTCGCCTGACCCGGCCGCGCGGCCGTGACGGACGCGGCCCTCAAGGCGTCGCCGAGATCGTCTCGAGGAGGCCCAGCCACGCCGTGACGATCCGGATCTGCTGGCCGACCCGCGTGATGGTCGCCGGGGGATCATTGGGCTGTCCCGTGTACCAGCCGCATTGCTCGTGGTTCCCGCCCTCGATCCGGTCGTAGGCCGTGGTCGCCGGCAGGAGCGCCTGGGTTGACGCGTCCTCGATCCTCGGCGCGGCGGCGTCGAGCGAGCCGTAGACGGACGATACGACGAGGCCGCTCGTCGAAAGGTCGGCAGCGCTGTAGGCGCCGCAGAACGCCAGCCCGGACACGTCGTCGGGGTGGTCCGCGGCATACTGCGCCGCCATGGCTCCGCCGAGGGAGTGGCCGCCGATGGCCCAGCGGGTGATGCCGGGGTGCGCGGCGATGACGTCCTCGGCCGCCCCGGAGTCGAAGATCGCGAAGTTGAGGGGCATGGGAACCACCACGACGAGGTAGCCCTCCTCGGCGATCGCCCGCGCCGTCGGCGCGTAGCCGGCAGCCGGCACCTTCGCACCCGGGTACAGGATGAGGCCGGTCGTCGCCGGGGCCCCGGTCGGCGTGTAGGTGAGGCCGCTGGGCTCCTCGGAGAAGGTCGCCCCGGCGCTGGAGGCGAGCGCGGCGGTTGCCTCGGGCAGGAGCGGCTGGGGGCTGAAGAACCAGGCAAGGCCGCCCACGACCGCGACGACGAGCACCGCGACGAAGGCCAGGACGACCGTCCTGCGGCGCGGTCGGCGTCGCCGCCTCGAGGGAACCTCCGCGGGCGCCGCGTCGGCCGACGGCGCGGGTGCGATCTCGGCCGGTGGCCCGGACGCCGGGACCGCGGGCGTTGCATCCGCGGGTGCCTGCTCGGGTGGGACGACTCCCACGGCCGGCTCGAGGGGGCCGGCGGGCTTGTCCGGTTCGGTCATCGGGTGCTCTCCAGCCAGGCGAGGAGGATGTCGTTGAAAGCCGCCGGCTGTTCGTCCATCGGAAGGTGCCCGGCGTCGTCGATGATGTGCCATTCCGCGTCCGGCAGTGCGGCGTGGAGCGCCTCGCCGGATGCCAGGGGGATCCACGGGTCGTCCCGGCCCCAGATGATCGCGGTCGGGACGCGGAGCACCTCGTCGATCGGCGCCGCCAGGGGGCTCTCGCCGCCGTCGCGCAGGATCGCGAGCAGCCCCAGGTCCCAGTCGACGGTCTGCAGCGGCGCAACGTACCCTGAGAGGTCGTCGTCCGTCACCCGCGACGGATCGGCATAGGCGCTCCGGAGGATGTCGGCCATCCGCGCCTCGTCGAGCTGGCTGCGCAGGACGAGCTGGCCGATGCGCCGCACGTTCGGCAGCCGCACGAGGGTTCCAAGGATCGCCGGGCCACCGCTCGTGGCCGCCGGTCCCGTGGCGGCGTCGACGAGGACCGCGCCGTCGATCCGATCGGGGTGGCGCGCGGCGAACCAGGTGACGACGTTGCCCCCCATGCTGTGCCCGACGAGCGTGGCCCTCGCGATTCCGCGGGCGTCCATGACCGCCGCCAACAGGTCGGCCTGGGTGGCGTGGGTCGTGTCGAGGTCCCAGGCCTTGTCGGCGAGCCCGAAGTTCGCCAGGTCCAGCGCGACCGCCCGGTAGCCGGCGGCGGCGAGGGCCGGCAGCGTCGCCCGCCACGACCAGCTCGAGCCGCCGAACCCGTGGACGAGGACCACGGGCTTCCCGTCGATCGGCCCCGCCTCCTCGACCCAGGAGCGCGTGCTGCCCGCGTCCACGAGGGCGCCGGCGAGGCCGAGGTCCGCCGCGACGTCGACCGCCTCCCGGTCCGGCTGGGGTGGCAGGGGGATGAGGAACGGGACGACGAAGAACGCGGCGAGGAGGACGAGGAGGACGGCGCCCAGGCGGCGCGGCCAGCGGCGGCGGTGGGCGGGGTGCGCGGCGGTATCGGTCATGTCGTCCGGTTCGGGTCGCGACGGCCCCGGGATGGGCCGGTCGCTCAGCCGGCCGTCCGGGCCGGATCGGGAGGCTCGTCGGGTCCGGCGGCCGCCGGGGAGCCCCACTCGTGGTGGTGGGCGGAGGCCGGCTCCGGGGGCGCCTCGAAGGGCGGCAGCTCGTCCCGCGGCGTGGTGAGGTCGTGGATCGTGCCGGGATCGCCGAGGTCCACGCGGCGGCCCCCGGCCGCGGCCTCGAGCGCCTCGAAGAGCGGTCCCGGCGGGAGCGTGGCGGCGAGCCCGCGGAGCGTGTCGAGGTGAAGGGCCGGAACCAGCACCGGCCAGCCCACCGTGCCGCGGAACGCCGGGCGCAGCAGCGCCGACCGGTCGGTCCCGTGGGCCTCGATGAGGGAGGTCACGGTCTCCGCGTCGACCCAGCCCATCCGCGCCGGCCAGACGAGGGCGGCGTCCGTGCCGTCGACCTCGGCGCGCGCGACGTCGATGCCGCGGCAGATCTGCCCGACCGGGCCTGCCTCCTCGGGGGCGGGGACGGCGAGGACCCCGGACGAGCCGGCCAGGGCGCTGGCGACGGCACCCTCGGGATCGTGGCTGACGACGATGATCGGGAGCGCGCCGCCCGCCCAGGCCGTGTCGACGAGCCGCCGCACGTTGGCCACGCCCTCGACGTCGCGGATGGCCCACTCGGGCCGGGCGGCCAGGATGACGGCAGCCACGGTCATGCGTCGGGGTCCCGGCGGTACGTGACCAGCAGGGACCCGACCCGGTAGGCTTCCTCCATGTGCGCCGCGAGGAAGGCCACTCCGGCGCCCGGCCGCTCCTCGCCCCAGCTCGTCGCCACGGGGACGTAGCCGGCCGCGGCGAGTGCGGCTGCGTGCGCCCGGTAGCGCCCGGCGGCATCCACCTGCGTGTCGCCGGGGTAGAGCAGCACCAGCGACGGCCCCGCCGGCCAGCCGCGCTCGACGGGACGCAGCTCGCGGCACCCGGTGCACGCCGCCCAGAGGTCCGCGCTGTACGTCCCGCACGCGTCGCACGTCCACGTCTGCATGCCCGGAGTGTAGTGGGCGAGCCGCGGCGCGGGGGCCCGGTTCGGCCGTCCATGCGAGAATGATGGTTCCGCCCACCCGGAGTATCGCTGCCGCATGCCCACCGCCACGCCCGCCACGACACCCGTCGCCGCCGTCCGCGGCGACCTCCGGAACGTCGCGATCGTCGCCCACGTCGACCACGGGAAGACGACCCTCGTCGACGGCATCCTTCGCCAGACGGGCGCGTTCCGGGCCAACCAGGCAGTCGTCGACCGGGTCATGGACTCCGGCGACCTGGAGCGCGAGAAGGGCATCACGATCCTGGCCAAGCAGACGACCGTCGACTACGCCGGGATCCGGATCAACATCGTCGACACGCCGGGTCACGCCGACTTCGGAGGCGAGGTCGAGCGCAGCCTCAACCTCGTCGACGCCGTCCTCCTGCTCGTCGACGCCGCCGAGGGCCCGCTGCCCCAGACGCGATACGTGCTCCAGAAGGCCATGGCCCGCCGGCTGCCGGTCGTCGTCGCCCTCAACAAGATCGACCGCGGCGACGCGCGCCCGGCCGAGGTCCTCGACGACGTCTACGAGCTCTTCATGGACCTGGGTGCCGACGCGCACCAGATCGACTTCCCGGTCGTCTACACGAACGCCAAGGCCGCCACCGCGACCCGGGATCTGGCGAACCCGGGGACCGACCTGCGACCGCTGCTGGACCTCCTCGTCGAGCTGACCCCGCCCCCGGCCTACACGCCCGGCCACCCCCTGCAGCTGCTGGTCACGAACCTCTCGGCCAACGACTACGTCGGCCGGATGGCGGTCGGTCGCGTCGTCAACGGGAGCATCCGCCTCGGCCAGCGGATCACGGTCGTCCGCGAGGAGCCCGACGACGCGTCCGGGACGGTCGAGCCCGGGCGCACCGTCACCCTCTCCGGCACCGTGACCAGCCTGCAGACCGCCCACGGGATCGAGCGGATCGACATCGAGGACGCGGGACCCGGCGACATCGTCTCGGTCGCCGGGCTGCCCGAGGTCACGATCGGCGACACGCTCACCGATCCGCTCGACCCGCGGCCGCTGCCGCGCATCGAGGTCGACGAGCCGACGCTGCGGATGACGTTCGGCGTCAACACGTCGCCGCTCTCCGGTCGCGACGGGAAGTACCTCACCAGCCGCCAGCTGCGGGCCCGGCTGGAGAAGGAGATCCTGGGCAACGTCGCGATCCAGTTCTTCCCGACGGAGACGGGCGACACGTTCGAGGTCCGGGGGAGGGGAGAGCTCCAGCTGGCCGTCCTCGTCGAGCAGATGCGCCGCGAGGGATACGAGCTGCAGGTGAGCCGCCCGGAGGTGATTCTCCACACCGACGCCGGCCGGGTCCAGGAGCCGTACGAGCGCATCACGATCGACATCCCGCCCGACTACATCGGCGAGATCCAGGCGGCGCTCGCCGGGCGCAAGGGACGGCTGGAGCAGATGACGACCGACGCCGACGGGCGGGTCCGGATGGAGTTCGTGCTGCCGGTCCGCGGGCTCATCGGCTACCGCGGCCAGCTGCTGACCGAGACGCGCGGCACGGCGCTGCTGCACCAGATCGGCGAGGGCTACGGCCCGTGGGCAGGCGAGGTGACGCACCGGACGAGCGGGGTCCTCGTCGCCGACCGGGCCGGGATCTCGAATGCCTACGCCCTGTTCAACCTCCAGGATCGCTCAGAGCTGTTCATCGGCGCCGGCATCGATGTCTACGAGGGGATGGTCGTGGGCGAGAACGCCCGCTCGGGCGACATGGACGTCAACGTCACGAAAGAGAAGAAGCTGACGAACATCCGGACGCACGCCCACGACGAGGCGCTCCGCCTCACGCCGCCCCGGCCGATGACGCTGGAGACCGCGATCGAGTTCATCGGCGAGGACGAGCTCGTCGAGGTGACCCCCGTCTCGATCCGGCTCCGTAAGCGCATGCTTTCGATGCACGACCGCCGCCGCCAGGCGGGCCAGCGCGAGGGCGCCCGCGGCGGCTCGGAGCGCTGACGAATCGTGCATCGACGCATGGGAGCGTGCCCGCGGGCGGCAGGAGGCACGGTTCAGCCGCACCGGGATGACCGGCCCGGAGTGTCCGGCTGGCCGTGTCAGATCGGCAGATCGCCCTCGTCTGGGCCCTCGTAGGGATCCAGCGTCTCGGTGAAGAAGCGGCCGTAGAAGTTCGTGAAGTGGGCGCCGCGGGCACGCAGGATGGCCCGGATCGCCCTGCGCCGGGCCGGGTCCGTCTCCCGGATCGCCATGACGGGGTGGCCGCGGCGCGCCTCCAGCTCGTAGCGCCGGAAGTCGGGCGCCTGGTCCATCTGGGTGAACTGGACCAGCCGATACAGGCGCGCGGCCAGGCCGTGGTGCGTGCCGCGGCCGTCGATCCGCAGGGCGGCGTCCTCCCCGACGAGGACGCGAATGGCATCCCGCCTGAACCCGGCCGCCTCCAGGTCGGCGACGGCGGCCGCCGCGGCGGGCGGGGAGGGGAGGACCCCCATGAGGTGGTCGGTCGGGTAGCCCAGGAGCCAGCCGGTGGGGCGCACGGGAGCGGGGGTCCCGTCGGGCGCGGGCAGGTCGTCGGTCACGAGGGATCAGGATAACGACCTGCCGGCGGTCCCGACCCGCCGGGCCGCCCGCCGAGGCAAGCCGCAGCGCCGCCGAGGCGAGGCACCGCCGCCGAGTCCACCCAGCATCACGGTGGGACGAACGCGCTCGGAGTGCGCCCGTTCGGCGCCGAACCCGCTGGGCGTGACGTGTTTCGTGTGGAAGGAGGCGCGCCACGAGCCTGGGCCGGCTCGGCGTGGGGGGCGTCGGGGGCGCGACCGGCTGTGTCCGGAAGGGTCCGCGGTCGGGTGACGCGGCTACCGCCGTACAATCGGCGCCTGATGCCGACGCCCGCCCTGATCTACCTCGACCACGCGGCCACGACCCCGCTCCGGCCGGAGGCCCTCGAGGCGATGCTGCCCTACCTGGGCGGCGCCTTCGGGAACCCGTCGTCGGCGCACGCCCTCGGGCGGGTCGCCCGCAACGCGCTCGACGAGGCCCGGGAGCAGCTCGCGGCGGACCTCGGGGGAGCGGCCCGCGAGGTCGTCCTGACGTCGGGCGGCACCGAGGCCAACAACCTTGCCGTCAAGGGCGCTGCGTGGGCCGGCAAGGCGCACGGGAACCGCCTGGTCGTGAGCGCCGTGGAGCACCATGCCGTCGGCCACGCGGCGGAGCACCTCGCGAAGTGGGGGTTCGAGGTCGTCGCGGCTCCGGTCGACGCCGCGGGGCGGGTGGACCCCGACGCGCTCGAGGCGCTCCTCGACGAGCGGACCGTCCTCGTCGCGGTGATGATGGGCAACAACGAGGTCGGCACCATCGAGCCGATCCGCGAGATCGCCGAGCGTGTGCGGGCGAGGCGCGGGATCCACCTCCACGTCGACGCGGTCCAGGCAGCGCCCTATCTCGACCTGGACGTCGCCGCCCTCGGCGCCGACACGGTCGCGCTGTCCGCGCACAAGTTCGAGGGCCCCAAGGGCGTCGGCGCGCTGTGGGTGCGCCGGGGTACGCCGTTGCTGGCCCAGCTCCACGGCGGCAGCCAGGAGCGACATCGCCGGGCCGGGACGGAGAACGTCGCCGGAGCCGTCGGCATGGCGACCGCGTACGGCCTCGCGTGCCGCGAGAGGCCAGCGACGCGCGCCCGCCTGGCCGACCTCCGGGCGCGGCTGCAGGGCGCCTGCCTGGCGGTCGACGGCGTCGAGCTGACGGGCCACCCGACCGAACGCCTGCCGGGCCTGCTCTCCCTGCTGGTCCGCGGCGCCGACGGGGCTGCGGTCGCGGTCGCCCTCGACCTGGCCGGGATCGCCGCCTCGACCGGCTCGGCCTGCGCCACCGGCTCACCGGAACCCTCGCACGTGCTGGCCGCGATGGGGATCCCCGATCCCGAGGCGATGGGCGCCCTGCGGCTGTCGCTGGGGCGCGGGACGACCGCTGCCGAGATCGATGCGGCCGCCGCCGCCGTCCCCCGCGTCCTCGCCGAGATTCGGGCCGGCTCGCTCGCGCTCGCCGCCGACCCGCTCGGCGGCCGGATCGCCTGAGGCCGTGGCCGTGCGCGTGCTGGTCGCCATGTCCGGGGGCGTCGACTCGTCGGTCGCTGCCGCGCTCCTGGCCGATGCCGGCCACGAGGTTGTCGGCGTCTGGATGCGCGTCCACGACGGTGCCGACGCCTACTCCGAGACCAGGAAGAGCTGCTGCTCGGCCGACGCGGCCGAGGACGCGCGGCGCGTGGCGGCGCAGCTGGGGATCCCGTTCTACGTCCTCAACCTCGAGCGCGAGTTCGACGCCGGAGTCATCCGGCCCTTCCTGGCCGCGTACCTCGGAGGCGAGACTCCCAGCCCGTGCGTCGACTGCAACAGCTACGTGAAGTTCGGCGCGCTCCTGGGCCGCGCCCGCCACCTGTACGACTGCGATGCGGTCGCAACCGGTCACTATGCACGCACGGATGTGGCGGAGGGTTCGTCGGGACTTGCGTACCGGCTCCTGCGCGGCGTCGACCGGGCGAAGGACCAGGCCTACTTCCTGTACGGCCTCCGCCAGGACCAGCTGGCGCGGGCGCTGTTCCCGCTGGGCGACCTCGTGAAGGACGACGTCCGCGCGATCGCCCGGGCGAAGGGCCTCGCGACCGCCGACAAGGCCGAGAGCATGGAGATCTGCTTCGCGCCCGGGGGTGACGTCCGGGCCGCGCTCCATGCCCGCAGCGGCTGGAACCCCGCGCCGGGACCGGCGATCGATGCCGCGGACGGCAGCGTCCTCGGCGAGCACGCGGGCGCGGCCGCGTTCACGGTGGGCCAGCGGCGCGGGGTGGGCGTCGCGGTGGGGGAGCCGCGCTACGTGAGCCGGGTGGACGCGGCCACGAACACCATCGTCCTGGCCCGTCGTGCCGACCTCGAGACGCGCTCCTTCGCGGTCGACGAGGCGACCTTCGTCGCGGGCTCCCCGCCGTCTGGGCCATTCCGGGCCCTCGCCCAGGTGCGCCACCGCGCGAGGCCGGTGCCGGCGACCGTGACCGCCGACGCCGCACGAGGCGATCGCCGCTGGACCGTGGAGACCGACGAGGCGGTCTGGGCCGCGGCCCCCGGCCAGGCCTGCGTCCTCTACGACGCCGGCGAGCCCGACGTCGTCGTCGGCGGCGGCCGGATCGCTCGGCCCGGCCCGGCGGCCTGACGTGGCCGGTGCGGGGACCGCGCGGTGCTGATCGGGCCGTCGCTCGTCCTGGCCCTTCTCGTGGGCGTCTTCTGGACTGCCTTCGCGGTGCTGGTCACCGGGGTGGCCGGTGCCCGGTTGCCGTTCGTGCTCATCCTCGCGGTCCTCGGCGCCTGGGCCGGCGACGCTCTCGGTGGGCGCCTGGGCCTGGACTTCCTGCGGATCGGCGACTTCCGCCTGCTCGCCGCGTCGGTGGGGGCCTGGGCCGGGATCGGCCTCGTCGTCCTGTTCTCGATCCTGGGTCCGACCCGTCCGGTCGGGCCCGGCAGCACCAGGGGAGGTGGGCGATGACCCGGTCGCCGCGCCACGCCGCCGAGGACCGTCTCGCGATCTTCCTGCGGGGCCTCGTGGTGGGCGCCTTCGTCGGGGCGATCATCGCCGGCTCCGCGGCCCTGCGGAGGACCCTCCGCCGCTGAGGTTCAGGATCAGCGTCGGGGCCGGCGTGGCGGCCAGCGTCGGGGCCTGCGTTGCGGCCGGCGAGGGCGCTCGCCGTGCCGGGCGTCCCGTTCGGTACCATTAGCCGGATGCCGACCCCCGAAGCCCCTCGAACATCCCCGAACCCGCTGCCCGCCGCCGAGGTCCGCCGACGCTTCCTCGAGTTCTTCGCGGAGCGCGGTCACACGATCGTACCCAGCGCGAGCCTGATCCCGGCCGGCGACCAGACGCTGCTGTTCACGAACTCGGGGATGGTCCAGTTCAAGGAGGTGTTCACCGGCGCCGAGACGCGCAGCTACACGCGCGCGGTGGACGTCCAACGCTGCCTGCGGGTCGCCGGGAAGCACAACGACTTCGAGGAGGTCGGGCGCACGCCGCGCCACCACACCCTCTTCGAGATGATGGGGAACTGGAGCTTCGGCGACTACTTCAAGCGCGAGGCGATCCACTGGGCCTGGGAGTTCCTGACGCAGGAGCTGGGGATCCCGGGCGAGCGCCTCGCGGCAACGACCTATTCCGACGACGAGGTGGCCTGGGCGATCTGGCGCGACGAGATCGGCCTGCCGGGGGAGCGGATGGCGCGCTGGGGCGACGTGGACGCCGGCGACGACAAGAACTTCTGGCGGATGGCCGAGACCGGCCCGTGCGGGCCGTGCAGCGAGATCCACTACGACCGCGGCGCCCACCTCTCCGAGGGCCCCGAGTGCGTCCCCGACCACTCCGAGCAGTGCCCGCGCTGGCTGGAGATCTGGAACCTCGTCTTCATGGAGTTCAACCAGCTCCCCGACGGGCCGCGCGTGCCGCTGCCGTTCCCCAGCGTTGACACCGGCCTGGGCCTCGAGCGCCTCGCGTCCGTGCTCCAGGGCGTGCTGTCCAACTACGACACCGACCTCTTCACGCCGATCCACCAGACGCTGCGGCGGCTCCTGGGCCACGACCCCGAGGCGTTCGAGGCCGAGCGCTTCAGCTACCAGGTGATCGCCGACCACAGCCGCGCCGTCACGTTCCTCATCGCCGACGGCGTCCAGCCGTCCAACGAGGGCCGGGGCTACGTCCTGCGCCGGATCGTCCGGCGGGCGGTCCGCCACGGGCGCCTGCTGGGCCGCCGCGAGCCGTTCCTCGCCGAGACGGCGAGCACCGTCATCGACGTGATGGGGGACGCCTACCCGCTGGTCCGCGAGGAGCGGGAGCGGATCCTCGGTACGGTGGCCCGCGAGGAGGCCCAGTTCGCCCGGACGCTCGACGCCGGCACGGCCCAGCTCGAGGAAGCCCTCGTTCCCCTTACCGACGCCGAGCGCGTCGTGGGCCGGCGGCCCGAGGAGGTCCCCGCGGACGCGCCGGTCCTGCCCGGCGCCTTCGCCTTCAAGCTCCACGATACGTACGGCTTCCCGATCGACCTGACGATCGAGCTGGCGGCCGAGTACGGCGTGCGAGTCGACCGCGAGGGCTTCGAGGCCGCCCTGGCCGAGCAGCGCGAGCGGAGCCGCGGCGGCCGCAGGGCCGAGCTTGCCCGCCACGCCGAGCTGACCGCGCTCTACGAGTCGATCGTCCGGCGGATCGGCGACACGGCATTCCTCGGCTACGAGGTGACCGAGGCCGAGGGCACGGTCGTCGCGATCGTCCGCGACGGGGTCGCCTACGACGAGCTGACCGGCCACGGCGACGCGGAGGTGGTCCTCGACCGGACGCCGTTCTACGCCGAGGGCGGCGGCCAGGTGGGGGACCGCGGCGAGATCACCGAACCCGGCGGCGGGTCGCCGCTCTTCACGGTGACCGACACCCAGAAGCCGTCCGCCGGCCTCATCGTCCACCGCGGCACCCTGCACGGGCGCCTGCGCGTGGGCGCGACCGTCGCGGCGGCGGTGGACCCCGAGCGCCGGGCCCGCACGATGCGCAACCACACCGCCACGCACCTGGTCCACCGGGCCCTGCGCAACGTCGCCGGCCCGGCGGCCAGGCAGGCCGGGTCACTGGTCTCGCCCGACTACCTCCGCTTCGACTACCCCTTCGACCGCGCCCTGACCGACGACGAGAAGCTTCGCATCGAGGACGAGGTCCGCCGGGTCGTCCGCGAGGACCGCCCGGTCAGCATCGCGTTCCTCTCGATGGCCGACGCGATTGCCGCCGGCGCCGACGCCTTCTTCGACGAGAAGTACGGTGAGACGGTGCGCACGATCCGGGTCCAGGACTACAGCTTCGAGCTGTGCGGCGGGACCCACTGCCGGGCGTCCGGGCAGATCGGCGGCTTCGTGATCACCGGCGACCGGAGCATCGGCTCGGGAATGCGCCGCATCGAGGCCCTGACGGGGGACACGGCCGACGCCCACCTCCGCGAGCGGGCCCTGCTCCTCGACGCCGTGGCGGGACGCGTGGGTGCCCAGTCCGCCGATGCCGTTCTCGACCGGATCGCCGCCCTGGAGGCCGAGCTGCGCGACGTGAAGCGCCGCCTGCGGGAGGGCGGCGGCGGCGCGCCGAAGCCTGCCGACCTCGCCGCACGGGCCGAGGAGGTCGCGCCGGGCGTCCGGCTGGTCGCGCAGGCCGGCGCCTGGGAGTCGGTCGACGCCATGAAGAGCGCCGCCAAGGAGGTCCGGGGGATCCTGCCGTCCGGCGTGATCGCCCTCGCCCTCGACGCCGATGAGCCGCAGCTCTTCGTGGCCGTCTCCGACGACCTCGTGACCCGCGGGATCTCGGCGGGCGACCTGGTGCGGAGCGCGATGGCGCCCGTCGAGGGCAGGGGCGGCGGGCGACCCGAGATGGCGCAGGGGAAGGGAAGCCGGCGCGACGGGCTTCCCGGGGCGCTGGCGGCCATCCGGGACGCCGTCGTCGCCGCGTCCGTGGACGGCTAGGGCAGGGGAGCCGGCATGGCCTTCCTGCGACGGTTCTGGCAGCGCGACGCGAGCGATCAGCTCGCCGCGTGCACGGCCCTCGACATCGGGACCGAGTTCGCGAAGGCGCTCGTCTTCGACATCGACGAGCGGAGCCACGGCACGGTCCGCGGGGTGGGCCGGAAGCGCCAGGGGCTCGCCCACATGCAGTCGGGAACCGTCGCCGACATCGGCGCGGTCGTCGACAACTGCGCCGTCGCCCTGCAGGAGGCCGAGGAGATGGCCGGCTTCCGGCCGACGCAGGTCGTGATCGGGATCGCCGGCGAGCTCGTGAAGGGCTTCACCACGTCGCACACCCAGGAGCGAAGGAAGCCCGACGCCCCGATCACCGACGCCGAGCTCCAGAAGCTGATCGACGGGGTCCAGCGCGAGGCGCTCGAAGAGGCCGAGCGGGCCATCACCTGGGAGACCGGCCTCCCCAACGTCGACGTGCGCCTCGTCCACGCCTCGGTGACGTCGGCCAGCATCGACGGCTATGCAGTCACGAACCCGGTCGGCTTCCAGGGCCGCCACGTGAAGATCGGCATCTTCAACGCGTTCGCACCGCTCGTCCACCTCGGGGCCCTCGAGAGCGTTGCCGCCGAGCTCGACCTCGAGCTCCTCGAGATCGTCGCCGAGCCGTACGCGGTCGCTAGGGTCATCGGGAGCGAGCAGGTCCGGCAGGCCGGCGCCCTCTTCGTCGACATCGGCGGCGGCACCACCGACGTGGCGCTGGTCCGCTCGGGCGGCATCGAGGGGACCCGGATGTTCGCCCTGGCGGGGCGCGCCTTCACGAAGTCGCTGGCCGACCGCCTGGACCTGCCCTTCCCGCGGGCGGAGGCGCTCAAGGTCGACTATGCGCGGGGCCTCGCGGTCGAGAACCGCGACGAGGTCGCCGGGATCATCGCCGACGACGTCGCCGTCTGGGCCGCCGGCATGGAGCTCGTCCTCGACGAGCTGGGTGGGGGCGACATGCTGCCGTCGCGGATCTACCTCTGCGGCGGCGGGTCGCGCCTGCCGGAAACCGCCACGTCGCTTCGCGCGGAGACGTTCTGGAAGCGGCTGCCGTTCAGCCGGCCGCCTGAGGTCACCGTCATGAGCCCGGAGATGGTCGAGACGCTCGACGACGCGACGCAGCTGCTGGTGGACCAGCAGGACGTGACGCCCCTGGGCCTCGCCCACCAGGCGATCGAGCTGCAGTCCGACCACGACGCGCTGGATGCCGCGCTCCGCCGCGTCCTGCGCTCGATGAAGCTGTAGGCGCGGGCGATGGCGACCTTCTACCTCGACGTCGACGACGAGATCACCTCGGCTGCGGCGCGGATCCGGTCCTCCGCGGACGTGGACGTGGCGCTCGTGCTGCCCGCCGGGTCGCGGATCGCGACGAGCCGCATCAACTTCCGGCTTCTTGCCCGGGAGGCGTCGGAGCGGAGCCGGCGGCTGGTCATCGTCGCCCCGGAGGCCTCCACGCGGGCGCTGGCCGCCTCGGCGGGCCTGCCGGTCTTCGCCTCGGTCGTCGAGTACGAGGATTCCCGGGCCGACGACGGGGTCCCCGGGGATGCGACCGCTCCCGTGCCGGCCGCCGCGACGGGTGACGATTCGACTCCCCGGGCGGGCACAGCGGCGCTCGGCGCGGCCGCCGCGGCGGCGGCCGGGGCGGCCGCGACGCGAACGCGGGCGCACGCCCGGCCGATCGTCCCGGCTCAGCCCGGCGTGCCGGCCGAGGCGGCCGGCACGACCTCCATGCCACCCGCCGCGCCGAGCGCCGCGCGCCCCACGGCCGCCGCCCCGGCGGACGCTGCGCACGACGCCGGCCGGGATGGGGTGCGCACGCGGGGTGCGGTGGGCGCCTCGACGGGGCTCGGCGCGGCGCCAACCACCGCGCCTGCGCGGCGACGGCGATGGCCGCTCGTCGTCGCGGTCCTGCTGGTTGTCGCCCTCCTGTCGGGGACGGGCGCCGCCGTCGGCTACGTGCTGCTGCCGATGGCGACGGTGACCCTGCAGATCGCCTCCGAGCCCGTGGGGCCGGTCGTCTTCACGGGGACGGCCGACCCGGACGCGGTGGCGGTCGACGCGGAGAGCGCGACCGTGCCCGCCATGCGCGTCGCGGTGCCGCTGTCGGCGACCGGGACGTTCAAGGCGACCGGCAAGCGGGTCGAGGAGGCGGCGGCGACGGGCTCCGTCCAGTGGCAGAACTGCGACCCGAGCCGGGCCTACACCATCCCCGCCCGGGCCGTCGTCCGGACCGCCGCCGGCGTCGGCTTCGCGACGCAGGACGCGATTCTCCTGCCCGTGGCCATCATCTCCGGCACGCCGCCCAACATCCGGGTCCAGTGCCAGGTCCGGAACGTCGACGTCACGGCGCAGCGGTCCGGGCCGGCCGGCAACGTGGCAGCCGGCAGCATCCGGGTGGTTCCGGGGACCTACGACCCGCAGCTCGTGCTGGTCACGAACCCGGCCGCGACGAGCGGCGGCCTCCGGGAGGAGTTCCCGAAGGTCACCGAGAAGGACGTCGCCGCCGCGACCGCCGTCCTGACGAAGCAGCTCGACGAGCAGCTGGCGGCGGTCGCCCCGTCTCCGCCCGGGACGCCCGCCGGCGCGATCGCCTACCCGGAGACCGCCCGTCGCAGCGAGCCGGTCCCCTCGGTGCCGGCTGCGGACCTCGTCGGCCAGGAGGTCGCGACGTTCGACCTCACCCTCACGGCGGACGGCAGCGTCGTCGCCGCCGATCCCACCCCGCTCGAGGTGATCGGGGCGGCCCGCGTCATCGCGGAGGTCCCCGAGGGCATGACCCTCCGGGAGGGCTCGGTCCAGGTCGAGGTGGGGGATGGGACGGTGGAGGGCGAGCAGGTCCGATACCCCGTGAAGAGCGTCGCCGAGGCCGTGCCGCAGGTGTCGGAGGACGCGGTGCGCACCCTGGTCAAGGGCAAGACGCCGGCCGAGGCGGAGGCACTCCTCGGCGACTACGGCACCGTCGAGGTGACGCTGTGGCCGGACTGGGTCACCGTGATCACCACGGTCGACCCGCGGCTCACCATCACGGTCGAGGGGGTGCCGCCCGCCGGGCCGACGCCGCTCCCGACGCCGCGGCCGACGCCGTCGCCGGTCCCTGCGCCCTCGGAATCCGGGGGGCCCTCCGAATCCGCCCCGCCGTCGGGGCCCCCATCCCCCGCGACCCCGGCCCCGTGACCCGCCTGCTCGGGATCGACCTCGGCACGCGCCGGGTCGGACTGGCCGTTGCCGAGGAGGGCGACGTCGGCGCCCGCCCGCTCGCAACGCTGGCGCGCCGGCGCAGCGTCGCGGCTGATGTCGAGGCCCTGGCCCGGATCACCGCGGCCAACCGGATCGACGAGATCGTCGTGGGCCTGCCGCTCGACATGAGCGGGGCCGAAGGCGTCAAGGCGACGGAGGCGCGAGAATGGGCGCTCGCGGTGGCGCAACAGACCGGACTTCCCGTGCGTCTCCGCGACGAACGACTTTCGAGTCACGTGGCCGAATCGCGGGTGGGCCTGCCCGGCCGCGGACGAGCCGGGGGACCGCCCGGACCCGTCCGGCGCGCCGCCCACCGGGCACGCATCGATCGCGCGGCCGCCGCCATCATCCTCGAGGACGAGCTGGCGGCGCGGCGCGAGGGTGCGCCCGGCGAGCTGCTTGCTCCGGCCGGCGCGACGACGCAGGAGGATGGATGACGATCCGTGGCGGGGGCGGGCCCCGGGGCGGCACCGAGCCCGAGCGCGACCGATCCCCGATGGCGCGCCGGGTCGACACCGGCCGCCCGTCGGGGGCGCGCCGGTCGGCCCCGCGCGCGGGAACCGTCTCCGCGTACGACCTGGCCCGCCAGCGGCCCGGCACCGGGATGGGCGCCCTCGTCCGGATCCTCGTCTTCCTGGGCGTCGCCGCAGCCATCGTGCTCCTCGCGTTCGCGACGATCCTGCGACCCGCCGCCCGTGGCTTCGTCGTCGGGTGGGCCGACAGCAACCCGGGAGCGCTCGGGATGCCGTTCGTCGCCGGCCTGGTGCGCGAGGACCTCGGTGACGTCCTGACGGCGCCCGCGAGCAGCGACACGACCGAGGTCGACTTCGTCGTGGAGAGCGGTGAGACGGCGGCGGGGATCGCCGCCCGGCTCGTGGACGCCGGCGTCCTGCGCGACGCGCGCGCGTTCCTCCTCATCGCCATCGAGAAGGGGATCACGGACCAGCTGGACGCCGGCACGTTTCTGCTGCGCCGCAACCTGACGCCGGACCAGCTGGTCGGCACGCTCCTCGAGGCGGAGGATCCGTCGATCATGATCCAGCTCCGGGCGGGGCTGCGCCTGGAGCAGATGGCGGCGTACCTGCAGGCGCGCCCCGCCGAGATCGCCACCCTCCAGATGGACGCCTCCGCGTTCCTGGACCTCGTGCGCAAGCCGACGCCGGCGCTGCTGGCCGACTACCCCTGGCTCGACCTGCCCAAGGGTGCGACGCTCGAGGGCTACCTCGCGGCCGGCGCCTACCGCGTCCTGCCCGACACGACGCCCGACGAGCTCGTCCGGAAGATGCTCGACCGCTTCTACGAGCAGGTCGGGGCGGCGCGCATCGAGGCTGCGAAGGAGCAGGGCGTCGCGTTCCACGAGGTCCTCGCCCTCGCGTCGATCGTGGAGCGCGAGACGCCGCTCGACGCGGAGAAGGCCCTCGTGGCCGGTGTCTACCAGGGGCGCGTCGAGCGCGACATGCTCCTCAACGCGGATCCGACCGTGATCTGGGGCGTCGACCTGCTCGCGCTCGATGAGCTCGAGCTCGCCGTGTGGCCCGAGTACTCCTTCTGGAACGTCCCGAAGGAGCCGTTGGCCTCCATCGACTTTCCGAAGACGATCGCGGGGTACCAGACGTACCAGGTGGCCGGGATGATCCCGGGGCCCATCTGCACGCCGACGGTGTCGTCGATCGACGCCGCCCTGGCACCCGACACGGCGAAGGGATTCCTCTACTTCGTGGCGATCCCCGGGGCCGGCGGGAAGCACGACTTCTCGAAGACGTACGAGGAGCACCTGGCCAAGCTCCGGAAGTACGGCTACACGTCGTGAGCCGCGCGGCACGGCGCCGCCCCCGCCCGGCGTGACCCGCCGCCGAGCCGGCGCATGGCCGGTGCCCGCCGACTTCGCCCCGCCGCCGGGCGCCCGGCGCCTGCGGGCGTGGGAGGAGGCCGATCGAGCCGCCCGCCCGGCACGCCTGGGCCGCCTGCGCGCCCGCCTCGCCGCGGCGGGCGTGGATGCCTACTTCGGCCTGCGTCGCGAGGAGATCCGCTACCTGGCCGGCGTCGCGCTCGGCGAGGGCGAGGAGAAGGTCGCCGGGCACTCCGGGCGGTTCCTCGTCTCGGGCGACGAGGTCGTCGTGCTGGCCGACTCACGCTACACGCTCCAGGCTCGGCACGAGGCTGTCGGGGCACGCGTGGAGGACGTCACCTACGACCTGCCCGCCCGGTGGCCGGCGCTGTTGGCCTCGCTCGGCGCGCGAAGGGTCGCAGTTCCCGCCGGCGACATCTCCCGCGCCCTGTGGGAGGCCCTCGCCACCGCCGCCCCCCGCGTCGAGCTCGTGGCAGCGGAGCCGTGGCTCGACGAGGACCGGGCCGTCAAGGAGCCGTCGGAGGCGGAGCGGATCGCCGCCGCGGCGGCCGTCGCGGACCGGGCCCTCGCGGCGCTGCTCCCCGAGATCCGGCCCGGAGTGAGCGAGGCGGCGCTCGCCTGGCGCCTGGAGGTGCTCATGCGCGAGGGCGGCGCGGAGGCTTTGGCCTTCGACGTGGCGGTGCTGGCCGGCCCGCAGGCGGCCCTGCCGCATGGCTCGCCGGGCGCTCGACGGCTGCGCGCGGGCCAGGTGGTCCTCTTCGACTTCGGGGCGCAGGTCGCAGGCTATCGGAGCGACATGACCCGCACGCTCTTCGTCGGTGCGCCGCGGGACCGCGACCTCGCCGTGTATCAGGTCGTCGGGCGCGCCCAGGCCGCGACGGTCTCGCTTCTCGAGGCGGCCGTGGCGACCGGGGGCCCCCTGCCGAGCGGCCGTGCCGCCGACGCTGCGGCGCGCGAGGTGATCGCGGCCGCCCGGCACGGGGCGCACTTCGGACACGGGACGGGCCACGGCATCGGCCTCGCCACCCACGAGCGGCCGAGCCTGTCGCAGGCGGCCGACGAGGCGCCGCTGCCCAGCCCGACCGTCTTCTCCGTGGAGCCGGGCATCTACCTCGCGGGGCAGACCGGCGTACGGATCGAGGATCTCGTGCTCGTGGATGCCGGCGCGCGCCGCGTCGAGCGCCTCACGCGGTTTCCCCGCGACCTGCTGGTCCTGCCCGGCTGAGGTTCGCCGGACAGGTCGCCCCGGCATTTGCCTCGGGTTGCGGGCCAGTGGTACGGTAGGCCCGATCAAGCCCCAGCTGATCGGCGTCACCCAGACCGAGCGCCCGCGATCCGACCAGGAGCCCCATTGCCCGTTCGCCGCGCGCTAGCCGCCGTACTCGCGCTGCCCGTCATCTGCGCCATCTACCTGTCGTTGGCGCTGCGTCGTGGTGCGGCGACGCGGATCGGGCTGACGCTCGGCACCGGCAGCCTCGTCGCCATCGCGGCCATTGGGATCCCGGCCGGCACGGTGGGCTCGCCGACGGCCACGCAGGCGCCCCTCGCCGCCAGCGCCCTCGGGCCCGTCGTTGCGGCCGGGCGGGGCCTGACGGCCGCGATGATCGTCGACTTCGCCGCCCCGATGGACGCCGCGTCGGTGGCCGGCGCCACCCGGGTGGAGCCCGCCACGGACGTCCGCCTCGGCTGGTCGGCCGACGGCACGCGCCTCATGGTCGAGCCCGTCGGCAGCTGGCGCGCCGCCACCTACTACACCATCACGGTGGGCACCGCGGCGCGCGACCGGGAGGGGCGGGCGCTCGCTTCGCCGCTCCGCGCCGGGTTCCTGACCCGGGAGTCCACCACGACGCAGCTGGCGGTCACGGACCGCCTCGACTCTGGAGTCGCGCTCGACAGCTCCATCGCGCTGACGTTCGACCGGCCGGTGTCCGTCTCCAGCGTGCTCCAGGCCTTCCGCGTCAGCCCGGCGATGCCGGGCCAGCTCTTCGTCGCGTCCGACGGCCCCGACGGCGGGGACGCCACGCTCGCCGAGGCGTTCGTCTGGGAGCCTGATGGACGCTTCGCCGCCAAGACGGAGTACCGGGTCTCGCTCGCATCCGACGTGGTCGATGCCGAGGGGGCGGTCGTCAGCGGCCCCCAGTCGGTGACCTTCACGACGACCCGGGCCCCGTCGGTCGTGCGCTTCCGGCCGCGTGGCGGCAGCGAGGAGGTCGGCCGCGACGTCGACGTCTCGGTGCGCTTCACCATGCCGATGGAGCGCGCGTCCACGACGAAGGCCTTCAGCCTCGAGGTCAACGGTGCCCGCGTGGACGGCCGCGTCCGGTTCGCCGAAGACGACACCGTGCTCGTCTTCGACCCGGAGGCCGAGTTCCCGTACGGCGCCACGGTGGTGTTGCGCGTCGCCGGCAGCGCCACCACGGTCGAGGGGACGCCGCTCGACCGCCCGCGCTCCGCCACGTTCACGGTGGAGCCCAAGCCGAAGCCCAGGCCGACGCCGACGCCGACGCCGACGCCGCGCGCGGCGAGCCGCGGGAGCGCGACGCCCAGGGCCACCCCGAGGCCGGCCCCCGCGCCCGCACCCTCGGCGAGGCCGCCGTCGAGCTCCTGGCTGGCCGCCGAGAAGTACCTCCTCACGCTCATGAACGGAACACGGGCCGCCGCCGGCGTCCCGGCGCTCCGGTACCACGCCGGCGTGAGCGACACGGTCGCCCGGCCGTATGCGAAGAAGCTCGTGGCCAGCGGGGTCTGCTCGCACTTCTACGGCGGGACCATCGGCGACCGGCTACGGGCCGCCGGGTTCACCGGCTACCAGTGGGGCGAGAACCTCGGCTGCCGGTACTTCTCCGACCCGCGCGAGGCCGCGGAGAGCCTCGTCCGCTTCTTCAAGGGCTCGCCGGGCCACTACGCGAACATGATGGCCCGGAGGTACACGCACGCAGGCATCGGCCTCTGGAGCTCCGGCGGCACGCTGCGCTTCGTCGTCGTCTTCTATTCCCCGTGAGGCCGGCCGCGCCCAAGCCCCGAACGGTCGTGGTCGACGGCCGGACGTTCGAGCGCATCCCGGTCCGGACGCGTGTCCTCATGCCCGGCGACGACATCGCCGCCGCGATCCGCGAGCACGCCGGCGAGCAGCTTCGGCCGGGCGACGTGGTCCTCCTCTCGGAGTCGGCCGTGTCGATCATGCAGGGGCGGGCCCGTGACTGGCGAACGATCCACCCGACCCGCCTCGCCCGCTGGATGTCGGACAAGGTCCTCAAGACCAGCTGGGGGACCGGTTTGCGGAGCCCGTACGCCATGCAGTACGCGATCGAGCTGACGGGCACGCCGCGGATCCTCCTCGCGAGCGGAGCCCACGTCGTCGGCAGGGCGCTCGGCGGGAAGGGCTGGTTCTACCTCGTTGCCGGCCTGGACGCTCGGATGATGGACGCCGAGCACACGATGGGCGTCGCCGAGTTCTACGAGTGCTGCATCCCGGCGCCCCACGACCCGCCGGGCACGGTCCGTGCGGTCAAGGAAGCTCTGGGCGGCGAGGTCGACGTGGCGATCGCCGACATCAACGACATCGCCCCAGCCTGGGTCGTCGCCTCGACGCTGCCGAAGGACCGCGAGCGGCTTCTGGCCCGGAGCTTCGACGACAACCCGCTGGGCCAGACCGACGAGAAGACCCCGCTCGGCATCTGGCGCGAGGTCGCCCCGGCCTCGTGAGGCGGCGGCACGAGCGGACACGCCGGGCCCGTCTGCTACGATCGAGCCGACATCCCGACCCCAGTGCCGGCGCGCGCCCGTGACCCGCCGGCCCCGCACGGAGCACCCGACCGCATGATCTCCACCGGTGAGCTGCGCAAGGGCGTCGTCATCGAGCTCGACGGCGACCTCTGGCAGGTTCTCGACTACCACCACATCAAGATGGGGCGCGGCTCGGCCCAGGTGCGGATCAAGCTCCGCAACGTGAAGAAGGGGAGCACGGTCGAGAAGAGCTTCCAGGCCGGCGAGAAGTGGCCGCGGGCCCAGCTCGACCGGCGCGTGATCCAGTTCCTCTACCGCGACGGCGACGACTTCCACTTCATGGAGATGGAGTCGTACGAGCAGTTCCACCTCAACGCGTCCCAGATCGACGACATCGTGCCGTACCTCAAGGACGGGATGACCCTCGACCGGATCACCTACGAGGGCGAGACGCTCGGCGTCGAGCTCCCGATCACGGTCGACCTGGTGGTCGCCGAGACGGAGCCGGGCTTCGCCGGCGACACGGCAACCGGCGCCCGCAAGCTGGCGACGATGGAGACCGGCCTGGTCGTCTCGGTGCCGCTCTTCGTGGCCGAGGGCGACACCCTGCGCATCGACACGCGCACGGGCGAGTACCAGACCCGGCTCTGACGGCCACGTTCGACGGCCGCCCGGCGCCGACGGGGTCCCGATGACCGATCGCGAGCCGCCCGACTGGGCGCTGCCGGCCTGGGACGCCATCGCCGTCGGCCCGCACCCTGCCGGCGGACGTGGTGCCCCCGGCGGTATCGGTGCCCCCGGCGGCCACGGTCCTCCCGTCGAACCCCTGGGCCCGCGGGTGCTGGCCGTCTCCGACGTCACCCGTGCCGTTCGCGAGGCGCTGCGCGGCGATCCCCGGCTCGCCGACGTCTGGGTGGAGGGCGAGGTCGGGCGGGTCACGATCAGCTCGGCCGGGCATGCCTACTTCACCCTCAAGGACGAGCGAAGCCAGCTCGCCTGCATCTGGTTCCGCGACGACCGCCTCGCGAGCCCCTTCGAGGCGCGCACCGGCCTGCGTGTCGTCGTCCACGGGCGGATCGACGTCTTCGACGCCCAGGGCGTCTACCAGTGCTACGTGGCCGCGGTGCAGCCGGCGGGCCTCGGCGATCTCGCCCTCCGCTTCGAGGCGACGAAGGCGAGGCTGGCCGCGGAGGGGCTGTTCGACGCGACGCGCAGGCGGCCGCTGCCGCCGCACCCCGCCACCGTCGGGGTCGCGACCAGCCTCTCGGGGGCGGCCCTGCAGGACGTCCGGCGCGTCATCGAGCGCCGCTGGCCCATGACGCGCCTGCTCGTCAGTGCCTGCCGGGTCCAGGGCGAGGGCTCCGCGGAGACGATCGTCGCGGCCCTGGATCGGCTCGCCCGCCACGGGGAAGCGTGCCGGGCGGCCGGACGCCCCGAGGACGCGGCCGCGATCGTCATCCTCGCCCGTGGCGGCGGCTCGCTGGAGGACCTCTGGTCTTTCAACGACGAGCGGGTCGTGCGTGCCGTGGCGGCGCACCCGGTCCCGGTCGTCTCGGGCGTGGGCCACGAGACGGACGTGACGCTCGTCGACTTCGCAGCCGACGTCCGGGCCCCGACGCCCTCCGCGGCCGCGGAGCTCGTGGTCCCGGATCAGCGGGAGGCCGGCGTGTCGATAGGGGCACGGCGAGCCCGGCTCGACGCCGCACTGGCCGCATGCGTGGGCTCGCTGGTGCGCCGGGTGGCCGCGGAGCGTCGCGCCCTCGA
This sequence comes from uncultured Chloroflexia bacterium, assembly GCA_963725875.1. GTDB lineage: Bacteria > Chloroflexota > Limnocylindria > Limnocylindrales > CSP1-4 > CTSoil-043. The sequence continues at coordinate 51,954 of CAVRZZ010000003.1, read as the reverse complement.
CGGTCTGCGGCCGGGGGCCCGCCTCGCGGCGGCGCGCGAACGGGGTGGCTACCTGCTGGACCGGGCGACCGCGGCGGTGACCCTCCGGCTTGCCGCCGACCGGCGTGCCGTGGAGCGCTCGACCGGGCGGCTGGCCCGGCCCGTCGCAGCCGTTGTCGGGACGGACCGGGCGCGCCTCGACGCCACGCGCGGGTCGCTCGCGGCGCTGGCGCCGGACGCCACGCTGGCCCGCGGGTACGCGATCGTGCGACGCGCGGCGGACGGGGCGGTCGTCCGCGATCCCGCCGAGGCGCCGGTCGGGACGGCGCTTCGGCTCCGCGTGGCTCGCGGCGAGATCGCCGCGCGCGTCGAGGATGGAAGCTGAGCGATGGCCCGGGACTGGCTCCTGTTCACGCTCGTGGTCGTCGTGGTCGGCCTCGTCGGGATCGGCATCGGCCTGTTCGTCGGCGGACGCATGTCGCGCCGGGGTGAGCGGCGGGCGTCCGAGGACGGCGTGGGAGTCGAGGACGGCGGAGGGCCCGAGCCCGGCACAGGAGACGAGAACGGCCCGGGAGACGAGAACGGCACAGGAGACGAGAACGGCTCGGGAGACGAGCCGGGTGGCACGGACGGAGGCAGCGACAATGACTGACGATGCTCCCGCGGCGATCGCGGACCTGACGTTCGACGCGGCGCTCGCGGAGCTCGAGCGGACCGTGGCGGAGCTCGAGGCCGGCGGCCAGCCCCTCGAGCGGACGATCGCCCTCTACGAGCACGGCGTCGCCCTGCAGCAGCGCTGCGAGCAGCTCCTCGCGGAGGCCGAGCTTCGCGTCCGGCGGCTCGTGGACGGCGCACGTGGGGCGGTCGCAGAGGCGGAGCTCCGCGACGAGGAGCCGGGGTGACCGGCCACCCGGGAGGGCGACGGCGGGGGTAGACTCCGCGGGTCCGCGGCGTGGGCACGGCCCGGCACGGCCGGCACAGCCCGAGGGCATACCGGCATCCGGACCCGCCGGGCCTGCGAACTGCATCACGAACGACGGTCGTGAGCCGTCCCAGCGAACGCGGCCCGTCCGGCAGGCGTGGCACCCGAGCAGCGAACCGAGGAGCCAGCGTGGCGATCCTTCCGAGCATCCATGGTCCCGGCGACATGCGCGGGCTTCCCGAGCGCGACCTGTTCACGCTCGCCGAAGAGATCCGAGCGACGATCATCTCCACGGTCGCGAAGACCGGGGGCCACCTCGGCTCGTCCCTGGGGGTCGTGGAGATCACGCTGGCCCTCCACCGGCTCCTCGAATTGCCCCGCGAGCCGATCGTCTGGGACACCGGCCACCAGGCCTATCCTCACAAGCTGATCACGGGGCGCTACGAGCGCTTCGGCACACTGCGCCAGCTGGGTGGCGTCGGTGGGTTCCCGCGTCGCTCCGAGAGCGAGCACGACGTGTTCGACGGCGGGCACGCCGGCACGGGGCTCTCGATCGCGGCCGGGCTCGCGACCGCGCGGGACGTCCGGCACGGCCTGGAACGCATCGCGGTCGTCGTCGGGGACGCCGCGCTGATGAGCGGCCTCTCGCTGGAGGCGCTCAACGACATCGGGCATCGCCAGACGCAGATGCTGATCGTCCTGAACGACAACGAGATGTCGATCAGCCAGTCGGTGGGGGCGCTCTCCAAGTACCTCTCGGAGATCAAGCTGTCGAGCGCCTGGAAGCAGGGTCGCAGCGCCTACGACCGAACCGTCGAGCGCGTGCCGGTCGTCGGGCCGACGGCCCTGGAGCTGTCGCGTCGTTTCCGCAAGTCCGTCGTGAGCTTCGCCCAGCCCGGCCAGCTCTTCGAGGACCTGGGGATCACGTACATCGGCGTCGTGCCGGGCCACGACCTGCGTGCGCTGGTGCACACGTTCGGCAGCGCACTGGACCTGGACGGGCCTGTCCTCGTGCACGTCCGGACGCAGAAGGGACGCGGCTACCACCCGGCGGAGAAGGACCAGGTCGGCTTCCATGGCGCCGCCCTGCCGCCGATGGCCGACACGTACCAGGCTCGCCGGACCAGCGCGGCCAGCCCCCTGGGCGCCGGCGAGATCTCGGCCACGAAGACGACGGCTCCCGACACCAACGGCGACGCGGTGATGCCGAGCGAGGCACCCGTGTCGAAGACGCCGAACTACACCCACTTCTTCGCGCAGGAGGTCATCGCCGCCGCCCGCGACGACCGCAGGATCGTCGCCATCACGGCCGGGATGCCCACCGGGACCGGCCTGAACAAGTTCGAGGCGGAGTTCCCGGACCGCTTCGTCGACGTCGGGATCGCGGAGCAGCACGCAGTGGCCCTGGCAACGGGCATCGCCATGGGCGGTGGCCGGCCGGTCGTCGCCGTCTACGCCACCTTCCTGCAGCGCGCCTTCGACCAGATCGTGCACGACGCCTGTCAGAACGACATGCCCGTCGTGCTGGGCGTCGATCGCGCGGGGCTCGTCGGCGAGGACGGGACGAGTCACCAGGGGATGTTCTCCTACCCGGCCCACCGCCAGATCCCGAACCTGGTGATCGCCGCGCCGAAGGACGAGCAGGAGGTGCGCTCGCTGGTTCGGACGGCGTTCGCCCAGGACCACCCGTTCGCCATCAACTACCCGCGCGACGCCGGGTTCGGCGTGCCGGTACGCGACGCGGAGGTCCTGCCCGTCGGACGGGGCGAGGTTCTGCGCGAGGGGACCGACCTCCTCCTCGTCGGCTTCGGGCCCATCGTCCGGCGCGCCGAGGAAGCCGCCGACGCCCTGGCCGCCGACGGCTGGTCCGTGGGGGTGATCAACGCGCGCTTCGCCAAGCCCCTCGACCGCCAGCTGATCCTCGACCAGGCGCGTGGCAAGCGCCTCGTGGTGACGCTCGAGGAGAGCACCACGAGTGGAGGCTTCGGCTCCGCGGTGCTGGAGGCGCTCGAAGAGGCCCGGCTGGCCGATCCCGCGTTCCGCGACGTCGCCCTGCGGATCGTCGGCATCCCTGCCGACCGCTTCGTGGATCACGGCTCCGTGGCAGACCTCCGGGCGCTGATCCGGCTCGACACGCCGGGGATCGTCGGGCAGATCCGCGAGGCCCTGGCGACCCTCAAGGCGTCGCCCGGCCATGCCCGGCGTCGCCGCTCCGAGGCGGCCAACGCCTGAGCCCGCCGGGAGACGCCCGGATGCGTCGCAGTGCAGCGGCGCGTGGCATGATCGCGGCGTGACCCGAACCAGCGTGACGTCCCGCGCCGCCCGCGTCCGCCTCGACCAATTGCTGGTCGACCGCGGCCTCGCGGAATCGCGCGCCCGGGCCCAGGCGCTGTTGATGTCGGGCCGGGTGCGCGTGGGCGACGGCGACGGGGCCCGCCTGGACCGGAAACCCGGCGACATGGTGGGCATGGACGTCCCGGTCGAGGTCCCCGCCCCGCTGCCGTACGTCTCGCGCGGCGGCGAGAAGCTGGCTGCGGCGCTGGCCGGCTTCGGGGTCGACCCGGCAGGCCTCGTCTGCCTGGACGTCGGCGCCTCGACGGGGGGCTTCACGGACGTGCTCCTGCAACGGGGCGCCGTCCGGGTGCACGCGGTGGACGTCGGGCGCGGTCAGCTGGCCGAGGCGCTGCGGCGGGACGCCAGGGTCGTCTCCCGCGAGCGGACGAACGCCCGCGCGCTGACCCCGGAGACGATCGGCGAGCCGGTCGCCCTGGCCGTCGTGGACGTCAGCTTCATCTCGCTGTCGCTGGTCCTGCCGCCCGTCGCCGCCTGCCTCGCCGCCGGCGGCACGGTCGTGGCCCTCGTGAAGCCGCAGTTCGAGGCCGGGCGGGGGCGGGCGCCGGGCGGTGTCGTCCGCGAGCCGGCCGTCCACCGGGAGGTGCTCGCGGCGGCGCTCGGGCATGCCCGTGGCGCGGGGCTGGTCCCGGTCGGCCTGGCGGACTCGCCGCTCCGTGGTCCCGCCGGCAACCGCGAGTTCTTCCTGCACGCCGTGGCCGATCCGGGCCGGGAGGAGACGGCCGACTGGGCGGTCCGCATCGCAGTGCTGGTGCCCGCATGAGCCCGGTGCGACGCATCGGGTTCGCCTACAACCCGACGAAGGAGGACGCCGTCGAGCTCTCGGCCCGGGCGACGGGCTGGTGCGCGGTGCGCGGGATCGAGAGCTGGGCCATCGCCTCGGGTGACACGGCCTCGTTGCTGGCCGCCCTGCGCAGCGTGGACGCGGTCGTCGTGCTCGGGGGCGACGGGACCTTCCTGCGCGCCGCGCGAGCCGTCGCCGAGGTCTCCGTGCCGATCGTCGGCGTCAACCTCGGCAAGGTGGGGTTCCTGTCGAAGGCCGAGGCCCACGAGCTGGAGGACCTGCTTGCGAAGATGGTGGCCGGCCGCTTCCACCTCGAGGACCGGATGGCCCTCCGGGGCGCCATCCAGGGGCCCCAGGGCGGCGCGGCGCGGCGGACGTTCCTGGCCCTCAACGACGTCGTCATCGCCCGCGGCGCCCTGGCGCGGGTCGTCCACCTCGACGTCGAGATCGGTCCGTCGCACCTCGCGACCTTCATCGCGGACGGGCTCGTGGTGGCCAGCCCGACCGGCTCGACGGGGTACAGCTTCTCGGCCGGCGGCCCGATCCTCGATCCGCTCAGCCGGAACCTCCTCGTCACCCCGATCGCGGCCTACCTGTCGGCGCTCGGGTCGGTGGTCGTGAGCCCCGAGCAGGTGGTGGGTTGCCGGGTGGTCGAGGCCCACGAGGCGCTGGTCTCGATCGACGGGCGCGAGGACTTCCCGCTCGCCGTCGGCGACACGGTCAGCGTGGCTGCCCTGGAACTGCCGATCCGCTTCCTCGAGCCCGAGGGAGCCGTGCCGTTCTGGGACCTCCTCCGCCAGAAGGCGCAGCTCCTCCCATCGTGACCGGCCGATGACCGACGAGGGCGGCCCCGAGCCGGCGGCTGGACGGCTCGTGGAGCTCGCCGTCGCCGACCTTGCGCTCCTCGAGCGGGTCAGGATCGCGTTCGGTGCCGGCCTGAACGTCGTCACGGGCGAGACCGGCGCCGGCAAGAGCCTGCTCATCGACGCCCTCGGCCTCGCGCTCGGCGCGCGCGCCGACCCTGGGCTCGTCCGCCACGGTGCCGACGCGGCCCGCGTGGAGGCCCTGTTCGACCGCCTGCCGGAGCCGCTGGTCTGCGTCCGGGAGGTCGCGGCCACGGGGCGCTCCATGGCCCGGATCGACGACGAGACGGTGACGGCCGGCCGGCTGGCCGCCACGGCGGGCCCGCTGGTGGAGATCCACGGCCAGCACGAGCAGGCGCGCCTTCTCGACGAGCGCTGGCAGCGGGACCTTCTCGACGCCTACGGGGGCCACGCCGCCGAGCGGGCCGCCATGGCCGCCGCGGTGGCGGCCTGGCGCGACAACGAAGCTGCCCTGGCCGCGCTCGCCGTGGACCCCCTCGAGCTCGAGCGGCGGATCGCCCTCGTGGAGCACGAGGCGACCGAGATCGCGGCTGCCCGGATCCGTGCCGGCGAGGTCGCCGAGATCCAGGCGCGCCTTGCAGCCTCGCGGCACGGCGAGGCGATCGCGCGGGGCGTCGCGTCGATCACGGAGCTCCTCGGGGGCGACGATGCCGAGATCGGCAGCGCAGGGGCCCGCGAACAGGCGGGGCGGGCCGCCGCGGAGGCCGCGGCGCTCGCGCGCCTCGACCCGCGATACGCGCCGCTGGCCGGCCGCCTGGAGGGCCTCGCGGCCGAGATCGAGGACGTGACCTTCGAGGCGCGGTCGCTGGCCGAGGGCGTCGACCACGACCCGTCCTCCCTCGCCGCCCTCGAGGAGCGCCTGTCGCTGCTGTACACGCTCGAGCGCAAGTACGGGACCGACGTCGAGGGCCTGCTCGCTCACGCCGAGCGGGCGGAGGTCGAGGCGGTCCGGCTGCGGTCGGTGGGCGCGGAGCGAGCCCGCCGGGAGCGCGACGGGACGCGCCTGCTCGAGGCGGTCGCCGAGGCTGCCGCCGCCCTGTCGGCTCGCCGCGAGGATGCCGCGCTCGCCCTGGCCGCTGCCGTCGAGCGAGCGGTGGGCGAGCTCGGGCTCGGAGGAACGCGCGTCGAGATCGCGGTCGGCCGGCGGCCGGCCGGCGCCGACGAGCCGGCGGTCGAGCTCGCCGGGGACGCCGTGGCGTTCGACGCCAGCGGCGCGGACGTGGTGGTGTTCCGGATCGCGCCGAACCCGGGCGAGCCCGCGCGGCCACTGGCGAGGATCGCGTCGGGCGGCGAGCTGTCGCGCCTGGCGCTCGCCATCGAGGAGGTCCTCGCGGATGCCGACGCGACCCCCACCCTCGTGTTCGACGAGATCGACGCCGGCATCGGCGGGCGCAGCGCGGACCCCGTCGGAAGGACGCTGTGGGCCCTGGCGCGTCGCCACCAGGTCCTCTGCGTGACGCACCTGCCCCAGATTGCCGCCTATGCCGACGTCCACTTCACGATCCACAAGGTCGAGCGTGACGGACGGACCGTCACGCAGGTCCGGCGGCTCGACGACGCCGAGCGCGCCACCGAGCTGGCGGCGATGATCGGTGGCGCCGCGAGCGGGCCCGCGGCCACGGCGACGGCGCACGAGCTGCTGGAGCGCGCCGCCCGATTCCGCCTCTCCCGCGCCGCCGGTCTGCGCGGGACATGACGGCATCTGGCACCGCGGGACGGCGCGGCCGGCGCCGCCGGGGCGGCCCCGGGGGGCCCGTTCCGCCGGAGCTCGCCGCCACCATCGACGGCTTCCTCCTCCATCTTCGCGTCGAGCGCGGGCTCTCACCGGCGACGATCTCGGGGTACGGGGCAGATCTCGCGGACTTCGCGCGCTCGCCGGAAGCCGCCGGGTGGGGCAGGTCGCCGGACGCGGCGCTCGACTACCTGGCCCGGCTTGCCGGGGGTGTAGGTCCGTCCGGGAGGGTTCTCCGCCCGACGAGCCTGCGGCGGCGCACCGCCGCGCTCCGGACGTTCTACCGGTTCGCCCTGGCGGAGGATCTCGTCAGCGTCGACGTCGCGGGTCACCTCGACCTGCCGCGGGAGCCCAGGATCCTGCCGGATCCGCTGACCGTCGAGGAGGTGGACCGACTCCTCTCGGTGGTCGATCCGGACGCCGCCGAAGCCGCTGCGGCCGCCGCGGGACCGCCCGCACGCGCGCTGACTCGGGCGCGCGTGGGACGGCGGAGGCGCGCCGGAGCGCGGTGGCGGCCGTGGCCGCGCTGCGCGACCGGGCCCTGCTGGAGCTCCTGTACGCGGCCGGCCTGCGCATCAGCGAGGCGCTGCGCCTCGACGGCGACGACCTCGACCTCGCCGGCGGGAGCGTCCGGGTGATCGGCAAGGGCGACCGGGAGCGCGTGGTTCCGGTCGGGGACGTCGCCGTCGATTGGCTGGCCCGCTACCTCGACGCCGGCCGGCCGGCGCTCGCGGCGGCGGACCGGAGCCACGGGGCGCGCGGGGGGCCGGTGTTCCTCTCGGACCGCGGCCGACGGCTCGGGCGGAACCACGCCTGGACGCTCGTCAAGCGGTCGGCCGCGGCCGCCGGCCTGGGGAGCGGGGTGTCGCCGCATACGCTCCGCCACTCCTTCGCGACGCATCTCCTGGAAGGCGGCGCCGACCTGCGCGTCGTACAGGAGCTGCTCGGGCATGCCAGTATCTCGACGACGCAGATCTATACGCACCTCACGGGCGAACGGATCAGGCAGGTCTACGCGCGGGCCCACCCGCGCGCCTGACACAGAGGGACGGGAAGGACGGGGATGGGCTACACGGAATCGCTCCTCGCGACGAACGAGAAGATCCTGTACCGGACGAAGCAGCACTGGATGGCCCCGATCTTCGGGACGATCGCCGGCGTCCTCGTGCTCCTGGGTGGCGTCGTGCTGCTCATCCTGTGGGCGACGCTCGACTTGTGGGACTTCCTCGAGACCATCGCGGTCTGGGTCGCGCTCGGGCTCGTCCTTGTCGGCCTGGCGATGGTGGGCTACTCGTACATCCAGTGGTGGGTCGAGGACTACGTCGTCACCAACCAGAAGGTCGTCAAGGTGGCCGGCCTGTTGCGCAAGCGGACCAGCGGCGCGGCGCTCGAGAAGATCAACGACGTGATCATGGAGCAGGGCCCGCTCGGGCGGATGCTCGGCTACGGGACGCTCCAGGTCAGCACGGCCTCCGACAGCTCCGACCTGACCTATCAGACGATGCGCAAGCCGGCCGAGTTCCGGCGGGCCATGCTCGACCAGAAGATGGAGTTCGAGCAGGCCGACGCCCGCCACATCGCCGAGGCGGTTCGCGCGGCAGCTCCCGTCGCCGTACCTCCGGCTCCGGCCCAGGAGGTGACGGTGGCGGTGCCCGTCGCCCCGGTGCCGGCGGAGCCGCCCGCCCCGACCCCGGAGGAGAAGCTTCGCAGCCTCGCCAAGCTGCGCGACGACGGGATCATCTCGCCCGAGGAGTTCGAGGCGAAGAAGGCCGAGCTCCTGGCGGACCTGTAGGGCGGGGCTCACGCCGCTCGCCGGGACACTCGCGCCGCTCGCGGACGCGCGGGGCGGTACCATGTGCGCGCCCCGTCCCCCGCACCGAGGTTCGTGTGCTCGCGACCGACATCGAGCAGCTGATCCCGCGCATCATCGCTGCCGCCGTCTTCCTGCTCGTCGGGTTCCCGATCCACGAGTACGCCCACGCGCGTACGGCCCTCCACTACGGTGACGGCACGGCGAAGCTCTTCGGCCGCGTGACCCTCGATCCACGGGCCCACTTCGACCCGGCCGGGGGCATGATGCTGATCATCTCGACGCTCGCCGCCGGCCTGCCGATCGGGTGGGCGAAGCCGACCCCCGTCAACCCCGCGATGCTCCGCGGCGGCCGCCGCTCGCAGTCCTTCGTCGCGCTGGCCGGCCCGGCGTCGAACCTCGTCATGGCGCTGATCGCCGCCGTCGTCATCCGCATGTTCGTCGCATTCGACGTCGCCGCGAACGACGTCACCCTGCTCGCGTACCGGGTCGTGGCGACCTTCCTCGTCATCAACGTCGCGCTGTTCGTCTTCAACCTCATCCCGGCGCCGCCGCTCGATGGCGCCTCCGTGCTGGTGGGCCTCCTGCCGCCGCCGTGGGCGTGGCGGGTTGGCACGTTCCTCGACCGGTACGGGATGTGGCTCCTGGTGGCGCTCATCGGGCTCGCGGTCCTGCCCGGGCTCTTCCCGCAGGCCGCCAGCCTCCCGAATCCGCTCGGTGACCTGATCAATGGGCTCGTTGGCATCCTGGTGGGCGGGTAAGGCCCATCAATTCGGCCGGCACATCGTCGCCCGCGTTCGACCCGTGGAGCGCGCGGCCCTCGCCGAGTGGCTGACGCCCGCCCAGCTCGCCCTCTTCGACGGCATGCCCGTTGCCGACCGACGGCACGGCCTCGACGTGGCGGCCGCGCTGCGCCGGCGCGGCGTGACGGACCCGGACGTCCTCCTCGCCGCGCTGTTCCACGACGCCGGTAAGGGACGGTCCATCCGACTCTGGCACCGCGTGGCCTGGTCGCTCGGCGAGCTGCTCGGGCCGTGGGTCCACGGGGCCGCGGCGTGGCTCCCGGGGGGCGCCGACGCGATGGCCCGCCTCCGCGACCACGCCGAGCGCTCGGCGGAGCTGGCCCGGGCGGCCGGCGCCCCCGACCGGACCGCCGCGCTGATCCGCGGGGTGGTACCCGACGACGATCGGGTGGCCCTGGCTGCCCTCCACGTCGCGGACGAGGCGAGCTGATGGCCTTCGACGCCGTCCGGCCGCCAGTCGAGGGCGCGCCCGAGATCGCGTTCGCCGGGCGGCGACGGCCGGAGGACGCCACCCACGTCCGCCTGCCGGACTGGGAGGGGCCGCTCGGGCTCCTCCTCGCCCTCGTCGAGGCCCGCCGCCTCGACGTCATGACCGTGCCCCTGGGCGGCCTCGCCGAGGCTTACCTCGACGCCATCGCCGGGCTCGAGGACGACCGCCTTGGAAACCTGTCCATGTTCGTCACCGTTGCCAGCCAGCTCATCCTCATCAAGAGCCGGGCCCTGCTGCCGCGACCGGCCGACCCCGCGGTGCCGCTCGACGACGAGCTCGATCCCGAGGCGGCCCTGCGCGCCCGCCTCCTGGTCTACAAGGCCTATCGTGACGCGGCCGATCGGCTGCAGGCCCGCGCCCTGGACGGGTCGCTCGTCGCCCGTCGCGAGCCGTCGATCGCACTGGCCGCCGCCCGCGCGGGGGCGGTCGAGCCGGTCCCGCCCCGCCTCGATCCCGCGCTGCTCGTGCGTGCCCTGGATCGGCTGGCCGTCGTCGCCCCGGCGGCCGTCCCGCCGCCGGAGTCGGTCCCGCGCACGATCACCCTGGCAGAGCGCGCCGCGTTCATCCGGGCGGCGCTGGCGGAGGCCGGCCCGGTCGTCCTCCAGGAGCTGCTCGCCGGCGTGCGCGACCGCGTGGTGGTCGCCGTGACGTTCCTGGCCATGCTGGAGCTCGTCAAGCGGCGCGAGGTCTCGATCGAGCAGGACGAGCCATGGGGCCCCATCATCGTGCGGCCGGCTCCCCGTCCCGTCGGGTCCGGCGCGAGCGGGGCCTCGGCCCCGGGCGAGAAGGAGGACGCGTGACCGAGGAGCTGCTCGGCACGGGCGAGGCCGTGATCGGCGCGGAGGGCGAGGCTGCCGGACGCGGCGACCGGCTGCCCGGCGACGACCTGACCGAGGCGCAGCTGGAGGCGCTCCTGTTCGTCGCCGAGCGGCCCCTGGGTCGCCGCGAGCTCGCGACGATCACCGGCGCGTCGTCCGACACGATCGACGCGCGCCTCGGCGACCTCGAGGTGACCCTCACCGGGCGCGGCGTCCGGCTGCTCGTCGACGGCGACCGCGTCGCCCTGGCGACCGCGCCCGAGGCGGGCCTGCTCATCGGCCGCTACGTGGGGCGCGAGCCGAGCCGGCTCTCGCCGGCGACCTTGGAGACGCTGGCGATCGTCGCCTACCGCCAGCCGGTGACGAAGGCGGGCATCGAGCGGGTCCGCGGTGTCGATGCCGACTACGCGATCCGGAGCCTGCTCCACCGACGCCTCGTCGTCGAGCTGGGGCGGGCCGACGCCCCCGGCCGGCCGATCCTGTACGGGACCTCCACCGACTTCCTGGAGCGGTTCGGGCTGCTGAGCCTCGAGGGGCTCCCGGTGCTCGACGCGGCGGTCGCGGAGCGGCTCGTGACGCAGGATGCCATCGACGCCCTGGACGGCCCCGAGGGACCCGACGACGCCGGGGGACGTGGCGGGGCCGGGGCGCCCGGCGGCACGCACGCCCTCGACGCCCTCGACGCCGGGGCGCCCTGATGCCGGTCGAGCGGCTGGGCAAGGTGCTCGCCGCCGCGGGCGTCGCGAGTCGCCGGGGCGCGGACGCGCTGGTCGAAGCGGGTCGCGTCACGGTGGACGGCCGGCCCGCGGTCCTGGGCGAGAAGGTCGACCCGGCGCTGCAGGTCCTCGTCGTGGACGGCCGGCGCCTCGGCGGGACGGCCGTCGGCACGGTCCACCTGGCCATCCACAAGCCCGCGGGCGTCACGTCCACCGCGGCCGATCGCCACGCCGACCGCACGGTGCTGGACCTCGTCCCGCCCGAGCTGGTCCCGCGCGGGACGCGCCTCTACCCGGTCGGCCGCCTCGACCGGGATTCCGAAGGGCTCCTCCTGCTGACCAACGACGGCGCCTGGACCGAGCGCGTGCTGCATCCCCGTCACGGCGTGGAGCGCGAGTACGCGGTTGCCGTGGGTGCCCCGCTCGACGGCGGCCAGCGTGCCGCCCTGGCCGCGGGCATCCCGCTCGAAGAGGGGATCGCCCGCCTCGTGTCGCTCCGCCCCGCGACCCGCACCGAGACGTCGCTCCTCGCCGCGCTCCTCGACCCGCGGCCCCCCGCGGGCGTGGCCTGGTACCGCGTGGTCCTGGCCCACGGCTGGAAGCGCCAGGTGCGCCGGATGCTGGCCGCGGTCGGCGCGCCGGTCGTGCGGCTCGTGCGCGTCCGCGTCGGCACGCTCCGGCTGGACCTTCCCTCCGGCGGCGCCCGCCTCCTGGCGCCCGCCGAGGTGCGCCGGCTGGCGGCGTCTCGCCCGACGGGTCGAGCACCCGTATCATCGACGAGGGGATCCCCGCAGCAGGGAGAGACGCGATGACCGCCGGCGCGGCGATCACGACCACCCCGGTGGAGGCGGGCCCGGCGGATCTGCTCTTCGTCAACGGCTCGGTGCGCACGATGGAGCCGGCGCGTCGCGTGGCGTCGGCGCTCGCCGTGCGCGAGGGGCGGATCGCCGCGGTGGGGCTCGATGCCGACCTGCAGGCCCTCGCCGGCCCGTCCACCCGGGTGCTCGACCTCGAGGGGCGCACGCTGCTCCCAGGCTTTCAGGACGCGCACGTCCACCCGCCGCTCGGTGGCCGGGCGATGCTGACCTGCGACCTGCACGACCTGCCGTGGGACCGGGAGGCGTACCTCGCCCGGATCCGCGCGTACGCGGCGGCGCACCCCGACGAGCCGTGGATCGCCGGCGGTGGGTGGGGCATGCCGGCCTTCCCGGGCGGCATCCCGTCGCGGCGCGATCTCGACGCCGTCGTGCCCGACCGACCGGCCTTCCTGGAGAACCGGGACGGGCACGGCGCTTGGGTCAACACGCGATCCCTCGAGCTCGCGGGCATCAGCGCGGCCACGCCCGACCCGGCCGACGGGCGCATCGAGCGCGAGGCCGACGGCTCCCCCCGGGGCACCCTCCACGAAGGCGCCGCCGACCTCGTGCGGCGGCTCATGCCGCCGTTCACGACGGCCCAGTGGCAGGCGGCGATCCTCGCCGCGCAGCGTCACCTCCACGGGTTCGGCATCACCGCGATCACCGACGCGTGGGTCACGCCGGAGCACCTGCCGGCGTACCGGGCGCTCGCCGAGCGGGGCGCCCTCACCCTGCGGACGAACCTGTCCCTCTGGTGGGATCGCGAGGGTGGCCTGGAGCAGCTGGAATGGTTCGAGGAGGCCCGGCGCACCGCCACGCTCGGGCGGCTCCGGGCGTCCACGGTCAAGCTCATGCTCGACGGCGTCCTCGAGAACTACACCGGCGCCCTCCTGGAGCCGTACCTCGATCGCGACGGGCGGACGACCGCCAACAGCGGCATCGACTTCATCGATCCCCGGCGCCTCGCGGCCGAGGTCGCGCCCGCGCTCGACGCGGCCGGCTTCCAGCTCCACTTCCATGCCATCGGCGACCGCGCCGTCCGCTCGGGGCTCGACGCGGTCGAGGCGGCCCGGCGGGCCAACGGGCCGTCCGACCGGCGCCCGCACATCGCCCACATCCAGCTGGTCCACCCGGCCGACGTGCCGCGCTTCGCGGCGCTCGGCGTGGGCGCGAACATGCAGCCGCTGTGGGCCGCCTACGAGGACCAGATGCGCGATCTCACGATCCCGTTCCTGGGGCCGGAGCGCAGCGCCCGCCAGTACCCGTTCCGGAGCCTCGAGCGTGCCGGGGCGCGCCTCGTGGGCGGCAGCGACTGGTCCGTCTCGACCCCGAACGTGCTCCAGGAGGTCGAGGTGGCGGTCACCCGCATCGTCCCGGAGAGCCGGGGCGTCGAGCCGCCGTTCCTTCCGGACGAGCGCCTCGACCTCGCGTCGGCCCTGGCCGCCTTCACGATCGGCTCCGCCTGGGCCAACGGGATCGAGCGCGAGACCGGCACCCTCGAGCCCGGCAAGCTCGCGGACCTCGCCCTGCTCGACCGCGACGTCTTCGACCGCGGGACCGGGGAGATCGGCGACGCCCGCGTCCTGCTGACCCTGGTGCAGGGGGCGGCCGTCCACGTCGACTCCTCGCTCGGTTGGTAGGGGAGCGTGACGTGACGGCGGTACGCGGCCCGGTCATCGCCCTCGACGGGCCCGCGTCTTCGGGCAAGAGCTCGGTCGGGGCCGCGGTGGCCGCCGCGCTGGGCCTGCGCTTCCTCGACACGGGCCTGCTCTACCGGACCCTGACGTGGCTCGCGCTGGAGCGAAGGATCGACCCGGAGGACGGGTCCGCCATCGCGCCGCTCGCCGATGCCATCGACCTCGGCGCGGACGACGCCGGCCGGCTGACCCGGGTGGTCGTCGATGGTCGCAACGTGAGCGGCAAGATCCGCACGCCGCGCGTCGACCGGGCCGTGTCCGCCGTGTCGCGGCAGCCGGAGGTGCGGGCCGCGCTCCTGGGGCGCCAGCGGGCTCTCGCCGCGCCCGGCGGGATCGTGATCGCCGGCCGGGACATCGGGAGCGTGGTCCTGCCGGACGCCGACGTGAAGGTCTGGCTGGACGCCACGGCGGAGGAGCGCTCCGCCCGGAGGGCGCGCGAGCGAGGGATCGACCCGGCGTCCCCCGAGGGCGTGGCGATCCTCGAGGACCTGCGGCGGCGGGACGCGGCGGACGGGTCGCGGGCGCTCTCGCCGGCCCGGGCGGCGGACGACGCGGTGCACGTCCGGACGGACGGCAACACCTTCGAGGAGACGATCGCCGCCGTGCTCGAGGTGGTGCGCCGGGCCGGCGCCGGCGGGGAGGCCGACCGATGAGCGGGCCGCGGCGCGCGCGGTCCGACCAGGAGGCGGCGGCGTTCGCGCTGCCCACGGACCGCGTGCCGGTCGTCATCCGGGCCACCGATGCCTTCGGTCGCGGCTTCCTCCAGTGCTTCACCCGGGTCGGTGTGGAGGGCCTGGAGCACGTCCCGACCGAGGGGCCGCTCATCCTCGCCGCCAACCACATCAGCAACGCCGACCCGCCGTTCATCGCGAGCTGGCTCACGCCGGCGCTGGGCCGCCCGATCCACTGGATGGCCAAGGCCGAGGCGCTCGACTGGCCGGTGGCGGGCTGGTTCATGCGCCAGAACGGTGCCTTCGGCATCCGCCGGGGGGCCGCCGACACCGAGGCGTTCCGCCTCGCGAAGCGCGTCCTCGACGACGGCCGCGTCCTGGGGGCGTTCCCGGAGGGGACCCGCAGCCCGACCGGCGCGCTCCAGCACGCCAAGGACGGGGTGACCCTGCTCGCGCTGCGGAGCGGCGCGCCGGTCCTGCCCGTGGGGGTTGCCGGAACCGATCGCTTCTGGCCGCGAGGATCGAAGCTCTGGCGGGTGGGTGGCCGGATCGCCCTGCGGGTGGGAGAGCCCTTCGTGCTCGAGCGTCTCGTCGGCCCGGACGGGCGCAAGGAGTCGCTCGACGACGCGACGACGCGCCTGATGCTGCGCATCGCCGCGCTGCTTCCCGAGCGCCATCGCGGCGCCTATGCCGCGCTCCTCGCGAGCAGCCCGGGCGACCCGCCCGGCGGCGGTTCTGGCGGCTTGTCCGATCGCCCGTCGGGCGACCCATCCGACGGGGCCGCCGCCGCGAAGGAGGGTTGAGCACGCCGTCGCACCCGGGCCGACGGCCGTCCCACCGTCGGGGTTTCGTCAGGAGGCGTGCAATAATCCGGATATGAGCATGGTCCAGGACGTCCGCATCGCCAAGCGCACCGGTTTCTGCTACGGCGTCCGCGAGGCGGTCGACCGGGCGAAGGAAGCCGCCGATGCCGGTCGAGTCACGCATACGCTCGGGCAGGTGGTCCACAACGAAGGCGTGATCGCCGGGCTGCATGCCCGCGGCGTCGTCTCGATCGGCACCCTCGACGAGGCGGAGCCCGGGTCCACCGTGGTGATCCGCGCTCATGGCGTCACCCCGGCCGTGCGCGAGTCGGCCGCGGCGCGCGGGCTCGACGTGATCGACGGCACCTGCTCCTGGGTGATCGCGGAGCAGAAGCAGCTCCAGAAGCTGGTCGAGGACGGCTACACGATCGTCCTGCTCGGCACGCCCAACCACCCGGAGGTCGTCGGTCTCCTCGGCATCGCGCCCGACGCGATCCTCGTCGACGAGGAGGACGACTGGGACCGCATCCCGCGCAAGAAGCGGATGGCGCTCATCACCCAGTCGACACAGCCGCCCTGGAAGTTCGAGCGGCTGGCGGCCCGCATGGTCCACCTCGCCCACGAGCTGAAGATCGTCAACACCGTCTGCCCGGTCACGATCCGGCGCCAGGAGGACACCGTCGAGGCCGCTCGCGCGGTGGACTTCATGGTGGTCGTCGGTGGCCGGAGCAGCGCGAACACGAAGGAGCTCACCCGCCTCTGCGAGATCGTGGGCACGCCGGTCACCCAGATCGAGCATGCCCGCGACCTGGTCGACCCGGCGGTCTTCGGCGACGCGAAGATCGTCGGCGTGACGGGCGGCACGTCCACTCCCATCGAGGACCTGGAGCTGGTCGCCGAGCGCATTCTCGAGATGGCCGGCACCACCGACGCGAAGGCGCGAGCGCACGAGCTGGCGTTCGAGGCGCTCAACGCCGCCGCCACGCCCGCCGGCCGGACGAGCTCGCTGCCGGCGGCACCGGGGCTCAGCGGCGTGACGGAGCCGGCGGCTCGCCAGGCTTCGTCGACGGGCACGTCGCGCCGTGCCGCCGCCGCCGGACGGCGATCGCGCCGGCACCGGCAGCCCGTTGAGCGGGTCCGCCTCGCTTCCGCTCGTCGCGATCGTCGGCCGCCCCAACGTCGGCAAGAGCACCCTCTTCAACCGCCTCGTGGGCGACGGCCGGGCGGCGATCGTGGAGAACCGCGCCCGGACGACGCGCGACCGGATCTACGGCGAAGGGGACTGGAACGGGCGGTCGTACCTCGTCGTCGACACCGGCGGCCTCGAGGTCTCCCCCGGCGACGACATCGAGGCGAAGGTCCAGGAGCAGGCCCGCCTCGCCATCGCCGAGGCCGACGTCATCGTCCTGGTCGTGGACGCTGCTGCGGGCATGACGCCGGCGGACCTGGAGGCGGCCGAGCTTCTTCGACGCGCGAGCGCGCCGGTCTTCGTGGCGGCGAACAAGGCCGACAACGCGAAGCGCGAGCTCGACGCCGCGGAGTTCTGGGAGCTCGGGTGGGACCAGACGTGGCCCATCAGCGCGGCCCACGGCCGTGGCGTGGCCGACCTCCTCGACGAGATCGTGCTCGCGCTGCCGCCGGAGGGCGAGCCCGAGCTGGCACGCAGGGCGCGCGAGGCCGCGACCGACCGCGAGGCCGACCTGATCGCCGACGAGCTGGCCGAGGGGTTGGAGCCCGTCGATCTCGAGGTCGACCAGGACGCGCTGCCCGGGCCCGTGACGATCGCCTTCGTCGGGCGGCCCAACGTGGGGAAGTCGAGCCTGCTCAACGCGCTTCTCGGCGAGGAGCGGGCGATCGTGTCCGACGTCCCCGGGACGACGCGCGACGCGTTCGACACGCACCTGGCCTACGGGCAGGGCGAGGTCGTGCTCGTCGACACGGCGGGCATCCGGCGCCGCGGCAAGGTCGCCGCGGGGCCCGACGCCGAGCGCTACTCGACCCTGCGGGCCCTCAAGGCGATCGACCGGGCCGACGTCACGGTCCTCGTGCTCGATGCCGTCGAGGGCCTGACGGCGCAGGACGCCCACGTCGCCGGCTACACCATCGACGCCGGCAAGGGCCTCGTCATGGCCGTCAACAAGTGGGACCTGGTCGAGGGCAAGACGGACCGCACGTTCGACCAGTACGTCGCCTGGATCCGGCGCGACGCGCCGTTCCTCGACTACGCGCCGGTCGTCTCGATCAGCGCGAAGACGGGCCAGCGGGTCGATCGCGTGCTCGAGATGGCGGTCGATGTCTGGGGCGAGCGCCGCAAGCGGATCGGGACGGGTGAGCTGAACCGACTGCTCTCGGAGGCGACCGCGCGCCAGGTGCCGCCCGCCGTGAAGAACCGCCGCCCGAAGCTCTTCTACGCGACGCAGGCCGGGATCGAGCCGCCGACGTTCATCTTCTTCGCCAACGACGCGGAGCTGATCCACTTCAGCTACAAGCGGTACCTGGAGAACCGGATCCGGGACGTCCTCGGCTTCCACGGCGCCCCGATCCGCCTGGTCTTCCGCAATCGCGGGGCGGAGCGGCCTCGGCGGCGACCTGCCGGTCGCCGGAAGCCCGCGAGCGCGCGTCGCCGCTGAGCGCCCGCGACACGCGGCGTCCCCACATCCCCACCCGTGAGCGGGAGGCGGCGCCGTCGAACGATGGTCGAGGCGAGACGCGAAGGAGGCCCGCCGGTCTGTCGGGCCTCCGTGCCACCTACCGCGCCGACGCCGCGCCTCGTCAGACCTCGCGCGCCAGAAGGACCGGCAACGGCGTGCTCGGCTGGGCAGCGACCGAGTACGACGGGTGGTGCGTGAGGTCGGCGCTGACCACGTTCCAGCCCTGCTTCCCGAGCTCGGTGAGCCGCGCGAGCAGCTCGGAGAGGTGGAGCTCCGGGTGCTCCTGGAACGGCATCCGCTCGATCCGGTACTCCACTGGCCGGGACCCGGCGGTCGGCTTCTCCAGGAGGACGGGCAGCGGGACGCTCGGCTGAGCTGCGACCGAGTACGACGGGTGGTGGGTCATGTCGATGCTGACGACGCGCCAGCCCTGCTTGCCCAATTCGTTGAGCCGATCGAGCAGGTCCTGCAGATGCGTCTCGGGGTGTTCCTGGATGGGAAGACGCTCGATGCGATAGTCGACCGCGCGGGCCGACACCATCTCCGTGACCATGGCCGTTCCTGACCTCCCCTGGTGGCGGGCCGCGGCGCGCCTGCGCTGCGACCACGTCGCAAGCATGCCGGCAGGGCACCGCCGCGTCAGTGACGCCGGTGCCGGGCCGGGGTGACCGTTGTCACGCCCGCGACGGTTCGGCCCATCCGGCACTTGGGCAGGGCAGCGCGGAGGAGTACCGTCGAGTGGGTATTCGTGGGCGGCCGCCCCCGGCGGTCAGGGCGATGGACAGACCGACGCGCGCGCTCGATGAGCTGGCTCTCGACGGGCTCGAGAACGGCTTCCTCACGGCGCTCCCGCGCGAGGCCGGCGAGCGTCTGCTGGCCGAGGCCATCCGGATCAACGTGCCGGCGGGGGCCATCTTCTACCGCGACGAGGAGAGCCCGCGCCTCATCGTGGTCGTCACGGGGCTCCTGCGCGTGTTCCTCACCTCCACCGACGGCCGCCAGGTGACCGTCCGCTATGCCCGCAGCGGCGACGTGGCAGGGCTCGCGCTGGTCATCGGCGGCCCGGCTCCCATGAGCATCCAGGCGATGACGAGCGCCCTGGTCCTGGCGCTCCGCGTCGACACCCTGCGATCCCTGCTGGCGACCGATCCCCGTGTCGCGAGCGCCTGCGCCGAGGAGCTCACGCGCCAGCTGCACCAGCTGCTCGACGACATCTCGGAGCAGGCGTTCCTGCCGGTCCGCCAGCGCCTCGTCCACCAGCTCCTCCTCCTCGCGACGTCCGGCCCGGGCCGGTATCTCGTGGTGCGCGCCGCCCAGCAGGATCTCGCCGACGCGATCGGGTCGGTGCGTGAGGTGGTCACGCGCAATCTCCACCAGCTCCACGAGGAGGGTCTCATCGACATCTCCCGCGACGAGATCGCGATCCGCGACCCGCTGGCGCTCGCGGGGCTGGCCCGCGAGCCGGCGCGGCGGGCGGACTGACCGCCCTCCGACGGCGACGCCACGGCCAGGCCGCGGCATCGACTCGGACCAGAGCGCGCGGCCAGCCCTCACCGTTCGCCGGCCGTGGGCCCCGATCGACGCCTCTGCTATCCTTCGACGCGTCGGGGTGTGGCGCAGCTTGGTAGCGCACCTGAATGGGGTTCAGGAGGTCCCGCGTTCGAATCGCGGCACCCCGACCACCCTGATCTCGCCTGCCCCCGGGTGCGTCATCGGCGGACGCCATCGACTCTCCAGCCGAAGAGACCGCCTGCTCAACGTGGCGCTCCGCCGGATCGCCCCCACCGGGTGCGGTTCGGCGGGCGGGAGCGGCCGTACGTCGAGCGGCTGCGCGCGCGGGCGACACCAAGTCCGAGGCGATCCGGGCGATCCGCCGGGTATCTGTTCCCGAAAATGTGGTGCCAATTGGCACTCACGGCGTCGACTCCGCTCGCTGATCCTCGTTCGAGGACTTCCAACCGGGGGACAGATGGAACTGCTTCTGGGCGTCGCGAGCATGAGCGTCCTGCTGCTCGTCCTCGTTGCTGTCGCGGCGCTGGCAACACTCGCCGGGATGGCCCTCGGCGTCATCCTCCGGGAGTCGAGCGCCCCGGCTCTGTACCCGGACACTCCTTTGTCCTCCGAGCATGAGACGCGCACCGCGTCCGACGGCCGCCTGCCCTTGGGCCACGCCTCCCTTTCGACGCATCCCATGGACTCGGCCTCCGGTGGCGCCCGTCGCGCGGATTGACACGGGGAAAGTGCCCCGGCTCCGCCCGCTTCGCCGCTGCAGGTTGCGACGCGGGCGGGTCGTCGGGGGTCTGATCGGCATTGGGAGGGGAGTGAGAGGTCCTTCGACCGCGCTGAAGGACTGTCGCTGTCCGGAGTGCCTGAGTCCGCACGGGACGCGGCATCGAGACGGGATCTGTCGCGACTGTGCGCGCGGAGTGCGCCGAGGCGACCAGCGGCACTACAGCAGGCCTACGGGAGGCGCTTGTTCCCGCCCACGCCGCCCCGTGGGCGGCCCTGAGACGCCGGGTCGCCCACCCATGCGGGAGCGACTCTGCCTACACTGCACGAGGCGCTCGTTGCGCCCACGCCGCCCCGTGGGCGGCCCTGAGACGCCGGGTCGGCCCGCCCCCTCACCCAGGCCGGACGCGGCCCGGGGCTTCCGCACTGGACGCTCCGGGCAGGCCCCGTGTGCGCTGAGTCGGTCTCCCATGGCACCGTCATCCTGGCCCTGGCGGCCAACAGCGTCAGCGACGCCGCGGCCAACACCGGGCCGGCGGCCGTCGTCACGGCGGCGACCGTCACCATCGACCGCACGGCACCCACGGCCACCCTCACCCCGCCCGCCTCGCCGACCAACGCGGCGAGCCTGCGGACACCGTCCCCTTCGGCGGCCCGTCACAGGCCTCGCGGCGGTGACTTCAGCGTCGCCGGCGCCGCACCGGCCGCGTGGTCGGGGCCCCGTCGGGCTGGGCAGCTCGTACAGCGTCGCGGTCAGCGGCTGCTCCGAGGGCACCGTCATCCTGGCCCTGGCGGCCAACAGCGTCAGCGACGCCGCGGCCAACGCCGGCCGGCGGCCGTCGTCACGGCGGCGACCGTCACCATCGACCGCACGGCACCCACGGCCACCCTCACCCCGCCCGCCTCGCCGACCAACGCGGCGAGCCTGGCGTACACCGTCGCCTTCGGCGAGCCCGTCACGGGCCTCGCGGCAGGTGACTTCACGCGTCACCGGCACCGCGACCGGCTGCGTGGTCGGGGCCCCGTCGGGCTCGGGCAGCTCGTACAGCGTCGCGCTCAGCGGCTGCTCCCAGGGCACCGTCATCCTGGCCCTGGCGGCCAACAGCGTCAGCGACGCCGCGGCCAACACCGGGCCGGCGGCCGTCGTCACGGCGGCGACCGTCACCATCGACCGCACGGCACCCACGGCCACCCTCACCCCGCCCGCCTCGCCGACCAACGCGGCGAGCCTGGCGTACACCGTCGCCTTCGGCGAGCCCGTCACGGGCCTCGCGGCAGGTGACTTCACGCGTCACCGGCACCGCGACCGGCTGCGTGGTCGGGGCCCCGTCGGGCTCGGGCAGCTCGTACAGCGTCGCGCTCAGCGGCTGCTCCCAGGGCACCGTCATCCTGGCCCTGGCGGCCAACAGCGTCAGCGACGCCGCGGCCAACGCCGGGCCGGCGGCCGTCGTCACGGCGGCGACCGTCACCATCGACCGCACGGCACCCACGGCCACCCTCACCCCGCCCGCCTCGCCGACCAACGCGGCGAGCCTGGCGTACACCGTCGCCTTCGGCGAGCCCGTCACGGGCCTCGCGGCAGGTGACTTCAGCGTCACCGGCACCGCGACCGGCTGCGTGGTCGGGGCCCCGTCGGGCTCGGGCAGCTCGTACAGCGTCGCGCTCAGCGGCTGCTCCCAGGGCACCGTCATCCTGGCCCTGGCGGCCAACAGCGTCACCAACGGGCTCAACGCCGGGCCGGCGGCCGTCGTCACGGCGGCGACCGTCACCATCGACCGCACGGCACCCACGGCCACCCTCACCCCGCCCGCCTCGCCGACCAACGCGGCGAGCCTGGCGTACACCGTCGCCTTCGGCGAGCCCGTCACGGGCCTCGCGGCAGGTGACTTCAGCGTCACCGGCACCGCGACCGGCTGCGTGGTCGGGGCCCCGTCGGGCTCGGGCAGCTCGTACAGCGTCGCGCTCAGCGGCTGCTCCCAGGGCACCGTCATCCTGGCCCTGGCGGCCAACAGCGTCAGCGACGCCGCGGCCAACACCGGGCCGGCGGCCGTCGTCACGGCGGCGACCGTCACCATCGACCGCACGGCACCCACGGCCAGGTCGCTCGCCGCCAAGCCGTCGACCGGCGCCGTGCTGTCGGGAAGCTCGATCCCGCTCTTTCTGACCTGGTCCGCCAGTGACAACGCCGGCGGCTCCCGGGTCGCCCGCTACGAGCTCGCCCAGAGCAGGAATGGCGCAGCGTGGACGACAGTCTCGACCTCTCTCAGGTCGCCGTCCGTGACAGTCGCGGCGGCGTCCTCGGGCACGGTTCGCTACCGGGTTCGGGCGATCGACGTGGCCGGCAATGTCGGCGCATGGGCCAACGGCACCATCCTGAGCCCGCGTCTCGTCCAGCAGACGAGCTCGTCCGTCAGGTACTCGGGCACCTGGTCGCGGAGCTCGTCGAGCTCGTACTCGGGCGGGTCGATCAAGTACGCGAAGGCTGCTGGTCGCTCGGCGACGTATACGTTCACCGGTCGCTCGATCGGCCTCATCACGACCAAGGCGCCGTCCCGGGGCAAGGTCAAGGTCTACGTCAACGGCAAGTACATCACCACCGTCGACCTCTACCGCTCCTCGACCCAGTATCGGGTCCTCGCCTGGCAGAAGACCTGGTCGACCTCGGGCACCCGCACCGTCAAGCTCGTCGTCGCCGGGACCTCCGGCCGTCCGCGGGTCGATCTCGACGCGTTCGTCATCGTGAGGTAACAACGCAGGGTCCGTTGGGATCCGCGACCGCTCAGAGGGCCCGGCAGATCGACCACGCGATCGCCGGGCCTTCTGGCAGCAGCAGAGATCGCGATCGGCGGTGCCGATCGGTCCGTGGCCGCGGCTCCGTGGCCGCGGCTCCGTGGCCGGGGCTCCGCGGATGCGGTCCGCGGCACGGGCCGGCGACCGGGATCGATCAGGAGCCGAGCGCCGCGCGGAAGAAGGCGCCCAGGCGCCGCTGGTATTCGTCGGGGACCAGGAACGGCCCCTGGACGTGCTGGGCGCCCGTGATCAGCCAGGCGCGGTTCGCCGGGTTCGCGGCCGCAAGCACGTTCTCGAGGTCAGTCGCGTGGTGCAGGGCGACCCGCTGGTCGGCCGTGCCGTGGACCACCTGGAAGGGCCGCGTCCCGATCGCGCGCGCCTCGACGAGCGGGCTCCGATTCACCACGTCGTCCCCGAGGAGCACCATCCAGGCGATCGCGGCGGGGATGAGCTGCTCGGGAAGGTGCAGCCTGCGTGCCTCCTCGACCGAAACCGTCGCGAGGTCGGCGGCGCCGGCCTCCTCCCAGCCGGCGACGACGCGGGAGTCCTCGCCCATGGCGACCACGACGGCAGCCGCCCCGCCCGACTCGCCGAGGAGGCCGATGCGCCCGGCCGGGACGCCCTGCTCGACGAGCCAGTCCCAGGCGCCGAGGACGTCGCGGTACTCGTCGCTGCCGAAGCCGTAGCGCCCGTCCTCGCGCGTCGACTCGCCGTTGTCGCGCATGTCGATGAGGAGCACGCCGAAGGCCTCGCGGTGGAGCATGCCGGCCGGCACGAGGATCGTGGGGTCCCGCTTGCACGAGTCCTGGCCGTGGACGACGACCACCGCGGGACCGTCCGCCCGGGGACCCGGGACCCACCACCCGTGGATCGTGATGGCCGCCTCGTCTCGCGCCGGGAACGTGACCTCCGCGTAGTCCGGCATCAGGTAGGGCGTCACGTCGAAGGGCGGGTCGTCCGGAGGGATGTAGTGGAAGTCGCTGGAGATCCACACGTCGGTGCGGAAGGAGGCCGGCGTGAAGGCTGCGTGCTCCGGGTGGCACTCGCCTCGCTCTCCGGTGGTCATCTGGACGGCCACGAGACCGGCGCCGGCATAGCCGACGACGCCGACCACGAGGACCCCCAGGATGATCGCAACGCCGCGCCGACCGATCATCTCTCACCTCTCGGAGCCCGCGAGGGCGGCCCGCCGGGGCCGCCGACTGCCGCCGGGACCGGTCGTCCGTGGTTCCGACGATTGGGATGGGCCGGACGTTGCAGGGACATGTCGGAGTCCGGATCAGCCCACGAGCTCGTTGAGAAGGTGGGACGTCGGGGGATGCACGGCGCAGACCTCGTCCTCGGCGGCCTGTTCGGCCGCGTCGCGGTCGGGCGCATCGCCCTCGGCCAGCACGTGCCCCGTCGGGGAGAGCACCCGCCAGTGCCAGCGCGGCTGGCCTTCGGGGGCGGTGACCTCGGCGTCACGCCCGTGGAAGTGCGTGGCAAAGGCCATCCGCGCCCCCGCCGGGCAGGGAATCGGGTGCCAGGTCGCGATCAGCATGGTCGGCTCCGTCGAGAGCACGTGGCTCGCGACGTCATCACGATGGCAGGCTGCCGCCGGGTGGGCCAGAGCCGAAGTGCCCGGCTCGGCGCGCCAGCAGCCGGAACCCCTGGTCAGGGGACGGACGCAGGCTCCGGTGTGCCGGTGGGCGGCGACGTGGGCGTCGGCTGGGGCGTAGGCTCGGGCGCCGGCGACGGGTCCGCTGGCGGGTCGGCGGTCGGCGACGGCGACGGCTCGAGGCCCGAGGGCGGCGAGGCCGACGGGACGACGCCCGGCGTGGGGCTGGGAGCCGGGACGTCGGACGGCGAAGGAGCGGCCGGATCCCATGTCTGGCGCCAGTCCGTCGTGCCCCAGCGCAGGCGGCCGACCGCCGACTGGAAGTAGCGACCCGGGCGATACGGCGCGAGGATCCCTGCCGCGCCCGGCGTCCGACGGGACACGAAGACCGAGTCGTGGCGGCTGGTGGTCCAGGGCGAGCGCCAGAAGACCGACTGCATCGTCCTGCTCGGGCGGAACAGCCCGCGAATCAGCGCCGCGACGGAGCGGTCGCTGGCGAAGACCACGGACGCCCCCGCCGCCAGGAAGCCGGCAGCGAAGTTGTCGGCCCGCTTCATCGCAGTCCTCCGCGTCGGCGCCGCACGGCCGGGCTCCGAGCTCCCGGCTGCATAGCAGACGTGGTTCAGGATCACGACCGCGCCGGGGGCCAGGTCAAGCGACCGCCGCAGGTACGACTCGCCGTAGTAGCGCACGTTCGTGTTGCCGTGCCCGCCCGACCGGTTGAGCCCGAGGCCGTTCATCTTCGCCGGGTTGTACCTGCCGTACGGGCTGGGATAGCCGTTGCCGTGGCCAAGGTAGACGAACAGGTTGGCGCCGCGGGCCGCCTTCTGGACCCGCGGCCACGTGGCCCAGGGGCTGTAGACCTGGCGAACGCGGGCGCCGTACAAGCGGAGCTGCGCGGCGATCCGCCGCGCGTCGCGCAGGTAGGAGCTCGTCATCCCCTCCACCGGACCGACGACGATGACGGCGAGGGGTCGTCCGCCGGCCGCCTCCGCGGAGGCAGCCCCCGGGTCGACGATCGGAACGCTTACGACGGCCACGAGGGCCAGGAGCGCCGCGGCAAGCGCTGTGGATGCTCGGCGGCGCGCCGGGGCGCCGGGATGCGCGATGTCCAATGCCTTCTCCCAACGGCCGGCGGGCGCGCACCACGAAGGCTGGGATCACGGCCGAAGGGGGACGGGGCCGCAGAGCGCACGCCGGCGATGTCGTCGGCGCGACCGCTGGGGCGGCGGCGCCGGTGCGGTCGGCCGTCCCTGGACAGGCCGACGGGGCTGGCGGGTCTGAGACCCGGTGACTTACGTGGTAACGACCGTACCACGGATCCGTTATGGGGACAGGAGGCGTCGCGTACACTCGGCCGATGACCGATGAGGCGCCCGAGGCCGCCCGGGACGGGCCCGGGCCCGTCCCCTTCGCGACCCTCGACGAGGCGCAGCTGGCCGGCTATCACGACATGGACCCGGAGCGCTTCCGCGCGGCCGCCCACGCGGTGGTCGATGCGATGGCCGACTACCTGGCGACGGTCGGCGAGCGCCCGGTCCTGCCGGCGATCACCCCCGGCTCCATCCGCCCCGCCCTTCCGGGCGAGGCGCCCGAGGGGCCGGAGCCGCTGGGCGCCATCCTGGCGGACCTCGACCGGCTCGTCGTGCCGAACGCGACCCACTGGCAGCACCCCGGGTTCCTCGCCTATTTCGCCACCTCCGCGTCGGCGCCGGGGATCCTCGGGGAGATGTGGACGGCCACCCTCGGCCAGAACCCCATGCTGTGGCGCACCTCCCCGATCGGCACGGAGCTGGAGCAGGTGGTGGTCGGCTGGCTTCGCGCGGGCCTCGGCCTGCCGCCCGCGTTCGACGGGCTTCTCACCGACACCGCCTCGACGTCGACCCTCATCGCCCTCGCCGCGGCTCGGGAGGCGGCCGGCCTGGAGGCCGCGGCCCGCGGGCTCGCGGCGCGGGCGCGGGGAGGCCCGCCCACCGTGTACGCGTCGGCGGAGGGCCACAGCAGCATCGAGAAGGCGTGCATGACCCTCGGCCTCGGGCGGGCCGCCCTGCGTCGCATCCCGGTCGACGCCGACTACCGGATGCGCGTCGACCTCCTGGAGGCCGCCATCGCGGAGGATCGCGCGGCCGGCAACGTCCCGATCGCCATCGTCGCCACGATCGGCACGACCTCGTCGACGTCGGTGGACCCGGTCCCGGCGATCGCCGGGGTCGCCGCGCGCGAGGAGCTCTGGCTCCACGTCGACGCCGCGTACGCCGGCGCAGTGGCCCTCGTCCCGGCGCGGCGGGGCCCGTTCGCCGGCTGGGAGCGGGCCGACTCCATCGTGGTGAACCCCCACAAGTGGCTCTTCACGCCGCTCGACGCGTCGCTCCTGCTCTCGCGCCGGCTGGAGTTCGTGCGCGCGGCCTTCAGCCTCGTGCCGGAGTACCTCCGGACGCTCGACCAGGAGCAGCCGGTCCACGACTTCACCGAGTACCAGCCGCAGCTCGGCCGCCGGATGCGCGCCCTGAAGCTCTGGATGCAGCTCCGCTACTTCGGCCTCGACGGGCTGCGGCGGCGCATCGATGCCCACTGCCGGCTGGCCGAGGGGCTGGCGGCGGCCGTCGACGCCGACCCCGAGTTCGAACGCCTGGCGCCGACCCCGTTCTCGACCGTCTGCCTGCGCTGGCGTCCGGCGGCCCTCGCCGGACGCGAGGACGAGCCGGAGGTCCGGGCGCGTCTCGATGCCGCGAACGAGCGGCTCATGGCGGCCGTCAACGCGACGGGCGAGGTCTTCCTGTCGCACACGCGACTGCACGACCGCTTCGCGATCCGGGTGGCGATCGGCAACCTGCGGACGGAGGCCCGGCACGTGGACCGGGCCTGGGATCTGCTCCGGCGGGAGGCCCGGGCGCTCGACGTGTGATGCTCGCGCGGCGACGATGCCCCCGGCGCCGGATCAGCGCGGAACGGCGAGCGGCGGGAAGTCCGCGCCGTACCGGAAGGTGTAGCGGGTCACGCCCGTCGGGTCCACGCGCCGCGCCGCCGTGATCCGGCCGGTCTCGCCGTCGAGCGTCAGCGAGGTCGTGACCTCGCCCCCCAGATACGCGGACGTGGCCCGGTAGCGCCAGGTCCAGGTCGTGCCCCGGAGGGTCACGGACTCGGCGCGGGCCGAGTCGGAGGGGACCGTGGCGTTCCAGGCGTCGATCGGCTGCCCCAGGTGGCGGTATCCGGCCAGGAGCGCGGCGGCCCCACAGGTCCAGCGTCCCGGGAGGGTGGTGAACCCCGACTGTCCGTCGTAGGTCCGACGGTCGATGCAGACGGACCCAACCACACCGTCGATCACGGTTGCCGAGGCGTCGGATTCGAAGCGCAGCACCAGCACGCTGTCACCCGGACCGTCGATCCCGACCTCCAGCCGGCCCGCCGCGCGAATGCCCTCCGCGACGTGGCTCCAGAAGGTGTCCGACGTCGGCGTGTTCTCGCCGGGGCTGGGCGCGATCGTCTGCCTCTGCGAGGCGGTCGGCGTTGTCGCGGCGGTGGGCGAGATCGTCGGGCTCGGGGTCGGGATCGGCGTCGGCGTCGGGGTCGCGGTTGGGGCGGCGGTCGCCGCCGGACTGGGCGTGGGCTGCGGCGGGGTGGGGGTCACGACCGGCGCCGGATCGACCACGCCGGTCGCCCCGGACGGCGTGACGGTCGGGCCCGGCGTGCCACAGGCGGCGACCAGCAGGACGGCGAGGAGGACCGGTACGACCAGGCGTGGCGGGTTCGTCACCACCGGATCCTACCCCGGGGCCGCGAGATGACCAGCCGGACGTTCGAGCCACCGCCGGGCGGGACAGGCGCGGTTCCGCGCGGTCGGCCCGTGCTAGGCTCGGCGGCGGTCGATCCAGCCACGATGCGGCGCCCCAGTCGGCGCCGGGAGGAGTGCCCACGATGGTCGCCGCGGCCGTCCGCGATTTCCCGATGTTCATCGACGGTGCGTCGGCCACGGCGTCGTCGGGCGCCTGGCTGGAGGTTCGCAGCCCGGCCACCCGTGCCGTCGTCGGCCGCGTTCCGGCCGGCACGCAGGCCCACGTCGACCGCGCGGTCGCGGCGGCGCGCGCCGCGTTCGAGGACGGCCGCTGGAGTCGCCGCTACCTCCCCGAGCGGGTCGCGATCCTCGACCGGCTGGCCGACCTGATCGAGGAGCATGCCGACGAGCTGGCCGCGCTCGAGACGGCCCAGACCGGGTCGGCCTACAAGCTGCGCCGCGATTCCGACCTCCCCTTCACGGTCGACAACCTGCGCTTCTTCGCGGGGGCCGTCCGGCACCTTGAGGGCAAGGCCGCTTACGAGTACTCGGGCAGCCACACGAGCTTCGTGCGGCGCGAGCCGCTCGGGGTCGTGGGGCAGGTGAGCCCCTGGAACTACCCGCTGTGGATGGCGATCTGGAAGATCGGCCCCGCGCTGGCGGCGGGCAACTCGGTGGTCCTCAAGCCGGCCACGGCCACGCCGCTCACCACGATCCGCCTCGCCGAGCTGGCCGCCGAGGCGGGGGTCCCGGCCGGCGTGCTCAACGTCGTCACCGGGCGCGGCGACGTCGTCGGGGCGGCCCTGGCGGCACACCGGGACGTGGATCTCGTGTCCCTCACGGGCGACTCCGAGACGGGCCGGAAGATCATGGCGCTCGCCTCGGGCAACCTGAAGCGCGTCCACCTGGAGCTCGGCGGGAAGGCACCGTTCATCGTCCACGCCGACGCGGACCTGGAGGCCGCTGCGCGCGGGGCGACGGCCGGCGCGCTCATCAATGGCGGCCAGGACTGCACGGCGGCCACGCGGGTCTACGTCCATCGCTCCGTGGCGGATGCGTTCACCACTCGCCTCGTGGAGCTCTTCGCGTCGGTTCGCGTCGGCGACCCGATGGCGCCCGGGACCGACCTGGGGACGCTGATCAGCACCGCGCAGGTCGCCCGGGTTGCCGGCTTCGTCGACCGGGCCGTTGCTGCCGGCGCGCGGGTCGCCGTCGGCGGCGCTCGTCCCGAGGTGCCGGGCTTCCCCGAGGGCGCGTTCTACCTGCCGACGGTGATCGTCGACGCCGCGCAGGACAGCGAGATCGTGGAGCAGGAGGTCTTCGGGCCGGTCCTCGTCGTCCTCCCGTTCGACACCGAGGAGGAGGCGCTCGCGAAGGCCAACGACACGGCCTACGGACTCGCCAGCTCCGTCTGGACCAGCGACCTGCGGGTCGCCATGCGCGCGACGCAGGCGCTCAACTTCGGGCACGTCCTCGTGAACGACCACCTGATGGTGACGAGCGAGATGCCCCACGGCGGCTTCAAGCAGTCCGGCTTCGGCAAGGACATGTCGATGTACTCGTTCGAGGAGTACACGCGCGTGAAGCACGTGATGATCGAGCTCACCGGCGAGCCCGAGAAGCCCTGGCACTACACGATCTTCGGCGACAGGCCGGCCTAGCGGCCGGATCCGAGCACGAGACAGCCCCCGGGTGACCGCCGGGGCGGGTTCGAGGCCGACACCACTTGCTTCGCGCCCCTCGACCAGGGCGTTCATGGTCAACCTGGCGGTCGATGATCTCGACGGCATCCTGGCGAGATGTGCTCGGCACGGCGTGGAGGCGACGGTGCTCTCCGACGAGCCGAACGGCCGCTTCGCGCACGTCCTCGACCCGGAAGGGACGAAGATCGAGCTGTGGCAGCCGAAGCCGATGCCGGCCTGACCGGCGGGGGCGAGGCGAACGTCCGGGGTCGTGCCGTTCGGCTCTCGACTGCGCCACGGCGCCGGGATACACGTGCCCCCAGCGGGAGGCCATGACACGCGGTCCAGATCCCGGTCCCCGGGACCGCGCCGAGCCACTGGCGGGACCGACCGGCCTGGATCATTCGGGAGCTCTCGCCATGTCGATCGAGATGCAGTCCGCGCGCAGCCGTCGTGCTCTCCTGGCCGCGGCGCTGGGCGGGCTCGGGGCCGTGGTGGCCAACGCCATGGCGTCGCCCTCCGTCACGAGGGCGGTGACGGGTGATCCGGTGCTCGCTGGCAAGTCGAACACGGCCGACGCCGAGACCAGCCTGGAGGGCAGCTCCGTCAACTACGACGCCGCCGTCCTGAAGGTATCGGGCGTCACCGGGAGCACGATCGCCGCGATCAACAACGCGTCGGTGCCGATCGGAGTCGGAGGCAGTGCGCTCAGCGGCACGAGCGCAGCAGGCCACGGTGTCGTGGGGCAGGGAGCGCGCTCCGGCGTCACCGGGATCGGCGTCGGGGCGGGACCGGGAGTGTGGGGCACCTCCGGATACGCGGGTCCAGGAGTATTCGGCGAGACGATCGCGGTCAGCTCCGCGCCGGCGATCTTCGGCCAGGCCTCGGGCGGCTCGACCCCGGGTCCCGGCGTGTACGGCGTCAGCCGGTCGGGATCCACCGAGCACCCGGAGCCACCGGCCAACGTGGGCGTGGCGGGCTGGAGTCCTGCCGGCATCGGCGTGCAGGGGTCGAGCGACTCGGGAACGGGGATCGAAGCGTTCGTCGGCGCCGGCGCGCCGCCGGCTCCACCGACGACCCCGACCGCGGTCTATGGCAACGCGGCCGGCGCCGACCCCACGGGGATGTGGGGCCAGGGCGGGGCCGCGTCGAGTGGCTTCAGCACGGGCGTGTACGGCGAGGGCGACACGGGGGTCTGGGGCTTCGGCGGCTGGGGCGTCTTCGGGGCAAGCGATGCCTCGGGCACGGGCATCTACGGCCTGTCGGCGGCCAGCGTGCCCGGCGCACCCGCGCACACGGGCGTGTTCGGCTACTCGGACAGCGGCTTCGGCGTCTACGCGAAGGCTGTCACGGGAACGGCGCTCTACGTCGACGGCAAGGCCAGGTTCAGCCGATCGAAGAAGGTCACGATCGGCGCCGGCAGGTCTTCGCTCAAGGTCACCCTCGCCGGCGTGACGACGTCGAGCCTCGTGTTCGCCGTCCTGCACAGCAACCGGTCGGGCGTGTACGTCAGGGCGGTCGTCCCCGCGAGCGGCTCGTTCACGATCTACCTCAACAAGGCGGTGACATCGACCACGTACGTCGCCTATTTCGTGGTCAACTGAGATGGGCACGAAGACCGTGTCCGAGGTGCTTGCCGCCCTCGCGGGCGATCCGCCCGCGCGAGGCAAGGGGCACGGGCTCCAGCCGACGGAGGCGCCCCACCATCCGGGGAAGCAGGGGCGCTCGATGGACGTGGCCTCCCACCAGAAGGGCGATCAGGCGCCGCGGCCGGGGCTTCCGAGCGAGCGCGCCGTTCCGCCGGGTTGCAGCCCGGAGGGGTGATCCGGCCGGCGTGGAGGATCTCCGGGGATCGCGGGGTCAGGCGTCGGCGGGTGACTCGACGGAGAACTGGAGCCGGTGCAGCCGGGCGTACAGCCCGTCGTGGGCCAGCAGCTCGTCCTGGTTGCCCAGCTCCACCAGCCAGCCGTCGTCGAGCACCGCGATCCGGTCGGCCGCCCGGATGGTCGAGAGCCGGTGGGCCACGATGATCGTGGTCCGGCCCACCTTGAGGCGGTCCAGCGCCTCCTGGACGAGACGCTCCGACTCGTTGTCGAGCGAGCTCGTCGCTTCGTCGAGGAGGAGGATCCGCGGGTCCTTGAGGATGGCGCGGGCGATGGCGACCCGTTGCCGCTGGCCGCCCGACAGCCGCGAGCCGCGGTCGCCGACGATCGTCGCGTAGCCGTCCGGGAGCGCGCTGATGAAGTCGTGGGCGTTGGCCGCCGCCGCGGCCTCCGCGATCTCCGCGTCCGTGGCGTCGAGCCGGCCGTAGCGGATGTTGTCGCGGATCGACCCGCCGAAGAGCGTCGCCTCCTGCGCCACGAGGCCGATCCGCTCGCGGAGGCTGGCCGCGGTGACGTCGCGGACGTCCTGCCCGTCGATGCGAATGGAGCCGCCGGTGACGTCCCACAGGCGGGGGATCAGCCCGACGAGCGTCGTCTTGCCGGAGCCGGAGGGCCCCACGAGGGCGAGGCTCTCCCCGGCGGCGATCTCGAGGTCGACGTCGCGCAGCACGGGCCGCTCGGGGTCGTAGCCGAATGTCACGCCGTCCAGCGAGATCCCGCCCTCGACCCGGCCGATGGGCCGCGCGTCGGGGGCGTCGAGGATCGTCGGCCGCGTGTCGATGATCTCGAACACCCGCGCGACGGCCCCGGTGCCCTCGCGGAACTGGCCGTACAGGCCGGCGATCGTCCCGAGACTGGCGCCGATCGCCACGCCGTAGAGGAGGAAGCCCGTCAGTGTCCCGACCCCGAGCTCGCCGTCGATCACCTGGTGCCCCGTGAACCAGAGCAGCGCGGCAACGGAGCCGAAGCCCAGCAGGCCCATGACGGCCCCGAAGCTCGCCCGCCACAGGGCCAGCCGGGAGCCGGCGGTCACCACGCCCCGGAGGTCGGCGTCGTAGCGGTGGAGCTCGAAGTCCTCACGCACGTAGCTCTTGACCACCCGGATCCCGGACAGGACCTCCTCGGCCGTGGTGGTGCTGCGGGCGAGCATGTCCTGGACCTGGGTGCTGACCCGCTGGAGGGGCCGGCCGAAGAGGATGGCCACCGCGATCAGCGCCGGCGCCAGCAGCAGCACCACCAGCAGCAGGGTCGGGCTGAGCGTGAACAGGATGATCACCGAGCCGACGAGCCCGATCACCGACGAGAGCAGGCTGGTGACCGTCTGGGTCAGCATCGTGCGCACGAGCGTCACGTCGCTCGAGAGGCGCGAGACGAGCTCGCCCACGCGTCGCTGCCCGTGGAAGTCGAGCGACAGCGTCACGAGGCGGCCGTACAGCTCTCCGCGGAGCTGGGCCACCACCCGCTCGCCCACGACGCCGAGCAGCCACGTCTGGACGAAGCCGGCGACCGCCTGCACGCAGAAGAGCCCGATCAGCCCCAGGATCAGGCGGTCGAGGCCCGCCGGGTCGCCGCCCGCGACCACCTGGTTCGTGATGCCGGCGATCACGAGCGGGAAGGCGAGCCCGACGGCGGATCCGACCAGCAGGCCCACGATCGCGACCGAGAACAACCCGAGGTGCGGCCGCAGGTAGCCGAACAGGCGTGACCACGGGATGCCCCCGAATCCGCGCACCTCGCGGACCATCTCGCCGGCGTCGGCCGGCATCCGCGCGAACTGTTGGGTCATGGCCCGATCATGGCATGTGCCGCCCGGGCGAGCCCCGCGGTGGGCCGGGTGCCGTTCGCCGCCGTGGTTCGGCCGGCGGGAGGTCAGCCGGCGCGCACGTCAGGCGGCGTCGCCCTTCGCGTAGTCGCGGAGCTCGGACGTCGTGGGCAGGATCGGCTTGCCACGCCGGGCGGCCTTCATGAGCAGCCAGGCGAGCGGGATGGGCACGAACCAGAAGTACATCCGGTACAGGAAGACGCCGGCCGTGATGGCGGCCTCGTAGCCGCCGCCGGCGATCGCCGAGAAGGCCGAGATGAAGAGGATCTCCGACACGCCGGCGCCTCCCGGCGAGAGCGGGATGATCGTGATGCACATCACGAGGGCGTACACGCCGAAGACCTGGGCGGCGGAGACGGCCTGGTCGGGGACGCCGCAGATGCGCAGGGCGACGAGGAGGACGATCGCCCAGGCGAACTGGGCGACGACGGCGATGCTCAGCGCCAGCAGGCCGCGCTGCCGGATGACGAGGCCGAGCTGGTCCCGGAAACGGTGGATCGCACCCGTGACGTCCGGCGCGCCGGTACGCCCGAGGCGCTGCAGGACCCAGCCCGTGAGGCGCTGCGCGGTCCGCCCGATCCAGTTCGCGATCCGCTCCGAGCGCACGATCCCCACGATGAGCGACGTGACGACGACGAACGCCACGGCGCTGACGATCGCGATCGTCCAGGCGGTGCCGGCGTTCTTCGAGCTGGCGAGGTCACCGGCGAGGGCGAGCGCGACGATGCCGAAGAGGGGCAGGAACATCCGGCTCAGGATGTTGATGACGCCGTACAGGGCGATCCCCGACGTCGCGGGGGCGTTGCCGACGCCCCAGCCGCGAACCACCACCCACAGGACGCCCATGTTCCAGGGGCCGAATGGGACGCTCGCCCCGATGCCGGCGAGGATGAGCCAGGACATCGTCCCCTTGATCCACGAGAGGCCCCCGATGAGGGCGCTGAAGATGAGGCCGCTGACGATCCAGGCGACGGCCCCCAGCCCGGTCATCACGAGGAACTGCTGGAGCGTGAGGTCCTGGAAGGCGGCGATCACGTCGCCGTAGTCCACGTACCGGGGGAGGATGACCCCGAAGACGACGACGAGGACGCCGACGATCAGGCCCGACCGCATGAGCGCCGCCCGGCGGCTCGGCGGCGCGGCGGCCGACGCGGGATCTGTTCCCTTGCCGGGGTCGGTGTCGGAGTCGGCCTCGGGGGAGGGCGCGGCGGGATCGGACGGCCTGAGGCCAGACGCGGCGTCGCGGCTCGTCTGGTCGCCTTCGGTGGTCACGGGAGCGGCAGCCTCCTGGTGGGTCGCGTTAGCGTAACGAATTCGCGGGACGCCGGGACGGATCCGCAGCAGGGTCAGCCGCTGGTTGCGGTCCGCCGGAGCTGCGCCACCTCGTCCAGCAGCGCGTTGAACGCCTCGTCCTGCGCCTTGAGGTGCGCCTGGATCTGGATCGCCTCGTGGAGGATCGCGTCGGCGTCCTGGTACGTCATCTCCGAGCGCCGGTCGGCGGCCTTCCCGAGAATGTTCTGGCCGACCATGATGACCGACAGCATCACCAGCTGGATGAAGGTCTGGCTCAGCCACTGCACCAGCAGGAGCAACCCGCCGCCGAGTGCCTGCGGCAGGACGAGCAGCGCCAGCGCCGCGAAAAAGTAGGCGCACCACATCGTCCCGACGATGGTGGTCAGCGTGAGCCCGATCCGGCCGTTCAGGCCGACGTGCTCGTCGGCGCTTTTCGGTGGTGCGTGCTTCTTGCGCTCGGCGATCCGGGGGTGGGGCAGGTGATCGTAGGCAACCGCCACGGTCGAGACCTCCGCTCTGCCGCGATGCCTGCCGCCGGCAGGCGGGACGTCGCGGTGCAGGCAGCCTACGCCACGGTGGTGCCGGCCCGCCCACCGTACAATGGCGCCCGCCATCACCTCCTGGAGGGACCCGCGACCGTGCCGCCGATCACCGAGCTGACCAGGATCGAGCCGATCCACCTCGAGCGCCTGGCGCACCAGGGGGTCTTCACGACGGGCCTGCTCCTCGAGGTCTCGGAGACGACGACGCGGCGCCAGGTGCTGGCCGACCAGGTCGTCGCGACGACGAACGACGTGCTGGCGTGGCGCGACGAGGCGCTGATGCTCAACCTGGCGGGGTTTACCGCCGCCGAGCACGACCTCTTCCGGTACGCGGGTCTCGAAGGGCTGCGCGCGATCCTCGCCGTCGACCTGGACACGTTCCGGGAGCGCCTCGCGCGCGCCGCCGGCCGGCTCCAGGTCGAAACGCCGAGCGACCTCATGGTCGAGACGTGGTGGGAGCAGGCCCGGACGCTCGAGGACGAGTGAGCGGCGCCGCCGCCCCCGGGCGGACCACGCCCGGACGACGCCTTGCCGGGATCGCGGTGGCGCTCGCGACGGCGCTCGTGATCAGCGGCGTCACGATCGCCGTGTTCTTCAACCCGGCCTGGGTCTCCTTCGCCCAGGGACGCGCCGACGCCGCCGCGTGGACCGGCTGGACGCCGGAGCAGGTCGACACGGTGACGCGCGACATCGTGCTCGAGGTCTGGTTCGGGCCCGGGACCTTCGAGCAGGAGGTGGCTGGCACGCGCGTCTTCGCCGAGCGTGAGCGATCCCACATGGCCGACGTCCGCGGCGTCGTGCTGGGGTTCTACGCGTTCGTGCTGCTGGGGGCCGCGGTGCTCGCGGTGGCCGGCCTGGCATCGCGCGGCTCCCCGTGGTTCTGGCGGGCCGTCGCCCTCGGCGCCAAGGGCCTCGCCGTCGGGACGATCGCCGTTGGCGCCGCCTTCCTCCTCTTCTTCGACACGGCGTTCAGGCTCTTCCACCAGCTCTTCTTCGCCGAGGGCTCGTGGACCTTCGACCCGGCGACCGACCGCCTCGTCCAGCTCTTCCCGTACCAGTTCTGGACGGAGACGTCGGTCGCGATCGCGGTCGTCGGGTTCGGCCTGACCCTCGCCGTGTGGGCCCTTGCGACCCGGCTGGCGGGACCGCGCGGCACCCCGCCCGCCCCGGCAGCGGCCGTCGTCGCGGGAGGCGACCAGGCGTGACGCGCCACCGGCGGCAGCTCCTCGCCTCGCTCCTGGCCCCGGCCCTCTGGGCCGCCGGCCTGGTGGTGATCGTGCTGGGGAACGCGATCGGCGGCCTCGCCCTCGTGATGGCCGGTGTGGTCGCGCGGTCGGCGACCCGCGCGTCGCGGCGCCGCGAGGAGCTCGAGCACCTCATCGACGGCGTGACCGTCGGGGACGTGATGGAGACGGCGTCCCTCGTCGTCGCCCCACACGCGACCCTCGACACGTTCGCGGAGTCGCTCGACGCGGGCGGGCCGACGACCGTGGCCCGGGTGATGGTCGAGGGGCGCCTGGTGGGCCTCGTGGGGCTCGGCGAGGTGGAGCGGGTGCCGTCCGCCCGCCGGCAGACGGTTCACGCGTCGGACGCGATGGTCCCGACGGCCGAGCTGCCGGAGCTCTCGCCGGAGGAGGCGCTACGCCCCGCCGCGGATCGGCTCGGCGCCACGGCGGCCCCCGGCCTCCCGGTCCTCGTCGACGGCCGCCTCGCCGGGGTCCTCACGCGGCTCGCCGTCGGGCGCACGCTCCACGAACGGGAAGCCGGCCGCGGCGGCTGACCCCCGACCGAGAGACGGCGGGGCACGTCGCCGCCGCGGCGGCTCTCCGCGCCTTCACGGTCGTGCCAGAATCGGTCGACGGGCTCCCGGCCGGGGCGCCCGGCGAGCCTCGGCGGCTCGAACGCACCTGATCGGTCCCGCGGACGCGCCGGGACATCCCGGAGGAGCCATGGACGACCGCCCGCAGCCGCGCACGGAGCGCCGCCGCCTCAGCCACGTCGATCGCGGAGGACGACCGCGCATGGTCGACATCTCGGACAAGGCGCCCACCGCGCGGCGCGCCGTGGCGGAGGCCGAGGTCGCCTGCTCGCAGGAGACGCTGACGCTGGCCATCGATGGCGGCGGCACCAAGGGCGACGTCCTGACGGTCGCCGAGCTGGCCGGGGTCATGGCCGCGAAGCGCACCTCCGACCTGATCCCGCTGTGCCACCCGCTGGCCCTCACGGATGTGGTCGTCAGGATCACGCCCGACCGCCTTGCGTCGGCATTCCGCATCCACACGGAGGCGGCGACGACGGGTCCCACCGGCGTCGAGATGGAGGCGCTCACCGCGGCGAGCGTGGCGGCCCTCACCCTGTACGACATGGTGAAGGGCGTCGAGAAGGGCGTGGAGATCCGCTCGATCCGCCTGGTGTCCAAGAGCGGCGGGAAGTCCGGTGAGTGGCACCGTCCGCAGGAGGCGGCCGAGACCGCCGCGCCGCGCGGGTCCCGTCCCCGGAGCGTCCGCGGCCCGGCGCGCGCGGGCGGGACGCGGCGCACCGGCCGAAAGGCGGGGAGCTGATCCCATGGGCGGCGCCAACGCGGCGTTCGTCCGGTCGGCCTTCGTCCTGACGGTCTCGGACCGCGGCGCGGCGGGGGATCGCGAGGACACGGCGGGAGCGGCGATCGCCGGGCGGCTCGCCGCGCTGGGGTTCGTGGTCGAGCGAGGCGTCGTCCCGGACGAGCGAGCCCGGATCCAGGCGGCCCTGGTCGCCGCGTGCGCCCGGCACCCGCTCGTCGTGACCACCGGAGGCACCGGGCTGACGCCGCGGGACGTCACGCCGCAGGCGACGCTGGCGGTCGTCGACTACGAGGTGCCGGGGTTCGCCGAGGCGATGCGCGCCGACGGGAGGGCGTCGACGCCGATGGCGATCCTGTCGCGGGCGGTCGTCGGCGTTCGCGGCCAGTCGCTCGTCGTGAACCTGCCCGGGAGCCCGCGCGGGGCCGTCGCCTCGCTGGCGAGCATCGAGCCGGTCCTCGACCACGCGCTCGAGACCCTCGCCGGCCCCTTCGACCATGCCGGCTGGCCCGGCGCGACGGGCCGAGGCTGAGGGCGTGACGGACACGCTCGGGCGCGTGCCCTGGTACCCGCTGGCGTTCCCGCTCTTTTACGGCGCCCTGACGGTCTTCGCGCTGCTGATGGCCCGACACCTGCGGGTCTTCTCCGCCGCCCGGCCGGTCCGCCCGTTCGACGACGTGCCGCGCCGGACGGCCGCCCTGGTGCGCTACGCCGTCGTCCAGTCCCGGATGTTCCGCGACCCGAGGGCGGGTCTGACGCACTACACGGTGTTCGCGGCCTTCTGCTTCCTCTCGGTCGGGGTCGCCAACGCCGTCACGCTCGGGCTGGTGGAGGCGGTCCTCTCGGCCCCGCTCGACGGGGCGGCCTGGACCGCCGTGCTGTTCCTGCGCAACGTCAGCGGCGTCCTGGCGCTCGCGGGCCTCGCGTACTTCCTCGCCCGCCGCCTCGTCACGCGACCCCCGCGCCTGACCCTCACCCGTTCCGGGGTCCTCATCCTGCTGCTCATCCTGGGGATCGTGGCGGCGGAGCTCGGTGCGCTCGCCTGCGAGGCGGCCCGCTGGGGCCCGCTGCCGGGAGCCGTGATCACCAACGCCGTGGGGGCGGCGCTCGCCGAGGCGGGGATCGCTCCTTCCGTGCTGGAGGCCCTGTTCGCCGTCCACTGGTGGGCCCACCTCGCGTTCGTCGCCGCGTTCCTGGTCTGGCTCCCGACGACGAAGCACCTGCACGTCGTGACGGCCTTCTTCAACGTCTACCTCCGCAAGCTCGACCCGCGGGGCGCCCTTCCGGCCATGGACCTCGAGGCCGAGGACGCGACGTACGGCCTCCGGAGCCTCGCGGACCTCGCCTGGAAGGACGTCCTGGACGGGTTCACCTGCACCGAGTGCGGCCGGTGCCAGGATGCCTGCCCCGCGCACTTCACGGGCAAGCCGCTCGACCCGAAGGCGCTGGTGATGGGGGTTCGCCACCTCGCCGACGAGGCGGAGCACGGCCTCCACGTCCTCCCGAACTCGCCCGAGGTGCGGGCCCGCGGCGGCGCCCTCGACGACGCGCTGGCGCCGGGTGCGCTGGCGATCCCGCTGATCCCGGGTGCGATCTCCGAGGAGGCCGTCTGGGACTGCGTCACCTGCGGCGCCTGCGTGGAGGCCTGCCCGGTGCTGATCGAGCACGTCGACAAGATCGTCGGCATCCGGCGCAACCTCGTCCTCGAGGAGAGCCGCTTCCCGGCCGAGCTGACGCCGGCCTTCCGGGCGATGGAATCGGCGCAGAACCCCTGGGGCCAGCCCCGCAGCGCCCGCCTCGACTGGACGAAGGGGCTGCCGTTCCCGGTGCCGGTCGCGGCCGACGTCGCCCGCGAGGGCCGTCTCGACGAGCTCGAGGTGCTCTACTGGGTTGGCTGCGCGGCCGCCTTCGACGAGCGCAATCGGCGCGTCGCGCGCGCCTTCGTCACCTGCCTGCAGGCGGCCGGGGTTCGTTTCGCCGTCCTTGGCCAGGAGGAGGCCTGCACGGGCGACCCGGCCCGCCGGATGGGCAACGAGTACGTCTTCCAGCTGCTCGCCACGGCCAACGTGGAGACGTTGCGGAGGTACGGACCGCCGCGGATCGTGACGGCCTGCCCGCACTGTTTCAACAGCCTGGCCAACGAGTATCCGCAGCTGGGCGGCCGGTTCGAGGTCGTCCACCACTCGGCGTTCCTCGCCGGGCTCCTTGCCGGGGGCCGGCTGGCGACCCTCGTGGGCCCCGAGGGGCCCGCGGCGCAGAGGGTCGTCTTCCACGACGCCTGCTACCTGGCCCGCTACAACGGGGTGATCGCCGCCCCGCGCGACGTCCTCGGCGCGGTGCCGGGCCTGGAGCTCGCCGAGATGGGGCGCCACGGGCGGGCGAGCTTCTGCTGCGGCGCGGGCGGTGGGCGGATGTGGATGGAGGAGGCCCGGGGAACGCGCATCAACGCCGAGCGGGCCCGTGAGGCGCTCGCGACCGGCGCCGAGGCGGTGGCGGTCGGCTGCCCCTTCTGCATGACGATGCTCGGCGACGGCCTCGCCGCGGACCCGTCGAACGCGGCGGGGGTCACCACCCTCGACCTGGCGGAGATCCTGGCGCCCGTGGCCGTGGCGGGGCCGTCCGGCCGGCGGGCCGGCCGGGAGCTGCCGGTCCTGTCGTAGGCGCTACCAGGCGCGGGGCGGGGAGTCCGGCAGGCGCTTCCCGCAGCCGACGCAGCGCGTGTCGGTCCAGAGGTTCTCCATCGCGCACGAGGGGCAGAGCTTGACGCCCTCGGACGACATGGCGATGGGGCTCTCGCGGGCGGCGTCGTCGCGCTCGATCCGCTCGCGGCGGATGCGGACCAGGAGGGCCCCGGCAGCCACGGCGGAGGCGCCGAGCAGGGCGAGGAGGAGGAGCGACTGGTCCATCGGCGCACCCCCGGGTGCCGCCGGCTCGCCGGCTGGCGGGCAGATCCCCCGCGGTTCCGCCGATCCGAGCGTACACCCGCCGCACCCCCGGGAGGCGGGTCGGGCGCCTCACCGGCCCATCTGGTGTGTACACTCGGCACCGCTGAGCGGGCCAGCTCCCGCCGTTGCCAGCAGGGAGGCCAGCCGACCGTGCGGATCGTCGTGCTCGCCAAGCCGGTTCCCGACGCGACCGGCCAGGAGCGGCTGCTGCCCAGCGGCCGGCTCGACCGTTCCGCGGCGCCGCCGGTGCTCAACGGCAACGACGAATACACCCTGGAGGCCGCCCTGCAGCTCGCCGAGGCCGACGGGGGGGACGTGACGCTCGTCGCGATGGGCCCGCCGGATTCGCGCGACGCGCTGCGCAAGGGGCTGGCCATGGGCGCCGCCCGAGCCGTGCTCGTCAGCGACGACGCCCTGGAGGGCTCGTGCGCCCTGTCGACGATGAAGGTGCTCGCGGCCGTCCTGCGCACGCTCGAGTTCGACCTCGTCCTCGCCGGAGCCGACAGCGCCGACGGCGGCGGCGGGGTCGTTGGCGCGGGGATCGCCACGCTCCTCGACCTGCCGCTCGTGTCGGGTGCCGCCTCGATCGCCGCCGCGGGCGACGGGAGGATCCACGTCCGGCGCCTGGTGGGTGGCGGCGAGGAGACGGTCGAAGCGCCCCTCCCGGCGCTGGTCGTGGGCACCCAGCTGCTCGGCGAGCCGCGGTACCCGTCCCTCAAGGGGATCATGGGCGCCCGCGCCAAGGAGATCGCCGTCCGCTCGCTGGCCGACCTCGGGCTCGACGGGACGTCCGTCGGCGCCGCCGCCGCGACGACCGTCGTGGTCGCCCAGCGACCGCCCGCCGGACGGGCCGCCACTCGCGTCGTCCGGGAGGCGCCGGACGCGGCGGCCCGCGAGATCGTCGACCTGCTCGTCGAGCGGAGAGCCATCTGATGGCCGGCCCGATCTGGTCGCTGGCCGAGCTTGGCGCCGACGGGCTGCCGACGCGCCTCTCCTGCGAGGCGGCCACGGCAGTCCGGATCCTCGCCGAGGCCGCGGGTCGGTCCGCCGCGGCCGTGGTCGTCGCGCCGGACCCCGCCGCGGCCGCGTCGGCCCTCGCGGGTTTCGTCCCGCGCGTGATCGCGATCCGGGCCCCGGCCGCCACCGAGGCGGGCACGCTCGCGACGGCGGAGGCCGTGGTGGCCGCGGTCGCCGGCGAGGACCCCGACGTTCTGGTCCTGGGCGCGACTCCGGAGGGGCGCGAGATGGCCGGGATCCTGGCTGCGCGCCTCGGGCGCGGCGTCCTCGGCAACGCGACCGCGATCGCCTGGGGGACCGGCGATGACGGGGCAGCGGCCGGGCCGCGCGTGGAGATGAGCGTCCTCGGTGGGCGGGCCGTCACGACCTCCGCCTTCGCCGACGGCCGCGGCATTGTCACGCTGCGGCCGAACGCCGTGCCGGCCGTGCCGGCGGGCGCCGCCGGGACGGTGGAGGTGGTGGCCGAGGCGGCGCCGCCCGCGCAGCGCACGCGGGTCATCGCGCGCGCCGACGCGTCGGCCCGCGGCGCGAGCATCGAGGAGGCGTCGATCGTCGTTGCCGGCGGCCGTGGCCTCGGAGGACCGGATGGCGTCGCCCTGCTGGAGGAGCTCGCGGCGGCGCTCGGCGCGGCCGTCGCCTCGACGCGTGCCGCCGTGGATGCCGGCTGGCTTCCGTACGCCAGCCAGGTCGGCCAGACGGGCAAGACGATCCGTCCGTCGGTCTACGTCGCCGTCGGCGTCTCGGGGGCGATCCAGCACCGGGTCGGGATGCAGGACGCCGAGACGATCATCGCCGTCAACCGCGATCCGGACGCCCCGCTCGCGGAGCACGCCGACCTCTACGTCGTCGGCGACCTCTTCGACGTCGTCCCGGCGCTCGTCGCGGCCATCCGCGCCCGGGCAGGGTGACGGGCGCGCTCGTGGTCGATCCGCTGGTCGTCGTCCCGCTCGGGCTCTTCCTCGCCCTTGCCGCCGCATTCCTCTTCGTCCTCCGGCGGGCGGCCCGGGTGGTCGCCGTCACCCG
The DNA here is from genome assembly GCA_963725875.1 of uncultured Chloroflexia bacterium. Lineage (GTDB taxonomy): Bacteria > Chloroflexota > Limnocylindria > Limnocylindrales > CSP1-4 > CTSoil-043. Next base: position 8,832 of record CAVRZZ010000003.1, on the reverse strand, counting down.
CGAGGACGACTCGTTCCGGCGGGACGCCGCCGCCCTGACCGACCGGGCCGCCGCGGCGATCGCCCTTGGGTCCGAGCGGATCGACCGCGTTCGCCGTCGCCAGGATGCCCCGGACGTGCTCGACGACGAGCTGCCGCCGCTGGCCGAGACGCTGGCGGGGATGCGCGTGGAGGTCGATGCGCTGGCGCCGCCCGCCGCGCTGGCGCCCCTGCGCGAGCGCATCGCGCAGGAGCTGGACCGGGCGGGGCGCGCCGTCGAGACGGTCCAGCACGGCTGTTCGCTCCTCTCGGTGACCGCGCGGCGTCCGCGGGAGATGGAGGGTGAGACGTCGGTGAAGCGGGGCTACCTCAACCTGCTCCACGCTCGCGAGGCGCTCGTGTCGCTCGGCATCGACCTCCGCTCCGGGCGTCTCGACGCGCACCGCTGGTTCAGCGACCGACCCCGGCCGGGGTGACAGGCGCGCGGACCACGCCGCGCGCACCGCTCGGACCACCGTATGTCGTGCTATGGTCCGGCGAGACCACTAGATGTTGTGGTGGAGGGCGCAGGAGGACCGGATGCGCTGTCCGACGTGCGAGGAGCGCGACACGCGGGTGATCGACTCGCGCGACCTCGATGACGCCGCCACGATCCGACGGCGTCGCGAGTGCGTCGCCTGCGGGGCACGGTTCACGACCTACGAGCGCATCGAGGCCGCCCGGCTGATTGTCGTGAAGCGCGACGGGACGCACCAGGAGTTCGACCGCGACAAGCTCGCCGCGGGGATCCGCAAGGCGCTCACCCGCCGGCCCGTGCCGGACGGCGCCGCCGAGCACGCGGCGGACGAGATCGAGACCACGCTGCGGGCCGCCGGCTCCACCGAGGTCGTCTCGTCGCGGATCGGGGAGCTGGCCATGGAGCAGCTCCGGGCCCTGGACCAGATCGCCTTCATCCGCTTCGCCAGCGTGTACCAGTCGTTCGAGGACCTCGAGGCGCTCAAGCGCGAGGTCGACTCGCTGTACGCCGAGCGCGAGCCCGAAGGAGGAGGACGCGTGCCGTGAGCGTCCTGTCCGATCGTGACATCCGCGCCGGGCTGGACGCGGGCCGGATCCGCATCGAGCCGTACGACCCGGCCGACCTCCAGCCGTCGTCCGTCGACCTTCACCTCGACCGGAGCTTCCGGGTCTTCCGCAACAACCGCTACGCGTTCATCGACCCGCGGGAGGCGCAACCCGACCTCACCGAGCTCCTCGAGGTCCGCGACGACGAGCCGTTCATCCTTCACCCGGGCGAGTTCGTCCTGGGCCAGACCCTCGAGTGGGTCGAGCTTCCCACCGACCTCGTGGCCCGCCTCGAGGGGAAGAGCAGCCTGGGGCGGCTGGGGCTCCTCATCCACTCCACGGCCGGCTACGTCGACCCCGGCTGGAAGGGCACCCTGACCCTCGAGCTCAGCAACGTCGCCAACCTGCCGATCGCCCTCTACCCGGGGATGCGGATCGGCCAGGTGAGCTTCTTCCAGATGTCGAGCCCGGTGGACCGGCCGTACGGCAGCTCCGAGCTGGGATCGAAGTACCAGGGCCAGAGCCAGCCGACGGCGTCCGCGTTCCACCGCGACTTCGACGCCCGGCGGAAGTCGCCCGGGGCTGGCCGAACGACGCCCGGGACCCGCTGACCCGAGGTGGGCCTCAACGACGCCGTCCACTGGTCGGCCGACCTCGGGGCCGGGACGCGGGTGGCCCTCGTCCAGGCCGGCACGTTCCGCTCGGACGCCGGTGCGATCTTCGGGCCGGCGCCGCGGGTCCTCTGGGACCGGCTCGTGGCCGATGAGCTCGACGAGCAGCACCGCCTCCTGCAGGCGCTCAACTGCCTGCTGGTGGAGACCCCCGCCGGGCGTGTCCTCGTTGAGACCGGGATCGGCGAGCGCCTCGACGAGCGCGGCCGGACGTGGCGCGGCCTGGACGGCGAGCCGGTGGTCCCGGCGCTGGAGCGGGCGGGCTTCGATCCGGCAAGCGTCGACGTCGTCGCGATGAGCCACCTCCACTACGACCACGCCGGCGGGCTGCTGCGGGCCGACGGCACGCGTGCCTTCCCGCGAGCCCGGATCGTGGCCCAGCGGGCAGAGTGGGAGGTCGCGCTGTCCGACAACCCGCGGATCGTGGCCTCCTATGACCAGCCGGAGCTCCGCCTCGTCCGGGCATGGGGGGAGGCGGGCGCCGCCGACGGCGAGGTGGAGCTCATGCCTGGCGTCTGGGCGGTCCCGACGGGCGGCCACACGGCGGGTCACCAGGCGATCCTCGTCCGCGCGCCGGGCCGGACGCTGGCCTTCCTCGGCGACATCGCGATGCGGCCGTGGTCCGCGAACCCCCGCTGGATCCCGGCCTTCGACGACTTCCCGCTCGACTCGGTGGCGCGCAAGGCGACGCTGTTCGCGCGGGCGGCGGACGAGGGCTGGACGGTGGTCCTCTCGCACGAGCTGCGGCACCCGGTCGGTCGGCTCGTCCCGGATCGCGATCGCTTCGCCTGGCAGCCGCTGGCCTAGGGTCGCCGGCCGAGGCGGACGCGATTGCCGGGCGGAGGCGGCCTCGCCTCCACGGGCTACCGCGAAGCTGCCGGAGATTCGCTCGGCGCGGGAGACGCCGCGGGAGACGCCGCGGGAGACGCCGCCGGATCCGCGAGACCCAGCAGGGCGAGGTTCGACGCCGCGCTCTCGGGAGTCACGGGGCCCTGCACGATCGAGCGGATGATCCCGTTCGCGTCGAGGAAGTACTGCGTCGGGAGGCCGAAGACCCGGTAGGTGCGGAAGACGTCGCCCGTGAGGTCCGCGGCCACGGTGTACCCGAGGTCGTACGTCTCGGCGTAGGCCCGGACATCGTCCTCGGTCGCCTCCTGGACGCTGATTCCCACGACCTCCAGCCCCTGGGGTGCGTAGGCCTCGGCGAGGTCGCGGATCGTCGGGGTCTCGGCCTGGCAGGGCGGGCACCAGCTGGCCCAGAAGTTGATCCAGACGGGTCGTCCGCGGAGGTCCGCCAGGCGCACCGGCTGCCCGTCGAGGTCGAGCAGCGGCGTCGGGCTGCCGTCCGGCCCGGCGACCTCGAGCTCGGGCGCGCGATCGCCCACGCGGAGCCCCTCGCCGGCCGACCCGATGACGTACTGCGTTGCCCGCGGGTCGCCGGGGGCCGGGCTTGCCCCGGGCGCCGCGAGCGGCTGCGTCGCCACGGCAAGGACCAGCGCCGCGGCGAGCACGACGACTGACGCCGTCGCGAGCTGCCGCCCGGTGAACGGCCCGACGACGCCCCGCCGCGTCTCGGGCGGGTCGGAGTGGGGGAGCGCCACGAACGCCTAGATCCCCGGCGCCAGGCGCGAGAACCAGCTGAGCCCCATGAACAGGCCCAGCCCGTCCATGAGCATCAGGACGCCGATGGCCACCACGAGCAACCCGCCGACGAGGCTCACGACGCGCCCGTGGCGCACCAGCGGTCGCACGAGCGCTGGTGCCCGGTCGTACACGATGCCCAGCAGGATGAAGGGGATGCCGAGGCCGAGCGTGTAGGCGATCAGCAGGAGGCCGCCCTGCAGGGTCGACCCGGACGATGCCGCGACCGTGAGGATCCCGCCCAGGATGATTCCGATGCACGGCGTCCAACCGATGGCGAACACGACCCCCAGGCCGAACGAGGCCAGGATCCCGCCGCGGCCGCCGACGAGCCGCCCGCCGAGGCGCTCGCCGACCCCCGGCCCGGCCTCGGCGCCCGGCGTCGCGAAGGCGACCGTGCCGGTCTGCTGGGCCAGCGCCCCGGCGGCCCCCGTCTCCAGCGGGCGCCACGTCCGGTCGAGGGCCGGGATCTTCAGGATGCCGGCCAGATTCAGCCCCATCACGATCAGCAGGCTCCCGCCGATCGTCCGGAGAGCCGGGAGGTACTCGCCCAGCGGCCCGCCGACGAAGGTGGCGGTGATGCCGAGGATCGTGAAGACGGCACCGAAGCCCAGCACGTACGCAAACGCGTGCCGCACGGCCAGCCATCGCGACGGCACGGCGTTCGCCCTGCCGACGACCGCGACCACGGTCAGCTGCCCGATGTAGGCCGGCACGAGGGGCAGCACGCAGGGCGACAGGAAGCTGATCAGGCCCGCGACGAAGGCGACCAGCAGGGTGAGCTCGGACGCCTCCATCAGGCGAACGCCTCGTCGAGGAAGGCGCGGATCGTCCCGAGGCGAACGGCGAGCGGGAGCCGGCGACCGGCGACCTCGAGCACGGGCACCTGCTCGAACAGGGTGCGTTCGACGTCGGGGTCCTCGGCGATGCGCCGGACGACCAGGCGCGGGACGGCCCGGCCGGCATCCGACCGCTCGACGAGCAGCTGCTCCACCGCGGCGGTGGCGTCCTCACAGAGGTGACAGCCGTCGGAGCGCCAGAGGACGAGGTCGGGGAGGAGGCGTGCGGCCGGGTCCATGGGCGGCGATTGTACGGCGTGGCGGCCGGGAGGCTGCCCAACGGCCCCGGCGTCTCGGCCGAAGAAGGCGGGCCCCGGCGGATCGATGCGCGCCTCGCCCGCGGCCAGGCAGTCGGCGATCGTGGCGGCAGGGCGCGAGGGGCATCGTTCCGCCGGTGCCCTTGCGCACCGGACGATACGCCTACGTCTGGACGCCAGCGGGTGGGCCGGGAGTACTCTGTTCGTCCACGCAGGGTGCGTCCGGGTGGCTCGCCCTGATCGGGGTGTCAATGCCTCGGGTCGGCAACGGGCCCGGGCGAGGAGACGGCGACATGCCGAAGATGCGGGGTCTCCTGCCCTCGAGACCGAAGATCGACGAAGCGGAGGCGGCCCTCGCCCAGTCCCGGCTGTCCGCGCGGCTCGCGGACCTGTTCGGCACGGGTGCCGCGACGGCGCTCAACGAGGATCCCTCGTCTGCGGATGATCCCGCGGTGGTGGCCGAGGAGCCGGTCTTCTCGGGCGCCGACCGGGGACCGTGGGAGCTCAGCGAGCCGGGATCATGGCTCGGACCGCGTCGACCTCCGATCGTGGTGGAGGGCGTGGACGATGGCCTCGTCGACGACGCCGAGAAGGACGAGGTCGACCTGGTCGGCGTGATGGCCCGCAGCGGGGACGCCGTCGGCTGATGCCGGCTGGGCGCTGTTGCTCGCCGGTCCCGTCGAGGATGCACCGGATGCGGACCAGGGCGACCTGGCAACGGTGGAGGCGGTGCCCATGCCGGCGCCGGTCGAACCCGCGCCTGCCGCGCCCACCCGCCCTTCGCGACACGACTCCAGGAAGAGCACCGGCACCGGGGGTCGGTCCTCGGGCGGCCGCCCCTCAGCCCCCCGCAGCCGCACCAGGAAGGGACGGCCGGCGCCCGTGCCCTCGGCGAACTGCCCGTACTGCGCCCTGCTCCTGCAGCCCCCGCCCGGGTCCAGCCGTCGCTGCGATCGATGTCGCCAGCGGATCGTGGTCAGGCGCGTCGACGGGCGAGCGGTCTACCTGACCGAGGCCGCGGTGCTGGTGTTCGAGGCGGAGAGGCGGCGGGTATCCGCCTCCGGGCGGCTGACGCGGGAGCGGGAGCGCTGGCTCCGGCTCGCGGCTTCCGTCGGCGCACCCGCAGAGCGCCAGGCCCGCCTGGCCGCGGCCACGCCCTCCGAGGAGGTGGTGAGCGCCGCCCGGGCGCTCTATCTCGGCGCCGTCGACCGCGCCTTCAGGGCCGCGAAGCGCGACCGGGATTGGGAGACGGCCTCCCGCATTCGGCGCGAGCAGGCCTCGACGCTCTACCGCCTGGCCCGCTCTCCGCTGCCTCCGCCGGCCGACATCGTGGCCCTGTTCCGCGAGGGCGTGACGGCCGAGTTGCGCGGCATCGCCGAGATCTCCCGTGACGCCGAGCTGGTGAGCGCTTCCTGCTGCGACGTCTGCAAGGCGGACGGTCGGCAGGTCTTCCGGATCTCACGCGAGCTGCGCGAACCGCGACTCCCACACGCTGGATGCCCCAGGGGCCTCTGCCGCTGCGGCTGGGACGTCGCGGCTCGCGACCGGTCTACGATGCGCCGCCTGCTCCGGCGACGCCCTCGGTCCGAGTCGGGGCCGGTCGCGGACGAAAGCGCCTCCGCGCCCGCCCCCGAGGCCTGATCACGGCGCGAGGCCCCTTCGCCATCGCCGTGCGGAGTACTCTGGGCGCGTAGCGCTTCGTGAGTGTCGGGCATGGACTTCCTGCGTCGCCTTCTCGGATTCGGCGAGACTGACGAGACCTCGGACGGCGACCGTGCCGCCGGGGAGTTTGCGGCCGCCTCCGGGCCGTCTGCCGACCGGCAGCACGGAACCCCGGGCGTGCCGCAGCGTCCGCCCGCGCTCGCCTGCCCATCGTGCGCAGTCCTCCTCGACCCGCCGCCGGTGCGGAACCGGCTGTGCCCACACTGCCGGCAGCCCATCGTCGTGCGGCGCGTGGACGGGCGCCTGGCCCTCCTCACCGAAGCTGCGGTGACGATCTTCGAGGCGGAGCGCAGGCGGTCGATCGACCAGCGATCCCTGGCGGCGGCGCGTCGGCGATGGCTCGGCCTGGCAACGAACGTGAAGGCCTCGCCGGCTCGCCGAGCGAAGCTCGAGGGCGCTCCGCTCTCGGCCGACGTCGTGAAGAGCGCGCGCGCGCTCTACCTCACGACTGCCGAGCGAGCCGCGAAGGCCGCCCGGCGCGAGAAGCGCTGGGGCGACGTGGGGAGGATCCTCCGGGAGCAGGCGGGCGCGCTGTACGAGGAGGTCGGCAGTCCCGTTCCACCGCCCGACGAGATCGCCGGCATCCATCGCGACGGAATGGTCGCCGTGCTCCGCTCGCTCCAGACGTTCGCACGTGACGTGGAGCTGGTGAGCGCCGGGTGCTGCCCGGCGTGCCGTGCCGACGACGGGAAGGCCTTCCAGGTCGCATCGGAGATCCGGGCGCCGCGGCTGCCGCATGCCGGCTGCTCGAGGGGCATCTGCGGCTGCGACTGGTGGCCGGCCGTCGTGGAGACGCGCGCGCCGCGCCGGCGGGCTCCGGCGAGCGGGGCACCGGAGAGCAGGAGCCCGACTGCCCCCGGCGACGGGCAACCTGGCGACACCGACGCCGACCAGGACGCGTAGCCGGGTCAGGTCGGCCGGGGGCGGCGCGCGCCGCCATGTCGGCGACAGGTCGGCCCCGCGCCGGCGTTCGCTTGTTGGCGTCGCCCCGTGCCGGGCACGGGGGTCTTCGGCGCCCCGCTAGAAGTCGGCGCTGCCCGGCGTGCGCGGGAACGGGATGACGTCGCGGATGTTGGCCATGCCGGTGGCGTAGGCCACCGAGCGGTCGAACCCCAGCCCGAAGCCGGCGTGTGGCACCGAGCCGTAGCGGCGCAGGTCGCGGTACCACCAGTAGGCGGCGGGATCGAAGCCCAGCTCGCCCATGCGCGCGTCCAGCACGTCGAGGCGCTCCTCGCGCTGGCTGCCGCCGACGATCTCGCCGATGCCCGGGGCGAGGACGTCCATCGCCGCGACGGTGCGCTCGTCGTCGTTGAGGCGCATGTAGAACGCCTTGATCTCCTTGGGGTAGTTCACGACCACGACCGGGCGCTTGGCGTACTCCTCGCAGAGGTACCGCTCGTGCTCGGCTTGCAGGGCGAGGCCCCAGGCCACCGGGAACTCGAAGGAACGGCCGGAGCGCTGCAGGACCTCCACGGCCTCCGTGTACTCCATGCGCGCGAAGCTGGAGGTGACGAGGGCCTCGAGCCGTGAGATCGCCTCCTTGTCGATCCGCTCCGCGAAGAACGCCATGTCGTCGGCGCGCTCGTCGAGCAGCGCGCGGAAGACGTGCTTGAGCAGGTCCTCGGCCAGGTCGGCGTTGGCGGCGAGGTCGGCGAAGGCGATCTCGGGCTCGACCATCCAGAACTCCGAGAGGTGGCGGCTCGTGTTCGAGTTCTCCGCGCGGAAGGTGGGCCCGAACGTGTAGACGCGGGTGAGCGCGAGGCAGTAGCTCTCGATGTTCAGCTGGCCGGACACCGTGAGGAAGGTCGGCCGGCCGAAGAAGTCCTGCGCGAAGTCGACCGTCCCGCCGGGCGTGCGCGGGAGGTTCGCCAGGTCGAGCGTCGACACGCGAAACAGCTCGCCGGCACCCTCCGCGTCGCTGGTGGTCACGATCGGCGTGTGCACCCAGAAGAAGCCGCGCTCGTCGAAGTAGCGGTGGATGGCCATCGCCAGGGTGTGCCGCACCCGGGCGACCGCCCCGAGGGTGTTCGTCCGCACTCGCAGGTGCCCGACCTCCCGCAGGTACTCGAACGTGTGGCGCTTCGGCGTGATCGGGTAGGTCTCCGGATCGTCCACCCAGCCGACCACGACCACGGAGTCGGCGAGAAGCTCGATCGCCTGGCCCTGCCCCTGGGAGGGAGCCAGCGTGCCGGTGGCGGTGACGGCGCAGCCGGCGGTCAGGCGCAGCACCTCGTCCTCGTAGTTCGTCAGCGCGACGGGGGCCACCACCTGGAGGGCGTCGAAGCAGGAGCCGTCGTGGAGATGCAGGAAGGAGAGCCCGGCCTTCGAATCGCGACGCGTCCGGACCCAGCCCTGCACGGTCACCCGCGCGTCGGCGGGCGTCCGGCCCGCGAGGACATCGGCGATGCGAGTTGCCTGCGGCATTCGGACCTCCATCTGGCCCAGAGGGTAGCGCGAGCCGTGGCGGGGCGTGACCCACGGCCGCTCGTCGCGTGGCGGTCAACGGCGGGCCGGTACTCGAGCGGGCCCGCCGGGGGGCGGTCGCGGCCCGGCGGCCCGGCGGCCCGGCGGGTACGATGAGGGCCGCGCCCCCGTAGCTCAGTGGATAGAGCGCAGCCGTCCTAAGGCTGGCGTCGGCGGTTCGAATCCGTCCGGGGGCGCC
>CAVRZZ010000002.1:0-182288 GCA_963725875.1 uncultured Chloroflexia bacterium | reverse complement strand
CGCTCGAACGCCGGCTCCAGGCGACCACGCCAGCGGTCGATCGCGACCCGCCGGCGTGGGACGGCGTCGCCGAGCGCCACGAGATGGCCGAGCAGGGTGGCCAGGTCGTGGACGCGCCGGCCGGGGCCGGCGCCGTCGACGTCGAGGATGCCGACCACCCGGCTTCCGTCGACGAGCACCTGCGCCTCGTGCAGATCGCCGTGGACCGCCACGACCGGACCCGCGCTCGTCGGCCCGCCGATGCGTGCCACCAGCGCCTCCAGGCGCTCGCGCTCGTCCGGCATGACGGCCGCGAGCAGCCCGGCATGGCCCGCGGCGCGGCCCAGCGGTCCGCTCGAGATCGACACCGTCGGCCCCGTGGCGGGGGCCGGCAGGCAGTCGAGGAGATCGACGATCGCACCGCCGTCCGGAAGCGCGTCGACGGCGGCGCGATCCCCGGCGAGCAGCACCTCGCGGATCGTCCGCCCGGCGAGCGCGGCCAGGACGATGGTCCCGGCCTCCGGCCAGGTCGCGACCACGCGGGGCACGGGGACGTGCCCGTCGAGAGCGGCCAGCCGCCGGGTGAGCGACGCCAGCTCGTCGGGGGGCACGACCTTGAGGTACCGCTCGAAGCCTGCCCCACCCCGGCCTCGTTCACCGACGCGGACGCGGACGACCGCGCGACGCCCGGGTCGATAGGTCCGCACGTCAAGGGTGAGACCCTCCTGTGGAACGCCGAGGCGCGCCGCCACCGCCGCCGCGGAGACCGCCGACCGAAGGCCCGGAAGTGCGGGGTCCTCCGGGTAGCGAAGCAGTCCAACGGCCAGGTCGCCCGCGCTGACGACCAGCGTCCCCGCGGGCGGGCCGTCCACGTCGGCGATCGCGACCAGCGTCTCGGCGACGGCGGGCCCGCCGGCCCAGCGGACGGTCGCGTCATAGCGCACGGACGCCCGTCGACCCGGCCGGTAGAGGACCTCCCGGCGGCGAAGCGTGCCAAGCTCGCCGCCCGCCGCGCGGACCGCGGCGCCGACGGCCTCTCGGGCGCCGGCCCCGAGCAGCACGGTCAGGGCAGGCAGCAGCGCGTCGTGGATCGCCATGCGGCCATCTCAGCACGCGGAGATGAGCCGGAGATGAGAGGAAGAGAAGAACGTCGTCAGGAGACGTCGACGGCCGTCAGCCGCAGGACCCACACGCAGGCAGGCCCGCGAGCCGGACTCCCGGGCCTGCCTGCCGCTGCCCTCGAACCTCAGCGGTAGCGGCACTGACCTTCCTTGTCACCCTCCACGATGTTGCGGTCACCCGTGCGGGGCCAGCCGTTGCTCTTGCACTGCAGGTTGCCGTCGATGCGGTTGCTCCACACCGAGAACCCACCTGGGTTGGAGAACAGCTGCACGTCGCCGTCGACGGTGTTGCTCAGGACGGAGCTGAGCCCCCGGTTCCCCTTGAGCTGGATGTTGCCGTCCACCCGCGACGACGTCACGATCACCCGGCGGCCGTAGTCGATCTGGACGTCGCCGCCGATGACCGAGCCACTTCGCACGATCACGAGACGCCCGGAGCCCTGGACATTGCCGTCCACCCGAGCGCGGTTCATCTCGACCCGCGCGTTCGACCTGACGAGGACGTTGCCGTCCACGGTCGTGCGGTTCAGGGTGCACGTGGCCCACGACGGGACGGTCAGGTTGCCGTGGATCGTGACCCTGCCCAGCGTGCCCCGACAGATGCGGTCGCCGTCGGCACGGGCGACGCCGGGATCGACGAAGACCGCAGCACCGGCGTGAGAGCGGCGGCAAGGAAGACCGCGCCGACCGAACGAAGCAGGGACATGTCGCCTCCCTGAGCCGTCGCGCCCCGGGGATCCGGCTCTCCGATCCGGCCGCGCGCTCCACGCTCGCTCCCTATCTCCGCACGTGGAGATGAGCCGGGCGTGAGAGGCAGAGGAGAACGCCGTCAGGAGACGTCGGGAGCTCGGAACCGGTAGCCCATCCCGCGGACCGTCTCGATCGATTCGGCCCCGATCTTGCGACGCAGGTAGCGGATGTAGACCTCCACCACGTTCGACTCGGGCTCGAAGTCGTAGCCCCAGACGTGGCTGAGGAGCTGCTCCCGGCTCAGGACCTGGTCCGGGTGGCGCAGGAACGTCTCGGCGAGGGCGAACTCGCGCGCCGTCAGCTCGACCCAGCGCCCACCGACCTTTGCCCTGCGGGTCCGCAGGTCGAGCGAGACGCCGCCTGCCTGCAGGACGGTCGCCTCCCCGGCGACGTCGTCGTGGAGCCGGGCGCGGATCCTGGCCACCAGCTCCTCGAACCGGAAGGGCTTCGTCACGTAATCGTCGGCGCCGCCCGCGAACCCCGCCACCGTGTCGTCGACCCCGTCGCGGGCGGTCAGGATGATGACCGGCAGCCGGTCCCCGCGGGCGCGGATGCGCCGGAGGACCTCGCGGCCGTCGAGCCGCGGGAGCCCCAGGTCCAGGATGAGGAGGTCGAAGTCCGCGTCGCGCGCCATCTCCGCGGCCTCGATCCCGTCCGCCACGGAGGTGGTCGCGAACCCGTTCGCCCGGAGGCCCTTCTCGAGGAACGCGACGATCTGCCCCTCGTCCTCGGCAATCAGGATTCGGGTCATGGCGCGGCTGCCTCCGGCGGTGGCGAAATCGGGATGACGAGGGTGAACGTCGACCCCCGGCCGGGGACGCTCTCGAGCTCCGTCCGCCCACCGTGGGCGACGGCGATGGCGTCGACGATCGCGAGCCCCAGGCCGCTTCCCTCGCTCGCGCTGGTCAGCCGGTCGCGGCCCCGCGCGAACCGGCGGAAGATGCGCTGCTGCTCCTCGGGCGCAATCCCGGTCCCCTCGTCACGGACCCACAGGCGGGCGTCCGCGCCCTCCACGGATGCACCGAGCTCGATCACGGCTCCCGGGGCGGTGTGGCGGACGGCGTTCGAGACGAGGTTCACGACCGCCTGGCCGAGGCGGTCGGCGTCGGCAAGGATGATCGCCGGACGGACCGGCGCCACCGCCCAGGCCCGCTCACCCAGCGGCCGAACGCGCGCCGCCAGGGAGTCGACGAACTCGGCCAGCTCAAGCGGCTCGCGACGCAGGAAGTCCGGCTGCTCCGCGCGGGCGATGAGCATGAGGTCGCTGACGTAGCGGCTCATGCGGTCCAGCTCGTCGAGGACGAGCTGGACGGTCTGCCGGCGCTCGACCGGGTCGTCGTCGAGCAGCTCCAGGTGGCCACGGACGATCGTGAGCGGCGTGCGCAGCTCGTGGCCGACATCGTCGAGGAAGTCGCGCTGTGAGGCGAACGCCGTCTCGAGCCGCTCGAGCATCGAGTTCAGGGTCGCGGTCAGCTCGGCCACCTCGTCCGTCCCCTCCACCGGGATGCGCGCGGCGAGATCGCGCCCGCCGATCCCGCGAGCGGTCGTGGTCAGCGTCCGAAGGGGGGCGATCGCGCGGCCGGCGGCACCCCAGGCGAGGATGGACGCCAGGAGGATCACCGCTGCCGACAACCCCAGCATGACCTGCACGGTCTGGTCGATCTGGCTGCGTCGCTCCGCCTCGTAGAATGCAACCCCGAACACGCCGGCCTGGCGCGCGCCGGAGCCGAGCGGGACGGCCAGCCAGCGCACCGGTCCGGCGCCCGTCTCTGAGCGTCCCCAGACGGGTTCGGTCGCCGCCTGCCAGGTCGCGAGCACGGCCGGATCGTCGAAGAGCGAGAGCGGGGCGACCGTCCGCTTGTAGGGCCGCCCATCGACGATCGCGTACAGCCCCTCGTACTCGTCGGGCACGCTCCGCTGGAAGAAGATGTCGAAGATCGCCGCCGCATCGGCCGCCGAACGGCTCGCCGGTCGCCGGATCGATGCCGCCCGCGAGCCGGCGGACCTCCTCGACCTCCTGCGCCAGGGCCGTGTCGACGTCGGACGCCAGCTGGGTGGTCAGGATGTGGCGCAGCCCGACGACCGTGATCGCCGATGGACAGCACGAGCAGGACGACGTACCAGGCAAGGACGCGCGTCCGCATCCCGCCGGGGAGCCGCAGCGACCACGGCCGGCGGCCGGCCCGGGGCGGACGATCCTCGGATGCCGCGAGATCGGCGGCCGCGGGCGCGGCCACCGAAGGCGGGACCGGCAGGCGCGTGGTCACGTCGTCCCCCGGTCCGGCGCCGGCGACGGTCTTCATGATCTCGAGGGTCCGGCATGGAGCCGCCGCGGACATGAGACGAAGGTGAGGAACCTCTCATGCCGCGCGAGCGGGCCGGCCGCCGGACGACCCGGCAGGCGACGTCTCACGCTTCGATCTCGATCACGAGCGACAGGATATCGGCCGCCGCCACCCGGCGGCGCGTGCTCCGGCCGAGCTTCGCGTGCTCCGGCCGATCGGCGGGAGGAGCCTCGCGTGCTGCCCGGGACCCGCCCGGGGGTCAGCCGTTCGACGCGGGCTGCTGCGTCGCGGCCGGCGCCGGCGACGCCTTGTCGGGCCCGCCGCGGTTCGGCTTCCAGTCGCCCCAGCCCTTGTGCTTCCCGGCCGCGGCCGCCTGGACCGCCGACGCCGTGAAGGAGCCGTCGTCGTTGCGAAGGCCCTCGGCGACGAACCACATGTCGACCTTCACGTCGGCGAGCGTGGGAGTCGTGACGCCCGCGACCTGGTAGGTCGTCGCCGACGTGACCTTCACGGTCGTCTTGGCGCCCTTCCGATCGGTCACGGTGATCGAGGTCGCGGTCGTCGCGGTCACGGTTCCGGCGATGCGGGATGCCTTGAGCGTGACGGACGTGGCGGTCAGCGTGCCGTCGGCGGCCTTCGTGCCGCTGGCCACCGCCTGCATGCCGACCTTGAGGGCGGTCGTGTCGGCCTTGTTCCTGCCGAGCTGGTAGGTCGTCGAAGACGTCAGCTTCACGGTGACCTTGGTACCGTCCTTCGCGGCCAGCGTGAGGCTCGAGGACGCGACGGCGGTGATCGTCCCGGCCACCCTCGAAGGGCTGACCGTGATCGACGTGGCCGTCAGCGAGCCGTCGGCAGCCTTCGTGCCCGGTGGCCACCGCCTGCATGCCGACCTTCACGACGGACTGGTCGGCCTTGTCCTTGCCGAGCCGGTACGTCGTCGACGAAGTCAGCTTCACGGTGGCCTTCGTCCCGTCGCGGGCGGTCAGCGTCAGGCTGGAGCCCGTGATCGCGGTGATCGTCCCCGCAACCTTCGGCAGGATCACCCGGATCTCCGTGACCTTGAACGTCTTGTCGGCCTGGCGCTCCTGGCGCAGGACGATCTCGTCGCCGACGGCGAGGTCGCCGACCGCGATCGTCGTGCCGTCACGGGTGATGGTGGCGCCGGTGGCATCGATCGTCCGCGTCCAGCCGTCCTCGGTCTCGAGGGAGAGCTTCGTGCCGTCGATCTTCGTGATCGTGATGTGGCCGAGCTTCGAGGCCCGCCCGAGATTGTTGCCGTTGGCGGGAGCGTTCGGCAGGGCCCGGCCCGTCGGGGCGACCCAGCCGACGTCGACGATGCCGCCCTGGTCGACGGACGGAGCGCCGGCCGGCGTGGCGGCGGCTTCGGGCGGTGCCGCGGGACCGGGATCGGAGGCGGGCAGGCCGCCGGCCACGGCGAGGGTGGCGACGAGGGCGACCGCGGCGACGGCCGCCAGGGCGGCGGCGATGGGCCAACGGGATCGGCGCGGCGGCGGGGAAGTGGTCGTCTCCTCGGTCATCGGACTGATCCTCCGCCCTTGCCCGGCCTGCGGATCGCCGGGCAGCGCCCAGCATGCGCGGGGTGCGTCTCCGGCCAGCATGCCACCGGGGACCCGTGCTGTCACGCACACGGATGGGCGTTCGCGCCGTGTCGCGGAACCTCAGGTGCGCGGACGCACCACCGGGGCCGCGTGGAGCGCGGCCGCGTGCGTTCGCAGCCAGCGACGGTGGGCCGCGTGGTCCGGCACGCGGGTGGCCACGAGGTCCCAGAACCGCGGCCCGTGGCCGAAGACGCGCAGGTGGCACAGCTCGTGGACGACGACCGTCTCGAGCACCGCCGGCGGGGCGAGAACCAGGCGCCACGCGAGCATCACGCGCCCCTGCCGGGAGGCGCTCCCCCATCGGCTCCGCGTGTCGCGGACGGCGACGGCCGTCGGGGCGACGCCCAGGGGCCCGGCGTGACGGGCGATCGCGGCCTCGACCGCCTCGCGGGCCCGGACGCGCAGCCAGGCCTCGAGGACGGCCGCGCGGCGGACGCCGTTCGGCGGGGGCCAGCGTCACGACCAGGAGGTCCTCGTGCTCGTCGCCGACCCGCTCCACGTGCGATCGCCGGCTCCCCGGCCGGCCCGCGACGACCCGGACGCGGTGCGGCCGGCCGCGGTAGAGCAGCACGGAGCCGTCGCGAACGTCGCCCGCGGTGGCCACCTGCTCGGCCGCGGCCTCCTGGCGGGCGAGGTGGCGCCGGATCCAGGTCTCGCGCTCGGCGAGGAACGGCTCCACGAGGGAACGTGCCGCGCCCTCCCCGGTTCGAGCGCCGGGCACCGTCGCGATCACGCCGCGGCGGGGGTCGATCGTGACGCGGAGGCGCCGCGCCCGTCCGGACCGGCGCAGGGTGTACGGCAGGTCGCCGCCGGGCAGGCGGACAACCGCGGGCGATTCGACGGGCGGGGGGACGCGTGCCATGGGCCCGGTCAGGCGCGCCGGAGGAGGCGGCCGGGTCGGGCGCCGGTCTCGACGCCGTCCCGCATCGCGACGACCCCGTTGACGATCACGGCGTCGATCCCGACCGGGTGGACCGCCGGGCGCTCGTAGGTCCCGCGGTCCGCGATGGTCGCCGGATCGAAGACCACGAGGTCGGCTGCGGTGCCCTCGCGCACGACCCCGCGGTCGGGGACGCGCAACCGGGCCGCCGGCACCGACGTCAGCTTCGCGACGGCCGCCTCCAGCGGCAGCACCCCGCGCTCGCGCACGTACCGCCCGAGCAGGCGCGGCGCGCTCCCGTATGTCCGGGGGTGCGGCACCCCCGCGTCGAGGGCCGGGTGGCCGGGCCGCCGGCCCGTGGCGTCGGTGCAGACCGCGATCCACGCGACGGCAAGGATCGCCTCAACGTCGGCCTCGTCCATGCAGTGAACCGTCACCTGGCTGGCGAGGCGGTCGTCGAGCAGGACGTCGCAGGCGACGTCGAGCGGGTCCCGGTCGAGCTCGGCTCCGAGGTCCGCCAGCGAGCGGCCGGTCCACTCGCCGTGGGCCGGCGAGCCGCCCAGCACGATGCCGTCCCAGCCGGGGTCGGCCGCGACGTTCTCCCAGCCGGAGATGCCCGCGGCGATCTCCTCGTGGATCCGGCGCCGAACCTCCCACCGCCCGAGCGCGGCCAGCGTCTCGTCGACCGGCAGCGCCAGCAGGGCCGGCGGCAGGACGCACGCAAGCGTCGTGGCGGCCGCGGTGTACGGGTACTGGTCGGCGCCGACGTCGAGGCCGTCGGCCCGGGCGTGCTCGAGGACCGCCACCGCTTCGCCGGCTCGCCCGTGGACGCGTCGCGCCGCGGCCTTGAGGTGACTCACCTGGAGGCGGGCCCCCTCGCCGGCCGAGCGCGACGTGGCCAACGCCTCGGCGAGCGCCTCGAACAGGCCCGCCGACTCGTTGCGCAGGTGCGTCGCGTAGAGCGCGTCGCGCCCGGCGGCCACGCGCACGAGCGAGGCAACCTCGTCCGGCCGGGCGTGGATGCCGGGGGCGTAGATCAGCCCGGTCGACAGCCCGAAGGCACCGGCGTCGAGCGCCTCCTCGACGTGGCGGGCCATCGCGGCGGCTTCGTCGGGCGTCGGCGCGTCGGCGCTCGGGCCGAGGACGGCGCCGCGGATCGTGCCGTGCCCGGCCAGGAAGGCGACGTTGGGACCGAGCGGCTGCCGCTCCACGAGGTCGAGGTACTCGGCGAAGGTCGTCCAGGCCGGGCTCTCGCCCACGTCGGCCATCGACGTCTCGACCGCCTCGCGGCCGAGCGGGGTGACCGGCGCGGCGCTGTCGCCGCAGTTGCCGGAGAGCTGGGTCGTGAAACCCTGGGCGAGGTGGCTGACGAGGGCGCCGTCGACCAGCACGGACGCATCCGAGTGCCCATGGATGTCGATGAAGCCGGGGGCCACGATGCGTCCGGTCGCGTCGATCAGCGTCGCGACCTCGCTCGCGTCGACCGCCGCGAGATCACCGACGGCGGCCACGCGGTCGCCGATCACCCCGATGTCGGCGGGCCGGGCGGATGCGCCGGTCCCATCGACGAGGGTGGCGCCGCGGACCAGGAGGTCGAAGGCCATGCGCGGATGCTGCCACATGCGGCGCCGGCCGACGCACGGCCGGTCACCCGTTGGGTGCGCCTCGCGCGTCTACCCTGTAGGCGCAGTTCGAGGATGCCGGTCCGAGCCCACGGATCGGCCCCGGCCGCGCTGGAGGCAGTGCGTGACGCGTTCGATCGCGGAGGACCTGCGGGAGCGCCGTCCCGAGGCGATCGACCGCCTGCTCGCCGAGCACGGACGGGAGATCCAGACCGTGGCCCAGGTCATCCTGCACGATCGCGACGAGGCCGCCGACATCCTCGCGGAGACGGTCGTCACCGCGTGGGAGAAGTCGTCGAGCCTGCGCGACCCGGAGGCCCTGCGGCCCTGGCTCCTGCGCGTGGCCACGAACCGCGCCCTGAGCCGGCTGCGCAGGACCGCGCGACTGGTCGCGCTCGACTCGGTCCTCGACCATGAGTCCGCGGATCCCCGCCGCGCCACGGAGGCGCACGTGGCGGTGCTGGAGGGCCTCGCCCTCCTGGCGCCGCGCGAGCGTGCGGCCGTCGCCCTCCACTATCTCGCCGACCTCCCCGTCGAGGAGGTGGCCCACGCCATGGGGACCCGCCCCAACACGGTCAAGACGCAGCTTCGCGAGGCGCTGGCCAAGCTCCGCCGGGGCATGGCCGACGATCCCCAGCTGCGAGACGCCGCGGAGGTGCGCCATGCATGAGGACCGGCTCGAAGTCGAGCTGCGGGCGGCGCTCCACCGGGAGATGGCCGCTTCGCGCCTCGCCGTGGACGCTCCACAGGTGCGCGCACGGATCGCCGCCCGGGAGCGGAGCCGTCACTGGACGCGCGCGGCGCTCGGGATCGCGGCCGTCCTGGCGATCGCCCTCTCGGTGCCCGTCGTTGCCCCGCTCGCGCAGCGCGCGCTCGCCCCCGATCAGCCGACCGACACGGCCGTCACAGTCCGCCTGGAGACGGGCGCGACCTCGTCGTGGAGAGAGTGTCCTTCGACGGGTCGGCGGTCGTGATGGCTCGCCTGCCCCGGGCCGCCGACTGGCTCCAGCCCACGGTCGACCCGGCCCGGCTCCAGCCCGGGGCGAAGGGAACCGTGATGGCCTTCCATCCCGACGGCTTTCTCGCCGTCGCAGTCTCGGCCGCCGACGAGGAGAAGAGCCCGGTCGCGGTCCTCGTGTGGAACCTCGCCCGCCCGGCCGACGAGCCCGTGCGCATCGACGCCACCGCCGACTCCATGGGCCAGCCGATGATCGGCTGGACCCCGGACGGCCGGCTCGTGGTGACCTCGGCCACGGCCTTCTCGCAGCTCGACGTCCTGGATGCGCGCACGAAGAGCGTGGTGAGGGTGACGCTGCCCGAACAGGTCTTCGTCGCCGTCGGGTACTTCTACGGCTCCGTGGCGGGGGGCCGCTTGATCACGAGCACGCCCGACAACCGGGTCGTGGTGATGAAGCACGAGCCGGCGATGTTCCGCTCGACGGTCGCGACGGCCGAGCTGCCGGGTGACGGAGGGGTCGCCACGATGACCGAGGGTCGCCCGGCCGCCGTCTGGGCGGTCAGGGGCGTCGAGCCGACGTGGGGCTTCAACGCTGGGGTCATCGGCACCGCCGACGACGCGAACGGCTGGACGACGGCGGGTGTGCGGGTGGACGGCCAGGACCAGGGCTCCAACGGCACCTCCGATGCGCAGACCTGGACGCTCTTCGGCTCGGGCGAGCAGCTCGTCGGCTGGCCTGCATGGGACGCGACGCTGCGTGGAACCTGGCTCCTGCAGGGGACCGGGCGGCGCCTCGACCTCGTCCACCTCGACGGCCCCGGGCTCGCCTCGGCACGAGCGACGCTCCCGTGGGACGGCACCACCGGGATCGACCAGAACGCGATCGCCGGGGTGGCGGCGGACGGGCGCGGGCTGGCCGTGCGCGGCGCGGCCGGAGACCTCCTGGTCGACGGGGCATCGGGTCGCTGGGTGGAGCTCGCCCCCGGCGCCCAGTTCGTCGGCTGGTCGCGCGCCGCGACGCCCGCGACACCCGAGGAGCAGCCGTTCTGTGCGCCATCCGAGGACGAGGACCTGTCCACCACGCAGATCGCAGGCTTCGGCGAGCCGTTCGTCGACGGACTCGCCGCGGGCACGGGCAGCGAGCCCAGCCCGCGGCCGGCCGGGGATGCCTCGAGCCTGGCCGCGGCGCACACCTTCGTCGGGGGCGGCCTGCGGCTCCTGCTGCCGGATGGCGCGTGTGCGTCGTTCGTGTCCGCGGAGGCGACCCCGGTCGACGATCCCGGCGCCACGCCCGAGGCGTTCGATCCTGCGTCCGCGGCGCCCGGGGGGCCGGGGGGCCTGCTCGGCATGACCGAGCCGCCCGCGGGGAGCTGGATCGTCCGGCTGCGAATCGCCGTGGACGGCGGCCCGGGACTGAACGCCCACGTGCTGCTCTTCCGCGTGGACGTGGCGGCGGCGGCGCCGTCGCCCGACCCCGGCGGGTCGCCCGGCGCGAGGCTGGTCTCCGGGTTCCCGACGAGTGGTTCGCTCCCGGGCTCCGTGGTCCCCACCTGGACGGTCGCGCACGACGGAGCCGGCGCGCCGGCCGACGGTGCCTCGACCTTCGGCGATCCCACCAGCCCGCCGCTGCGCGCCGGCCCTGTCGTGGCGTCCGTCGCCTGCACGGGCGACGGGGCGATCCTGGTCGCGGCCGCGACGGCAGCTGAGTCCGGCACGCCCGCGACGCCGGCGGCCGACCGCTGGGTGAGCGTCGAGTGCGCCGACCCCCGGGCGGCGACGCCGGTGACGGTCACCCTTCCCGATGCGCGGGGCGGCGAGACCGTGCTCCTCGTCGAACGCCGGCCCACGCGCGCCGACGACCTCCTCGGATACGCCGCCGTGGTCGGCCAGCCGGTCGACGCCGCCTGCGACACGCCCACCCCCGACCTGGTGGCCCGCATCGGCCTGCGCGCGTCACCCGACGCGACGCCGCAGCCTGGCGTCCTGGTCGCCTACGAGCTCCCGGCGGGCTCCCGGGCGATGGCGGCGGGCGAGCTCGCCGCTGCCGCCTCCGGGCCGTCGATCCTCGGCCCGCGGGGGGCGCTCTACGGCGCGTGGTCCCTGACGCTGCCGGCGGGTCTCTGCACGACCGGATGGTCGATGCAGCAGGCCGAGGCCGGGGCCGCGGAGCTCGTGGCGGGCTCCGCCAGTTCGCTCCACAACGACAACCCCGTGCTGGGCGAGATGCCGCTGTCGCTCGCGGACCCCGGGGAGTGGGTGCTCGCGGTGACCCTGTCCCTCCCGGGCCCCGATGACGTGATCGGATCGGCGACGCTGTTGTGGCACGTCAGGGTCACCGAGAACGCCACGCCGGCCCCCTGATTGCGCTGGCGGCGTTCGTGGCTGGCGGCGTTCGGCGGCTGGCGCCTCTTCGCCTCGTGACCGCGGGCGCCGTCTCGCATCGCGGGCTGTTGCCGCCGCAGTCTCGCCTCGCCCCGGCCACCGCCGGCCGCATGCCGGCCAGCCCACGCCGGCGACCGCTCCATGAGCATCTCCGGCACATGACGTGCCTCAAGGGCTCGCTGCGGCCGCCCGATCGCCGCAGCCCGACGGCCTGACCGCCCCGATGCCCGCTCCATGAGCAGGGCGGCCGCCAACAGCTGGTCCAGGCGGCGCCGAGAACGTCCCTCGGCGCGAGGGCGCGGCCAACCTCGAGGGAAGTCCTGCGGCTGCTCGTGGAGCGGTCATCCCGGGTTCCCGGCGCGGGCGGCGAGCCCTCCCAGGTCCCAGGCGCGGGCGCGCCATCCCGGTTTCGGGCGCGGGCCGTGCGTCGCCCCTGCTCCGCCGGAGGCGACCCGCCCCGCCTGCTCCGCCGGCCGCTCTTCCGGTATACTCCGCCCTCGGACGAATGGGGCTATAGCTCAGCTGGAAGAGCGTCTGAATGGCATTCAGAAGGTCCGGGGTTCGAGTCCCCGTAGCTCCACCAGCCCCCTGAACCGCCGCCGCCGACCCGACCCCTCGCCCCAGCGGCGAGGGGTCGTCGTGTACCCGAGGCATTGAGGCACCCAACGTGACCACCGAACGGACCCGGATCGAGCGCTACGACCACGCCGCCATCGAGCCGCGCTGGCAGGCGCGGTGGGCCGAGCTCGGCCTCCACCGGACCGACCTCGAGGACACGACGCGCCCGCCGTACTACCTCCTGACGATGTACGACTACCCGTCGGGCAACCTGCACGTCGGCCACTGGTACGTGAAGACGCCGACCGACGCGCTCGGCCGCTACCGGCGGATGCAGGGCCACAACGTCTTCTTCCCGGTCGGCTTCGACGCCTTCGGCCTGCCGGCCGAGAACGCTGCGATCAAGAACCGGATCCACCCGTCCGAGTGGACCTACCGGAACATCGACACCATGCGCCGCCAGCTGCGGAGCATGGGCGCGAGCTTCGACTGGGATGCCGAGGTCGTCACCTGCGACCCGACCTACTACCGCTGGAACCAGTGGCTCTTCCTGCGCTTCCTGGAGGCCGGCCTGGCCTACCGGGCGACCTCGCCGGTCGACTGGTGTCCCAACGACGGAACGCTCGCCCGCGAGCAGGTGGAGGGTTCCGATCGGCGCTGCTGGCGCTGCGGCGCCAAGGTGGAGAAGCGCGACCTCGCCCAGTGGTACCTGCGGATCACGAAGTACGCCGACGAGCTGCTCGACTTCACAGGCATCGACTGGCCCGAGCCCATCCGGGTCATGCAGACGAACTGGATCGGCCGGAGCGAGGGGGCCGAGGTCGTCTTCCGCAGCGCCCCCGACACGCACATCGCGGGTGGTGACGAGATCCGCGTCTTCACGACGCGCCCCGACACGCTGTTCGGGGCCACGTTCATGGTCCTCGCCCCGGAGCACCCGTTGGTGGAGAGGCTTACGGCGCCCGGCCAGCGCGAGGTCGTCGCGGCCTACGTCGAGCAGACCAGCCGCGAGACCGAGATCGAGCGCCTCAACGCGGAGCGCGACAAGACCGGCGTCCCGCTCGGCGCCGACGCGATCAACCCGGTCAACGGGGAGCGGATCCCGATCTGGATCGCCGACTACGTCCTGTCCGGCTACGGGACCGGCGCGATCATGGCCGTCCCGGCCCACGACGAGCGCGACTTCGCGTTCGCGACGCAGTTCGGCCTGGAGATCCGCGAGGTGATCCGCCCGGCAGCGGCCTACGGCGAGGAGGCAGCGCTGGCAGCCGCCTACGTTTCGAAGACGGCCGACGACGTCCTGGTCAACTCCGGCCGCTACAACGGCATGGCGGCGCCCGAGGCGATCCGAGCCGTCACGGCCGACCTGGCGGCGCGGGGCGAGGGGAAGGCGGCGATCAGCTATCGTATCCGCGACTGGCTCATCAGCCGCCAGCGCTACTGGGGCACGCCGATCCCGGTCGTCTACTGCGACGGCTGCGGGATCGTGCCCGTCCCAGACGCAGACCTGCCGGTTCTCCTCCCCGAGACCGTCGACTACCAGGGGTCGGGCGAGAACCCCCTGCGCCGTGACGCGGCCTTCCTCGACACCACCTGCCCGCGCTGCGGCGGCCCGGCCCGGCGCGAGACCGACACACTGGACACGTTCATCGACTCGTCGTGGTACTGGTTCCGCTACCTCTCGCCGGGCAAGGACGACGGGGCGGTCGACCAGGCGCGGCTCGATCGCTGGACGCCGGTCGCCCAGTACACCGGCGGCGCCGAGCACGCCGTCATGCACCTCCTCTACAGCCGTTTCTTCACGAAGGCGATGGCCGACTGCGGCCTCATCGGCCACCGCGAGCCGTTCCTCCGCCTCTTCAACCAGGGCCAGGTGCTCGGCGCCGACGGCGAACGCATGAGCAAGTCCCGCGGCAACGTCGAGGACCCCGACGCGCTGGTGGCCCGGCATGGCGCCGACACCGTGCGCCTCTTCCTGATGTTCATGGGCCCCTGGGACCAGGGCGGGCCGTGGAGCCCCACCGGCATCGGCGGCGTGGGCCGGTTCCTGCACCGGCTGTGGACCCTGGCCCTCGACCCCCACGGCCGCGAGCCGGGCGATCCGACGGCCGGCGAGCTGCCGCCGGGCGAGGATGCCGCCGCCGCCGAGAAGGCGATCCGCGGCACGGCCCACCGGACGCTGGCGGCCGTGACGGTCGACTACGAGGGCTTCCGCTTCAACACGATGGTGGCCAAGCTCATGGAGCTGGCGAACCTGCTGTTCCGCTACCGCGGGACGGAGGTCGCCGGCGGCGCCGCCTGGGACGAGGCGATCCGGCTGCTGCTCCTGATGCTGGCCCCGGCCGCCCCGCACGTCACCGAGGAGCTCTGGTCGCGCCGCCTGGCGGCAGCCGGGGCCGAGTGGTCGTCGATCCATGCCGAGCGCTGGCCGGAGGTGGACGCCTCCGCCGCCGCGGTCGAGACGCGCGAGCTGCCGGTGCAGGTCAACGGGAAGGTCCGCGACCGGGTGGAGGTGGCCGTCGGGCTCTCCGCGTCCGAGGTCGAGGCGCTCGTCCTCGCCCGCCCCAAGGTCGTGGCCGCGCTCGGCGGCAGGACGCCGGACCGGATCATCCACGCCGGCGGCGGCCGCCTCGTCAACATCGTGCTCCGAGGCTGAGCGCCGGGCGAGCGCCGAGGGGCCGGCGGCGCCAACCTTGCGCCCTGGGGCGCCACCGCGGAGCGTGGCGGCACCACCGGGCCGTGCCGGCCTGCCAACTTGGTGACGTTTCGCCCTCGACCCGCCGCTCGCGGCTCCCGTACACGTCACGTCCACGGGGCTGCGCCGCAGGCCCGGGGGCGGCTCGCCCGGGGATCAACCCCCGTCCGGCCGTGACCAGCCATCGATCGCGTCCCGGGAGGTCCCTCGTGCGTTTCAGGGTGTCACCGAGCCACCGGTCCCACACGCCCCTCGCGGGGACTCGTTTCCTGCTCACGGTCGTGCTCGGTGCCGGGCTGGTCGCGGCGTGCTCGGGCGGCGCCAGCAGCGCGCCGGGGGGCACCGCGACGCCGGGAGGCGAGGCACCGGGGGCATCCACGCCGGCGAGCGCCGCCCCGGGTGCGACCCAGGCCCCGGCGGGCGCCGGAACCGTCGACGTCTGCGCGCTGGTCACCACCGACGAGGTAGCAGCGATCGTCGGCAAGCCGGTGACGATCGAGCCGACCACGGCGACTGAGGACTGGGCGGCCGGCGAGTGCTGGTGGAACTCGGACACGATGGACGTCCGCTTCGCGGTCGTCGTCGGCACGCCGGCGACCGTCGCCCAGAGCTCGTCGCCCACGACGAAGGAGCAGCTGGAGCTCTTCAAGATCGCCTCGATGGCGCCGAACGCGGTGGACGTCTCCGGCGTCGGCGACGCCGCGGCGTTCGGCAACCTGATGCTGGTCGCGACCAAGGGCGAGTCGATGGTCGAGGTGTTCAACCTGCCGCAGGACCAGGCCGCGGAGATCGCCAAGCTGGCGCTGGCACGCATCCCGTAGCGACGCACTCACGACGGGTCTCCGGCCGCACGGACGAGCGGCGGCGGGACCCACGGGCGGCCGGACAAACGGGCGGCGGGCACGGGAGGTCGGCGGGCTTCGGTCGGCTCGCCGGCCGGGGCGCTACTTCTCCACGCCGTCCTTCGGGCAGGCGCGCTCCGCCGTGAGGCGCACCTGGTCTACGTACGGTTCGGCGGGTGCGCTCGCCATGACGATGAGCTGGCCCGAGGAGCCCCAGAGCGCGTCCATCAGCACGCTGCCGGCGGGCGGCTCCCGGCCCGCGCTGTAGCCGCCGTCGAGGTAGCGGTACTCGACCGGGTAGCCCCTGCTCCGCGCGTAGAGGGCGAGCTGCTGCGGCGTCATCGACTCGGCGCCGATGCAGCTCAGGAGCTGGCCGGCTGCAAATGGGTCGGCGGCCGCGACCGGGCCCCCGTCGACGCCGCCGCTCACGGGCCCCGTCGTCGCCGCGACGATCGGCGCCTTGAAGCTGGGCAGGAGGACGAGTCGATCGATCCGCAGGTGGCTCGGGCCGGCGCCCGGCTCGCCCGCGGCGAGGGTCATGTCGACGGGGCCCTCGAACGGCTGCCCGAGCGAACGCTCGAAGAGCCGGCCCTGTGTCGTTGCCCAGCGGCTCGGCTGGCGGCCGTCGTAGGTCCGGATCTCCGAGACCCACCACCGAGCGCGGTCGCTCGCGAAGTAGAGGCTCAGCCGCATCTCCACGCCGTGCTGCTTCCAGGTCCACTCGAGGGTGCGGTAGGTCGCGTCACCCGGGTCCGAGTGCACCCCAGCGGACGCCGGATCGAGCGTGAAGGTCTGCCCGCCGGCGTCGATGGCAAGGCCGGTCGCCTGGAAGCGGATCCCGTCGTAGTCGGGGGCGCTCCCGGCGCCGGCCCCGGACTCGCCGCCCGACCCGCCGCCGAGGGTGGCCACGCCGACGACGGCAACGATGACGAAGGTCACCATCAGGCCAATCCCAAGCCATTCGGGAGAGCGCAGCAGGCCGCCGAGCCGGGTCCGGCCGGCCCGGGCCGGCGCCTCGTCCAGCCGGCGCAGCGCGCCGTCGAGCAGGCCCGGTGGCGCAGCGGCCGGCGCGGTTGCCCGCAGGAAGGACGTGACCCTGCGCTCCAGCGCGCCATCGGTGGGCTCCGTGCTCGTCGTCATCGGGCGATCTCCTGCAACGCAGCGGCCGCGGCGCGGTCGTCGGCGGCCAGCGCCGCGCGCATCTCGTCGAGGGCGTAATAGAGGCGCGACTTGACCGTCCCCAGCGGGCTCCCGGTCGCGTCGGCGATCTCGGCGAGCCCGAGGTCCGCGTAGAAGCGCAGCGCGAGCACCAGGCGGTGCTCCGCCGAGAGGCGTCCGAAGGCACGCTCCAGTCGCTCACGCTCGTCGATCGACGGCGGATCGGCCCGGCCCTCGTGGAGCCACGGCACGTGCGGCGCCAGCGACCAGCGCCGTCGACGCCGGACCTCGTCAAGGCATGCCCGCGACACCAGCCTCGAGAGCCAGGGATCCAGCTTCTCCGGGTCGCGCAGGGAGCCCAGGTCGCGCCAGGCGCGGATCAGCGCTTCCTGGAGCGCATCCTCGGCGGCGTCCGCGTCGCGGAGAGCGAGGTGGGCCACGCCGTAGAGTCGGTCGAGGCGCGAGGCCACGAGGGTCCCGAACGCGGCCCGGTCGCCTGACCGTGCTGCATCGATGAGCCGTCCGTCCTGCTCCACCCGCGCCTCCATGGCTGGGCGCGGATGCGCCGCGCTCACCATCATGGCGCACCGACGCGGCCGAAAGGTTCAACGAAACGCGGGAGATCCGAGGCCTACCTCGCGAAATCGGGCAGAATTGGGGCGTGGATCCCCGGCCCGCTCTTCGTCCTCGCCGCGTCGCCCGCCCCGGGACAAGTGCCCGCCATGGCATCGCCGCCGCGCTCGGCCTCGTCGTCGCGGCGCTCCTGGCCGGCTGCGCCGGCTGGACGACGACCCCGGCGCTGACCCTCCACGTCGACAGCGCGATCGACCGGCCGCTCCTCGTCTACGTCAACGGCGATTGGGTCGGGACCATCCCGGCCGGCGCGATCGACGCCACGGTGCCCGCCTCGGGCCACGGCGGGCCACCCTGGACCGCCGAGGGGCGCGTCGCCAGCGGCACCGTGCTGGTCACCCTGCCGATTCCCGCCACGCCCGCGTCCGGCGACGGCCTCACCACGACCGCCGTAACCGCCTGCGGGACCATCTCGATGACGGTCGGCGAGCCCGACCCGGGTCCATCGCTCGCCCCGCCTGCCGCCGGCGCCGAGCTCCTGTCCTGCGACTGACGAGCCGGTCGGCGGAGGTGCGACGGATGCGGTGGAGCAGACGCGCGGCTGGCGGACGCGGTCGGCCTGACCGGGGCGCAGCGGGCGCCCCGGTCGCTACGCCAGGCGCATCTCGGCGTGAACGACGTCCTCGGCCGGGCCGGGGACGATCGCGAACCCGACCTTCTCCGCGGCCCGCCGCATGCCCACGTTGTCGGCACGCATGTCGGCGCCGAGCACGGCCACGCCCTCGGCCTTCGCGACATCGACGAGGCGCCGCAGTAGCTCCGTGCCCACGCCCTTGCCCTGCCGCTGGTCGGTCACGAGGACCGCGAACTGCGCATCGTCCGTGCCGAACGTCCGCGACAGCCGGCCCACGCCGACGATCCTCGGGCCGTCCGGGTCCGGGTGCTCGCACTCGGCGACGAGGGCCATCTCGCGGTCGTAGTCGAGGAAGCAGATCCGGACGAGGCGCTCGTGCTCCGTCCGCTCGGTGAACCCGAGGTTCCGCATGTAGCGGCTGAAGACCGTCTCCGGCGAGAGTGAGCGGTGGAAGTCGATCATCAGCGGCTCGTCCTCCGGCCGGATCGGGCGGATCGTGAGCTCCTGCCCGTCGGGGCAGGTCCAGGTGCTGACGTACTTGCGCGGGTACGGCCGGATCGCGAGCCGCGGCAGGTCCTTCGGGTCCGTGGCCGGGTCGTGGAGGACGACCCGCGCGTCGAGGGCGATGAGCCGCTCGGGCGACGCCAGCAGCGGGTTGATGTCGAGCTCTGCGATCCAGCGCTGCTCGACGACGAGCTGGCTGAAGCGCACGAGGAGCTGCTCGAGCTCGGCCAGGTCCACCCCGCGGCGCCCGCGGACGCCCTTGAGCGCGGTGAGGATCTTGGTGTTCTCCATCATCCGCCGGGCGAGCGTCGTCGTCAGGGGCGGCAGGCCAAGGGCCCGGTCCTTGAAGACCTCGACGAGCTGGCCGCCCATCCCGAAGAGCAGCACCGGCCCGAACTGCGGGTCGATCGAGCTGCCGATGATGAGCTCGTACCCGGTCCAGTTGACCATCGGCTGGACGGTGACGCCTTCGAAGTGCTCCGCGCCCCGCTTCTCGGTCACCGACGCCCGGATCGCCTCGTAGGCGTGGCGAACCGCGTCGGCGTTCTTCAGGTTGAGCTGGACGCCGCCGACATCGGTCTTGTGGGTGATCGTGTGCGAGTAGAGCTTCACGACCACCGGGTAGCCGATCCGGTCCGCGGCGGCCACGGCGTCGTCGACCGTCGGGGCGACCACCGTCTCGGTGATGGGGATCCCGTACGCGGCGAGGAGCTCCTTCGACTCGTCCTCCGTGAGCAGCGTGCGCCCCTCGCCCCGGGCGGCGCCGATGATCGACTCCGCCTTGGCCCGGTCGACCGGGTGCTCCTCGTCGGAGGGCAGCGTCGGCGTCTCGTAGATCTGCTGGAGGTTGCGGGCCAGGCGCCACGTGAAGTTGAAGATCTTGACCGCCTGGTCGGGGTAGTCGAAGGTCGGGATCCCGGCCTCTCGGAGGATCGCCGCCCCCTCGGTGACGTCCGTGCCGCCCATCCAGCTGGCGAGCACCGGCTTGCCCTCGATGTGCCCGTACGGGACGAGCTTCCGCGCCGTCTCGGACGGGTCGGTCATCGCCTGCGGGGTCAGGATCACGAGGAGGCCGTCGCTCTCCTCGTCGCGGGCTGCGACTTCCAGGGTCTTCGCGTACAGCTCGGGCGCGGCATCGCCGATGATGTCGATCGGGTTGTTGTGGCTCCACGCCGCCGGCAGGAAGCCGTTGAGCTCCTCCATCGTCGCCGGAGAGACCTCGCTGATCTCGCCGCCGCCGCTGATGAGGGCGTCGGTCGCGAGCACGCCGGGCCCGCCGGCGTTCGTGACGATCGTCAGGCGGTTGCCCCGTGGCCGGGGCTGCTTGGCGAGGACCTCCAGGACGTCGAAGATCTCGGAGATCTCATCGACGCGGAGGACGCCGACCCGCCGGAAGGCTGCCGCGAGAACCTCGTCGGAGCCGGTCAGCGAACCGGTATGGGAGGCCGCGGCCTTGGCCGCCTCCGCCGTCCGGCCCGGCTTGATGACGATGATCGGCTTCGTGAGGGCGACCTCGCGGGCCGCCGACAGGAAGGCCCGGGCGTCACCGATCGTCTCCATGTAGACGACGATGCTCTCGGTCGCCGGGTCGTTGCCGAAGTACGTGATGACGTCGCCCCATCCGACGTCGAGCATCGAGCCGAGGGACACGACGGTGCTGAAGCCGACTTTCTCGCGCTTGCTCCAGTCGAGGACCGCGGTGAGCAGCGCGCCGCTCTGGCTGACGAAGCCGACGCTGCCCGGCGCGGAGATCCCGGCCGCAAACGTGGCATTGAGGCCGCTCGGCGGCCGCATGACGCCGAGGCAGTTCGGGCCGATGATCCGGATCCCGTTCGCCCGCGCAGTGGCCAGGATCCGGTGCTCCAGCTCGGCGCCCGCCGGGCCGACCTCCTTGAACCCGGCCGAGATGATGACGATCGACTTCACCCCGGCCGCGGCGCACTCCTCCACCGTGGGCGGGATCGTCGCCGCCGGCGTCACGATGACCACGAGCTCGGGCACCTCGGGCAGCGCCGCGATGTTCGGGTAGGCGCGCACGCCGAGGATGCTCGGGCGCTTCATGTTCACCGGGTAGACGGTGCCCCCGAACGGGCTGCTGATCAGGTTCCAGAAGACCGTCCGCCCGACGCTTCCCACCTTCTCGGTGGCGCCGATGACGGCGACGGACGCCGGGGCGAAGAAGCTCTCGAGCGGGTTGCGCGAGACGCCGAGGACGTCGGCGGTTCGGTCGCGCATCGTCCGGGCGGAGACGGGCGCGTCGGGCGGGAGGGATGCGGGGGCGAAGTCGGGCACGGGATCGGGCTCCGGTCTGCGTGAGGCGGCGCGGGGCGGGTGCTCCGCGAGCAGCGGCGGCGTGATGACGCCAGAGTGCCACGCTGGGCCCGGATGGGCGGAGGGCCGACTCTCCCCCAAGCGGGGGCCGGGTGTCCGCCGATGATCCCCGGCGGGTGGGGTGGTCACCGGGCATGTGGGGCGGGCGCGGCGCCGCCTGGCCGGTCGGGTTGGGCGACTCGTGGCGTCGATCCAGCGCATTCCTGCCGGCGGGTGAGGCCGCGTGAGAAGGCGAAGATGGAACAATCCCTTGCCCGGCGGTCCCAGACTGTGCAAGCGCGGCCGGGGGGTCGCCACGACGAAGGTCGGACGAATGCAGCGTGACACGGTGGTCCGGGCGCAGGAGGGCGACGTGGATGCCTTCGCCGCGCTGACGGCCGGCCGGACGAACCGCCTGTACGCGGTGGCCCGGCTCATCCTCCGCGATGACGAGCAGGCCGCCGACGCCGTCCAGGACGCCCTTCTGCAGGCCTGGATGGACTTGCGGGGCCTACGCGACCCGGACCGATTCGACGCGTGGCTCCATCGCCTGCTCGTCCGCGCGTGCTACCGCGCCGCCAGGCACCGCCGGAGCCGGGAGGTCGTCGAGATCCGGTTCGCCTCGACCGTCGACTCGACGACCCCGGACACCCAGCGTGCGGTGGCCGTCCGTGACCAGCTCGAACGGGGCTTCAGGCGCCTGTCGGCCGAGCAGCGGGCGGTCATCGTCCTCCACCACTACCTCGGACTCTCCCTCGTCGAGTCCGCCGACGTCCTCGCGATCCCCCTCGGCACGATGCAATCCCGATTGAGCCGGGCAACCCAGGCCATGCGGGCGGCGCTCGACGCCGACGAGCGACCGGCCGTTGTCGCCGCGGAGGTGGCCCGATGAGCCCAGACGGAACGCTCGATCGCGACCTCGCGCGCTGGCTCACCGCCGAGGCCCCGGCGGAGGCGCCCCCGGGCCTTCACGCTGCCGTGATCGATCTGGCGAGCGCCGCACGCCAACGCCCCGCCTGGCGCGTCGCCGTGCGGGGTGGGACGTCAGCGGCCGAACGGACGATCGGCCGGCCCAAGGCACGGGGCGCGGTCCTGCTCGTGATCCTCGGCCTCGCGCTGGCTACCGCTGCCATCGTGGTCGCAGGGGGCGCCTTCCGCTCCGTCCCGGTCCCGGTGCGCTCGGCCGGTGAGTTCATCCGGCCGTTCGAGTACGTCATCCCGCGCACGAGCACGATGGTGCCGACCCTCGAATTGCTTCGCCTGCACGCGTTCACCCAGGGCTCGGGCGAGATCTACCCGCGTGACCCCGACGGGAAGCTCCTGCCCGGCGTTCGAGGGATCACGGTCGCCTCGACGGACGGCGCCGTGACCCATCCGTGCCCGATCGTTGATGGAGGGTCGAGCCGCGTCCCCGTCGGCGCCCCACCCCAGGCCTTCCTCGACGACCTTCGCAGGATCGCGGGCATCGGCCTGGGAGAGCCGTCACCGTCCACCGTCGGCGATCGGCCCGCCCTCGCCGTGACCGTGGATCCGGGCGTCGCGTCCTGTGAGTATGGAGATTTCCACGTTGCCAACGCTGGGATCGGATCCGGGTACGTCGACCTGAACGTCCCGTCGCGGCTGTGGCTGGTCGAGGTCGACGGACTGACGGTCGTCGTCCAGGTCTGGGCCGGGACCGACGATGACCTCGCGGCCTGGCTGCCGATCGCGAGCGAGTTCCTGGACTCGGTTCACTTCGTGCAACACCCGTGACCGCGATCGAGGAGCTTCGACCCCGGCCAGCCGACCGGTCCAGCGGTTCCCGTGACCTCATATCCGCATCCCTGGCCACGCTGCACGTCGACGGGACGGCGTGCGCGCCGGAGCCTCGGGAACCCGTCAGGAATCCTTCCCGTCGCCCACAGGAGCGTCCCATGGCTCGCCTGATCTCCCTCGCGGCGACGGCCGCGCTTCTCGTCGCAGCCTGCGGCTCGCCGTCTACGCCGGCCAGCACGCCGGCCGCCGGTTCGCCTGCCGCCAGCGCGGCGCCAGCCAGCTCGCCGGCCGCCGGCGCGGCAACGCCCGTTCATCCGACGATCGCGCCGGCCCTGCCGTCTCCGGCGGCCTCCGCCACGTCGGGGGCGGTGCCTCGCTTCGCGCTGCTGCCGACCGCGAGTCTCGACAAGGCGCGGGCGGCGGCCCTGCAGGCGATCCTGGACAGGGCCGTCCATAACGGCGCACCGGACGCGTACGCGGCGGTCATCACGGAGGACGGATCCTGGAGCGGCGCGGCGGGCATCGGGGGGCCAGACGGTCGCCAGGCGACGGCCGTGGATGAGTTCGCGCTGGCCAGCCTGACGCGGGTGTTCACCACGGCGCTGATCCTTCGCCTCGCCGAGGAGGGCCGGATCGACCTCGACGCTCCCCTCGCGTCCTACGTGGGCGATCTCGAGGTCGACTCGAATGGTGCGACGGTGCGGCAGGCGCTCCAGATGCGCTCGGGCCTGCCCGACTATGCGCAGCCGGATGCCAGGGAGGCCATCCAGGCGGACGCGAGGCACGTCTGGTCGGTGAACGAGCTCGTCAGCCACTTCGCGGAGCCGGAAGCGGCCCCCGGCAGCAGGTGGATCCACGCCAACCCGAACTTCGTGCTGCTCGCCGTCGCCGCGGAGCAGGTGACCGGGTCCTCGTTCGCCGACGCGCTGCGCACCGAGGTGCTAGATCCCGTCGGCGCCTCGAGGATCGTCCAGCAGGGGAAGGGCACCTCAACGCCGAAGCCGTGGGCGCTCCCCACGGCGGCAAACGGCGCGCCGATCGCGCCGGCCGACTACGGAGCGGACGGCGTCATCTCGTTCATGTCGTCGGTCTCGTTCTCGTTCGGCTCCGGGTCGATGGCGGGCGACGCGCCGTCGGTGGCCGCGTGGGCGTGGCACCTGATGGCCGGCGACATCCTATCCCGGGCGTCGCTCCAGTCGATGCTGCCCGGAGGCGATGGCCACGGAATTGGGCTCGAGCGCCTGTCGGACCTCGGCAATCGGGACGTCGTCGGCCTGACCGGCGAGAAGACCGGCTACGGCTCGATGCTTGCCGTCGTGCCGGCCGAGCAGGTGGTCGTTGTCTTCTTCGTGAACGACCCAGGCTTCATCTTCGAGTCCTACGTGCGAGACCTGATGTCGGCGAGCAAGGCGGGCTGACGAGCACGGTTGGCCCACCAGGCCGCACCAGCCGGGGGGCCCGGGGCTCGTTTCTTGGCCCCAGAGCCAGGCGGCCTGCCCGGCCCGCCGACGGTCGAGGCATCGCTCACCTGGACGCGTATCGCCGACGCCTGCCGTACCCTGAGGCCTCCCGAGGAACGCGAGCCCGCGGAGGCACCCATGGGACAGGTCAGATCGGCGCGCTGTGCTGGATCCAATACACCGAGTGGCCGGCGCGCCTCGAGGCCGGCGTCGGCGACAGCGCCGACCGGCTGGGCTACGACTCGCTCTGGACTTGGGGTCGCGGCTACGCGACTGAAGCTGCGCGACGCGTGTTCGACGACGCGGGAGCGAATCCAGGACGGCCGCCTATCGCCTCGGTCACGACGTGGCGCGCCTGAAGGGCCGCCCAATCTTCGATGGACCTGGATGTACAGAGCGGAGAGCACCATGAGCAACGAACAAGTGGCACCTGGGACGAAAGGTGTCGCGGTGAAGGTCCTTGCAACGGTTGACCTTGCCCGCGAGATCGAGGGCATGGAACGGCGCCAACTTCGAATGCGCATGGTGACCATCGAGCCCGGAGGCGTCTTCGGCCCGATTCACGACCACAAAGGCAGACCAGGCACCGTGTACATCCTGCAGGGAACGATCACCGACCACCGAAACGGGGTCGCTACGGACTATGGGCCGGGGGTGGGCTGGCCCGAGGATCGGAACACGACCCACTGGCTCGAGAACAGGGGAACGATTCCGGCGGTGGAGATCTCGGTCGATATCGTCAGCCAAGAGTGAAACGAGGCATGGCTGCCGAGAGTGTCGCGGTGACCCGCCAGATCGGGATCACGCGTCCCGGGCTAGCGCCTGCAGCAGGCGGTCGACTCGATCTCGGCGGTCATGTTCGCGGGCCGCGCCGGGTCGAGATCGCCCTCGACCTCCCGCGCGTGGCCACCTTGCCTTTCCATCACGGTCGACCTTCCTGAGCAAATGGAGCGTGAGTTGAGCGAAGTCAAGATCGGCGCCCTCTGCTGGAACCAGTACACGGACTGGCCGAGCCTTCTCGAAGCGGGCATCCGGGCAGATCGACTTGGATACACAAGTCTCTGGACCTGGGACCACGTCTACCCCATCGTCGGCGACTCCCATGGGCCGAACTACGAGGGCTGGCTGACGCTGGCCGCCTGGGCCCAGGCGACCGAGCGCGTACGGATCGGCCTGATGGTCGGCGCCAACACGTTCCGCAACCCGGCGCTCGTGGCGAAGATGGCAACGACGCTCGACCACATCAGCGGTGGACGCGCGATCCTCGGCGTCGGTGGCGCCTGGTTCGAGGAGGAGCACGAGGATTTCGGCATCGAGTTCGGCTCCGGCTTCCCGGAGCGGCTCCGCTGGCTCGGCGAGGCGCTGCCGATCATGCGCGGGATGCTCGACGGGACGGAGCCGACGGCCGCGGGCGCGCGCTACACGTCGCAGCACACGCGCAACCTGCCGCCGCCGGTCCAGGCCCACCTGCCGATCTGCATCGGCGGCGGCGGCGAGCAGGTCACGCTCAAGCTCGTGGCGAAGTACGGCGACATGAACAACGTGGGCGGGGGCATCGAGACGGTCCGGCGCAAGGAGGCGATTCTCCTCGAGCACTGCGCGGCCGTCGGGCGCGACCCGGCGGAGATCGAGCGGACGACGGGCGTCGGGACGGTCTTCATCCGCGACGACCGGGCCGCGGCTGAGCGCCTGTTCCGCGAGGCGTTCGACCGGAATCGGGTCGCCCGCCACTGGGAGGACCAGCCGGTGGGCACGCCGGAGGACGTGGCGGAGAAGCTGGCGCCGTACGTGGAGCTCGGGTACCGACACCTCATCGCCGGCGTCCCGGCGACCTATGACGAGGAGTCGATGACGCGCTTCGTCACCGAAGTCAAACCGAAGCTGGAGGCGATGGGCTGATGAGCAGCGGGGGGATGGCCGCGTTCTCGTGGGGCGCCGGCCGATGGGACCTGTTCGAGCGGAACCCCGGGGGACGCTGCGGCACCGGGCATGGATCGAGAGGGCACTCGCGATCGACGAGGACCTCGGCGGAACGCTCGCCTCGGCGCCCACGGCGGTCGCCTGGGCGGTCGACTAGGCGGAAGTCTTCGCGCTCTTCCCCGACGGGCAGCTCTGGAACGCTACTGGGACGGAGCCGCCTGGCATCCGTGGGAATCCCTCGCCGGCGAGCTCGACCCGGCGTTCGTGCCCGCCTGCTCCTCGTGGGGCGCGGACCGCCTCGACGTCGTCGCCCGCGGCCGTGATGGGATGACCTGGCATCGCTGGTGGGACGGATCCCGCTGGGTCCCCTGGGAGCGGCTGCCGGGCTGAGCAAGCGGCGGCGCGCCCGGATCTCGACGCCAGCGCCCCCGCCGGGGTTTGGCATACAAGCCATGGGCGGGGGCGCTCCATGGGTTGCGGGTCCGGGGTTGTGTTGAACCCCGGGCCGGCCGCGGATCATCGATGTCTCGCCCGGGAGCGAGGGGGACGGGACCTACGGGCCCGGCGTCGGCGTCGGGTGGGCGGAGCGGGGGCTGATGTCCGCCGGCGGCCGGCAAGCCTGGAGCCGGCCGAGCTTCGCTGAGCAACGGCGCGCGTCGGCGCCCGGCTGAGGTCGAGGTGAGCCGGGTCGAATTGCAGAGGCCACTCGACCCGGTGTCGCGTCAGGGCTCGATCTGGATCGAGTCCACGATCGCCTGGAGCTCGTCACGGGTCTTCGCCGAGGTCCCTGCGTAGTCCGCGCTTTGGACGACGACGCGAACGCCATCGACGTCGAGGACCCACAGGTGCCAGCGGTGGCCCGGACCCTGGGCGTAGATGCCGGGTTCCCACGGACGGTAGATCGGGCCGCTCGATGGATTACCTGGCTCGGTCTCGCATTTGGAGATGTCCGCCGGAACCTGAAGGTCGAAGTACTTCCCGGAGTACCCAGCAAGCGTGACGTCGACGGGCGTCGTCGTGTCCAGCAGGGGATGGTTTTCGACCGCGTCGACGAAGTCGGCAACGGTGGGCCCGACCGGGACGTCCGCGGCTATGTACTTGCATGGATCGCTCAACAACCAGGCGCCCCGACTGAACAACAAGCCCGCCCCGTCGGGTGGACTGTTCCCCGGCCCGGTCAGCCAGATCCCCGCCATGATTCCTGACCATCCGTCGGGGACGGTGATCGTGAAGCGAAGCGAGTCGTCTCGAGCCGTCTCGCTGCATCCCGGCTGGGGCGGGTTGTGGCAGACGCCTTCCCCGTTGGGCGGTGCGAACGGGGCCACCATGTACGTGCCCGCCGGCATCGGGGCGTCTGGGAACCGCGTGGGCACGTTGCTGGCCGATGGCGACGCTAGCGGAGACGGTGGCGCGGCCTGGGACGGCGGTGCGGTCTGAGGTGACGTCGGGGTCGGGCTTGGCCCGGTTCCCCCCACACCACCAGCTCTGGGTAGCAGGTTGATCCCTACGAGCGCGACGATCGCGACCGCGGCGGCCGCGATCGCCAGCTTGAAGCTTGTGTTCATGTCTCGGAACCTCCACGCCGGCCACCAGGCACGGCGCTGGGGGGTCGCGGGGACTTGGTCGAGCACGGCGTCCAGGATCCTGTCCGGGAGCGCCGTGGGGCCCTCCTCCAGCCACGACCGAACGATGCGGGTGACGTCGCGATCGGTGCTCATTGGGCAACCTCCCGCGTCGCCGGTCGGGCGTCGGCCTCGAGCGCCGCGCGCAAACCGCGCATCGCGTGATGTAGTCGGGAACGGACCGTCCCGACGGGAACGCCGAGGACGTCGGCGACCTCGTCGAGCGGCAGGTCGAGGTAGTGATGGAGGACCACCACTGCCCGGTGGTCGATGGAGAGTCGCCGGAAGCCGCGCTCGAGCTGGTCGCGATCGACGACCGAGCCCAGGCCCTCCATCTCCGCCGGCTCGTCAGCCGGCAGCAGGCGGAGGTTCGGCGCCCAGTGACGGGTCCGGCGTCCCTCGGCGTAGCAGGCGCGCACGAGAAGCCGGTACGACCAGGCGTCGAAACGCGCCGGGTCGCGGAGCCGGGGAAGGTCCCGCCAGATGGCGAGCAGCGCCTGCTGCGTCGCGTCCTCGACGAGGTCGATGTCGCGCAGGATCCTGTGCGCCACCGCGTGGAGCCGGCCGCCCACGGCGACGGCGAGGCTCGCGAAGGCCTCCTCGTCCCCGCGCTGCGCCCGTCCGATCAAGTCGGCGTCCACGCCTCTCCCCCCTTGGTGCAACGCCCGGGCGTTCCGGGCGCTCATACGGTATGGGCTCGATCGGCGTATCGGCGACTCAATCTTCGCGAGGACGACCCTGGGCTCGTACACGGGCAGGTCGCTCCGGCGGGACGGGACCCTCCGGGTCTCCGCGGAGCGGCCGCGCCCGGACGATCAGGCGGGCGCCGGCGCCGCGTCGGCGGAGGGAGACGTCGCCTCGGTTCCGGGCGACGAGGCAGCCCGCTTCCGGGCCCGGTGACGGGCGGCCTTCGCCCGGTTGCCACAGGTCACCATGCTGCACCAGCGCCGCCGCCCGGTCCGCGACGAATCCTGGAACACCCAGCTGCAGCCGTCGTGGGCGCAGATCCGGAGCCGGCTCGTGTCGCCCGTCGCGATCAGTGCGACCAGGGGCTCCGCGACGGCGGCGAGCGCGTCGTCGAGCGGGTCGCCCAGGTGGCGATGGCCGAGGGTGACGCAGCCCTCGCCGGGCACGAGCTCAAGCGCGCTCCGGGCGCGAAGGATGCCGTTCACGGTGGCCAGGGCCTGCGTGTCGACGGGGCGCTCGGCGACGAGCGCGTCGACGATCTCCCGCAGCCCGGATCGGACGGTTCGCACGTGTCCGAGGAGCTTCGCGGCACGCGCCGGCGCCGCTTGGTCGAGCGGCAGGCGCTTCGACGGGTGCAGCAGGCCGTGCACCTCGAGCCACGCTGTCGCGTCCGCCAGCGTGCCGAGGTGCTCCACGGCACGCCCGAATCCGTCCAGCTCGAAGGTGTTCAGGAAGTCGAAGGTGTCGTCGAGCGACGCCGCGTGGCGGTGCTCGACGCGGTGTTCGTGGGTTCGTCGTCGATCCATTGATAACCACTATAGGGGCTTGACTGGTTACACGCAAGAGGGTAGCATTCGTAACCAGTTAAATCCATTGCACCGGTTACTGCCGGTGACGGATCGCAGGGGGGACTCGACCGATGACCATCGCCCTCGCCGTGCTCCTGGCGTTCATCGCCATCGTCGCGCTGTTCGACCTCGTCGCCGTCGCGTCGGGCGCCGACAGCCGCGACGGCTTCGTTGACGATCACCACCGCTGAGATCCAGGGGAGACATCACGATGTGGCAGGACCACTACGAGATCCACAGGATGCGCATGGCCGAGCTCTACGCTGCGGCCGACCGCGAGCGGCGGTGGCGTGCCCAGGACCTCGACAATGGCCGGGCGCCGCTGACACCGGCCCCTGGCCGGGGACGTGCGCTTGCGGCGCGCGGGATCGCCGCCCTCAGCCGGACCGGCGCCCGCATCGCCCGCCGCCTGGACGCCCGGGTGGTCGTGGATCTGGGGTCGGAGCGTCTCCTGCGCGACGCATGACGCCGACCGGGCCGCGGCGCCGGCATCAGGGGCCCCCAGCGTGCCGGTGTCGGACGACCGGTGTCAGGCAGGCCGGGGTCAGACGTGCCGGTGGAGGTCACCCTCCCCGGTCGACTCCGGGCCGTCCTCGTCGCGCGGTGCCTGCTCCCAGCCCATCTCCTCGGCGGTGGCCTTCGGAAGGTTGAGGTGCACCGTCTCGTCGCGGACGTTGGCGATCGCGGAGGAGGGGACGTACAGGTCGCCCGAGCGGCCGCCGTGGGATGTGAGCACGTAGTCCCGGCCGACGTCCTTGACGGTACCGAGCCGGCGCCCGTCGTTGCCGAGCACGGCCCACCCGGGCTTCAGGTCCGTCATCCGCATCGTCCGGGCCACCTCACGCTGGGGCATGTGGCCCCGGCGGGAAACACCGGGACCGACCCGAGTCTATGCCCTGGCGTCAGCCCCTGCCTCGCCGACCGAGCGGGTGCGCCGCGGCTTCCGACGGCTACTCGCGCCGTCGTCGCGCCGGACTGGACGCCAGCACGACGAGGGAGGACCCGACTGCCAGGCACCAGGCAGCCAGGATGCCGATGGGCGGCGCGTCCCCTGTTGTCGGGCCGCTCACGGCGTCGGTCGCCGGCAGCGTGGCGGTCGGCGCGGCCGCCGCTGAACCGTGCCGTGCATTCGAGGCTCGGTGGGGCTTCGCTGCCCAGCGCTGGCGCGAGCCATACGAGGAGCGGGCGACCGTAGGCGCCCCCCGGGTCCTGTCCGCAGAAGAGGGCCGACCAGGTGTATCCGGCGGGCAGCGCATCGAGGTTCACGTCCACGCTCAGGTAGCCCGGGACCACGGCAACGGGCGTGCCCGCCACCACCGTCACTGGATCGCGTGCCTGGTACGCGAGCGGAGGGGAGACGCGCCTGACGGGGGTCTCGAAGTCACCCGGCTTCGCGGCCCCGCCCTGGACATCCACCCGCACCGTGATCGAGCCATCGGGACAGACACGATCCGTCGCTGAGGCCGTGAGGTCCTGGCCCCCTGCCAGCCGCACATACAGCGTTGCCCCTGCCGTACGAGCGGTCGTGATGCCGACACCCTGGTCGCCGAGGACCTGCCCGCTCCACCCGGTTTCCGCCGACAAGGTCACGGAGCCGGTGAATTCCGGGTTCGTGGCGTACACGATGGGCACGAGGGTGCCGGGGTCGGCTCGGACGAGCCAGAAGTGATCGTCGGCCGTGGCGCAGACCGCCTCGACCGTCGTGGCCGCCGGGGCGGGGTTGCCGGCGACCTCCGTCCCGGACGCCGGGGCCCCCGGCGAAGCCAGCGCAGGTGAGGCGCCAACCAGCAGCCCCCCCAGCACGGCGGCAGGAATCCATCGTCGAGCGTTCATCGCTGTGCCTCCACGACGCGTCGTGCGGGTCGGTTTGTCGGTGGCGCGGCGCGGTCCCGGTAGCCAGTCCGTCACTGGAGTTCGGGCTGGTGTCTGAGCCTCACGCTGCCAATGAGACGATCCGTCACCTTGCACCGTTGCACGAGAGGGGAACGACCCCGGACACTCGGTGCCCGGTGCGAAGCCGGGGGCTGGCGACGACACCGGGTGCCTACTCGAGAAGCTCCACCGCGTCGGTCATGCCCCACTTCTCCACGATGGACCGCATCGTGCCGTCCGCGTACATGGCATCGATGGCAGCGGCGACCGCCTCCTTCATGCCGGCGTCGTCCTTGCGGATGGCGATCCCGACGGGCTGCGGGTCGATGGCCGGGCCTCCGATCTCGGACGCGCCGGCGTACGGCGGCTTGTCGACGCTGTAGGCGTCCAGAGCCGAGTCACCTGCCAGCGCGTCGATGCGCCCCGCCACGAGGTCCTCGACCCACGCCTCATCCGACCTGGTGGTCGTGACGATCTCGATCGCCGGCTTGCCGGCCGCGACCAGCTCAGCGCTGGCGGCCTTGAGCGAAGCCTCGGTGCTGAAACCGGGTTCCACGGCGACGGACTTCCCCGCAAGGTCCTCCACGGTGCGGATGCCCTTGGGATTACCGGTGGCCACGAGGAACCCCGTCCACGCCCGCAGGTAGTCGACGAAGTCGGCCTTCTCGGCGCGCCCGCCGAAGGTGCTGGTCATGCCCGAGATGACGAGGTCGCACTTCCCGGTGTCCAGGTCCGAGAGGAGGGAGTCCCACTCGGTGGGGTCGATCCGGCTGGTCACGCCCAGGCGTTTCGCCACCTCCGCGGCGATGTCGATGTCGAGACCCACGGCGTCCGTGCCCACCTCGGCGGGGCCGCCCGCCGCCGTGGACGCGAACGGCGCGTAGTCCGTGCTGGAGCACCAGACGAGCGTGCCTGCGGCCTTCACCCGCTCAGGGCCGTTGAGCGAGGCGCTGCCCTCCGGTGTCGAGGTCGTGCCGCCGGCTGAGCAGCCGGCGATCAGCGCGAACGCGGCCGACCCCGCGAGGAGCCGGCCCGCCCACCGTTGCGATCGCATCTCGGTGTACCCCCAACGGAACGCAAGCCCGCGGGTCGGTCTCGCCAGTGGCTCGGCGCGGTCCCGGCGGCCAGAGCATGGGCCGCGTGGCAGAGCCTCCCGCCAACAGTCCACCGTAGGCGCTGGTCGCGGATCTGGCGAGATCCGAACGGCCCCCGGACGCCCGGCGCGGCTCAGCGGCCCCAGACGAACCGTGCGGTTCGCCGCGAGGAGAGCGGGGCGGGTACGTGCGGAGCCGGGGCATCATCGTGACCTTCGCCTCTCACTGTCCTGCGGCGGCAGTGCGATCGTCCCGGCCGTGGGAGGCGGTCATGTGCACGGCGTCAAGAGCTCGGCGGGCGGTCGAGCGACCGTGATGTTCCTCGCATGGAACATCACGGCTCCCGCAGCGATCGGCTCCGTCCCGATCGTCGCGCTCATGGCGAACGATCCCCCTCCGTACGCAGCCTGGGACAGCTCCGGCTGGCTGATGCTCATGATGATGCCGGTGACTGGGCTCGCCGCCGGGCTCCTCGGTCTGCGCCGCAGCTCCATGTTCCTCGCCGTTACTGGGAGCTACTGGGTCGCCCAGTCACTCACGGGGTGGCTGGCCACCTGCAGTGACATCGGCTCGAGCGCGTCGTGCGGCCCTGGCGCCGGGGCAGGCGGGCTCCTGTTCGCCGCAGGTCTCGCAATGGTGCTGGGGGTGACCCCCCTCACGGTCGTCTACGCGATCGCGAGCCGCCGGAGGCGCCTCGAGAGCTAGCGGGATCAGGTGGAGCAGCCTGTCCGAGGTGCGCCAACCCGCTCCCGTCAAGTGCGTGGGCCTGCCTCGCGTGCGGGCTGCCACTCTCGTAGCACCGCCACGGGGTGGAGCGCCCTCGGACTCCCGCCGCGCCCGCCGGTCCGCGCAGGTAAGTCGCCGATAAGCCGGCCTCGCTAGTCTCGCGGTCGACGCCCGCCGCATCGGTTGTGCCCCCAATGCGGCGGGCGTCCTGGCGGCCCGCCCGGTCGATCGGCTCGCGTGGGGACGACCGGTGCGACGGGCGAGCGCAGCCCTTGTGATCCGCCCGCATGCCCGCCGGGGAGTCACGCGTGGAGCAACCCTTCCCCTGGCGCGTCCTCGAGGAGACGCACGATCCGGGCAGCTCCCCGGCCGGCCATGCGCCGGTCCAGTCCCCGGCCGGCCATGCGCCGGTCCAGTCCCCGGCCGGCCATGCGCCGGCCCAGGGCGCCCCACCCCCGGGCCGTGGGCACGCGGCGCCGCCTCCCCTGCCGCCCGGCCCGGCCGGGGCCACGGGAAGCTCCGGCTGGGACCGGCGTCTCGCGCTCGCGGCCGTCGGCCTCGTTGCCGCCGCCGTTGCGGCGATCGTCGCGATCGCGATCGTGGCCGGCGGGTCGTCCGCGACCACCCTCGTGCTGCCCGGTGACGCCGGCGGAGCCCTGACGGTCGATCGCGTCCTCGCGGGGGGCGGCCCGGCGCCGGCCGAGAGCGCCGCGACGGACGGTCCCGCGGCATCGGCAGCCCTGCTGGTCGTGGACGTCGCCGGCGCCGTCCGGCGGCCCGGTGTCTATCGGCTCGCGCCGGGCTCGCGGGTCGTGGACGCCGTCGCTGCCGCCGGCGGGTACGGGCCCCGCGTCGACGCGGAGGCGGCGAGCCGCATCAACCTCGCGGCCGTCCTCCGGGACGGGGAGCAGGTCCGAATTCCGTCACGCGACGATGCCGCGCCGGTGCCTGCCGCGCCGGACGTGGCCGGCGGAACGGCCGCCCCGGCAGGAGCTCCGGGCGCTCCCATCGACCTCAACACGGCGTCGGCGGACCAGCTCGACACGCTTCCCGGGATCGGACCGGCGACGGCCGCGAAGATCATCGCGGCCCGCGAGGAGGCGGCCTTCACCGCGGTCGACGACCTGCGCAGCCGGGGCGTCGTCGGCGAGGCGACGTTCGGCAAGATCCGCGACCTGGTGACCGTCGGTCCATGACCGGGGACGGTCGGCCGTGATCCCGCTCGGTCGGCCGGTGATCCCGCTCGGGGCGCGCGTCGGGATCGGCGTCCTCGCGCCGGCGCTCCTCGCAGGCGCCGGGCTCCTGTCGCCCGTGGGCCTCCTCGCCGCAGTCTGTGCGGCGACCGCCATCGTTGCGCTCGGCAGCGTCCAGGCGAGTGGCTCCTCGCGGGCACGCTCGGCCCTGGCCGCCCTGGTCGGTGCGTGGTTGCTTACCCTCCGGATCCTGGCCGGGGGAGGCGCCGCGGAGAACGCGTGGGCGCACCTGCCGGACGGTCGCGGGCCGTGGCTCGCCAGGGTGTCCACACTCGGATCGCCGCGCGAGGGAATGCAGCGACTCACCGTCACCCTCGAGGGGGCGGCCGGGATCGCCCTCGCCGTCACCGCCCCGCGCTACCCCGCCGCGGAGCCGGGCGACCGCGTCCGCCTCGACGGACGCCCGGAGCTCGCGCCGGACGGCGGCTACGGCGACTACCTGCGACGCACGGGTGTCGCCGGGACGCTGCGATCGGCCAGCCTCGAGGTCGTGAGCCGGGCCAGCGATGCCGCGGGATTGCTGGAGCGCACGCGCCGAGCCGCGGGGGATGCGCTGGCACGGGCACTCCCCGAGCCGGCGGCCGGCCTGGCGGCCGGGATCCTCGTCGGCCTGCGCGACCGCGTGGACCGTGACCTCGCGGCAGCGTTCACGGCCACGGGCCTGTCGCACGTCGTGGCCATCTCCGGCTGGAACATCGCGCTGGTGGGCGGGCTGGTTGGCGCCCTCCTTGCCGGCCGTGCGCGTCGTGCGCGCTCCGGCGCCATCCTCACGGCGATCGTCGGGTACACCGTCCTGGCGGGAGCGTCCGCGTCGGTCGTGCGCGCGGCCGCGATGGCCGGCATCGCGCTGCTCGCGCGCGAGAGCGGCCGCCCGGGCACGGCGGCGGCCGCGCTCGGCTGGGCGATCGCCCTCCTGGTCCTCGCCGTGCCGGCCAACGCTGCCGACGTCGGCCTGCAGCTCTCGGCGGCAGCGACGGCAGGGCTCATCGCGTGGTCGAAGCCGCTCACCGCGCTGATCGAGCGACGGGCGGGCTGGCTTCCCGGTTGGGTCCGCGAGGGGCTCGGCGTGTCGCTCGCCGCCCAGGCGGCAACCCTCCCGATCGTGCTCCTCGCGTTCGGCCGCGTGGCCCCGCTCTCGCCGGTGACGAACCTGGCCGTGGTCCCGCTCGTGCCCCTGGCGATGGCCACCGGCACCCTGGCGCTCGTCGGTGGCGCCCTGGCCGCGGTCGGCGCGCCGGCGCTCGTCGCGACCGTCGCCGGCGTCCCGGGGGCGCTCGTCCTCGGCCTCCTCATCGCGATCGTCCGGCTCGCCGCGGGGCTGCCGCTCGCCAGCGTGACGCTGCCCCCGGCCGTCGCGGCCGGGATGGCCGTGGTGCTGACCGCGATGCTCGCGGCGGTGGCGCTCCGGCGCCGGATCCGCGCCCTGATCGGAGGGCAGGCGCCCGGGGTGGGCGCTGCGGCGGCGCCGGGTGCGAAGGGTGGGCCGCCGCCCGCTGCGATCGCGGGGCCGGCCGCGCCCACCGGCCGCGGATCGCAGCCCGGGGCGTCCGGCCGCGCCCGCGGTCCGGGCATGCCCCTCGATCGGCGGACGGGGCGCGTCCTGCGTGCCGCGGCGCTCGTCGGTGGGCTCTCGCTCGCGGTCCTCGTCGTCGCGGCGGCGACACGGCCCGACGGCCGCGCTCATGTCGTCGTGCTCGACGTCGGGCAGGGCGACGCGATCCTCGTCACCGGCCCGACCGGCGGCCGGATCCTCGTCGACGGGGGTCCCGACCCCGATCGGCTCCTCGTCGCCCTCGACGCCCGGGTGCCGCCCTGGGACCGTCGCATCGACCTCGTGATCCTCACGCACCCGCACGAGGACCATGTCGCCGGTCTGCCGCTGGTCCTGGAGCGGTACCGC
This sequence comes from uncultured Chloroflexia bacterium, assembly GCA_963725875.1. Taxonomy (GTDB): domain Bacteria; phylum Chloroflexota; class Limnocylindria; order Limnocylindrales; family CSP1-4; genus CTSoil-043. Next base: position 146,281 of record CAVRZZ010000002.1, on the reverse strand, counting down.
GTGGGACGGATCATCGAGCCCGGGATGCCCGGCCGAGGGCCCGGCTACGAAGCCCTCGTCGCGGGGTTGGCCGCGCGGGGGGAGGCATCCGGTCGGCTGGCGGCGGGCGATCGCTTCGTCGTCGACGGGATCACCTTCGAGGTGCTCTGGCCCGACGCCGAGCGCATCCCGGCCGAGGCCTCCGACGACGGCAGCGCCGTCAACGACGCGTCGATCGTGCTCCTGGGGACCTTCGAGGGGCGCCGATTCCTCCTCGCCGGCGACGCCGAGGCCGACGTCGAGGAACGGCTCGCGGCGCGGGGCCTGCCGACGGTCGACCTCCTGAAGGCGGGGCACCACGGCAGCCGAACGTCGACCAGCGAAGCGCTCGTCGCGGCGACGGAGCCCCGGGTGGCCGCCGTCTCCGTGGGGGCGCGGAACGACTACGGCCACCCGTCGCGCGAGGTGCTGGCCCGTCTGGCGGGGGCGGGAGCGGCGGTGGTGCGTACCGACGAGGTCGGCGCGATCGACGTGGCGCTCGGCGCCAGCGGGGTCCAGGTGCGCACGGACCGGCCGATCCCGGCGCGGACGCCGGCGGCGTCACCGAGCGCACTGCTGGGGGGCGGCGCCGGGGCCAGCCTCTCGTATGATCGCTCCGATGTCCGTCCCCTCCCGCGCGACCGCCGCCGCCCTGCTCCTCTCGCTCGACCCTCCAGCCTGGCACGTGCGCCACGCGCGGGCAGTCGCCGAGGTCGCCGGATGGCTCGCGGCGCGCTCCGCCGATCGCGGCCTCCGCGTGGATCGCGCGCTCGTCGAGGCGGCCGCGCTCCTCCACGACGTCGACAAGGCGCTCCGGCGCGCCGCGCCCGCCGCGACCCTGCCGCACGGGGAGGGATCGGCTGCCTGGCTCACCGCCCACGGGCACGCGGAGCTCGCGGCCGCGGTGACGGGGCACCCGGTGACGCGCCTGCTTGCGCCGGATGCCGACCGGTGGCTGGAGACGGCGTCGCTCGAGGAGATGCTCGTCGCGTACGCGGACAAGCGGGCCGGCCAGCGCCTGGAGTCGATGGCAGCGCGCTTTGCGAGCTGGCGGAGGCGCTACCCGGACGGCTGGAGCGCCGCCGACGGCGCGGCGGCGCGCGTCCGCGCCGAGAAGCTGCAGGCGGCCGTCTGCGCCCGGGCTGGGGTCGACCCCGGTGACGTCCGGCGTCTTCGCTGGACGGCAGGCGCTCTGCGCGCCGCCGGGCTGGCCGGCAGGGGGGCCGCCGCGTGAGCGCGACCGTCGGCGGGCCGACCGTCGGCTACTTCTGGGGCGACGACGAGTACGGGCTCGACGCCGCGGCCATCTCGCTCGGCCGGCGGGCTGCCGGCCCCGACGGCGAGCTGCCCGTCGCCTGGCGCACGACCGGCGTCGGGACACGGGCCGCGGAGATCGCGGAGCGGGTGGCGACGGCGACGCTCTTCGGGGGCGGGACCCTGGTGATCGTGGAGGACCCGGGGCCGCTCGTGCGGGCCAAGGCCGAACGCGACGCGCTCCTCGCCGCCGTCGCTTCCGTCGCGCCCGGCAACGCCCTGGCCTTCGTGGAGCCGGTCGACGGGAGCAGCCGGCGGGCGAAGTCGCTGGAGGACCTCGCAGCCGCGATCGCCGACGCCGGCGGGGAGGTGCGCCAGGTGATCGCGCCTCGGGAGGGCGGGATGGCCCGCTGGATCGAGGAGCGGGCGGCGGAGCGCGGCATGCGCCTCGAGCGCGGGGCCGCCGAGGCGCTGGCGCGCAAGGTCGGGGCCTTCGTCCGCGAGGGCGACGTGGACCGCCGCCGCCAGGGCCGCCTCGCGGTCGCGGAGCTGGAGAAGCTCGCCGTCTACCGCCTGGATGGCCTCGTCCGCGCCGAGGACGTCGAGGCGCTCGTGGCCGACGCCGTGCCCGGCTCCACCTGGGCCTTCCTCGACGCGGTCGGGGCCCGCAGGGCCCGCGAGGCGGCCGACCTCCTCGGGCGGCTCCTCGACACGACCCCGGAGCCGGTCCTGGTCGCCGTCCTCCACCGCCGGGTCCGCGAGCTTCTGCTCGTTGCCGACCACCGAGAGCGCGGCGACACGATCCAGGCCACGGCCCGCGCCCTGAAGCTCAAGGAGTTCCCCGCCCGCAAGCTGTGGGAGCAGGGGGCGGCCTGGCGGCAGGACGAGCTGGTCGGGGCGCTGGAGGGGTTGCTGGAGCTCGACGCCACGTTGAAGGGCGAGGGGGCCCCGGATGCTCCGCGTCGTCGACTGGCGTTCGCGCTGTGGCTCGCGGAGCGCGTCGCCCGCGCCTGAGAGGCGCCCGGGACAGGTCGGGACGTGGGCCGGGACAGATCCCGGGTGGACCCGGACGGGGCGCCGTCAGTCGGCGCTGGACCAGGCCTGCTCCTGCAGCACGAGGTCCGACTCGATCGCGAACACGCAGCGCGCGCGGCCGAGCCGCAGGACCTCGATCAGCTCGGGGTCGACGTAGAGCTGGTGACACTCCTCGCACAGGCCGCCGGGGATTGCGAAGCAGAGGCGTTCGCCACCGTCCGGCTCCCGGAATGACGCGTCGAAACGCGAGACGACGAGGCGACGGGTGCACTCGGGGCATCGATCGCGGAGGCTCGCCATCGGGAATCCCGGACCTCGGACTTCGAGGCCGAACCGCTCGGCCGTGCCCGGATTGTCGGGGCGCGCGGGGGCCCGGGGCGATGGGCCGCTCGTACCGTCCGGGGGCGGCGGTCGTCCCCCACCGCCTGCCCCGACCGGGCTACTGGACGCGCAGCACCGTCCGGGCCTCGGCCCACAGGCGCTCCAGGCCGTAGTACTCGCGCTCGGGCGGCGCAAAGACATGGACGATCACGGACCCGATGTCGAGGAGGACCCAGTGCGAGCTCGGCTCGCCCTCGCGGGCCAGGGTCCGGATCCCCTCCGCCTTCAGTCCCTCGGTGATCCCGTCGGCGATCGCGTCGAGCTGGCGCTCCGATCCGCCGGAGCAGAGCACGAGGTAGTCGGCGACGGTCGTCAGAGGTGCGATCTCGAGGAGGACGATCTCGGCGGCCTTCTTGTCCTCGGCCAGCTCCACGACCCGGCGTGCCAGGTCGAGCGGGGCGCGGTCGATCTCCGGCGGGGGAGTGGTGCGGGCCGGGAGGCCGGCACGCGGCGCGGTGGCCGGCGCGTCGGGCGCGGGATCCTCGGGGTCGAGGGCGGGGTCGATGGACATGAGCCTCCTCAGCGATCGGCCGGCGGGACCTGGGGCCCCGGCTCGGCAGCGTACAGAGCGTACTCCGCGATGAGCGCCGCGACGGAATCCGGGACCAGGTAGCGGATCGAGCGGCCGGCCCGCACCCGCGCCCGGATCTGCGTGGACGAGATCGCCAGGCGGGGGTGGTCGAGCACCGCGAGCCGCGTCACGGGAACGCGGTAGCGCGCTCGGAACGCGGCGATCGCGGCGGCCGCGGCGATCGGCTCGTCGCCCCGCGGAACGACGCAGAGCCGCGCGAGCCCAAGGATCCGCTCCGGCTCGCGCCAGGTCGAGAGCCCCGCGAGGGCCTCGGACGACAGGATGAACCACGGGTCGATCGCGGCACCGGTCGCGGCCAGCTCGGCCAGCGTCTCGACCGTGTAGCTGGGGCCGGGGCGGGCCACCTCGCGGGCATCGACAACGAACGCCGGGTTGCCCTCGATCGCCCGCTCGACCATCGCGACGCGCACCGGCCCGGGGGTGACCGCCCGGCCGGCCTTCTGCCACGGCTCGCCGGCAGGGACGAAGAGAACCCGCGAGAGCATGAGAACCTCGCGTGCCTCCTCGGCCACGGCGAGATGGGCGAGGTGCGGCGGATCGAAGGTCCCGCCCAGGATCCCGACGGGCCCTCCGCCCTCGCCGGCGCCGACCGCGCGGGTCAAGGCCGGTCGTCCTCCCAGGCGTCGGCTCCCCATTCGAACTCGACGCGCCCGATCCGCACCGTGTCGCCGCGCTGGACGCCGGCGCGACGCAGCGCTCCGTCGATGCCGAGCCGGTCGAGGTCGCGCTGGAAGCGTTCCGCGGACTCCTCGACGTCGAAGTTGGTCTGGACGGCGATCCGCTCGATGCGACGCCCCCGCACGAGGAAGACGTCGCCCTCGCGCCCGAGGGTGAACCCGTCACCGGCGGCGTCGAGCCGGTGAACGACGACGCCGGTCGGCTCGGGCTCGGCGGCGAGGCCGGCGGCGTCCGGAAGGAGGTCGGCGAGCAGCTCGCGAAGCGCGCCGAGACCGTCGCCGGCGTCGGCGGAGACGGCCACGACGGGCAGCTGCTCGGTCCGTCGGGCCGCCGCGAAGGCGGGCCAGGCCTCGCGGGCCTCGGGGAGGTCGATCTTGTTGAAGGCGATCACGAACGGCCTCGCGAGGAGCGTCTCGTCGTGGAGGCGGAGCTCCTCGCGGATGACCCCGTAGTCCCACTCCGGGTCGCGCGAGGCCCCGTCGACCACGTGGACCAGGACCCGGGTCCGCTCGACGTGGCGCAGGAAGGCGTGCCCGAGCCCGGCTCCTGCCGAGGCGCCCTCGATCAGGCCGGGGACGTCGGCGATCGTGGGACGCCGGTCCTCCGCATCGCCGAGGTCCATCACGCCGAGGTTCGGCTCGAGGGTGGTGAACGGGTACGCCGCGATCTTGGGCTGGGCGGCCGTCAGGGCGGCCAGGAGCGTGGACTTCCCGGCGTTCGGGAGCCCGACGAGGCCGACGTCCGCGATGAGCCGCAGCTCCAGGCGCAGCCAGCGTTCCTCCCCCGGCTCCCCCTTCTGGGCGTGCTTTGGGGTGCGGTGCGTCGCCGTCGCGAAGTGGACGTTGCCCAGGCCGCCGCGCCCGCCGCGCGCGATGGTCGCCGTCTGGCCCGTCGCCACGAGGTCGGCGAGGAGCTCGCCGGTCGCGTCGTCGAGGACGCCGGTCCCGGGCGGGACGAGCAGGACCAGGTCCTCGCCGGCCTTCCCGTGACGCTTCGCCCCCGTCCCCTTCCCGCCGGGCTCGGCCCGGAAGTGGTGCTTGTAGCGGAAGTCGAGGAGCGTCGTCAGGCCGGGATCGACTCGCAGGATGACGCTGCCGCCGCGGCCGCCGTCGCCGCCGTCGGGACCGCCGCGGGGAACGTGGGCCTCGCGCCGGAACGTGGCGGCGCCGTCGCCGCCGTCACCGGCACGGATCCAGATCTTGACGCGGTCGAGGAACATCAGGGGCGATTGTCGCACGAGCCCGCGCGGGCCCTGCGCGAGAGCCCGGGAGGACGGGGGTGCTCGGCCGCGCTAGAGGTAGGCCAGGGGATTGACGCGCGTGCCGCCGTTCCAGATGGCGCCGTGCCACACCTCGAAGTGGAGGTGCGGGCCGGTGGCCCAGCCGCTCGCCCCGAGGCGCCCGATGAAATCGCCGCGGCCGACGTGCGCGCCCGAGGAGACGGCGACGGCGGACATGTGGTTGTAGGTCGTGTAGAGGCCGCTGCCGTGGGCGATCCAGACCTGGTAGCCGCCGCCGTTGCTCTTCCAGCCGGCGAAGATCACCGTGCCGCTCGCGGCTGCCTTCACGCCCAGGCCGTAGCTGCCGGCGATGTCGATGGCCGGATGGCCGTAGTGGAAGTACTGGCTGATGTAGCCGCCCGCGACCGGCCAGGCGAAGGCGCCGCCGGAGTACTGGACGGGCGGCCGGGCGGACGTCCGCGTGCGGGTCGTGGTCGACGGCCGGCTGACCGTGGCGACGCGGACGGTCGGGCGCTTGGTCGGCTTCGGCGTCGCGATGGCCTTCCCGCGCGCGTCGGGCAGGATCAGCACCTGGCCGATGACGAGCGTCTCGTCGGTCAGGCCGTTGATGGAGACGATCTCGGACGCGTTCACCTTGTTGGCGGCGGCGATCGAGGCGAGCGTGTCGCCGCTCTTCACCGTCGCGATGAGGCCGTCGACCGGCGGGATCACCAGGACCTGGCCGATCTTGAGGTCGTCCTTGGCCTTGAGCTTGTTCGCCCACCAGATGGTCATCATCGAGACGCCCGTCCGGCTCGCGATACCGGTCAGCGTGTCACCGGGGCGGACCTTGTAGGAGCGGAGCTGGCTGCGGCCGTCCTCCACCGTGGTGTCGACGACGACGGGCTTGAGAAGGGTGCCGTCGGCCAGGAACTGGCCGGCCACGTCGGGGACGCCCGCAGGCTCCTGCTGGGCCAGGGCGACGCGGCCGGTGGACTCGTCGGGGCCGATTCCCATGTCGACGCCGGTCCCGGGCCCGTCGATCGCTCCGGCGAGCACGTCACCCGCGTAGGGGCCGGTGTCACCGCCGACGACGAGGCGCGGAGCGGCGCCGGATCCCTCGGTCGCTCCCTTCGCGCCACCGGCCAGGCCGGGGACCGCGGTGACGGAGGCAACCAGCAGGAACGCGGCGACGAGGATGGGAACGAGTCGCTCGGGGGCGTCGATGCGCCGCAGCAGGCGGGCGGGGCTGCGGACCCGGCGGGCCGCCGGCGTCGCGGGTGCCGAGCCTGCCGGATTCCGCGATGCGGCCCGAAGCGCACCGTCGGCGCGGCGGGCGAGGCCCAAGCCGGGACGGCGCGGAGGTTCGACCCGGGGTTCCGGGTCGGTGCCGTCACCGCGCACGAGCGACCGCAGTCGGCGCGCGGTGAACGTCGCGTTCAGCAATACGCTCTCCTGGAGAGGACGCCGGCATCGGCGGGCGTACCCGCGGGGGCGAGCCGTCGTCCAAGGACGCGGTATGGAGCTGGGGTTCTCGATACGGCGTACGTGTGGCCCGTCTCCCGGTCGGGCGTTGGGCCGACGTTACCAGAGGCCGGCGAAACCGGCAACGTGGGCTCGAGGTTCGCAACGCTGGAACCCCCCCTGCCGTTCGGCCCGAACCCGCGGGCCACATGGCCTGCCCCGCGGGTTCCGCGCCTGCCCGGCGGGCTCCGTCGGCTACCCGGCGGTAGCGTCGGAGCTCTTCTGGAGCGACGCCAGGAACATCGCGTTGTTCTCGGTCTTGGCCAGGCGGTTCAGCAGAAGCTCGATACCCTCGTTCGTCCCCACGGCGGACAGCATCCGGCGCATGGTCCAGACCATCTTGAGGACGGGCTCCTCGAGGAGCAGCTCCTCGCGCCGCGTGCCCGAGCGCTGGACGTCGATCGCCGGCCAGATCCGCTTTTCCGCCAGCTTGCGGTCGAGGATCAGCTCGCTGTTGCCGGTGCCCTTGAACTCCTCGTAGATGACGTCGTCCATGCGCGACCCCGTGTCGACGAGACAGGTCGCGATGATCGTGAGGCTGCCGCCCTCCTCGATCTTCCGGGCGGCGCCGAAGAAGCGCTTCGGCGGATACAGGGCGATGGGGTCGATGCCGCCCGACAGGGTCCGGCCGGACGGCGGGAGAGCGAGGTTGTAGGCCCGGGCGAGGCGCGTGACGGAGTCGAGCAGGATCACGACGTCGCGGCCGGTCTCGACCTGCCGCTTGGCGATCTCGAGGGCCATCTCGGCGACGTGGGTGTGGTTCTCGGTCGGCTCGTCGAAGGTCGACGAGATGACCTCGCCCTTGACGGACCGGCGCATGTCCGTGACCTCCTCCGGCCGCTCGCCGATGAGGGCGACCATGAGGAGGATCTCCGGGTAGTTCGCCGTGATCCCGTTGGCGATGTTCTTGAGGAGCATCGTCTTGCCCGCCTTGGGCGGGCTCACGATGAGCGCGCGCTGGCCCTTCCCGATCGGGTTGACGATGTTGACGAGCCGCTGGCTCAGGTTCTTGGGATCCGATTCGAGGTTGAGGAGCTCGATCGGATGGATCGGCGTCAGGTCGGCGAAATGCGGGCGCCGGCGCGCGGTGTCCGGATCGACGCCGTTGACGGTGTCGACGCGGAGCATCCCCCAGTACTTCTCGCCCTCCCGCGGGGCCCGCACGGTGCCGCCGACGCGGTCGCCGATCCGCAGGCCGAAGCGGCGGACCTGGCTGGAGCTGACGTAGACGTCCTCGGATCCCGGCATGAGGCCGTGGCGGCGGAGGAACCCGTAGCCCTCGTCGACGACGTCGAGAATCCCGGTGACGTACGACTGGCCGAGCCGCTCCGACTGGCGCTGGAGGATGGCGTCGACGAGGTCGTCGCGGCGCTCGACGTCGCCGGTCTCGACTTCGAGCTCCTGGGCGGTGGCGCGGAGCTGCGCCGCGCTCATGTCGCGAAGCTCGGCAGCCCCGATCTCGGGGCCGTCGTCGCCGCTGCCGTTCTGCTCGTCGACGTCGGGGAAGCCGGCCGCGCGCGCGCCCTGGGGGCGGCGGCGGGGGCGCCGGTTACGGCTGCGCTGCGGATCGGGTCCGTTCGGCATGGGGGTGGGGGTCACCTGCGGGAAGGGACGGCCGTCGACCGGCCGAGGGATGGGCGCACGGGCGCGGAATTGGATCCGCGGCGGCGGTGCGTGTGGGATGAGCGGAGCATACCACGGGGCGTGGAGCCGTCAACGTGCCATCGTCGGGCCATCGTCGGGCGGCCGGCGTCGACCCGGAGGGCCCGGATTGCAGCCCGCGGAGCGGGGCTGGAGACGGCCGGCGGGGCCTACCCCTTGGACGCCGCCTCGGCGGTCGCCTTGGCCCAGTCGGCCTTGAAGAGCTCGATGCCGCGATCCGTGAGCGGGTGGCGGACCATCTGCTGCAGGACCTTGAACGGCAGGGTCGCCACGTGCGCCCCCGCGAGCGCCGCGTCGGTGATGTGGCGCGGATGGCGGATCGAGGCCGCCAGCACCTCGGACTCGAGCTCGTGGAGGTTGACGATGTCCGCAAGCTCGCGGATCACCGTCATCCCCTCCTCGTTGATGTCGTCGAGGCGCCCCACGAAGGGCGACAGGAGCGAGGCCCCGGCCTTCGCCGCCAGCAGGCCCTGGTTCGCGCTGAAGATGAGCGTGCAGTTCGTCCGGATGCCCTCGTCGGCGAGGCGGCTGATCGCTTCGAGGCCGTTCTCGCACATCGGGATCTTGACCACGATGTTGGGGGCCAGGGCGGCGAAGTGGCGGCCCTCCTTCAGCATGCCCTCGACGTCGTCGGCGATCACCTCGGCGCTGACCGGGCCGGACGTCAGCTTGCAGATCTGGCGGAGCACGTCGTCGTACGAGCCGCCGACCCTGGCGTAGAGGCTGGGGTTCGTGGTGACGCCGTCGATGACGCCCCAGCGGACGCCCGTGCGGATCTCGTCGATGTCGGCGGTGTCGAGGAACAGCTTCATGGGGAGGCTCCTGGGTGCGGCGGAGGCCGGTCGATTGTAGCCGCGGTCGGCCGGGCCCTCGGCTCCCACACGACCCGCGGCCGCGCGGACCGCCGGGACGGTCCCGGCCGGAGGCTCAGGCGGGCTCGGCCCCGGCCTCGCGCGAGCCGGCGGCGGGCGACGCCGCCGGAGCCGCGTCGGCCGATGCCGGCGTCGGAGTCACGTCGGCCGGTCGCTGCGACCGGTCCACGAGCGCCACGCGGCCCGGGCGCGCCCGGAGCACCGGCTCCCGACCGTCCCGCAGCGCGACGGCGGTCGCCACGAAGCCGTCGAAGAGCGGATGGGGCCGCTCGGGGCGGCTCTTGAACTCGGGATGGAACTGGCTGGCGACGAACCACGGGTGGTCCCGCAGCTCGACGATCTCGACGAGCCGCCCGTCGGGCGACTGGCCCGACAGGACCATGCCGGCCGCCTCCAGGGTCGCGCGGTAGCGGTTGTTGACCTCGAAGCGGTGGCGGTGCCGCTCGTAGACGACCTCGTCGCCGTAGACCGCGTGGGCCTTCGAGCCGGGCGTCAGCCGCGCCGGGTAGAGGCCGAGGCGCATCGTGCCGCCCTTCTCCTCGAGGTCGCGCTGGTCCGGCATGAAGTCGATGACCGGGTGCTGGGTGAACATGTCGAACTCGGTGGAGTTGACGTCCTGCGAGCCGGTCGCCTGGCGGGCGAGCTCGATCACCGCGCACTGCAGCCCGAGGCACAGACCGAGGTACGGGATCCGGCGCTCGCGGGCCCAGCGGGCGGCGACCACCTTGCCCTCGATGCCCCGGTGGCCGAAGCCGCCCGGGACGAGGACGCCGGCCGCTCCGGCGAGCTCGCGCTCCGCGCTCTCCTCGGTCAGGGTCTCGGAGCTGACCCAGCGGACCTTCACGTCCACGTCGTTGGCCCAGCCCGCGTGCTTGAGCGATTCCGTGACCGACAGGTAGGCGTCCGGCAGCTCGATGTACTTGCCGACGAGGGCGACCTCGAGGGGCGGCTTCGGGCGCTTGATCCGCTCGACGAGGTCGCGCCACCCGGAGAGGTCGGGCGGGGCGGCGACGCCCGTCAGCCCGAGGTCCCGCACGAGGAGGTCGCCCAGGCCGAACTCCTCGAACAGGAGCGGCACCTCGTAGATGGTGTCGGCGGTCTCGGCCGGGATCACGGCCTCCGAGGGGACGTCCGTGAAGAGCGCGATCTTGTCGCGGATCTCGTCGGAGACCGGGTGGTCGGAGCGCAGGATGATCACGTCGGGCTGGATGCCGATCCCGCGGAGCTCCTTGACGGAGTGCTGGGTGGGCTTGGTCTTGAGCTCTCCCGTCGCCTGGAGCGCCGGCAGGAGCGTGACGTGGACGTAGACGACGTTCTGCCGTCCGACGTCCTTCCGCATCTGGCGGATCGCCTCCAGGAAGGGGAGGCTCTCGATGTCACCCACGGTCCCGCCGACCTCGATGATGACGACGTCGGCGCCGCCGTCGCGGCTGACCCGCTGGATCCGCTCCTTGATCTCGTTCGTGATGTGCGGGATCACCTGGACGGTGCCGCCCAGATAGTCGCCGCGGCGCTCCTTCCCGATCACGGCCTGGTAGATGCGGCCGGTCGTGACGTTCGAGAGCTGGGACAGGTTCTCGTCGATGAACCGCTCGTAGTGACCCAGGTCGAGGTCCGTCTCGGCGCCGTCGTCGGTGACGAAGACCTCGCCGTGCTGGTAGGGCGACATCGTCCCCGGGTCGACGTTGATGTACGGGTCGAGCTTGAGGACGGAGACGGAGACCCCGCGGGACTTGAGGATCCGGCCGATGCTGGCGGCGGTGATGCCCTTCCCGAGGGAGGAGGTCACGCCTCCGGTCACAAAGACATACTTCGCCACGGGCTGGGGCTCCTCCGGGGTTTTTCGCATGCTACCGGACCGTGGCGCCCGGCGCCAACCCGCCCCAATCCGCGGGCGGGTTGCGGTTCGGATTCGAATCGCGCCGGTCAGGCCGGCAGGAGGTCGCCAAGTGGCGCGGTCGCAGGCGACCGAAGTGGCGGCGGTCGAGCGTCGCGAGCTTCGGCTCGCCGAGCCGCTCCACGACGGCGAGGACGGCCGCGTCGACGCACCTGACGTCGGCAGCCGCATAGCGCTCGCACAGCTCCTGCGAGACCGGGCGGCCCCCGGGCAGGACGCTCCGCGCGATCGCGGTCCGCAGCGCGTACCTTGTCCGTGGGACCGATGACGCCGACCTCCAGTCCCGTCGTCCGCCCCCCTGCAGGAGAGGGCCCGCGTGGAACTCCGTGAGGTCATCATGAAGCGCCGCGCCGTCCGGCGCTTCGAGGAGGGCGGGGTCGATCCCGCGGTGATCGAGGGGATCGCCCGGCTCGCCCAGCGGACCCCGTCGGCCGGCTTCAGCCAGGGCCAGCGGCTCGTGATCGTCACCGATCCCGCCGCGCGCCGGCGCGTCGCCCGGATCTGCGGCGAGGAAGGCTACGCCGACCTCGGGATGGGGCCCTGGATCTCGGAGTGCGCCGCCCAGCTCGTCCCGTGTGTCTCGGAGGAGATCTACCACCGGCGCTACCGGGAGTCCGACAAGCTGGACGACGAGGGCCGCGAGATCGAGTGGCCGGTCCCCTACTGGTTCGTCGACATCGGGGCCACGGTGATGGTCATCATGCTGGCCGCGGTGGACGCCGGCCTCGCCTCGGGGTTCGCGGGCGCCTTCGACCCCGCGGCGCTCCGCGCGGAGCTCGGGATCCCCGAGGAGTTCGTCCCGATCGGCGTCATGCCGGTGGGTCGCCCGCTCCCCGACGTCCGGTCGCCATCGCTGAAGCGCGGCTGGGTGCCCTTCGAGGAGTTCGCCCGCTTCGAGCGCTGGGGTTGAGGCCCGTGGTCGACTGGCGCCGGGCGCACCGCCGCACGAGGCGCGAGTGCCGAACGAGGAACGCGGATGCCGCACGTTGACGCGCACGAGATCGTCGAGGCGGAGGGGGCGACCCTCCAGGATCTCGCCACCCGCCACGGTCCGCCGCCGTTCCGCGTTCCGCTGATCGCCTCGCCGGCGATCCGCGTCGTCCTCTGGGGCTGGCCGGCCGGCCATGCCACCGTGCCGCACCGGCACCCCCGGGCCGAGGAGATGTTCCATGTCCTCGCCGGCCATGCCGTGTTCGCCTTCGCGGGTCAGCCGGAGCGGACCGTCGGGCCGGGCGAGGTCCTCGTTGCGCCGCGTGGAGTCGCGCACGCGATCCGGGTCGTCGGCGAGGAGCCCTTCCTGATGCTGATCGCGGTGGCGCCGAACGAGGACGCCCCCGACGAGACGATCGAGCCGGCCGACCTGTCCGGCTGAAGGCTCAGCGGATGGCGAACCCGCTGTCGCGCGCCTCGATGGAGCGCACCGCCTCGACGCCCTCGTAGAGGACGAAGGCGACCTCGGCCTCGAGCGACGGCGCCCGGCGCCAGCACGCGAGCGCGACCGGCGGCCGCGGCCTCCTCCAGCTGCATCGGGTAGCCGGTCCACGGCTCGAGGCAGAGGTGGTGGTGCCCCCGCCAGCCACCGTAGACCTGCCACAGCCAGGCGTGCGGGAAGACCTCGCGCGGGAAGACCAGGGCCACCCCGCGCCGGGACGCCGTGTCGGTCAGGGCGAGCCAGCCCTCGGCGAGGTCGGTCGCCCAGTGCCCGCCGAAGACGCCCGCCTCCGGCGGCAAGACCGCCCGAGCGTCGCGGATCTCCCCGGCCGGCCCCGACACGGGCTGGGCCGGCCAGCGGTACGTCGCGCCCACCTCGCCCATCACCGGACCGGAGGTCACGCCGACGAGCATCGTGGGCGCCGGGTGGTCGATCCGGTGGGCCGCGGTCACCGCGAAGCACGGGTGGATCCCCCACAGGAACGGCAGCGGGCGCACGTCGAGGTTCGTGATCCGGTAGCGCGCGCGGAGCACGGGAGCGTCGCCGTCGAGGCGGAGCGTTCGCTCGAGGCGCGCCGGCGCGATCGTCGCATGGCCGATCGTCTCCACCCACGCCGCTCCGTCGCCCTCTCCCGAGCGCGCCTCCCAGGGCACGGACCATGCCTCGCCCATGTACGGCAGGAGCTCGTCGTGGAGCAGCGCCCGGTCGCCGGTGGGGAAGATCTCGTCCCAGCCGCCCGACCACCAGTCGTCGAAGTGGGCGCCGTACGGGGCGCGGCGCGGCGCGGTCCGCGGGTTGACCCAGAGCAGGTTCCGGTCGAGCGCCTTGTCGACGAGCTCGAGGACGTGCCCACCGAGCTCGGGCAGGACCGTCACGCGCAGGGCGGCGTTCTCGAGTATGACGGCCGCCAGGCCGTGGTACGACCAGCCATCGGCGACGCGTGCGGTCATCGGGAACCGATGGCCGCCGGCCCGAAGCGCGGGCACCGCCCGCACTCGCCGCGACGACGTCGTCGAGCCGAGTCCCGTGATCTCGACGATCTCGTCGACCTCTGCCGCGGTGATGGTCAGCGGCGGGGCGAAGACGAGCATCCAGTGGCTGGCGCGCACGAGCAGCCCGCGACGCCGGGCGGCGTCGCGTACCCTGGTGCCGAGCGCGGCGTCCGCCGGGAAGCGGGCGCGCGTTGCGCGATCCTGGACGAACTCCACGCCGACCAGGAGGCCGAGCCCCCGGACGTCGCCGATCCACGGATGCCGCTCCTGGAGCCGGCGCAGCCCGGCCGCAGCCGCTCGCCCTGGCGTCGCGGCATTGGCGGGGATGCCGTCCCCGACGATCTGGTCGATCGCCGCGATCGCCGATCGCGCAGGCGACCGGGTTCGCCCCGTACGTGTGGCCGCTGTGGAACTGGACGAGGTCGCGCGGCTCGCCCCAGAACGCGTCGGCCACCTGCCGCGACAGGACGACCGCCGAAAGCGGAGCGTAGCCGCCGCTGAGGCCTTTGCCCAGGCACATGATGTCGGGCCACGTCTCGAAGAGCTCCGAGGCGAACATCGCGCCGAGCCGCCCGAAGGCCGTGATGATCTCGTCGAAGATCAGCAGGATCCCGTGCCGGTCGCACAGCTCCCGCAGGCCCGGCAGGTAGCCCTCCGGCGGGACCACGACGCCGGCCGACATCAGGACCGGCTCCGTGATCAGGGCCGCGATCGTCCGCGGGTCCTCCAGCTCGATCGTCTCCTCGACGAGGCGGAGGTACGTGGCCGCGACCTCGTCCGGCGAGACCGCCGAAGGGCGGCCGGTACGGGTCCGGCGTGTGGAGGTGGATGAACCCGCCGGCGAGCGGCTCGTACGGTGCCCGCCAGGCCGGCCAGCCGCTGGCGGCGACCGCGTGGCCCGTCGCCCCGTGGTACGACCGGTAGTGCGACAGGATCTTGTACTTGCCGGCGTTGCCCGGTCTGCTTGTGGTACTGGCGGGCGATCTTCATCGCCGATTCGGTCGCCTCGCTGCCGCCCGACAGCAGCTTGACGACCGAGTAGCGCTCCGGCAGCAGGCCCGAGCAGGCGGTCGATCAGCTCGAGGGCCCGGTCGTTCGTCGCCATCGTCGGGGCCGCCATCGCCAGCCGCCGGAGCTGCGCCGCGCCGGCCTCCGCGAGCGCCGTCGTTGCCGTGGCCGAGGGAGGCGCAGAACGTGCCCGACAGGCCGTCGATGTAGCGCCGACCCTCCACGTCGATCACCCGGATCCCGTCGCCCGTCGGTGAGCACGAGCGGGTCCTCCGCGAACGACTTCATCTGCATGAAGTCGACCATCGTGCGTCCGAACGTCGTCGTGCACCGTTCTCCTCCTGTCGCGGGAGCCGCCTGGCTGTCGTCCGCAGGTCGTCACAGGTCGTAGATCCGCGCCATCAGCGCCCCGTCGACCACCACCTGCGAGCCGCTGATGAACGAGGCGTCGTCCGACGCGAGGAAGAGGGCCACCCGGGCGATCTCGTCGGGCGAGGCGATCCGCCGGAGCGGGTACTCCCGCTCCAGCCGGCGTCGGAACTCGACCGGGTCCGGGTGCGCATCGAAGAACGCCTGGTTGAGCTCGGTGTCCACGTCGCCCGGGCAGATGGCGTTGGCCCGGATCCCGTCCGGGCCGTAGGTGATCGCGATGTTCTGGGTCAGGGCGATGATCCCCGCCTTCGTCGCCGCCGTAGACCGGCAGGAGCGGGTCGGCCACGAGGGCGTTGAGCGACGACATGTTGACGATGGCCCCCGAACGTCGCTCGATCATCGACGGCAGCACCGCCCGGCAGAACGAGGAAGTAGCCGAGCAGGTTGACGTTGACGACCCGGTGGAAGTCCTCGACGGTCACGTCGACCAGGCGGGCCTCCTTCTGGATCGCCGCGTTGTTGACGAGGACGTCGATCCGGCCGTGCTCGCCGAGGACGCGCGTCGACGGCCGCTGCGACGTCCGACTCGCTCGACACGTCGGCCCGGACGAAGCGCATCGCGCCCCGGCCGTCAGCGATCTCCGGGCAGCGGCCGCGCCCGGCACTCTCGCAGCGACGTCGACGCCGACGACCGTCGCGCCCTCCCCGGCGAAGACGCCGGGCGATCGCCTTCCCGATCCCGCGCGCCGTGCCGGTGACGATCGCGATCCGGCCGCCGAGCCTTCCGTCCATGCGTCGAGCACTCCTCCTCTCGCCGAGCCCGGCCGACCGGCGGGCGTCCTAGGCCAGGATCACCTCGATCCCGAGCTCGCGCGCCCGCGCGACCTGGTCGGGGTCGGCGCCACGGTCCGTGACGAGCACGTGGACCTCGGTGAGCGGCACGATCGGCGTGAACCCGTGGCGGCCGACCTTCGTGGAATCGGCAACCACGACGACCCGCCGGCCGCGACGCGCCATGACGGCCCCGACCTCGGCGACCAGGACGTGGGGCGTCGTCAGCCCGGTCTCGACCGTCAGGCCGTCGCAGCCGATGAAGACGATGTCCGCCGACAGGTCGCGCATGTCCGCCACCGTCTGCGGCCCGACCAGCGCCTGGTGGTCGGGCAGGTACAGGCCGCCGAGGCACACCAGGTGCGGGCTCTCCCATCGGCCCACCTCGTCGAGCACCGGCAGCGAGTTCGTGACGACGGTGAGGGCGTTCGAGCGCCGGAAGCGGCCGGCTGACGTGGGCGGCCACCTGGGCGACCGTCGAGCCGGAGTCGAAGACGACGACGTCGCCGAGCGTTGACGAGCGCCGCCGCGGCCGCGCCGATCCGCTTCTTCTCCTCGCGCGCCGACTCGCGCGCGCTGCGCGTACGCGTTGCGCCCGTGCTCGCGGGTCGCCGCAACCGCGCCGCCGTGGACCCGCCGGAGGAGCCCCTCCTCCTCGAGGATCGTGAGGTCGCGTCGGATCGAGACGTCGGTCACCCCGAACTGCTCGGCGAGCTCCGCCACGGAGACCCGCGGGACGATCCTCGATCGAGGTTCGCGATCTGCTCACGGCGCTCGATGACGGAGACGTGCGCCTGCTCGTCCCGCTGCTCCGCCGACGCGTGCAGGTCGGCCGAGCGTGCATCGTGCGCAATCTCCCGCGAGATCATTTCCCCATCCCCATCGTGAGACCAGCGATGAGCTGGCGCTGGAAGAACAGGTACACGATGACGGCCGGGAGGGCGCTGACGATCGACCCCGCCATGATCATCGGGACGGGGATGATGCGCGAGCTCTGGAGCGTCGCGAGGCCGACCGTGATCGTGCGGACGTCGGGCTGGTTGAGGAAGAGCAGGCCGATGAGCAGGTCGCCCCAGATCTGGATGAACTGGAGGACCGCGACCGTCACGATCGCGGGGACGGCGAGCGGCAGCATGACCCCGGTGAAGATCTGGCGGTACGACGCGCCGTCCATCAGCGACGCCTCGACGAGCTCGGTCGGCACGCCCCGGAAGTACGTGGTCATGAGGTAGGTCCCGAACGGGACGCCCAGCGCCGCGTAGACGAGGATCGTGCCGGGGTACTGGTTGATGAGCCCGACGTTCGCGATGTTCACGAACTCCGGGATGATGATCGACTGGACCGGGATCATCATCCCCGCGAGGATCCCGACGAAGAGGAGCGGCGCGACGGGGAAGCGCAGCTTCGCGAAGGCGTAGCCGGCGGTCGTGCTCGCGAAGCAGGATGAGCGCGACGGACGAGATCGTGACGATCGCCGAGTTGACCATCTGCTGGACCACCGGGAGCTCGTCGAAGAGCCCCTGCCAGCTGTCGAGCGAGAAGCCCGAGCCCGGTGAGGAACTGGTCGTACGACCGGAACGACGTCAGGATCATGTACGCGAACGGGAAGAGCATGACCACGACGACGACGCAGAGGATCGCGAAGATCGTGAAGCGCTTCAGTCGGCGGCCGGCGCGTGCCACGGCGTCCCCTAGCCGCTCCGGTCCCGCAGGAGCCGGAGCTGGATGAGGCTGATCCCGAAGACGATGACGAAGAGGACCACGCCCACGGCGGCCGCGTAGCCGAACTCGCCCTGCGCGAACGCGGTCTGGTAGACGTAGAACTCGAGCGTCGTCGTCCCGAAGCCGGGCCCGCCCGTCGTCATCACGAAGATCAGGCTGAAGAGGGCGGTGAACCCGGTGATGAGGGTGAGGACGAAGGCGAACTGGATGAACCGCATCAGGAGCGGGATCGTGATGTAGCGGAACGTCGCGAACCCGCCCGCCCCGTCGACGCGGGCCGCCTCGTAGACGTCCCGGTCCAGGGTCGCCATCCCCGTGATGAAGATGATCGTGTTCGTCCCGAAGACCGACCAGACGAAGGTGATCGCCACCGCGAGCATCGCCGTCCACTCGGACGCGAGCATGTCCGTCTGGATCGGGATCCCGACGGCGGCCAGGAGGCTGTTGAGGATCCCGCGCTGGGCGAAGAACCGCACGGCGACGATCCCGATGACGACCCACGAGATCGCCGTCGGCAGGAAGTACGCCGAGCGGAAGAACCGCCAGCCGAACACGTGCTCGTTGAGGAGGAACGCGACCGCGAGCGGGATGAGGATCGCGATCGGGATCGCCGCGAGGAGGATGACGTTGTTCGCGACGACCCGCCAGAACGTGGGATCCGCGAAGAGGCGCTGGTAGTTGCCGAGGCCGACGAAGGTCGCGTTGATCCCGTTCCAGCGGGTGAGGCTGTAGTAGAAGGTCTGGATGATCGGCAGCGCGAGGAGCAGGACGTAGAGGACGACGGCCGGGATCACGAAGAGGATCCCGGCCCGTCGCTCCGACCGCCGGAGGCGGCCGGTGCTGCGCGGCGGCGGCATGTGCTCCGCCTCCGCGACGGCGCGCTCGAATGCGGCTGCGTCTCTCACGCGTGGGCTCCGGCAGCGATGCGGGCCGGGACGGTCGACGTCGACGCCCCGGCCCGCGATCGGTTCCGCTACTTGATCTGGTTCTTCTGGTCGGCCGGCAGCTGGTCGAGGGTCTGCTGCATGCTCGTCAGCGCGTCCTTCATCGACTGCGCCCCGCCGAAGGCGGCGTTGAGGACCTTCGTCCCGACGTCGCTGACCTCCGGCTGGATCACGTTGTCGATCATCGGGTAGCGGGTGAAGCCCTGGTTCGCCGCGAAGTCGAGGAGGTTCTTCGCCATCCGCTGGTCGCTGCTGAACCCTTCCTTGTCGGGGATGATCCCGGCGTCGGAGATGATCTGCTGCCCCTCGTCGGAGACCATGAACGCGAGGAACGCGGCCGCCTGGGGCTTGTTCTTGCGAGTAGCTCGTCATCGAGAAGCCGTCGCCGGAGATACTCGACGATCCCCTTGATCGGGGTGTCCGAGAACGGCGGGACGAAGACGTCGACCGTGTCGCCCAGCTTCTCCTGGAACTCGGCGATCTGCCACGTCCCCTCCATCGTCATCGCGGCCTCGCCGGCCTCGAACTGCGCGATGGAGTCCTGGTTCGTGAGGACGTCCGCTGTTCGTGCAGCCCTTGGTGAACAGGGAGCCCCACTTGTCGAACTGGGCCTGGACCGCCGGGTCCGTCCACGGGATCTCGCCGGTGTAGAGCTTCTTCCAGTCGGCCGGCTGGAGGTACATCATCAGGTAGCTGACGTCGTACCAGGGGTAGAAGCCGCCGCCGAGCGCCTGGCCGCCGGTCCCGTACGTGAACGGCGTCGATGCCCGCCGCCTTGAGCTTGTCACAGGCCGCTGAACAGCTCGTCCCACGTCGTCGGGAACGTGTCGATCCCGGCCTTCGTGAACAGGTCCTTGTTGTAGAAGCCGTTGTAGAACTGGAGGTCGAGCGGGACGACGAGGACGCCGTCGTCGGGGGTGAAGTTGAGCGAGCTGTACTCGATCCCCTTCATCTTCTTGAGCTCGTCCAGCGGGATGTACTGGTTGAGCGGCTCGAGATAGTCCTTGTACTTGAGGTCGAAGAGGCCGGTCCACTGCGTGGCGATGTCGGGCCCCGTCTTGCTGATCGCGGCCGTCTGGAGCAGGTCGAAGTAGTTGTCGGCCGGCTGGCTGACGATCTTGATCGTCACGCCCGGGTTCTTGGCCTCGAAGGCCTTCACCAGGGCCTCGGTCGCCGTGGCGTTTGCCTCGGTCCCGTAGTTGTGCCAGAGCGTCAGCTCGGCAGCGGCGAGCGTCGCGGTGCCGACGGCTCGCCCGACGTCGCGCTGGCTGCGGACGGGGCGGCGCTGTCGCGCCTCGGCGACGACTGTCGCGCCTCCGCCGCAGGCCTGCGAAACCAGGCCGACCACCAGCAGCGACGCCGCCATCAGGGTCATCTTGCGATCCGGCACCGGCTCACTCCTTTCCGGCGATCAGGGAATCAGATCCAGGGACGATCGATCGATCCTGGACGATCCCATCCGGACGGTCCCGGCGGGGTTCGCCCGTGGTCTCTGGAACGCTCACGGCCGCCACACTACCCCACGCCTCGAACCGGCGTCAATCCGAATCCAAACGATCATCGACTCGGGCGCCTGCATGTCGCGACCGGGCACCGCTCTCGCATCGTCGTTGGCTCTGCCGCGCGATCGAGATTCGGTTGACATCGATCTGTCGATCCGCAACTATTAGGCACGCAGAACGATCATCATTCCGCCGGTCGCTCGGTGCACGTGCGGTGCTCCAGCGGACCCGCGCGAGGTGCAGCCGTGAGCACGGGCGAGGCCATCCGCCTCCGTCGGCTCTTCGACGAGGGCCGCAACGCCGTCGTCGTCGCGATCGATCATGGCCTGTACAACGGCCCGCGGCCCGGGATTCGAGGACCTGGCGCCCGTGGTCGATCGCCTCCGGGCGCCGACGCGATCCTCCTGAGCCCTGGGATGGTCGCCGCACGTGAGCTCGGTCTTCGAGCGCCGTGGCGCCCCGGCGATGATGCTCCGCCTGAACTGGGGCACCCAGTACGCGACGCAGTGGGCGTATCGCGAGAGCCGGAGCGTGCCGATGATCTCGGCCTCCCAGGCCGTCTCGATCGGCGCCGACATCGTCCTCGTCGGCATGTCCATCAAGACCGGGTCCGAGGCCGTCGACGCCGAGAACGTCGCCCAGGTCGGCCGCCTGCGTGGCGGAGAAGCGCGTGGTCGGCGTTCCCATCGTCGGCGAGGTGTACCCGGCCGGCCACGAGGACATCCCGCCCGAGGAACGCCACGAGCAGATCTCGATCGGCTGCCGGATCGCGGCCGAGCTCGGCGTGGACCTCGTGAAGACGTTCCACACGGGCGCCCGCTTCGCCGAGATCGTCCGCTCGACGCCCGTGCCGATCCTGGCGCTCGGCGCCCAGAAGCTGCCGCGGGAGGTCGACGCCCTGCAGCTCGCCGCCATGGCGGTTCGCGACGGCGCCCGCGGCGTCGTCTTCGGACGCAACGTCATCGGGGCACGCAGCCCGGAGCGGTTCCTCGAGGCGCTCCAGGAAGTCGTGAAGCTCGGGGTCGAGCCGTCCGTCGCGGCCGCGAAGTTCGGCCTCGACTGACGGCCCACCGGGACCGATGGACCTCCTCCTCGGCCTCGACGTCGGCACCACATCGGTCAAGGCCGGGCTGTTCGACGCCTCGGGCACCTGCCTGGCCGTCGCCGGCGAGGAGTACCGCCTGGACCACCCGGGGCCGGACCGGGCCGAGCTGGACGCCGAGACCTACTGGCGCGCGTCCCAGGCGGCCATTCGGCGGGTCCTGGCCGCCGGCGGGGCCGGGCGTGACGACGTCGCCGCGCTGGCCGTGTCCGAGCCAGGGCGAGACCGTGGTCCCCGTGGACGGCGCCGGACGCCCGCTGGGGCCGGCGCTCGTGTGGCTGGACAACCGGGCCCTCGCCGAGGCTCGCGAGATCAACGACGCGTTCGGCCCGGGCCGCGTCTACGACGTCACGGGCGTTCCCGCGGTCGTGCCGACCTGGTCAGCCTGCAAGATCCTCTGGTGGCGTCGCCACCAGCCCGACCTCTTCGCGGTCGCGCGGCAGTTCCTCCTCGTCGAGGACCTCGTTCTCCACCGGCTGACCGGTCGCTTCGTCACCGAGGGTGGCGTCCACTGCACGTCGCTGCTCTTCGACGTCCGGGGGCACGCCTGGTGGGACGAGATGCTGGACGTCGCGGGCATCGACGCGTCGCGGCTGCCCGAGCTGGCACGCCCGGGCGAGGTGGTCGGGACGCTGACACCTGCGGCGGCGGCGGCGCTCGGCCTGAGCACCCGGGTCCAGGTCGTCGCCGGAGGCATGGACCAGGGGGCCGGGGCCGTCGGCGTCGGCAACGTCCGGGCCGGGATGATCTCCGAGAGCACCGGAGGAGCCCTGACGCTGCAGGCGTCGGTCCACCGCCACGGAGGCGACCCGAGCCGCCAGACACCCGTGTACGTCCACTCCGTGCCCGGGATGTACCTGTACTGCCCGGTCTGCCCGACCGGTGGCATGGCGCTGACCTGGTTCCGCGACCAGTTCGGCGGGGAGGAGGTCGCCCGGGCTGCCCGCGAGGGCACGAGCGCCTACGACCTTCTCACCGCGCTCGCCGCGGACGTGCCGCCGGGATCCGAGGGACTGCTCATGCTGCCCCACCTCATGGGCGCCTTCAGCCCGGAGTACGAGCCGGAGGCGAAGGGCGTGTTCTACGGCTTCACGCTGCGCCATGGGAGGGCCCACTTCGTGCGGGCGGTCCTCGAGGCCGTGGCCTTCATGCTGCGGCGGAACCTCGAGCTCCTCGCCGGAGCCGGCGCCCCTGCCGACGAGGTCCGGTCCCACGGTGGCGGCGCGCGCAGCGCGCTCTGGAACCAGGTGAAGGCCGACGTCTGCGGGCTCCCGGTCCTGACGCTCGAGGGCGACGACGCCGCGATCCGCGGCGACGCGATGCTCGCGGGCCTCGCGGCCGGCGTGTTCGCCGACCTCGATGAAGCCGCCCGGGCGATGGTCGTGACGAACCGACGCTACGTCCCGGACCCCGTGGCGCACGAGGTGTACGACCAGGCCTACGGGCGTTACATCGAGCTGTTCGAGGCACTGCGACCTCTCCTCGCGCGGCCGGGCGCCGCGTGAGCGCGAACCAGGAGACGACGGGAAGAACGGTCCACAAGGAGGACACAGCGGTGGCGGTTCGAGCGAAGATCGGCGTCCTCGTCATGGCGTTGCTGGAGGACGACTACAACAAGACCGCGCACATGCGCCCGGCGGCGACGGCCGCCGCCCGGGAGATCGCCGACGGGCTCGCCGCCTATGGCGACGTGGTGCATGCCGGTCTCGTCGAGGAGGAGCACCAGGCGGCCGCGGCGGCCCGCCTGTTCAATGCCGAGGACGTCGACGTCATCGTCGCCTTCGAGCTCGCCTACACGAAGGGGATCGTGCCGGCGCGGTGCTTCATCGACACGACGGCGCCCGTCCTGGTCTGGAACACCCAGAAGATCCGGCGGCTCGGCGAAGACGACGGCTTCGACGTCGTCATGCTCAACTCGGGGATGGCCGGCATGCCGGAGCTGACGGCCGTCCTCCTGCGCACCGGCCGCGACTTCGAGATGGTCACCTCCCACTGGGACGATCCGGAGGGCCGGCGCCGTGTCCAGGAGGTCATCACCGCGGCCGCCGTGCGCCGCCGCCTGCGGACGGCCCGCATCGGCCTGGTCGGCCACCCCTTCGAGGGGATGACCGACCTCATGTTCGACGGGCTCTCCCTGCGGCAGGACGTCGGCCCGGTCGTGTGGCCGCTCGAGCCGGAGAAGATCGCGGTCCGCTTCGGCGAGATCGACCAGGCCGCCGTCGACGCGGCGGTCGCGGAGGAGAAGGCGAAGCACACGGTCGAGATGGAGCCAGCCCTTTTCGAGCGTTCCGTCCGTCTCGCGCTGGCCCTCGAGTCGGTCGCCCGCGAGCACAGCTTCGACGCCTTGACGGCGTTCGACCAGGTCTGGCTCACCGACCCACGGGTCGGGATCATCCCCTCCTTCGGGACCGGGCGCCTGTGCGAGCTCGGGATCCCAGCCTCGCCGGAGGGCGACGTCAACTGCGCCGTCGCCCAGTTGATCATGCAGGAGCTCGCTGGCCAGGCGACGACCGTCGAGAACTACGTGATCGACTTCGACAACAACGCCGTGATGTTCAGCCACGACGGCCACGGCAACCCGGCCCTCGGGACGCCCGGGGAGACCAAGGTCAAGCACTCCATCTACTACCAGGGCGTCCACGGGTTCGGCGCCGGCTTCGAGTTCGCGTACGAGCCCGGGCCGGTCACGAACCTGGCGCTCGTCACGATGGGGGAGAACTTGTGGCGCTTCGTCATCTCGGAGGGCGAGTTCCTGCCCTTCCCGCCGCGCCCGATCTCGGCCCCGCAGACGCTGTTCCGCCACCACGAGCTGCAGATTGCCGACTGGTGCGACGCATGGTGCCAGGCGGGGGCGCCGCACCACATGGCCGCGGCCAGGGGCAGCTGGACGAGCCAGCTCCTGGTGCTCGCCAGGCTGCTCGGCATCGACGCCGTCGTCGTCTGACGGCACCCCCGCGTGGCGCCCGCCGCGGCGCCGCGCGGGACGAGGCGGGCCGGCCCGCACGGGGGAAGATGGTCGACCCAGGCATCGAGATCACGCCGCCGTTCTTCGAGATCGGTCCGAAGGCGTACATGTTCGGCAGGCAGGTGCTCGACCTCGCCCGTCACGCCGAGGCGGTGGGCCTCGCGTACGACGTCCAGGTCATCTTCACCCCGCAGTACGTCGACATCCCGCTCGTGGCCCGCGAGGCGCCAAGGATCCTGGTCTTCGCGCAGCACATGGACTCGCTGCAGCCGGGCAGGGGCACCGGGTCGGTCCTGCCCGAGGCAGTCAAGGCCGCGGGCGCTGCCGGCGTGCTCCTGAATCACGTCGAGCGGCGCCTGTCCCGGGAGGAGCTGGAGCGCACGATCCGCCGCGCCGACGAGGTCGGCCTGGCCACCATGGTCTGCGCCGACGATGCGGCGCATGCCGCGTCGGTTGCCGGGCTCGGCCCGGACGTGATCATCGTGGAGGAGCCTGCCCTGATCGCAGGCGGCGCGCGCGACGACGCAGGCCGCCGGGCAATCGCCGCGGCGAACGAGGCAATCTGGCTCGTAAACCCCGCGATCCGGGTGCTCCACGGGGCGGGCATCACCGGGTCCGGCGACGTCCACGACGTCATCGCGGCCGGCGCCCAGGGAACCGGCTCGAGCAGCGCGATCTTCACTGCGGACAATCCGCAGGCCATGCTCGAGGCCATGATCAAGGCCGTCCGGGAGGCATGGGAGCAGACGCACCGAGGAGTGAGTTGATGGCAGTCAGTCACGCGACGTTCACCCTGCAGTCGGACCGGCGGCCGACGTTCCACGACGTGACGGCCGAGGTCGAGACAGCCCTTGCGAAGTCGGGCATCCGAAACGGGATCCTCCTCGTGTTCTCGCAGCACACCACGTGCAGCGTGCTGATCCAGGAGGCGTCGGACGACGTCGACTACTGGGGCACGGAGCTCCTGATGCAGGACCTCGTGACGGTCCTCGAGGGTCTCGTCCCCACGTGCAGGACCGAGGGCCAGTACCACCATCCGGGGCCCAGGCACATCGTTGCCGCCGCGGGCCGGCACCGAGCTTCCGGCGTGGTCCCTCAACACCGACGCCCACCTGCGGTCGGTCATCCTCGGCCGCTCCCAGGCGGTGCCGGTGGTGGACGGCGCGATGATGCTCGGCGAGTTCGGGCGGATCTTTTTCGCCGACTTCGACCAGGTCCGCGCCCGCCAGCGGACGGTCCGGGTCCAGATCGTCGGGGAGTGATCGCCGAGCGGGTCGGTGCGGGACGAGCCGCGGGAAGGAGCAGGAGATGACATCCGAGCATCGCCCCAGCGTCGGGTTCATCGGCCTGGGCATCATGGGCCGGCCCATGGCCCGGAACCTCCTCCGCGCCGGGTACCCGGTGGTCGTGCACGACGTCGTCGCGGCACCTGTCGAGGAGCTCGTCGGCGAAGGAGCCGAGCGCGGGGCGACGCCGCGCGACGTGGCCGAGCGGACCGACCTCCTCATCACGATGCTTCCCGATTCGCCCGATGTCGAAGCGGTCTACGCCGGCGTCGACGGGGCGCTGGAGGCGGCACGGCCGGGCTGGCTGGCCGTCGACATGAGCTCCATCTCGCCGCGGTCGCGCGCGAGCTGGCCGAGCGTGCTGCCGCGACCGGGCGCCGCGATGCTCGACGCGCCGGTGAGCGGCGGCGACAAGGGGGCGATCGCCGGCACGCTCTCGATCATGGTCGGCGGGTCGGCGGCGGACTTCGACCGGGCGCTCCCCGTCCTGCGGGCACTCGGCACGACGATCGTCCACGTCGGGCCGTCCGGCGCGGGCCAGGTCGCGAAGGTCTGCAACCAGGTGGTCGTCGCCGTGGTCATCGAAGCCGTGGCGGAGGCGCTCGTCCTCGGGGCGAAGTCCGGCGTCGACCCCGCCCGGATCGCCGACGTTCTGCAGGGCGGCCTGGCCGCGACGAAGGTCCTCGAGCTGCGGCGGGACAACATCCTCGGCGGCCACTACGACCCGGGCTTCCGGATCCGGCTGCACCTGAAGGATCTCAAGAATGCGCTCGAGCTGGCGCGCGAGGCGGGCGTCGTCATGCCGGCAACCGTCGAGGTCGAGCAGCTGATGCAGCGAATGCGGATCGCCGGCCGTGGCGAGTACGACCACTCCGGGCTCGTGACCGTCCTGGAGGACCTGGCCGACGTCCGCGTGTGCGACGCGGTCGGGAGCGTCGCCGGTCCGGACGCCGGATAGCGGGGCGGTTCAGCCGCCAAAGGGTGGCGCCTCCACTCCCCGGACGCCCGGCCGCACGACGAACAGGTCGCCGGCAAGCGGCTGGTCCGCGATCTCGGAGGGGGACAGCCCCGTGCGCGCCGTGGTGAGGTAGAGGTCGGCCAGGTCCGCGCCGCCGAAGGCACAGCTCGTGACCCTGGCGACGGGGAGCCGGACGATCCGGTCGAGGTCGCCGGCCGGGCTGTACCGCCGCACCGCCCAGCCGTCCCACAGCGCCACCCACAGGTATCCCTCGGCATCGACGGTCATGCCGTCCGGCAGGCCCGCGTCCTCGGGGACCCGGATCAGCGGCCGACGACCGGTCGCGCGACCGGTCGCCAGGTCGTAGTCGAGGAGGTCGACCCGTCGCGTCGCGGAATCGATGTAGTACATCCGCCGGTCGTCCGGGCTCCAATCGATCCCGTTCGAGATGGTCACCTCGATGAGCACCCGCTGCGCCGACCCGCCCGGCTCGACCCGGTACAGGGACCCCGCCCCCGGCCGGGCGTCGTGGGCCATGGACCCGACCCAGAGCCGCCCCAGCCGGTCGCACGCCGCGTCGTTCAGCCGCGTCAGGGGATCGTCGCGTTCGATGGCAGCGACCCGGCGCGCGGCGCCCCCGTCGGAGTCGGCGACCCAGATGCCGTCCTCGAGGGCCAGGGCCAGGCCGCCGGTTGCCCGGCCCGTCACGGCGCTGGGCTTCTGGTCAAGGTCTCTCGTGGCCGTGCGCCCGGAGGACGGGTCGAGACGATGGACGCGACGGGCGTCGATGTCGACCCACAGGAGCGTCCCGGTCCGCGCGTCCCACCAGGGCCCCTCTCCGAGCAGGTTGTGGCAGTCCACCACGACCGACCACTCGGAGGTCGGGGGCATCATGACCTCCCGGGCTCGCGGCCCGGCACGGCAACGTCGAGCGAGCGCGGGACCGTCCGCCCGGGCTCCCAGGCCTCCGGGCCGCAGATGAAGTCCGGCCTCACCGGACCGTGCGTCGCCCGCCAGGCGGGCAGGTCCGCCGCGGTCGCCGGCAGCCGCCCGTCGGCGAGGGCGGCCCGGAACCAGGCCTCGATCTCCGCGAAGCGATCCCAAGCCAGGAAGTCGCGCCCGGTGGCCCGGCCCCAGGCCAGGAGCGCGTCCTTGGCCCACACGATGTCGGCGTGGTGCGCGGCATAGCGGTCGCTCTGGCCGTCGCCGACGAAGACGACCACGCGCCCGCCGGCCTCGTGCGCCCGCACCCGCTCGCGCTTGCACGTGCCGCACACGAAGCACGCCGAGTGGCCGTACGGGAACGCCATCCGGCCAGAGCCGTCGACGTCGTTCTCGTTCGTCGCGATGGGGAGGTCCGCGAGCGAGGCGTCCAGGCGGGCGAGATTGGAGGCGACGTAGAAGCCCAGGCCGTCGCTGACGATCTCGACGGCGGCGCCGGCGGCGCGCACGGCGGCCACGAACGAGGGGAACGTCTCGTCGTGGGGGATCGAGGCCGCGACGGCCCGCAGCATCTCGCCGTCCCGTGGCAGGATCTCCATGTCCCACTGCATCAGCTCGCGGGATCCCGACCGGCCGGCGTCGTAGTCGGCATCCCTCGCGACGACGATCGCCTGGTCCACGAGCGCGTGCCCGGCGAGGAGGACATCCCCGATGTCCTGCCGCGAGACGGTCCCGTCGTAGTCGATGAGCACGCTGACGGGGGCGCCGGCGGGGAAGACGGGGACGAAGGATGCGCGCATCTGCGGCTCAGGCCTCCAGGAGCGGGGTCGGCTCGGGCGAGAGGCGGCCCCCGGGCGGTGGGCCGACCGGGGCGCGTCGGGCGATCAGGATCCCGACGACGATGACGATACCGCCGACGACCTGTCCGGCGAGGATCGGCTCGCCGAGAACGGCCGCGGCCAGGAGCACGGTCAGGGCCGGGACGAGCAGCTGCAGGTTGGCGATACGGCTGGGTCCCAGGAGCGCGATCGCCCGGAAGATCAGGACGTTCGCCAGCCCTCCGGCGACGATCCCGGAGTACACGATCGCCGCAACGGTGCCGGGGCCGACCCACCCGGTTCCGGCGTCGGCGATCTGGACGAGCCCGGGGATCGCCAGCACGGCCGTGCCGAAGAGGATCGCCCAGGTGGTGAGGCGCAGGGGAGACTGCGTCGCCAGCAGCGGCGCGGAGAGGGCCAGGTACGAGCCCCAGCAGATCGCCGCACCGAGCGTCAGGAGGTCCCCCGGGCCCGTCTCCGAGACGTCGAGGCCGCGCGCCGCAACCACGAGGCCGACGCCCGCGAACCCGACCGCAGCGCCGACAAAGCGCGCGGGGTGCGGCGCCTCGGTGCGCATCGCCATCGCCACCAGCACGGTCCAGATCGGCGTCGTGGCGATGATCAGCGCCGAGGTCCCGGCGGTGGTGACCGCCAGGCCGGTCGCCCAGAGCACCTGGTAGACGCCGAAGCCCATCCCGCCGAGCAGCGCGAGCGGGACGACGACCTCGCGGGGAAGGCGGACGGACCCCTCGCGGAGACGCAGGATCGCGAGGAGCACGAGCCCGGCCAGCAGGAAGCGAACAAAGGCGAAGCCGATCGGGGGCGCGCTGACGATCGCGCTCTTGACGACCACGAAGTTGGCCGCCCAGACGATCATCACGAGCAGCGCGCCGGCCTCCGCCAGCCGGCGGGCGTCACCCGTCGCGGGCTCCCGGGTTGCGGCCTTGGCCTCCAGGCGGAGGTCGGCCGCCGTCGGCGCCTCGGCCGCGGACACCGCCCCGCCCGTGGTGGGCTCCGTGGGCTCCCCGGTCGCAGACACGACAACGGCCCCGGTGGCCGTCTCGGGCCCCGGGGCCGGGGCCGTCGCAGGTGGCGATTCTCCAGCGACGGCCGTCATCCCGCCGACGGGATCAGATGCCTTCCTGCTCCAGCTCGAGCGCCTCTTCGTCGCTCTCCTCGGTGAGCTTCAGCCACACGAAGAGGCCGGCGAGCACCACGAGCGGGATGACGAGGGCGGCCGCGAGGAGGATTCCCACCAGGGTCGCCAGGGTCTTGATGGCCTTCATCGGCCTGCCTCCTTCTGTGGTGCGCCTACTGCCGGAGCGCCGGCGCCTCCGCGATCATCGCCTCGATGTCGTCCTTGGTGAACTCCGCGAGGGAGTGCTTTGTGCCGGCCGCCGTCACCATGTGCAGGCGGACGACGAAGGCACCGTCCTGCTCGAAGAAGAAGATGTCGTGCGGGCGCTGTCCGTCGATCCATCGCCCGATGACCCGGAACGACTTCTCATAGTAGCCCGCCTTTGACCAGTCCGGTGGTGCGACAGTCTCGGCGCCGCGGCGGGCGATTGCCTCGTCCAGGAATCGGGCGATGTCGTCGTCCAGGAAGGTGAGCGTCTCCTTCACCTGCTGGCCGACCGACTCCGACCAGGTGCCGGTCTGGCCGCCGGAGACGACGAGGCCCTGGACGATGAACCCGTCGGGCGCCTCCACCAGGAGAACGTCCTTCATCCCTCGCTGGTCGAGGAACGCGCCGACCGAGCGCAGGACCTCCTCGAAGTCCTGGCGCGGGCTCCCTTCGTAGATGCGCATCACGCCTCCCCCGGCCCGCGCTCCGCGGGACGTTGTCCGGCCTGGCTGCCGGTCGTCTGGTCGATCAGGCCCCGCCCGCGCGCCAGCGCTCGAACGTGCGGAAGACCGCCCAGCTACCGAGTGTACGCACGGCGGTGGTGACGCACAAGGCGAGCAGGACCATCGTGTCGGAGAACCCAGCCAGGACATCGGGGCTGGCCACGTCGGGGAGCGCGCAGCAGACCCCCTCCTGCCGCCACGTGGCCGGCATGACGAGGGCACCGGCGGGGGACGCGGCGGTGGGTCCCCGGGCGACCGTTCTACGGCAGCGCGCTCACCTCGATGCTCTTGTTGCTCGTTCGCAGGCTGATCGACGGCCCGCCGGAGCCGACGGTGCCCTGTAGGGTCCCCTCGCCGACGGCGCCGGTCGTCCGGACCTCGAACCCCTGGACCAGGACCTCCGCGCCGCCCGAGGTCCGGGCGTCGAGCCCGAACGACGAGCCGGCAGGAAGCTGCACGAAGATCGACTCGTTCGACGTCTCGAGCGACGTGGCAGCGTCGGAGAGCGTGCCGTCAAAGCCGACCGTCGCATTGGAGGTCCGGGCCCGGGCAGTCACACCGTCGCCGCGCAGGAGGATCGCCGCGTTCGAGGTCTCGACGTCGAAGGTGCCGCTCCCGTCGATCTCGACCTCGTAGTTCGAGGTTCGGACCTTCGCACCCGCCGTCGCCTCCGTGAGGCGGACGGGACCGTTGCTGGTATCGACCGTGATAGGGCCGGAGATCCCGGTCGTCGCCACTCTCCCGTTCGACGTCGACAGGTCCAGCGTGGCTCCCGGTGGCACGTCGACCACCGCGCTCGCGGCGCGGTTGTTCGGCGAAGCCGGGTTCGGCTGGTAGGTGGCCCGCAGGAGGACCGAGCCGTCGGGGTTGGCGTCCAGCGTGACCTGGATCTTCGCCCGGTCGGCCTCGGCCTCATCCTTCGAGCCACCCGCACCGGTCGTCGTCACGACGGTCGCGACGCGGCCCGCGGCGCCGGCGCGGACCTCGATGGGCCCGTTGAACATCTCCACGCGAACGGTGATGGCAGGCGCGTCGGCGGGGACGTCGACCGCCAGCTCCTGCGACCCGCTCGACGTGATCGCAAAGGGTCCGTCGCCGGCACAGGTGGCGATGGCAACCGCCGGGAGGATGAGCGAGAGGAGGACCGTGAGCATGCGCCGGGGCGCGGGCGAGCGGTGGGGCGCGGGCACGGGCAGACCTCCGCGGGACGCCTGGTCGCGGCCGGCCGGACGGTCAGCCGCGCGCGAGGGCCGCGGCGAGACGGCCGGCGACCCGGGCGTTGTTGATGATGAGGGCGGTGTTGGCGCGGACGGACCTGCCGTCGGTCAGGTCCGCGACCCGCCGGAGGACCCAAGGTGTGAGCGCCGGGCCGTGGATGCCGGCGATCTCGGCCTCGGCGGTCGCGCGGGCAATCGCCTCGACCGCTTCGGGCCGGGGCAGCTCGTCGGCCTCCGGCACCGGGACGCAGACCAGGACACCGGTGGCCAGAAGCGCGAGATGGGTGCTCGCGAGGGCTGCGGCGGCGTTCTCGTCCGGGACGGACTGGGGCGCCGCGATCCCCGACTGGCGCGAGAAGAAGCCGGGCAGCTCGTCCGTGCCGATGGCCACCACGGGAACGCCCCGCGACTCGAGCACCTCGATCGTGCCCGGCACGTCGAGAATCGCCTTGGGGCCGGCGCACACGACGACGACGGGGGTGCGGGCCAGCTCGTCGAGGTCGACGGAGACGTCCAGGCTGGGCGGCCGCAGCTGGTTGTCCGGGCCGGGGGTCGGTTCGAACGCGCCCGGATGGACGCCGCCGATGCCGCCCGTGGCGAAGACCCGGATCCCCGCCGCGTGTGCCGCGAGCATCGTCGCGCTCACGGTGGTGGCGCCCCAGCCGCCGGCGGTGAGCGCCCCTGCGAGCGTCGGGCGGGCGACCTTGCGGACGCCGTCGGTCGTGGCCAGCGTCCGCCGCATCGCCTCGTCGAGGCCGACCAGGATCCGCCCGTCGCGGATCGCCACCGTCGCGGGGACGGCGCCGCTCTCGCGGACCGCGACCTCGGACGCCGCGGCAACCTCGACGTTCTGGGGAAACGGCAGGCCGTGGCTGATGAGCGTGGACTCGAGGGCCACCACGGGACGGCCGGCAGAGCGGGCGGCGGCGACCTCCGGGGCAAGGTCGAGCCGTTCGCGGATGGCTGCGAGGCGGGCGACGTCGGACATGCGCTCAGGGTAGCGCGGGGCTGCACCGGTTGCGGCCGCCCCGCGCGCCGCGGCCACCCGCGTGTCGCACCGCCCTGCGAACCGTGACTGCATCGGCAGCGCCCGACGGGTCTACGCTGCATCCATGACCCCACCGATTGCCCCCGCGGACCTGATCCGCCGCCAGGTCGTCCTCGAGGACCACGACCCGCTGCCCGGCGGCAGCGGCGCCGTCGTCGTCCGGCGGTTCGTGCACGGGGAGACCTACCGCTCCCACCTGTACCTGGTCGCGTTCGGCGGACCGGCCGGGCGCCCCGGCCCGCCGCGGCAGCTCGCGGCCGGCACGAGAACCCCGTCACGCCCGCTGACCGCCGGGCCCGTGCGCGACACGCGGCCGCGGATCTCGCCCGACGCGCGCCGCGTGGCCTTCCTCCGGTCGTTCCCGGACGACCCCGACCGCCCGACGGCGGTGATGGTCCAGGCGCTGGACGGCGGAGAGCCCTGGACGCTCTGGGCCCCGGAGCACGGCGTCTCGGAGTGTGCCTGGTCGCCCGACGGCCGCCGGATGGCCTACGTCGCGGCCGCGCCCGAGGCGCGCTTCATCATCGGAAGGGAGGCGAAGGGCCGGGTCGTCACCGCCCGCCGCATCACCCGCACCGACTGGCGCTGGGACGAGGTCGGCCACCGCGACCGCTGGGACGCGGTCTGGGTCGGAGGGGTCCGCGAGGGCGCGGCGCCCCGCCGGCTGACGCGCCAGGAGACCGACGCGAAGGGGATCGACTGGTCACCCGACGGGCGCTGGATCGTCTTCACGGCCGACCCGCGGCCGGACGCCGACCTGCGGCCATGCCCCTCGATCTGGGCCGTGGAGGCGACCCCGGGCGCCCCTGCCGCGCGTACCGGCGCCCGTGGCCGCGGCCGAGCGACCACGCGGGGCCTCGAGCCGCGCGAGGCCGTCCACCTCGCCGGGTACGCCGGGCACCCGGTCTTCTCTCCGGATGGCCGCTGGATCGCCTGCGACGGCGTCGACGTCCCGGACCCGCTGGACGACGAGGTCCCCGGGCTCTTCGTCGCGCCGTTCGACCCGGAGGCGGACCGCCCGGCCCTCGCCGTGGCGCTGGCCCCAGATCTCGACCGCCCCATCGGCGCCTGGAACGACACGGACCTCAACGGCTGGATGGTCTCGTCGCGCCCCGGGCCCTTCTGGGCGGCCCCCGATCGTCTCGTGGCGCTCGTCAGCGAAGCGGGCCGGGTCCGGCCCTGGCGCTTCCCGTTCGACCCGGGGTCCGGGCGGCCGGCCGGCGCCCCGGAGCGGCTCACCGACGCGGACGTGGCGGCCTGGACGCTCGGCGTGGCCGGCGGGGTCGTGTCGGTCGTGGCGACCCTCGACGACCGCCCGATGGAGCTGCTGACGGTGGGCGGCCCGGCTGCGGCGTCTGCCCGCGGCACCCGCCCGCGGCCCCGCACCACGTCAGGCGGCGCCTGGCGCCGGGGAATCCCGTGGCCGGAGATGCGCCGCACAGCTGCCCCCGGAGCCGGCGGCCCGATCGACACGCTCATCGTCTCGCCGGCCGGCACCGGCGACGAGCCGCTGCCCACCGTCGTCAACGTCCACGGCGGGCCCCTCGGGGCGTGGTCCCCCGCCCCGTCGCTGGAGAACGTCCTCCTCGCGTCCCACGGCTACCGGGTGATCCTGCCGAACATCCGCGGCTCGGCCGCCTACGGCAAGGCCTGGATCACGCCGCAGCTCGGCGACTGGGGCGGCGTCGACGCCGCCGACGTCCTCTCGGCTGTCGACCACGTCGTTGGGCTCGGCCTCGCGAACCCCGCCAGGCTCGGCATCCTCGGCCTCTCCTACGGTGGGTTCATGGTCAACTGGCTGATCGGCGCCGCGCCGGAGCGGTTCGCCGCCGCCGTCTCCGAGAACGGCGTGACCAACCAGGTCAACGACTGGGCCAACTCCGACTCCGGCCCCGAGTACGACCGGATGGCGCTCATCGGCGATCCGCTCAGCGAGGAAGGGATCGCGAAGCTCTGGCGCCAGTCGCCGCTCCGCCACGTGTCGCGGATCCGGACGCCCCTGCTCATGCTCCAGGGCGAGTCCGACCTGCGCTGCCCGGCGGCCGACAACGAGCAGCTCTTCATCGCGCTGCGGCACCTCGGGCCGCGAGGTGGAGTACGTCCTCTACCCGGAGTCCTGGCACACCTTCGCGATCACCGGCCGCCCGGACCGCCGGATCGACCGCAACGAGCGGATGCTCGCCTGGTTCGATCGCTTCCTCGTCGGGTAGGGCAGGGAGCCCGGTCGAGCTGCGGCTCGGCCCACCCGTCCTCCGTCCCGGTCATCGGTCGCCGGCGTCCACGACGTGCGCGACGACGTCGCCCACGAGCAGCGCCGCAGTGGGGAGCCCGATCCACGCGGCGGCCGCGGGCGGCAGGTTCCACAGGAGTCTCCAGAACGGCGGCGGCTCGATCGACAGGGTGGGCAGCCCGACGATCACCATGAACGCCCACCACGCGAACGCCACCAGCAGCCCCACGACGCCGAGCCAGCGCCACCATCCGAGCCGCGGCGTGCCCACGACGAGCAGGCCGCCGGCGAGGTCGATCCCGGCAATGCCCGCGGCCAGGAGCGCGGATCCCGTCACGATCAACGGCTGCGTGGTCGCGATCGACGAACTCGCTCCCTCGGCCGAGGCGGCGAGCAGGGCCAGGGCGATCCCGCCGGGAACGAGCGCCGCGGACCCGACGAGAACGGGCCACAGCACGCACGATCGCAACCGCGGTGGGAGCACGCTCCGAGGATCCTCAGCCGCCCAGCCGGCGCCGGTAGCGGAGCTCGATCGGGGCCGCGCCGCCGATCGCGAACGGCTTCGCCGCGCCGTCCGCGCGTCCAGCCCAGGTGCTCGTAGAAGGCGCGTGCCGGCGCCGTTGGCCTCGAAGACCCAGAGCACGCCTCGCGGAAGCCGCGCATCGCGAGGTTGCGGACCGCGGCGTGCAGCAGTGCCTGCCCGACGCCGCGCCCCTGGGCCGCCGGGTCGACGTAGATGGCCCAGATCTCGCCGAGACC
This sequence comes from uncultured Chloroflexia bacterium, assembly GCA_963725875.1. GTDB lineage: Bacteria > Chloroflexota > Limnocylindria > Limnocylindrales > CSP1-4 > CTSoil-043. The sequence goes on along the minus strand of CAVRZZ010000002.1, from coordinate 111,173 downwards.
GGCCACGTCGCCGCCGCGCGCCGGCCCCTCGGTGACGTATCCGACCAGGCGCGGCGGGGCCGGCGGCTCGACGAGGTCGGCCACGCTCACCCGGACGACAGGCTGGTCCCGGAGACGCTCCCGCCAGACCGCCGCCTCGTGATCGAGGTCGAAGCCATCGAGCACCGGGTCGGGGACGATCCCGCGATACGCGACCTGCCAGGCCGCGACCTTCACGCCGGCGACGGCCTCGGCATCGCTCGCGACGGCCGGCCGGACGACGACCTCGTTCATGCCTGCGGCGCCTGCCTCGCACCCCGGGCGACGACGACCGTCCCGGCAACCCCGGCGACGAGCGCACCGAAGCCGGCCAGCGACCAGGCCACGAGGGCCCAGGTGTCGACCGACATGAGATCGCCGCCCAGCCAGGCGACCATGTCGAACACGAACGACGCGAGGAACACGAGGCCCGTTCCGAGCAGCATGCCCGCGCCGGCTCCCGTGAACGCGAACGGCAGGGCAACGATCCCGACCGGGAATCCCGTGTAAAGCGCGCCGAACGCGCCGAGCCCGAGCCCGATGACCCAGCGGAACCGCGGCGACGGCGGTCGCTCGGGCTCGGCGGTGTCGAGCTCCTCGCGGGTGAAGGTGCCCCCGGGTTCCGGTCCCGGAGCCACGCCGCGGGGCCGTTCCGCCGGCGAGATCGCCGGCGTGTCCGGGCCGGCGAGCGAGCGATCCATCACCGCCCTCCTACCCGAGCATGAGCTCTGGACGCGATGTCGCGAGCTGGCGCGCCGCGACCCGGTGGCCCGCGACGACGGCGCGGCGGAGGACGGCCGGCGAGACCGCCCGCTCACGGTGGAGCCACTCGGCCAGGAACCCGGCGTCGAACGCGTCGCCGGCGCCGGTCGTGTCGGCGGCTGCGATCGGACGCGTGGCGACCTCGAGCCGGACGGTGGATCCCGCGGCGGATCGGGCGAGGAGCGTGGCGCCGTCGGCTCCTCGCTTCACGACCACCACCGGCGCGAAGCGGAGGAGGCCCTCCGGGTCGTCCGTCCCGAGGAACGCCGCCGCCTCCGCCGCGTTCGTGAAGAGCAGGTCTGCATCGGCATCGCCGATCAGCCGGTGTGCCGACCGCCGACCGGTCTCCAGGAGGGGCGCAGCTGACGCCAGGTCGACGGAGACCCAGGCGCCGACCTCGCGCGCCAGGGCGATCGCCGCGGCGGCCGCCTCCCCGAGCGGGGTCCCCAGCAGCGAGTACGCGGGAAGGTGCAGGACCCCGGCCTCCCGGAACCAGGCCGGTTCGAGGTCGGTCGCCGCGAGCAGGTCGGCGGCGCCGCGGTCGGCAACGAAGCTTCGCTCCCCGGCGACATCCACGACCATCCCGATCCGGGCCGTACGTGCGCCGGCAGGCCTGGCCGCGCACACCGTGACGCCGCCCCGCCGCAGGACCGTGGTGAGCGCACGCCCCGGCCCGTCGCGCCCGACCGCGCAGACGAGCGCCGTGGGAACCCCCAGTCGGGCAAGCCAGCGGGCCGTGTTCGCCGCGGAGCCGCCCTGGTGCAGCCGGACGACACCGGGCACGTCGGTCCCGTGCTCGAGGGCTCGCTCCGGCGCCAGCACAACGTCGAGGGCAAGGTCCCCCAGGACCACCGCCCGGGACCCGGGGCGGCCGCGGCGAGCGCGCCTGATCGTCGGCGGCCGCGGGGAGAGCGTCGGCATGCTGCCGAGGATACGCCGGGGCACGTGACGCGCGCGCTCACCCTGGGCCGCCTGGCCGCCCGCGCGTGGCGGGCCAACGCGGGCGAGACCGCTTGGCCGACGAGCCACCCGGGCCCCGAGGCCGTCTTGGGCCACCGAGGCCGCCCCGGGCGTTTGAGTTGAACTCAACAACTGGCGCAGTGCGCCATCTCGGCGGTCGGATTGTTGCGTTCAACGTTCGGTACCGGGCCACGGAGAGCCCATTCGGCCCGATACTTTGCGTTGAACTCGCGGCTTCCTGCCTCGACCCGCGCTGAGGATGCCGGATGTTGAGTTCAACGTAAGGGCCGGCGACCAGCAGGCGCCAGGTGGACGATCGGCGGGCGACGAGAGGCGGGCGCGCGCCGGGGCCGGCGGGCGACGAGAGGGCGGCAGACGTTCGACGGGTGCTTGGGCTGGGCGGGCGACACGCGGGGGCGCTCAGGCCGGGCGGACGGTCGGCCCGGCGCACGCCGACCCCCGGCCTACAATGGCCCCACTCCTCCACCGCCCATCACGGGAGCCCCGCGCCATGACCACCCTCAGCCCCGAGCAGCTCGACCGGCTCGCCATCGACACGATCCGGACCCTCGCGATCGATGGCGTCCAGCAGGCCAACTCCGGCCATCCGGGCGCGCCGATGGGGATGGCGCCCATGGCGTACACCCTCTGGACCCGCTTCCTGCGCCACGCGCCCACCCACCCCGACTGGCCCGACCGGGACCGGTTCGTGCTCTCCGCCGGGCACGCCTCGATGCTCCTGTACTCGCTCCTCCACCTGACCGGCTACGACCTGCCGCTCGACGAGCTCCGGCGCTTCCGCCAGTGGGGCTCCCGCACCCCGGGCCACCCCGAGCTCGGCGTGACCCCGGGCGTAGAGGCGACCACCGGGCCGCTGGGCCAGGGTGTCGCCAACGCCGTCGGGATGGCGATCGCGGAGCGTCGGCTGGCGGAGGAGTTCAACCGCCCTGGCCACGCGATCGTCGACCACTGGACGTACGCGATCTGCTCCGACGGGGACCTCCAGGAGGGGATCGCGTCCGAGGCGGCCAGCCTGGCCGGGCACCTCAAGCTCGGCAAGCTGGTGATGCTCTACGACGACAACCAGATCCAGCTCGACGGGCCGACTGCGATGGCGTTCAGCGAGGACGTCCTCGAGCGCTTCCGGGCCTACGGCTGGCAAACCCTGCGGGTGAAGGACGGCACCGACGTCGGCGCAATCGAGGCCGCGATCCGCCTTGCCCGCTCCGACGACCGGCCCTCGATCATCGCCGTGCGGACGGTCATCGGGTTCGGGTCGCCGAACAAGGCCGGCAGCCAGAAGGCCCACGGCGCGCCGCTCGGCCCCGACGAAGTCCGCCTGACCAAGGAGGCCTACGGCTGGGACCCGGACAAGACGTTCTTCGTGCCCGATCCCGTCGCGGCGATCTTCTCCCGCGCGATCCTGTACGGCGAGGACCTGGCCGGCCGCTGGAACGCCGCGTTCGAGCGTTACCGGGCCGCCTTCCCGGCCGAGGCCGCGACCTTCGAGCGGCGCTTCGACGGGGACCCGGCCGCCGGCTGGGACGCCGCCCTCCCGCGCTGGGAGGCGGGCGCCGAGGTGGCGACCCGCAACGCCTCCGCCGACACGATCAACGCCCTTGCCTCCGGCGTGCCGGAACTCTTCGGCGGCTCGGCCGACCTCTCGGAGAGCAACCTCACCGACGTCAAGGGCGGCGGCGACTTCACGGCATCCGCGGCCGGCCGCAACCTCCGCTTCGGGGTCCGCGAGCACGGCATGGGCGGGATCGCCAACGGCATCGCCTGCCACGGCGGCTTCCGGCCGTACGTCGCGACCTTCCTCACCTTCTCCGACTACATGCGCGGCAGCGTCCGCGTGGCGGCCCTCTCCGGGCTGCCGGTGATCTACGACTGGACCCACGACTCCGTCGGGCTCGGCGAGGACGGGCCCACGCATCAGCCGGTCGAGCACTACGCAGCCCTGCGGGCGATCCCGAACCTATGGTTCGTCCGGCCGGCCGACGCGAACGAGACCGCGGCCGCCTGGGCCCTCGCGCTCGAGCGGACGGCCGGGCCGACAGCGCTGGCGCTCACCCGCCAGAAGCTCCCCGTCCTGCCCGGCACGGCGGAGAACGCCCGTGAGGGCGTCCGGCGCGGCGGCTACGTCGTCCGCCCGGCATCGACCGAGGCCGCGGGCGGCGACCCGGACCTCCTTTTCGTCGCCACCGGCTCCGAGGTCCAGCTCGCGGTCGCCGCGGCCGAGGCCCTCGACGCCGAGGGGATCGCGACCCGCGTCGTGTCCCTCCCCTGCTGGGAGGCGTTCGAGGCCCAGCAGGCTGCGTACCGTGAGTCCGTCCTGCCCGCGGCCGTGCGGAGGCGCGTCGCGGTCGAGATGGGCATCTCGCTCGGCTGGGAGCGCTGGGCCGGCGACGAGGGTGCGATCGTCGCCCTCGACCGTTTCGGCGCCTCCGCCCCGGCAGGCACGATCCTGAAGGAGTTCGGCTTCACCGCCGAGCACGTGACGGACGTTGGCCGCAGCGTCGTCCGCGATGGCCTTCGCGGTCGGGTCGGCATCCCGGCCGGGGGCGGCCACGGCACGCCGCCGGCCGCCTCGCAGGGGCGGACGCCGGCCACCGATCCCGGCCACTCCTGACGTTCCCGATGGAGGAGTCACCATGCGCGTCGCGTTCGCCGCCGATCACGGCGGCGCCGAGCTCAAGGCCGAGCTCCTGGCCCGCCTGGCCGACACCGGCCACGAGCTTGTCGACCTCGGCGGCGACGGCTCCGACCCCACCGACGACTACCCGGACTTCGCGCGCCGCCTGGCCCACGCGATCCGGGATGGCGAGGCCGACCGCGGGATCCTCGTCTGCGGCTCGGGGATCGGTGCCAGCGTCGCCGCCAGCAAGGTCCGCGGCGTGCGGGCGGCCATCGCCCACGACACGTACTCGGCCCACCAGGGCGTCGAGCACGACGACATGAACGTGCTCTGCCTCGGCGGCCGCGTGATCGGCGCGGAGCCGGCGCTCGAGTGCGCGCGGGCCTTCCTCGCGGCCAGCTTCTCCGGCGGGGAGCGCCACGCGCGCCGGCTGGCCAAGGTCCTCGCGATCGAGGCCGAGGAGCGGTAGCGCGAAGGGTGCGGGGGATCGGCGACGCCGCTGCCCGGTACGTACGCGGGCCCGCGGAACCGGGCCGCCGCCCGGTGACGCACGCGACACCCGCCGATCCCGCCGATCCCGCAATGGGACGTCGACGGGACCTGCGCGCTCGCGCGGCCGCCGCGCCCCCCGCGTACACTCGGGAGCGCAGGAGGACGACCATGGCCGAGACCACGCTCCCATCGTTCGCGCCGGGCACGCTCGACGTCCGAATCGACGACCCGACCCTCGCCGCGGCCGTGGCGGCCACGCTCGCGCGCGCCGACGACGAGCGCTGGGCCGAGCGCCTGTACGAGCGCGACACGACGCTCTGGTCGAGTGATCCGGCGGTCCAGGAGAAGATCGCCAACCGCTTGGGCTGGCTCGACCTGCCGGTCGACTTCAGCGACCAGGTCCCGGCCCTCGAGGCGTTCGGCGAGACGGTCCGCGACGCCGGCTTCACCGCCGCGATCGTGGCCGGGATGGGCGGCAGCAGCCTCGCCCCCGAGGTGATCGCGACCGCGTTCGGCGACGTCGAGGACTGGCTCGAGGTCCGGGTGCTCGACTCAACCGACCCCGCGGCCGTCCGGGCGGCCTGGGACGGCCTCGACCCCCTCTCCACGCTGTTCATCGTGGGCTCCAAGTCCGGCACGACCACCGAGACCCTGGCGTTCCAGGCCGACGCCTGGCAGCGGATCCACGACGCCCTGCGGGCGCACGGAGCGCGCCTCGAGTCGCCCGGCGAGTTCATGGTGGCGGTCACCGACCCCGGCAAGTCGCTCGCGGCGATCCCGCACCAGGACGACTTCCGGGGGGTCTTCCTCAACCCGGAGACGGTCGGCGGCCGCTACTCGGCCCTCTCCTACGTCGGCCTCCTGCCGGCCTCGCTCGCGGGCGTCGACCTCGACCCGTTCATGGCGTCCGCCGTCGCGATGCATGGACGGTGCATGAGCGGCGACGCGGTGGCGAACCCCGGCGTCGCCCTGGGGGCCGCGCTCGGCGCCCTCGCGATCGCCGGCCGCGACAAGCTGACCTTCGTCGTCGACCCGGCCATCCGGCCGCTCGGCGCCTGGCTCGAGCAGCTGATCGCCGAGAGCACCGGCAAGCTCGGCACGGGCATCGTGCCGGTGGACCGGGAGCCCCTCGGCGCGCCCGCGGCGTACGGCACCGACCGTGTCTTCGTCCGGATCACCCTCGAGGGGGCCGAGCCCCCGGCTGCGGCCCCGGACGGCACGCCCGCCGACGACCTCCTGGGCGCGCTGGCCGCCGCGGGCCACCCCGTCCTGCGATTCTCGCTCAGCGATCCGATCGACCTCGCCGCCGAGTTCCTCCGCTGGGAGGTGGCCACGGCCATCGCCGCGATCGTCCTCGACGTCAACCCCTTCGACGAGCCGAACGTCACCGAGTCCAAGGAGAACACGAACCGCGTCCTCGAGGAGCTCGAGCACCACGGCGCCTTCCCGCACGAGGAGCCGCTCGCCACCGGCGACGGCCTGGCCCTCTACGGCGACACGGCCCTCCGCCTGTCGGCCGGCACCGGGACGGTCGTGGGCGAGCTGCGGCGCCACCTGGAGCGGGTGCGGGCCACCGGCTACCTGGCCATCGGCGCGTTCGTCGCCCCGACCCCTGCGCGCGCCGACGCCGTCGACCGGATCCGCGCCCGGCTGCGCGACGCCACGGTCCACGCGACGACGGGCGGGTTCGGACCGCGCTACCTCCATTCCACCGGCCAGCTCCACAAGGGAGGCTCCCCGGTCGGCTGGTTCCTGCAGCTGACCTCCGACCATGCCGAGGATCTCCCCGTCCACGGCAGGCACTACACCTTCGGCCAGCTCATCGACGCCCAGGCGCGCGGCGACATGGAGGCGCTCGAGACTCACGAGCTGCCGGTCCTCAGGGTTCACCTCGGGCAGGACGTCGACGGAGGGCTTGGCGCCTTCGAAGCCGCCCTCGCGGCCGCTCTTCGTCAGTAGCAGCGAACCGTTCGTCCGCGCCGACTGGCCGGCACAACCCAGAGGGAGAGACCAGATGCGCATCGGCTTCGTCGGGCTCGGGAAGATGGGGGCGAACATGGTGCGCCGCCTGGTCCGGGACGGCCACGAGGTGGTCGCCTTCAACCGGACCCCGGAGAGGACGCGCGAGATCATGTCCGAGGGCGTGGAAGGCGCCTTCTCCCTCGCCGAGCTCGTCGCCGGGCTGCCCGCCCCGCGCGCCGTCTGGGTCATGGTCCCGGCCGGCGACGCCACCCAGGCCATGGTCGACGAGCTGGCGGGCCTGCTCGAGCCGGGCGACACGATCATCGACGGCGGGAACACGAACTTCCACGACGACGTCCGGCGCCACGCTGCGGTCGCCGGGAAGGGCCTCAGGTACGTCGATGCCGGCACGTCGGGCGGCGTCTGGGGTCTCGCGGTCGGCTACTGTCTGATGGTCGGCGGCGACCGCGACGCCGTGGAGCCGCTCGAGCCGATCTTCCGGTCCCTTGCGCCCGACGACGGGTACGCCCACGTCGGCGGCCCCGGCGCGGGGCACTACGTGAAGATGGTCCACAACGGCATCGAGTACGGCCTCATGCAGGCGTACGCCGAAGGCTTCGAGATCATGCACGCGAGCGACTACGACCTCGACCTCGCGCAGATCGCGGGCATCTGGCGCTACGGGTCGGTCGTCCGCAGCTGGCTGCTCGAGCTCCTCCACGACGCCCTCACCAAGAACCCCGCCTTCGACGGGATCAAGGACTGGGTCGCCGACTCCGGCGAGGGTCGCTGGACCGTGCAGGAGGCGATCGACCGCGACGTCCCCGCCCCGGTCATCACGCTGTCCCTGCAGGCCCGCTTCCGGTCGCGCCAGGACGAGAGCTACGGGGCCAAGGTGCTGGCGGCGCTCCGCAACGAGTTCGGCGGTCACGCCGTGAAGACCGAGTAGGGGCACGTGGGCCGACAGGCGAAGCCCGAGCCGTCGAGCGCGGCCGGCACGGCCGCGGGTCCCGGCACGGCCGCGGCCTCCGCAGCGCCGGCAGAGTCCTCCGCGAGCGCCCAGCCGGTCGACAGCCCGCCGATGACCGCGCGGGCGCTCCGGCTCGCCCGGGCCGGGAAGAAGCGCCCGCCGCCGAAGGTGGCGGGCAACCCGCTCCGCGAGGGGCTGCGCCTCGAGCGAATGCCGGACCCGGCGATCTTCGTGCTGTTCGGGGCGACCGGCGACCTCGCGCACCGGAAGGTCGTGCCAGCGCTGTTCCAGCTGTGGCGCACCAACCTCCTGCCCCACGAGCTCGCCATCGTCGCGATCGGGCGACGGCCGTACACGGACGAGGCGATCCGCGCGGAGCTGCGCGCCTCGCTGGAACAGTTCAGCCGCGTGCTGCCGATCGAGGCCGACGTGTGGGACGCGTTCGCGGAGCGGATCACCTACCACCGCGGGGACTTCGGGGACCAGGCGCTCTACGACGGCCTGGCCACGCGCCTCGACGAGATCGACGTGCAGCGGGGGACACGCGGCAACCGGTGCTTCTACCTCGCCACGCAGCCGTCGGCCTTCGCCCCGATCATCGGGGGCCTGGGGCGGGCCGGCCTCGACCACGAGCAGCACGGCGCCGGCTGGCGGCGGATCGTCATCGAGAAGCCGTTCGGCCGGGACCTCACGAGCGCGATCCGCCTCAACCGGGAGGTCGGCAAGGTCTTCCGCGAGTCGCAGGTCTACCGCATCGACCACTATCTGGGCAAGGAGACGGTCCGCAACATCCTGGTCTTCCGCTTCGGCAACGGGATCTTCGAGCCGATCTGGCACCGTCGCTACGTCGACCACGTCCAGATCACCGTCGCCGAGTCGATCGGCGTGGAGAAGCGCGGCTCGTTCTACGAGGAGGCCGGCGCCTCGCGCGACTTCCTCCAGAACCACCTGATGCAGCTCCTCGCGCTGGTCGCGATGGAGCCCCCGGCGACGTTCGACGCCGACGCCCTGCGCGACGAGAAGGTCAAGGTGCTGCGGGCGATGGAGCCGATGGCGCCGGGGGACGTGGCCTCCAACGTGGTCCGCGGCCAGTACGGGCCCGGCTGGGTCGCCGGCGAGCCCGTGGCCGGGTACCGCGACGAGGAGGAGGTGGACCCCGACTCCGAGACCGAGACCTACGTGGCGGCACGGCTCTTCGTGGACGACTGGCGCTGGGCCGGCGTCCCCTTCTACCTGCGGGCCGGCAAGCGCCTGCCGAAGCGGGCGACCGAGATCGCGATCCGGTTCAAGGAAGTCCCCCACGCCCTGTTCAAGGAATCGAACGCGGACCCGGAGGCAAACCTCCTGGCGCTCCGGATCCAGCCCGACGAGGGGATCCTCCTGCGCTTCGCGGCGAAGGTGCCCGGCCTCGGCCTCGACGTGCGCGGCGTGAACATGGACTTCACGTACGGCTCCGCGTTCAGCGTCGACAGCCCCGACGCCTACGAGACGCTGATCCTCGACGCGCTCCTGGGCGACGCGTCGCTCTTCACGCGGGCCGACGAGGCGGAGAAGGCGTGGGGCGTCATCATGCCGATCATCGACGCCTGGGCGGACGGCGGGCCGCCGGACTTCCCCAACTACGCGGCGGGGAGCTGGGGCCCCGAGGCCGCCGACGAGCTGCTCGCACGGGACGGCCGACGATGGCGGCGGATCTGAGCCGGACGGCCGGCGCCGGCGGCACGGGCGCCACGGGTGGTCCCGCGGAGGCGGCCCGCGCGATCTGGATGCCCCCGACCCACGACGTCGTGCCCTTCGAGATCGCGGCCGCGCCCGGCGAGCCGACGCTCCGCTGGGCGGGCCGGGCGACGTCGGTGGCCGAGATCGAGCGCGAGCTCCGGCGGATCTGGAGCCTGCCCCAGGCGGCCGCGTCGCGGCAGGGGGCCACCGATCGGGTGGTGGCGGCCCGCACGAGCGTGCTCAACCTCGTCGTGGTCGCGCGCAGCCCCGAGCTGGGCCAGTGGGCGGCCTCGACGATCGCGATGGACACCGGCCGCCACCCATCGCGGACGCTGATCGTCGTGCCGACCGACCCCGACGGGCCGAGCTGGCTGCGAGCCGACGTCCGGGCCTTCTGCATGGTTCCCCGCCCCGGCGCCCCCGAGACGTGTGCCGAGCACGTCTTCGTGACCGCCGGCGGCGACACGGGCCGCCACCTCGAGGCGATCGTGGCTCCCCTCCTGGTCCACGACCTGCCGGTGACGGTCTGGTGGCCGGGCGAGCCACCGTTCGGGACGAGCCTGGCGACGGCACTCGTGACGATCGCTGACCGCTTCGTCGTGGACGGGTCGCACTGGACGGGAGACGGCCTGGACCGCCTGCAGGCCCTCGCCGCGCTCGCCGGGTCCGGGCCGCCGGTCGCGGACTTCGCGCTCATGCGCCAGGCCCGCTGGCGCGAGGCGGTCGCCTCGGTCTTCGACCACGACGACTACCTCCCGTACCTTCGCTCGATCCGTCGGATCGCGGTGACGTACGCGACCCACGGCGGGCCGGGCGCGGAGGCGGGGACGAACCTCGTCAAGCCGATCTACCACGTGGCCTGGCTGGCCTCCCGGCTGGATCTGCGGGTGGCGAAGGCGCTGGCCCGGGTGGGGCGACCGGCGGGCGCCTCGCGCGCGCGGCCGGTGGCGCCCGGCGCCCCGCCCGATCCCGGCAGGGGCCTGCGCGCCCTCCTCGAGCGAGATCGCGGACCCGACGTGGAGATCGTCGTCCGCCCGGTCGTCTCGGGCATGCCGGCCGGGACGACGCTCCGCGTCGAGATCCTCGCCGAGCGCCGCGGCTCGGAGCTCCGTGCCGAGGTGACCGCCCAGTCCGAGACCGTCCACGTGCGGGTCTGGCTGGACGGCGTGGAGGCGCTCGACCGGGCGTTCCACGCCGCGCGGCGGACCGACGCCGACCTGCTGGCGGAGGCGATCGAGGCCGGTGGGCGCGACGGGGTCGCCGAGGGGACGCTCGCCATGGCGGCTCGCCTGGCGGCGGGGACGGCCGCATGACGAACGGCGGGGGCGGCGGCAGCAGGGTCCCCGGTCCCTCGACCGTCGTCCCCGGCGAGCCGGCGATCATCGTCCGGCCTGATGCCGCGGCCGCGGCGGAGACCGTCGCCGAGGCCCTTGCCGGCGCGCTGGCGGCGGGAGCCGCGCGGCGGGGCCGGGCCGACCTCGCATCGACGGGTGGCTCCACGCCCGCCGCCGTCTACCGGGCGCTCCTCGCGGAGCCCCTGCGGTCGCGGGTCCCGTGGAGCGTCCTCCACCTGTGGCTGGGCGACGACCGCTTCGTGCCGCGCGGTCATCCCGACTCCAACATGGGGGCGGTCGACCGGGTCCTGCTGCCCGGCGACACCCGGCGTGGCCTCGCCCCTCCCCCTCTCGACCCGGCGCACGTGCACCCGTGGCCGACCGACGCGGCGCTGGTCGCCGGTGAGCCGGCGTCCGCCTGCGCGGCCGCGTTCGAGGTGACGCTCCGGGCCGAGCTCGTCGCGGACGGAGCCGGGCGCCCGGTCTTCGATGCCATCCTCGTGGGGATCGGGCCGGACGGTCACCTGCTGTCGATCTTCCCCGGGAGCGCCGCGTTCGACGCCACCGGCTGGACGACGTGGGCGCCGGCGCCCTCGCACGTCGAGCCGCACCTGGACCGGGTGACGCTGGCGCCCGCCGCACTCGACGCGACGCCGGGCCTCGTCGTCGCAGCGTTCGGCGCGGGGAAGGCCGGGATCGTCGCGGAGCTCCTGGGGCCGGCTCACGCCGGGCGGGATCGCGACGAGCGCCGGCTGCCGGCCCTGCGCGCCCGGCGCGCCGGAGTCACGTGGATCCTCGACGCCGCAGCGGCCGCGGGCCTCGCCGAGGACGATCCGCGCCCCGTCGGGTAGCATCGCCGCCGTCATGGACGACTCGACACCGGGCGCGATGCTGTTCGGCCTGCGCCTGCTGCTGCGCGTGTCCGCCGGCCCGGTCCTGCTGGGCGGGGCGCTGACGCTCGCTGCCGCGATGCTCCTCGAGGTCGTCGCCCGCTCCTGAGGTCGGGTCAGGCGGTCCGAGTGCGCCGCCAGGTCGCGACGTCGACGGCGGCCAGCGGGCCCCCGTGGCCCACGAGGAGGCGCCGCGCCCCACCGCCCAGCACGCGGTCAACCACCGCCGTCACGGCGGCGGGGTCTTCCTCGTGGTAGTGGGTCATCGGGGTCCTCGCCCGCAGGCGGCCGCCGAGGCGGCCTCCCCGCAGCAGGTCCCCGACGAGCACGTCCCCGGACGGCAGCTCGACGATCGACGAGCCCCGCGTGTGCCCGCCCAGTGGCCGCACGGCGGCGGGCACGCCGTAGGGCGCGAGGTCGAGCGGCTCCGTGACGACCACCTCGGGCGCCACGCCGGCAAACGCCTGGGGCACGAACGGCGCCACCAGGCGTGCCTCCAGCCCGGTGGGTACGAGCGGCAGGTTCCGCCCGGCGGCCGCCATGGCCGTGTCGCCGTCGGCCAGCAGGATCGGCGCGCCGGTGGCCGCCCGGACCGCCGCCGCGGCCCCGGCGTGGTCGGCGTGCCCGTGGGTCAGGACGATGGCCGCGAGATCGCGAGATCCCACGGCCGCCGCTGCCAGCGCCGCCAGGATCGGTGCCTCGTCCCCGGGCGAACCGGCGTCAACCAGGATCGGACGTGCCCCGAGCAGCAGATACGCGTTCGACCAGCGCAGGCGGAGGAGCCGGATCTCGACGGAAGCGCCCGGCACCGAGCACCTCTTGCCCGCGTGGCTTACGCGGCTGCCTCGGCGGCCGTTGCCGCGCGGTCGCCTCGCCACCACGCGACCGTCGCGGCGAGCGCCTCCTCGAGGGGGGTGGGTCGCAGGCCGAAGGACCGCTCGATCTTCGAGCTGTCGAGAATGAACGGCTCCTCGAACTCGTAGGCCATCTCGACCATCTCCCGAGCCGGCGCCACGAACAGGCCGGCGAGGCGGAGCATCGGCCTCGAGACCCGGCTCAGCTTCGGGGCCGGCACCCCGGCCGCGGCCGCCGCCAGCTCGGCGAAGCGGCGCTGCGAGACGGCGGGCGCGGTGGGGACGTGCCAGGCCGCGCCGAGCGCCGCGTCGTGCCGGCCGAGCTCGATGAGCGCCCGCGCGAAGTCGGGCACGAACGTGTTCGAGTGCGGGGCGTCCACGTCGCCGAAGACCTGGACCGCGTTGCCCGCGAGGAGCGGGGGGAAGAAGCGATCGCCGACGGTCGTGGCGACGCCGCGCGGCCCGAAGTAGTCCGACGCGCGGGCGATGACCACGGGCACGTCACCGGCCCGGTGGGCCGCGAGGAAGCGCTCGGCGAGGCGGGCACGCGCGATGCCCTTGCGGGTGGTGGCCGCGTACGGGAGGTCCTCGGTCATCGGCCGGCCGCCCGTCGGCCCGTACATGTACGTGTTGTCGACGACCGCAAGGCGCGTGCCGAATCCCCTGAGGCCGCCAAGGACGCCCTCGGCCAGCGGCGGGAAACCGTTCGGCCAGTCGGTGTAGGCGGGCTGGCAGGCGAAGTAGGCAACGCGGGCGCCGGCGGCCACGGAGCGCACGGCCTCCGGATCCGTGAGGTCCGCGGCCGCCCCCTCCACGCCCGGGATCCCGGGGTTCCGCCCGGAGCGGGTCACGAGACGGACGGGCTCGCCGGCGGCGGCCAGCTGATCCGCGATCGTGGTGCCGAGCGTGCCGCCGCCGAGGACGACGTGGGTTGGGGTGGTCATCGTGAGACTCCTCCGGGTGCTGGGTAAGAGGGGGGGGTCAGCGAGCCGCCGTCGGGCCGGTCAGGGCGACGAGGAGATCGTTGAGCGTCCGCTCGGCGGCGACGCGCGCGTCGGTCGGCTGGCCGCTCGTCCCGCTGTCGAGGCCCATGTGGCCGTACAGCGAGGCGAGGCCGTGGACGGTGCTCCAGACCAGCAGGCCGAGCCGGAATGGATCGTCGCCGGGGAGCTCGCCTGCCGCTTGGGCGGCGGCGCAGAGTCCGATGAGCCGCCGGTAGGCAGCCTCGCCGGGCGGGTCGTCGCAGGGGGCGAACATCACCCGGAAGAGGCCCGGCTGGTCGACCGCCTGCAGGACGTAGACGAGGCCGTAGGTCCGGAGCGAGTCGAGCGGACCTGCGCCGGGCCGCAGCTCCCGGTCGAGGCGCTCGAGGAGGAGGTCGAACCCGCGCTCGGCGACCTCGTGGAGGAGCTCCTCGCGATCGCGGAAGTGGTGAAGCGGGGCGGTGTGGGAGACGCCGGCCATCCGGGCGACGCCGCGGATGGTGACGGCCTCGGGGCCCTCGGCCTGGGCGAGGGCGATCCCTGCCTCGACGCAGGCAGCGCGCAGGTGGCCGTGGTGGTACGTGTCCGTCGTCCCGTACGGGGCCGGCACCTCGTGGCGCGGCGCGGTCTGGCTGGTCGGCATCGGTGGCTCCGGGTGTGACGGTGATGCGACGCTGCCCGGCTGCGCGGCGGGCACCCGTCGGTGTTTACGGTGTCAACTTACCATCATCAACTTACCAATGTCAACACCTGGGCGGAGCGCCCCCAACCGGTCGGGAGGCCACCCGCGGCCGGTCATCGGGAGGAGGGAGCCGCCTCACGGCCGACGTCCGCGCGTGATCCACGCGGGGTACGATGGCGGCCCCGTCCGCCCCTCCCCCCAGGCCGTTCGGCCGCCCTCGAGGACACGCCACGATGCCCGAAACGGCAATGGATCCGACCACCGCGGCCACGGACGCGGCCACCCCCGTGCAGGCCCAGGCGGTCGACGGGCGGCCGTACTCGCCCGGCCTCGAGGGCGTCCTCGCCGCGGAGACCGCGCTCGGCCTCGTCGACGGCGCGAACGGCCGCCTCCTGTATCGCGGCTACCGCATTGGCGACCTTGTCGCCCACGGCTCCTTCGCGTCGGTCGCCAACCTGCTGTGGACCGGGGCCTGGGATCCGAAGGCGCGCCTGGCGGCCGGCAGCGTTCCCCCCGCCGTCCTGTCGGCGCTGCGTGCCCTCCCGAGGACCACGAAGCCGATGGACGCCCTGCGCACGGCCGTCTCGGTCTGGGGCGCCACGCAGGCCCTGGAGTGGCCGCCGACGGAGGCCCAGGCCCGCGCCCTGACCGAGTTCTCGCCCTCCGCGCTGGCCGCCTTCGTGCGTCTCCGCGAGGACAGCGAGCCGATCGATCCCGACCCGAGCCTCGACCTCGTGTCGGGCTTCCTCTACCAGCTGACCGGCGAGCGACCGGACGCGGCGACCGCTCGTGCCCTCGACGCCTATTTCGTCGTCGGCGCCGAGCATGGCCTCAACGCCTCGACCTTCGCCGCCCGCGTCATCACGTCGACCCGCTCGGACATCGCCTCGGCGGTGTGCGGCGCCATCGGCGCCATGAAGGGCCCGCTTCACGGTGGGGCTCCCTCTGAAGTCGTGGAGCAGATCCACAAGGTCGGCTCACCGGAGCGCGCCGAGGCCTGGGTCCGCGAGGCCCTCGCCCGCGGCGAACGCCTCATGGGATTCGGGCACCGCGTCTACCGGGCCTACGACCCGCGGGCCGCCGCGCTGCGCCAGGTGGTCGAGGGGATGCCGACGAAGCCGGACTGGCTCGAGCTGGCGATCAAGGTGGAGGACGTCGCCCTCAGGGTCCTCGAGGAGAAGCACCCGGAGCGCCCGCTCAAGACCAACGTGGAGTTCTACGCGGCGGCCGTCCTGCAGGGCGTCGGCCTGGCCCCGGACCTCTTCCCGGCCACGTTCGCCCTCGCCCGGCACGCCGGCTGGACCGCCCACGTCCTCGAGCAGGCCTCGGCCAACCGGCTGATCCGGCCGGACGCCCGGTTCGTCGGGACCCCCGAGCGCGATCTCCCCGCCTAGCAGCCGCACGCCGAGGAGCACCAACATGGCAGATCGGGTCGTAACGCGCATGGTGCGGCCGGCGATGGTCACCGACCTGCCGGCGATCGCGGCGCTCGGTCACGCCGCGGTCGATCTCCGCGACTACCCCGACGCGACGCACGGCGACGTGGAACGGAACCTGGCGACGCTCGCGGCGGAGCCGGACTCCGCCTTCGTGGCGCTGGCCGGCGACGGGGCGGTCGTCGGCTACGTCGCGCCGCGCCTCAACGACCTCTACGTCGAGCGCTCGCACCGTCGACGCGGGCTGGGCACTGCGCTCGTCGAGGCGGCGGCGCCCTACGTCCGCGAGATCCTCCGCCACCCCTACCTGCTGCTCTACGTGCCGCCGGGCGACGGCCCGGGATGCCGGTTCGCGGAGGCCCGCGGGTTCGCCCACCGGGCGAGCCTCCACTGGATGGAGCGCCCCGCCGAGGAGCCCTGCCCGGTCCCGGACTTCCCGGCCGACGTCGTCGTCCGGGCCTGGGATCCGGAGCGCGACGCGATCCCGCCGCTCGTCGACCTCCTCAACGCGACGTTCGAGGACCACCCGACGCCTGTCTCGTGGAGCGACGCGGTCATCGCGGCGGCCCACGCCGCGCCGGGGTTCGACCCGGGCGACATCCTCCTGGTCGCACCCGTCGACGACCCGCACCGGGCCGTCGCCTTCTGCCGCGCGCGTCTCTACCGCGACGACGACCCGCCGTACGGCGAGGTGAAGCTGATCGGCGTCCTGCCGCCGTGGCGCGGCCGGGGCCTGGGACGAGCCCTCCTCCGCTGGGGGGTACGGCACCTGCAGGGGCGGGGGGTCCCGACGATCGCCCTCGCCGTCTCGGCCGGCAACGAGCGCGCCCTGCGGATGTACGAAGCCCATGGGTTCCGGAGGACGGTCGAATGGCCGCAGTGGAGCCTTGACGTCTGAACGCAGCGTCGTTGACGTCTGAACGCAGCGTCGATCAGCGTCCCAGGCGACCGGCGCGGGTCGCACGGCGGATCGACACGCTGACAACGACCCCGCCGACGAGGAAGACGACGCCGGCCGCGATGAACGGGGCGGAGATGCCCCCCACGCTGGCGGCGACGGCCCCGAGCGTGGGGCCGATGATCCCGGCCAGGTAGAGCGGGAGGAGGACCAGGTTGAGGGTCGCCGACCGGCGTTCGGGGGCGACCTCCACGGCAACCAGCCCGAACACCATGGCCTGCGTGGACGCCTGCAGCGCCGAGTAGACGACGGCCACGCCGGCGAGCGCGGCGACGGCGGGCGCGAGCGGCATCAGGAGGAGCATCGTCCCGGCGCCCAGGAGCGAGCCCGCGAGGACGCGCCGGAACCCGATGCGGTCGCCCAGCGGACCCGCCAGCGGAGAGATGAGCGCCCCGATCAGGGCCGCGGTCCCGGCGACGAGGCCGATCGCCGAGGCAAGGTTCGCCATGCCCCCGTTGACCTCCTCGACGAGCAGCGGGATGAACGGGCGACTCATCTGGTTCGCCAGGATCGACACCCCGAAGATCGCGAACAGCCGACGCACGGGCGGATCGGTGATGACCCCGGCGATGGCGCGCCGCGCCAGGCTGACCGCGCTCCCCTCCGGAATGACGCTCGGGCGGATCTCCCGCGACCCGACGAGCAGCAGGACCACCGAGGCGATCGAGAGCCCGGCGCCGAACCAGAAGACGTCGACGAGCGGCAGCCCCAGGCCGTCGATCATGAAGGCGGCCAGCACGGGCCCGATCGCGAACCCGAGGGGGCTGGTGGCGCCGAAGAGAGCCGTGACGGTCCCCACGCGATGGCGCGGGGTGACGTCGCGCAGGGCCGCCAGCATCACCCCGGTGTTGCCGAGCTGAAAGCCGACCAGGAGGAGGCTGACGGCCAGCTGCCAGGGCTCCTGGGCCAGCGCCACGCCCGCGAAGACGAAGGCCTCCACGACCGCGCTGCGGACGATCACGGCGCGCCGGCTGTACTTGTCCGCCCAGACGCCCCAGAACGGGACGAGGAAGATCCCGAAGACGAAGATGAGGCTCGTGAAGAGGCCGGTGAAGGTGGGAATCTGCTCCGGCGGGAGGCCGACCTCGCGCAGGCGGAGGGGCAGGAAGGCGAAGACCTGGGCGATGCCGAGGGCCTCGATCGTCGAGACGATCCCATACACGACGAGAAGCGACCGCCAGCCCTGGGCCGGGCGCGGGGGCGCCGAGGGGCCGACGGGCGGGGACGGGGCGACGGGCGCGGCGCCGCCCGGGGCCGTGGGCTCGGGGATCACGGTCGGAGTCTACCGGCGAGGCCAGGCCGGACGCGCCGCGTCAGCGCGTGGCTGCGCCGGGCGTGGCTGAGCCCGACGCGCCGGGTCCGCGCGTGGCACGATCCACGGGTGACCGAGCCGCAGCCCGAGGGCACCCCGCCGCGACCCCACTCCCGCTCTCGCGTGCGCCGCGCCGTGCGGGCCGATCTTCCCGTGATCCTCGACCTGCGCCTCGCCTTCGATCGTGAGCTGCTCGGTGGCGACCTGCCGCCCGACCGGGTCGGGCCCCACCGCTCGCAGGTGGCCGACTACCTCGCGACGCACATCGACGGCGACACGTACCGCCTCTGGGTGGCCGTGGACGGTGGGCGGATCGTCGGGATGGGCGGCCTGGTGATCGTCGACCGGCCGCCGCACCCGCGCTCGCGCCGAACCGGCGAGGGATTCATCGTCAACGTCTACACCCTGCCCCGCTGGCGCGGCAGCGGGGTCGGCCGGGCGGTGATGGACGCCCTCGTGGCCGACGCGCGGAAGCTCCGCCTGCGCCGGGTCTACCTGCGCACGTCGGAGGAGGGGCGACCGCTCTACGAGGGGATGGGCTTCCAGGACCCGGGCAACTACCTCTCGCTGGATCTCGACTGACCCGACGGCGATCCGCGCTGTCGGCCGGCACGGGACGGAGCGTCAGCCGCGCCCGGCGAGCGGCTCGACGCCCCACGGCGAGGAGAGCCCACCGGTCGCCTCCAGCCAATCGGCGATGCGGTCGGCCGCGGCGGGCACGTCGTCGTCGGAGACGTCGAGGTCGAGCACCGGGAGGATCGAGGTCGCCGCCAGCTCGCGGAGCAACGCCTGCTCGCGGACGAAGACTCCCAGGTCGTCGTACTGGTCGGGTTTCCCGGAGACCTTCAGGCGTTCCTCCCGGGCGATCGCGAAGCGTCTCGTCGCGGCGGGTGCACAGGACGATGCGGAAGCCGAGCGGCCTGAGGCGGGCCTCGAGCCACGCGAAGTCCGGATCGCCGCCGTGCAGGCGGCGCTGCTCGGCGCGCGTCGAGAGGTGGAAGCGGTCGACGATCCAGCTGTAGTAGGGCAGCAGCTCGAAGAGCCGGGCCCACGTGGCGTAGGCCTCCATCGCCCGCGCCTCCTCGGCGGGGTCGTAGTTGATGAGCCCGCGGCCCCACGGACGGTCGGTGAAGGCGCACCACTCCGCGGAGATGAGCGGCGACGGGTACTCGTACCTCCGTGCGCCCACGATCCGAGGGTGGCGGTTGAGGGCGAACGCGAGGTCGGTCTTGTGGGTGAGCCGGGTCCCCTCGAGGATGACCTTCGGCGTCAGCTTGGCTCCCATGCGCGGAGTCTGCCACGGAGAGGACGGCCCGCTCAGCCCTTCGCGGCCGCGTAGGCCGCCAGGGCCCGTTCGCGGGCGAACGCGTGGTCCACGATCGGCGCCGGGTAGTCGCGGCCGACGACGCAGCCGGCGGCCGCCTGCACGCCCGGTGGCATCGTCCAGGGCTCGTGCACGTAGGCGTCCGGGACGCGGGCGAGCTCCGGGACCCAGCGGCGGACGTAGGCACCCTCGGGATCGAACCGACGGCCCTGAGACACGGGGTTGAAGACCCGGAAGTAGGGCGCCGCGTCGGTCCCGGTCCCCGCGGTCCACTGCCAGCCGCCGTTGTTGGAGGCGACGTCGCCGTCGACCAGATGCTCCATGAAGTGCGCCTCGCCGCGGCGCCAGTCGACCAGCAGGTCCTTGGCCAGGAAGCTCGCCGCGATCATCCGCGCCCGGTTGTGCATCCAGCCGCTCGCCGCGAGCTGGCGCATGGCCGCGTCGACGACCGGGTAGCCGGTCCGCCCCTCGCGCCACGCCGCGAGGCCGGCCTCGTCGTCGGCCCACGGCACGTTGTCGTAGGCCGGGCGGTAGGCGCCCCGGACCACGTGCGGGACGTGCCACAGGACGTGGGCGTAGAACTCGCGCCAGGCGAGCTCGCTCACGAAGACCCGCCGGCCGTCGCCCGGCCCCTCGGCCGCCAGGAGCACCTCCAGCGGCGAGAGCGTCCCGAACTTGAGGTCGGCCGACAGGCGCGACGTCCCGTCCGCGTCGAGCCGGTTTCGGCCGTCGGCATACGCGGGCAGGGCATCGGACGCGACCCAGCGGGCGAGGCGCTCGCGTGCCGCCGCCTCCCCGGGCCGCGGGAGGAGCGCAGCGTCGGCGGTGGGCACCGGCGACGCCGGGATCGCCTCGCCGGCGAGGGTTCCCGCCGGCAGGGACGGGATGGCGTCTGGGGCGGGAAGCGGCGTCCGCCGCGGCGCGGCCGCCCAGCGCCGGGAGAACGGGGTGAACACGGTCACCGGCCGGCCGTCGTCGGTGTGCACCTCCTCGGGCTCCGCGACGAGGAGGCCTCGCTGCAGGTGCAGGAGCCGCCCGGCGGCCGCGAGCGCCTCGTCCACCGCCCGGTCGCGGGCGCGGGCGAAGGGGCTGACGTCGCGGCTCGCGAAGACGTCGGACGCTCCCGCCTCGGCCGCGAGCGCCGGCACGACGTCCTCCGGGCGCCCCGTCCGGACGACGAGGGGGGCGCCCCGGGCCGCCATGCCGGCGGCAAGCTCGCGGAGCGACTCCAGGAGGAACCACGTCCGGTTCGGCGACGACCGCGGGCCCTCCAGGAGGCGTGGATCCAGCACGAACACCGGCACCACCAGGCGGCCGCCGTCGAGGGCGGCGGCCAGCGCGGGATGGTCCCGCAGGCGCAGGTCGCGCCGGAGCCAGAGGAGGGCAACCCCCGTCGCGGAGGAGCGTGCGGCGAGGCCCCGGGATGCTGATACGGTCACGCCCCAGTATCGCGCCCGGGGCGCGGCCGGATGGACTCAGGTCCGGATCGCGAACGACGTGGCGATGTCGGCGATGTCCTTGGCATGGTCGTTGGCGGTCGCCGGCGGCGCCGCGAACGTCAACACGTATCCCCGTCCCGGCAGGACGTAGAAGACCTGGGTGACGGCGAGCGTCCCCTCCTGGCCATCCGGCCGCACCAGGGGCACACCGTACGCCAGCGAGTACGCCTGGCCCGCGGTCACGAGGATCTGGCGGAGTGAGAGATCGGTCTCGGCGATCTTCTCGGCGTCGGCCTTGAGCGTCGTGGCGAACGTCTCGAGGGTGACGTCGAGCGGAAGCGGGACCTCCGTCACGATGAGCGTGACCACGTCGCCCTTGGCGACCACGGACGGCGACGCGTTGAACGCGAAGTAGGTCGCGGAGTCCGGCAGGGCCGCGAGGCGTGCCCCCAGCGACTCCCCGAACGCCGGGTTCTGGGCGGTGAGGGCGGTGACCAGCGCGTCGTGGTCGCCGTCGACCGGCACGGCCTTCCAGCCGGACGGGAGGTCGAACGTGAACGAGCCGGCCGGCAGCGGCGTGAGGCTCGGGCCGGGGCTGCCGGATTCGGGGCCGGGCGTGCCGGATCCGGGTGCGCCCGTAGGGCCGGGCGTCGCAGCCGGGCCCGGGGAGCTGCTCGCCGGGCTCCCGCACGCCGCGACGGCCGCGACCACGAGCGCGAGGGCGGCGCCGAACGTGATGGCGCGCCTGGAACGGGAGCCGGCGTCGCCGCGGCGGTGCGCCGCCATCAGGCCGGAACCTCGTCGCGGCGGGCGACCCGGACGAACGGGCGCACGCGCGCCTCGACCCAGACGCCCTCGCGCATGTAGACGTCCTCCGCCGCCAGGGCGAGGGCCGCGTCCGTGTCGGCCGCCCGCACGAGGAGGAGCGAGCCGGACAGGTCGGGGAAGGCCCCGGCCTCGAGGACGATCCCCGCGGCGCGGAGCTCCGCGATCCGGGCGAGGTGCGTCGGCCGGTGCGGGGCACGTGTCTCCGCGGCATCGGGCGCATACGTGGCCTCGATGACGAAGACGGGCTCCATCACGATGCCGTCGGGGATCTCCTGGGCCACCTGGTCCTCCAGCACACGAAAGGGTCGGGGCGTACGGTACCGCCGAAGCGTCGGACGCGCCGCCGACGGCAGGCGTGACGGCGCCGCCCCCCCCCGTCGACGGCCGCGGTGACGTCGTCCGGTCAGCCGCCGACGATGATCACTGTCGCCAGGGCCGCGGCCGCGATCCCCGCCGCGTGGATGCGGCCGATCGGCTCGCGCAGGAGCGCGGTGGCGAGGATCACGGTGGCCACGGGGTAGAGCGAGCCGAGGACGGCCGCGAGCGCGAGCCCACCGGCCTGGACGGCCACCAGGAACGCCGCGTTGCCGACCAGGTCGAGGACGCCGACCAGCACGACGAGGCCGAGCAGGCGCGGTTGCCCCCTGAAGGAGGGGCGGACCGGGACGCGCGAGGCAAGGACCACGAGCAGCACGAGTGCCGATCCCGTCGCCCGCGCCACGACGAGCGGCCCGAACACGCCGTCCTCCACCTGCCCGACGCAGGTGCTGTAGAGGCCGAAGGAAACGCCGGCACCGATCGCCATGAGGATCCCGCCGCGGCCCGTCGACCCGTCGTCCGCGATCGAGACGAGCACGATCGCCACCAGGGCCAGCCCGAACCCCGCCAGGCGCGCCGGGGCGGGGAGGCCCCCGACCGCGATCCCGACCGCGACCGGGATCGCCGCCGCCAGGACGCCCGTGATGGGGGCGACGGTGCCCATCTGCCCATCGGCGAGGGCGCGGTAGAGGCCGGCGAGGCCGACCGCCCCGAGGACGGCGCCAGTGGCCGCCCACGCGGCATCCACCGGCGTCGGGAGCCCCTCCCCGAGGACCACGGCTGCGACGATCGCGCCGGCCAGGCCCACGACCTGGGTGCCGAGCAGCGCCAGGAAGACCGGCAGGCGCTTGGCGGCGATCCCCCCGCCGAAGTCGCCGGCGCCCCAGAGCGTCGCCGCGAGCAGTCCGCCGGCGGCCGCGACGAGGTCGGCGGGCACGGGTGGGGCAGGACGGCGGCGTCAGCCGACCGCCGGTGCGGCCTCCGGCTCCTCGCCGGCGGCGGTGTCGGCCGCCGTCGGGCCGGCCAACTCCACGACCCGGTCGGCCGCGTGGTCGTAGCGGTCGGAGGTCGTCAGGTAGATCACCTGAAAGTCGGCCGCGAGATCGCGCAGCAGCCCCACGGCGCGGTCGGCGCGGGCATCGTCGAAGGTCACGAACGGGTCGTCGAACACGAGCGGCGGCCGTCGGTCCTGGGTGACCAGGCGCACGAGGCCGAGGCGGGCCGCCAGGTAGCCGAGGTCGAGCGTGCCCTGCGAGAGGTCGTCGAGGCGGACCCAGTCGCCGCGCTCCGGGGCGAAGATCGAGATGTCGAGGGTGGCGTCGTCGACCGCGACCCGGCGGTAGCGGCCGCCGGTGAGGCGGGCCAGGTCGCCGCGCATCCGCTTCTCGAGATACCGCGTCGCCGTCCGCATCGTGGCCGTCTCGGCGCGCTGGATCGCGTCCAGCGCCGCCTGGTAGACCCGCTGGCGTCGCTGCAGCGCGGCGAGCTGCTCGCGCCACGCTGCCAGCCGCTCGGCCTCGCCGGCGATCTGCTCCGCGTCCACCGGATTCTGCTCCACGCGAGCGCGGGCGCCGGCCTCGTCGTCGCGGGCGCGCTCCAGCGCCGCCTCCTGGTCCCGGACCTCGACCTCGAGGCGCTCGCGCGCCCGCGGCTCCTTGGCGATCGGGCCGAGGGCCTCGAGCGCCGCCGTCTTCTGCTCGATCGTCAGCGCCGCCGCGTCGCGCTGTGTCGGCAGGGTCTCCACCGGCTCCTTGCCGACCAGGCCGTCGAGCTGGGCCCGGGCCCGGTCGATCGCCTGCACGTGGGCGTCCTCCCGGGCGAGCAGGTCCTCGGCCGCGGCCGGGTCGTCGACCTCGATCGTGGCGAGCTGGGCCGCCAGGTCCGCCTCGCTGCGTCGCAGGTCGTCCTGCAGCTGGCTCCGGCCGCGCAGGCGGCGCGCGATCTCGTCGTCCCGGAGCTGCTTCTGGAGGAGCACGTCGCTGGCGGCCCTCCGGCGCGAACGGGCGTACGCCGCGAATAGCAGCCCGACGACCGCGGCCGCGGCTCCACCCGCAACGGCCGCGACAACGCCGGCGAAGACGCCCAAGGCAACCGCCACCACGCCGCCGATCGCGAGGACCAGGGAGAGCCAGGCAAAGGGCCGGTAGCGCGGCTCGGGGAACACGACGTCGTAGTCGACCGCGGACGGCTCCGCGCCCAGCTGCACGCGGAGCTCGCCAATCTGGCGATCGAGGACCCGCGTCCGCTCGACGAGCTGACGCAGGATGGGCAGGGGGTTCGGGGAAGGGTGGCCGGCGTCAAGCTCCGCGACCTGGGCGGCGACGGCCACGGCCTGGCGATAGCGCTCGAAGCGCTCCTGCGCGACGGTGCGCTCCCCGGTCAGGCGCTCCGCCTGGCGCGCCTTCTCGAGGAGTGAGCGGCGCTCGGCCAGCGCGTGCTCGGAGGATGCCCGGCGCTCGCGCGCACCGACCAGGGCCTCGCGATCGCGCTCGAGCTGGGCCAGCTGGCCCTCGCCCTGGAGCACGACCGCCTCGGAGCGCGCCACCGCCTCCTCGGCCACGCGCAGGCGGCCGGGATTGCGCTCGCCCCGGGCCTGCAGGTCGCGGAGGGCCTTGTCGAGGCGCCGCTTGGCGACGCTGGTGCCGCGGTCGGCGCCGCTGATCGATGCCTGAAGTCGGTCCCGCAGGGCGCCCTCGTCACGGGCGAGGTCGAAGACCTCGTGATGGCGCACCGAGGCCGTGGAGCGGAAGAACTTTTCGCTGGGGATCCCCGTGAGGTCGGCGAGGATCTCGTCAACCCGAGCCGGGTCGGTCACCGTCTCGCCGTCGAAGACCAGCTGCACGGTGCCCTTCGCACCCCGGAAGTCCTTCTCCAGGCTGCCCTGCCGCGTCCCCTCGAGATCCTCCTGGACGAAGTCCATCGCGATCCAGGGCCGCCCGTCCTCGGCTGCGCCCCAGCTGCGGAACCCGTCGATCTCGGCGCCGCCGGCGGTGACCTTGCGGAAGAGCGCGAGCTCCAGCGCCCGCTGCAGCGTCGTCTTGCCGGCCTCGTTGGGACCGCGGACCACCGTGAGGCCCGAGGCCAGCTCCAGGTCGAGGTCGCGGTGTGCCTTGAGGTCGCGCAGCCGCAGCCGGGTGATCCTCACAGGGTCACCTCGCGGCCGTCGAGCAGCAGGCGGGCCAGGCGGAGCGCCTCGCGCGTCTCGCGGGCGGCGTCGTCGCGTCCCGCGGCCTCCGCCTCGGCGATCCCTGCCTCGAGATCGCGAACGAGGGCTCCCGCGATCGTGTCGGGCGGCGGCGCGGGTCCGTCGGGCAGCGCGGCGATCGAGACGTCGCGGACGCGGGCCCGGAAGAAGCGGTCGGCGACCTCGCGCTCGATCTCGTCGGGCACCAGGTCCAGGTCGTCGGGGCGGACGCCGACGATCCGGACGTCGAGCACGAGGTCGGGGTCCGCAAGGGCGACGAGCCGCTCCACGACGGCCGGCTGGCTGCCGGCGGCGGCCGCGTCGATCTCCACGCGGTCGAAGCGCGTCCGGCCGACGCGACGTTCCTCCACGGTGACGTGGCGCCCGCCGTCGCGTTCGTCGAGGGTCACGAACAGGACGTTCCCGGCGCGGTCCTGGTCGATCGCGACCGGCTCCGGGGCACCACTGTAGGCCCACAGCGTGGCGCCGGCGCGGCCGCGCTGCGTCGAATGCCAGTGGCCGAGCGCCAGGTAGTCGAGATGCGACGCGGCGACTTCCTCGCTCGTGAAGACGACTTCGTCGTGCTCCGTCCGCTCCGGGATGTGGAGCGAGCCGTGGATCATCCCGACGTGCCACGTCGCGCGATCGTCGTCGGCGGCGTCGAACCCGGCGAGGGGGCTCCGCGGGGCGCGCTTCGTGGCGAAGACCCGGCCGTGCACGACGACGTCGAGCGGGCCCAGCGCGATGTCGGGGCGATCGGGCGTCAGCACGACGAGGCGGTCCGTGTCGGCCGGCAGGCCCGCCAAGGCAGCCAGGTCGTACGCCCGGTACACGGAGGCGCCGTCGTAGACGTCGTGGGTGCCGGGGATGACGACGGTCCGGATCGCCGCGTCGGCGAGGCGCTTGAGCTCGGCCGCAACGCGCTCGACGGACCGGCGCGGCTGGGTGTTGGAATCGAAGAGGTCGCCGGCGACGAGGACGAGGTCCACCTTCTCCGCAAGGGCCATGTCGACGGTCGCCCGGAACGCGGCGAACTGGCGCTCGCGCTGGGCGGCCGCCTGCTCGCCGAGGTCCGCGTGGCGGGCCCCGAGGTGAACGTCGGCCGTGTGGAGCAGGCGCAGCATCGGGCCCATTGTGACAAATCGAGGGGCCGTCGGCGAGGGGCTCGCGGGACGGCGTCGGCGCGGCGGTCCACGGAGCTCGTCGGTGGGGCCAGGGCCGGCCCGGGGGCGCGCGGGGCGGGGGCGGGGTGCGCGGCGCGGGGTCCGCGGCGGGCACGCCGCGGGCTCGGTGCGCCGTGGGCGGCGGCCGTGGGCGGCGGCCGTGTCGGCCGGCCGTGGGCGGCCTGCCCGGGGTGCGCGCGGCGCGGGCCGCGGGCAAGCGACGGCACGGCGCGGGGGCGCGCGGCGATCCTGGCCGCCTGAGGAGTCAGTATGGTCAGCATCGGCGGGCAGGAACGTGCGACTCACCCCGAACCGGCACGTCGGCGTGACCCACGTGCTTACGGACCGCGTGAGCGAGCAGATAGTCTGCTCAGGCGAGGATCGGCGACGCGCGGCGGGAGTGGGGCCGGAGTGGGATGAGCACGTCGAGGTCCGATGAGCCCACCCACCGGCCTGGCACCCGGCGAACGCCCCAGGCACCCAGCACCCGCCGCCCGCCCCACCTGCCTGGCATCCGCGAGCGCCCGCTCGTCAGCGTGATCGTGTCCCTCGTCGGTGACGGCCGACAACGCCACCGAGCGGGTGGCTCCGCCAGATTCGACGAGCAGGGACAGGCTCGCGGGGACCCTGGCGAGGTCGGTGCTATCCTGCGGACGACGCAACCGGTGCGCGCCCCGAGAGGTTGTGCAGCACGTCACCCGGGTCGCGCGGCACCAGGCTTCCTTCGCCTTCCCCGCCGTCCCCGAGGCGGCGGCAGGCCCTCCAGGACGACCGCCGGCGGCGAGCGCACGGACCTGGAGGAGCAGCACCCTTGACGTACACCGATCGAACCCTCACCTGCGTCGACTGCGGCATGCCGTTCACCCACACGGCCGCCGACCAGGAGTACTACGCCCAGAAAGAATTTACCTCGGACCCGAAGCGCTGCCCGAGCTGCCGGGCCAGCCGGCGCCAGGCCCGCGGCGACGGGTTCGACGTCCGCAGCATCGGCGGCCCCCGCGGCTACGAGCGCGGCGGCGACCCAGTCGATCGCGAGTACTTCGCCGTCACGTGCTCCCGCTGCGGCAACAACGCCCAGGTCCCGTTCCGGCCGCGCCTCGACAAGCCGGTCTACTGCTCCGACTGCTTCCGGGCGGTCAAGGCCGGCTGACGCCACCCGGCGTCGGCTCCCGCGGCGCATCCTCTCGACCCGCAACAGGCGAGGTCCGGCCATACGGCCGGACCTCCGCGCGATCCTGTCGCGTCAGCGCTCGTCGACGGCGGCCGGCCAGGCGGTGTCGCCGGCGGACGATCCGTCGTGGACTCCCGGTTGTCCGTCCGCGGGACTCGCGTCGTCCAGCCGGAAGCTGTCCCCCGGGCGGTGGCGCGTGCGCCTGCGCCCGCGCCAGACCGTCACGCGGCCGCGCCCCTCGACCTGCCACGTGCCGACCCGCCCGACGGCCGCCGTCTCCTCGTCGATCCCGAGGACGACCGTGCCGCGCGGCGCCACCAGCACGACGGCGACCGCCAGGGCCTCCGGGAAGGCGTCGTAGTGCGGGATCACCGCGGCTCCGTCCACCAGGCCGAGCGCATCGCGCCAGCCGATCGGGAACCGGAAGAAGCGGCGAGCCCCGAGGCGCGGCTGGCGCGCGGCAAGGACCATCGCCCCGGCCGAGCATCCGGCGATGATCCCGTCGCGATCGTGCACGGCGCGGATCGCGGCGCCGGCCGGGGTCTCCTCGAGGACGTCCAGCAGGTGATCCGGCTTGCCGCCGGAGAGGTAGACGAGGTCGGCCTCGCCGATGGCCTGGGCACAGACCTCGTCCATCGCGTCGTCGCGGGTCCGCAGCTCCACGCCCTCGACCTCGGCGCCGAGCGCGGCGAAGTGGGCGCGGCCCTGCTCCAGCCAGCGCTGGAACGTCTCCTCGCCGTCGGGCCAGGAAGCCGTCGGGACCACGGCCACGCGCGGGTGGGCGCGCCCGGTGGCGGCGAGCAGGGCGCGGTCGACCTCGTCCATGGCAGACGTGAACTCGCCGGAGCCGACGAGGACGATGGGTCCGGGCATGCGTTGAGTCTAGTCCGGGGTGCCGCGGAGCGCCGCAGATCGCGCCGGGGACTGGTAACGCGATGCGCACCTCGCTATCCTCGCGGTCAACCGGGGCGTTGTCCCGTGCGTGGCTGCCAGGGAGGGCGCCGCGCGGCCAACCGGCCACCGCGCCGAGGGAGGAACAATGGAATCACCTGGATCGCCCGGGACCCCGCCGCCGGACGAGGTGCCCGCCTCGCCGCCCGTAGCCGCCGCGCCACCGCCCGCCGTCGCCGCGCCACCGCCCGCCGTCGCCGCGCCACCGCCCGCCGTCCCCGGCGCGGCTCCGGCCGCCGCCAGCTCGGCGCCGGGTTGGGTCAACACCATCACGTCGTCGGAGACCGTCGCCGGCCCGGCCGGGCTGGTGTACTCGGACGTCCCGACGCGGATCTTCGCGTACATCATCGACGCCATCATCATGGCGGTCGCCTTCGGGATCCTCTACGCGATCTTCGCGGGCCTGTTCATCGGGTCGGCACTGGGTGGCTTCGGGTTCATGATGTTCGTCTGGTTCGTCGTCCTGCTGGTGATCTACGCCGCCGGCAGCGCGATCTATTTCATCTACACGTGGACCAAGATGCGGGGCTCCCCCGGCCAGCGCGTGCTCGGCCTCGAGACCCTGAACGCCGCCGATGGGGCGGTCCTCACGCAGCCCCAGGCGATCCGGCGCTGGCTGTTCCTGTTCGGCCCGTTCGTGCTGGCCCAGGCGGGCAGCTTCATGCTTGGCGGGCTCGGGATGATCGTCAGCCTGTTGGTGTTCGCCTACGCGATCTACCTGCTGTACACGGCGGCGAACAGCCCGATGCGCCAGGGCTTCCACGACGTGCAGGCAGGCACGGTCGTGGTCAAGATCAAGCGGTAGTCCCGTCCCGGTCGCGCCGCGCGCGGTCGGTCCCCGGCAACGGGATGACGCCCCGGCCGCGCGGCCGGGGCGTCGCGGTGTCCGGGGGCCGCGCGGGTCAGGCTCTGCGCTGCGCCTTCCCGTCCCCGGTGCGCGCCCGGCGCTGGTAGGCGGCATCGCTGTACATCGACTTCTGCAGCGCGGGTGCCATCGCGACGGACACCTCCTCGACGGCCGCACGCTCCAGGTCCTGGGCGAGCTCGCGCAGCTCCGGGTCGTCCCCGGAGTACGAGCGGATGCGGCTCGCGACGCCGGTCAGGGACATCGATGCGCGGCGGAAGTCGCTGGCCTTGTTGAACGTCACGGCCTCCATCCTGGCCCGGGCTGCGAAGAGCCGGGCCACCAGGTGGTCGACGTCCGGCGTCCGCGGCTGGCGGTCGTTCGTGGCGTGGTCCGCGTAGGTCCAGCGCGCCGCGGCGCGTGCGGCGGCGAACACCGCCTCGCGGTCCCGGACGGTCACAACGACCTCGGCCGGCTCGCCCGTCTCGCCGTACGGGAAGTTGACCCGGAGGACGACCTCGCGATCCTGGCGTGCCACCAGATCGCCGACCTCCACCGTCCACGACTCCGGCCCCTGGCGTTGGACGCGCTCGGGGCCGAGCATCTCGAGCTGCGCCCCACGGGGCAGGGTCACGTCCAGCCGGACCTCGCGGGCGACCACCTCGAGGGCCTCCCCGAGCTCGCTCGTCATGTAGTCGGCGATCTGGCGCTCATGCTCGATGTAGTAGAAGTTGCCGCCTCCTGCCGTCGCCATCGCCTCGAGGAGCGCCTCGTCGAAGTCGTGGCCGACGCCGAACGTGGAGGTCGCCACGCCGCGGCGGCGCAGCTCGGCCGCGTGGCTCTCGAGCTCGAAGCGGTCGGTCACCCCGATGTTCGCGAGGCCGTCCGTGAGGAGCAGGGTCCGCGAGACGACCTCCCCGTCCGCGTGGAGGGCGACCTGCTCGCAGCCGCGCATCCAGCCCTCGAAGAGGTTCGTCGACCCCCGGGCCTCCACGCTTCGGAGCGCCTCGCGGGCGGCGTCGCGGGTCGCCCCGCTCGCGTTCGTGCTCGCGACCACCACGTCGACGCGGTCGTCGTAGAAGACGACCGAGAAGCGGTCGCGCTGGTCGAGCGTCTCGATCGCTCGCTGGACAGCCTCCTTGGCGAGGCGGATCTTCGAGCCGCCCATGGATCCCGACCGGTCGAGGACGAGGGAGACGTTCACGGGGAGCCGGTCGGGCCGGCGCCGCGCGTCGGGCGCGACGAGGCGCACGACGAGGTAGCGGGTGCTGCGAGCGGGCGCGCGCAGGTAGGCGCGGTCCTGGCGCATCTCGAAGGTCATGGCTGGTCCTCCTCGAGGAGCTGGCGAGCTGCCTCCACGAGACGGGCGACAGCGCGGTTCTGGCTGCGGGTGAGGGGCCGCCGGACGTGCAGCTCGACGTCCGGGGCGAGCGCGTAGCGCTCCCAGTGGGACCGCTCCCCGACCGGCGGTTCGGGGGCAGGGGGCGTGCGGGCTGGGGGAACCGCCGCGGCATCCGAGTACACCAGGACACCCTCCTGGGTCCGAGAGGCGGGCCCGGCCGGCGACGACATCTCCAGGCGTCGATGCATTGCCGGCTGCGCCGGGAGAACCGGGGGAGCCGGGGGAGCCGGGGGAGCCGAGGCGAAAGCCGAAGGGCGGCCGGTGGCGGGCTTGCGCAGCGCGCCGGCGCCGAGGACGCCGCGGACGTAGTCGAGCGCGGAGTCGGCCGGCCGCTCCGCCGGCCCGTCGGACTGGGCAATCGCTTCCTCGTCGGTGAGCGAGGCGAGCCGCGCCCGGATCTCCGCGAGGGGGAGATGCTCGCGCTGGAGGCGCCGGACCAGGCGCAGGCGCGCGAGGTGGCCGTCGTCGTAGCGGGCTCCCGGCCCGCTCGTGCCGGGCGAGCGCAGGAGCCCCTGGGCGATGTAGTAGCGGACCGTGCGCGGCGTGACGTCGGCCAGGTCGCAGAGGTCGGAGAGGGAGTAGGCTCCATCGGGCATGGGCAGATTGTGACAGTGCTACGTCGTACTGTCAAGACACGCGATACAGCCCGCGAGCCCCGCGCCCCGCGTCCTCACCGGGCAACCGCGCAGGGTGTGATCCGGGCGCGGGTCGACCCCTACCTGACCGTCGTCACCTCCGCCGGCATGAACGGCGGGAGGCCCAGGCGCCCGGACCCGAAGCGCGTCCCGGCGCGGCCCCAGGCGAGCGCGGCGGCGTCCTCGAGGCGACCGATGGCCGCGAACCGGCCCCCGGATCGCACGAAGTCGGCGCAGGCCCGGATCTTCGGCCCCATCGAGCCCGCGGGCCATGCCCCCATCTCGAGGCCGGCGAAGGCCTCGTCGGGCGACAGCCGGCGGATCGCCTCGGCCCGGTCGGTACCCCACCCGCGGTAGACCGCGTCGACGTCGGTCAGCAGGAGGAGGCCGTCCGCCCCCACCGAGCGGGCGAGGACGACCGCGGCGAGGTCCTTGTCGATGACGGCCTCTCGGCCCTCGTAGGTCCCGTCGGCCAGCTCGGCAACCGGGATCCCGCCGCCGCCCGAGGCGATGACGAGGACGCCGGCCTCGACGAGCGTCCGGATCGACGGCGCCTCGACGATCCGGAGCGGCGCGGGCGATGGGACGACCCGACGCCAGTGCATGCCGTCCGGGGCGATCGACCAGCCCCGATCGGCCTCGTGGGCGCGCGCCGTCGCCTCGTCGTAGACGGGCCCGACCGGCTTCGTCGGGTGGGTGAACGCCGGGTCGTCGGTGCGGACCACGACCTGGCTCATGACCACCGCGATCTCGCGGGTGATCCCCCGCTCGAGGAACGCGGCGTGGAGCGCCTGGGTCATCAGGTAGCCGATCTGGCCCTGCGATTCCGCTCCCAGGACGTCGAGCGGCGGCGCCGGCACGACGTCGGCGGCCATCTCGGCCTCGATGGCGAGGAAGCCGACCTGGGGCCCGTTGCCGTGGGTCAGCACAATCTCGGCGCCGCTGCGCTCGGCGAGGTCGACGAGCGCGCGGGCGGCGGTCTGCAGGTTGTGCCGCTGGATCTCCGTGGAGCCCGGCTCCCCGCGGCGGATCAGGGCGTTGCCCCCGAGCGCGACCGCGATGCGGGTCATCCCAGGCGCTCCCCAGGGCGGTCTCCGCTGATGAGCGCGTACAGGAGCGCCTGCTCGGTGTACACCCGGTTCTCGGCCTGGTCCCAGACGCGGCTCTGGGGGCCGTCCATCACCTCGTCGGTCACCTCGTCGCCGCGGTGGGCCGGCAGGCAGTGGAGGAAGATCGCACCGTGGGCCGCGGCCGCCATCATCGCCGCGTCCACGGTGTACCCGGCGAAGATCCGGCGGCGCTCCTCGCGCTCGTGCTCCTTGCCCATCGAGGCCCAGACGTCGGTGTAGATCGTGTCGGCGCCGCGGACGGCCTCCGCGGGGTCGGTCAGGATCTCGATCGCGCCACCGGACGCCTCGGCGTGCCGCCGAGCGGCCGAGACGATCGTCGGATCGGGGCGGTAGCCCTCGGGCGTCGCAACGAGCAGGCTGAACCCCAGGTATCCGGCCGCCTGGATGAGCGAGTGGGCGACGTTGTTGCCGTCGCCGATGAAGGCGATCCGGCGACCGTGCAGATCGCCGAAGACCTCCTCGAGGGTCATGACGTCGGCCAGCGCCTGGCACGGGTGGTGCTCGTCGGTGAGCGCGTTGATGATCGGGATGGAGGAGTGCGCCGCCAGCTCCTCGACGCGGGCGTGGGCGAAGGTGCGGATGGTCAGGGCCGAGAGGTAGCGGGACAGCACTCGGGCGGTGTCCGCAACGGTCTCGCCGTGGCCCAGCTGCAGCTCGTCGGGCCGAAGGACGACGGGGAGCATCCCCAGCGCCCACGCGGCGTCCTCGAGGCTCACCCTGGTCCGGGTCGAGGGCTTGTCGAAGATCATCCCGACACGGCCGCCGGCGAGCGCCTCGCGGTGCCGGCCCGGCTCACGCTTGAATCGGTGGGACAGGTCGAGGATCTCCCGGACTCCCGCGCCGCCGAGGGAGTCGAGGGTCAGGAAATGGTCGGTCATCGGGTCCCCCTACTTCCCCGCCTTCGCCGCGCCGCCTTCGCGGGCGCGGTCGACGATCTTCGCGAGGAGGTCGCCAAGCGATGGCGCATCGGGCTCGGGGTCGAGCTCCTCGAGCTCGTAGCGAACGCGCACCACCGGCTTCTCGAGCGTCAGCACCCGGGTGAGGTCGATCGGGTTCGCGGCGAGGACCAGGTCGGCCGGCATCGCGTTGAGGGTCGCCTGCAGCTCGTCCATCTGCTCGCGGCCGTAGCCCATCGCCGGCAGGAGGTTCTCGAGGGCCGGGTACTTCGCCAGCGTGCGGGCCAGGTCGCCCATGGCGTACGGCCGCGGGTCGACGAGCTCGGCGGCGCCGAACCGGCGGGCGGCAACCACCCCGGCGCCATAGGTCATGCCACCGTGGGTGAGCGTCGGGCCGTCCTCGACGATGGCGACGCGCTTGCCTTCGATCTCGCCGCCGACCAGCTGCAGCGCGGATCGCGCGAGGATCACGTCCGCGCGCGGGTTGAGCCGCGTGATGTCGTCGCGCACCTGGGCGACCTGGTCGGGCGTGGCGCTGTCGACCTTGTTGATGACCACGACGTCGGCCATCCGCATGTTCGTCTCGCCCGGGTGGTAGTGCAACTCGTGGCCGGGGCGCAGGGGGTCGGCGACGACGACGAACAGGTCGGGCCGGTAGAACGGGAAGTCGTTGTTGCCGCCGTCCCAGATGACGACGTCGGCCTCCTTCTCCGCCTCGCGGAGGATCGCCTCGTAGTCGACGCCGGCGTACAGGACGCGACCGGCGTCGAGATGCGGCTCGTACTCCTCGCGCTCCTCGATGGTCGTCTCGTGGCGGTCGAGGTCGGCGTAGGTCGCGAAGCGCTGGACGCGCTGCTTCACGAGGTCGCCGTAGGGCATCGGGTGGCGGATCACCACGACGCGCAGGCCCTGCTCCTCCAGGAGGCGGGCGAGGTAGCGGGTGGTCTGGCTCTTGCCGGCGCCGGTGCGCGTCGCGCCCGTCGCCACGAGCGGCCTGGTGCTCGCGATCATCGTGTGGACAGGTCCCAGGAGGACGAAGTTGGCGCCGCCGGCGAGGACGCGGCTGGCCTGGTGCATGACGTACTCGTGGGCGACGTCGCTGTAGGCGAAGACGACGCGGTCGATCTTCTGGCTGGCGAAGATCTTCTCGAGGTCGTCCTCGGGTACGATCGGGATGCCGGCCGGGTAGAGCGGCCCCGCCAGCTCCGGCGGGTAGCGCCGGTCGGCGATCCCCGGGATCTGGGTCGCCGTGAAGGCGACGACCTCCACCGTCGGGTCGTCGCGGTAGACGACGTTGAAGTCGTGGAAGTCGCGCCCGGCGGCCCCCATGATCACGACCTTCGTGCGGTCCATGGTTCGTCCGCTCCTCCAGGCCGTCGCTGGGAACGCTCGCGGTCGGGTGTGCTGGTACGCCCGGGCGCGCGCCGGCGACGGCGTCGGCGGACGAGCCGGTTCCCGGCCAGGGCCCGGCGGTCGTCCAGTCCGTCGAGTGTCGCGGGCGCGTCAAGCCGCCGGGAAGGGCCGAGCGGCCCGGCCCGGTCGGGACGTTGGGCCGAGCGGCCCGCCAGGGCGCGGGCCTCAGGGCCGGCTGGGTGCGGGCCGCGGGATCAGCCCGGGCGCTGGTATTGGCGGCGGCGGCGGTCGGCGGGCCGCGGGATCAGCCCGGGCGCTGCTATATCCGCGGCGAGGCTCGGCGCCGCGCTCTCTGCCGCGCGTGAAACCGGCCGCAAGCACGGCGAGGGCGCCGCTCGCGGCCGGAGGTCCCGGTTGGGTGCGTGCAGGGCGCCTACGAGTACCCCGGGTGATGTCCCGGCCGGGTGGTGGCCGACGGTCTGCCAAACCGGGTGGACTGGCCGCGACTCGGCGGCGCCCCCATCCCCGCCGAGCTCTACCGCAGCCGGAACGGCTCGCCGTGGCCGGGGATGACCACATCGATCCCGCCGGCGAGGAGGCGCTCGCGACCCGCCTCGAGCTTCGCCTGGTCCCAGGCGAGCGGGTCGATCTCCGGCGTCCGGTCGCCGCGCCACCAGAGGTGGGTGAGGGCGTAGACCGCGTCGTCGGCGCGGATGACGAGCGTCGCGTCCTCCTCGGTGTGGCCGGGCGTCAGCCAGAGCGCAGCGTTTGGGGAGAGCAGGTGCCCGTCGCCGTCGTGGTCGAGCCATTCGTCGGCGCGATAGCGGGCCCAGAAGTCGACGACCTCCGCGTTCGGGAAGAGCGCCACGTTGATGGTGTGGTCAGGATGGTGGTGCGACAGGAAGACATGGGTGACGTCATCCGGCGCCACGCCCAGGGATGCCAGCGGATCGAGGATCCGGGCGCGGCTGGCGACCATCCCGGGATCCGCCACGATCATGGCGTCGCCGTCCAGGACGAGCGTGACGCTGCTGGCCACGCGGTCGCCCGCGTAGCCAGCGGCGAGGAGGTGGACCGTTGTGCTCATCGGGCGTCTCCCTCAGGTTGGTGCTCGGGCGCGGGTGGGTCTTCGGGCGCGGGTGGCGTCTCGGGCGCGGGTGGCGTTTCGGGCGCGGGTGGCGTTTCGGGGACAGGCGACGTCTCGAAGGCCCCGTCGATCGGGTCCAGGCGGAAGAAGACCCCGCAGGCGGCCACGTGGCGGCCGGCGAGCCGGTACAGCGCGTTGCCGGGAAACGGGTGCTGGCGGAAGCTCGCCCGGACGGCGGCGTCCCGCTCGGGGCCCGGGCCCAGGAGGACGGGCCGGACACGGGTCCGCGGGATCCGGCCACTCTCGATCGTGGCGGACGCGGCCGCCCGCAGGTTCAGCGTCCAGGCCGCGTCACCGCTCGGGTGGCCGAGATAGCGCCGCCCGCCGACGGTGAGCAACCCCAGCGGGAGCGCGCGCTCGCGTCCCGACCGTCGCCCGACGACACGCAGGACGACGAGGTTGCCGAACCCAGGACCCCGGGCCAGCCGGTCGAGCGGGCCGCCGACGATCCGGAGGAGCCGGTACCACCCGCGCCACCAGGCACCCCACGCGCCGGTGGCACGGATGGGTTCGGCGAACGGCGCGAGGTCGGGTCGGGTCACGGCGGCTCCGCGCTTCGAGAGGGCTGGTCGGCGGGAGGATAGCGGGCCGCGATCACGGCGGAGGGAGGTCGTCGCGCGTGTCGATGTCGCGGAGCGAGTCGCCCGCCGGATCGAGCTCGCGCCAGCGCTCCGGGCCGAGGGTGCCGACGCGAAGGGTCGCGAAGAGCCCGAGGAGGCTCCGCGCCTCGCCCGCCAGGGCAGCCGTGGCGGGCGGATGCACCGTGGCGACGCGGACGGCGCAGGGCAGCGGCCGGACCTGGCCGTCGTGCTCGAGGGCGACCACGTCCAGCGGTGGCCCGTCGGCGTCCGGGCCGAGCCAGAGGAGGAGCTCGGCGAGCAACGCCGGCGCGAGGGATGGCTGGTCGCCGCCGACGAGGAGCGCGAGCGGGGCGCGGGTGGCGGCGAGTCCCGCGGCAAGTCCCGCGAGCGGTCCCAAGCCGGCTGCCGCGTCGCGCACGACGCGAACGGGCACGTCGACGTCGGCCGGCAGCGGAGGGCGAGCGCCATCGGCCGCGATCACGACGAGGACCTCGTCGACGACGGTGGCCACGGCGGCGATCGCCTGGTGCAGCAGGGGGAGCCCGCCGACCTCGACCGCCAGCTTGTCGCCACCGAACCGCGCCGACCGCCCACCGGCGAGGACAATTGCGGCGACGCCGGGGATGCTCACAGCGGCGGGAGGTCGGCGAGTGCGACGACCGGCACGCCGAGGTCCATGGCGACGTCGAGCTGTCGTTCGTCCGCGGTGATCAGCCGAGCAGCGTTCCGAGCCGCGCACACGGCGTAGGCACCGTCCTGCACCCTGAGCCCCGTGAGGCCGGCGATGCCGAACGCCTCGCCGGCGACAGCGATCGGCGACGCGTGGTCGAGCGACACCGCCTCGAGCGCGTCGAGCGCATGCCGGGCGTCGTCGACCTCGATCCGACCGACTCGGACCGCGTGGTCGAGAGCTCCGGCGACCTCGAGGAGGAAGTGCGTGGGCTCGATCGCAGCAACCCTACCTGCCTCGAGGGCGAGCCGCAGCCGCAACGCCCCGTCCCTGCTCGGCTCGTCATCGAGCACCCAGCGGACGGCGACGCTCGCGTCGATGGTCACGAGGGGGATCGTCATTGGGCGGCACCTCCGTGGGCGGGCGAGATCATCGCTTCGATCCGTTCGTCCCACTCGCGGTCCGCGGCCCCCAGGATCGCATCCAACGTGTCGCGCGGGCCGCTCGGCGGCTTGGTCCGGGCGCGGATGGCGTCGAGCGTGTCGAAGGCCCTGCGACGGCGCTCGAGCATCCGATCCCAGGTGTCGGGCCACTGCTCCGCGTTCCAGCGCGCGACGTACGCCACCCGGTCCGCGTCCGCGCCGGTCTCGTACGGCGCAACGGCCTCGCGCGACGCCGCCGCCGGGCGAGCCACCGGGAGATCGAGCGCCGCAGCCGGGATCCGTACCGCGCGGCCGATCCGCACGCTCGGCAACGACCCGTCGGCGATCCGGCGACGCACCGTCCGCAAGCTGATGCCGAGGCGGGAGGCGGCCTCGGCGGCGCCCAGGTACTTGGGCTCGCTCATGGATCGAGCGTGCCATGCCATGCCCCATGATGTCAAGAGATGCCACGCTGGCAGATGCCACGCTGGGACAGGACATGACAGGCCAGCCGTCAGTGGCCGGCTCGCGGCCCTCCGACGTGGCCCTCCGGCGTGCGAGCCAGCACGCCGCGCCGGTTGAGCTCCTCGAGGAGCGCCAGGACGTATTTCCGGCTCGTGCCGGTGGCGTCGCGGAGGTCGGCCGGGGTGAGCGGGCCGGGCGTTGCGAGGCGGAGGGCGATCGATTGCAGCCGGGCGAACGTGGGCGCCGACCAGGCGAGGTCCTCGTCGGCGCGGACGATGCGGCCCGCGGCCTCGAGCGCCCGGATCCCCGCCGCTGGACAGCCGGCGGACCGGGCGGCCTCGGTGAGGGAGGGCGGCGCCGGCGTGTCGAGCTCGGCCTCGAGGACGTCCATCGCCGCGAGGATCTCCGCCGGGAGCCCCACCGTCCGTCCGGGAGGGTGCACGAGATCTCCGGTCCGGCCCAGCCTGCCGGCGGCGACCAAGGCCTCGGCGAGCGCGCCGCCCGCGTCCGCGGCCACGTCCGGCTCCACCGAGGCGCGGTGCCGGAGCGACCGTCCGAGCCGGACGCGGAGCTCGGCGAGGGGGATCCCGTCGCCGGGCGCGGCCTCGACGACGGCAATGGCGTCGTCGACGAGGAACGCAGCGACGGGCGGGGCGAGCACGAGACGCCCGGCCGGCACCGCAGCGCCCGCCGCCAGCTGCGCGACGTCCGTTCGCGACCGCGGCAGCGCCCCGTGGAGCGCCAGCAGCGCCGCAGCCCGATCCCCTGGCGTGGACGCTCGGGCCAGCGCACCGACCTCCCCGGCAGTCGCGCGGCGCCACGGTGCTCCGGTCGGCGGCCGCGGGTCGAGCACGCGGCCGCCGGCGAGCGGCTCGGCCGGCGACGGGCGGCGGAGCACGAACCGATCCCCGGCGGCGGCCGCGACCGGCGCGTCCAGCCGGAGGAGCGCCGTCATCTCGTCACCTGCGAGATCGTCCACGTCGCGCCTCGACCGCCGAACGACGCCCGCGACCTGCGCCGTCCCGAGGTGGAGGCGGACGGCGGTGCCGGCGACAACGTGTCGGACGCGCGACCTGCCCGCGGCGAGGTCGAGAGCCGGCCGGAGGCCGACCAGCAGGCGGTCGGTGGCGACGACGGCGGGATCGTCGGTGATCACCTGCCCACGGCCGAGCGCCGACCGCTCGACACCGGCGAGGTTCGCGGCGAGGCGCCCGCCCGGCCCCCCGACGTCGACGGCAGTGCCCCTGACCTGGAGGTCCCGCGCGCGGACCACCGCCCCGCCCGGCTGCAGGCGCAGCGACGCCCCGCGGGGCACCGGACCGCCCACGAGCGTGCCGGTGACGACCGTGCCGCGCCCCTTCACGCCGAAGACCCGGTCGATCGCCAGCCGGGCCGGACCGGCCGCCCCGGCCCCGTCGGCCCGCGCCCGGTCGCGCAGCGCCGTCAGCGCCTCGACCAGCGCCTCGGTCCCCTCCCCCGTCACGCCGGACACGGCCAGGATCGGCGCCCCGGCAAACGTCGTCGGTGCGAGGAGACGCTCGACCTGCCCGTGGACCTCCGCGACCCGCGCCGATTCCACGGCGTCCACCTTCGTGATCGCGACCAGCGCGTGGCGCAGGCCGAGCGCGTCGAGCAGCTCGACGTGCTCGAGCGTCTGGGCGCGCGGCCCGTCGTCGGCCGCCACGACCAGCAGCACGGCGTCGATCTCGCCCGCCCCGACGAGCATGTTGCCGACCAGCCGGTCGTGGCCGGGGACGTCCACGAAGTCGAGGACGTCAGCGTCGGGCAGGGGCAGGTGCGCGTAGCCGACGTCGATCGTCATCCCCCGCCGCCGCTCCTCGGGCAGCCGGTCGGCGTCGATCCCGGTCAACGCCCGGAGGAGCGTCGTCTTG
The DNA here is from genome assembly GCA_963725875.1 of uncultured Chloroflexia bacterium. GTDB lineage: Bacteria > Chloroflexota > Limnocylindria > Limnocylindrales > CSP1-4 > CTSoil-043. The sequence continues at coordinate 71,388 of CAVRZZ010000002.1, read as the reverse complement.
CCGTGGTCGATGTGGCCCGCGGTCCCGACGACGACGGTCACGACGGTCAGCCTCTGTCGACCGTCAGCCGCGCCTGACGGAGGTTGCACCGACGGCAACGAGCGCCCGACCGGCGGCTCGTGCGAGCTCCTCGTCCGACCCCGGATCGACCGTCCGCACATCGAGGACGACCCGACCGTCCTCGATCCGCCCCACGACGGCGGGCTCGCCGTCACGGAGCGCGGCGAGGAGACGATCGGCCGAGCGGGCCTCGAGCGCGAGGCCGAACGACGGGAGCGTCTCGCCCGGGAGCGACCCGCCACCGACGGTGGCGAGGAGCGGGACGACGCAGGCGCCGGGAACCCTGGTCGCGAGCGCCTCGGCCCGCGTTCGGAGCGCCTCCTGCAGCGTCCCGATCATCCGCCAGACCGGGATCTCCGTCGTCGCCCGGCCGGCTCGGTAGAGCGCGAGGGTGGCCGCCACGCCGGCGAGCGTCACCTTGTCGGGCCGCATCGCGCGGGCGAGCGGGTCCTTCCGTAGGCGAGCGATGAGGTCCGCCCGGCCGACGAGCAGGCCCGCCTGCGGCCCGCCGACGAGCTTGTCGCCGGAGAACGTGACGAGGTCGGCGCCGGCTGCCAGGCGCTCGGCCGGCGTCGGCTCGTGGGCCAGGCCGAAGGCTTCGGTGGCGAGGAGCGCGCCGCTCCCGAGGTCGTCGACCACGAGCGCATCGTGCTCGTGGGCAAGGGCGGCCAGCTTGGCCGCATCGGGAGATTCGGTGAAGCCCGACATCGTGAAGTTGCTCGGGTGGACGCGGAGGACCATCGCCGCCCGACCCTCGCGGAGCGGAGCCTCGTAGTCCGCGACGCGGGTCCGGTTCGTCGTCCCGACCTCGACCAGGCGCGCACCGGCCCGCCGGATGATCTCCGGGATCCGCACGCCTCCGCCGATCTCGACCAGCTCGCCCCGCCCGACGACGACACCCCTCCGGCGGGCGAGCCCGACGGCGAGGACCAGCGCGGCGGCGCAGTTGTTGACGACGAGGGCGTCCTCGGCGCCGGTGAGCGCGACGAGGTGCTCCTCCGCAGCGCGGTAACGACGGCCGCGGCGGCCGCTGGCCCGGTCGAGCTCGAGGAAGAGCGACTCCCTGGCGGCTGTCTCGGCGGCCCGGATCGCCGCGGCTGGCCAGGGCGCCCGTCCGAGGTTCGTGTGCACGATCACGCCGGTCGCGTTGATGACAGGTTGTGGGAGTGCGCCGGCGGCGTGGGCGTCGAGCCGGGCGACGACCGCGTCGGCAAGCACGCCCAGGGGCCTCGGGGGATCACCCGCAGCCAGCTGCGCCCGCTCCTCGTCCACCGTCTCGCGCGCGGCGACGACCAGCGCGTCGTGGGCCGGCCCTCCCGCGCGCCGCCGCACGACGGCGAGCAGCCGCTCCACGCTCGGGGGGCGGGGCCGGATGGTCGCGCTCATGGGGCGATCATCGCAGATGGGGAGCCGCTCGCCGCCTCGACTCCACGTCCGGCGACCGCGCCCGGGGGCGACCGCGCCCGGGGGCGACCGCGGCTCGACGTCGCGGGACCTCGTTTGCGTTGAACTACGCACCCGGCGTCACTTGCACCGCTGCGTGCTGGATCGTTGCGTTGAACGTCGGGTTCCCGGCCGCGAAGGTCCCTGCCGTCAGAATCCTTGCGTTCAAGGTCGTCATTCCTGCCCAAGGTCCGTCCCGACGCGCGAAACGTGGAGTTCGACGCAAGTCGGTCCGCGGGCCATGAAGATCGGTCAGCGGGCCACGGACTCGAGACCGGCCGCCAGCGGTCATCCGGCGGCGTCGGCCCGTCTGCCGTCGGCGGCGTCGGCCCGTCTGCCGTCGGCGGCGTCGACCCGTCTGACGTCGGCGCCCCGGCGGTTGCGCCCGCCGTCAGCGCGCCGCCAGCCCCCGCAGCACCCGCCCGGTGCGCTCGAGCGCCTCGTCGAGCAGCGCCGGCTCGAGGCCGTGCGTGATCCGGAGGTGGCGCTCGACCCCGAACGTGGCGCCCGGTGCGACGAGGACGTCGGCCCCCTGCCGGACGGCATGGGCGACCTCGGCGCTTGGCAGGTCGAGGTCGTAGCGGACGAAGCCGAGGGCGGTGGCGGCCGGCGGGACGATCGAGAGGAGATCCGCGTTCGCGTCGATCCAGGCTTCGAGGCGCCCGTAGCCCCCGCGGATGTAGCGGCGGGTCCGGGCGAGCAGGCGATCGCGGGTGGCCGGCTCGAGGGCGAGCTCGCCGAGGCGCATCGACAGCATCCCGGTCGCGATCGTGGCGTACTCGTGGCGCCGCCAGGCGGCCTCGACCAGCTCGGGCGGGGCGACGAGCCAGCCGAGGCGCAGGCCGGGCAGCCCGAACGCCTTCGAGAGGCTGCCGACGCTGAGCACCCGCTCGTAGCGACCCCAGAAGGTCGGCGTAAGGTCGTCCGTCAGGCGCTCCGTGCCGCGGTAGACCTCGTCGGCCAGGAGCCAGGCGCCCGACCGGCGCGCCGCAGCGACGACGGCGTCCATCTCGGCTCCCGTGAGGATCGTCCCGACCGGGTTGTTCGGGTTGGTGACCGCGATGAGGCGGGTTCGGTCGGTCACCGCGGCGTCGAGCGCCGCGAGGTCCGGCCGCCAACCCCGCGCGGGATCGAGCGGGAACACCCTCACCTCGGCTCCGGCGTTGAGGGCGATGCCCCGGACCTGGCGGTAGCCGGGCTCCATGACGACGACCTCGTCGCCGGGCCCCACGAGCGTGCCTACCAGGATCGCGTTCGCCTCCGAGGCACCCACGGTGACCAGCACGTTCTCCGGCGCGGCGCTGATCCAGGCGGCGATCCGCTCGCGAAGCAGGGCCGTGCCGGCAACCGGCGGGTAGTGGAGGTCGACCTCGAGGAGCCGGGCGATCTCGGCCTCGCCGGGGGGCCGGTCGTCACCGCCGGGCTCCGCTCCATCCCCGCCGCCGGCCAGGAGCTCGCCGAGGCGGACCGCCGCGACGCCGCTGTCGGCGAGGTTGAAGGCGACGGTCGTCTCCCAGCGGGACTGCCACTCCTCGAGGTCGAACGGCGTGAACGGCATGGCGGCGGCTCCTCGGCTCGGGGCGGGCGAACGGTGGTGCAAGACGGGTGGTGCCCGGGGCGGCGGGGCCGGGCCGGGCCGGCTGCCGGCGCCCGGCTGCCGGCGCCCGGCTGGCGGGAGCGCATGGGAGTCGAACCCACCCGGCCACGTCACGCGCGACCGCACCGGTTTTGAAGACCGGGGAGCCCACCGGGACCCAACCGCTCCCGCTCCGGATGGTACCTCGGGGCACCCGCGCCGCCCGGGCGCGGGTGAGCGCCAGCAGCCTTCCGGGCGTCTCCCCGACGAGCGTCGCGGGGCCGGCTCCGCGAGGGGCTATGCCCGATCGGCTTCGTCGGATACTGTGTGCGCCGACGATGGCGGAGAGGGGACCTCGGTGACCTGCACCAGCTGCGGCGCGCAGAACGATCCCGGGCGGAAGTTCTGCCTGGAGTGCGGTGTGGCGCTGGCCGCCGTCTGCGCTGCCTGCGGAGCCGCCAACCCGGCAGCCGCCAAGTTCTGCGGTGAGTGCGGTGGGCGCCTCGGCGCCGCGCCCTCCGGCGGCGTGCCATCCACGGTCTTCGAGGCCAGCACGCCGGGGCCGGGCGAGCCCGGGGCACCACCCGCCGCGAGCGCGGCAGCCTCGATCGCGGAGCGCCGCCTCGTCTCCGTCCTCTTCGCAGACCTGGTCGAGTTCACGACGCTGGCCGAGGACCGCGACGCCGAGGAGGTCCGCGAGCTGCTCTCCCGCTACTTCGAGCTCGCCCGCGGCATCGTCGAGCGCCACGGCGGTACGGTCGAGAAGTTCATCGGCGACGCCGTGATGGCCGTGTGGGGCACCCCCACCAGCCACGAGGACGACGCCGAGCGCGCGGTCCGGGCCGCCCTGGAGCTCCTGACCGGCGTTCGCAGCCTGGGCCCGTCCGTCCAGGCACGCGCCGGGGTCGTGACCGGCGAGGCGGCCGTGACCATCGGGGCCGTGGGCCAGGGGATGGTCGCCGGCGACATGGTCAACACGGCAAGCCGCCTTCAGGCGGCCGCCGTGCCCGGGATGGTGCTCGTGGGCGAGGCGACGATGCACGCCGCGTCGCGGGCGATCGCCTTCGAGGAGGCCGGTGCGCAGGTGCTCAAGGGCAAGGCGGCGCCGGTCGCGGCGTGGCGCGCCCTCCGGGTGGTCGCCGAGCGTGGGGGTCGGGGACGGTCGGCGTCGCTCGAGGCGCCCTTCGTCGGCCGCGACGACGAGCTCCGGCTCCTGAAGGACCTCTACCACGCCACCGCACGTGACCGGCGGGTCCGGCTCGTCTCGGTCACCGGCCAGGGCGGCATCGGCAAGAGTCGCCTGGCGTGGGAGTTCCTGAAGTACATCGACGGCCTCGTCGAGACCGTCTACTGGCACCAGGGCCGCTCCCCGTCGTACGGAAGCGGCATCACCTTCTGGGCGCTCGGCGAGATGGTCCGGGAGCGTGCCGGGCTCGCCGAGACGGACGACGAGGCCACGACGCGGGCCCGCGTCGCCGAGACGACGGCCCGCTGGGTCCCCGACGAGCGCGAGCGCCGCTGGATCGAGCAGGCCCTCCTCGCGCTTCTCGGCGTCGGCGATCCGCCGGCCGGCGGCCAGGACCAGCTCTTCTCGGCGTGGCGGACGTTCTACGAGCGGATCGCCGCCGAGGACCCGGTGGTCATGGTCTTCGAGGATCTCCAGTGGGCCGACAGCGGCCTCCTGGCGTTCGTGGACCACCTCGTCGAGTGGAGCCGGGGCGTCCCGATCTACGTCGTGACGCTGGCCCGGCCGGAGCTGCTCGAGACGCGGCCCGACTGGGGAGCCGGCAAGCGCAACTTCACGAGCCTGGCGCTCGAGCCGCTGACCACCGCCGCGATGCGCGAGCTGCTCGCCGGCCTCGTGCCCGGCCTCCCGGGCGACGCGGCGGAGCGGATCGTCGCCCGCGCCGACGGCGTCCCGCTCTACGCCGTTGAGATCGTGCGGATGCTCGTCGCCCAGGGCTCGCTCGAGCTGGCCGACGGCATCTACCGGCCGGTCGGCAGCCTCGCCGACCTCGCCGTGCCCGAGACGCTGCACTCCCTCATCGCGGCACGTCTCGACGCCCTCGAGCCGGCCGACCGAGCCCTCCTCCAGGCCGCCGCGGTGCTTGGCCACTCGTTCACGGTGCACGGCGTCGCGGCGGTCGCCCCCCTCGATCCGGAGGAGGTCGAGCGCAGGCTGCTCGCGCTCGCGCGCCGTGAGCTCGTCGACCGGGATCTGGACCCCCGGTCGGCCGAGCGCGGCCAGTTCGCGTTCGTCCAGTCGCTGGTCCGCGAGGTCGCCTACTCGACGCTCGCCCGCCGCGACCGGAAGTCCCGGCACCTCGCGGCAGCCCGGCACTTCGAGACGCTCGTCGACCAGGAGCTGGCCGGGGCGCTCGCCACGCACTACCTGGCTGCCTACCGCAACGCGACCGAAGGGCCGGAGGCCGATGCGCTCGCGACGCAGGCTCGCATCGCGCTCCGGGCGGCCGGCGAACGCGCGGTGGCGCTTGGAGCCCAGGAGCAGGCACTCGGCTTCTTCTGCGACGCGCTCGAGGTCACGGAAGCGCCGCTCGAGCGGGCTGCGCTTCTCGAGCGAGCGGGCCTGGCGGGGTCCGCCGCGGGCCTCCACGAGGAGGCGGAGCGGCTCCTGGCGGAGGCGATCGACCTGCTGCGGGCGGCCGGCGACCGGAGTGGCGCGGCCCGCGCGACCGCGGAGCTCGGCGACGCGATGTTCGGCCGCTACCGCGTCGACGCGGCGCTGGCCCTCGTCGAGCCGGCCTCGGCGGAGTTCTCCGATCTCGGCGACGACCCGGGACTGGCCACGCTGCTCGGTCAGCTCGCCCGGTTCCAGATGCTCCGCCAGGTCGACTTCGGGGCTTCGATCGCGAACGCCGACCGAACCCTCGCGATCGCCGAGCGCTTGGACCGCGTGGACCTCGTGGCGGACGCGCTGATTACGCGCGGCGTCTCGCTGGTGAGCGTAGGACGGGCGTACGAGGGAATCGGATGCCTGGAGACCGGCCTGCGGCTGGCCCAGCAGCACGGCCTGCTGGCGACCGAGATCCGGGCCCGGATCAACATGGGTGGCCCGTTGACGGACCGCGACCCGCGAGCGGCCTTCGAGATTTCCCGGGTCGGCCTGGAGCAGGTCCGCCGGTTCGGACACCGGCAGGGCGTGTCGATGCTGATCGGCAACGCGAGCGTCGCCGCCATCGAGACGGGCGAGTGGGAGTGGGCCCGGTCGGAGATCGACGTTGGGCTCGAGGAGGCCTCGAGCGAAGAGGAGCGGATCGTCCTGCTGGACTTCTTCGTCCAGCTGCGGGTGCAGGGCGGGGGCGACGCCGACACCGAGCTGGACGAGGCCGATGCGTGGCTCGGGCTGCATGTCGCCCACGAGCCGTATCTCGAGTCGAACCTCGGATGGAACCGTGCCATCCGCGCACTCCAGCACGGCGACTTCGCGGCGGCCGCTGCCGGATACCTGGAGTCGGGGCGCCGCGACCCGTTCAACGCCGTCGGTGCCTTCGGGGAGGCCGCCTTCATGGCGCTCCTGGCATCCGAGCGTGGCCTCGTCGAGACCGCAGGTGGCTCGCTCCGCGATACCGAGTCGCACGCGTCGATGGCACGCGTGACCCTCCGCCTCGTGGACGCGGGGATCGCCGCCATCGACGGCAACCCCGAAGCGGCTCGGACGGGGCTTCTCACCGCATACGCCGACCTTCGGGACCTCGGCGCCGCGCGCAAGCAGGCGCTCACCGGGCTTGCGATGGCGACCCTGCTCGACACGAGCGACCCCCGGGTCCGCGCTGCCATCGACGACAGCCGACACCTGTTCGAGCGGATGGGCGCCGGCTTCTGGCTCGCCCGGCTCGACGAGGTCCTTGCGATCGAGCACGCGGATCCGACCGACGAGGCGCGCACCGCGCGGGCCGGGGACGCGGTCGCACCATGACGGCGCGCCGCGACGGGGGTTCGGCGGTGATCGCTGCCGATGGCCCGCTCCCGATCGCGCTCACCGACCTCACCGACTGCGGCGGCTGCGCCGCGAAGCTGGGCGCCGACGTGCTGGCCGACGTGCTGGCCGGGCTGGGGGCGACCGCGGGCGCCCCTCCGCCGGACCTCATCGCCGGCCTCGACCCGCCCGACGATGCGGCTGTCTACCGGCTCACCGACGAGCTGGCAGTCATCGGGACCGTCGACTTCTTCCCGCCGCTCGTGGCCGACCCGTCCACCTTCGGGGCGATCGCCGCGGCCAACGCCTGCTCCGACGTCTTCGCGATGGGCGGCCGAGTTCTCTTTGCGCTGTCCGTCGCCGCCTTCCCCGAGGACCTGCCGGCCGAGGTGATGGCGGCGATCGTGGCCGGCGCCGCGGAGGTGGTCCGCGAGGCGGGTGGGACCCTGGCCGGGGGCCACACGATCCGCGATCCGGAGCCGAAGTTCGGGCTGGCGGTGGTGGGCGCGGCGCACCCGGCCCGGCTCATGCGCAAGGGCGGCGCCCGGCCGGGGGACACGCTGCTCCTGACCAAGCCGCTCGGGACCGGGCTCCTCGTGTCCGGCGCCCGTCGGGGGAAGACGGCACCAGCCGATCTCGACGCGGCGATCGCCTCCATGCGAGGGCTCAGCCGGACCGCTGCCGAGATCCTGGTGGCGGCGGGCGTGGTCGCCGCCACCGACGTGACCGGCTTCGGGCTCCTCGGCCACGGGCTGGAGATGGCGCGGGCGTCGGGCGTCCGGTTCTCGTTCGATGCCGCCGCCCTCCCGGCGCTGCCGGGCGCGCTCGCGCTGGCGGCAGCCGGCGTCGAGACGGGCGGGGCCTCGCACAACCGGCGGTTCGTGGCGCCGGCGCTGATGGTCGCGCCGGGCGTTACCCCGGAGGCTGTCACGCTCGCCCACGATCCCCAGACGTCGGGCGGCCTCCTTGCGGCCGTGCCAGCGGCGCTCCTGGAGGCGGTGGAGTCGGGGCTGGCCGGCGCCGGCGTCCGAGCCTGGCGTGTCGGACGGGTGGAGGCAGGGCAGCCTGCCGTCGCCCTCGGCTGACAACGCTCCGGTCGGCCCTTGCGCGCCGGCGGCCGTGGCCGCCACGCTGGCGCCCGGAGGTGACGCATGGGCGATTGGCGAGGCCGGCTGCGGGGCGACCCGCTCCCCTGGCTGCTCGACGAGGCGGCCCCGGCGGTGCGCCACCTCGCGCTGCGACAGCTGCTCCACCTGTCCGCCGACGACCCCGAGGTCGCCGCCGCCCGCGACGCCGCGACCCGGGCCGACCCGATCGCGGCGATCCTCGCCGCCCAGGACCCGGCCGGCTGGTGGGACAAGCCCGGCCATGGCTACGGCACGAAGTACCGCGGCACGACCTGGTCGCTGATCTTCCTCGACCAGCTCGGCGCGGACCCGGACGAGCCGCGGGTGCGAACCGGCTGCGAGTACGTCCTCGCGCACAGCCAGGCGCCCACCGGCGGCTTCGGCTGCTCGGCAGCCGCCGTCGAGACGCGCCCGCCCCCGCCGTCCACGGTCATCCACTGCCTCAACGGGAACCTGCTGCGGGCGCTCGTCGGGTTCGGCTGGCACGACGACGAGCGGGTCGGCCGGGCGATCGCCTGGCAGGCCGCGGCGATCACCGGCGAGGGCGAGCCGCACTGGAACGCCGCCACGCCGGGGCCTGGGTTCGGGTGCGGGGCGAACGAGGGGCTGCCATGCGCGTGGGGTGCCGCCAAGGCGCTCCTCGCCCTCGCCCGGATCCCGCCGGGGCGCCGCTCGCCGGCCGTCGACCGAGCGATCGCGGGGTCGGTCGAATTCCTCCTCTCGCGCGACCCGGCGGTTGCCGACTACCCGATGGGCTACGGCAACACGAAGCCGAACGGCTCGTGGTTCCGCCTCGGCTTCCCGTCCGGCTACGTGACCGACGTCCTCCAGGTGCTCGAGGCGCTCGTCGAGGCCGGGGCAGGGCGCGATCCCCGGCTGTCCCACGCGGTCGAGTGGCTGCTCGACCAGCAGGACGAGCAGGGCCGCTGGACGAACCGCTATGCCTACGCCGGCAAGATGTGGGTCGACATCGACCCGCCGGGCGCGCCCAGCCGTTGGGTCACCCTGCGCGCCTGCCGGGTGCTGCGCGCGACCTGGCCGGCGAGCTGAAGCAGCGCAACTCGGCAGGGCCGTCGCGCCCTCCCGCCACTGCCGGCCTCCCGCGGGATTGGGTGACCGGGCGATGGCCGCCCGTGCTCCGCCCTCGGCCCCCGGCCCCCGCCCCGCGGCCCGCGGCCCGCGGCATCGGGTTTCATCTCGTGCAACCAAGCCACAAGGCAGCGCCGGCCTGACGGGGGTCGGTGTCGTCCGGTGTCGCCGGACGCAAGGGAACGACCAGGGTGAGGCGGCGGTGCCAGGGAGCCCGGCCTCAACCGGCATCGGCACACGAGGCCAGGCACACAGCGCGCCACCGTGGGCACCTCGCCGGGGGCACCGCGTGCCGGGCGTGACGCGTGCCGGGCGTGACGCGCGCCGGCCCTTCCGGACCCGCGGGCATGGCACTACACTCGGCGGGCAAGGGCGGGTCAGACCGGCCGGCATGCCAGGCCGGCCCGACACCCACGCACCCGCCCCGAACGGAGGCACCGCGCATGGCGAAGGGCTACGTCCGGCTCACGCAGCCGCTCGTCCGCGACGGCGACCGCGCGACCGGCGTCCTCCGTCCGGCGACCTGGGACGAGGCCCTGGACCGCGCGGCGGCGGGGTTCCGCGACGCGATCCACCGCCACGGTCCCACGACCTACGGCTGCTTCTCCTGCTCGAAGGCGACCAACGAGGTCAACTTCGCGGCCCAGAAGCTCGCCCGGGCGGTTGTCGGCAGCAACAACATCGACAGCTGCAACAGGACCTGACACGCTCCGTCGGTCGCCGGTCTGGCGACCATCTTCGGTGCCGGTGGCGGCACCAACTCCTACCGCGAGGTGGAGGAGACGGACCTCATCGTCCTGTGGGGCTCGAACGCGCGCGAGACCCACCCGATCTTCTTCCACCACGTCCTGCGCGGGGTCCACAACGGCGCCAACCTCTACGCCGTCGACCCGCGCCGCACCAGCTCCGCCGCCTGGGCCGACGCCTGGCTGGGCCTCGACGTCGGCTCCGACATCGCCCTCGCCAACGCCATCGGCCGCGAGATCATCGCGGCGGGTCTGCACAACGAGGAGTTCATCCGCCGCGCCACGACGGGCTTCGAGGCCTACCGCGCGCGGGTCGACGGCTACACCCTCGCGTACGCCGAGCGCGAGACCGGCGTTCCGGCCGCGATCATCCGCGAGCTCGCGCACGCGTACGCGACGGCGCCCCGGGCGATGATCTGCTGGACCCTCGGCATCACCGAGCACCACAACGGCGTCGACAACGTGATCGCCCTCATCTCGCTCGCGCTCCTGACCGGCCACATCGGCCGCTGGGGGAGCGGGCTCAACCCGCTCCGCGGCCAGAACAACGTCCAGGGCGGCGGGGACATGGGCGCCCTCCCCGATCGACTGCCCGGCTTCCAGCACGTCGAGAACGACCCGCTCCGGGCCCGCTTCGACGCCGCCTGGGGCGTGGCCGTCCCGCCGAAGCGCGGCTGGAACCTCACCGGGATGTTCCACGCGATGGGGCAGGGCGAGCTGACCGCGCTCTACGTCATCGGCGAGAACCCTGTCCAGTCCGAGGCCGACCAGGCGAAGACGATCGCGGCGCTGTCGGGCCTCGAGCACCTCGTCGTCCAGGACATCTTCCTGACCCGGACGGCGCAGCTGGCGGACGTCGTCCTCCCCGCGGCGGCCGCCTGGGCCGAGACCGAGGGGACGGTGACGAACTCCGAGCGGAGGGTCCAGCGGGTGCGCATGGCGCTCCACCCGCCCGGCGAGGCCCGCGACGACCTGGCGATCATCTTCGACCTCGCCCGCCGGCTCGGGGGCCGGCCCGCGGACTGGGCCGAGCCCAGCGCCGAGGCCGTCTGGAACGAGGTCCGGCACCTCTCGCCGGTCCATGCCGGGATGAGCTACGCCCGCCTCGAGGCCGAGGGCGGTCTCCAGTGGCCCTGCTACGACGAGCAGCACCCCGGCGAGCCGTTCCTGCACTCCCGCCTCTGGGAGGACCCGGTGCCGGGGACGCCCGCGCCGTTCGTCCCCGTCGACCACGACCCGCCGGTCGACCGCCTCGACGCCGACTTCCCGATCCGGCTCACCACCGGGCGGCGCCTGGAGTCCTACAACACGGGGGTCCAGTCGGCCGGCTACCGCTCCCCGCTTCGGCGCGGCGAGTCGCTCGACCTCTCGCCGGAGGACGCGGCGCGCCTCCGCGTCGTCGAGGGCGAGCGCGTCCGGGTCGTCTCCCGCCGCGGCGCGGTCGAGGCGCCGGTTCGCGTCGACGGGACCCTTCGCCCCGGACTTGCCTTCATGACCTTCCACTTCCAGGACGAGGTCGCCACGAACCTCCTGACGATCGACGCCACGGACCCCAAGTCCGGCACCGCCGAGTTCAAGGCAACGGCGATCCGGGTCGAGAAGCTGCGACCGGCGACGGCGCGGGCGCGCTCACGGGCGGGAAGCCGCCCGTGACGGGTCGCTAGACTCGCTGCTCATGGACCTCGTTACGCTGGCCCCGCGCGCGTCGGCCGAGGAGCGAGCCGCCGTCGACGGCGTCCTCGGGACGGCGACCAGCCGCTGGGAGGGCGGCGACCGCGACGTCCCGGCCGACGACCGATTCTCGCGGGGCGGCCACGCGGCTCGCGCCCGGCGCGACCTCCTGCTCCCGGTCTTCCACGCGATCCAGGCCCGCGTCGGCTGGATCAGCCAGCCGGCCCTCGAGTACGCCTGTCGCCGCCTGACGGTCCCGCCGGCCGAAGCGTACGGCGTGGCCGCCTTCTACCAGATGTTCGCGACGGCCCCACGCCCGCCGGTCGTCGCCCACGTCTGCGAGGACGTCGCCTGCCGCCTCGCCGGCAGCGAGGACGTCTGCGCCGACCTCGAGCGCCTCCTCGGGCCGGCCGGCGAGCCGGCCTTCGACGGCGCAGCGACTTGGCTGCGCACCCCCTGCCTCGGCCGTTGCGAGCGCGGCCCGACCGCGCTCTTCACCGTCGCGGGGCTCGTGCCCGAGACGATCGCCCTTGCGCCGGTCGATGCCGCGGCGGTCGTCGAAGAGCTCGAGCGGGCAGCACTCGGCCGGGAGATCGTGCCGGCGCGCCTGCCCACGATCCCATCCATGACGCACCTTGCGCACGTCCGCCGCTCGATCCCGCAGGCCGCCGACCCGGGCCTGCGGCTCCTCCGCCGGGTGGGCGTCACGGACCCGCGCAGCCTCGACGACTATCTAACGACGGGCGGCTACCGGGGGCTGCGCCGGGCCCTCGAGATCGGCCCGGCAGCAACGACCGAGGAGGTGACCGCGTCACGCCTCGTCGGTCGCGGCGGCGCCGCCTTCCCGACCGGCCGCAAGTGGGCCGCTGTCGCGGCCCAGCCGGCGCGGCCCCACTACGTCGTCTGTAACGCCGACGAGTCGGAGCCGGGCACGTTCAAGGACCGGGTGCTCATGGAGGAGGACCCCTACGCGATCGTGGAGGCGATGACGATCGAGGGATTCGCCACCGGCAGCGAGCGCGGCCTCCTCTACCTGCGGGCCGAGTACCCGCTCTCGGCCGCCCGGATGGCCAACGCGATCGTGACCGCCCGGGCGGCCGGCCATCTCGGGAACGCCATCCTCGGCTCCGGCTTCGCGTTCGACATCGAGATCCGGCGCGGCGCCGGCGCCTACGTCTGCGGCGAGGAGACGGCGCTCTTCAACTCGATCGAGGGCCGGCGCGGTGAGCCGCGCAACAAGCCGCCGTTCCCGGTCGAGGTCGGTCTCTTCGGCAGGCCGACCGCCGTCAACAACATCGAGACGCTGGTCAACGTCCCGGGGATCATCGCCGACGGCGGTGCGGCCTTCGCCGCGACCGGCACGGACGGCAGCACCGGCTCGAAGCTCTTCTGCCTGTCCGGGGCGGTCACGCGTCCGGGCGTCTACGAGCTCGACTTCGGGGCGACGCTCGGGGAGCTGCTCGCGCTGGCCGGCGGGGTGCGCGGCGGCCGGGGGCTGCGGGCCGTCCTCCTGGGCGGCGCGGCGGGCGTCTTCGTCGGCCCCGACGCCCTCGACCTGCCGCTCACGTTCGAGGGGACCCGGGCCGCCGGGGCGACCCTCGGCTCCGGGGTCGTCATGGTCTTCGACGAGGGTGCCGACCTCGTCGGGACGCTCCTCCGGATCGCCGCCTTCTTCCGCGACGAGTCGTGCGGCCAGTGCGTCCCGTGCCGGATCGGGACGGTGCGCCAGGAGGAGCTGCTGGCGCGCGTCGCGGCCGGCCGCCCGCGAGGGAGCCTCGCCGACGAGCTGGCGCTCCTCGCCGACCTGGGTCGCGGGATGCGGGACGCGAGCATCTGCGGGCTCGGGCAGACGGCGTCTGCGGCGATCGAGTCTGCCGTGAAGGCCGGGCTCGTCGATCTCGGCGCGGCCGCGAGCGGCGCGGGGCCGACCCCGGCTGGGGGCGCCCGATGAGCTGGGATCCCGGCCGTATCTTCTACGAGCCGCCCGGCCGGCCCTCCCGCGTCCCAGCGCCCCCGGCGCAGGAGCCCCCGCCGGCGGTGGAGCTCATCCTCGACGGCCGGACTGTCGGCGTCCCGGCCGGCTCGACCATCCTCGACGCCTGCCGGGCCGAGGGGATCGAGATCCCGACGCTCTGCTTCCTCGAGAGCCTGACCCCGGTCAACGCCTGCCGCGTCTGCGTCGTGGAGGTGACCGGCAGCCGCGTCCTCGTACCGGCCTGCTCGCGCCGCGTCGAGCCAGGAATGGAGGTGCAGACCGGCTCGGAGCGGGTCCGCCAGAGCAGGCGGATGGTGCTGGAGCTGCTCGGCTCGGCCGTCGACCTCTCGCTCGCCCCGGGCGTGGCGGAGATGATGGCCGAGTACGGCGCCGACCCCGCCCGCTTCGGCCCGCCGGCGCCGCCGGCCGCCGCCGGCGTGATCGAAGCCCGCCACCCCGGCCACCACGAACCCCCGATCGGGGCGGTCACCGAGACCGTCGCGCGACCGGTCAAGGTCGACAACGACCTCTACGTCCGCGACTACTCGCGCTGCATCCTCTGCTACAAGTGCGTGGAGGCCTGCGGGACCGACGCCCAGAACACGTTCGCGATCGCCGTCGCCGGGCGCGGCTTCGACGCCCGCATCTCCACGGAGTACGACGCCCCGCTCCCCTCCTCGGCCTGCGTCTACTGCGGCAACTGCATCGGCGTCTGCCCGACCGGCGCGCTGATGTTCCGCTCCGAGTTCGAGATGCGGGCCGCCGGCACCTGGGACGAGACCGCGCAGACCCGGACCGACACGATCTGCCCCTACTGCGGGGTCGGCTGCACGCTGACGCTCCACGTCCAGGACAACGCGATCGTCAACGTCACGTCGCCGATGGACTCGACCGTCACCGAGGGCCACCTCTGCATCAAGGGTCGGTTCGGCGTCGCCCACGTCCACGAGCGTCCCGGGGGGTAGCGGGCCCGATCCCCGGCTGCCGTGGCGGCGCGCACCGCTGGGCGCGCCGCCGCGCGCCGAGCCATGGGAGCGCGCCTGGTCGGCGGTGGACTGTGGGCACGCCGGCCTCGGCGACGCCTCCGAGCGCCACGACGACTGCCTCGACGAGATCCACGGCTCGTGACCGAGTTCGTCTCCGGCCGGGCTCAGCCGAGCGCGATCCGCTCCTCGCCCGTGTAGACGTTGAAGCCGCCGCCCCGCACGAAACCGATGAGCGTCATCCCCAGCCGCTCGGCCGCCTCGACGGCGAGGTCGGTCGGCGCCGAGACGGCGGCCACGAGCGGGATCCCGGCCACCGCCGCCTTCTGGACGATCTCGAAGCTGACCCGGCCCGAGACCGCGAGAACCCGGTCGTGGAGCGGCAGCTCCCCGGCGAGGGCCGCCGCCCCGATCAGCTTGTCGAGGGCGTTGTGGCGGCCGACGTCCTCCCGCACGGCGAGGAGCGTCCCGGCGGCGTCGAAGAGGCCCGACGCATGGAGCCCTCCGGTCCGGTCGAAGACGGCCTGGCGGGTGCGGAGGCGGTCGGGCAGCATGGCGACGACGGCGGCGTCCACGCGAGGGCCCGGAGGAAGGACGTCGCAGCGGATGGCGACGTCGTCGAGGGACGCCTTGCCGCAGATCCCGCAGGAGGCTGATGCGACGAAGGCGCGGGCGGCGACGGCCCGCGGGTCGAAGGCCCGCCCGATTCTCACGACCAGCTCGTTCTCCGGCGTGGCGACCTCGCCCAGGTCGCCGACCTCGACCTGCACGCCGGCGAGGTCGACCTGCGCGAGCAGCCCCTCGCTGACGAGGAAGCCGATCGCCAGCTCGGCGTCGTGACCGGGCGTGCGCATCGTGACCGCGACGTCCACGGGCTCCTGGCCCGGGCCGGCGACACGGATGGCCATCGGCTCCTCGCCGGCAACCCGGTCGGGCCGGCGGCGGGCCACGCCGTCGCGGACCGCGAGCACCTCGCGGCGGCTCGAGGTGCGGTCGTCGGGCCGGAGCGGGACGGGACGCGCCATGGTGCCCCGAAGTCTAGCCGAGGGCCGGCCGGGCTCCGCGTGGAGATGAGGCCCAAACACGGGGACGGCCGGACGGAGGAGCGCCGTCAGCCGGCCCCGACCCTGCCGTGCTGCACCGCCGGAGTCCGACGGCCCCAGCACGTCACCCCGGGACGCCGCGGGTATGGAACGGCCCCGGGGGGCTCCCGGGGCCGTGAGATGGCGCGGGATCCGCTGCCGGCGCGTCAGCCGCGGCGCGTCGCGAAGCAGTCGCTGCAGTAGACCGGCTTGCCGCTCGTGGGGCGGAAGGGAACCGAGGCCTCCTTGCCGCACGACGAGCACGTCGCCGTGAACATCTCGCGCGGGCCGCGGCTGCCGCCGTAGCCGCCCGAGTCGCCGTAGCCGCCCGAGTCGCCGTAGCCGCCGGAACTGCCGTAGCCCCCCGAGTCACCGCGGGCCGCCTTGCGGCTGGCACGGCACGAGCCGCAGCGGCGCGGCTCGCTGAACTGCCTGGTCGCGTAGAACTCCTGCTCCCGCGCGGAAAAGACGAACTCCTGGCCGCAGTCGGCGCAGGTGAGGACCTTGTCCGAGTACAAGAAAGATCGCTCCTTGCTCTCGCCGGCTTCCGCGACCCTTGACCGTTGTACCTCGCGGGAGCCCGTGAGTTGGGGGAGCGATCGTGTGCTGCCGGGCGTATGACCCCGCTCCGTGCGGGGATGTTCAGGGACACAGTAGCCGAAGAACCAGGGGGTGGGAAGAGGGATTCGGCGGCGCGTCGCCACGGCGCAACGGATGGACGGCCGACACCCCGTGCGCGTCGGCGAGGGGCTCCCCGGCTCAGCCGGCGGCGGCCCCGGCCCACGCGGCCGCCGCCACGATCACCGTGGCCTGGATCGCCACGTGGTAGGCGGCCGACGCCCAGATCGACCCGGTCCGCCAGTTGAGCCAGCCGAAGACGAGGCCACCGGCAAGCGTGGAGATGGCCTCGACGTCGGGCTTGCCGATGTGGATCATCACGAACGGGACGACGGCGATCACGACCCCCAACGGCCCGGCGACCCGCAGCAGGGCGAACAGGACGAAGCCGCGCAGCAGGAACTCCGTCGGGACCAGGTCGAGCACGGTGGTCAGCAGGACGTCGGGCAGCGTCGTCATCGACGGCGCGTACCACTCGCGGATGGCCGGGACGGCGGCGACAACCACGATCGCCGGGAGCGTCACCGCGGTGGCGAGCCCACCCAGGGCCAGCGCACGCCGGCCGTCACCGCGCCCCAGGCCGTACCGCCGCGGGTCCTCGCGGAGCGCCAGCAGCACCCCCAGGGGCACGAGACCGAAAAGGACGACCCGTTCGATCCCCTGGTTGCGCAGGCTGCGCGGGTCGACCGGGCCGAACCGCGGCAGGACATCGTAGTTCCGGTCGAGCATCAGCAGCACGACGGCCAGGAACAGGAACGCGGTGGCCAGCGCGGGCACCCGGAGCCCGAGGAGGTCGAGCTCGACGCGGTCCCGGGCTCCTGCCGGGTACGCCGGCGGATCGCCGAGGAACACGTCGCGGAGGCGCGCACGCAGCGTCACGGCAGGACAGGCTACCAGCCGCCCGCGAGGGGCCGTTCGGCCCGCGTCGCGAGGGTGGAGCGGCGGATGCCCCGGAGCGGCCGGGCGTTCCACAATGGGGCGCCCCCGGAGGTGGCGGCATGACGGACGACCTGGCAGTCGCGGGGCGACCGGCCCATCTCGGGATCACGTTCGACGAGGCGGCCCGTCACATCGGGAACCTCGGGTTCCACGACGTCAGCGGGACCGCGCCCCAGGCGCCCGGCGGGGCCAACCTCATCGTGGCGCTGCGTGAGCGCCCGACGCTCGTCCACTTCGACCCGGAGCGCGTGGAGCATTGGGTCGTCGAGGCCGGCCGGGGCCGCCCCGCGGAGATCACCCGGAAGACGCCTCTGCCTCTGGAGAAGCCCTTCTCGTGGGGCACGATCCGGGTCGTCGACCGCCTCGAGGTCTTCAACTCCTTCCTGACCTTCGGCGGCGTCGTCCGCGCGGTGGCCCGGGATCCGTCCACCACCCTCGTCGTCCTCTCCTCCCATGCCCCGATCCTGCGCTCGACGGGCCACAGCCAGGGGGTCGATCTCTCAACCGGCGAGGTCGGGGCGTTCTTCGCCCGGATGATGATCCCCATCGACTTCACGCCGGGCGCCGAGGCGCACATCGCCGCAGCCTCGCCGATGACCCTCTACGGGGCCTTCCACGCCTCCATGGAGGCGCGCTACGAGGCCTCCGACGAGCTCCGGGAGACCCACCCGGGCTTTGCCGCGTGGTGCCGCCGCGAGCGCGCGCGCCTGGCCGGCGCGTTCCGGCCCGAATGGGAAGCCGGGAAGGCCCTCGCGGCCGAGCTGGGCCTCGTCACTCCCTGACGCGGACGGGCCTAACCGTCTGCAGCAGTCCGCGGCGCCTACAGATGTCCGCGGCCCCTAGAGCAGCCCGCGCCGGCGGAAGGCGACGAGGGTTGTGACGAGAACCCCGATCATGATCGCGACGAGGATCTCGAACCCGAAGTCGGCATTGGCAAAGGGAACCTTCACGTTCATGCCCCACAGGCTCGCCACGAACGTGAGCGGCAGGATCAGGACCGAGAAGATCGTCAGCACCCGCAGGACGTCGTTGACCCTGTGGCTGATCACCGACTCGTTCGTGGTCTCGAGCGACTCGACCTGCTCCTTGTAGTTCTCCAGCACGTCCCAGATCCGCTCCGAGGCGTCCGTGATGTCGTCGAAGTAGAGGTCCAGGTCGGGGGCGCGATACCGGCTGACGGCACGCTCGAGATCGCGGTAGACCACGCGCTGCGGACGGACGATGCGCCGGAAGTTGATGATCTCGGACTTCACCTGCGAGATGTCGCGCACGATCTCGCGCGACCGTCCCCCGAAGAGGTCGTCCTCGATGTCCTCCAGCTTGCTGCCCATCTGGCGCAGCATCGGGAACCCGGCGTCCACCGCGGCGTCGACGATCCGGTACAGCAGGTAGCCGGAGCCGTAGGCGAACAGCTCGCGCCGGGCATCCTCGTTCTCCTCGACCCGGTCGAAGAGGCGGTTCAGCTGGACGAACCGCTCGTTCGGCAGCGTGATCACGTAGTCGGGCCCGACGAACAGGTCGAGCTCGACCGCCTTGAGCCGGCCGGTCGCCTTCTCGTAGCTCGGGAAGTAGAGGACGATGAAGAGGTAGTCGTCGTAGACGTCGACCTTCGGGCGCTGGTTGCGCGAGACGAGGTCCTCGAAGGCGAGGGGGTGGAAGTCAAAGTGCTCGGTGAGCCACTCGCGCTCGGCCAGTCGCGGTCGCTCGATGTGGATCCAGCGGAGGCCGTTGTCCTCCACCACGGTCACGGCGGCCGCGACCTCGCCGGGAGCCTCGGGCGGGGCGCCGGGGCGGCTCGAGCGCGGCAGGCGCGGCCGGATCGCGCCGAGCCTTCGGCCCCTGCGCTCCGAGCTCGCGCCGCCTTCGAATGCCATCGTCTCCGCCTTGAGCCGTGCCGGGACCCGCCCAGCGGCGAAGTCTACTCGCGACCGTGACAGCGTGGCACGGCCCCGGGTCCCGCGTGCACCCCGCACGGGCCTCGCGCCGCGGGTGTACCCCGTGGATGCCGTGGCCGGCGCTGGGTTCGCCCGGAACGCTGAGCGAAGCGCGGGACGCGGAAGGATCCGGCGGGAGCGCGGTCCGGAGCCCCTGCGGGGCCTGTCCGGGAACCTCGACGGTGGCCCGACGGCCGGCCTTCAGCGCGGGAGCGGGACCTCCATGAGGGGAACGTCCCAGTGGGCCTCGAGGATCTCGAAGCGGCGCTGCTCCTCCGCCCGGAACGTCGCCTGGTCCGGGTAGAGGCGGGCCGCGATCTCGTGCTCGGAGTGCGCCTCGACGGCCGCCCAGTCGCGATAGACGATCGTGACCCTGAGATCCCAGTCGGCGCGGCCGTCGCCGTGGAAGCGCGGCGCGTCCATCCGCACGTCGAGGAAGCGGCCCTCGGCCAGCTGCTCGCGGAGGATCGGCCAGTGGTTGCGGAGGAACAGGTCGACGAACTCCGCGTGGGCGCCCCAGACAGTGCGGTAGTAGTAGTCGACCTGGACGGGGCGTTCGGCCATCTGCGATCCCTCCTGCTGCTGCGTCGACGGGCCCGGGGCGACCGCGGGCCGGCACGTCGGGCCGACCCCGGACGGGGGTGCTCCGGCGTATCCTGCCCCCGGAGCCGATCGTCCGCAGGGAGGCCGTCCGATGCACGTCACGCTCGTCCACGTCCGCGTCCTGCCCGACCGCGTCGACGCCTTCATCGCGGCAACCCGAGCCAACCACCTGGCCTCGATCCGGGAGCCCGGCAACCTCCGCTTCGACGTGCTCCAGGCACCGGACGAACCGGCCCGCTTCGTCCTCTACGAAGCCTATGCCGATGCCCACGCCGCCGCGGCCCACAAGGAGACCGCGCACTACCTCGCCTGGCGCGAGACGGTGGCCCCGATGATGGCTGAGCCGCGCCGCGGCGAGCCGTGGCTGGGGCTGCTCCCCGACGCCGGATGAGCGCGAGCACCCGGTGAGCGCGCCGTTCACGGTCGCGCGGCTCCCGCGGCTCGTGGTCGGCCCCGGCCGGCTGGCGGAGCTGCCGGGCATCGCCGCGGCGTTCGGCCCGCGGGCGCTGATCGTGACCGGCGCCCGCTCGTTCCGCGAAGGCCCGGCCTGGGGGCCGCTCACGGCCTCGTTCGAGTCGTCGGGCGTGGCGTGGGACCACCTCGCCGTGACCGGCGAGCCGTCGCCCGAGCTCGTCGACGCCACGGTGGCCGCACACCGTGCCGATCCCCCCGACGTGGTGGTGGGGGTCGGGGGCGGGAGCGCGCTCGACGCGGCCAAGGCGATCGCCGGGCTCCTGCGCAGCGGCACGACGGCGCTCGACCACCTCGAGGGCGTCGGGGGCGGCGTTCCATACCCCGGTCCGGCAACGCCGTTCGTGGCGGTTCCCACCACGGCGGGCACCGGGAGCGAGGTCACCAAGAACGCGGTCCTCTCGGGGCGACTCCCGGGCGCCGACCCCGGGGCGCCTCCGTTCAAGAAGTCCTTCCGCGACGAGCGGCTCGTCGCGCAGGTGGCGGTCCTGGATCCGGAGCTCCTTGTCGGGTGTCCGCCGGCCGTGATCGCCGGCGACGGGATGGACGCCGTGACCCAGCTCCTCGAGGCGTTCACTTCGACCGGAGCCTCGCCGTTCACCGACGCCGTCGCGCGATCGGGGCTCGCGGCCGCAGCCGGTGCGCTCCCGCGGTGGCACGCGGCGGCCGTCGCGGGGGCGCCGGCACCGGCGACCGCGGCCGAGCGCGAGGGGATGTCGTGGGCGGCCTGCTGCTCGGGAATCGCGCTCGCGAGCGCCGGCCTCGGCGCCGTGCACGGGATCGTCGCGGCGCTCGGGGCACGCCACCCGGTGCCCCACGGCGTGGGCTGCGGGATCCTGCTGGCGGCAACGACCCGAGCCAACCTCGCGGCGCTGGCGGAGCGGGCGCCCGACGCCGGCGCGCTCCGGCGGTACGCCGAGGCCGGGCGCATCCTCGGCGGCGACGCGACGCTCCCGGACGCGGCCGCGCGTGACGCGCTCCTGGCCACCCTCGACGCCTGGACGCTCCTTCTCGGCATCCCGCGGCTCGCCGACGTCGGCGTCGTTCCCGGCGACCTTTCGGCACTCGTGGCGGAGAGCCGGGGCAGCAGCATGCGGACGAACCCGGTCGTCCTGGCGGACGACGAGATCCACGGCATCCTCGCTGCGTGCCTCTGAAGGCCGGCGTGGACGTGGGTGACGCACGGCGGGAGCCCGCGCCAGACGCGGCTGACCGCGCCCGGATGCACGCCGCGCTCGCCGGCCTGTCCTCGCGGCAGGGGTGGCTCGACCGGCTGGTCGGGATCATGGTCCGCGTCGGGTTCGCCGTGGTGGGCTGGCGCGTCCACGCGTCGGGCCTGCACCTCCTGCCGCGCGACGAGCGCGGCCGGGTGGCTCCCTGCGTCATGGCGATCGCCCCGCACCGGGGCTGGATCGACCCGTTCCTGCTGATCCTGGCCTGGCCGCGCGATGCCCCCCGCCTGGCGTGGTTCGGCGACGAGCGGACAATTGTCCGCTCGTGGTGGCGGCGGCGGCTCCTCCCCCGCCTGGGGATGATCCCGATTCCGGCGGAGGTGACGCCCCGTTCCGTCCACGGCCACCTCGCCGACGCCCGGACCGTTCTCGGCCGCGGCTGCTGTCTCGTGGTCTTCCCGGAGAAGGGGCCGCCGAGCCCGCCCGGCCGGCTGCGGACGGTCGCCGGCGGCGCCGCGTGGCTGGCCGGCGCCGCCGCCGTTCCGCTCGTCCCGGTCGCAATCGGGGGGTACCTGGAGACCGGCCTGCGGACGCGGTTCAGGCTCCGGGTCCTCGCCCCGCTGCCCACTCCCGACCCACCGCCGGGGACTGCCGCCGGCGGGCGGGCGTCCCGCGAGTCGACAGAGCTGCTCGGCGCTGCGCTCGCCCCGGCGGTCGCCGACCTCGAGGAGTGGAGCGCACGGGTCAACGTCGGGCGTCCGCTCCCCCGGCTGCGGCGCCTCTTCCACTGACCGGCGGGCCGCCGGCGGGGCGTCGGCACGACGGGGTGTCGCGATCGGCGCGCGGCCCGTATTGTTCGCGTGGGAGAGCTCCATCGCACGAGGGACCAGCCATGACGGACGACGCCGCGCCGGTGCAGCCCGATCCCGCGGCGCCGGGGCCTGAGACCGACGACCTCGAGGCAACCCGGGTCGCGCCGGTACAGCCCGAGCCCGCGGCAGCGGCACAGCCGCTCGAACCTGCGCCGCCGGCTTCCGTCGCGCCCCCGACGTCCGCCGCCACCCGGCCGGGCGGCGGGTATCGCGGGCGGATCCGCAGCATCTCCGTCGGCCTCGTCTTCTTCCTCGCCTGCCTGAGCCTCGTCCTGGCGACGACGACCTGGTGGCTCCACGACACCCTGCTGAGCAACGACCGCTTCGTGGCGCTCACCGCGCCCCTGGCGGGCGACCCCGAGGTCCAGGATGCGCTGGTCCAGGCCACCACGACCCAGATCGACGAGGCCGTCGGACTGGGGCCGATCGCCTCGTACGTCGTCACCGGGATCGCGCGCGAGGTCTACGCCAGCGACGCGTTCGCCCAGCTGTGGGAGCGCGGCATGGCCTACGTCCACGGGCAGCTGGTGTCGGTCCTGCGGGGCGAGAACAGCGTCGTCCAGACGTCCGACGGCAAGGTGGTCGTGAACCTGTTCCCGTTGCTCGACCGGGTTCTCACGAAGATCAACGAGCTCGGCATCGAGATCAACGGGGACGTCCTCGCGGTGCCCACGATCACGAACCCGGCCGACCCGGCTGCCAGCCGTGCAGAGCTCTCCGCGGCCATCGGCCGGGAGCTGCGACCGACCTTCGGCACCATCGCGGTCGCCGATTCGGCCAAGCTCGAGACCGCCCAGCGCTACGTGACCCTGTTCGACGCGCTCGTCATGGTCCTGTTCGTCGTCACGGGGCTGCTGACGCTCCTGGCGCTCGGCCTTGCCCGCCGGCGCATCCGCATGGTGGCGCTGCTGGGGCTCGGCGGCCTCGCCGCCCTGCTGGTGGCGCGCCTGGTCATCAGCTCCGCAGCGGACGGGCTGGCGACCGCCGTCGCAGAGGCAGGGCCGGGGGCGATCATCGGCGGCCAGGCCGTGCAGGAGATCGCCGACTCCTACCGCGAGTTCGCCCGGGTCGTCCTGCTGATCGGGTTGGCGGCTGCCGTGGGCGCCACCGCCGCGGCGTGGCTGCTGGAGCGCCGCGCGAGCGCCGAGGCCGGCGCGCGCGGCCTCGCCAGCGTGGCCGACGGATGGTTCCTGGCCCTGGCGGGGCTGGTCGTCGCCCTCGCCGCCTTGCTCCTGGTGGGCCTCACCGTCGTGACGCTCGTGCTCGTCGCGGGAGCCTATGCCGTCTGGCTCGTCGTGGTCGCCCGGTCGCGGCGGCAGGGACGCGTGCCCGTCGGGACGGCGTAGCGGGCGATTCGCGGCCTACCCCTTGAGCGTGGGGCGGGTCATCGCCTCCGGCTTCACCCAGGCGTCGAACTCCTCGGGCGTCAGGAAGCCGGAGGCCACGGCGGCCGCGCGGAGCGTCGAGCCCTCGTGGTGCGCCGTCTTGGCGATCTTCGCCGCCTTGTCGTAGCCGATGTGCGGCGCGAGGGCCGTGACGAGCATGAGCGAGTTTGCCACGTGCTCGGCGATCCGCCCCTCGTCGGCCTCGAGGCCTTCGATGCAGTGCTCGCGGAACGATCGGCAGCCGTCGGTCATGAGCTCGATCCCGTGGAGCAGGTCGTGAGCGATGATCGGCTTGAAGACGTTGAGCTCGAAGTTGCCCTGGCTGCCGGCGAACCCCACCGCGACGTCGTAGGCCATCACCTGGACGGCGACCATCGTCAGCATCTCGCTCTGGGTCGGGTTCACCTTGCCGGGCATGATCGACGAGCCCGGCTCGTTCTCCGGCAGGCGGAGCTCGCCCAGGCCGGCGCGCGGCCCGGATCCGAGCCAGCGCACGTCGTTGGCGATCTTCATCAGGCTGGTGGCGAGCGTCCTGAGGGCGCCCGAGGCGAAGACCGTCGCCTCCTGGCCGGCGAGGCCGGCGAACTTGTTGGGCGCGGAGACGAAGGCCAGGCCGGTCAGCTCGGCGATCCGGGCCGCGGAGCGCTCGGCGAACAGCGGGTGGGCGTTGAGGCCGGTACCGACCGCGGTCCCCCCGAGGGCGATCTCGTGGAGCCCGGGGAGCGTCGCCCGGAGCCGAGCCAGGTCGCCGTCGAGCATCGCGACGTAGCCGGAGAACTCCTGGCCGAGCGTCAGCGGCACGGCATCCTGGAGGTGCGTCCGGCCGATCTTGACGATCCCCGTCCACGCCTGCGCC
This sequence comes from uncultured Chloroflexia bacterium, assembly GCA_963725875.1. Taxonomy (GTDB): domain Bacteria; phylum Chloroflexota; class Limnocylindria; order Limnocylindrales; family CSP1-4; genus CTSoil-043. The sequence goes on along the minus strand of CAVRZZ010000002.1, from coordinate 46,849 downwards.
TTGGCGTCGAGCGCGTCGCGCAGGGCCGTGACCGACGGGATGAGGCGCTCCTCGATCTCCGTCGCGACGGCCATGTGGAGCGCCGTCGGGAAGGTGTCGTTCGAGGACTGGCTCATGTTGACGTGGTCGTTCGGGTGGACGGGAGCCTTGCCACCCCGGCTCCCCGTCGCCATCTCGTTGGCCCGGCCCGCGATGACCTCGTTGACGTTCATGTTCGACTGCGTGCCCGAGCCCGTCTGCCAGACCCGGAGCGGGAACTCGGCCGCGAGCGTGCCGTCGCTCACCTCGTTCGCGGCCCGGACCACGAGCTCCCGCGTGTCGGCCGGCAGGAGCCCCAGGTCGGCGTTCACCTCGGCGGCAGCGCGCTTGAGGATGCCGAAGGCGTGGATGACCGGCACCGGCATCGTGTCGCGGCTGATCGCGAAGTGGTGGAGCGAGCGCTGGGTCTGCGCGCCCCAGTAGTGGTCGGATGGGACCTCGATCGGTCCCATCGAATCGGTCTCGGTCCGGGTGGTGGTGGGCGCGTGCGGATCGACGGCGGTCATGACGTTCCTCGCTTCGGCGTGCTCTCGACCAGCCTACGCCCGTCGCGAGGGCCTCGCGAGGGTGGGGCGGCCGGCGAGCGCGGGGGATCGCCGGGGTCGGGCTCGCCGGGGTCCAGCTCGCCGGGGTCAGGCCAGCGCGGCGGCTTCGGCGGAGAGGCGGCCCACCTCGTCGTCGTCCAGCACGAGATCCGCGGCGGCGGCGTTCTCCTCCAGCTGCGCGACGGTGCGGGCGCCGGGGATCGCGATCGTATTCGGGTGGTGGATCACCCACGCCAGGGCGACCTGTGCCGGAGTGGCGCCGTGGGCGACCGCGATCTCGCGGAGCGCTCCCGCGAGCGGCACGAGCCGGGCGTTCGATCCCGTCCGGAACTGCCGGTTCACCGCCCGCATGCCGCCGGGCCGCTCCGCGGCGCCATCCCGGGAGCGGCCGAGCAGCCCCTGGCCGAGCGGCGAGTGGGCGACGACAAGGCGCCCCATCGCCGCCGCGTACGGCACGAGGTCGCCGGCCGGCGCCGGGCTGACCAGGCTGAACCGGACCTGGTTGGCGATCACGGGACGGCCGAGCGCCCGCTCCGCCTCCTGCCACCGGGCGAGGTCGTAGTTGCTGACGCCGACCCGCCGCACGAGGCCCGCGCCAACCAGCGGCCGCAGCGCCTGCATCGTCCGCCGGGCCGAAACGAACGGGTTGGGCCAGTGGGCGTAGTAGAGGTCGAGCGCGTCGACGCCGAGGCGGCGCCGGCTGCCGGCCGCCTGCCGGGCCACGATGGGCTCGGCCGGGGCGAGCGGCAGGAACTTCGTGGCGACGACGAGGCCGGCACGGTCGACCGGCGGGATCGACGCCAGCGCCCCGGCGATGATCCGCTCCGACCGGCCGGTCCCGTAGGCCTCGGCCGTGTCGAGCATCGTGATCCCGAGCTCCAGGGCGCGCCGCACGAGGGCGGGGGCGGTCCCGGCGGCGTAGGTCTCGCCGTACCCCCACTCGCGGGAGCCGAACTGCCAGGTCCCCAGCCCGATCACGGAGCTGCGAAGGCCTTCGACCTCGACGTGGCGCACGACCTCTCGCTCCTTCCCCGGATCGGCGGCCCTACGGGGCCAGCGTGCCGAAGAAGACCTGCCAGGCCAGGACCGTCTTCGCGATCAGGCTGAACAGCATGTACGCCCGCTCGCCGTACAGGTAGTCGCGCCAGCGGCCGACCTTCCGGTACTGCAGCACCATGTTGATGGCGAAGACGTTGAAGCTGACGAAGAGCGACACGAAGATCGCGATGACGAAGCCGGGGATGGGCGCGGCGTTGGGCTCGGTGGCTGCCGTCCCGAGGGCGATCGCGATGACGAGCCAGGGCACGATGCCGGCGATGACGCCGAAGTTGAAGTGGAGCCACTGCGGGCGCTCACGACCCTCGTTGGCCGCCTCCATGCTCCAGCCGAACAGGTTCATGGCGGCGTTGATCCCGAAGATCGCGACGAGCGTGCCGACCTCCTGGATGCCCGACAGGGTGGCGATCACCACGATCATCACGCTCGAGCTGAAGGCGTACTCCACCCAGCGGGCCGGGTTCTGGCCCCGCGCCAGCATCCGCTCGTACCAGCCGCGGGCCGGGAAGGCGACGGTGAAATGGGCGATCGCGCTCATCAGGAAGAAGACCGCGACGGCCACCCCGATCGGCAGGTCGAAGAGCGCCCGCTGGGCGGGCACCAGCGTCTGGGCCACCGTGTCGAAGGTGAGGTAGCTGCTGACGACCGGGGCGGTCGCCATCGGCGACTGCGCCAGCGAGAGCGCCAGGATGATGGCGAACTGGACGAAGTGCAGCACGGCCAGCGAGGCGTTCCAGCGGAAGAGGCCGCGGGCGCGGTCGGTCGGGATCGGGGTGGCGACGCTCGGCAGCGCCGTGGCGGCGGTCATCGGTGGTGGTTCCTCGTGCTCGGGGGCTCGGGCCGGCGACGTGGGTCGCGGCACCTTCTCCTTCGGGCGGAACCCCGCCGCGGATGCACCGACGTGTGCCGGGGACGGGCGCCGGGGCACGGGCCGCGCCCGGCGCCCCCCGGAGATCAGGAGGCGGGTGGGATGTTCTGGTTGGCCCGGAACAGGTTGTCCGGGTCGTAGCGGCGCTTGACCGCCGCCAGGCGGTGGTACGTCAGGCCCGGATACGCCTCGCGGACGCGGGCAGGGCCCTCGTCGTCGAGGAAGTTGCTGTAGACGCCCGTCGCGGCCGGGCGGAGGGCGTCGAAGAGACCCTGCGTCCAGGCCTCGTGCTCCGGGGCCTCGGCCGGGTCGTGGAACGGCGTGATGATCGTGACCATCACCGGCTGGTCACGGAAGGCGAAGGCGGTCGCGTCGGCCGGGACCCGTGCCACCGCGCCGCCCAGGACGCGGAGCTGGACCATCGCCATCGGCGAGCTGCGCCGGGCCATGAACTCGAGCATGGCATCCAACGCGGCGGCGCCGAGCGCCGGCAGGAAGAGCGAGCGCGTGACGGACGCCATCCGGCCTTCCGGGCCCCCCAGCTCGAAGATCGCGGGATACGGCATCGGCGCGACAGCCTCGCCCAGCGGCGCCGCCACGGAGCGGTAGGGGGCCAGGGCCGCCTGGCCGGCCTCGAGGTCGCCCGCGTGGACGAGCATGACGACGAGCGCCAGCTTCCCGCGATGCTCCGGGGCCACGAACGGCAGCGGCGGCGTTGCCATGAGCATCGCGATCGTCGTCAGCTCCTCGGGCGCGCTCGCCGCGATCGGGAGGTGGCTGCGCAGCACGTCCCGCGTCGCGGGCATCACCAGCGCGCCGCCGAGGATCGTCCCGATCGGGTGGGCCCGGTACTCGAAGCGCGTGGCGATCCCGAAGTTGCCGCCGCCGCCGCGGACCGCCCAGAAGAGGTCGGGGTGCTCGTCGGCGCTGGCACGGACGACCGCTCCGTTGGCCGTCACGAGCTCGACCGCGAGGAGGTCGTCGACGGTCAGCCCGTGCTTGCGCGCCAGCCACCCCAGGCCGCCGCCGAGGGTGAGCCCGCCCAGGCCGACCGTCGGCGTGTCGCCGAGGGGCGTCGCCAGGCCGTGAGCGAACGTGGCCTTGACGTACTCGCCGGCGAGCACGCCGCCCTCGGCCGTGGCGAGGCGGCGGGCCGGGTCGACCGTGATCCCCTTGAGCGCCGACAGGTCGACCACGAGCGCGCCGTCGGCCGTCCCAACGCCGTGCCCGGCCAGGCCGTGGCCGCCGCCGCGGACGGCGAGGGGCAGGCCCGCGTCGCGGGCGACGGAGACGGCACGGGCGACGTCGACGCTGTCCGCCGGCCGGACGATCGCCGCCGGCCGGCGATCGATCCGCGCATTGGCGACGAGGCGGGCGTCGTCGTACGCGGGGTCGCCCGGCGCGAGGAGGGTGCCGCGGAGGCCGGACGCGAGTGACGCGAGCGGGGAGGACATGCGAGCGGGAGCCTCGACGTTCATGGGAGCTGCACCTCGGCTGGAGTGAGGGGTGCATCGTCCCGTGCGACCGTGGGCCGGCGAACCCGGCGGATGACCCGTAAACGACATCGTCGTATGTCGATGCCGCCGTGGCGAACCCCTCAGGCGGGGGCGCTGCCGGCGGGGGCATCGCCGACGGGAGTGCCGTCGGCGGGAGCGGTTCCGGCGGCTGCGCTGCGGGCGGGGGCGTCGGTCGCGAGCGGACGCCCGAGGTACGTGCGGTAGTCCGGCTGCGTCCGCTCGTAGCCGCTCTCCATGAGCGGCGACGACACCATGAAGTCGGCCGAGGCCCGGTTGCAGGCGATCGGGATGTTCCAGACGACCGCCAGCCGCAGCAGCGCCTTCACGTCCGGGTCGTGGGGCTGGGGCTCCAGTGGATCCCAGAAGAAGACCAGGAAGTCGACCTTCCCCTCGGCGATGAGCGCGCCGAGCTGCTGGTCCCCGCCCAGCGGGCCGGACTGCAGCTTCTCCACCGGCTGCGCGAGCTCGCGCTCGAGGAGCGCCCCGGTCGATCCCGTGGCCCACAGCTCGTGGCGGCCCAGGATGTCCAGGTTGTAGCGCGCCCACTCCACCAGGTCGCGCTTCTTGTTGTCGTGGGCCACCAGGCCGATGCGGAGCCGTCGCGGCTCGGGGACGATCATGGGGCCACCTGGAGGGTCATGTGCGGCCGCCTCCTGCGGGCGTGAGCCGGCGGATGCCCGGCCGCGGCCAGCGTACCCCGCGCCCGCGCCGGGCGCCCGCGCCGGGCGCCCGGACCGCGTGCCGAGATCCCCGCTGCCGGCCCGGCGGCAGGTTCGGGCCGAACGGAGTACAATTGGCACTTCCCACGCGGTGGGCAGTTGCCGCCGCCCGCGCTTCGCGTCCCGACGCGGATCGCTCGACCCGCACTCCGGAGGCCGCCGCCCATGGCATCGCCCATTCCCCGTCGCCCGATGGTCGATCCCGGTCCGCGCCACGTCATCGCCGAGTACCGGCATCGCCTCCAGCAGGTGACGTGCGAGTGCGGCTGGCAGGGCAGCAGCGCCTCGCCCGACTCGCGGCCGTCGGAGTGGAGCGCCCACGTCGCCGCCCACCGCACCGGCTCGCGCTGACACAGGCGCCCCGCCACACGGGCCGAGCCGCCCGTCCTTTCGAACCACCGCCCACCGCGAGCGCCGCGTTCACCGGAACCGGCGCTCGTCCGATTCCCGGGCTCGCTAGGCTGTTCCCGGGCCGTGTCGGTGCCGGCAGGCCCCCCGGACAGGAGCAATCCACGTGAGCTACACCTACGCCGTCATCGGTGCCGGGCGCCAGGGAACGGCCGCCGCCTACGACATGGCCCGTCTCGGCGACGCGGCGCGCGTCAAGGTCGCCGACACCGACCTCGCGGTCGCCCGACGCGCCGCCGAGCGCGTCAACCGGCTCGTGGGCCGGGAGATTACGGTGCCGTTCGCCGTCGACGCCACCGACCCCGCCGCGCTGCGGGGCTTCCTCGCGGACGTGGACTCCTTCCTGTCGGCGGTCCCCTACTGGCTCAACCCGGGCATCGCCCGGGCCGCCATCGATGCACGAGCGAGCATGACCGACCTGGGGGGCAACACGGACCTCGTGCGCGAGCAGCTGCTCCTCTCCCCGGAGGCGGAGGCCGCCGGCATCGCGATGATCCCCGACTGCGGCCAGGTTCCCGGCATGGGGACCAGCCTGACTGTCTACGCGATGTCCCTCCTCGACGAGACCGACGAGGTGACGTTCTGGGACGGCGGAAACCCGCTGCACCCCGAGCCGCCGTTCAACTACATCCTCACCTTCAACATCGCGGGGCTCACGAACGAGTACCACGGCGTCGCCCACTTCCTGCGCGACGGCCGGCGGGTCGAGGTGCCGACCTTTCGGGCCGAGGACTACGAGACCGTCGACTTCCCCGAGCCGATCGGGCGCATGGAGGCGTTCGTCGCCGGAGGCGGCACCTCCACGATGCCATGGACCTTCGAGGGCAGGCTCCGGACCCTCTGGAACAAGACCCTGCGCTGGCCCGGCCACTTCGCCGAATGGAGGGCGTACATGGACGCAGGCCTCCTCGAGACCGAGCCGGTCGAGGTGAACGGCGTGTCCGTCGTCCCGCGCGAGGTGCTCCACGCCCTCCTCGACCCGAAGATCCGGGCGAAGCCCGGCGAGCCCGACCTCGTCATCGTGCGCGTCCTCGCGCGCGGCCGGAAGGACGGGCACAGGGCGGAGGCGCTCGTCGAGCTGATCGACCGCTACGACGAGGCGACCGGCTTCACGGCGATGGAGCGGACGACCGGCTGGGATGGGTCGCTCAAAGCGATCCTCAACGCCCGCGGGATCACCCCCCGTGGCGCGCACCCCGCCGAGGTCGCGGTCCCGGGCCGGCTGTACGCCGACGAGCTCCGGCGCCGGGGGTTCAGCCTGGAGGAGACGCTGACGGCCGACGCCGGCTGAGGAGCCCGGCCAGCCGCCACGCGCGCAGCCGCGCCGGGGCGTGCACGACCGCGTAGTAGGCGATGTAGGCGTAGGCCGCCCCGGCCAGGGCGTCGATCACCCAGTGATCCCCCGTGTAGGTCACGGAGAACGCCACGAGCAGGGTGTACGCGAAGGCCAGCCAACCCACCCGGCCGAACGCTCGCCGCAGGACGAGGAACGCCAGGAACGGGTAGGCCACGTGGAGCGACGGGAAGGCCGCCACCGCGTTCGGGTTGACGCTCCCAAAGGCCAGCGAGTACAGGTACCGCCCGTCGAAGCCGAGCGCGGCGGCGAGCGTCTCGAAGGCACCCGGCTTCAGGTACGCGATCACGGGCGCCCCGTCGGGACCGTCGAGCAGGCCCCTGCCGGCAAGGTACCAGGGAGGCGCGGCCGGCAGGAGCAGGTAGGTGACGAAGCCGGCGAGGCTCAGGAGGATGAGCGCCGCCACGAAGTCGTAGTACTGGGGCCGCCGGTACAGCCAGAGGACGAACCCGGTCGCCAGGGGCAGGGCGAAGTGGAGCATGTACACGATCGTGGCCGCGATCGCGATCCCGTCGAGCCCGGAGGCCGGCCGGAGGGCGTCCTGCAGGACCTGGGTCGGGAGGAGGCCGAGGGCGAGAAGCCGATCGGCGGTCGCGAGGTCCGCGGCGTGGAGCGGCATCCCGGCGTCGTCGGCCACGCCGCGCATGAGCTCGTAGGCCAGGAGGAGCACGACGAACGGCAGCCAGTCGCGCAGGAAGAGCCGGCCACGCCCCAGCAGGACCGCTGCGAGGCCGAAGGCGACTGCGAGGACGTCGGGCGTGAGCGCGACGCCACCCACGACCATGAGCACCATCACGAGCGCGGCGTAGCCGAGCACGCCGGCAAGGAGCAGCCGGTCGTTGCGTCGGGCGAGGGCGCCGAGAGGCGGGTCGGGTGGGAGCGTGACCGCGTCCTCCATGCTCTCCATCTCTCCGTGCGCCCGCGCGCCGCCCGACCTGCGGGTCGGTGGTGGGTCGGCGGCGGGTCAGTAGCCCACCGAGGCGAGGTAGGCGCCCCGCGGCTCCTGGTAGATGCCGATCGCCATCAGGTTCACGAGGAAGAAGACACGAAGCCCGTGGGCCAGGCACCAGCGGAAGAGGTCGCCGTTCGACAGGGGGACGAGGAACCCCGGCGTCCCGAAGTCGTCCGCGGCGCCGATCAGGGCCCCGAGATCGTCGTTCGTCTCGGCGACCGAGTGGCCGAAGTAGTGGACGCCCGTCGTGTAGGCGGTGATCCGCCCGAGGCGCTCGACGACCTTCACGCGGCCCTCGGCGATCGGCCCGCGCAGCTCGCCCGCCCGCGTGTGGCCGTGGACGCGCAGGCACAGCGCGTTGCAGGCCGCCTCGTCGGCCGCCGTGGCGGGGCGCACCGCGTAGCCCGGGAAGGAGAGGTGCAGGGGATCGCCGTACATCGCCGCGAGGGTCTCGCGCACGTCCATGCCGAGCTTGGCGTACAGGCTGATCGACCGGTTGTGGTACGAGATCTGGACGAGGCGCACGCCCGGGGTGCCCGTCTCCCGCGCCCGCTCGAGCATCGAGATCATGAGCGCCCGGCCGACGTGGTGGTCCTGCGCCGCCGGGTCGACGCTGACCGGCCCGATCGCGTGGATCGTCGAACGCTCGTCGAGGAAGGAGCTGCCCACGACGCGACCGTCGGCCTCCGCGACGACCCCGTGGAACCCCGGGTTGGTGACCAGCGCGCGCATGCTGCCCGTCGCGGCCGCGACCGAGGGGAAGTCGTGCGGGAAGCCGTGGCGATCCGCCAGCGAGGCGAACGCCTCGTAGAGGATCCGCCCGCATTCCGGGATGTCGGCCGGATCCGCGTTGCGCAGCGTGACGTCCATCCCTGTGCACCTCCTGCTCCGGGACGAGCCCCCGGGGCCATCCCACGCGGGACGATCGTAGCCGTGTGATCGCGGGCCCGTCGGCACCGGGGCCGAGTCGCCGGCTCGGACGCCCCTTCCCCCCGCGGGCGGGCGGACGTACGATCGCGGCCTGTTCTGGACGCGGCGCCGGGCGCCCGGTTCGTCCCGCCAGCGTCGAGGGAGGAGCGTCATGCACCAGCAGATCAGGACCTCGCCGCACGGCGTCGATGCCAACATCCGGCGGGCCCTCGGGAAGCTCGCCTCCGACGGCGTCAACGTAGAGGGGATCGGACCCGACTACGAGACGCCCCATGCGCGGATCGTCGTGCCCCACGAGGCGCTCGACGCCGCCGTCCGCGCCCTCAAGGAGGTGGACTTCGATCCGGAGGTGTGGCCCGCGTGCACGTTCGCGGTTCCCAACCGCTCCGGCCGGCTGTCGCCGATCCTCGAGCGGGTGGTGGATGCCGGCTTCGAGATCCAGAGCGTGCTCGTCCTGGCCAGCCGCTACCGGGGCATGACCCTCGTCTCGGTCGGGCTGGACCGCGAGCCCTCGCCGCAGGCATGCGAGCTCCTCGGCTGCCTGGACGAGCCGGCCGGTTGGATCGGCGGCGACATCGACGAGCCTAGCGCCAGCTGACCGTCGCGACCTCCACGCGCTCGGCGAGCCCCGGCAGGCTGACCGGCCCGGGGTTCGCCGGCGGCACGCGGGCTGCCGCCAGCGTGGCCGCCGACGCCACGATCTCTCCGGCACCGGCGCGTGCCATCAGGCGCGCGGCGACGTGCACCTCGCGCCCGGCCCAGCCGGTCGCGGTCCGCACGGCCTCGCCGTGGTGGATCCCGATCCGGACCCCCGGCGCGAAGCCGGCGGCCGCGCGGTGCTCCTCCAGCGTGCGCTGGATCTCGACGGCACACGCGACCGCCGGCGCCGGGGATGGGAACGCCACGAAGAACCCGTCGCCGGCGTGGTCCACCTCGGCCCCGCCGTGGGCCTCGAAGAGCCGCCGCAGGGTGGCGTCGTGCCACGCGCGCAGCGCCGACCAGGCGGCATCGCCGATCGCATCGATGAGCGCGGTCGACCCCGCGATGTCGGTGAACAGGAACGTGCGCGCGATCCGACGGTCGGCGGCATCTCCAACCCCGCCCACCCCCGGGCCTGCGTCCACGAGACCCACGCGGACGGCGACGGCGGCCGCCTCGACGCGGTTCGGGACCGCGAGCCGCGAGAGGATCGCCCGGACATGGGCACCCGCGGTCGTGGGGGCGATCCCCAGCGCACGGCCGATCTCCGAATTCGTCCGGCCGCCGGCAAGGAGCTCCAGCACCTCGACCTGGCGCGCCGTCAGGCCCAGGTCCGCCACCCGGCGGCGGCCGTCCCCGCCCCCGGCGACCGGGGAGCCGGGCGTCGGCGCCCCGGCAGCGGGAGCCGGCGGGACGGCGGGCGCCGTCGTCGCGGCCGGCACGGCCACCGCGGCCAGGTCGATCCGGGCCCGCCGAGCCAGCCCCGCGACGACCGCCGCCAGGGGTGCCGCCCCCAGCCGGGCGGCCTCCACCGCCGCGGCGGCAAGGTCTCCGGCGGCAACGGCGCGCATCCCACGGCGACGGGGCCCTGCGAGGATCGCCTCCGCCCGTCGCCACCGCGCATAGGCCGCGCTGGCCGGCATGGCGAGCCGGTCCCAGGCGTCCGCCAGGTCCGCCCAGGCCCGCTCGTCGGACGCCGCCCCGGCCCGCCCACATTCGGCATGCGTCCAGGCGGCCGTCGCGGCGAGCCCGCGGTTCGGAGCGGCTCGCAGGCCCGGGCCGTCGGGGCCGGCTCGCCCGCCGGGGCCGCCGGGACCGGCCAGACCGCCGGGCACGAGGTCGTCGACCCGGGCCTCCGCCCGGGACGCGGCGGCCACGGCCTCCGCCAGGGCCCCGACGTCGCGCCAGGCACGGGCTGTCTCCGCCCGGTCGGCGGCCGCCCGCGCGCCCAGCGCCAGGAGCGGGCCGGCGAGGAAGACGTCGTCGCTGCCCGCCAGGGCGGCCAGCCCGGCGTCGACGGCCGCGGCGGCGAGGTCGGGCCGCTCCGCCCAGCAGGCGAGCTCGGCGTCGGCGGTGCGGAGATAGGCGACCAGGTCGAAGTCGACGTCACCGGCGGCCATCTGGTTGGCAACGGCCAGCGCTCGGCCGGCCTCGTCGAAGCGGCCGCGAGCCGTCGCCAGGCGAAGCCGGACGATCACGAGGTAGAGCGGACCCTCGCCGGCCGGATCGAGTGCCCGGCCCTCGGCGACCAGGGCGTCGGCCTCGTCCCAGCGCCCGAGGCGCAGCAGGATATCGGCGGCGGCAGCCCGCAGCGTGAGACCGTACCGTCGGTCGAGCCCGTCGCGCCGCGCTGCCGCGATCCCCTCGAGGGCCGCCGCCAGGGCGTCGTCGGGGCGGTCCGCGAGCCCGAGGTGGTACGCCAGGTTCTGGAGGCCCACGATGAGCCCCTCCCCCGGATCGTGGACCCGGGCGAGGGTGCAGGCTGCCTCGAGGGCCGCGATCCCGCCCTCGATGTCGCCGATCCCGACCCGGTCCATCCCGAGCATGTCGAGCGCCCGGCCCTCCTCCACCGGAGCGTCGGCTGCGCGCGCCGCGGCGATCGCCTCCTCGCAGACGGCAGCCGACTCGCGGTAGCGGCCCAGCCCCATGAGGGCGCCGCCGAGGCCACGCATGACGCGCGCCCGGGCGAGGCTCGGCGGCTCGTCCGGGACGAGGTCGACCGCGCGGCGATGGTGGGCCAGCGCCTCGTCGCTGCGTCCGGCGAGCCAGCGGTGGTAGCCAAGGCGGCTCTCCAGGATCCCCGCCCGCTCGGGGTCGAGGGCGGCATCGACGAGCCGCAGCCCGCGCTCGACCAGCTCGACCGCCGAGACGAAGTCACTGGCGAGGTTGGCTGCATCCTCGGCGTCGAGGAGGAGCGCGACCTCGTCGGACGTCTCGGCGCGAACCTGCGCTGGGAGGCGAGGCAGCTGGTCGAGAGCGCGGCGCCGGTGTCGCGCCGCCTCGCCGAAGGCGCGGACCGCCATTGCGGCGTCGGCCGCGGCGAGCGCGGCCCGGAACGCCTCGACGGGGCGGTCGGCCGCGGCCCAGTGATGGGCGACCTCGCCCGCCGCGCCGGCGGGACTCGGGTCGGCCAGCTCCGGGTGGGCCGTGAGCGCCGTCGCGAGGGCGACGTGGAGCGCCCGGCGCTCCCCGCCGAGAAGGTCGGCCACGATCGCCTCGCGGAGGAGGACGTGGTGGAGGTCGACCAGCGGCGCGTGGAGGTCGACCAGGTGACGTGCGATCCCGTCGCGCAGCGCGACGTCGACCGATCTGGGCGGCAGGCCCGTCACCGCGACGAGCAGGCGATCGTCGACCGGGCGGCCGGCGATCGCCAGGGCTCGCACGACGGCGGCCGTCTCCTCCGGCAGGCCGCGGATCCGCACTGCGAGCATCTCGCGCAGCGTGTCGGGCAACAGCGACGGGGCTCCGCCCGCCTCCGCCCCGGCGCTCCCCGGACCCAGCCCCGCCGCGACCAGCGCCTCCACGAAGAGGGCGTTCCCGCCCGACCGTGCGGCAACGGCCGCCGCCAGCTCCGGACCGGGCGGCGCCCCAAGGATCGCCCGCAGCTGGTCGGCCACCGCCGCCGGCGACAGGGGACCGAGCGTGATCCGCTCGCAGCCCGGGCTCCGTATCAGCTCGACGAGCCAGGGGTCAGGCGGGAGCCCAGGGTCGGCGGCGATCGCGTCGGTCCGCAGGGTGGCGACGATCGCGACGCGTTCGGTCCGCAGGTTCGCGACGAGGTAGGTGAGCAGCTCGCGGGTCGCCTCGTCCGCCCAGTGCACGTCCTCGACGACGAGGAGGACCGGGCCGTCGGCACCGAGCCTCCCCAGGAAGCCGAGGAGCAGCTCGAAGAGCCGCGCCTGCCCCGCCCGGTCGGCGGCGCCGGCCGGCAGATCGGGCGGCGTGCGTCCCTGCCCGGCGAGGTCCGGGGCCAGGCGCGCGAGCTCCCGGCGCGCAGGCCCCAGGACCCGGTCCAGGGCCGGCGGATCGAGGTCCTGGCCCAGGCGGCGCAACGCCTCGGCGAGCGGCGCGTACGGAAGCCCGCCGTCGGCGATCGCGAGGCACCGGCCGAGGAGGACGTGCGCCCCGGCGCCGGCCGTTCCGACGAGCTCGGCCGTGAGCCGGGACTTACCGATCCCCGCCTCGCCGGCCACGAGGACGAATCGCGAGCGGCCGGCCGCGGCTTCCGCCACGGCGCCGCGAAGCCGGGCGAGGTCCTCCTCCCGCCCGACCAGCCGTGGACTGGATGCTCGACCGGCCATCGCGAGCGGATCATACGCGGCGCCCGGCCTCGCCACGCCCGGCGGCGGGCTCTGGCGCGGCACATTCGCGGGTTGCCCGGGTCCGTGCGGCAGCCGATGGGGCGAACGCCGGCGGCGCAGGCCGAATCGCGACATGCTTGGCACGTGCAGACCGACGACGTCATCGACCTGGCGCGACGCCTCATCGCGATCGACTCCGTCAACCCGACGCTCGTTTCCGGAGGCGCCGGCGAGCACGAGATCGCCCGGTTCGTCGAACGATGGGCCGCGGAGAGCGGGCTGCCGAGCCGGGTCATCCCGTCGCCCGACGGGCGTCCCAACCTCGTGATCGGCGCCGCGTCGTCGGACGGGGGCGCGGCTGGGACGGTCGCGGCCGGCGGCAACTCCGGGACCGGCGCGGCCGTGGACGCGATCGGGGGCGCAACCCTCGACGCCCCGACCCTGATGCTGTACGGGCACCTCGACACCGTCGGGCTCGGGTCGATGACCGCACCGCTCGAGCCGCGCATCGACGGCGACCGGCTGGTCGGCCGGGGCGCGTACGACCAGAAGGCCGGCCTCGCCGCGGCACTCGTTGCCGCCCGCGAGGCATCTCGCGCCGGCATTCGGGGCCGCGTCATCGTCGTCGCCGTTGCCGACGAGGAGGCGGCGAGCACGGGGATCCAGGAGGTGCTCCGCCACGTCCGAGCGGACGGCGCGGTCATCACCGAGCCCACGGAGATGGCGATCGGGATCGGCCACCGCGGATTCGCCTGGGTCGAGATCGAAGTCCGAGGGAAGGCCGCCCACGGCTCGCGGCCGCACCTCGGGGTCGATGCCATCTTCCGTACCGGCCCCGTCGTCACGGCGCTGGAGCGGTACACGGAGCGGCTTGCCCGGCGGCCCCATCCCTTGCTCGGCGCAGGGCTGCTCCATGCCTCGCTCATCGACGGCGGCAGCGAGATGGCAACGTTGCCGGATCGCTGCCTGCTCTCGGTCGAACGGCGCACGCTGCCCGGCGAGACGCCCGAGGGCGTCCTCGCCGAGGTTGAGGCCGTCCTCGACGCCTGTCGCGCGGCGGATCCCGCGCTCGTCGCGTCCGCCCGGCTCACCCTAGCCCGCGACCCGTTCGAGATCGAGGCCGACGATCCGTTCGTCGCCCTCGTCCGGGGCGCGACGGCCCGCGTGACCGGCATGCTGCCCGAGCTGGCCGGCCTCAGCTTCTGGGCGGACTCGGCCTACACCGCCGCCGCGGGCATCCCCACCGTGCTCCTCGGGCCGCCGGGCGAGGGGGCCCACTCCGACGACGAGTGGGTGAGCGTAAGCGGCACGGTTGCCTGCGCGCGGGCCCTCGTCGAGATCGCCCGGGACTTCAGCGCCACGCGCGATGGGCTCTCGTCGAGCCGGCTCGTTTGATCCGCCGGACGTCAATCACTTACCCGGGAGGAAGATGTAGCCGTGCATCGCGGTGCCACCGGTTGGGGTGGACGAGAGGTCGGCCCTCCATTGCCATCCGTCGAGCGTTCCCGTGCCATGGCAGACGCCCTTGCCGGCCCACACGCCGTTCGCGAAGTCGGCGAAGATGCCGATGAACGAGCATCGCCACGTGCCGCCGGAATGGGCGGCCGGCCAGTGGACATCCGTGCCCCAGAGCAGGCCGCGGTTCGTCTTGAGGTTGCCAATCCAGTTGATGACATCCTCTTGGTAGCCGGCCACGTACGGGTTGTTCGTCTCCGCGGGATCCGATACCTCGGCAAGGGAGAATCCGCGCATCACGACGATGTTCCCGTGCCTGGTCGTCGTGCCCGGGTCGAGGACGCCCGCCGGGCTTGTCGTGCCCACGACCTCGATCTTCGTCGTTTTCGCGAGCGCCGTGGATCCCATGGTCGCAAGCAACAGACCTGCGATGACGAGCGCGACGACCGGCCGCTTCATGTCCCCTCCTTCGCCCGCGAACGACGCCGGGCATCTGGGCAGGTCGGTCTCGCCAGTGGCTCGGCGCGGTCCCGGCGGCCAGGGTGTGGGCCGCGCGTCAATGCCCCCCGTCAACCCTGCATCTTGAGCGCCAGCTGGCCGACTCGCGAGAGGCAATCGGCCCCTTGAGGTGCGGGTGTCGGACGCGTCTCGAGTGCGGGCGCTCCACGACGCGTCGCGATCGTCGCGTGGCGTCCCGTCAATCCACCGTGAGCGTCTTCGAGAGGTTACGCGGGAAGTCAGGGTCGAAGCCGCGGAGCACGCTCATGTGGTACGAGAGCAGCTGCAGCGGTAGGACGCCGAGCAGGGCGCTCACCTGCGGGTCCGACCTAGGGATGGCCACGAGGACGTCGCCGTTGGCGCGCAGGCGCGGATCCTCCTCGGCGATGGTGATGGTCCGTGCCCCGCGCACCTTGACCTCGTTGATGCCGCTGATGATGAGCGGGATGTCGTCGGGGCCGGCAACGAAGACGATCGGGAAGCCCTCGGTCACCGCCGACAGCGGGCCATGCTTGAACTCGGTCGAGAGCATCCCCTCGCAGTGCGCGTACGTGATCTCCTTGAGCTTGAGGGCACCCTCGAGGGCGATCGGGTACGTCGCGCCATACCCGAGGCAGTACAGGTTGTCCCAGGCGTTGATCTCGCCGGCGATCGCCTCGACCTGGCCGCCGACGGCCGCGATCGTCTCCTCCATGAGGTCCGGCACCCGCTGCAGGAGGCCCGTGTCCCTTCCCGCCAGGCGGTAGGCGAGATAGAGGAACGCCAAAACCTGGTTCGTGAAGGTCTTGGTGGCCGGCACGCTGATCTCGTAGCCGCAGCCGAGCGGCAGGCAGAGTCGGGCGGCGCGAGTCAGGGTGGAGCCGACCACGTTGGCCAGGCCGAACGAGGTCATCCCCTGCCGTTCCGCCGCCGCGAGCGCGTTGAGCACGTCCTTCGTCTCGCCCGACTGGCTGACGAAGATCCCGACGTCCTCGGGACCGACCGCCGGCGCGTACTGGGCGATGAACTGCGGCGCGAGCACCGGGATCGCGGCGCGCCCCGCGACCTGGGCGAGGTAGACGGAGCCGACCGAGGCGGCGTGGAAGCTCGTCCCGCAGCCGATCAGGAAGAGATGCCGCGCGCCCCGCATCTGCTCCACGAGGGGCGCCACGTCCGCGCTCGCATCCAGCAGGTGCAGGAGCTCGCGGGCGACCTGGGGCTGCTCGTGGATCTCCTTGAGCATGAAGTGCGCATAGCCGCCCTTCCGAACCGCGTCCATCGACTCGGTGACAGTCTCGACCGGGCGGTCGACCAGCCGACCGTCCTTGACCGAGCGAACCTCGACGCGATCAGCCCACAGCGTCACGATCTCCCCGTCGAGCGGCCGGATCACGTTCCGCGTCAGCGGCAGGATGGAGGGCAGGTCCGACGAGACGCAGGTGAAGCCGTCGCCGATCCCGACGACGAGGCCGGACCCCTTCTTGAACGCGTACAGCCGGTTGTCGTCGGCGCGCCCGATCACGAACGCGTAGTCGCCCTGCAGGTCGTCGTAGGCGAGGCGGATCGCGTCGACCAGCCCGTGGCCCCGCCGGACGTGACGCTCCACGGCGTGGACGCAGGTCTCGCCGTCGTTGTCCGAGCGGACGGTCATCCCCTCGGCCAGGAACTCGCCGCGCAGCTCGGCATGGTTGACGACGTTGCCGTTGTGCGCCCCGACCATCGTGCCGTCCGAGTCGAGGTGCGGCTGGGCGTTGGCCTGCGACGGCTCGCCGAACGTCGCCCAGCGCAGCTGCGCGATCCCGCGGCTGCCGCGCATCTCCGCGAAGTCGTGGCGCGCCGCAACAGCGTCGACCTTGCCGACGTCCTTGCGCAGGTCGATGGCGCCGTCCCGAAAGGTCGCCGCCCCGACGGAGTCATAGCCGCGGTAGGTCAGCCGCTGCGCAGCCGCCACCAGGATCGGCCCGAGGGCCTCGTCCCGGTCGGTCACGTAGCCGAAGACGCCGCACATGCGAGCTGCTCTCCCGGTTCGGCGGTAGCGGGTCTGATCGCCGCATCGACCGCTGCTGGCTATCGTGCCGACTTTCGCACATGGATGCTTCGGCTCGCGGGCAGGCCACCAGATCTTCTCGCTCGAGAGGGAGCAGTCCCAGCTGGACGGGTCGATGCGGACCTCGTACGGTCAATGCGTCGACTCGCACGACCCCGCACCAGGACTCGCAGAGGAGGAACCCCGCCATGAAGGACACGCAGAAGTCCGCCAGGAGAACCACCGCGATCGACAAGACGTCCGAGGGGTTCTCGGACGAGGAACGAGCTGCGATGAAGGAGCGCGCCCAGGAGCTGAAGTCGGGCGCGCGCCGCGGCCCGCGCGTGGAAACGGCGGACGGGGAGAGTGCCGTGCTCGCGAAGATCGCCGAGATGCCGGAACCGGATCGCGCCATGGCCGAGCGGCTCCATGCGCTCATCACAGCCAGCGCGCCAGACCTCTCGCCGAGACTCTGGTACGGGCAGCCCGCGTATGCGAAGGACGGCAAGGTCGTCTGCTTCTTCCAACCTGCGCACAAGTTCAAGACGAGGTACGCGACGCTCGGCTTCAGCGATGAGGCGGGCCTCGACGAAGGCGCCATGTGGCCGACCGCCTTCGCCCTGACGGAGCTGACCGTCGCCGACGAGGCACGAATCGGCGCGCTCGTGTCGAAGGCGGCGAGCTGAGGACCGAGCTCGCCACAGGGTGCGAGCCTGGCTGGGGGCGTGCCGGTCGCCGGTGGCCGTGCCATGGAAGATCTGCCGCGACCAGTCGCAGACAAGCGGCGCGGAGGAGCGACCTGACCGTCGATCACCTGGTTGGCCCAAGGACGTCGCCCTGGCCGCCTGCCCGTTTGTCGCGAGCCGGGTGGAGTGAACACAAGTCGCGTCTGAGACGGCGGGGCGAGCGCGGCGGCCCGAGCGTGCGGGCCGACGCAGGTCCCGTCCCGCACCCGGCAGCGGGCCGGCCACCGGGACGACAGATGTCCATACCCGGACATTGTCCTGCGCCGATGGGCCCGCGGGGTCCGTCCGCGGATGCTGTGGCACGTACCGAGCGCGATGACGCCGGGCCCGACTGGGCACGCAGACCGGCGGCGCGATCTCGAACGACCACCAGATGTGTCGGGCCATCGCCCGAGAAGGAGTCCCTCCGATGACGGTCATCGCCGCACCCCGCGATCTCGCACCGAGCCTCCATGACGTCGAGCTGCAGGCCGCACAGTGGCTTGCACGCCACAGCGTCGATCTCCTGCGGATCAGCCTCGGCCTCGTCTTCCTCGGGTTCGGCGTGCTCAAGTTCTTCCCTGGTGTCAGCCCGGCGGAGGGCCTGGCGTCAGAGACGTTCGCGATCCTGACCTTCGGGCTCGTGCCGCATGGGGTGGCGATGGTCCTGATCGCGGCCCTCGAGACCACGATCGGCCTGCTGCTCATCTCCGGCCGCGGCCTCCGGCTCGCCCTCGCCCTGCTGGCCGTGCAGATGGTCGGAATCCTCTCGCCGCTCCTGCTGCTGCCGGGCGAGATGTTCCGAACCGACCCGATCGCGCCGACGCTCGCGGGCCAGTACGTCCTGAAGGACATCATCCTCGGCGCGGCCGTCCTCGTGGTCGCGGCGAAGGCGCTCGGCGCCGACATGATGGTCCGCAACCGCCCCTGATCGCCATCGAGTCAGGGTCCGTACCCCGGTGCCGGCCGGCACCGGGGTACGGTCATGCCCCGGCGCGGGCCCGACGGCTCAGCCGGCGACGTCGATCGCTGCGGCGGCGCACGGAGGCGGATGGGCTGCTGGCCCCGCTCGCGGGCGACTGCGGCGACCTCGATGGTCGACCGATCCGCTGTCACGCCCGACTGGGGCTCCCCAGGCTGTCCACGAGAGACCCTGAGTCACCGTTCGCCACGACGACGATGACCTTGCCTTGAGCGTGACCCCGGTCCAGGTACCGAAAGGCCTCGGCGGTCTCGCTCAGCGGATACACTCGGTCGATGACCGGCGTGACCCGTCCGGCCTCGACCAGCTCCTTGAGCGTGATCAGGTCGTCCTGCTTCGGTGCCGAGACGAACGGGCGCTTCACTTGGCGCACGAACAGCGGCATGAGAAACGCCTTGAGGACGTAGCCCATGCCGGCATGCCCGCTGTTGGGCATCAGGGTCCCCCGGGGCGCGAGCACGCGCCTGTAGTCGGCGAACGAGTGACTCGCAGCGTTGTCAAGGATCAGGTCGTAGCGCGCCTCGCCCTGGGTGAAGTCCTCCTTGGTGTAGTCGATGACATGGTCCGCCCCGATCGATCGGATCATGTCCATGTTCGCCGAGCTGCATACGCCGGTCACTTCTGCCCCGAGGGCCTTGGCGATCTGCACGGCGAAGGTTCCCACGCCCCCCGACGCGCCGTTGATCAGGACCTTCTGCCCGGGCTGGACCTCCCCGTGATCGCGAAGCGCCTGCAGTGCGGCCAGGGCCGACGTGGGCACGGCCGCGGCCTGCTCGAACGTCAGGTTGCGCGGTTTGTGCGCGAGCTTGCTCTCAAGGGCGACCGCATACTCGGCGCACGAGCCGCGGCACTCCCCGTACACCTCGTCACCAGGCAGGAAGCGGGTCACATCCTTGCCGACCAATTCGACGAGTCCCGCGCAATCGAGCCCGACGACGAAGTCCTTCTTGGGCTTGGGGAACCCGACGTACATCCGGACGGGGAACGGCGCGCCCCGCATGGCGAAGTAGTCACCGGCGGCAAGCGATGCCGCGTGGACGCGCACCAGGACGTCGCCATCAGCGGCGACCGGCCTGTCGATCTCCCTGGGTTCGAGCACGTCCGCCGAGCCGTAGCCGACCTGGACGACTGCCTTCATGGCGTTCCCCCGATGACGACGACGATGTTCCCCAGCTTCTGGCCGGTCTCGGCGTACCGGTGAGCCTCGACGATCTGCTCGAGCGGGAAGCTTCGGTCGACGACCGGGTACAGCCGTCCCGCTTCGACCAGGCCGGCCAGGTACGCCAGGTCCTCCTTCGTGCCGCCCGATCCCGCGATCGACACGCGCTTCCCGGTCCCCCGCGATGCCCTCCAGGCGCGGACGATCTGGAGGAAGCCCGGATTGGCCATGAGCAGCCAGCCGTTCTCGCTGAGGCGCCTCACCATGCGGCCGGACGGCGTGCCGCGGACGATGTCGAAGATGACGTCGTAGGTCTCGGGGCTGTCGGTGAAGTCCTCCTGGGCGTAGTCGATGACGCGATCCGCGCCGAGCGTGCGCAGCATCTCCAGCTTCGGCGCACTGTCCACCGCGGTCACGTGCGCCCCGAGGACCTTGGCGAGCTGGACCGCGAACGTGCCGAAGCTCCCTCCCGCGCCGTTGACCAGGACCCGCTGGCCGCTCCGGACGTCCGCCTTCCGCAGGTACAACAGGGCCTCGCCTGCCCCGTAGGGAACGGCCGCAGCCTCTGCGTAGTCCAGGTTCGCCGGCATCATCGCGATCGCCCCGGTCGGGGGGTTCTCGCGCAGGCAGATGTACTCCGCGTAGGCTCCCAGGGGGAGGCCCGTCGCCGCGAAGACCCGGTCGCCCTTCTTGAGCGACCCGACCTTCCTGCCGACCGACTCCACGTCACCCGCAAGCTCCTGCCCGAGCACGCGTCGCCGCGGCCGGAGGATCCCGAAGCCGAGGCGCATCGGGAGCCAGATCCAGGGAGCGAAGTCGAACCGCCGCAGCTCGCAATCGGCCGTGCTGACCGTCGTGGCGCGGATCCGGACCAGCACTTCGTCGTCCTTCGGAACGGGCTTCCGCACGTCCTTGAGTCGAAGGACATCCGGCGGTCCGTAGCCCGTGCACACGATTGCTCTCATGGGTCTCCGGTTCGTGCGTTGCGGTGGTCCGAAGCCAGTGACCAATCGCCGCGGACCGGAGCGATCATGTTCACCCCGATCATCATGGTCGTCTGTCCCTGGTCCTGCAATCGCATCTCGAACGCAGGCTGTGGCAAGCCAGCGGCAGCGAGATCCGGGCGTGCTATGGCTTCCGCGGTGTCGCACCCGAAGCGAATAGACCGCCCCGCCCTTCTCCACCACGCTCATCGCGATGTTGACGGGCGTGCACTCGAGCGTCACCAGCGTCAGACGCGGCGCGGCACGTAGGCTCGGCGGGCGGTGAAGCTCTGCACGGTCTGCGGTGTCGTCACCAGGCGCGCGGGCGGCCGCTGCACCGACCACGCCCGGCAGTCCAACCGCAGCCGCCTCAACGCCCTGGACAGCACGCAGGCCTGGCACCGCCTGGGTGCGCGAGTGCTTCGTTCCTGGCGCGGCGAGCATGGCAACTGGTCCCGGGTACCAGCGCGCAGTCCATGGGCGGCGGTCAGCTCAGTGAACCCGGCGCCCTCGAGCATCCGCCGGGTGGTCGGCCTCGTCCCATCGTCGGCGCCCCCAGCGACTGGTCGGCTCGCTCGGCGACTGCCCTGGGTCGTTGTCAGCAAGGACGAAACGCCCGCCCGGGCGGAGCACCCGGAACGCCTCGGCCGGGTTCGCCGGCGCGAAGATGGCCGTAATCGCCGAGAACTCGCCGTCACTGAAGGGAAGTGCGGCCAGGCTGCCGATCACCAGACGAGCCGTCCCCGCGGCGAGCCGGTCCGCAAGCCGCCGTTCGGCCTCGTGCAGCATGGTCCGGGAGGGGTCGAGGCCCACGACCCTGCGAGCGTGCCGAGCCTTGGTGGCCAGGACTACTGGCAAGCATGTGATTGCTGATCGGGCCCGCTGTCAGCCGACGGCGACGGCCTCCTCTGCCGTCACGGCGTCCGCGCGCGGGACGGGCAATGGCTTGACAGCCGCGACGATCGTCTCCTCGTCGGTCCCGAGGACTCGCCGGCTCAGGGCGTTGAGGATGCGACTGTCGGTGCCGGGCACGTGGGTGATCCCGACGTCGTCGAACCCGGCTGCCTCCACCATCCGCTGCACGTCCGCGTCGTTCCATGCCCAGCCCTCGCCCCCCGGTCCCCTCATGCGATGGGACTCGGTCCCCGCGGGGACCGTGGGGTTCATGTCGATGACGGCCCGCCCGCCCGGGCGAAGGACGCGGCACATCTCGGCTAGGGCGCGGTCTGGATCGGGGAAGAACGGGAAGGCGTCGCTGCAGGTGACGGCCGTGAAGCGACCGTCCTCGAACGGCAACGCTCCCGCGTCGCCCTGCGTGATCTCCGTCGTCCCCGTGGCGATTCGGTCGGCGAGCCGCCGCCCGGCGAGGTCGACCTTGGGCTCCGAGAGGTCGAGGCCCGCGACGAGCGACCGTGTCGGGGTGGCCGAAACGCCTCAGGCGTGCGCCGGGACTGTCGCCTCGGCGAGCGCCTTGAAATCGGCAAGCATCTGGCGGGTGTTCCGCTCGACCATGCCCTTGGTCACGAGGTTCTTGATGAACCCCGGCCAGTGGCCCGGCATCTCCCAGTCGGAGTCGATGACCACGCGGGTCGCCTCGGCGTCGGGCTCGAATCGCATGGAGTTGTCCATGGGGCCCGTGTCGCTATGTTCGTGGATGAGCCGCAGCGGCTCCACCTCGACGATCTTGTAGGTCGTCGTCGCCTCGAAGCCCATGAGCCGCATGGTCGCGACGTACGTCGTCCCGACCTTGTCCAACGGCCCGTTGACCTCCAGGTGCCCGACCCGTGGCATCCAGTCCTGCCAGTGCGACGTGTCGCAGTAGAACGCCCAGACGTGCTCGACGGGCGCCTCGATACGGACCTCGTCATGCAAGTGGTTCATGACCCGCGCCCGCTACCGGCGGGTCGGTCTCGCCAGTGGCCCGGCGCGGTCCCGGCGGCACGGATTTGGGCCGCGTGTCAGAGCCTCCCGCCAGCCCGACACTTAGGCGCGAGCCAGGCATCTGGCGAGAGGCGAACGGCCCCCGGACGCCCGGTGCGCCTCTCATTCCCCAGGCGGAGCGCAAGGCCCGGTGCGGAGCCGACCGCATGTCCTACGACTCCTGCAGGAAGGGCGGGATCTTGTGAAGGGCCGCCTCGCGGTCAGCGAGATCCGCTCGTGCGCACGAGAGCCAGAGCGCCCAGCCGCCCGCGTCCGTGCAGATGTAGTACTGGATGTGGACGACGTCCTCTCCACCCGGGTCCGCGTTCACCAGCTCCAGGCGGAGCGCCTCGCCGAGCGGGAGATCGACGCGGCCGAGGGAACGGATCTGCATCCCCACCGCACCCGGATGCATGCCGTATCGCCATCGACGCGGCATCGTCGCAGACGACTCAGTCAACCTGGCCCCCTCGTTCCCTGGTGTGGATGCGCTGTCGAAAGACGACCCGACAGGAGGCGCGCAGATCAGTACCACTGCTACGCGCTCACAAATACCACTTTGCCACGAGAGCTGGGAGGGTGGGGACACGAGAGCAACCTACCGGAAGATGGTCCAGAACCTCATGTGGGCCAGCGGCTACGACCTCGTTGCGATCCCGGTCGCGGCCGGCGTGCTCGTTCCCTGAGAGCTGGACCTGGGGATGCCGGCGGGAGCGATCGCGAGTGAACGCGTCGACGATCATCGTCGCCGTGAACGCCCAGCTCTACGGCGGCATCGCCTGCGAAGCAACAAGAGCGACGCGGCGGGCGCCAACGGGTGGCCGATCGCCTTCTGTGCGGCCTACGCCCGATCGACTCCCCGGGTGACCGCCACGCGACAATCGCGGCCCTCCCAGCGGCCAGCCTCCGGCCACCAGAACGTGAAGTCCACGGCCCCGCCGGGCGCCAGCCGGTCCGAGCCGGGGATGTCGGCCACCCACACGCCGAGGCCCGTGTCCCGGGCATCGAGATCGGTCCATGTCTGCCGGCCGTCGATCGAGTACCGGACCCGGGCCGGCGCCATGAGCTCCAGGCGCAGCGTGCGGCCGGCCGGCATCGACGGCCGCGGCGCCGTGAACCGCCACGTCGCCCGCGTCGTCCTCGGGGCGATGCCCCGGTAGCGCCGCCAGGCTGCCTCGGGGCGGTCGATCGAATGGCCCAGCGCGATCGACCGGACGAGCTTCACGTACTCCGCGTGGGCCCAGGCGAGCGGCATCGCCGAGCCGCTCGGCCGGCCCGGGAGCGAGGTGCGCGTTCCGGGATCGGCGCCGCGTCCCAGACCTGCTCGGGCAGCATCCCTCCGTCCGAGGCCATGCGCCGCATCGCCTCGAGGTACGGCCGCGCGTCGCGCCCGGCGTCGAGCTCGTAGTGGCCGCGCTCGCCGACCAGGAGCGGCCAGCCGCGGCCGATCCCGGTCCCGTCGTAGGCGCTCCCGTCCTCGTGCTCGCCGTAGCCGTCGCCGTTGTAGCGGTGCCAGACCGGCCCGCTCGGCGTGTCGGTCCGGAGGAGAGCATCCGCGACCGCGAGACTCGACACGATCCGCGGGTCGTCGGGAAGGCGGAGCCCGAACCGCACGAGCGCGAGGAAGTCCGTCCCGACCATCTCGTCGCCCGCCACCATCGACGATCCAGGAGGCTGGTTGCGGAGCGTGACCGGCGTCGAGAGCGGCGCCCCGGCGAGCACGTCCGGCGAGGCGATCCGGACGTAGTGGCCGTCGACGCCGTGCTCCGCTGGCGAGCCGGGTGCCGCGGGCGTACGTCCAGTCCTCGATCGAGGCGTTCCAGTCGTCGGCGAGCTCCAGGCAGTAGGCGGCGGCCGGCTCGGGCAGGTGGTCCGGCGGCGACGACCAGGGCGGCCACGACCGGTGCCAGCGTGGACGGCGTGAGCCCGGCGGTCTCCTCCCAGCGATCCTGGCTCGTGGCCGGGCCGGTCCGCGCGATGAAGCCGGCGGCGCGGGCGATCATGCGGTCGAGCGCCGCCTGGCTGACGAGGTTCTGGAACGCCTCCTCGTGGGCAGCCCGTCCTGCCGTGCATGTGGGACGGCGCCGGTGCGGAGCGCCCCGGCCAGGAGCAGCGGGTAGGCGGCCTCGTCGAGCTGCAGGCCGGTCCAGTACGGAACCCCGTCCACCCACTGGTTCTGGGGCCAGTGGCCGTCCGGCTCCTGCGACGCGACGAGGTAGGCGAGCGTGCGCCGGGCCGTGGCCACGGCGCCCAGCGCGACGAACGCCCCGGCCGACTCGACGAGATCGCGCGACCAGACCAGGTGGTAGCCGCCCAGGTCGTTGCGGGTGTTGCCCCACGGGATCGACAGGCTGGCCACGGTCGCGCCCGGCAGGGTCCGGTCCTGGTGCGACCGGAGCACCGCGGCCGAGGTCAGGTACAGGTCCCGCTCCTCCGGCGGACAGGTCGGCGGGCGGATCGACCACGGTCCGGACGAACCCGTGCCAGTTGCCGAGGTACTCGTCCCAGGCGCTCTCGAACGGGACCGGCCAGCGCGGCAGACGCCTCGAGCCCCGCCTCCTCGGGCCGGGCCCCGAACGCGAGGGCGAGCTGGGCCGCGCCGCCGTCGAGCGCGAGCTCGGTCATGCCGGCCACGTTGCCGGCACCCGGCTGCGTGCGTACGTCCAGGTCATCCGGCCGTTCGCCGCGAAGTCCTGCCAGCCGTCCGATGACGCCCACGTAGCCGACGCCCTGGCGGACCGGGGCCGGGTCGGATGCCAGTGCCAGGGCCCACGGCCCGTCCTGGGCGAAGAGCATCGGGCGGCCCTTGTGCGTGCCGACCCAGGCGCGGCCGTGGAGGCCGCTGAACCCCAGGTGGGGCGCCAGGAGCGGGTAGAGCCGCAGCGGGTGGGCCGTCCGCCCGGGATCGCCCGGGTCCCGGAGATCCTCGAGCCGGGCCTCGATGCGGACGACGTCGGCGTGGTCGTCGGCGCAGATCCGGAGCGTGAGCCGGTAGCGCGGGATGGCCGTGGACGGCGGTGATCGCCGGGACGCCCCGGTCTTCGTGGTGGACCTGGTGCGTTGCGTCGCGCTTGACCTCGCTCCAGAACCCCGCATCGTCGGCCACGATGAACCCGAGGTCCCGGATCTGCGGCCGGTCCACGTGCGGCCAGTAGACCTCGTTGAGGATGCCGCGCCCGATCGTGAACCAGACCCGGCTCGAGTAGTGCGACGTCCCGACGGCGTCCTTGTCGCTGCTCGACCAGGTCGGCGGGATGCCCGGCGCCCCCGGCGCGACCGGGCCGGCCGGGTCGTTCATCGGGGTCCGGCGGCCGGCCGCGGCCGGGCCCCTCGGGGATGTCCGGTGTCGCGACCGGGTCGTGCCAGCGATCGCCCCGCAGCAGCACGTTCGACGCCTCCGGCCGGACCCCAGGCTCCCGGGCTCGTACGCATGCGGCGGGGCCTCGACATCGAGCACGCCGTCGACGACGCGCCAGGCCGCCTCGACCCAGTCCTCGCGGGAGAAGAGCGACTGGTCGCCGCGGATCGCATCCCCGATCAGGCGCTGGTAGGGTGGCCGCTCCGTCCCGCTCTCGTGCGAGGCGTAGAGCTCGACCGCCTCGCCGACCATCGCCTCACCCGGCTTCTTCGCTCGCGCTCCGAGCGAGATCGACATGTCGGGCGTCAGCCGGAACCGGAAGTAGTCGGCGTCGGGCGGCTGCGACTCACCGAAGACGGACCGGGCCGGAGGCTTCATCTCGACGAGGACCTCGGTCGCGGTCACCGGCAGGCACTTGCCCGTGCGGATGTAGAACGGCACGCCGGCCCAGCGCCACGTGTCGACGTGGAGCCGCAGCGCCACGAACGTCTCGGTGGTGGAGCCCGGCGCCACGCCCTCGACGTCGCGATAGCCCCGGTACTGGCCGACGACGATGTCGTTCGGCGCCAGCGGGCGGATCGAATCGAGGACCTTGAACTGCTCGCTCCGGATCGCGTCGGCCGTTCGGCCGGACGGCGGCTCCATGGCGAGCAGGCTCACGACCTGGAGGAGATGGTTCTGGACGACGTCGCGGATCGCGCCGGCCTGCTCGTAGAAGACGCCCCGGTCGGCGACATCGAGGGCCTCGGACATGGTCACCTGGACGCTGGCGACGTGGTCGCGATTCCAGAGCGGCTCGAGGAACGAGTTGGCGAAGCGGAAGTAGAGCAGGTTCTGGACCGGCTCCTTGCCCAGGTAGTGGTCGATCCGGAAGACGGCCGGCTCGGCGAAGACCTCGTGGACCGTCTGCGTTGAGGGCCATCGCGGACGCGAGGTCGTGCCCGAACGGCTTCTCGACGATGATCCGCGCCCCATCGGCGCAGCCCGACGTCGCCAGGTTGGTGACCACCGCGCCGAACAGCGCCGGCGGGACGGCCAGGTAGTGAAGCGGGTGACGCGCCTCGCCCAGCTCCTGGCGCAGGGCGTGGAACGTCTCGAGATCGTCGTCCGAGCCCTTGACGTAGCGCAGGTGGCCGATGAGGGCACGGGTCGCGTCCGGGTCCGTGAACCCGTGTGCCCGGAGACTCTGGCGGGCGCGCTCCCTGAGGCTGTCGAGATCGCCGGACCGTGCCACGCCCACGATCGGCAGGTCCAAGCCCTCGTCACGGATGAGGGCGGCCAGCGCGGGGAAGATCTGCTTGTAGGCGAGATCCCCCGTCGCCCCGAAGAACACCACGGCGTCGGAGCGGCTGGGCGCCTGGCCGGTGGATCGATCGCTTGACCGCCCGGCAGTCATCTCGTCAACCCATCGTCTCCTCGTGTCCACCGAAGCCGAAGCGCATGGCCGCCAGCACCCGGTCGGCAAAGTCCGCCTCCCCCCGGGACGTGAAACGCTCGTAGAGCGCCGTCGTCAGGACGGGCGCCGGCGCACCGACGTCGATGGCGGCCATGCTTGTCCAGCGTCCCTCGCCGGAATCGGAGACGCGACCTTCGAATGCCGAGAGGTCGCCGCTCCCCAGGAGTGACTCCGCGGCAAGGTCGAGCAGCCACGACGAGACCACGCTGCCCCGACGCCACACCTCGGTCACGGCCGGGATGTCGAGCTGGTACTGGTAGAGCTCCGGGTCGCGCAAAGGCGTGACCTCGGCGCTGACCTCGCGCTCGTGGAGGCCCGCGTCGGCGTGCTTCAGGATGTTCAGGCCCTCCGCATAGGCGGCCATCAATCCGTATTCGATGCCGTTGTGGACCATCTTCACGAAGTGCCCGGCACCGCTCGGGCCGCAGTGGAGATAGCCGTCCTCGGCCGGGGCCGGGTCACCCGTCCGACCGGGCGTCCGGGGCACCGCGTCAACGCCCGGCGCGAGCGCTCGGAAGATCGGATCGAGTCGCCGCACCGGCGCTGCCGGGCCGCCGATCATCAGGCAGTACCCCCGCTCGAGGCCGGCGATGCCGCCGCTCGTGCCGCAGTCGAGGTAGCTGATCCCCTTCTCGGCCAGCGCCCCGGATCGGCGGATGTCGTCGACGTAGTAGGAGTTGCCGCCGTCCACGATGACATCGTCTCGCGCCACCAGCGGCACGAGCTCGGCGAGGGTGGCATCGACGGCCGCAGCCGGCACCATCAGCCACACGATCCTCGGCGTGGTGAGCTGGCCCACCAGACCTTCGAGGGAGCTGGCGCCGGCAGAGATCGCCCCGTCGGCGAGCAGCCCGTTCACGGTCTCGGCGTGGCGGGCATAGCCAACGACGGAGTGGCCCGCGCGAAGCCAGCGGCGAGACATGTTGGCGCCCATCCTGCCGAGACCGACCAATCCGATCTGCATCGTCATCCCGTCTGCCATGGGGCCGTCACGAGACCACGGGGTCATGAGCGTCCACCCCGGTCGTCCGCGCGCCGGATTCCCGCCGGAAGATGCCGCCGGGCTGCCAGGGTGTGCCGATGAGCGGCAGCAGCCACCGGTCGAGCCCGATCCAGCCCGCGTTGCGCCAGGCGAGCACGATGAAGATGGCCAGGACGGCCAGGATCGGGTTGGTGGACACGGCACCGGCGAGCAGGTAGTTGGCGTTCATGACGATCCCGAAGAAGGCCGCGATGCCGGTGACCGCGCCCGCGATGAGCGCGAGGCCAACGAGAAGCTCCCCGTAGGCCACCAGGTGCGCGAAGCCCGCGGCGTTGGGCAGCACCCAAGTCCTCAGCAAGTCAGCGTACCAACCTTGAACCGCGGGGTGGGCGCCGGTGGCCTCGCCGATGGCTCCGTTGACGAAGCCGGTCAGGGCACTGCCGGCCTGGGGGCCTGTCCAGGCGGGATCGGTGACCTTCCCCCAACCTGCGGTGAGCCACTCATAGCCGAGGTAGACCCGCACGATCAGCCAGAGCCACGCCGCCCGGGCGTCAGAGAAGAGGAAGCGGGCAAGCGCAAATTCCTGGAAGTCGGCCGGAGAGCGGCGAGCCTGGGCGGTTGCGGCAGCCATGACGTGCATCCTTCGAGGTGGTCGTGCGGACGGCGGTAGCGACGGAGGTGGAACGTCCGCGCCTGACTCCGGCACCTTAGTGCCGCGCACCTGCGCCCGGAAGTCACGGCCGTCGGGATCCGGCCATGAGGCGTGTCTCGATACGACGGTGACAGGCGTCATGGGGTCCGTCCGCCATGCTCGCCGGCCAAATCGCGCTGGCCGCGAGCGGTGCTTACCGGAGCCCGAACAGGATACCGAGCAGGATCGCGAGCACGCCGAGGGTGATCGCCGCATACAGCGGTCACGCTCGAGCACAAACGCGACGACCGACGCCATGACTCGCACCACCGGGGTCGCGATGAGGACCAGGAGTCCAACCTGGGCGATCCCAATCGGTCGCAGCTCCAGCACGGTCGCTACGACGGCGGAGAAGTCGGTCGCGGACGACGTGCTGGCGGGAAGGCCGCGAAGCGAGCCATCCCAGCCGACGGCGAGGGAGGCGACAAAGGCGACCGCCTGAGATCCATCTCGTCACCTTCCTTCCGCGGCTACGGGTCGCGGCCGCTTTGGTGCGATGCAGAGGCTACAGGCGCAGCATTGCGGCAGGAAGTCACTGCCGGCGGGATGATCGAGTGCCAAGCCAACGTCCGCGGCTGTGACCGATGTCATCCCGCGGCCCAGCATCACCCGATCGCGTCGCCACCGGGAGCCGGATCAGCGATCGACCCGCCAAGGTCGTCGTTCGCCCTCTCGGACGCTGCGTGGCAGGCCACTACCATGACGGCAGCATGACGCCGCAGGACGCCGACGACCAACCTCCGCTCGACCCGGCCCCGTCCGTGCCTATCCGCGACGCGATCCCCACCATTGGCCTGACCACGGCAGAGGCAACCGATCGCCTGCTCGAGGATGGCCCGAATGCCATCGGCGGCGGTAGCAGGCGCACGCTTGCCGCAATCCTGGTGTCGCAGGTCGCGAGTCCGCTCGTGCTGATCCTGGTCGCGGCGAGCCTCGTCAGCCTCCTGGTCGGAGATGCCGTCACCACGGCGATCATCCTCGCGATCGTGGTCATGAGCGCGACCCTGGGGTTCGTCCAGGAGGCGCGCTCGGAGTCGGCAGTCGCCGCCCTCCGGGCCCGCCTGACCCTCCGCGCGACCGTGGTGCGCGACGGCGCGCCCAGCGAGGTGCCCATCCACGACGTGGTGCGCGACGATCTCGTCGTCCTCGGCGCTGGGGACATCGTGCCGGCCGACGGGCGCGTCATCGAGGCCGATCATCTCTACGTCGACGAGGCGTCGCTGACGGGCGAGTCGGCTCCGTCGTTGAAGGCACCCCGCGACGGCGAGCTCGATCCGGCCTCCGACGACGATCGCGACGGCCTCGTCTTCTTCGGAACGAGCGTCGTCAGCGGGACCGGCCGCGCGGTCATCACGGCGACCGGCTCGCGAACCAGCTACGGCGAGATCGCGCAGCGACTGGGTGAGCGCGCACCCGAGAACGACTTCCAACGGGGCGTACGGGCCTTCGGCGGCCTGATCTTCCGGGTAACGACCGTGCTCGTGATCGCCGTCCTCGCGATCAACCTCGCCCTCCAGCGTCCGCTCCTCGACTCGCTCCTCTTCGCGATCGCCCTCGCGGTGGGGCTGACGCCCGAGCTGCTGCCGGCGATCGTCACCCTCAACCTCACCCAGGGGGCGCGGGCGCTCAGCCGGCATGGCGTGCTGGTGAAGCGTCTGCCCGCGATCCAGAACCTCGGCTCGGTGACCGTGCTCTGCACCGACAAGACCGGGACCCTCACCGATGGCCGCCTGCAGCTCGTCCGCTCCGTGGGGATCGATCGCGACGACGCGACGAGGCGGCCCGCGCCCTGGAGCTCGCCTACCTCAACAGCCACTTCGAGACCGGCTTCACCAACCCGCTCGACGCCGCCATCCTCGCCGGGACCCCGGAGCCGGCCGACCTCGCCACCTACCGGAAGATCGCGGAGCTCCCCTACGACTTCACGCGGCGACTGCTGAGTGTGGTGGTCCAGGTCGCCGACGAGCCCCCGCTCCTCGTCACGAAGGGCGCACCTGAGGCGGTCCTCGCCC
Organism: uncultured Chloroflexia bacterium; assembly: GCA_963725875.1. Taxonomy (GTDB): domain Bacteria; phylum Chloroflexota; class Limnocylindria; order Limnocylindrales; family CSP1-4; genus CTSoil-043. Next base: position 15,955 of record CAVRZZ010000002.1, on the reverse strand, counting down.
GCGCCTCCCACGTCCGCGAGGACCACACGGCACGTCCGATCGACCGGGCCGAGCACGAGCGGCTCGCAAGGCTCGTGGACGATGCCTCGGCCGACGGGTTCCGGATGGTGGCGGTCGGCTCGCGGGTCCTGGCGCCGGGTGACGAGGGCCATCCGGCGGCGGGAGCGACGGCGAGCCTCGAGAACGCGGTCGACGTCGAGCGCGACCTCGTCTTCGAGGGCGTCATCCTCTTCAGCGACCCGCCCAAGGTAGGCGTCGGCGAGACGATCGCGGAGCTCGCTGGCGACGGTGTCGCCGTCAAGATCCTCACCGGCGACCACGAGCTCGTGGCGCGTCACACCGCCGGCCAGGTCGGGCTCACCGTCGAGGGCGCCCTGACCGGCGAGGAGATGCGGGGCCTCACGCATCCCGCCCTCGTCGCCCGGGCCAGGCAGACGACCATCTTCGCCCGGCTCGACCCGGACCAGAAGCTCCAGGTGATCCGGGCGTTGCACGAGTCCGGGGAGGTCGTCGCCTTCCTCGGCGACGGCATCAACGACGCCCCGGCCCTGCACACGGCGGACGTGGGGATCAGCGTGGACAACGCGACCGACGTGGCCCGCTCGGCGGCCGACATCATCCTGCTGGAGCCGAGCCTCGCGGCGATCGGCATGGGCGTGATCGAGGGCCGGCGCACGTTCGCCAACACCCTCAAGTACATCCGGATGGGGACGAGCTCCAACTTCGGCAACATGCTGAGCATGACCGGGGCGGCGCTGCTGCTGCCCTTCCTGCCGATGACGCCCGGCCAGATCCTGCTCAACAACCTCATCTACGACGCGTCGCAGACGGCGATCCCGACCGACAGCATCGACCCTGCGGTGGCGGCCGTCCCGGCGCACTGGGACGTCCACGCAATCCAGCGCTTCATGCTCATCTTCGGCCCGATCTCGTCGCTCTTCGACCTGGTGACCTTCGGCCTGCTGCTCGTGGTGCTTGGCGTCAATGAACGAGCCTTTCACACCGGCTGGTTCGTTGAGTCCCTCTTCACGCAGGTTCTCGTGGTGCTCGTGATCCGGACTCGCCTGAGCCCCTTCTGGCGGAGTCGTCCCAGCAAGCCCCTGGTGGGTGCGATCATGGGAGCCCTCGCCGCCGCGGTGATCATTCCGATCAGCCCCCTCGGCCCGATCCTCGGCTTCGAGGCCCTGCCGCCCGTCTTCTGGCTGCTGCTAGCGGTCCTGGTGGCCGTCTACCTGACGCTCGTCGAGCTTGTCAAGCGGCGATTCGTGACGCTGCTGTAGCGAGTACGCGCATCGGCCGTGCCGCGGGCCGCTCGACGCACCAGACAGCGACTCCTCATCGTGACCAGCGGCGGTCATCGGTCGTCCCTCTCGGGTTCGAGCCAACCCTTCTGTTCGGCGATCCGAGCCGCCTCTGCCCGGTTGTGGGCCTCGACCTTCTGGATCGCGGCAGACAGGTGGTTCCGTACGGTCCCCTCGGACAGGAACAGGCGCCCCGCGATCTCGGCGATCGTCGCGACCTCGCGCGAGACGGCGAGAACCTCCCGCTCGCGCTCGGTGAGCGGGTTGCCGCCGTCGCTCAGCGCTGTCACGGCAAGGGTCGGGTCGACGGTGCGCTTGCCCTCGGTCGCGCGCCTGATCGCGGTCGCGAGCGTGCTCGCGGGGGCGTCTTTCAGGACGTAGCCGATCGCGCCCGCCTCCATCGCCCGCCGCAGGTACCCTGGCCGACCGAAGGTCGTGAGGATGATCACCCGCACGTCGGGAAGGCGATCGCGCAGTACCGCCGCGACCGAGAGGCCGTCCGCGCCGGGCAGCTCGATGTCCAGCAGGGCGACGTCGGGGCGGACTCGTTCCGCAGCCGCCATGATCTCATCGCCACGTGCCACCTCGGCTACCACCTCGATGTCGCCTTCGAGCGTGAGAAGCGCGGTGAGGGCGCCACGGACCAGTGATTGGTCTTCAGCCAGCAGGACACGGATCACACCGGGCCTCCCCATGGGGTCCCGGACGCCTCCAAAGGCGGCCCCGATCCCGGAGCTTCTCGCCCCTCGCCTCCGCCTGCGTCCCTTGGATCGTGCCTGGCGGCGACCGGAAAACCGGCACGCGTACCGGCTTGATCGGGTACGACGGCTTGCAGTCGGTAGCCTCCGCCCGACAGCGGCCCGGCCTCCAGTCGTCCGCCGACGGCCTGGAGGCGCTCTCGAATCCCGGACAGCCCACTTCCCGACAGGCCGGGCACCCCGGGCCGCTGTCGGTCGCTGCCCCGACCATCGTCGACGATCTCGAGCCGCAGGCGCTCCGCCAGCGCGTCGATCCGGATCGTGCAATGCGCGCCATCGCTGTGCCGGATGACATTGGTGACACCTTCGCGCACGACCCACCCAAGCAACGCCTCGGTTGCCGGGTCCTGGACGTCGATCGCCTGGTGTACTTCCATCTCGATCCCGGCAGCGGAGAGTGCCACCCTGGCTCCGGCAAGCTCGGACTCCAGCGTGATCCGCCGGTACCCGGCAACGGTCTCGCGGATGTCACGGAGCGAACCGCGGGCGACGCCCTCGATGTCCTGCAGCTCGGCGGTTGCCCGGCCGGAATCGACGCCAACGAGCCGGCGCGCCAGCTCCGACTTGAGCGCGATCACCGACAAACTGTGACCGATCAGGTCGTGGACGTCGCGGGCGATCCTTGCCCGCTCATCGGCAGCCGCGAGACGCGCCACCTCGGCCTGGGCGAGGGAGAGTTCGCGGGCCGTGCGATCGAGTCGACCGAAGCTCACGACGACGAGCCCGGAGATGACCACAGCGAAGGCAGTTTCGACGATGCCGACGGGGGCCCCCGTGGCAGCGACGCGCGCCAGCATGGCAAGCGCGGCAGTCAGCACGATTGCCGCGATGGCGCGCGGCCACGGAACGATCGCGCCGGCTACCACCGCGACGGCGACGAAGAGGATAGTCCAGTTCGCTTCGCGCTCGAAGAGCGCGATCATCAACGCCAGGAGTCCGAGGACGGCCGCTGCGAGGCTCGGTCTCCCGCTGGCCCGGCGGACGAAGGCGATGGGCCCAGCCCAGAAGTAGGCGCCGATGAACGCGACGAGGCCGCCAACGGCGAGGTACTCGTACGGATCGGTCGCCGGTTCCCGGGCGAGCGCCAGGGCGGGCCGGATCATGAATGCCACCAGCCCGATCCCGACAGCGAGTGCGAGCCAGCCAGGGATCGGATCTGCGCGAGTGGGCACCCGGGTACGCCCCCTGTCCTGGAGAGCCGTTGCGGATCGCGACCCGGGCCTGAATGGGTTCCGTCGCACGTCAGCGACCTTCGCGGTGACCCGCCATCGCGGATCGACTGCTGCCGGCCAGGGCCGTCAACCACGAACGAGGGCGGTGGTTGGCATATCGTACGGACGGGGGCCGAGAGCGTCTCAGCCGTCCCGATGTCGCTCCACGGGCGCCGACGCGTCGTTTGTACGGGCAGATCTGGCACTGAAGCTCTCGATCGCGCGGGATGCGTGCCACCCCGGCGGAGTGGCCAAGACACCGTAGCCGCGCTCCTCGGCCTGCCGGAAGTCACACGCGTCGGGAACTCCACGTGACGGATGTCAGGGCAGCCGAATCCGGCCCGCTGACCAGGTTCCCGCGTCGTGACATCGGTCACGGCTGACGACGCGAGGATCGTCATTGGGCGATCGCGACGGCCGTGACTACCGGCGTGAGCCCCACCTCCCCTAGCGTCTGGCGTGCGAGACGCGACGTCCGGACCAGACCGCGCCGCCCCTCGTCACCAGCGAAAGGCCACCCATGGACGGACACTCCCTCGGATTGAGCGAGCGGGGCTCAGCCACCCTCGAGGACCCGGCCCGCGGGTTGAGCCAACGCGCGAAGATGCAGATTCTCTTCGCGGTCCTGCTTGGCCTCTTCCTGGGAGCGCTGGACCAGACGATCGTCGGTCCGGCTCTGCCGACGATCGTGACCCAGCTGAGTGGCAACGACTACTACGTCTGGGCGGTCACGGCCTACCTGCTGACGAGCACCATCAGCATCCCCTTCTGGGGCAAGCTGTCGGATATCTACGGTCGCAAGCCGATCTTCATGATCGGGATCGTCGTCTTCCTGATCGGTTCGGCGCTATCGGGCTTGAGCCAGAGCATGGGGATGCTCATCCTCTTCCGTGGCATCCAGGGGATCGGGGCCGGGTCGCTCTTCCCGGTGGCCCTGGCGATCATCGGCGACCTGTTCAGTCCACAGGAACGGGGCAAGTACCAGGGCTTGTTCGGTGCCGTCTTTGGGATCGCGTTCATCGTCGGCCCGCTCGTCGGCGGGTTCCTGACCGAGAACGTCAGCTGGCACTGGATCTTCTACGTCAACATCCCCATCGGGATCGTCTCGCTGATCTTCATCTCCCGCCTCCTGCCGACGGTCAAGACCCTTCGAGCGACGAAGACCTTCGACATCCTCGGCGGGGCCGTCTTCACGGTGGCGATCACATTGCTGCTGCTGGGGCTGACCAACAAGGGCCTGGTCAATTCGACAACCCACCAACTGAACGACTGGACCGACCCATCGGTCGGCGGCCTGATCGTGGCGAGCGCCATCGGCCTCTTCCTGTTCGTGATCGCCGAGGCCCGTGCGGCGGAGCCGATCGTCCCACTCCAGCTGTTCCGGATCCGGACCTACTCGAGCTCGATCGTGGCCTCGTTCTTCGCCAGCTTCGCCTTCTTCGGGGCGATCATCTTCCTGCCCCGATGGTTCCAGTTCGCGCACGACTTCTCGCCGACGTACTCGGGCCTGGCGCTGCTGCCGCTCATGGTCGGCCTCATCGCGAGCTCGATCGCCTCCGGATACGTCGTGTCCCGGACCGGCCGGTACCGGTGGCTGCTGGTGAGCTCCCTCCTGGTCATGGGCGTCGCAACAGCGCTGATGACGCAGCTCACGGCCAGCACGCCGCTCCTCGTTCTCTCACTGTGGATGCTGCTCGCCGGTCTCGGCGTCGGGCCGTCCTTCGCCGTCTTCACGATCGTCGTCCAGAATGCCGTGCCGTTCCGGCAGCTCGGCGTCGCCACCTCGAACCTGACGTTCTTCCGCCAGATCGGGGCATCCGTGGCGCTCGCCATCGTCGGCACGAACTTTGCAGTCTCATTCGGCGAGCAGCTGACGCCGCAGCTGGGCAAGGCCGGCGTGCCCGCCGCGGTCGTCGCCAGCTTCGGACAGGCGACCGCCTCCGGCGCACTTGACGTCAACAACCTGACGGGGGTAGGCAACCTCGGGACATCCATCCTCGCGGCCCTGCCGGCCCAGGCGCACGCCCTCATGGCCCCGTTCATCGACAGAGTCGCGGCGGGGATCCAGGAGGCCTTCAGCCTCGCCATCGCCGATACGTTCTGGATCGGCGCTGCGGCTGCGATCATCGCGGCACTCGCCGCGGCGACGATGCACGAGACCGCGCTGCGCACATCGACCGGCCCAGCTGCTCTCCTGCGGGGCGTCCCCGCGCCGACACGGAGTACCGACGCCGTCGGGAGCCGCTGATGGACCCGGCCGGTCGGCGGCGAGGACCGCACACCCGGTGCTCGGCGTGACATCAGCGTTGCCTGCCAGGCCGATCTCCGGGTGGATCTTGACCCGGTGGCCATCGACGCGGACCCCGTCGCGGAGGCGGACAAGCTGGACGTTGCCCTCCGTCTCGTCGTTGCCGCCGCTGGTCAGCGTCACGTCCGAAAGGCCGGCGATGTGCCGACGAGCGCCCGGGTGGGGTGGTTGTCGACCGCGAGGGGGACGCCCGCGAGCACGCAACCCTGGGAACGGGTGTTCTGGTCGGGCGAGAAGGATAGCTCCGCGACTACCGACCTTCCGATCACGATGCAGCTCACCGAGCCGCCCGAGCCTTGCGACCTGCTCCGCGGCGCATGACGCGACGGTCGTCTCGCCCCGTCGAACGCGCCACAGACCGTGAGGTCGGCGTCGTCGCCGCAGTCCTCGTCGCCGGGTCGGAGAAGGCAGCCGCCCACCGACTCGACCTGTCGCATTCGACCGTGAAGCACCACCTGGCGAACGCGCGGACGAAGGTGGGGGCAGCGACGACGGCGCAGCTCGTGTGGATCCTCGCCCCGCGGCTGCCGGAGCCATCACCGAGCGGTGACCGATGGCGGAACCGGGACCCGGCCCGTCGAGGACCTTCGTCAGATCGGGACGGTGCGTCCGGATGATCACAGCTTCCGGGAGGCTAGCCTGCCGGCACCAGGCGCTCGATCCCTTCGAGAAGTAGGTCGAGCCCGAACGCGAAACCGGCGTCTTCGTCGAACGGCCGCTCCGCGTACTCCGCTGCCACCTGCGCCAGTGCCGGGAAGGCGCCGGGCTGGATCGCGTCCACGACCTCCCGCACCGCGTCCGTGGAGGCGCCGCCGTCATCCCGTGCCAGGATCGACCGCTGGCGCTCGTAGCCGTAGATGTAGCTGTCGAGGGCGAGGAACGCATTGCCCGCGACCGCCGGGGAGAGCCCCGCCCGGATCAACGTGCCCAGGACCCGATCCGCGTAGGCGAGCCCGCTGGGCTGAACCTGCATCCGCGTATCGATGAACGCGGCTGCCCAAGGGTGACGCGCGAACAGCGCGCGGGCCGACATCGCCCGCCGGCGCATCGCGTCGCGCCAGTTCGTGGCTTCGGGCGGCAGCTCGATCTCCGCGATGACGAGGTCCGCCATCCCGACCAGTAAGTCGTCCTTGCCCGAGACATGGTTGTAGAGCGACGCAGCCTCGACCCCGAGCCGGCCGGCGAGCTCGCGCATCGTGAGCGCGTCGATCCCGCGCTCGTCGGCCAGCGCCATCGCCGTCCGCAGCACGCGCTCCCGGTTCACCGTCTCGCGCCGCTCACCGTTCTGCGCTCTGCCTGGCATTGCCCCTCCAAGCGTCGACTCCCCGCGGAACAACCCTCTTGACATACTAACACCGTTAGTACAGGATACGTGCACTCGATACTAACAACGTTAGTATCACCACCACATCGACAGCCGCTGCCGGCGACCCCGGCTCGGCCGAAGGAGTCACCGTGCACACGGAAGTCGTCGGCACCAGGGCACGCCTGTCAGCGGCGTGGGTCTTCGTCATGCTCAACATGGTCTTCGCGGACATCCTCTCGTTCATGAGCCCGGGCATGCTCCAGCAGGTTCTCGCGGGCACCGCCGAGGGGATCCAGATCACGCCCGCCTTCCTGCTCGTCGCGGCGGTCGTCGCGGAGGTCGCGATCGCCATGGTCCTGCTCTCGCTCCTGCTGCCGCAGCGGGCCGCGCGGTGGGCGAACATCGGCGCCGCCGCGGTAACGTTCGCGTACGTGCTCGGCATGGCGTCTGCCACACCGCACTACGTGTTCCTCGCGGCGCTCGAGACCATCGGCTGCCTGGCGATCGCCTGGTGGTCGTGGACCTGGCGGCCCGGGGAGCGGCGCGCCCCCACGGCGAGATTTGCGACGGAGTAAGTCCTGCTCGAGGCTGACGCCTCTACCGGCTAGGGGACGGCCATGCTGATGTGTCTGAGGCCCACATTCGACCTTGTCTGCGAGACGGTCGGCTTCGGGGGCGGGTTCCACGGCGACCTCTGGCATATGCAGCTGATCATCGGAAGCGCGGCGCTCTGGTCGTTCCTCCTCGTCTCACTCGCGCTTTGCGTGCTCAGCGTCCTCGTCATATTGAGGCGTTACGACGGCTTCCCGGAACCCCTCCCAGCCAATCCGACTTGAGAGCTTGACCGCGGCAACCGCTAACCTCGCGCCGGCTGTCGAAACGGTTCCGGGCAGACGCGGCGCGGCTCCCCGAGAGAGAACCAAGCCAGTTAGTGGACCGCCGGCCGCCCACCGCCTCGGCCTGTCGCACTCGACGGTGAAGCACCACCTGGCGAATGCGCGGTCGAAGGTGGGCGTGACGACGACGGCGCAGCTCGTGTGGATCCTCGCACCGCGGCTGCCCGAACCGGAGGGCCTGGCGCAATCGGACGAGTCGCAACCGCCCGCCCGATCCGCTGGCACGTGAGCCTGTCGCCCCGGCAGCCCCTGAGCGCGCTCTGGTCGTCGGTGCGTCCCAGGCCATGGCACCGCTGGTGCGGTTGGCGGTCACATGCCCAAGGGACGGGAGAGAGCCGATCCCGACCCGAGAACGTCGGTCGACTCGCTGATCGGCATGGCCCTGGGTTCGGTCGGTACGTCATTGGGTTGATAGGGCAGCCGCTCGACCCCCTCCACCCGCAGGACGCCGTCGCGGAGCATCTCGACGATCGGTCGCAGGACCAGATCAGATCAGGCGGCTCACCGTGGCCCGGGATGCCACGGACCCGAGGTCGCGAAGCCGAGCTTCCGTGCGTTGGAGCCGTCCGCGTCCGCGATCGCGAGGCCGCATCCGTTGGGGTCTTGATCGCAAGCATCCGAGTACGCGAGCTGCGATCCGTCGGGCGACCAGTACGGCCGATCCCCGCGGGTGATCACCCGTGTGAAGTTGGAGCCGTCGGTCGCGAAGGTGTAAGTGGTCCCCTCGAGCCCGAGCGCGATCCGATCGCCAGCCGGCGACCACGCGAGGCCGGAAACGTGACCGGCGCCCCCGGTCGTCTCGTTGGACACGACCTGGTGCGCGTCACTGCCGTCGGAGTCCATTACCCATACGGTGTGGCTGTGATCGCCCGCGCCGTCGGCGTACGCGATCAGCGTCCCGTCTGGAGAGAAGGTCAGTTCATCCAGGATGCCGTATCGAGACTCGACGAGCATCTCGGCGGGGCCGCCGTCGGCGTCGACGGCGTAGAGGGCGAATCGCGTGCAGCATTCCCCTTCCGGTGTCTCGGTCCCGCCCGCGAATACGACGCGCGTCCCGTCCGGCGAGATCGTTCCGCTTTGGATCGCCATCGGACGCTCGGTCACCTGCGTCTCCGACCCGTCGGCGTGCAGGACGTACAGGTGCCGGACGCCGACGGGGCCGGCCGTCTCGCCACGGGCCTGCCGCATGATGAGGAGCCGCGTGCCGTCGCTCGACCACCCGAGCGGGATGCCTGCCTCGGAGGTCAGCTGGACCCGCGTCGCGGCGCCCGGCGCGGCGGGATCGACCCCCCAGATGCCATGTTCGTCTCCGTAGACAATCCGGCCAGCGACCGGGGCGAAGATCCCGAGATCGTCCGGGGTACCTGGGGTCGACGTGGGTCCGGTCGACGCCGATGGGGAGCCCGCCGGGAGCCACTGCCAATCGCCCCCTCCGGTTCCGCTGACGAGCTCCCGGGAGCCGGAACCGTCTGCCTGGGCGCTCCAGAGGCTCCAGGTGTCGTCAGCCGCGTAGAGCCCGAGCAGGACCCTGTCACCCTCGGGCGAGAACCTGATGATGGCGAATTCGCCGGTTGGCAGGCCCAGGCTTGTCGTCGCGCCCGTGGCCACGTCGACGATCCCCGGACCCGATCCGAACGTATCGAAGGCGATCTCATCACCGGTCGGCGACCACTCGACGCCGATGATGTTCGATGGCGCGAGCGAGGCGAGGACACGCTGGGACGATCCGTCCGTGGCGGCGATGACGATCCCCTGTAGGGCGGGGTCGGCGGTCATCGTCCCGTCGGGCGACACGCGCGATCCGAACTTGAGCGTGGGGTCGGCATAAGGCGGGGTGCCGTCGAGCGGCACCACGACCCCGTAGGGCACCAGGGCGGCCGCGCCGTCGGGCGTCCACGACGGGTCGCGGTCGCCAGACGACATGAGGTGACGCGGAGCCGGGAGGAGCGCCTGACGCTCCCCGTCGGACCCGTACACCCCGATCGTCTCCCGGAACGCGACCCACGTGACGATGCGACGTGAGTCGGGCGACCACGAGATCTGCCAGCCAGACCCCGGGATGGTCGTCAGCGACGAGCCCTCGGCATCCGTGATGAGGATGAACCCCTCACAGCGATCGTCCCACGAGGTGCGAACTGCGAGGTGGCGGCCATCGGGCGACCACGTCGGCCCGCCAAAGAACTTGCGGCATCCCTCCGGGCCAGGCAACTGGCCCGGCGACACGATCCGCCTTGGGTTCCGACCGTCCCAGTCGGCGACGTACAGCCCGTCCTCCATCACGTAGGCGAGGTGGCCGAGGTGGCCGACGTCCGGCGCAGACTGGAGCAGACGCGCCCCCACCAATACCGCTCCCGCGACGAGGACGAGGACAAGGAGCAGCAGGACCAGCGCCATCGGTGCTCGCTCGCCGGTTCGCCCGAGCGTCGCTACACCAGAGGTCGGGCCGACGCTGTCGCCGACCCAATGGCTTCCGAGCGCCGCGAACAACCTTGGACGTGGTCGGCGTCGGCGGGTGGCGCGCAGCGCACGATCGAGCACGTCCGCCGTGGCGGCGGGTCGCGCCTCGGCCTCGAACCACCGAGCGAGCGATCGATCGAAGTCGTCGTGCTGGCTCATGCGATCGACTCCTTGACGGCGGCCGATACCCGATCGTCGGCCTCGACCGCCGCGCGCATGGCGACGGACGCGCGGTGCAGGCGCGACTTGAAGGTCCCGACCGCGATCCCGAGGACGCTCGCCGCCTCGGCATCCGGCAGCCCGAGGAAGTGGTGGACGACGAGGGCACCGCGCTGCTCCGGCGTCAGCCGCCGAAACGCTCGCTCAAGCTGATCGCGCGTCGCCAGGACTTCCTGGACATCTCCGGGACCTGGGGCATCGGGATCGGCCATGGGGATCTCCAAGACCGTGCGGCGAGTCGTCCGCTTCGCCAGCCGATAGCAGGCGTGGACCAGCAGGCGATTGAGCCACGCGTCGAACCGGTCCGGGTCACGCACCGCAGCGATGTGCAGCCATGCCGCAAGGAGCGACTCCTGAACCGCATCGGCCGCATCATGGTCGCTGCGGAGGATCAGCCGGGCGGTGCGATGAAGCCGATCGACGGCTCCCGCAGCAAGGGTCGAGAAGGCGTCATGATCGCCGTTCCTGGCGCGAATGACGAGGTCTCGCTGCATCGGGCACCGCCTTGGCCGCGGCCGGGTGGCCGCGCTCAGCCATCATGAGTCCGCGGACGATGCAATCGTTCCATTTCGCGAGAAGCCTGTGCTGACGTCGCTTGACACGCGCAGTGCGGACCCATCCAGGCCGCACAGCTGATCGTCCTCCACGGCTTCATCGGCGTGGCCCCCCGCGTACGGCGACCCCACACGCGAGCGCGGGCTTGGCTCGAGGCTTCCAGCCGGTTCTGGGCCCCACCCGCCTGTGGCGCCGCGCGCCATCACCCACCTCCCCGCGTTGGGTGCCCGCCGCCGGCAACACGAAAGCACGGCCCAAACGGCCGCACAGCGATCCGGCCGCCTGACCCCACGGCGCGATAAGTGACGAATAAGGGGCGGGTGGGACGATCCATCCGGCGCGTGACGTCGGGGTTGTCCGTCGTCGCAGCCGTTCGCAGGGGCACGCAGGAGGTGTCCGCGTGCGCGCCGCAGCGGGATCAGGGGCAGGCCATCAGCGCGATGCCGACGCAACGGGAGTGGTCGGGGCGAGAGGAGTCAAACCTCCGGCACCGACCTCTTTGTCCCGGCCGTTTGGCCGCTGCGATGCCGGGTGATGGAACCGCGTGAAGAGCTTACCGAGGTCCCGGTCTGACCTCTGGTGAGCTCCGCGCCTGCCCCCACCCCGGACGCAGCGGCGGCAGGTCCTCGCCTCGGGGATCGCGCGGCAGCCGGCCCTCGCCATCGTCTCCGTCCCACCGACGGCCGTACTGGTCGGGGATCGTTCCCCACCCCCAGTAGGGGAGCGGAACGTCTGGCACGATCCCAAGCTCCTCCTCCGGGTCGATCCGCTCCGGGCCGACGGTGCACAGGTGGGTCCAGTCGTCGCCCAGGTCGAACGTGTACAGGAACTGCTCGTCTGGGCGCAGGCGCGAGAGCTTCGTCCGCCGGTCGTCGAGCGAGGGGCCGAGCTCGTCATCGTCGCCATACGGCGTCGTGAGCCGCGTGCCGTCGGCGAGGCGAAACTCGTGCAGGTGCGCACGATCCCACCGGGCGAAGGCGTCGTCGATGGCGGTGGCCAGGGCCGCGAAGGTGTGGCTTCTGGCGGCAGCGAAGATCCTGCCGGGACGCGGCCACAGGCGCTCCCCGCGACCCTCAACGAGATCGGCACGGATCGACAGCCAGGTGCGGGTCATCTGCGTCTCCTCCGTCAGCCCCAGACACTCGAGATCGGCGCGGCGACGATCCTGTCGCCGAGACGGTATGTCCGCGGACCCGTGTGGAGTACCACACCGGCGACGAACGTCTCAGGGTACAGATCCCGAAGGGTCGCCAGGTGCCGGGCGGCATCGGGCGACGGGGCGGCGTCGGCCTTGACCTCGATCGCGATGAGCCGGCCGCCGGCGACCTCCGCGAGCAGGTCGACCTCGAGCCTGCCCTGCTGTTGACGGACGTGGAACAGGCGCGGCCTTGCGGCGGTGACGGCGAGCTCGGCCCGCAGCTGGGCGACGACGAACGTGTCGAGCAGACGCCCCAGGAGGTCGCCCTCGCGGATCACGAGGTTGGCGTCGAGACCCAGGACGGCCCCGGCGAGCGCGGGATCGACCAGGTGGCGTTTGGGCATGAGCACGAGACGCTTGAGCCGGTTCGAGGTCCAGGCGGGGAGCGCCTCGACCACCAGCAGGTTGGCGAGTAGTCGCTCGTAGGCCTGGGCCGTCCGGCGGTTGATGCCTGCCGCCTCGAACAGGGTGCGCTCGTCCACGATGCCGGCCGTATTGAGCGCATAGGCCTCAAGGTAGCGACGCACGCGAACCGGGTCCCGGCCGCCGTCGACCTGCTCGGCGTCGCGGGTAAGCAGGTGTTCGACGTAGCTCTCGAGCCAGGCGCGTCGGGCGGTCTCGCCGAGGCGCAGGGCCGGCTCCGGGAAGCCGCCGCGCAGGGCCCACTCGACGTAGCCGCGGAGGTCCGGGGTATCCGCGGCCGGGAGCAGGTCGGCACCGGCGACCAGCCGGTCAAGGAACGGTACGCCACCGCCGAGCCCTGCCTGCTCGCGGACCGTCATTCCGAACAAGGGGACCCGGGTGAGCCGGCCCGTGCCGGGCCACAGATCGCTGTCGAGGTCGCCGCGGACCGAGCCCGTGATCAGGAACCGTCCGGGACGAGGGTCCGCATCGACGGCCCGCTTCACCGCGCCGAGGACGCCCGGCACGACCTGCCACTCGTCGAGCAGGATGGGCTCACGAAGGCCGCGCAGGGCGGCGTCGGGATCGGCCCGGAAGGCGACGGCCTCGGCCTCGCGATCGAGGCGGACGACCGTGGCGGCTCGACGGACGGCGGTGGTGGTCTTGCCTGTCGCCCGGGGACCGGTGAGGAAGATCGCAGGAAGCTCGGCCAGCAGGGCGTCGATCTGACCGTCGACTAGCCTGGGAAGGTAGTCCATGTCCCGCAGCCTACCACTCTCGCACGCCATCTGGTACCACTCTTGCACGCGCTCCGCTGCGACTTCGCCGCAGCAACCGGGACGGTGAGGTACGTCGGTGCAAGATGCCCGCGTCGTCAGGGACGTCCCCCCAAGGCGGGATCCAAGCACGAAATCGCCGAGCTGCAGGATCTGGTCGGGGCGAGGGGGATAGAGCCTCCCTAACTCAGCGATCGCTCAGCTTCCTGCTGGTCAACGCCACCCCGCGGGAGTCGCCGACGCCGCTCGAACAGGCCCGCAGCGCATGACGCGTCGGCCGTCCCGCCCCGCCGAGCGTGCGACCGACCGCGAGGTCGGCGTAGTCGCCGCGGTGCTCGCCGCCGGCTCGGAGAAGGCGGCGGCGCACCGCCTCGGCCTGTCGCACTCGACCGTGAAGCACCACCTGGCGAACGCGCGGTCGAAGGTGGGGGCGGAGACGACAGCCCAGCTCGTCTGGATCCTCGCGCCCCGGCTCCCCGAGCCCGCGTCCCGTCCCCTGGTCACTCAGGCGATGGGAACAGCGACTGCGCCCGGGCCTGCCGCCCGACGGCCGACCGGACTCCGACGATCAGAAGGGCGAGGAACCTCAGGGCGGCTGCGGTCACGCCGATGATCACGGCGAGCCGAACGTCGGTTCCGAGCCCGAGGCACACGACCGTAGCGGGGAGCCCCGTGAGGATGGCGTCGATCGTCCCCGCCATGCCGATCGTGGTCGTCTGAGCGCCGTTCTACCTAAGCCGAGCCCACCCGAGCGCCTGGTCGTACCCTCTCGTGTCAGGAGGCGGGTGACGGCATCAGGGCGGCAAGCTCCTGCGTCAGATCCGGCTTCTCGAACGGGTCAGTTTCCAGGATCTTGCCATCCGCGAGACGGTAGTAGGTCAGGCCTCGGCCGTCGATCTTCTTCCCGTTGACGAGGGTGATCTCGGTCGTGACGCGAGCGACCACCGCATCCCCTTCGGCCACCAGGTCCACGATGTCGAGGCGCATGCTGGGAATGACGGCGCCCATCGCGGGCCACACGGCCTTGAAGCCTGCGAGGTCGGTGACCCCCATGGCCGTATTCACGTAGTTCGGGGCGAGCACATCGTCGATGGTGTCGAGATTGCCTCCTTGCAAGACCTCCGTGATGAACCGGCGGACGACGGCCTTGTTCTCTTCAGTCGACATGGGCGGACGCTCCTTGGGGGAAGTGGCTGGGCAGCAAGCATGGCCCGGCCCGTGGAACGGGATCGCGTTGTGGGCTGACCAATACGACCAAGTGAACGTCAAACCCGGGCCTCCGGGTTGGAGAAGGCTGCCGCCCACCGCCTCGGCCTGTCGCACTCGACCGTGAAGCACCACCTCGCGAGCGCGCGCTCCAAGGTCGGCGCGGAGACGACCGCGCAGCTCGTGTGGATCCTGGCACCGCGGCTGCCCGAGCCCGAGGGTGTGGCCGAAGCGAACGAGTAGCAGCCTCCTTGACGCAGTCGTTGGGCTCCTGGTTTGGACCTCCACTATCCGGACGTGGGCGGTGGTGACTCCCCCGCTGGGGGTTCCGCCTCAGCGCGAGACGCGTCGCCGGTCACGCAGGCCTATCGTGGCTCCGACCCACGGCCCCCGAGTACTTCGCCAATGGCGATCTTCGCTTGGGATTACGCGTCCACTTGGTCGACCTGGTTGCCGCAATGGGTCCATTGCACAGCTCATGCGATGGGACGATAGTTGGCGCCCGACCTGCATGGTCGTATGAAGGAGCGTCCCGACAGTGTTCAAGATCAGCCAGGGCATGGAGATCGAACGGCCCGCGGCGGTCGTGTGGCCCTACCTCGCCGCTCTCGAGCAGGTGCCCCTATGGGAGCACGGCATCCTCGACGTCAAGCAGATCGACGAGGGACCCCTCTTCGTCGGGATGCGGTTCACGGCCGGGCGGGTTTACGCGGGCAAGGCCACGCACCTCGATGGCGACGTTCGGATCGTTGAGGAAGGGCACTTCCTGACCGCGGCCCTCCGGGGTGGCCCTCACGTCGAGTCGATCGTGACCTACACGGTGGACCCTGTCGGGGAGGAGCGGTGCCGGGTCACCTACAGCGCGACGGGCCGCCTACGGTTCCCGCTGAACCTCCTGGACCCGATCTTCCCGGCGGTCGGTCGAGCGGAGACTCGCAAGAACCTCGCCCGGTTGCGCCGCCGGATCCTGGCCGGCATTCCGGCGACCTCGAACACGCCGACGCCCGACTAGGGGACGCCGGGTCGGAGAAGGCCGCCGCCCACCGCCTGGGCTTGTCGCACTCGACCGTGAAGCACCACCTGGCGAATGCGCGGTCCAAGGTGGGCGCAGCCACGACGGCGCAACTGGTGTGGATCCTCGCCCCGCGCCTGCCCGAGCCCGAGGGCGTGGTCCAGACGGACGACTAACGAGCGTCCGCCGGGTATCGTCAGCCTATGGCTCGATGACCGTCGTGTGCCATCGCACGGTGCTGTCGGGCGCGTGCGCCGAGCGATGCACAGCCACGTCAAGAGCGGCAGAAACGACCGCAGATCGAGTCGCGCCCCGGAGATGCGCCCGCGACGCTCGCGGCTTACGCTGCC
>CAVRZZ010000001.1:0-57320 GCA_963725875.1 uncultured Chloroflexia bacterium | reverse complement strand
CGCGCCCGACAGGATTCGAACCTGCGACCTTCGGCTCCGGAGGCCGACGCTCTATCCACTGAGCTACAGGCGCAGCGCACCGGGCATCATACCGCGCCGCGACACGGACCCGGGCGCGGGCGGCCAGTCCCGGTGCCGTCATTCCGCCGGAAACGTCGAAGCGGCCCCCGAGGGAGCCGCTTCGATGCTGTCCCGGTGAAGCGGGCCCGTTGCCGGACCACTTCTGCCACGTTGCAAGGGCATCTATCACGCCGGCTGCACCGGCTACCCTGACCCGACCTACCCATGACCTTGAAACTAGGGCAGCGGTCGCTTGCGCGACTGATCGGGAGTGTATACGACCGCGAGGCACGACTCAAGGGTTTCCGCGCGTTTCGTGGTTAATAATCCGCAACCTTTCTCCCGCGCGGCGGAATCGAGCGTACGTCGAGCCCACGGGTGGCGCACCTTGAGCCGCGCCCTTCGGCCTCCACGCGCGCTCAGTGATGCTCCCTGGTGGAGTGAGGCACCTCAGCCCTCGTCGACGGTCACCTTCGTCATTGCGACGGGAGCGTGCGGATAGTCGCCACTGTCGCGCGGTGCCGTCGCGATCGCGTCGACGACCTCCATCCCGGACAGGACCTTGCCGAAGACCGTGTAGTTCTTCGGGAGCTTGCCGCGCAGGTCGGCCTGGCAGATGAAGAACTGCGAGCCGTTCGTGTTCGGGCCCGCGTTGGCCATGGCGAGGGCTCCGCGCTCGTAGTCGCCGCTGAACGGCTCGTCGGCGAACTTGTAGCCGGGGCCGCCCTGGCCCACTCGGCCGCGGCTGCGCACCTCGCCGCGCTCGTCGACGCGGCCGAACTCGCCGTCGCCGCCCTGGACGACGAAGTCCGGGATGACGCGGTGGAAGATGACGCCGTCGTAGAACCCCTCCTTCGCCAGCTTGACGAAGTTGGACGACGCCTTCGGCGCGTCGGCGTCGGCCAGCTCGACGACGATGTCGCCGGCGGTGGTCGCGATCGTGGCCTTGGTCACGGGAACCTCCTGCGGGGTGGGCCGGCGGCCTGCCGGTGGTCGGTCACGGACGGGCGACGGTCGCCTTCGTGATGGCGACCGGCTCCAACGCCTGGTTGGCCGGCTCGCCCGAGTTGGGCATCGCGGCGATGGCATCGACGACGTCCATCCCGGCGACGACGGTGCCGAGGATGGCATACGTGTTGGCCGACTCGAGGGCGGCCTTGGCCTGGTCGTCGAGGACGATGAAGAACTGGCTGCCCTGGGAGTTGGGGGCAGGCGTGCGTGCCATCGCCACCGTCCCGCGGCCGTAGGGCGTGGTGACCGGGTCGTCGACGATGGTGTACCCGGGGCCGCCGGTGCCCACATGGCCCTGGTCCATGGGGTCCCGGCCGAACTCGACGTCGCCGCCCTGGATCACGAAGCCCGGGACGAGCCGGTGGAAGACCACCGTGTCGTAGGCGCCGCACTCGGCAAGCGCGACGAAGTTGCCGGTCGCGTTGGGCGCGAGCGCCCCCTTGACCTCGATGACGATCTCGCCCTTGGCCGTCGCAAGGGTGACCGTCGCGGAGGCGTCGGCGGCGAGAGGGGCCGGGGCGCTCGTCGGGCAGCCGGCCGGGATCCCGGCCGCGGGCTGGCTGGCGGGAGCCTCGGTGGGCACGCCGCCCGACGGTTGGATCGGGGCGGCGGAGGAGCCGCCCGTGCAGGCGGCGATCGTGAGCGCCGCGACCGCGGCAACGGCGGCGAGCGTCGCGCGGCGGCGTGCGGTGGTGCGTGCGCGTGCGGGCTCCGGGGTGCGTGCGAGTGCGGGGGTCATGCGGCGGCCTCCATGGCGGCGGGGTACTCGATGCGGCCGGTGAGGAGCGCCTCTCCGAGGATCACGCCGGCCGCGCCGGCTTCCCGGAGGCGCCGGATCCCGGCGAGGTCGATGACGCCGCCCGCAACGAGCACCTCGAGGTCGAGGTCCCGCACGAGGCGGCCGATCAGGGCGGCGTCCGGCTCGGCGCCGCCGTGGGAAAGGACGAGGCGGCGCACCCCGAGCCCGACGAGCCCGGACGCGACCTCGTCGACGGTCGGGCGGCGGCCGCCGCGCCACGGGAACTCGGCCAGCCGGTCCGGTCGGGGGTCGAGGCCCACGGCCAGCCAGTCGCCGGCGACGGCGAGGCATTCCTGCAGGGTCGCGTGGTCGTCGGCCATCCCCATTGGGACGACCGCCCGGGTCGCGCCGGCGGCGAACGCCAGCCGGATCTGGTCCGGGCCGTCGAGCCCGCCGGCGAGCTGGAGCGGGACGGCAACGCGGGCGGCGATCCGGCCGATCGCGTCCAGGTTCGCCGGGCGACCCAGCTGGGCGCCGTCGAAGTCGACCAGGTGGATCAGGCGCGCTCCCTGCTCGACGAAGCGGGCCGCGATCGTCTCGGGCCGGTCCGTCGGGCTGCCGACGCCGGCCGCGGCTCCAGGCCAGGAGACGATCCGCGAGCGGCCGGCGGACAGGTCGAGGGAGGGGATGACGAGCACGCGTTCTCGGGTCGTCAGCCGTGCGGGATGCCGGCGCGCGCGAGCCCGGACCACGCGCCCGTGGCGGCGAGCGCCTCCGCCCCGGCGGGCGGACGCGTGCCCGCCGTCTCGGCGAGGGCGTCGCGGGCCGCGATGATCGTCGCGTCGACGTCGGACGCGTCGATGCCGTAGTGGGTGACCGCCCGGACCGTGCCGTGCGGGTACGGGACCATCAGGACGCCCCGCGCCTCGAGGGCGGTGAGGAACGCCTCGCGGTCGCGGGCAACCTGGAAGACCACGAAGTTCGTCACGGCCCGCGCCGGGTCGAGAGGCCCCGCGGCCGGCTGGGCGATGCCGCCCGGGGACTCGACGCCGTCGAGCTCGGCCAGCCCCTCGGCGAGCCGGCGCGCGTTGGCGTGATCGTCGGCGAGGCGGACGATCGTGCCGTCGGGCCCGTCCGAGAGCGCGACGAGGCCGGCCGCGGCCAGCACGCCGACCTGGCGCATCCCGCCGCCGACGAGCTTGCGTGCGCGCCGCGCGCGGCGGACGAAGTCGCTGCTGCCGACGAGCACGGAGCCGATGGGGCAGGCAAGGCCCTTGGTCAGGCAGAAGGTCACGGAATCAGCGGGGGCTGCGAGCTCGGCGGGGGTGACGTCGAGGGCGACGACGGCGTTGAAGAAACGGGCCCCATCGAGGTGGAGCGGGACGCCGCGGCGGCGGGCGACCTCGGCGACGGCCTCCTCGTAGGCGACGGGCAGCGGGCGGCCCATCGAATGGGCGTGCGTGTTCTCGATGGCGATCAGGCCCGTCATCGGCTCGTGCGGGTCGTCGGGGTCGCGGAAGGCGGCGTCGATCGCCACGGGATCGACCGTCCCGTCGGGCTCCTCCGGGAGCGTCCGCACGGAGGCGCCGACGACCACCGCGTGGCCGGCGGCCTCGTCCATCACCAGGTGGCTGGTGGCGGCCGCCACGATCTCCTCCCCGCGGGCGAGATGCGCCAGCTGGGCGACAAGGTTGCCCATCGTCCCTGACGCCACGAAGATCCCGGCCTCCTTGCCCAGCAGCTCGGCGGCGCGCTCCTCCAGGGCATTGACGGTCGGGTCGTCGCCGAAGACGTCGTCGCCGAGCTCGGCTGCGGCCATGGCGCGCCGCATCGCCGGGGTCGGGTGGGTGACGGTGTCGGAGCGCAGGTCGATCCGGGGCATGCGGGGCAGGATAGCGCGGGGAGCCGAGGAGGGCCGTTGAGGGGTGCTGCGGCCGGGGCGCCGCGGCCGGGTGCTGCGGGCCGCCCTGCAGGCCGGGTGCTGCGGGCCGCCTGCTGCAGGCCGGGTGCTGCGGGCCGCCTGCCCCTCGCGTCGTGCTGCGCCCTCGCCCTGTTCGTGCTAGATTCCGCCGGCCGCGGACCCGTGGTGTAGCGGCCCAACATGCCAGCCTGTCACGCTGGAGATCGCCGGTTCGAATCCGGTCGGGTCCGCCATCAAGCTGAAGCACGACGCCCCGTCCCTGCCGACGGGGCGTTTTGATTCCGAGACCACCTGACGGAGGGCGCACGGGACGTCGATGCTGCACGCCGAGGGCGACGAATCGCGCAGCGCGAGGGGCCAGCAGGGCGAGATGGCCGTGCGACGGGCGGCCCGCGGCAGGGCGAGGCCGGGTTGGCCGGGTGACGGGCGGCCAGCGGCGG
Organism: uncultured Chloroflexia bacterium; assembly: GCA_963725875.1. Classification (GTDB taxonomy): domain Bacteria; phylum Chloroflexota; class Limnocylindria; order Limnocylindrales; family CSP1-4; genus CTSoil-043. The sequence goes on along the minus strand of CAVRZZ010000001.1, from coordinate 53,149 downwards.
GACCAGGCACGGTTGGCCGATCTGAGCAGATAGTCTGATCAGGATCCGGGGGTGGGAGCGTGGAGCTCGCGTCGAATCCGCAGATTCGGCGTGACTTCCGTGCCCAAGGATGCCGCCAGCGAACAGATAGTCTGCTCGGGCCGGGATCTTCGACGCAGTGGCGGTCTCCTTCCCTTCGAGAGCCGGGCGGTCTCTCGCCCCGACGCGGGCGTCAGGCAGACGGTTCCCAGTGAGGGCGGTCTTGCCCCCCCGCGCGGGCAGCGAGGCCTGATGCCCCAGGCCGGTGCCCGCGCCGCGGCCCCAGGCTGATGTCCCAGGCCGGTGCCCCGGCGCCGGCGTCGTCGATCAGCCCAGGCCGGCGAAGAGGTCCGTCTCGGGACGGATCTCGCCGAGCGGCACGCGCGAGGCCCGCAGGATGAACGTTTCCTCGCCCCACAGCTCCGCGAGCGCGTCCTTGCCGAGGGCCGTGAGGGGGCTGTCCGTGAGCGAGATCTGGGTGCGGTGGGCCAGGAGCGCGGCCCAGCGCTGGTCCGCGTGGGCCCGCACGTCGACCCGCGTCGTGATCTGGGCGTCGTCCACCGTGGACCGGCGCATGAACGCGTCCCAGCGCGCCAGCTCCTCGGGGCTCGCGTCGCTGGGCCGTGACCACCACGAGGTCATCCCGGCCGCCTCGGCGCGGGCGGCCATCGCCTCGCGGCGCGATCGCGAGGTCGCCTGCTCGTAGAGCTTCGCCGGCGCCCACGGCTCCAGGCCGCCGTCGGCCGCGGCCGGGCCGGAGCCCCCGTGCTCGGGCGCGACCTGCTCCGGGTACCACTCTGGGTCGCCGGCTCGGTAGTACGCGCCGATCGCCACCTGGTGGGCCCGGATGTGGTCGGGGTGGCCGTATCCCCCGAAGTCGTTGTAGTGGGTCATCACGTTGGGTTGGTGGACCCGGATGAGCCACACGAGGCGCCGGATCGCCTCGTCGAGGTCGGCCTGCCAGAGGCATCGGGGATCCCGGTTGCCCGGCGTGCCCATCATCCCGGAGTCGCGGTAGCCGAGGTTCTCCCAGGTGTCGACGCCGAGGGCGGCCATCGCCACCTCGAGCTCCCCCGCGCGGATCTCCGCCAGGCGGCGATGGTTGTCGGGCGTGTCGAGCTCGGGCACCACGATCTCGCCGAGCTCGCCGCGCGTGCAGGTTACGAGGACGACGCGGTGCCCCGCGGCGACCGCCTTCGCCATCACGCCGCCCGTCCCGATCGTCTCGTCGTCGGGGTGGGCGTGGATCGTCATGAGGGCGTGATGGACGCGAGCGGACCGGGACGCAGTCATGGGCGGATCGTACCCGGCCGGCGGCTGAGGGCCAGGGCCGGAGCGATGCGGCGAAGCGCTCGGACCAGTAGCGGTCCCACGTGCCGTTGAGGCGGAGCAGCCGGAGCCGGACGAGGGCCGACACGCCGCGCCGGTACCAGCTCATGCCGCGGGCCTTGAAGCGGCGGGCGACGACGAGGTCGACGGCCTTCTCCATCGGCCCGGAGGAGGCCAGCGGCACGATCGCGTAGTTCTCGATCGCGCGGCGGTTGTTGGCGACGTAGCCGTGGACCGCGGTCAGCTTGTCCGAGCGGCCGAGATCCACCCCCGCCTCCTCGTACGCCCACCCGGCGAGGAGCTCACCGAGTCGCTCGGCGTCCCCCGGTGCGGCGACCGCGAGGGCCGTCTCGACCCGGTCGGGCCGGTCGGCCCCGATCGCCCAGCGGAGCTGCTCGGCGAGGTGGTACCAGTCGAGCAGCTCGATCGCCGTCGGGAAGGCCCGCTCGCGGATCCAGCGGAGGCTCGCGGCGCCGTCGGAGACGAAGCAGATCCGCTCGGCCTCGTAGACGCCGAGCCGCGTGCAGAGGGCCGCGAACCGCTCGGCGAACGCGGTCCAGGTCTCCGTGCCGGCATCGAGCGTACGGCCCGTCAGGGCCCGCCGGCTTCGGCCCGTCCGGCGGGCGCCGTCGAACACCAGGCCGATCTTGACCTCGAGCTCGGTGCCGGTCGCCCGGTCGTGGACCATCGTCCCGTCGGCGCTCACCCACACGGTGCCCCTCCGGGGACCGTCGGGCCGGCGGGCCGGACGATTCCCGAAGACCGCCTCGGCGTCGGCCGCCCGGGCGGCCTCGAGCCGGGCGCCCTCCTCGGCGACCCAGCGGTGGAGCTCGCCGCGGCCGATCGGCCAGCGCCGCAGCTCGGCCGCCGTGTCCACCGCGCGCTGGTAGCTCATCTCGGTCGCCAGCCAGAGGCCCCGCTCGCGGACGCCGAGCGTGTGCTGGACCCGGGGCTGGAGGCCAAGGGCCAGATCGAGCGGGACATGCTCCGCGGCACAGGCCCGGCAGCGGAAGCGCCGGCGGCGCAGCTCGACCTCGCCGGCGAGGGTCACGAGCCGCCGCGGGGCCCGCCCGTTCGCGACGAGGCGACCCCCGCAGGCCGGGCAGGCGGCCGGTCGCGCCAGCGCTCCCTCGAGCCGCCCGAGGAGCTCCGCCCAGAGCGCCTGCCCGACCTGCGCCAGGGCGTCGGTCACGGCGCGCTCGAGGGAGCCGACGTCGGCATGCTCGAGCGAGAGATGCACCTCGACGGGGACCTTACACTCCATCGTGAGCCCCTCCGGCTGTTGGTGTTACGACAACACCACCAGCGTGCCGGAAGGGGCTCACCTCGTGTCGGGCTCGGCGCGCTGGCCGGCGCGGACCACCTGGGGCATCATGTGCGCTTCGGTCGTGCCCCGATCGCGACCCGACGCCGTCCCGGGGAGGGAGCTCCATGTCCGTCGTGCAGCCGCCGGCCACGCACCGCCGCCGGATCGTCACCGCCGCCGCCGCCCTCATCGCCGTCGCGACCCTCGTCGGCGGGCTGGTCCCCGCACCGTCGCGGGCGGCGATCACGCTGGGCCTCACCACCGTCGCCAGCGGCCTTGCGAAGCCGGTCGCGCTGACGAACGCGCGGGACGGCAGCGGCCGCCTCTTCGTGGTGGAGCAGGCGGGGCGGATCCGGGTCATCACGAAGACCGGCACGCTCCTGACCGCGCCCTTCCTCGACATCCGCGGGCGCGTCTCCTGCTGCGGAGAGCAGGGGCTCCTCGGGCTCGCGTTCCACCCCTCGTACACGTCGAACGGGCGCTTCTACGTGGCGTACACGGACGCCGACGGCGCCCTCGTGGTGGGCGAGCACCGGCGGACCAGCACGAACGCGAACCGCGCCTCGACGACGGAGCGACGGATCATCCGGATCCCGCACCCGGGGTACGGCAACCACAACGGCGGCCAGATCGCCTTCGGCCCGGACGGCTACCTGTACATCGGCACGGGCGACGGCGGCGGCGGTGGTGACCCCGGCGAGAACGGCCAGAGCCGCCGGACGCTCCTCGGCAAGATCCTGCGGATCGCCCCCAACGTGAAGAGTGCCACGCCCGCATACCGGATCCCGTCCACCAACCCCTGGGCAAAGAGCACCACGGTCCGCCGCGAGATCTGGTCGTACGGCCTGCGCAACCCGTGGCGCTTCAGCTTCGACCCGGCGACGGGCGCGCTCTGGATCGCGGACGTCGGCCAGAACCGGTATGAGGAGGTCAACCGCGCGCTGCGGTCGGCCGGCGGCGGCCGCGGGGCGAACTTCGGCTGGGACCAGTACGAGGCTTACACCTGCTACGAGGGCCCCTGCTCCACCTCCGGGAAGACCTTCCCGCTCGCCGCCTACAGCCACGGCGCGAACGGCTGCTCGGTCACGGGCGGGTACGTCTACCGCGGCACGCGCTCCCCGGCCCTTGCCGGCCGCTATCTCTTTGGCGACTACTGCAGCGGCCGGATCTGGTACGTCAACGCCGGCGGCTCCTCGCGCCAGAAGCCGGTCCTCCTCCGCGACACCACGATGAGCATCAGCGCGTTCGGCGAGGGCGAGAACCGGGAGATCTACGTCCTCGACTACGCGAGCGGCCGGGTCCGGCGGATCACTGCGGGCTGAGGGTGCCGGTCGGCGTGCTGCTCGGGGCGCGGCGGCCGACGCCGCGCCCTGCCGGCCGCAATCGGCGGGTCTCCGAGACCGCGACCCGGCCGCAGGAGCCGGGCCGCAGACGCCGGGCCGCAGGTGCCGGCCGCCGCGATCCACCTCCGGCGACCCCGCGCCTCCGTGCCCCGCCGCTCGCTACGATGCGGGCCATGACCCCGCGCCCCGCCCCCGGCCCGCTCGCCGGGATCCTCGTCGCCGACTGCAGCACGGTTCTCGCCGGCCCGTACGCGACGATGCTCCTGGCGGACCTCGGCGCCGACGTCGTCAAGGTCGAGCCGCCGGAGGGTGACGCGACGCGCGGCTGGGGGCCGCCCTGGGTGGGCCAGGGCGCCGAACGGACGGCGGCGTACTACCTGGCCGTCAACCGCAACAAGCGGTCGCTCCGGCTCGACCTCAAGGCCGCCGCGGGCCGCGAGGTCCTTCGCCGCCTCCTTGCCCGTGCCGACGTCCTGGTGGAGAACCACCGCGTCGGCGGCTTCGCCCGTCTCGGGTTCGACGACGCCGCGCTGGAGGCCATCAACCCGCGCCTCGTCCACCTCGCCATCTCGGGCTACGGGCCGACCGGGCCGGAGGCCGCCACCCCCGGCTACGACTTCATCGTCCAGGCGGTCTCGGGGCTCATGTCGATCACCGGCTTCCCGGACGACGCCGCCGGCGCACCGACGAAGGTCGGCGTCGCGGTCACCGACCTGGCGGCCGGGATGCTGGGCGCGACGGCGATCCTCGCCGCGCTTGCCGGGCGCGACCGGCCGGGCTCACCCAGCCCACGGCCGCGGCCAGCGGATCGACATCTCGCTGCTCGAGTCGACCCTGGCGTGGCTGGCGAACCAGGCCCAGAACTACTTCGTCACCGGGGAGCCGCCCTCCCGGCGCGGGAACGCCCACCCGAACATCGTCCCGTACGAGACGTTCGCCACCGCCGACGGCGCGATCGCAGTCGCCGTGGGGAGCGAGCGCCAGTGGCCTAGGTTCGCTTCCGCCATCGGTGCGCCGCAGCTGACCGATGATCCGCGGTTCGCGACCGAACGGCGACCGCGTTGCCAACCGCGAGGCGCTCCGGTCGCTGCTCGCGGAACGGCTGGCGGCGGACAGCTCGGCGACGTGGCTGGCGCGCCTGCGGGAAGCCGAGGTTCCGGCCGGCCCGATCAACGATCTCGCGGCGGCGTTCGCCTCGCCGCAGGTCGCCGCCCGCGGGCTGCTGACGGACGTCGAGCACCCGGTCCTCGGGCGGATCCGCCAGGTCGGGCCGCCCTTCGAGCTGCACGCCACCCCGGCAACCGTGCGGACGGCGCCCCCGCTCCTCGGCGAGCAGACCGACGAGATCCTGGAGGAGCTCGGCCTCGGCCCGTCGGACGTGGAGCGCCTGCACGTCGAGGGCATCGTCTGACTGTCGGAGAGACGAACCGGGCGCCCGCCGGGGGGAGCGGACACCCGGTTCGTGGTTCGTCGGCGCCCTCGTGGAGCCGACGTCGGGAGATGCGCAGTGGGTCGATCTACCTTGCCGCGCGCCCGGCGACCCGGACGCGGCAGCCGGGTCAGTGGCTCACGGGATCGACGTTGCCGGCCTTGAAGAGTCCCGACGGCCCCGCGGCCGACGAAGTTGAACGCGTGGGTGACGAACGCGAAGTTGCCGTCCTCGGGGATCTCGAACTCGATGATCGCCCCCTGGGCCGGCGAGAGGTCGACGGCCTGGGAGCCCCAGCCGCCCTTGTTGCCCTTCAGCAGGGCGATCCCTTCCTTGTAGACGGTGTCGAAGATCGTTCCCACGACATGGAACGAGCTGTCGATGTTCGGCCCCGCGTCCAGCACGAAGACCCGGACGCGATCCTTCGCGGCCACCTCGATCGGGTTGTCCTTGTACTGGGCGGCGACGCCGTTGAAGACCACGAAGTCGGGGGCGGGAGCCCCGCTGGCCGCCTTGGCGTAGTCGACGGGTTGGCCCTGGCCACCGAGGTACCACTCGCTCTGGACGAACGCGAACTCCCGGTCGACCTTCGGCAGGCCCCCGTTCGGCTCCACGATCACCATCCCGAACATCCCGTTCGCGATGTGGTGCAGCGTGGGGGCGGTGCCGCAGTGGTACATCCACACGCCGGCGTAGTCGGCCGTGAAGGTGTACGTGAAGGTCGCGCCCGGGTCGATGCTGACCATCTGGTGGTCCATCGCCGTCTGGCTCGCGTGGAAGTCGATCGAATGGGGCATCTTCCCCTGGTTGGTCAGGTGGACGCGGACCGTGTCGCCGATCTTGACCCGGATGGTGGGGCCGGGGACCGTGCCGCCGAACGTCCAGGCGTGGACCACGTAGCCGGGCGCCACCGTGACGTCCCTCTCGATCATCGGCAGGTCGACGTCGTGCTCGGTGCCGGGCAGCAGGGCCGGGGCCTTCGGGTCGAACAGGGTGTATGCCGGCGCCGTCGGGTCGGGCGCCGGGGTGGCCGCCGGGTCGCTGGCGCCCATGCCCGGCATCTCGCTCGGCGCGGGGGTCGCGGCCGCGGCCGGTGCCGGCGTCGGCGATGCAGCCGTCCCGCCGGCTCCGTCCCCTCCTGCCACCGCGACGGCGGCTGGGGCCCCGCTCGGGGCGGGCGCGTACGTCCACTGGGGTGCCGTCGCGCCACCGCAGCCCGCCAGGCTGACGGCCAGCACGACGGCGAGCCCGGCCCATACCTGGCTTCGCTTCATCGTTCGGTCCTTTCCGGGCGCAGCCGCCCGTCCACATCCGGGCACGCAGGCCCGTTCACGTCCGCCGCGAGCTGGCGCGCCGCGAGATCCGCGATCGACGCCCCGGCGAGGACGTCGATGAAGGCGGCCTGGGCCGTCGACCAGACCGGGTAGAGGACCCGGGCGGGGTCACCATCGTGCGGTCCCTCCGGGAGCCTCCCGGGGCGGTTGCGCCCGCCGTCCTGGACGGCGTCGACCACGTCGAGCAGCGAGAGGGTCGCGGGGTCGCGACGAAGGCAGTACCCGCCGTGCTTGCCACTCGTAGCGGCCACGATCCCGGCGCGGCCCAGGTCGGCCATCACCTGAGGGAGGAACTGGTCGGGGATCGCCATGCGCTCCGCGATGCTGCGGCTCGGGATCGGGCACGTGCGCTCCATCGCGAGATGGACGCAGGCGCGGATCGCGTAGTCCGTGCGCTTCGTGAGCTGGAGACGCATCGTTCGGCCTTCGTGGTTCGGTGTGGCCTGCCATCCGGCCTATGGACAATATATCACCAAGTTAGTTAGTCTTGTCAAATGGCACGTGGGTGAAACGCCATGGGCCGACCGGTCCGGACGCGGCGGTCCGCGCCCCCGGCCGCCGGACGACGGATCGGGACGAAACGCGCAGACGCGAGCCTCGGCCTTCGTGGCTCTGGCCGGCGCACCCGGCCGCCTGCGGCGCTGATGGCCGCTGCGCGGCGATGCGCCCTGGCCATCGGTCGGCGGTCTCGAGACCGCCGCAGCTGCGGCTCTACTCGCCTGTGATACCGGCGCGCTGCGCCTCGTCCGAACGGCGACCGCCGCGGCGCACCGGCAGGTCGGCGATGCGGGCAGCGCCGAGCGTGTTCAGCATGGCGTCCTGGGCGGCGAAGAAGACGTCGTGGACGTCGCAGAAGCCGTCGAGGCCGCACGGACCGCCCCGCAGCACGCAGGTCCGCCGCCGGCTGTCGCCTTCCACGGCCTCGACCACGTCGAGCAGGGAGATGGTGTCGGCGGGGCGGGCCAGGCGATAGCCGCCGGCACGGCCCGTGGTGGCCTCCACGAGCCCCGCGGCGGCGAGGTCGCCCATCACCTGGGGCAGGAATCGCACCGGGATCGTCATCTCCTCGGCGATCCGACGCACCGAGAGCAGCCTGCCGTCGGGCACGCGGGCAAGCGCGAGCACGGCCCGGACCGCGTAATCGCCCCGCTTCGTCAGCTCCATGCGCACGGCCCGAGTATGCGACCCGGCCGGGCTCCGTCGCGCGACGGGCCGGCGCCGAACGGGAGTGCCGGCGAGCGCGGAGCGCGACGGCCGCGCTGGCCGCGCCCCGAGTGCGACGGCCGGGCCTCGACGCGCCCGCTGCTAGACTCGCGACCACGATGAGCGCCTCGCGCGCCTCTTCGAGGGAGGCACCCGGGCGAGGCACGAGGGAGGAACCGATGGCGGACGACCGCGAGCGCTGGGCCCTGATCCTGGGCGCCTCGAGTGGCATGGGCGAGGCGGCCGGGCTGGCGCTGGCCCGGGCGGGCTACCGCATCCTGGGCGTCCACCTCGACTTCCGGGCCGGCCTGCAGCACGTCGATGAGGTGAAGGCCGCGATCGAGGCGACCGGGTCGGAGGCGCTCTTCATCAACATGAACGCCGCCGACGACGAGAAGCGCGCCGCGGCGATCGCCCGCTTCGCCGAGCGACTCGACGCGTCGCGCGCCGCCGGCAGGCGGCCCCACCTGCGGGTCGTCATGCACTCGCTCGCCTTCGGCTCGCTGCTGCCGTTCCTTGCCGCGGACTCCAAGGGCGCCATCAGCCGCAAGCAGATGGAGATGACTCTCGACGTCATGGCCAACTCGCTCGTCTACTGGGTCCAGGACCTGTGGCGGGCCGGGCTGCTGGAGGCCGGCTCGAAGGTCTTCGCGATGACGTCCGAGGGCTCGGCCCGGATGATCCCGTCGTACGGCGCTGTCTCCGCGGCGAAGGCTGCGCTCGAGTCGCATTGCCGGCAGCTGGCGATGGAGCTGGCGCGGCTCGACAGCGGTGTGGCCGTCAACGCCATCCGGGCCGGCGTGACCGACACCCCGGCGCTCCGCAAGATCCCCGAGGCGGCGCGCGTCGTCGAGCTCACGATGGCGCGCAACCCGCACGGCCGCCTGACCACCGTGGCGGACGTCGCCGCCGCGCTCGTGACGCTGGCGTCGACGGACTCCGACTGGATCAGCGGCAACGTCATCAACGTCGACGGCGGGGAGTTCGTCACCGGCTGAGTGCAGGGCGGGTCCTGGCCGCCGCCGCGTGGGGTGCCGGGGACCGCTGTCGTCGGGGCGGGATCGCCAGCTCCAGGGTTCGACACGCGTTTGCCTCCCATGCACACAAGCGACCACCGTGCCCGGGTTCAAGTAGTGAGCTCGTCGTCGCGTTGCATGGGACGAAGGCGGGGACTCCGCTCGCTGGCGCGCGACCGTCAGCCGGTCGCCCTGTGCGCGAGAGGCAACGCCGCAACCACGCGCCGGGCGGGCTCGTCGCCTGGTTTCGTCTCGTGCAAAGGGTCGTCGAGGCCGTGCATGAGACGCAACGGGACGACCGCAACGGCTGTCGACCGCCGGGGGGCCGCGGGGCCCCCCCCCCGCGCACGCGGGGCCGCGCCGCCACCTGGGGCCGGGGGCGCCCGCGCGCCGCGTCTCGTGGAACGCCCTACGCCTCGCCGGCCACCCAGGCGCTGCGCGCCCGCGCCGCCGCGGTCATCTCCAGGGTCCCGTCGTCGCGGATCCACCACGCGGCCAGGCCGAGTCCGCGCGCCCGCGGCCCGATGCCCCGGGCGCCCTCCAGGAACAGCGCCTTCGACCAGACCTCCGACCAGGCGGGGTCGGGGCCGGCGACCGTCACGGAGACCAGCCCGACCCCGCCGGGCTCACCGGTGCGCGGGTCCAGCAGGTGGTGGACGGCACGCCCGTCGGCCGTGGTCCACGCGTGGACGCCGATCGACGAGGTGCACGCGGCGCCCGACGCGAGCTCCAGGACGGCGACCTCCTCGCCGGCGAGCGGGCTCTCGATCCCGACCAGCCATGGTCCCGGCTGGGGTGCCGGACCGCGGGCGACGAGGTCCCCGCCGGCTTCCAGGAGCGCGCCGGCCGTCCCGCGGTCGAGCTCCGGGAGCGCCGCGCAGAGGATGGCGAAGGCCCACCGGAGCGCGAGGCCCTTGCCGATCCCGCCGAGATCGAGCGGAGCTGCAACCGCCGCGGTCCCGTTCCGTGGGTCGAGCCGCAGCCACGTGCCGTCGGTGAACCGGGGGCGGGCCATCGGATCCGCGGGGACCGCGCCCCGGGAGCTGGTGTGGGACGGGGAGCCACCAGCAGCCCAGGCGCCGCCAGCAGCCCGGGCGCCGCCATCAGCCCGGGCGCCGGCCCGGGCGTCGGGCAGATCGACTGGTGCGCCCCGGTAGCCGAGGCGCTCGAGGTCGGCGAGCACGCGTGGGTCGAACGCGCCGCCCGTGACCCGGTGCGCCCGGTCGGTGGCGGCCAGGGCGCGTCCCAGCACGCGGGTGACCGGCACCGGCCCCGGGTCGCCGGCGCGGCGATTGAGGGCCACGAGGTCCGAGGAGGAGCGGAACCGCGAGAGAGCCTGCTCGATCTCTTCGATCGCGCCGGACGCCGCTGCCCAGGCGCCGGCCGCGCGGGCACCGTCGACGCCGACGACGGTGAGGCGCAGCGGCGAGCCCATCGCCCGCCGCTCGAAGTGGGCGATGGACGATGTCAGCAGGGGCTCCCCGACGCGGTCGTGCAGGCGTTGGTCGCCGGGCGGGCGACGTAGACCGTCCGGGACGAGACCGACGGCAGGCGCGAGACGGTCGGCACGCGCAGCGCCGCCGCGGAGCCCTCGACCGCCGCGATGCGCTTGTCGAGGGAGGCGAGTGCGACCCCGTGGCTCGCGATCTCGTCCGCGACCCGCTGGTAGGCCGCGGCCGCGCCGACGTACGCGGCATCGATGCGGGCCATCGCCGCATCAGCCTGGTCGTGGTTCGTGCGCAGGGCCTCCACCGCCGCGGCCGCCGGCGCCCGCTCGGCTGCGAGACGCGCATCGGTCCCGGCCTGGAGCGCCGTGACGCCCGCCAGCGAGACCGCGTACAGGCCGGCCGTCACCCCAACGGCGACCGCCACGTGCACCGGCCCCCTCGATGCGGCGGCCGCGCGGGCAGCGGTCCGGGCGGCGGGGATGGCGTGCAGCCTTGGGGCAGCGGCGCCGTTCAGCGGGAGCCGGAGGGTGCGCTCAGTCATCGTCGTGCTCCTCGTGCGTCGGCGGCGCCGTCGGCTTCGGGGCGGCCTGCCGGACGACGACCGTGCGCGCGACGGTCGCCTGGCGGGCGGTGGCCGCGAGCTGGCGGTTGAGCGCCGCCAGCTTCTTCCTGGCGGCCGCGATGCGGTCCCGGAGGGCCTTCGCCGTCGCGCCGTCCTTCGCGAGCTGGGCGTTGGCGGCCTCCAGCGCCGTCTGCAGCTCCGCCGTCTGACCCGACATGGCCTGCAGTCGCGAGGCGAGGCCCGAGGTCCGCTCCCGCTCCGCGGCGAGCTGCGCCGACAGGCTCTCGACCGTCACTGGCGGAGCGGCCAGCGGGGCTTCCGACGCCGTCCACTCGCCCGCGGCGCGGATGGTGGCGGCGCCCAGGAGAAGGCTGCCGACGACGGCCACGGTGACGGCCGCCCGTCGGAGGAGAAGTCGTGCGCTGATCTTCATCGGGTCGGATCCTCCATGGCGGGAGCTGGGACGAGCGTCGGGATCGGTGACGCGAGGCTGTTCGGGACGCCGGTCGCGCTGCTTCCCCGGGCGTCGGCGGACGGCGCCGGGGGCGTGGCGCCGGCGAGGCTCGTGGCGAACGTCGGTCGGACCCTCCTGGAGACCCAGTAGCGATAGGCGCCGGCGGCGAGGACCAGGAGCCCGCTCGCGAGGTACACCGGGACGAGCGCCGCCGCGTCGGTCCCGGCGAGGATCCCGTGCATCCACGACAGGATCCAGCCGACGAGCGCGAAGCGGTGGATCTTGAGCCACAGGCCCGGCGGCAGGAGCTTCGTCCACCGCCCTGTGATGCCGGAGACGAGGGCCGCGTACAGGCCCAGCGTGCCCAGCGCGATGGGCGCCGACCGGTAGGCGGAGAGGCCCGGGACGAAGGAGCCGGCGATCCCCACCCCGGCCCACGGGTCGAGGATGATGCTCACGACGTGCGCGGCGAGGAACGCCACCACGAAGACGAACAGGCTCTCGTGCCATGGGAAGAGCCGCCGGGACAGCTTCCAGGTGGACTGGTTCGTCGGGTGGGACAGGATGAGCCCGAACGAGACGAGGGCGGTCAGCAGCAGGTAGGCGGTGATGCCGGTCGCCCGGCCGGCCAGCCAGACGCGCATCTGCGCCTGGTACGCGGAGGTGGCGGGAAGGACCTGGTCCGTCGAGAAGACGACCAGGAGGCCGAGGGCCGCCCCGAGGACGATCCAGGCGCGTGCGCTCAGGCGCATCGGCGGACGTTCCGTGCGTGGACGTGTCGGACTGGCTCGCTCATGGACCCCTCCCCGCGGCGTGGACACCGCGTTGTCGTACCCGGTCTGAGTCTCGCCCGGCCGCGAAGGTTTCAGCCCCGGGAGCGTCGTTTGCAGGGGTCGGCCGTTCAAGCTACCGTGACCCCCGGAGGTTCCGATGGCCGACCCAGCCCCCCACCACCCGCTCGAGCAGCACCCGCACGTCCACGACCGCTTCTGCGGGCACGCCGCGATCCCCCACGAGGGCCACGTCGACTTCCTGCACGACGGGCACGTCCACCACGTCCACGAGGACCATGTCGACGACGTCGACGCGATCGTCGACCTGGCGAGCCGTCATCTGTCGCACATGGGCCACATGCACGTCCACGGGGACGGCTGCGGGCACGTCGAGGTGCCCCACGAGGGCCACCTCGACTACGTCCACGGCGACCATCGCCACGCGGGCCACCACGTCCACTACGACGAGCACTGACGCGCTGGTCGTGACCTTGGCGCCGGGCAGCCGGGGAGCGTCCTAGGGCACACCCTCGGGGCCCACGTCGATCACCTGGGGCTGGCCGTGGGCCGTCTCGGCGACCACGAAGCGCTGCGCGTGCTCCGCGTGCGGGTCCCGCAGGAGGATCCCGAACGTGTCGAGCAGCCGGTCGGCCGTGAGCACCTCCCGCCCCGGGCCGAGCGCGACGACCCGCCGCGCGAGAAGCAGCACCTGGTCGTACTCGACCGCCTCTGCGATGTCGTGGGTCGAGGTGACCAGCGTCGCGCCGCGCTCCAGCTCGGCTGCGAACGCCTGGAGGTAGCGCTCCCGGCCGCCGGCATCGAGTCCCGCGGTCGGCTCGTCGAGGACGATCAGGTCGGCTCGACGGGCCAGGACCTGGGCCAGGTGGACCCGCTGCTTCTGGCCACCCGACAGCGACCGCAGCGGCTGTCGCGCCAGGGCCTCCATGCCCATCGTCCGCAGGGCCCACTGAACGAGGTCGTGGTCCTCGGCGGTCATCCGACCGAGGAGGCCGCGGTTGGGGAAGCGCGCCATGCGCACGATGTCGATCGCGCGAAGGGGCAGGACGAATCCCGTGGCATGGAACTGGCCCTGGTAGGCGAGGCGGGCCGGCGCGCCGCCCGGCCGAGCACCCAGGACCGACAGCTCGCCGCGGAGCACGGGCAACAGGCCGACGATCGTGCGCAGCAGGGTGGACTTGCCGGAGCCGTTCGTTCCCACGAGGGCGAGCGACGTCCGGGCCGGGACGTCGAGGTCGATCTGCTCGACGACCGGCCGTCCGTCGTACCCGACGGCGAGGCCGTGCGCCCCGATGATGGTCGCGGCCGGCGCGACCGGGCCTGCAGTGGCGCTCATGCAGGCACCTCGTCCGCCGCGGGGACCCGCGACCGAAGGTTCACGGCGGCCAGGACGACGAAGAAGATGGTCGTCGCCACGAGGACGATGGTGGCGCCGGCGGCGGTGTTCAGGTAGTAGCTCAGGAGCAGCCCGACGTAGGACGAGATCGCCCCGATCACCACGCCGGTGACCATCATGCCCCCGATCCGGTGCGCCATGAGGGCGCCGGCGCTTGCCGGTGCCAGGAGCATGCCGAAGACGAGGAGCGTCCCGACCGTCTGGAACGACGCGATCACCGTCCCGGCAACGAGCAGGAGCATCAGGTTGTGATACCGGCGTGCGGAAAAGCCGGCGACCTGGGCCTGGTCGCGGTCGAAGCAGAGCAGCAGGAACGGGCGGGCGAAGACGAACGCCACGGCGCCCACGAGCACCGCGGCGATCGCCTGGACCAGCAGGTCCTGCGGGCCGATCCCGAGGATCTCGCCGAAGAGGATCCGGATCAGGTCACCGCTGAAGGTCGTGGAGCGGGAGACGATCACGACGCCGAGGGCGAGCATGCCCACGAACAGGAGGCCGATCGCGCTGTCGGACGAGAGGCGGGAGCGCGCGGTGACGAGGCTCACGCCGCCGATCATCACGAGGGCTCCCGCGGCCGCCCCCACCATCCCCGGAATCCCCAGGATGAGGGCGACGGCCACGCCGGGCAGGACCCCGTGGGCCAGCGCGTCGCCGATGAACGCGAGCCCGCGCAGCACGACGAACGTCCCCACGATCGAGCAGGACACGGAGACGAGAATCCCGGCGGCCAGCGCGCGGAGCATGAACTCGTTCTGGAGGAAGGGATCGATCAGCGGTCCCAGGCGACGATCCTCGAGGTCGGGGCCCTGCCGGCCGCTCCGGCTGCGCTGCCCATCAGCGCAGATTGTCCGCGATCAGCGTGGCGATGTTCTTCATGAACGTGGCATACGAGCCATCGTCGGGCAGCACGTGGGTCGTGATCTCCACGACCTTCGCCCCCGTCTCCTTCCCGACGGCCTCGGCCACCGCGGGCGACGTCCCCAGCTCGGTGAAGATCGCCGGCACCTGCGCGGTGCGGATCTTCTCGGCCAGGGCGGCGAGATCCGCGGCCGACGGCTCAGCCGAGGTCGTGATGCTGGGGACGATGGCGCCGACCAGGCGAAAGCCATAGCGCTGGGCGAAGTAGCCCAGCGACTCGTGGCCCGTGACCAGGGTGCGCCGGGCCTCCGGCACCGCCGCCGCGATGGCCGCCACCTCGTCGTTCAGCGTCGACAGCCGGGCATCCAGGTCCTTCGCCCGCGCGGTCACGTCGACCCCCAGGTCCGTCTTCAGCTGCCCGGCGAGGGCATCCATCGCGTCACGGACCGCCAGGGGATCCATCCACAGGTGCGGATCCTCGGCGCCGGGCGCCTGGTCCGGGTCCTCGGCGTCCGCCCCCTCGCCCGACCCGACCCGCCGGGTCGTCACGTGATCACTGGCCACGAAGCGCTTCACGCCCGCCGCCTCCGCCTGGGCGAACGCGTTATCCATCCCGCCCTCGAGGCCGAGGCCGTTCTCGACCAGCAGGTCGGCCCGGGTCAGGGTCTCGATGTCCTTCGCCGAGGGCTGCCACTCATGGGGGTCGGCGCCATTGGGCATGAGGACCTGGACGGTCGCCGCATCCCCGACGAGGTCCTTCACGACGGCGCCCAGGACGGAGTAGGTGACGACGATCGTCTTCCCGGCGGGCGTTGGCGACGACCCGGTCCCCGTGCACGCGGCCACGGCGAGAGCCCCGACCACCACGAAGGTAGCGATACGGAGTCTCATACTGAGTCTCAACTGGGAGCGGGCAGGCATCGGAGGTGTTCTCCAGGCTGGGTGACGGGTCGGTCAGGCCTGCGTGGTCGCGCGCTGGCAGGCGGGGCAGAGCCCGAACAGCTCCAGGCGGTGCTCGTCGACGCGGTAGCCGGTGCGCCGGGCCACCTCGCGCGCGACGGCGCCGAGCCCAAGGTCGCCGATCTCGGTGGCATTGGCGCAGCGCGAGCAGATGACGTGGTGGTGGTGGGCGGGCACGCAGGCGACGTACGCATGCTCGCCGTTCTGGAGGTCGACCCGCTCGACCGAGCCGACCGACTCGAGGAGGTCGATCGCGCGAAACACCGTGGCCCGCCCGATCCCGAGGCGCCGCGCCCGCACGTCGGCCACGAGGTCGGCGGCGGTGAAGGCGGCCCCGTCGCGCGCGGCGATCAGCTCGGCGAGAGCGCGACGCGGTCCCGTCAGGCGGTAGCCGGCGCTGTCGAGCGCAGTCACGATCGGTTGCGGGTCTGGCATGACGGGAGCATAGCACGCAACGGCTATGGGCGAGACCAGGTCTCATAAATGGAGCCCGTGACGGGCGCGCCCGCACCCGGCGCTCGTCGCGTGGGCCGGCGTCGGGTGACTCGGGCGCGTACCTCGAGGGGCCTTGTGCGCCGATCGCGTACCATCCCGCCCGTGGTACTGACCGCCGCCAGCACCGGGGTCGCGCGCCAGCTCGGGCGCCTCCGCTTCGCCGCGCTCGTCGCCGTCGGCATGCTTCTCGCTCACGACGCCGTCTTCGCGGCCCAGGCCGCGCTCGCGCAACGCGGCGACCCCACGCTTGCCGCCGGCGTCCACGACTACTGGCCGGTCTTCACCGTGCTGGCTCTCCTGGCCGGCGGACTCGGCCTCGCCACGGCAGTTGCCGTTCTCCTGCGCCTGCATCGGTCCCTGCGGGGCCTGCCGGTGCTTCGGCCGCCCGAGGGGACGCCCGGGTACGCCGGCGAGCTCCTGCGTCTCTGGCCCCGCCTGTTCGGAGCCGTCACGCTCGCCTTCGTCGTCCAGGAGAATCTCGAGCACGTCGCCGCCGGCCGCGGCCTGCCGGGCCTCTGGGTCCTCTCGTGGCCGGACTACCCCCTGGCGTTGCCGGTGCTGTTCGGGGCGACGTTCCTGCTTGCCGCCGCCGGCGCCTGGCTGCGCTGGCGAACGGACATCCTGGCCGGCCGCCTCGTCGCGGCCCGGGCGGCCGCCGTGCGGTGGCGCCACCGGCGACTGGTGCCGGCCGGGCGCTGGGCCCTCGTCGCGGCCCTCGTCGCCCATGAGCGGATCCTGCTCCGACCTGACGCCGGGAGAGCTCCGCCGGCTCGCGCCGGCGCCTGACCTGCCCGGCCGCCGTGCGCGGCCTCGTTGCCCGGTGCGGCCGCCGGCCCCGGCGCCGCCGTCCGCCCGCACCACGCCCCCGTGAGCACCGCATGCCCCTGTTCCCCGTCCCGGTCGGCGCTCCTCGTCTCCGGCTCGCCCGCGTCCTCGCGTTCGTCCTCGCCGTCACCGCGCTCGTCGCGGCCTGCGGCGGGGCCGGTGGGGCCGGGAGCGTGTCGCCGACCATCCTCCCGGCCGTGTCGCCGCCGCCCCTGGGCGTGCGCGAGACTGCCTACGACCCGCCTCGGCCGGCGCCGGCCCTGCGTCTCACGGACCAGGACGGCCGGCCGTTCGACCTGGCCTCGCTCCGTGGCCAGCCGGTCCTCGTCTACTTCGGTTACACGCACTGCCCCGACGTCTGCCCGACCACGCTCTCGGACATCCGCGACGCGCTGCGCCTGGTCGACGGTCCCGTCGGTGTCGTCTTCGTCACCGTCGACCCCGCCCGCGACGACGCGGCCGCGATGAAGCAGTACGTGGACTACTACCAGTCCGGCTTCATCGGTCTCACCGGGAGCGAGGCGGAGATCGCGACGGCCGCAGGCGCCTGGGGCGTCTCGTACCGCAAGCTCGAGTCCAGCTCGGCATCCGGGTATGCCATGGCTCACTCGACCGATACCTACCTGGTGGACGGCGAGGGGATGCTTCGCCACCACCTCTTCTTCGGCGCCGGCGCGGAGCTGTTCGCCGAGAAGATCCGCGACGTCGCCGGCTGAGCGCCGACGGCGCATGATCACCCCAACCAACAGGAGGAACCTGGTGTCTGCCATCACCCGCATCGCCCGCCTCGGCGGGCTGCTCGCCGCGATGCTCCTCGTGGTCTCCGTCGCCGCCGGCTGCTCGTCCGGAAGCGGCTCCTCCATCAAGGTCACCGACCCATGGGCCCGCGCCTCCTCGGCGATGGCCGCGGCGGGCGCCGCCTACATGACGATCGAGAACACCGGCTCGGCGGCCGATGCGCTGATCGGCGCTGCCAGCCCGGCCGCCAAGACGGTCGAGGTCCACGAGACCGTGGCGATGGAGAGCGCGGCGCCCTCCGACGACATGGGCAGCCCGATGCCCTCGGCGTCCGGCGACACGAGCGGGATGATGGGCATGCGGCCGATCGCCCGCCTCGAGATCCCGGCCGGCGGCAGCGTCGAGCTCAAGCCCGGCAGCTATCACATCATGCTCATCGACCTCAACCAGGAGCTGAAGGCCGGCGACAAGATCGAGATCACGCTGAAGTTCGAGAAGGCCGGCGAGGTCAAGGTCACCGCCGAGGTCCGGGAGAGCTGACACGCCGACTTCCATGACAGACGGCACTCTGGGGTCGGCCGAACGGCCCTCCCCGGAGCAGTCGTCCCGACCCGACACTCCTGCGACCATGGCCGCGTCCCCTCGACCCGTGGCGCCGACTCGCCTCGCCCTGCTGACCGGGCTGGTGCTGGGTTTCGCGGCGCTGGCCGGCATCGCCGTCGGCACCGTCGCCTGGCTCTCCATGGCCAGCCAGCCACCGGCCTCGACGGGAGACGGCGCCTACGTCTGGCCGGCTTCGCCCACGCCCGAAGGGCTCGACCGCGACACCGCGGTCCGACCCCTCGCCGCTGCGCCCCCGTTGCGTCTCACCGACCAGGACGGCCGGCCGTTCGACCTGGCCTCGCTTCGCGGCAAGCCCGTCCTCGTCTTCTTCGGCTACACGCATTGCCCGGACGTCTGCCCGACGAACCTGGCGGACGTCCGCGACGCCCTCAAGCTCGTCGACCAGGATGTCGGCGTCGTGTTCGTCACGATCGATCCTGCCCGGGACGACGCGGCCGCGATGAAGCAGTACGTGGACTACTACCAGTCCGGCTACATCGGTCTCACGGGGACCGACGACGCGATTCGGGCGGTCGCCGATGCGTGGGGCGCCTCGTACGCCAGGGTCGAGTCGACCGACGCCGCCGGGTACGCGATGGCGCACACCGCCGACACGTTCCTCGTTGATGCCGAAGGGCGGCTCCGGCACCAGATCTGGTTCGGCGCGGGACCCGCGGTCGTCGCCGCGCGGATCAACGGGCTCGCGACGGAGCTGATCGTGCCGCCGGCCTCGAGTGCCCCTGCCTCACCTGCGCCGCTGCCGACATCGACGGCACCGCTTGCCCCCACTGCGGCACCGCCGACCGTCGTGCCCACGGCCGCCATGACGCCCAAACCGGCGACGACCGTCCGCGTCCGCCTCGAATCGACGATCGTACGTGCCGGCCGGAACCGGATCGTCGTCACGGTCAGCGACCACGCCAACCGCGAGCTCGCGAAACCTGACGTCGTGGCGGAGTTCTCGTTCCGCCTGGCCGACGACCCCGGGCTTGCCCCGTTGGAGGTTCCGGGGGAGTTCATCTGGGTGGTGCGCGGTGGCAAGGCCGCGTATGTCGCCGAGATGACGCTCCCGCGTGCCGGCCGGTACGACGCCAGGATCACCCTCGATGGCCCTGACGGCCGTATCGGCTCGGCCGATTTCGTGGTGAAGGCGCGTGAACAGGGCCCAACACCGCAGATTGGCACCCTCGCGCCGAGCGTCCGGACGCCGGTCGCCGCCGACGTCAAGGGCAACCTCCAACTGATCTCGACCGACGTGTTCCCCGACGAGCGGTTCTACCAGCACTCGGTCGACGAGCTCCTGAACGCCGGTCGGCCATTCGTCCTGACGCTCTACTCACCGGCCTTCTGCCCAACGACAGCCTGCGGGCCGCTGCTCAGCTACATGAAGGAGATCGCGAACGAGTTCCCGACGATCGACTTCGTCCACGTGGAGCCGTACGTCATGCGTGACGTCGGCGGCAGGATCCAGCCCGAATACGACGAAGGCAAGTTCCGGTACGCGCAATGGAGCCAGGCCTACGGCATCCCGTTCGAGCCATTCGTCTTCGTGGTGGGGTCCGATGGTCGGATCGTGGCGAGCTTCGAGGTGATCGTCGGCTCGAACGAAGTCCGCGCGGCGATCCGGACGGCGATCGGGGAGTAGACGAGGCGCAGGCATACAGCAGGGTTCCCTGCGCCACCGAGTAAAGGTCGCTTGACCGACCGGGACAGGGACCGGTAGACTCCACCCGTCCAACCCGCTCCGTCCCCGGCGCCGCCGGTCCCGCGAGCCGCCCGCCGGACCCGCTTCCCGTGCGTCCCCGCGTCCCACCAGGAGCCCGCGTCCATGTTCGATGCTGGAGCCTTCACGAGCGGCCTCCTCACGGGCCTCCGCGAAGGGGTCGAAGCCGCGCTGATCGTCGCCATCATCGGCGCCTACCTGGCACGAACGGGCAACGCCCGGCACGTCGCGAAGATCTGGGTGGGCGTCGCCGCCGCCGTGGCCGTCTCGGTCGCCCTGGGGGCTGCGATCTTCCTGACGCTCGGCTCGTTGGCTGAGCCCTACGAGCAGATCTTCGAGGGCGCGGCGATGCTGCTCGCCGCGGGCGTCGTGACCTGGATGCTGTTCTGGATGCGCCGCCAGGCGGGCTCCGTGAAGGGCGAGCTCCAGCGGGCCATGGACCGCATCCTGACCGAGGGCACGGCCTGGGGACTGGCGGTCCTGGCATTCACGGCCGTGATCCGCGAGGGCCTGGAAACCGCCCTGTTCCTCGTGGGGCAGGCGACGGCGGCCGCGGGCGGCGACGCCGGGGACGCCGGCGCCGTGTCGGTCCTCGCGGGGGCCGTCGTCGGCCTCGCGATCGCGGTGGGCCTGGGGTACGGCTTCTACCGCGGCAGCCGGGCCCTCAACCTGCAGCGCTTCTTCCGCTGGACGGGCGTCCTCCTGATCTTCATCGCCGCCGGCCTGCTTTCCAGCGCCGTCCACGAGTTCGTCGAGATCGGCTGGATCTCGATCGGGACGCAGACCGCCTTCGACGTCAGCGCCGTCCTCCCGCACGACGCGGGGATCGGCCTCTTCCTGCGGGCAGTCTTCGGTTACTCGTCATCGCCGGAATGGATCACCCTCGCAACCTGGGCCGCGTACCTGGTCGCGGTGCTGGCCCTCTACCTGCGGCCGCTGACCCCGGGCCCGGCGCCGACGCGGACCGAGCCGTCGGGGGCGGCCCCCGCGCCGGGGGCGTGATCCGGGGCGGGCGCGACGACGTAAGGACGGGTACGCTTCCCGTCGCGTCCCCCGCCTGCGGGCGGCACCTCCCCCTTCGAACCTGAGATCATCGATGTCGAACTCCAAGCGTCCAGACGACAGCTCCTCGTCCCGCCGCGAGCGCCGCGAAGCGGCCCGCCGCGATCGGCGCGTGGCGGCCGCCAGCACCGCGGCCCCGAAGCCGGCGTGGCAGTCGCCGATGGTCCTGCTCTCCGTCGGCGCCGTCGCCGTGGGGCTCATCGTCGTCCTGTTCGCCTCGGGGATCCTCGGCGGGAAGGGCAGCAGCACGACCGGCGACCTGCTCCTCCCGATTCGGCTCACGCCGCCCGAGCTCGTCGACCCGGCGAACGCCCGCGCGCTCGGCCCCGCCGACGCGCCGGTCACCATCGATGTCTGGTCCGACTTCCAGTGCCCGGCGTGCGGCTACTTCGCGAAGTCGATCGAGCCTGACCTCGTCGACGAGTACGTGGCGGCCGGGACCGTGCGCCTCGTCTACCGTGACTTCGCCTTCATCGACCGGGGCGATCCCAACGGCGAGTCCCAGCAGTCCGCGGCCGCCGCGCGCTGTGCCGGTGAGCAGGGCAAGTTCTGGGCGTACCACGACTACCTGTTCGAGAACCAGGACGGCGAGAACGAGGGCGGCTTCCGGCGCGAGCGCCTCGACGCGATCGCCCAGGCGATCAGCCTCGACATGCCGGCATTCGGATCGTGCATGGACGGGAATGCCCAGGTCGACGCGGTCAAGGCCGAGACCGACGCCGGCCGGGCGGCCGGGGTGGGCCAGACGCCCTGGCTGGCCGTGAACGGCGTCCTGCAGGCGCCCGGGGCGCTGACCATGGACCAGCTGCGGCCGATCATCGACGCCGAGCTCGCGAAGGTGTCGCCGGCGCCCGGCGCGTCGGCCACGCCGGCTCCCTAGGCCGGGAGCCGGCACCCCGCGCTCGCACCGGCACGCCGCGTTCCCGCCGGCCTCGCAGCCGGGGGGTCACCCGGCGACCGGGACCATCGTCACCTTCCCTCGCGGGGGTCGCGCTTCGCACAATGGACGCGGCGGCCGGGGTGGTCGCCGGCGGCTTGCCGCCCCGCTGCTCGGAGCGCCGCGCGACGATGACCTTCTCGGGCCTGACCCGTCGCTTCCGTGGCGTGCCCGGCCGTCCGCGATCCCACGACGAGCCGCTCATCGGCGCCGCCGCCGATCGCACCTTCTCGTGCCCCGAGTGCGCTCGTCCGCTGGCGATCGGCCAGGGGCGCTGTCCGGGCTGCGGCTCCCTCCTCGTCGCCGGCATCCTCGTCCGCACCGCCCTCTTCCTCATCCTCGTGGGCAGCGTCGTCGGGATGATCGGCGGGGCCGTGATCGCCGGCGTCGCGATGGGGCCCCGCCTGGCCGCGGCCGACGCCGCGCGCGCGGCAGCGACGACGGCACCGGTCGCGGGGGCATCTGCGGCACCCATCTTCGGGCCCATCGCAGCGACGCCTGCCGCCGCCCTGCCCCCGGGCGTCACGGCGGGCCTCCTGCAGGTCGCGACCGTGAGCGACCGCCTCGCCCGCTCGGCCGCGACCCTGACCAAGCTGCTGGCCAGCCGGGGTTCGGGCGCAGGCGAGATCGCTCCCGTCCTCCGCAAGATCGCCGCCGACGCCCGATCGGGCGAGCAGGCCGCGCGTCGCCTGGCGTCGTGGGTCCCGGCCGGCGGCCTCGCGGCGGACGTCACGACGCTGTACCGCGCGGCGGCCGCGACCGCGGCCAAGGGGCTCGCCGCGCCGCTTGCCGACGACGCTGCGTACGTCAAGGCGGGGCGGCGCATGCTGAGCGCGCTGGCGCCGCTTGCCGACGTCGACGCGGCGACGCACGCGATCGCCGGCCTGGCCGGGGTCGCCCTGCCCGAGGCAGCCACGACCCCCTGACCTCGCGGGGCGGCACCCAGCCCGTTGCGCGCCCGGGCCCGTGGCCCGTGGCCTGCGCCCGCGCCTCCTCCTCTGCCCGGTGCGCTTCGGGCCGAGCCTTGCGATCGGTCAGGCCGCCGCGGTCTCCTCGACGACCTCGGTCGTGTGGACGATGGTCGCAGCGTGGCCGACCGTCGAGAGGACGGAGCAGTACTTCTCGACCGCGAGGTCGACGGCGCGCTCGACGCCGCCGCGGTCCAGGCCATGGCCGCGCACGGTGAAGGCGAGGGTGACGCGGCGGAACGTCCACGGGGCATCGGCCTGCTGCTCCCCGTCGACGCGGGATTCGATGGCCGTCACGGCCTGGCGCTGCTTGCGCAGGATCTCGACGACGTCCCACGCAGCGCAGCCGGCGCCGGCCACCAGCAGGAGCTCCGCGGGACTCGGGCCGGCCTGCCCGCCGTGGGGTCCGTCGTCGAGCGGCACGCCCTCCGGCTCGTCCGGGGCGGCGAGGGTCATCCAGGCTCCGGACCGGCCGCGCGCCTCGAAGCGGGCCGTGCCGGGGCGCCAGCGAAGGCGGATGGATTTCATGCGGGACTCCCGGGGTGCGTGCAGCGACGCGTCGACCGGGCCCCCGACCGTCATCTGGCCGTCACCGGCGAGCGATTACCCTTCCATGATGCACCGCCTTGCGCGCACCCTGCCGCCCGGCACCCTCGCCACCGGTCCCGCGCTCCTCGCGCTCCTCCTCGGGCCCCTCGTCCTGGGCGGCCCCGGGGCCCTGGAGGTCGTCGTCGACGGGATCTTGCGGGTGGTGCCGCTGCCCGTGTTCGAGGCTGTGCTCGCGGCGCTGGGCCCCCTCGCCAAGGGCGTGCTGTTCCTGGCCGTCGCGGGCGGCGTGGTCGTCGTCGGCGGCCTCGTGGGGGCGGTCGTTCGGCGCCTGGCGGGCCCGGTCGCGCCCGGCTCGGCACCGGGCCGCGGGCTCCTGGCGGCCGGGGTCGCGCTCGCCGTCGCGGAGCTTGTCATCCTGCCGACTGCCGGCGCCGGCCTCCTCGGGTCGGAGTACGGCGGCTCGGCCGTCGCCCTGCAGGTGCCGCTCGTCGCCGCCTGCGTGCTGTTCGGCGCGACGTTCGCCCTGGTCGAGCCGCTGCGCGCAGCCCCCTCGCCGGCCGCGGTGCCGCCGGCCGCGGTGCCGCCGGCCGCGGCGCATCCCCCGGTCCCGGGCGAGGCTGCGGCGGTCGCCGCGCCGCCGGCCCTGCCCGTGCCGACTCCGAGCGGGGTGCCGCGCCGGTCCGTCCTGGCCGGCGGCCTGGCCCTGGCCGCTCTCGGGCTGTCCGGGATCGTCGGGGCGGCGCGCGTCACGACGGCCGTGGCGACCGGCAGCGTGCCGGCCCGCCGCCCGTCCTCCCCGGGTGGCTTCGGGCCGACGCCGGCGATCACCCCGCTCGACGATCACTACGTCGTCGCCAAGGGGCTGACGCCCCCGGCGATCGATGCCGACGCCTGGCGCCTCGCGGTCGACGGACTGGTCGGGAAGCCCCTGGAGCTGTCGCTGGAGCAGCTGCGGGCCCTCGGGCCGACGACGGACTCCCGGACGCTGATCTGCATCAGCAACCCGGTGCTGACCTATGGCCCGTACGCGGGGACGCAGGTCTGGACGGGCGCGCCGGTGGCGGCCGTGCTCGACCTGGCGGGTGGACCGCAGGCGGATGCCCGGCACGTGCTGTGGACGTCGGCCGACGATTACACGGAGTCGATCCCGCTGGAGGTGGCGCTCGACCCGCGCAGCCTGCTCGCCTGGGGGATGGGGCCTGCCGGCGCGCCGCTGCCGCCCGAGCACGGCTTCCCGCTCCGGGTGCTCCTGCCCGGCCGCTACGGCATGAAGCAGCCGAAGTGGATCACCCGGATCACGCTCGCCGCGAACGACGCGGACGGCTTCTGGCAGCAGCGTGGCTGGGATCGCGAGGCTGTGGTCCGGACCTGGTCGCGGATCGACGACCCGCTGCCCGGGGACGTCGTCGCCGCCGGCAGGCCGCTGCCGGTCTTCGGCGTGGCGTTCGCCGGCGAGCGTGGGATCCGGGGCGTCGAGGTCAGCCCGGACGGCGGGACATCGTGGGTCGCCGCCGAGCTGGAGGCCCCGAGCTCGGCGCTCACCTGGGTGCGCTGGCGGGCAACGCTCGCTGCGCCGGCGGCCGGACCGGTCGTGCTCCGGGCCCGCGCCACGGACGGCACGGGGGCCCTTCAGCCGGAGGCCCCGGAGCCGCCGCTGCCGCGCGGCGCCGCCGGCTGGCACGAGGTGCGTGTCATCGCCAGCTGAACGGCTGTGCGGTGCGACGGGATGGCCACCCCGCGGAAGTCGCTGCTATCATCCGCCCGTCCAGCCGTTGCGCTGCCTCGGGCGGCGCCCCGGAACGACCAGTCCCTCGGTGGGGAGGCCGACCCGTGCAGCTCTTCGTGACGGCGATCCAGCACCCGATCCAGTTCGGGATTGCCGCGCTCATCGCCGGCGGCTTCGTCGTGATCTTCCTGCGCGCCGCGATGTCGCCGGAGCGCCGGGCCGGGTCGATCGGCTGGGTGCGGGCCATCACTGGCCCGAGCACGCGCTACCTGTTCGCCTTCCTCGCGGTGACGTGGGTGGTCGGCTTCGGGCTGCTGATCCCGCAGTTCCCGAACACGGCCGCGTCGCCCTACGGCGCCGTCGCGCTGATCGCCCTGTTCAGCGGCTTCTTCATCATGATGGGGCTGCTCTGGAGCGTGATCGGCGAGTAGTCGCCCGCGGAGGCCGCGCCTCCGTCACGCGGTCGGCCGCGGGCGAGGTCAGGCCGTGGCGCGCACGCGGGCGATTCGGGCGCCGAGCGCCTCGCCGATCCCGATCGCGACGATCCCGACGAGCAGGTGGGCCACCTGGACGACGACGTGCCCGTCGCCGGGCAGGATCGTCGCCTGGTTGAGGCCGAAAAGGACCGTGACGATGCCCCACGCGAACGCGATCGCCGGCATGGCCGGTCCCGTGCCGGCGCGCAGGCCGAGCGCAGCCAGCGTCCAGAGCCCGGCCACCAGGATCACGCCGATGAGCATGTGCAGAGGGACGACGCCACCCCCGCCGCCGGTCCAGAGCAGGACGCCGAGAACGAGAGCGACGAGTCCGGCGACCCGGACGGTCCATTGGGCAGCGAGATGCGCGGTCATGCGGGATGGGACTCCTCGTGCGGGACGCGAATGCTCGGCGCGATGCGCCTGATGGTACGGGAGCGACGGGCGAGCCGCCTCGGGCGACGGGCGGGCTGCCGTCGGCGGCGCTCCAGGTCGTCAGCCGCGCTTGCGGGCGATCCAGACCTCCTCGGACGGCCAGCGCAGGGCCCACTCCGGCGTCACGAACGGATGCCGCGTCGACGCCCCGCGGGGCGCCCGGATCTCGACCAGGTTCTCGACCTCGAAGTCGTTCGCCCGCAGGAGGCGGATCATGTCGCCGTATCCGAGGTGGAACTCCACCCCCTCGTCGACTCCGGGCCAGTCGAAGCGGTGCATCCCGAAGTAGTCGCGGACCAGGCGCTCCTCGACCGGCACCTCCTCGTCGGGCGAGCACAGCATGAGGATGGTGCCGTTGACCAGGAAGACCAGCCGGCCGCCCGGCCGCAGGAGGCGGGACGCCTCGGGGATCCAGCGGTAGGGGTCGCACCAGATGCTCGCGCCGTACTCGCTGATCGCGAGGTCGAAGGACGCGTCGGGCAACGGCACGTCCTCGGCGCTCGCCTCGAGCAGCGGGAAGTCGAGCCCGTGCTCGGCCTGCAGCGTGCGCGCCGTCGCGAGCTGGGCCGGGGTGATGTCGATCCCCACCGGCCGCGCGCCGCGCCGGGCAAGCCAGGCGGAGACGTACGCGGTCCCGCAGCCGAGCTCGATGGTGTCCAGGCCGGCGACGTCGGGGAGGATTTGCAGCTCGCTCTCGGGCACGCCCCAGACGCCCCAGGTCGGCTCCGGGTCGGCCCATGCGCGGCGCCCCGGGGCGACGTAGTCGGCAGCCTCGTTGGTCCAGAAGGCGCGGTTTGCGAGGACGTGGTCCGGGAGGTCCCGAGCGGGTGGGCCGCCGGCCGGCGGGTCGCCGGGGGCAGCGTCGAGGTCGCCGGGGGCGGGGTCGGCGTCGTGATGGTCGTGGTCGGTCATGGCGCGACGGTAGCGCAGCCGGGTCCCGCATGCCGGGGCGGCCGGCGGGGGCCGAGCCGCCCTCAGTGCCGCCCGGGGCCGGGCACGCGTCGGGCCCGGCGTGCATGGCCGGGCCCGATCGGGATGCGATGGAGGGCCGCCGGCGCGCGGCGGCCCCGATGGATCAGGGGAGCTGCTTGAAGATCCCCTCGGCCAGGGTCGCGTCGCCCCCCATCGAGAGGACGTAGAAGACGGTGTCACCCTTCACGTAGAAGTAGGCGCCGAAGCCGGCCGCGCCGGCCCCGTAGACTTCCTTGCCGCCGACGGTGGTCTTCTCCATGTCGGCGGCGTCCTTCGTGACCCAGGTGAGCAGCGCGTCGGACGACACGCCCTCGACCTGGATCGCCATCACGAGGCTCCCGCCCGCCTCGCTGTCGGTCGGGCTCGCGATCGCGATCTTGACGTCGCTGAGGGACTTGCCGTTGTCCGCCAGGAACTTCGCGAAGTCCTCGTCGCCCTCGCCGATCGGGATGCCGCCCGGCACGGTGGAGCCGTCGAAGCTCGACTTCTGGAACGCGACCCCGTTGACCTCCGACGGCAGCGTCGACTCGAGGTCGCCGGCGGAGCCGGGCGAGAGGGACACCTCCGGGGCCTGCGTCTCGGTGGGCGCCTGCGTCTCGGTGGGCGCCTGGGTCGCCCCCGGTGCCTGGGTGGCCCCCGGCTCCTGCGTGGCCCCCGGCGCCGTGCTGGCGGACCCGCCGCAGGCGGCGACGAGCAGGAGGGCAGCGAAGGCGCCGGCGAGCGCTTTGCGATCGATGGTCATGTGGGCAGCTCCCCCGTGACGAGTGCGTGCCGGTCGGCACGTGCGCGATTGTAGGCGCCATCCTCTCGCCCGGCGACATCCCCCGTTCGGGCCATGCGGGTCCGGGCACCCCGGCGGGTCTGGACCCCTGCGTCGCGGACCGCTATCATCCTCGGACCATGCAGGCTGCATAGGATCTATGCAGAGATGACGCGGACAGCTGCGGGTCTGCACCCGGACCCGACGAGCGCGGAAAGGGATCACGGCACGATGGACGCGACGGAGATCACGGCGGCGGTCGCCGCGCGGGCGGCCGGTGAAGCCCCGTTCGTCAACCTGCGCGACCCGGCCGGCAAGCTCGGGCCCGACGGGAAGCCGGCCGTGAGCCGGCGTGCCCGGATCTGGGCGGAGACGCCGGACGAGAAGTGGAACGACTGGCGCTGGCAGCTGTCCAACCGGCTCAACACCCTCGAGGAGCTGGAGCAGGTCCTGAACCTGACGGACGACGAGCGCGAGGGGCTCTCGGCGCCGGACAAGTTCCGGGTGGACATCACGCCGTACTTCGTCTCGCTGATCGACCCCGACGATCCCGACGACCCGATTCGGCGCCAGGTGATCCCCGTCGGCTCGGAGTTGCGCGCCTTCACCGGGATGATGGAGGACAGCCTCGCCGAGGACCGCCACTCGCCGGTTCCCGGTCTCGTCCATCGCTATCCCGACCGGGTCCTGCTGCTCATCACGACCCAGTGCGCCAGCTACTGCCGCTACTGCACGCGGAGCCGGATCGTCGGCGACCCGACCCAGAACTTCAACCGGCGCGAGCTCGAGGCGCAGCTCGACTACATCCGTCGGACGCCGCAGATCCGCGACGTGCTCATCTCCGGCGGCGACGGCCTCACCCTGGCGCCCAAGCTCCTGGAGTCCGCTCTGCGGGGGCTGCGCGAGATCCCGCACGTCGAGATCATCCGGATCGGCTCGCGGGTCCCCGTCTTCATGCCGCAGCGCATCGACGACGAGCTGTGCGAGATGCTCGCGAAGTACCACCCGATGTGGCTCAACATCCACGTCAACCATCCCAACGAGATCACGCCCGAGCTTGCCCGCGCCTGCGACAAGCTGAGCCGCGCGGGGATCCCCCTCGGCAACCAGTCGGTGCTCCTCGCCGGCGTCAACGACTGCGTCCACATCCAGCGCGACCTGGTCCAGCGCCTCGTGGAGATCCGGGTGCGGCCGTACTACATCTACCAGTGCGACCTCGTCGAGGGCGCGGGCCACTTCCGGACCCCGATCGGGAAGGGGCTGGAGATCATCGAGGGCCTCCGCGGCCACACCTCGGGATACGCGGTCCCGCAGTACATCGTCGACGCGCCCGGCGGCGGCGGGAAGATCCCGGTCATGCCGAACTACCTGGTGTCGTACTCGGATCACAAGGTCGTGCTGCGCAACTACGAGGGCTACATCACGACCTACGAGGAGCCGACGTCCTACACGCCCCACGACCGGGCGAGCTGCCGCTGGTGCCAGGACCCGCGGCCCGAGCCGGGCCAGGAGGGGATCACCGGGCTCCTCGACGGCAAGAAGATGTGGATCGAGCCGGCCGGGTTCCTCGAGACGCACGCCCGCGGCAACGAGGAGGCGCACCGCCTCCAGGATCCCTCGAAGTGGGTGCCCTACGGAGTGGGCGCGCTGGAGGGCCAGGCCGGCCAGCCGCTGCCCGTGCTGCATGCCGGCGAGGCGCCCGCTGCACCGGCGGAGGCGCCGGCGTACGGCCCCGGCGAGGAGCCGCGACCGGCGGAGGGCAGGCCGAACGCCACGGCCAACCACGAGCTGCTGTAGAGCACGCCCGGTCGGGTAGCCATCCGCGGATGACGACCCGCCGCGCCGGCCGACCGGGGGGGCCGACCCGGCCGCGCCGGCCCCGGGGGCCACCCGGCCGCGCCGGCCCCGGCTACTGGCCCCGGCTATTGGTCTCGGTGGGCCGGGTCGAACGCCGTCCACCGATCTTCGGGCGGCTCGTAGCCGGGTCTCCCGAGGGCGGTGGCGATGCGGCGCAGGAGGAGCGCCTCCGCCTGGCTGACCTTCGAGGACTCACCACGCTCGCCGGTCGCCAGGGCGACCGCCTCGGCCGCCTCCAGCACCGTGTTGACGTAAGCCTCCCGCTCCTCGCGGGTCGACTTGGCGTCGAGGGCGCGCCGCGCCGTCGTGGCCGTCTCGACGACCTTGTCGATCAGCGGCTCGTCGGAGGCCCGGAGCGCGTCGACGAGGACGCCCTCCTCCTCCTTCGCGGCGACGATCGCATCGATGAGCTCGAGACCGGAGAACTGGGCGATCGCCTCCTTGAACGACTTCTCCGTGGCCTTTCGCTCGCGCCGTCGGCCCAGGAAGCTGGTCTTCGTGGCCTGCTCGAGGGCGACCACCGCCTCCGCCGGCGTCCGGCGGATCGCCTCCCACTCTTCGACGGTGTAGTCGGCGCGCGTGCTCATCGCTTCCTCCTGGGGCTGCGTGTCGTCGTCGAGCGTAGCGGCCTCAGGCCGCCCGGTCCAGCACCTCTTGCACGCCCGATCCCGCGCGGGAGAGCGCCGCAAGCCCGGCCTTCAGCTGCGTGTCGTCGGTCCCGGCGATGCCGTCCGCGCCGAGGGCCGCGAAGTCGTCGGGGACGACGATCCCGGCGCCCTGCGGCAGGTCGACGACCTCGTCGGGCTCCAGGCCCTCGCGCCAGATGGCGTGGCCGTTCGGCGTGAGCCAGCGCTCGGTGCCGATCGTGAGGGCGCCCCCGTCCTTGAGCGGGTACGTGTTGACCACCGTGCCCGTGCCGTACGTCTTCGTGCCGACGGCCCGCGCCCGGCCGGAGTCCTGGAGCGCGCCGGTGAGGATCTCGGCGGAGCTGGCGGTCTGGTCGTTGACGAGGACGACGAGCGGCAGGTCCGGCGCCAGCGGGTCGCCCAGCACGTCGTGGGCCGTCTCCTTCCCGCTCCGGTCGATCGAGCGGTAGACGACCCCCTCCCGCATGAACAGGCTCGCCGTCTCGACGGGCTCGTTGACGTAACCGCCGGGATTGCCCCGGAGGTCGAGGACGACGCCCTCGGCGCCCTGGTCGAGGGCCGCCTGCAGCGCGGCCTTGACGGCCTTGGCGGCGCCGGACGAGAACTTCTCCAGGCGGATCACGGCGTCCTTCGTGCCGGGGGCGAACGCCCACGACACGAGGGGCAGGTCGAGCTTGGCCCGGGTGATCGTGAGGGTGCGCGTCGCGCCGGCCGGACTCCGGAGCTCGAGCGCGACCTCGCTTCCCACGGGGCCGCGCACACGGCTGACCACCTCGGCCACCGTGAGGCCGGCAATCCCGACGCCGTCGACGGAGATCAGCTCGTCGCCGGCCTGCATCCCCGCCCGCTCGGCCGGGCTGTCGCGCAGGACGCGGACGATCACGGTCGAGCCGTCCTGCTGGTCCAGCACCGCGCCGACGCCGACGAACGTCCCCGACAGCGATTCGTCGCGGGCCGCGACCTCGTCCGGGGTGAGGTAGCCGGTGTGGCCGCGGTCGTCGAGGCTCTTGGTCATCCCGCCGATGGCGCCCCGCTCCAAGGCCAGGGGATCGAGTGCCGCCGGGTCCACGTAGTGTTCGTCGAGGAGGTCGTATGCCTCGTCGAGGAGCCGCCAGTCGGGCCGCGCGACGGCGGGCGAGTAGGTCGGCGTGGCGGCCGGCGCGAGGGCGCTCCCGGCCTGGCCGATCGAGACGCCGAGCGAGAAGACGACGACCGCGGCGAGAACGACCGCGGCGATCGCCAGGATCCGCCGGCCCCGAGGAGCTGGCGGGGGAGGCGGCGTCCAGCCGGCCGGCGGGTCGGTCGGCCGCCCGGGGGGCTGGCCCGTGCCGGGAAGCTGGCTCGTGCCGGGAAGCCCGGCCGCGGCCTGCGAGCCCGGCGGCGCGGACGTGGACGGTGGGCTCCAGCCGGGCTGAGCAGCCGGAGGTGCGGGGTCGGGCGCGCCGGGCGCGCGGAAGCGGTCGTCATCCATGGTGCTCGAACCATGCACCATCCACCCGTCACGCGGGTGGCGACGCGGTCAGGACGCGATCAGGATTCCTTCACCTGCTTCGTGGCCCGCGCCGCCGGCAGCTCCGCGGACAGCTCCGCGACGATGCGCTCGGCCCAGCGCTCGACGGCGGCCCAGTCGCGGTGCTCGGTGAAGCTCGAGCGGGAGAGCTTCGCCAGGATGCGAAGTCCGGCGCCGATGTGGTGCGGCTGCAGCGCGCCGGCGAAGAGGGCCACGTCGCGCGGTGCGATCCGCTCGATCACGGCCACGAGGTCAGGCGGCACGTCGACCCGCACGCCCGCGGGCAGCGGCTCGGTCGGCCCGGAGGCGAACAGCCAGACGGGCATCGTCTCGAGCTGGCGCGCGTGCGCGACGAGGAAGGCGTGGGCGCCCGGCATCCACTCCTCGGCGAAGACGGTGCAGCCGATGACGGCCGCGCGGAACGCCCGGAGGTCCCCAACCGCGTCAACGGTCTCGAGGCGGGCTGGGATCCGCGCCCCGGTCAGCACCTCGGCGATGGCGGCCGCGATCGGGCGCGTGGATTCATGGCGCGTCGCGTAGGCGACGAGCACTTCGTCCGTCATCGCAGCACCTCCCGCCGAATCGCCGGCGCAACTGCGGCCGCATCGCCACGCGACGCCGTGGCCCCGTCCATTCTTGCGGCCTGCCCGGCGGCCGGCGAGTGCCGGAGGTCCGCCGCCGGGCGGGACCGAACGGCCCGAACGAACGGGGCGACCCGGGCGTGCTATCGTCCCGGCGCAATCCCGAGCCCAGAGGTAGGAATTCGTCCGTGACCGACCGCCCCGTCGCCGCGCCCGGCGATCTCCGGCTCCGACTCGCGCCGGTCGGCATGCCTGCCTCGGACCTCGCCCCGCCGATCGTCGCGGAGCGTGGTGACCCGTTCGCCATGATGCGCGTGGTCGACCTCCTGGCCCGCGTGGAGCGGGGGCGGCCGGTCCGGCTCGACGACCTGGTCGACGCCCTCAACGCGCGGCACCTGGACTGGCTCTTCGACCGCGCCGTCGTCGCCGACGCGATCATCGCGCTCCAGGCGAACTGGATGGCCGACTACCGGAACGCCTCCGGGATCGTGCTCGACGACGGACCAATCGGTCCCACGGTCACGCTGGAGGACTCGCCGCGGGTCGATCCCTGGATCGTCCGGCAGGCCCAGCGCGCGGCCTCGGCCTGCCGGGAGGCGCTCGCCGAGTTCGCCCGCCGCGACGGGACCAACCGGCTGGGCTGAGGCGCGACCGCGCTGCGAGGCCCGGGGCACCGCGCTGCGGCGCCCGGGGCGGTCCTCAGCTCCGGCTAGGCCAGCGAGGCCAGAAAGCGGAAGACCGGCATCGCGGCAGCGAAGCCATCGGCGAGCCGGCCGGGCAGGTCCGGCGAGCAGACGTCCTCGTCGGCGAGTCGGCGCATGAAGATCACGTCCTTCCAGCGCAGGAGGTCCGCCTGCGGGTGGTCGGCCGGGAAGCCCGGCGGTGTCCGCTTGAGCGCCTCGTGGGGGTGGGCGCCGCCGAACCAGGCCACGAACGCGGGGTCCTCCAGGGCCGCGAGGACGCGATCGGGGTCGCGCACGACGGCCCGCCGGAAGGCCTCGAGACGGGGCTTCGGAGGCATGTACATCCCGCCGCCGACGTACATCTCGCCGGGCCGGAAGTTGACGTAGCCGCCGACGCCGTGGCGTACCTCGGCCCCGATGGCCGCCTCGGTCGCGCCGGCCGTCGCCGCGCCGGCCCCGGTCGCCCCTGCACCGGGGTGGCCCTCGACCCACGGGAACGACGCCGCCACGTTCGTCTTGTACGGTGACTTGTCGGCGCTGAACCGGGTGTCGCGGTAGATGCGGAACGGGGAGCGCTTCGGGTCCGCCCGCAGCGGGAGGCCGCGCGCCGCAAATTCCCCGCCGAGGGCGACGCAGAACTGCGCCATCGGCTCCTTCAGCAGGCGCTCGTAGTCCGCCCTGCGGGGCTCGAACCAGGCTCGCTCGTTGTTCTGGGCGAGATCCGCGAGGAACTGGATCGCCGCCGGCGAGAAGCCGGCGAACGACGAGGAGGTCGGGGTCACGGCGGCACCTCCGTGGAACTCGAATCTACGCTGCGAGCGGACGATCCGCGTCCGCACCGGTGGTTACGCGGTACGCGCCCGCGGGCCCCGCCCGAAGCGGGCCATGATCTCGACGACCCGCTCGCCGTCGAGGCCGTGTGCCGTGATGCCGTCGGCGCCGGTCATGGTCCCGGCCCCGAGGAGCACGTTGACGATGGCCTCCTCGACGGTTTCCACCGCGGCCTGGAAGAGCGGCGTGATCCGGGCATCATTGACCATCCGGACGTCGATGGCCACCGGGGCGCCCGGCGCCGTCGCCGGCTCGGGACCCGGGAGGCCGCGGTTGCCGGTCGCGAAGGCGATGAAGATGTCGCCCGAGCCCGTGGATGCGATGCCCCCCATCCGGGCGATCCCGAGGCCGGCCCGCTGGGCGAGCCGCTCGCACTGGTGGGGGAGGAGGGGGGCGTCGGTTGCGAGGACGACGATGATCGAGCCCGAGCCGGGCGGGAGCGCGGCGCCCCGGGCGCCCCTGGCCTTCGCCAGCTCGTCGGCGGCGTCCCATGGGCTGGGGACGTCGGTCGTCGGGATCGCTTCGCCGATCGGCACGCCGTCGATCCGCAGGAGCTCCCGAGAGCCGTAGTTCGCCTGGACGAGGGCGCCCACGGTGAACCCGCCGGCCTCGCCCGGGACGATGCGCGACGCCGTCCCGATCCCGCCCTTGAACTCGTGGCAGATCATCCCCGTACCGCCGCCGACCGCCCCCTCGGCGACGGGTCCCCCCGCGGCCGCCGCAAGCGCCGCGTCCAGGTGCTCCGGGCGCACGTGGAAGCCGTTCATGTCGTTGAGGACGCCGTCGTACGTCTCGCCGACGACGGGCAGGGACCAGAAGTCGGCGCCCACGCCGTGCGTCCGCACGGCGTGGGCGAGGAGCGCGTCGTGGACGACCCCGACCGAGTGGGTGTTCGTGATCGCGATCGGGGAGGTCAGCAGGCCGGACTCGCGAACCCACTCGAGACCAGTCAGCTCGCCGTTGCCGTTGAGGCGGTGGCAGCCGGCGAAGAGCGGCTCCACGAAGGCATCGCCATCGTGGGGGATGACCACGGTGACGCCCGTCCGGACCGGGCCCTCGCCGACCACGCGCGGCCCGTCGCCGCGGACCAGTGTCGTGTGCCCGACGCGCACGCCCGCCACGTCGGTGATCGCGTTGTAGGGACCCGGCGCCAGCCGGCCCAGGACGATCCCGTGGTCTCGCGCTCGCATGTATCTCTCCCGGCGGTTGGTGCCGAGTCTACGGCGCCCGCCCACCCCGGATCTCGACGTCGCCGCCGCGAGGCGGCAGACGGCGGCGATCCAGACGGCGGCGCCACCGGACGCGCCACCGGACGCGCCACGGGCTGCCCGGCACGACGGAGGGGACGACCGATAATCCCGGCATGACTCCCGCCACCGGTGCCGTCGTCGAGCGGCTGCCCGCGCTCGACGGCATCGCGCCGGCCGACGCCGCCGACGGCTTCCGCGACCTGCCGGGGTTGGGGCTGCTGGAGAGCGCGCGCGCCGGGCGCGCCGGGCGCTGGTCGTTCCTCGTGGCGGATCCGGTCGCCGTGGTGGAGGGCTCGGCCCCGGGCGCGGATCCCTTCGCGAGCGCACGCACCGCGCTCCGCCGCCTGGATCGGTCGCCGCTGCCCGCGGGTGTTCCGCCGTTCGCGGGTGGGCTCGTCGGCCACCTCGGCTACGACCTGGGACGCCGGCTGGAGCACCTCCCGGCGCGAGCGGTCGACGACCAGGGCCTGCCGGACCTGCGGCTGGGGCTGCACGCCTGGGCGATCGCCTGGGACGGCCGGGATGGGCGAGCGTGGCTGGCGGGCCGAGCGGTCGACGGCGACGTCGACAACCTCGCCGCGACGCTGGCGGGCGTCCGGGCGCGTGCGGAGGCCGCCGTCCGTGTGCCCCTCCGCGGAGAGCCGGCATTCCCGGAGCTGGTGTTCCGCTCCGAGACGACGCGGGATGCGTGGCTGGTGGGCGTCGAGGCGGTGCGGGACGCGATCGCGGCGGGCGAGCTTTACCAGGCGAACCTCACGCGGCGGCTCGTCGCGCCCTTCGCCGGCGACCCGTGGGCGATCTTCCGTCGCCTGCGGTCGGGCGAACCGGCGGCGTTCACGGCCTACCTGGACCTCGGACGCGCCGGGCCGACAGCCCGGGGGGACGACCCGTCGTCCGGGACCGATCCCGTGCGGGCGATCATCTCAGCCTCGCCGGAGCCGTTCCTGGCGCTCGACGCAGCCGGCCGCGTGCGATCCGACCCGGTGAAGGGGACCCGCCCGCGCGGACGAACCCGCGCCGAGGATCGGGCGCTGGCCGCCGACCTGCTGACCTCGGAGAAGGACCGCGCCGAGAACACGATGATCGTCGACGTCCTGCGCAACGACCTTGGGCGGGTCTGCCGTCCGGGGAGCGTGCGCGTGCCCCGGCTCTGGCGTCTCGAGCGGACGCCGTCGGTACAGCACCTGGTCTCGACCGTGACAGGCCGGCTGGCGCCGGGCCGCGGCGCCTTCGACCTCCTGGCGGCCTCCTTCCCGGGCGGCTCGATCACCGGCGCGCCGAAGGTCCGTGCGATGGAGCTGCTCGAGTCCCTCGAGCCGGTCCGCCGCGGGCCATACTGCGGCGCGGCGCTCTGGGTCGACGCCGGCGGGGCGATGGGCTCGTCGGTGCTCATCCGGACGTTCGTCGCGGACGGCCGCCGGCTGACGCTGCACGTCGGCGGCGGGATCACGTGGCGCAGCGACCCGGCAGAGGAATGGGAAGAGACACGCACGAAGGCGCGCGGCCCGCTGTGGTCGATCGGCGCCGTCGTGGATGGCGAGGAGGGCGGATGAGCGATCGGGTCTGGGTCGACGGGCGCCTGGCGACGGCGGACGAGCCCGTGCTCCTCGCCGGCGATCGGTCGTTCCAGCTGGGCGACGGGCTCTTCGAGACCCTTCGCGTCCGCCGCGGCGTGGCGATCGAGCGGGAGCTCCACCTCGCCCGCCTGCGCGAAGGGCTGGGGGTCCTGGCGATCCCGATGCCCTGGAGCGACGCCGACCTGGCGGCGGCGATCGCCGCGGTCGTCGAGGCGAACGCGCCGGCCGACGCCGCCGTCCGAGTCACGGTAAGCCGTGGCGCACCGCTAAGGCGCGGGCTTCTCCCGGCGGGCTGGCGGGAGCTCCGGCCGACCGTCGTCGTCCAGGCGTGGCCGTACGCGGCGCTCCCGGCGGCGGTGCTGGCGCGGGGTGTGCGGGCGGTGATCGCGTCGGGGCGGCGCGACCCGGCGTTCCCCCTGGCGACCGTGAAGACGACCTCCCGCGCCGACCACGTGCACGCCAAGCTCGAGGCGGAGCTCGCCGGCGCGGACGACGCGATCACCCTGACGCTGGACGGCCGCGTGGCAGAGGCGACGACGGCCAATGTTGCGATCATCGTCGGTCAGCGTGTGCTTACGCCACCGCTCGCAGCGGGGATTCTCGCCGGCACCACGCGGGACTGGCTGCTGCGGCCGGAGGGCGCCGCATCGGTGGGGCTCGTCGCCAGCGAGGCATGGTTCACGCCGGGCGACCTTCTCGCGGCGGACGAGGCCCTGCTGTGCTCGTCCGTTGCGGGCTTCCAACCGCTCGTCGCCCTCGACGGCGCCCCGATCGCCGGGGGCGTGCCCGGCCCGTGGGCCGCCCGCCTCCGCGCGGCCCGCGAGGCCTGGATCGTGACGGCCTCGGGCGGGTAGGGCGCGTCGTCGGCGGGCGCTCGCGACGCGGCGTGGCGCACGGAGCGCGGCGGCGAACCGCAGGCCTGCTGGCCGCGGGCTGGAGCAGTGCCGGCAAGGGGCGGATCGAACGAAACGGCGCAGGGCCGCCTCGCCCTACACTCTCGGCGTGACCCGCGACGAGCTGATCCGCGCGACGAAGGACCTCATCGCCGAGGGCCAACGCCTCCAGGGCGCGCCGTCGATGGGAGCGCTGCGCCCGTGGCTCCAGCTCTCCGACGACACCCTCGCCGCCGCGTGGGGGAGCATGGACCGCTACCACCTCGCGTGGCTGTCGGTCGGCAAGCCCAGGGGGATCGTTCGCGGCCGACCCATGGCGCCGGACGAGGAGGCGGCCTACGTCCGCGAGGTCGCGAGCCAGAAGACGGCGGCCCTGCGGATGAGCCTCGACGCGGTCGAGCGCCAGGGAATGCCCTTCCGCGGCGAGACCGGCGGCGTCGGCGCGGGGCAGGGGATGGGCGAGGTGCCGTATGCGCCGGGAGGAACGAGTACCGCGACGGGCGCGCCGTCCCCCGGCCGCGGCCGTTTCGACGTCCCGCCCGAGGTGGACGAGCTCGCCGCCGCCGTCCGCCGCGCCCGCGAGGAGGCGGCCCGCCACGATGCCGACGCGCATCGCCTGCGCGCCCCACGGCCCGAGAAGATGCAACGATGACCCCCGCCGCGCCGCACGGGCCGCGGGCGGGACGCGCGTCGTGAGCCCCTCTCGCACCCTCGCCGTCGGCGGCGAGCGCGAGGTCCCCGTCCCGGACCCGATCGCCCGCGACTACCTGCTCCTCACCCTCCGCCTCGACCGGCACGTCCCGGGGCTCGTCGACGGCTACTTCGGCCCGGGCGACCTCAAAGAGCAGGTCGACCTCGAGCAGCTCCGCCCCGCGGCCCGCCTGGCCGGCGACGCAGCGGCGCTCCGGGCGCGGCTCCCGGCGGAGGTGGCCGAGCCCGACCGCCGCCGCTGGCTCGAGGCCCAGCTCGTCGCCCTCGCGGCGCAGGCTCGGGCGCTGGCCGGCGACGGCCTTCCGTACCTCGAGCACGTCACCGCCTGCTTCGACGTCGAGCCCACGCGCACGCCGGAGGCCGTCTTCGACGCCGCCGAGGCCGACCTCGCCGCGCTGCTTCCCGGCGAGGGGCCGCTTCCGGCCCGGACCGCCGCCTGGGACGAACGCCTCACCGTCCCGGTCGACCGCGTCCGTGGCGTGGTGGACGCGCTCCTGCCGGGCTTCCGGCGCCGCGCGGAGGCGCTCTTCGGCCTGCCGGACGGCGAGGACCTCGCGGTCTCGCTGGTCCGGGGCCAGCCGTGGAGCGGCTACAACTGGTACGACGGCGGGCGCCGGAGCCGGGTCGACCTCAACACGGACCTGCCGATCCGGGCGGCCGACCTGCTGACCGTCCTCCCGCACGAGACGTACCCGGGGCATCACCTGGAGCACACCTGGCACGAGGCGCACCTGGTCGACGCGCTGGGCCGAATGGAGGCGTCCGTCCTCGGCATCAACACGCCTGAGTGCCTCCTCTCGGAGGGGCTGGCCGACCTCGGGCGGCGGTTCGCGGTGCCGCCGGAGGAGGAGGTCGATCTCCTCGCCGAGGTCTATCGGCTCGCCGGGCTCCCCGAGGGCGCCGGCCCGGCGGCGGCCCGCGCGGCGGCCGAGCGCCAGGTCGCGATCACCCGGGCGCTGGCGGCGGTCCGGGGTGTGGCGGGCAACGCAGCCCTGCTGCTCCACGCCGACGGCGTGCCGCGCGACGACGTGCTGGCCTACCTGGAGCGGCGGCTGCTGACCACGCCGGAACGGGCCGCCAAGCGGCTCGAGTTCATCACCCACCCGCTCTGGCGGACCTACGTGTTCGTCTACTTCGAGGGCGAGCGGCTGCTCCGTCGCTGGCTCGAGCTGGTCCCCCCGTCCGATCAGCCGGCCCGCTTCCGACGCCTGCTCGTCGAGCAGCTGGCGCCGTCGGCGATCGTCGGGGAGATCGCGGCGGCCTCAGCGGGCGACACCGCGTAGAAGGAGGACCCGGTCCTCCCCGGACCCGTTCCAGTCGGCGAACGCCGGCACGCCGTAGATCCGCGTGCTTCCCGGCCCCGCCTGCGCCTCGAATCCGAGCGCGGCGAAGAAGGCCAGCGCGATCCGGTCGTCCGGGCGGCAGGTCGCCGTCACCGAGGTTGCGCCGGCGCCCGCAAGGTTCGCGGCGAAGCGCTCCACGAGGTCGCGCCCGATCCCGCGGCGCCGGAACTCCGGGTCCACTGCCAGCACGTGGATCACGCCCTCTGCCGGGCGTTCGGCGGACCGGAAGCCCAGCAGTAACCCGAGCGGACGGCGGCCCCGCGAGGCCTCGGCGAGCAGCGAAGTGCCGCCGAAGTGGCGGAACCAGGCCCGGTCCGGGCGGCCGCGCCCGGACCGCCCCTCGCACCAGTCGCCGAGGCGGGCGTCGAGACCGGCGAAGTCGTCCTCGGCGGGGGGCCGCACCTCGTACGGCGGGGCCGGTCGGCGGGGTGTCGGTGGAACCTGGGGCAGCCAGTGGTCGAGGTCGGGGAACTCGGGCATCAGCGGGATCCCGCGACGGCGCCGGCGGCCGCCAGCGCGAGCTGCACCGGCACCAGGAGCCCGTAGACCTGGACGAGGTAGTCGAGTGGGCCCAGGTACATCCCCGAGAGGACCCAGTTCACGCCGACGGCCACGCCCACCGCGCCCAGCGCCAGCCCGATCGCGAGGCTCCGGCGCGCTCGGGCGCGCATGGCGCTCCCGGCCCCGACGGCGACCGCGATGCCGACGAGGATCCCCAGCGTGACGGCAACGACGAGCAGCGCTCCCGTCCACAGCAGGAGCGTGGCGGCGACGAGGTGGGCCAGCGTGCCGGCCGCCGCGGCCGCCAGGCCGTACAGGACGGCACGCCCCGGCGATCCGCGCTCGGCGCCGGCGGTGGAGCGAGCGCCCGGCGCCCCGACCGATTCCACCCCTGCCGGGGTCGCCCCTGCCGCGGTCCCGCCCCGGGCCGCCAGCCGCTCCGAGGGCGCCCGCTCCAGCAGCCGCTTCGGCGGTCGATCGCCGGGGAGCTCCCGCGGAGGGCCCGTCCGGGACGCGTCGGTGCCTGCAGGTGCTGGGCGGTCGGTGGCCGGATCGGTCATTGGCTCATCGTAGTCGGCCCAAGTCGACTCGGCCGGGTTTCGGCAGGTTCGGCCGGCCCGATGTGGCGAACATTGCCGGCCTGCCACGGCTCGCCCCGCCCACCCGGTCGTGCCCGGCGCAATCCCACCGACTGTCGGCGGCGAATAGGAGGGTGAGATGAGCGCCTCCACCCCGCCTCCCCACGACGCAGCCGGCGCCGCCGGCAACCCCGATTCGACCGCTCCGGGCGAGCCGCCCCGACGCGGTGCCGCGCGCGTCCGCCTCGACGCCGACTTCGAGCTGATGCTCGCCCTCCGCGGTGCCGCCCGCGCCCGCGACCTGCGCAACCGCGTGGTTCGCCCACGGGTCGTCGAGACCCGGGACGTCGCCGGGTCAACCGATGGTGCGGCGTCCACGGACACGACGTCTGCCGGCAGCCCCGCGGTGGCACCGAACGCCGGGGGGCCCCGCGACGTCGCCCATCCCGAGGGACGGAGCGGGTAGACTCTTTCCTCGTGAGCCACTACGCCCTGGGCCTGCCGCCCACCGACATGCGTGCCGGGTTCCCCGACGCCGCCGCGCGCATCCGCGCCGCCCAGGCGCGGCTCGGCACCCGGGCCCTCGAGGTCGCCCTGCAGCGCGACCCGACGCTCCGGGAACGGCTCGGCGAGGACGGCCTGCGCGCCCTCCTCCGCGACACCGAGGCATATCTCGACCGGGTCGCCCGCGCCGTCGCCTCGGCCGATCCCGGGCAGGTGCGCGAATGGGCCGACTGGGTGGCGCCCGTCTACCGTCGCCGGAAGGTCCCCATGGACGACCTGGTGACGCTGAGCGAGGGCCTTCGCACCGCGCTGGGCAGCGTCCTCTCGCCCGAGGAGCAGGCTCCAGCGAACGACGCCCTGGACCTGGCGAACCTGACGTTCCGCCGGTACCGCGGGATCTCCGGCGACGCGCGGAAGCGCAACCGGATCCTCAACGCGATCTACCGGGGCGGCTGAGCGAGGTCGGCGCGATGACGATCAAATGGGTCCAGGTCGATCCGCTCGTGATGAACGGCGAGCCGTTCCTCTACGGCAGCCGGGTCACCGTGCGGCAGCTCCTCGAGATGCGCGCCGGCGGCTACGACCTGACCCGGATCCTGACCGACCACCCGGAGCTGCGCCGCCTCGGCGTGGCCCTCGCCTACTGCTACGCGGCCGACCACCGGGAGCGGTACGCGGAGTTCTTCGCCGCCGACGGCAGCCTGCTGGGACCCGGGTACACGGACGAGGAGGCGGCCACCCTCCCGGAGCCGCTCCGCCGGCCCGGCGTCGTGCTCGGGGCGGGAGCCCCGCCCTCGGCCTGATCGCGCGGCGACCGCTCAATTCCGAGTAATGCGCTCGCCTTTCCGGGCATCGGTGGTACCCTTCCCCTCCGACGAATCCGCAGACGGAACCCGCCTCGCATGACCGACCAGCCGACCACCGCCCCCACCGCCGACGCCGCGCCAGCGTTCGATCCCGAGCGCCGAGCCAAGGAGCTGGCGATCCTGGACGCGCTCCGCAACGTGGTGGATCCCGAGATCGGGATGAACGTCGTGGAGCTCGCGCTCATCAAGCAGGTCCTGCTGGGCGAGACGGAGTCCGAGGTCAAGATGATCCTCACGACGCCCTTCTGCCCGTACGCGGGATCGATGATCCAGCAGGTCCGCGAGCAGGCCGAGTCGGTGCTCGACCACCCCGTCAAGGTGACCCTCCTCGCCGAGCGCTGGGACCCGCGGGACGCGGGCCTGATGTGGTGACCGAGGACCCCTCGAGCTCCCCGGACGCCGGCGCGTCCGACGTCGCCCCCTCCGACCGTCCCGCGCGGGCCTCGGCCGTGGCGACCGGCCGGGGCGACGACGGCACCACCGGCCTGCTGTTCGGCGGCGACCGGATCCCCAAGGACGATCTCCGGACCGAGGCCTACGGCACTCTCGACGAGGCGGTCGCGGCGCTCGGCCTCGCCCGTGCCGAGCTCGACGTTCGGCGTCGGCTCGACGTCCTCCCGCCGGCGCTGGCCGAGATCGAGCCGCTCGTCCTGCGAATCCAGCGCGAGCTGTTCGTGGCCGGCGCCGAGCTCGCCGCGAACCCCGCCGCGTGGGACCGCCTCCGCGACGGCGCGACCCGCGTGTCCCCGGAGATGGTCGCCGGCCTCGACGCGCTCCTGGCCGACTTCGAGTCCCGCATCGAGTTCCCGGGCGAGTTCGTGGTGCCCGGCGAGACGCGCACCAGCGCCGCGCTGGAGCTGGCCCGCACGATCCTGCGCCGCGCCGAGCGCCGCGCGGTGACCCTGGAGCGCGCCGGCCTCGTCCCCGGGGAGCACCTGCTGCCGTACCTCAACCGCCTGGCCGACCTGCTGTGGGTCATGGCCCGGGCGGCCGAGCAGGCCGAGGCCCGCACGGCGACCGCCGCGCGGGCCGATGTCGCGAGATCCCGCGGGGCCGGCTGATCGAAAGGAACGATGAGGACGGCTCGCAGGCCTCTCGCGAGCCGTTGACGGGCAGGTTCGGCATACTCTGTGGTAGCGGGGGTCGCGCCTCCGACCTGATGATGGAGACCAACGCACGATGACGCCTAATCCCTACGGGCAATACGCCTCCCCGAGCCAGGTCGGGGTCCGCCCCGACGCCAGGCTGGCCCAGGCGTTCCTCACCCAGTCCTTCTTCTGGATGTTCCTCGGCCTGCTGGTCACGACCGGGGTCGGGGTCCTGATCGCGTCGCTGCCGCAGGAGACGCTGATCAAGTACGCCTGGCTGGCGATCCCGATGATCTTCGTCCAGCTCGCGCTCGCCTTCGTCCTGACGCTCGCGATCCGCAAGATCTCGGCGACGGTCGGCCTGCTGCTCTTCTTCGTCTACGCGGCGATCACCGGCGTGACCCTGGGGATCGTCCTGATCACCTACGAGCTGGGCAGCGTCCTCGCCGCCGGCTCGTCGGCCGCCGCGGTCTTCGGCGCCGCCGCCCTCTACGGCGCGGTGACGAAGCGGGATCTCACCGGCCTCGGGCCCTACCTGTTCATGGGCCTGATCGGGATCATCGTCGCCAGCGTCGTGAACATCTTCATCGGGTGGGACACGCTCTCGTTCGTGATCTCGGTCGCCGGCGTCGTGATCTTCACGGCCCTCACGGCGTACGACGTCCAGAAGATCCAGTCCGGCGACGTCGCCGCCTGGGCCGGGTCGATGGAGAAGGGCGCCGTCATGGGCGCCTTCAAGCTCTACCTCGACTTCATCAACCTGTTCTTCATGCTCCTCCGCCTCTTCGGCAACCGGGGGTAGGCACCGGGCGGCGTGGCGGCGGCACCCGGGCGGCACGGCCGGACAGTCAGGCGGCGGCACCCTCGCCGGGCGGCAGGCCCGCAACCACGTCGCCGGTCGGCGCGGCCGCGGCGCTGCCGGGAAGCGCCAGGCTCGCCTCCTCGGCGGGCATGGGGCGAGCGAACAGGAAGCCCTGGCCGCGGTCGCAGCCGAGCTCGCGGAGCGCTTCGAGCTGGTCCTCGCGCTCGATGCCCTCCGCCGTCACCGTGATCCCGAGCCCCTGGGCCAGGCCGACGACGGCGCGCACGATCGCGAGGTTGGCGGGCGACTCGTGGAGGCCGGCGACGAACGAGCGGTCCACCTTGATGACGTCGAGCGGCATCCGGGACAGGTAGGCGAGAGACGAGTACCCTGTCCCGAAATCGTCGAGCGCGACGCGCACGCCCAGCTGGTGGAGCGCCCGCAGGGTGACCCCGGTTGCCTCGACGTCGCTCATCGCGAGCGACTCCGTGATCTCCAGCTCCAGGGTCTCTGGCGGCAGGCCGGTCTCCGCCACCACGGCCGCGATCCGCGCGGCGAGGTCGGGACGGGCGAACTGCCGCGCGGAGAGGTTCACGCTCACCACCAGGCCGGCAAGGGACGGGTCGGCGAGCTGCCAGGCGCGGGCCTGGCGACAGGCTTCGCCCAGGACCACGTCACCGACGGCGAGGATGAGCCCCGTCTCCTCGGCCAGCGGGATGAACGAGAGCGGCGCCAGGAGGCCGCGGCTAGGGTGCTGCCAGCGGACCAGGGCCTCGTGGCCCATCGTGCGCCCCGTCCGCAGGTCGACGAGGGGCTGGTAGTGGACCCGCAGCTCGCCGCGCTCCACCGCCCGCCGGAG
Organism: uncultured Chloroflexia bacterium; assembly: GCA_963725875.1. Taxonomy (GTDB): domain Bacteria; phylum Chloroflexota; class Limnocylindria; order Limnocylindrales; family CSP1-4; genus CTSoil-043. Next base: position 8,352 of record CAVRZZ010000001.1, on the reverse strand, counting down.
GTCCAGCTCCAGCTCCAGCCGGTCCATCGAGGAGGCGCTCATCCGCGGCTGGAAGACCGAGACGCGGTCGCTCGCGTCGGCCTTCGCCCGGTAGAGCGCGATCTCCGCCTCGCGGAGCAGGTCCGCCGCGCCCCGGCTGCCGGCGCGGGCCAGGGCCACGCCCACGCTGGCCCCGATGTACGTGTCGCGCCCCTCCACGAGGAACGGCGCCGCGAGCGTCTCCAGCATCCGACGCGCCAGCCCCTCGGCGGCCGCCTCGCCCGCCAGGCCGTCCACGAGGACCGCGAACTCGTCACCGCCGAGGCGGGCCAGCGTGTCGCCGGGCCGCAACGCGTCGGCGAGGCGGCGCCCGACGGCGGCCAGCAGCTGGTCGCCGACGGCGTGGCCGAGGCTCTCGTTGATGACCTTGAAGCGGTCGAGGTCGAGGATGAGCACGGCGAGCGGCGTCGCCTCGTCCGGGCGCGCCCAGCCGAGCGCGTGGGTGACCCGGTCCATGAAGAGCGAGCGGTTCGGCAGGCTGGTCAGCGTGTCGTAGAACGACTGGCGGGCCAGGCGCTCCTGGATCGCTCGCCGCTCCCTGATGTCGCGGATGGCGGTCGCCCGTGCCGGTGCCTCGTCGGGATAGGGGATCGTCCGGCCGATGAGCTCCACGGCCACCTCGGAGCCGTCCGCCAGGAGGGCCGCCGTCTCGTACGGGGTCTCGTTGTCGACGGCGAGCTGGAGGGCCAGGGCCGTGCGGTCGGCCTCGGGGAAGAGGTCCAGCACCGGGGTCCCCAGCACCTCCTCCGGGGCGCGACCGAGGAGCTCGACGAACGCCGCGTTGACCTCGAGCACGCGCCCGCCGCGGTGGATCACGAGCGCCTCGAAGGAGGCGTCGACGAGGCGGCGCAGGCGCTCGGTGCTCGCCAGGAGCTCCTCCTCCGACCGGGTGCGGGCTGCGAGCTCCGCCCGGGCGGCCGCGTGGAGGCGCGCGTTCTCGAGCGCCACCGAGGCGAGCTGCGCGAAGCGGCTGAGGCCGGCGACGTCGGTGGTGTCGAAGGCGCGGCCCGAATTGCCCGCCGCAAGGCCGATGACCCCGATGATCTCCACCCCGGCGGTCAGGGGGACCCCGACCACGGAGCCGATCCGGCCGAGCCCGTCGAGCCCCGGCAGGCGGCCCGCCCAGCCCTCGTAGTCCTCGACGTACATCGGCTCGCCCGTCACCCAAACGCGGCCGCCCACCCCGTGGCCGCGAGCGACCTCGAGGCGGTCGATGCCGCGGAAGATTCCCAGGCCGACCGCGAGCTGGAGCACGCCGGCCTGCCGATCGACCAGGTAGAGGTAGCCGTTCGGCGTGCCGGCCAGCGATGCTGCCCGGGCGACGATCGTCTCCAGGAGCTCGTTCGGGTCGTGGCGGCCCATCAGCGCCGAGGTCGTCTCCTGGATCGCCGCCAGGTACTCGGCGCCCCGGCCGGCGCTCGGCTCGGCCGTCCCGGCCCGGGCCTTGCGGCGCGCGGCCTTCTCGAGGTACAGCTCGGCGTCGGCGAGCATGACGAGCTCGTCCTTGGTGGTCCCGTCGGCCGGGCACGCGGCCACGCCGATGCTCACCGTGACGTGCGGGCCGTCCTCCTCGGCGCCGAGGGCGTCGACGGCCGCCGCCAGGCGATCGGCGATCACCCGGGCCTCGGGCCGCGGCACCGCGGGGAGCAGCATGGCGAACTCGTCGCCACCGTAGCGGAAGACCCGGTCCTGGGCCCGGACGTGGCCCGGCAGGGCGTCCGCGACGCGGCGGAGGAGCCGGTCGCCCGCCGGATGGCCGCGGCCGTCGTTGAACGCCTTGAACCCGTCGAGGTCGAGCATCAGGAGGGCGAACGCCGCGGGGCTCCCATCGCCTTTGCCGTCGAGGAGCGCCTCGAGGTCGGCCTGGAACGCACCGTGGTTGCGAAGGCCGGTCAGGGCATCCCGCTCGGCGCGGAGCGCCGCGGCCTGCAGGGCTTCGGCGGTCTGAACGGCGATCGACGCCTGGCCGGCGAAGAGCTTGACCAGCTCGAACTCGTCGGTCGAGAAGTGGGCCTCCGCCTCGCCCATCCGGCCCACGTTCAGGGTCCCGACGACCTCGCCGCCGACGCGGAGCGGGACGACGATCAGCGATTCGGGCTCGACCGGCGTGCCGGGGATGTTCACCGCGCGCGGGTCGAGGTGGGCGTCGTTGGAGAGGAGGGGCGCGCCCTGCTCCGTCGCCCAGCCGGTGAGGCCGCTGCCGGTCGGGATCTCCTCGGCCAGGATGACCTCGGCGTAGCGATCACGCGCCAGGACCGCGGTCCGGACGCCGCGCTCGCGATCGATCCGGTAGATCGTCAGGTTGTCGTACCGGACGACGCCGCTGAGGCCGTCGGCGATCCGCTCGAGGACGGCGGTCGGGTCGCCGGCGGCGAGGAGCGTCTCGTTGACGTCGAGGAGTGCCCGCTGGCTGGCCAGCCGGTGCTCCAGCTCGACCTGCTGCTCGCGCAGGCGGCCGATGTTCTCGGCGTTGACGAGCGCCTGGGCCGCGAACCCGGCGAAGATCCGCAGCGTCGCAAGGTCGTCCTCGACGTACGCGTCGGCGCCCTTCTTGCTGACGACGACCACGCCGCGCACGACGTCGTCGAAGGACATCGGAGCGACGAGCATCGACTCCGGCTCCTCGTCCGGCCCCACCACCAGCCGCCGGGGATCGGTCCGGGCGTCGGCGACGCGCACGGCCGTGTTGTGCTCCGCCACCCAGCCCGTGAGCCCGGTCCCGATCGGGACGCGGAGGATCGCGGCCGAGGGCTCGGAGAGGCCCAGGAAGACGCCGCCGAATGCGATCGGCTCGCACATCCCCGACGCGTGATCCACGCGATAGACGCGCGCGGTGTCCGACACGAGGAGCCGGCGAATCTCGGCCACGATTGCCTGGCCGATCTCGACCGGGTCGTGCAGCCGGTTCAGGCGGGCCGCGAGGTCCTGGATGGCGTCCAGCCGCGCGGCGAAGTCGTGGACGCTGGCGTACAGGCGGGCGTTCTGGACGGCGATCGCGACCTGGTCCGCGAAGCTCTCGATGACGTCGAGCTCGGCCTCGCCCCACGGGCGTTCAGCCAGGTGGTAGAGCCCGAGGAGGCCGAGCGGCTCGTCGGCGTACACGAGCGGCACGAGACAGATCGTGCGGAAGCCCTCGCGCCGGTAGGCCGCGGCCAGGCCCCGGCTCGTGGCGGTCCCCCAGGGCGCCCGCAGCACCACCGTGTGGCGCTGCTCGATGGACCGCCAGCCTGCCGCCGAGCTGCCCCTCCGGACGTCCGCGGCGGTGGCGAGGACGTCGTCGCCCAGGCCGCGATGCGCCGCGAGGTGGAACGGCCGCTCCCCGTCCTCGAGGACCCAGAGACCCGCCTTGTCGGCCCCGAACAGCGCCATCGCGTGGTCGACGACGTCGTCGAAGGTGCGGTCGAGGTCGCGGCGCGGCGCGGCACCGCCGACGGGCAGGTCGGGAAGCCCGGGACGCTCGGGGAGCCCTCGCAGCTCGGGGAGCCCGGGGAGCTCGCCGCGGGCGGGCGGCATGGGCGTCGTCGGCGGGCGCGATCGATCGCCGGCCGGGGGGCCGTCGGGTGCGCCGTCGGGTGCGCCTGGTTCGAGCGAAGCGGCCGCCATCGTGCTCCACGGTGCTCGGGGTCCGGCCGCCCGTGAAACGGCCGCGCCGAGGCGGTGCCGCGGCGCACCCGGAACGTACCGGGCGCGGTCTCGCCCGGCGATAGCCCGTGCGTACTACGCGGGTCCGGCACGTGCGCGGGCCCGCGTGCCCCCTCGCGCGCCGGCACCGCGCGCGGGCCCCCTCGCGCGCGCCGGCACCGCGCGCGCCCGCAACGTGCCGGGCCCGCGCGCGGCAGCGCGACAGGACGCAGAATCCGCCCATGGCCGTCGAGATCCGCGAGGTGCTGCCCGGGACGTTCTCCCCCGCGGAGCTGGTGCGCCTCGGCGACATCGTGGTCGCGGCGTACGACGCCATCGGCGCGCTGGAGGGCGACGACGAGTACATCCCCGAGCTGCGCGATGTCGAGCGCCGCGCACGCGAGGCCGTGGTGCTGGCGGCCGTCGACGCAGCGACCGGTGCCCCGCTCGGGTGCCTGACGTACGTCCCGGATGCGGCGAGCCCCTGGGCCGAGCACCTTCGGTCGGGCGAAGCCGGGATCCGGATGCTCGCCGTCGATCCGGCCGCCCAGGGCCGGGGCGTGGGCACCGCGCTCGTGGCCGCGTGCCTGGAGCGCGCCCGCGCCGACGGACGCCGGGCCGTCTTCCTCCACTCGCTCCCGGTGATGGCCGGCGCCCAGCGGATCTACACCCGGTTCGGCTTCCGGCCCGCCTCCGAACGCGACTGGGTCTTCCCGGGCTTCCTGCTGATGGGCTTCGTCCTGGACCTGGAGTGATCCCCCGGCGCGGGAGCGCGACCCGGGGCCGAGGCGGGCGGCTCGGGCGTCGTGGGCGCGGCGGGGTCGCGCGTCGCCCCCGCTCTACCGCCCGCCGTACGGCCGCTGCATCCGGACGCTCCGCCGAACCGGGCGAAATCCCAGGCGGTCGTACACGCCGAGGGCGCCGGTCGGGTTCTCGGCATCAACGCCCAGGATGGCGGCGTCCATGCCGGCGTCGCGAAATGCCCGCATCGAGCGGACGAGCAGGGCGGTCGCGAGCCCCCGGCGACGCCAGGGCCGGAGCACACCCAGCTGCCCGACCCAGCCCTCGCGAATGCCCGTCGCCTCCCAGTCCGCCTCGGCCACGTAGTTGATGGTGTAGCCCGCGACCTCGTCCCCGTCGAGGGCGACGAAGGAGAGGTCGCCGCGGAAGAACGGGTCGCCGAGGAAGTCGCGGTTCCAGATCTCGGCCGTCAGCGGCTCCGAGCCCCAGTGGTCGGCGAAGGCCTCGTTGTGGGCCAGGCGCAGACGTTCGGCCCACGCATGCTCGTATCCCTCGAGGCGGATGCCCAGGGGATCCGGCTCGTGCGGGATCGGCTCGCCCAGGTCGCGGCGCATGTCGAAGTACCAGCGCACCGCCTGGAACCCGGCCCCCTCGTGGAGCGCGACCGCGTCGGCCAGGCGCTCCTCCTTGAAGGCCTCGACGACCCGCAGCAGGGTGGCGGGCTGGCCGGCCAGGATCTCGTCGGCGCGCGCAACCCCCCAGGCGAGGGCGGCGCGCCCGATCCCCCTGCGGCGGAGCTCGGGATGCGTGGTCCCCCAGAGGAAGATGCGCCGCGAATCCAGTCCCTGGAGGCGCTCGTGAACCATGATCGACGCCGCCAGCGTGCCGTCCGCCAGGGCCAGGGCCAGCGTGTTCGTCGCGACCGGGCAGTTCGGGTCCGTCAGCTCGTGCCGTGCGACCTCCGCGGTCGTCACCTCCTCGCCGCCGTCCGCGACGCGCGCGGCTTCCTGCAGGCGGACGTAGGCGTCGATGTCGCCGAGGCCGAGCGGACGCCAGGCTGCACCGGGCAGGGACTCGACGGGGGCGGGAAGCGCGGGCATGGCGCCATTGTGCCCCCGATCGCGCCCGCCGAATCCACGACCCGGCGATACTTCGGCCATGAACCCGACGACCGCCGAATCGACCCCGCCCCCGCCCTCCGTCCCGCTCGCCGACCTGCTCGCCGCGGCGCGCGCCGCGTTGCCCGACCTCGTCACCCTCCGGCGGCGCCTGCACCGGATCCCGGAGGTCGGCCTCCAGCTGCCGGCCACCCAGGCCGTCGTCGTCGAGGAGCTCCGGGCCCTCGGGCTCGAGCCGCGCCTCGGCACGACCACGACCTCCGTCACCGCGGTCGTCGAAGGCGCCCGGCCGGGGCCCAGCCTCCTCCTCCGCGCCGACATGGACGGCCTGCCGCTCCTGGAGGAGACCGGCCTCGAGTTCGCCTCGGAGACGGCGGGCACGATGCACGCCTGCGGCCACGACACGCACATGACGATGCTCCTCGGGGCCGCGCGCCTGCTGGTGGAGCGCCGGGGGGACATCGCCGGCCGCGTCCTCCTCATGTTCCAGCCCGGCGAGGAGGGCCACCACGGCGCCCGCTTCATGCTCGAGGAGGGCCTCCTCGAGCGGCCCGCCGGCGAGGAGGTCACGGGCGCCTTCGCGATCCACATCTCGACGGACTACCCGAGCGGGACGGTCAACCTCCGCGCCGGCGCGATGCTCGTGGCGGCCGACTTCATCCGCCTGACGATCCGCGGGCGGGGCGGCCACGCCTCGGCACCGCACCAGGCGATCGACCCGATCCCGGTGGCGGCCGAGGTCATCCTCGCCCTGCAGGCCCTGGTGACCCGGCGCGTCGACGTCTTCGACCCGACGGTCGTCACGATCGCCCACGTCGAGGCCGGCACGACCAACAACATCATCCCGGAGACCGCGTTCCTCGAGGGCACGATCCGGACGACGTCCGAGGAGAACCGGGCCGCCGTCCACGCCGGGATCCGCCGGGTCGTCGAGGGGATCTGCGCGACGCATGAGACGGATGCGGACCTGCGGATCATCCCGGGCTACCCGGTCACCCTCAACGACCCGGCGTTCACCGCGTTCGCCGCGGAGGTTGCCCGCGGCGTCGTCGGTACCGACGCAGTCGCCGAGCTGGCCAACCCGATCATGGGCGCCGAGGACTTCTCGTACGTCCTGCAGCAGGTGCCGGGGGCGATGTTCTTCGTCGGCGCGCGGCCGCCCGAGGAGGACCCGGCCACGGCCCCCCAGAACCACTCGAACCGCGTCAGGCACCACGAGCCGGCGATGGCGGTGGGGGCCGCCGTCTATGCTGGGGTCGCGCTTCGGCACCTCGCCGGGGGCTGATCCCACTCGAGGTGGATCCCACTCGGGGCGGATCCCGAGGTGAGTCCGAGGCGGCGCTCAGCCGCCCGACGCGTCGCAGCTGTTCACGTCGCCGCTGCGCCAGCCGGTCGTGAACGACGCCTGGCGCTGTGTCGAGGAGCCGTGCGTCCAGGACTCGGGGTTGACCCGGCCCTGGAACTTGGCCTGGATGCGGTCGTCGCCGACGGCCCTCGCCGCGTCGAGGGCGTCCGCGATCTGCTGATCGGTCAGCGGCTCGAGGTAGCCCGTGTCGACCGCGTGGTAGGCCCAGACGCCGGCGAGGCAATCGGCCTGCAGCTCCGTGCGCACCGACTGGCTGTCCGCGCCCTGCCCGCCGCCGCCCGGCGAGAGGAGCCCGAGGAGGTCCTGCACGTGGTGGCCGTACTCGTGGGCGATGATGTAGGCCTGCGCGAGCGGGCCGCCCGTTGCGCCGTACTTCGACTTCAGCTCGTCGAAAAACCCCAGGTCGATGTACACGTACCGGTCGGCCGGGCAGTAGAAGGGCCCGACCTGCGAGCTGGCCTGGCCGCAACCGGTCTGGATCACGCCGTCGAAGAAGCGGGTCTTCGAGGGCTCGTACGACTGACCGGCATCCGCGAAGGCCGACGTCCACCAGGCCTGGATGCTGTCGACGTAGCCGACGATCCGGCAGTCGTCGCGCGTGTTGGCGTCGACCCCCGTCTGGCAGTCGGTGATGCCGGAGCTCGGAACGGGGCCGGCGCCCTGGCCGTAGGTCTGGTCGAGAAGGCCGCCGAGGTCGCCGCCCTGCCCCCCGCCCAGGAACATCGCGATCAGCAGCACGATCACGGTGACGGCGCCGCCACCGCCGACGGCCATGCCCCTGGTCCCGACGCGCCGTCCCCGGAGGTCCTCGACCTGAGAGGTGTCGAGCTTGCTGTCCCGCCTGAACGTCATCGAACGTCTCCCGTGGCCCTGCGGATCCTCGCCGCAACGGTACTGCGACGCGAGGCGCAGCGAAACCCCCGGCGGCCGTCATCCGGGGAGATCGGCGGATCGTCTGCATTCCGCCGCGGATCCGTCGAGCGGTGCCGGTGGCGCCGTCGAGAGCCGCGCCACGTCAGCTCGGCGGGCGCGCCACGGCCCAGCGGGCGGCCGTGCCCGCTCAGGGGTCGCCCCGCCCGCTCCATGAGCATCCCCGGAGCACGACAGCGCGGAAGGGGGTGCTCGGGGTCGCCCCGCGCGTCGGCGCTGGGGGCGCGACAAAGGTTGGGAGTTCGGATGCTCATGATGCGAGCATGCGCCGCCCGAAGAGGCTTCCAGGAAGGGGGCCAACCGGGAGGGGTCCGGGGGCTGCCCGGGCCGCGACTGCCTGGGCGCCTCGAAGCCCCGAATCTGCTCATGGGGCGGTCACGGCATCGATCAGGCGGGCAGCCTGCGGCCGAGGCTCCGACCGGGCCTCGTCCGCCGAGCCTGCCCGGCCAGCCGGTCTGCCTGCCCGGCCAGCCTGTCTGTCTGCCCGGCGCGGATCCCAGCGCGGCGGCAGCGGGCCGCCATCCGACGATGCGTTGA